>JAFEAQ010000011.1 GCA_018266295.1 Bdellovibrionales bacterium | reverse complement strand
GTAACAATGTCAGGGGATGCAACGATCACGAATGCAGGTCTTCTTTCACTTAAAAATACAGGCACTGCTGGTACATATACTAAGGTTATTACAGATGCTCAAGGTCGTGTGACTTCAGGTTCTGCCCTTGCTTCTGGCGATGTCACGGCGGCTCTTGGTTATACTCCGGCGGACGCGGCGGCGGCTGGTTACGTGAATGGCGGTAATACATTTAGTGGTAATGCGACGATTGGCTTGAATGATGCTTATACGCTAGGGTTTAAAACAAACAACGCGACAAGAATGACTCTCGATTCAAGTGGCAATTTGGGCCTCGGCACTGCAACTCCAGGCAGAAAATTGCATCTGCAATATACCATGAACTCTGGTGACGATGGAATTATGCTTGAGAATCTCGGTAATGCCGGTGCCAACCTTTCTCTGAAGGCTTCAGGCGCTGGTGGCCACGAGTACATGTTGCTTTCTACCGGTTCGGCAAACTCTACGGGTGCTGGTTTCTTCGGAATCTATGATCAAAGTATCCCCACTTACAGAATGGTTATTGGGCCCACGGGCAATGTTGGTTTCGGTACGTCGGCTCCGGGCTATACTCTGGATTTGGGCTCTAGAACAGATGCGCTTCGCCTGCCTTCAGGATTAGATGCAACGCGCCCTGCAAATGCGACAGGCCTCATACGTTATAATACAACAAGCAATGTTGTCGAGTATAACAACGGTTCTGCTTGGGTCACCGTAGGTTCTTCTCTTGGTTACACTCCAGTAAATAAAGCTGGCGATACTATGTCTGGCAGTTTGATGCTTGCTGCTGGTCAGTATTTGGGTCTTGGCTCAGGATCCACTGCGGGAACAGTGGCCGGTCAGATGTGGTATGACTCAGGCGTCATTAAATATTTTGATGGAACTACGGTAAAATCACTCGGTGTTGCGGGTTCTGGTATTACAAGCTTGAATGGCTTAACAGCGAATGTTCAATCCTTTGTAGTAGGTTCTGCAGGTAACGCTCCTGCGATTACTTCTGCTGGTTCGGCTCACACACTCGATATCCCAATGGCTTCGGCTTCTGGCTCCGTGACTGCCGGTCTTATCAGCAACGCCGATTATGCTTCGATGATGGCAAAACAATCCAATACTTTGGCGGCAGGCCAAATGTGGGTTGGTAACGCATCAGGTGTTGCGCAAGCGTTTAGTTTATCTGGAGATGTGGCTTCAGTGTCTAACTCAGGCTCCGTAGTAGTTAATAAAACTACAACAGGTGCTAGTAACACGATCTTATCTCTCGACGGCACAGGTGTCGCAAACGTCTACGGCGTTGGCGTGAAGGGTGCAACTTCTGGCACTGTGACTTTGCAAGCGGCTGCGACAACTGCCAACTACTCATTAAAATTACCTGCAACCACTCCAGCCGCAAACCAAGTGATGCAGTCGGATGCCTTAGGGAACCTCTCATGGGCGACAGCTCTGACGTCAACCTCCGGCTATGTTAATGGTGGAAACTCGTTTGGTGCGACAGCGAGTCTTGGTACAAACGATAATTATGATTTAAATGTAAGAACAAACGGTGCGACTCGCTTTAGTTTCTTAAAAACAGGCGAGGTGGGTATTGCTCCATTTGCTGGCGGAGCAAACCTTCAAGTCAACGAAGGCAATGTGGAAGTCAGCCGTCAAGATTCTTGGCCTGAGTTCACAGTTTCTGGTTACGGAAGTAGCGGTGGTAACTACTGGAACCCACAAATTAACTTAACCTATGCTCGTGGTACGAGAGCTTCGCCAACTTATGCTCAGAATGGGGATACATTAGGAGCTCTTCGCTCAAGTAATCACACCAATGGACTCGGGGCTTATCTTCGTTTTGATGCAACTGAGAATCACACGGCTTCAGCTTCTGGGACAAAAATTAGTTTAGTGACTGTGCCTAATGGGTCTAATCTTGGCAACGTGGCTTTAAGTATCGCTCAAGACGGTAAAGTCGGGGTGGGATCTTCGGCTCCAGCTTATTCATTAGATATGCAGGATAAAACAGATGCTATGCGCATCCCTGTAGGGAACACTTCTCAGCGCCCAACAAACGCTACTGGCCTGCTTCGTTACAACACAACAAACAGTAACGTGGAATTTAATAACGGGACGACTTGGACTGCGCTCTCTTCTGGCGGAGGTTCCGCGTACATTAACGGTGGCAATACATTCTCAGGCAATGCAACCATTGGTCTCAATGACGCTTACACTCTTGGGTTTAAAACGAACAACACAACTCAGATGACGTTAGATAGTTCTGGTAAACTCGGTATCGGCACAGCCACTCCGGCTTCGAAACTACACGTTTATAGCACTGCCAATGCGGATAATGCAGTGACCATCGGAGTGGCGGGCTCTGGCAATTCGGAAAAAGCCAAAGTAAACCTGATGACTTGGTCTGATGGCAATGTGCTAGGTGCGACCTCAAATAACCGTGGTTGGGCAATGACGGCTTACGGGAATTCTTACGGAACTTCTGATGCCAATGATTTAGATTTTAGCTACTGGGGTGGAGTCGCTTGGACTCAAGGTTTGCGCCTTGAACAAACCGGTAAGGTCGGTATCGGTACATCAGATCCGCAGTACTCTTTGGATTTTAATAGCAGAACAGATGCCATTCGCTTGCCGGCAGGTACGACAGCTCAGCAGCCAACAGCGGCGGCGGGATTGATTCGTTACAATACCACAAACAGCAATATCGAATTTAATAATGGTTCAACCTGGACGGCTCTGGCGACAGGCACCGGCTCAGGATACGTGAATGGTGGTAATAGCTTTGCTGGAAATGCGACCATCGGTTTGAATGACGCTTATAATTTGAGCGTCAAAACCAACAATGCGACTCGTATGACATTCACAGGTAATGGCAATATCGGTATCCTCACGACGAGTCCGCAAGCGGCTCTTCACATCGCTGATACCAATGCGACAGGCTCTAGCTATTCACCGCTGACCATCGGTACAAATGCCGGCGCCCATGTGGGTATCGACTTTGACTCGGTTCAAGCTTACAACGGTGGCTCTAACAGTATTCTTTATTTGAACTACTGGGGCGGCGACATCGGCTTTGGTGACGCTAGTAAAATGAAATTCGACCGTACGAACAGCAAGCTTGCTCTGCTTGCTGGCGGTAGTATTGACGTTGCAAGTACCGGTACCATTGCGACTGCTAACGGTAGTATTTCCTCATCCTATGGCAACATCTACACAACGACTGGTAAGATCGGTGCCGGTGGTGCTCCTTCTTACAGTATTGATGCTGGTACAAACACAGATGCCTTAAGACTTCCTCGTGGTACGACAGCTCAACAACCTGCCAATGCCGCGGGTCTGATTCGTTATAATACTTCTAATAATAATATCGAATACAATAACGGTTCTGGCTGGTCAGTCCTTGCGACTTCTTCAGGTTCTTCGGGAGCCTTCGTCAACGGCGGTAATTCCTTTGGTGCGGCGACAAGTCTTGGTACGAATGACGGCAATGCTTTGACTTTGAAAACCAATGGCACCACAGCCCTGACACTCGATACTTCGCAGAATATGTCTACAGCAGGTGATTTCACTATGACATCTGGCAAGAGCTTGATGTTTGGTACGTCTGCTTACTCATTCGTTAACGGGACGGGTGGCGCTTCGAGCTACTTAAACTTTGGTACTTCAGGCGCTATCGTGATGACACTCGACGTGAATGGCCGCGTGGGTATCGGTACGAATCCGCAATTTAGTTTGGATATTGGTTCTCGCACGGATTCTATCCGCTTGCCAGCGGGGACCGATGCTCAACGTCCTGCGAATACAGCGGGTCAGATTCGTTACAATACGACAAGCAATGTTGTTGAGTTCAACAACGGCTCTACTTGGTCGGCTCTTGGTGGCGGTGGTGGCTCTAGTTATGTAAACGGCGGCAATAGTTACGGTGCCAATGCCACGATCGGTTTGAATGACAACTACAATTTGGGTTTCAAAACAAACAATGCCACGCAGATGACGCTTTCGAATGCCGGTAACTTAGGTGTTGGAACGGCTTCTCCTGCTGCGAAAGTTCATATCAAAGGCTCGGCACCGACGTCAGTGACGGTCGCGAATGAATACCTTCATATTGGTGGTACGGAGCAGACTAGCGGTGGCTATCAAGTAATCGGATTTGGATATTACTCTTCTGAAGCTTATCCAAATGCTTATATGGGTCTCGTTCAAACCAGCGTGGCTGGTTCCGGTAAAGGGGACTTGGTCTTCGGTGCTCGTAACAGTACTGCCGACGTTGCACCCAGCGAGTTGATGCGTATTAACTCTGCCGGCGGTGTTGGTATCGGCACTTCAACGATCAACAACAACTTGTCATTCTCAGGACAATCAGCGCAAAAAGTGGGTGTTGAGAGAATCACAACGTCAGGAACTGCGGGCTCTGATTTCACGATTACTGCCGGTGGTGCTTACAGCGGTGGTACAAACTTGGCCGGTGGTACTTTAACTTTGTCGAGTGGTACTTCAACAGGTACGGGTGGTTCACAAATTCTCTTGCAAACGGCATCTTCTGGTACGACAGGCACGGCGGATAGAGCCCCTGCAACCAAAGTCACCATCTCAGGGACTGCAAACTCAGATACCATGGCAGTTGCCGGTACGATCCGTGGTACCTCCGTGGATAATGCTTCTAGTACGACCATCGATTGGAGTAAGGGCAATACCCAGTACACGGCTGCAGGATGTACTGGTACTCAATATACATTCTCGAATATGCGTGATGGCGGTGTTTACACGCTCGCGATCACAGGAACTTTCTCTGCGAACTGTACATTCGGTCAGACTTCACCGGATACTCTGTCCGGTACTCCTGGATCAGGCAATTTCTACTTCTTACCTGCCAACAGTATTCCGAGTGGCAGTAATGCTATCTTCTCATTTATGCGCGTAGGTTCTAAGGTCTACGTTCAGTGGAACAGTGGATTCCAAAACTAGGAGCAGCGGCAGTGAAGCTCCAAAAAATCCAAACCTCACGTCGATGGATTAAACAAGGGCTGGTTGCTTCCCTGCTCTTGTTGTCTGTTGAGACATCGCTCGCTGACGTGACTTGGACTTCTGGAACAATCGCCCCCGGAGACTATACTTCGAGTGGAATTGTCACCATCGGTGGTGCGGTCACATTTCAGCCCGGTACATTTACATTTTCATCTCTTGTCGTGAGCTCAGGTTTTACCCTGACCGTGCAAGGAAACACCGGCACGAACACGGGTGTTATCATCAATGCGGGCAGTGTCGATATTAGCGGTACTGTCAGCGGTGACTCGCAAGGGTTTAACACGGCAGCCGGAAGCGGCGCTGGTACTAGTGGATCTTATGGTACTGGCGCAGGCCATGGCGGTACCGGCGGTGCAGCTCTTTCAAACACTAATGTCGGCGGTATTTATGGTTCGGCAGTTTCTCCAACGATGCTCGGCTCCGGAGGCGGTAGCGGAGGCAGTGGCGGTGGTAAAGGCGGGGGTGCCGTTAAGTTTGTTGTGAGTGGCACTATGTCCGTTTCGGGAACCATCACTATGAACGGGGCTGTCGGACCGACCTGGGGTGGTGGTGGCTCCGGCGGAAGTATTTGGCTGGATGTTGGGACTCTGAATGGTGCGGGCACTCTTCGTGCAAACGGTGGCAATGGTACTTCCAGCGGTGGTGGTGGCGGTGGTGGCCGCATTTCCATAAATTACAGCTCAACAAATAATTTTACCGGTACGACGTCGGTTGCCCGCGGGACGGGCTATGCGAACGGAAATAACGGAACGATTTTCATTCGTAATTCAGCGGCTAACAATATCCTTTGTAACGTCTCTCAAACGATCGCTGTTAGCGCGGGTGATTTACCGAGTCCGCTTGGCGCTATCTCACTTTCCAATGCCTGTGTATTGAACTTGACCGGGGCTTTGAGTGCGGCGAGTGCAACTGTGACTGGCAGTGGATCGGTACTCAGTGTTTATGGCAGTTTGGATTTAACAGGTGACTTGAGTTTGACGACGTCGGCACTTGTAACATTTGTTGGAAATACAAGTACTGGTGTTGGCTCGACGATGACGGCGGTGAATGTCTCTGTCGATTCGACCTCGACAATCAGTGCAAATAGTCAGGGTTATGGCACTAACGCAGGCACGGGAAAAGGTATCAACGGAAGCTACGGTGGCGGTGCCGGTTATGGCGGCCCTGGTGGTGATGCAAATAGTGGCGGCCCTGGTGGTGGGACTTATGGAAATGCGATTGGACCAACGAACTTAGGCTCGGGTGGCGGTAACGGTGGTAACGGCGGTGGTAGTGGCGGTGGCGCAATTAAAATCACCGCGTCTGGCACCATGACGATTGATGGAACTGTCTCAGCAAATGGTGCTGTGGGACCAACTTGGGGTGGTGGTGGCTCTGGAGGCAGCGTTTGGTTAGCGACGGCCACACTTGCCGGTGCGGGTGCGATTCGTGCCAATGGTGGTAACGGGACTTCAAGCGGCGGCGGCGGTGGTGGTGGCCGCGTCTATGTGACTTACTCGAGTGCGAATAGCTATACCGGTGCACTATCTGCATCCGGAGGGACCGGCGGTAGTGGTGGCTCTGTCGGAACGGTTATTCTTTTAAACTCTGCCACAAATGATTTCGCCTGTACCAATCCCAGCGCCATTTCGGTTAACAGTTCCGATCTTGCGAGCCCAATGGGTGTGTTGACAATCTCTGGGGCTTGTAAAATTACGATCATCGGAAATAGCTCGTTTGGTTCAATTTCAGTTTCCGGCTCAGGGAGCACGCTGACAGCGAACGGAAACTTAACCACGAGCGGAGATATGAATTTAAGTTCTTCCGCGGCCGTAACGGTCAGCGGAGATTTAAGTGTCAATAATCTTTCAATGCTGAGTTCAAGCACGCAGAGTGTGAGTGGCAATATAACTCTCGGTGGTACAGCGACGATCACCAGTAGTGCTTTGACGATTTTCAAAAATATGACGACGACGACCGGAAGTATCAACCTGACTACTTCGGCAAGTATTATCGCGGATGCCGATACTGTCGGCGGCGTTGGTAACACTATTTCTGCCGCGAGTATTTCAATCGACGCCACTTCAAATATTAATAGTAATGGCCAAGGTTATACCACGGGCAATGGTCTCGGTGGCGGTGGCAGCGGCAGTTACGGTGCGGGCGCTGGCTATGGCGGTGCCGGCGGTGGTGCATCTGGAGGTTCGATCGGAGGCTCAACTTATGGTTCACCGATTAAACCAACACTTTTGGGATCCGGTGGCGGTAACGGTGGTAATGGCGGTGGCACAGGCGGTGGCGCCATTAAAATTATTGCTTCAAACACAATGACCGTGAATGGAAGCTTAACTGTTAATGCGGGTACACCTCCGACTTGGGGTGGTGGTGGCTCGGGCGGAAGTCTGTGGGTCAGCGCGGGAACTCTTGCCGGCAGTGGGACTATTGCTGCGAATGGTAGTAGTGGTGCCGGGAACGCTGGCGGTGGTGGTGGTGGCCGTGTGTATGTCGACTATTCTAGTTCGTACACGTTTAACGGCACAATGACTGCGGCTGCCGGGACAGGTTATATCGCCGGTACGGCGGGTTCCGTCGTCGTTATAAATTCTTCGACGAATGATCTGACGTGTAGTTCATCTTATAATTATTCTGTGAATGCGTCTGATTTCTCGGGCTCTGTCGGTAATATTGCTCTTTCGGGCGGTTGTAAGTTAACCATCAACGGAAATATTTCTACGAATGCAGTTACGGTGACTGGAAGTGGTACCGTCCTGACGTTGAATGGCAATCTCACTGCCTCGGGAAATGTTTCGTTAACGACATCGGCTCAAATCGTGATGCTAGGTAATACCATCACCGGTTATGGCTATGTCATTTCTGCTGCGAATATGTCGATTGACTCAACCTCATCGATTTCAGCCGATAGCCAGGGATATACATCCGGAAATGTGACGGGTGGAGGTAGCAGTGGTTCTTACGGGGCCGGCGGCGGTTACGGCGGCGCTGGTAAAGCGGGTAATGGCGGTGCACCAGGAGGCTCTACTTACGGTTCTTCGATCAATCCTATCGATCTTGGTTCGAGTGGCGGTAGTGGAGGTAACGGTGGTGCTCCAGGTGGTGGCGCGATTCGCTTGATTGTCTCTGGCACTTTGACTGTTGATGGAATTATTTCTGCAAATGGCGGTACGGCTCCAGTATGGGGTGGTGGTGGTTCCGGTGGTAGTGTCTGGATTAACACCGGAACTCTCGCCGGCGCGGGAACGATTCGTGCCAACGGTAGTAATGGTTATTCGAGCAGTGGCGGCGGTGGTGGCGGCGGTCGCGTCGCCGGGGCTTATAATACAAGTACATTCTCTGGAACAGCCCAGGCAACGGCAGGTTCAGGTTATGGCGGAACAGCGGCAGTTGGTACTGTTGTGATGGGCCCATTGGGTGCGGCATCGAAACTTTATTTCTCGACACAGCCTTCAACATCCGTGCGAGTGAGTGAAGCCTTCCCGGTTCAGCCGGCGGTCTCGGCTCAAGACAGCAACGGCAACGTTGTACCGACGTATTCTGGCACCATCACGGTGGCGGCCTACACAGATGCGACTTGTACAACAGCCGCAGGAGGAAGTTTGACAAGTACGACGGCTTCAACAGTCTATGGTACGGGGACTTTCTCGGGAGTCAGTTATTCTATTAAGTCGACAACAATCTATTTGAAAGCAACTTCCGGTGCATTGACATCGGCGTGCTCGTCGGCCATCGCGGTCGGTGGTGCTGCTGCGACGAAATTGGCATTTACAACTCAGCCGTCATCGACCGCAACTGCGGGGACGAACTTCACTCAGCAACCGGTTGTGACAGCCCGAGATGCTTCGGATACTGCAGACTATCTTTATTCAACAACGATCACACTGACGGTCTACACCGATGCGACCTGCACGACAGCAGCCAGTGGTGGGACTTTGAGCAACTCGACATCCAACAGTTTCAATCTGGGGGCTGCGACTTTCAGTGGAGTTCGCTATACGAAGTCGGGCACATATTATCTGCAGGCCTCATCAGGCAGTCTGACTACAGCTTGTTCGAGTGCAATTGTGATTTCTCCGGGAGCTGCTTCGAAGCTGGTCATTACAACCGAACCATCGTCCACAGCGACGGCGGGCGTGGATTTTGCGCAGCAGATGGTTGTCGCTGTCATGGATAATAACAATAATGTTATCACCACCTCCTCCGCAGCGATTACCCAGACAGCATACACAAATGCGGCCTGTACATCTGCTGGAACTGGAACATTGAATGGTTCTGCAACAACGACTTCAGGCGTGGCGGCTTATAGCGGTCAGAACTATACGAAGGCAGGAAACCTCTACATTAAGGTAACATCGTCGGGTCTAACTTCCGATTGCTCGGCAAGAGTGACTGTCTCAGCGGGCGCTGCAAGTACGCTGACATTCTCAACTCAGCCGTCATCATCTGCAGTGACGGGAGTGAACTTTAAAACTCAGCCGGTGGTTCAAGCTGTCGATGCCTATGGTAACTTGGTGTCGACATATAATACGGCTATCGGTCTGGCCGCTTTCACGGACTCAGGTTGTAGCAGTGCTGCGAGTGGCACGATGAATGGTTCGGCGACGACTACATCGGGGGTCGCGACGTTCAGTAACGTTCGTTATAGTGCAAGTGGTACGATCTATGTTCAGGCTTCCTCCGGAGCTCTGACGCCAGGCTGTTCAACGGCCGTCGCAGTGATTCCGAATGTGCCGATCATGTTCAGGGGTTACTAAAACCAGTGGCCTAGGACCCACGCCCAGGCGGGCGCTGTCGCCAGTGAAATCGGGATTCCCAAGCCAATCATCAGATTCGCAAGCTCGACATCTAAATCGTATTCCGCAGCGATAATTCCAGATGTAATCATGGGTGCCATCGCAGCTTCAACTAAAGTGATCAGTGTTGTTTGATTGAACTGTTTGAATATGCCGAGATAAATCACCGTACAAATCAGCGGTACTAAAAATAGCTTATAGCCCAAACCCCAGCATAGGTTTTTGAAATTGGCTTTGATCATTTCGGGATGAAAATGCAGCTGCATGCCGACTGAAACAAGGGATAACGGGACGAGAGTGCCGCCAAGACGATCTAAAACCTGAAACGCCTCTGGCGGCAATTCGATCGCCCGCAGAGGAAAAGCCACGAGCAATGACAGAAACGGTGGAAAGGCGAAGATCTTTTTAAGAATATATTTCGGGTGAACAGAACCACCCGCATAATAAGCAGCCGTCGCAACACCGAGTGTGCCCGCGATCAGAAAGCTTCCCGGCTGATCAACCAGAATGCCGACAGCAATGGCGCCTGCGCCGTAAAGCGCTTCCAGCAAGGGAAAGCCGACGAATGAAGTGTTTCCCAGTGAGCCAGTCAGTGACAGTGTGCCGATGGTTTTCTTGGGCATCTGAGTTTTCTTGCCCACAAGGTAAAAGAAACCAAAACCCATGATGTAGGTTAACCACGGCATCGAAACCGGGATCAGCAAACTACTGCTATTGAGATCGAGACGATGAATCTGTGCCAATGTCAGAGCCGGCAGCGACACATAAATCACAAAGCGATTCAGGGCCAGGGGGGCATTTGGTGGGAAAAACTTATAGCGGCGGAAGAAAATACCGAGCAGAAAGCAAACAAAGATCAGAATGAAATTCGCCATAGAGCCTAATGTTATAGAGAAGTAGAGATTTCTTGAAGGAATTTTTCAACCGCAGGGGCATATTCGCTGCGATAGTCGCGAAGACCCACGAGGTGATCTGATTCAGGCAAGCTTAGTTTGCGCCAATCCAAATCTGGATGGGGATCAAAGATCGCATCAATGTGATCCGGAGGAATCAAACGATCTTTCCAGCCACGAATCGAAAGAATTTTAAAGCCTTTTGGAAACTGATTGAGATCCTCTTGCGTGTCTTTGTGCAAGTAAGGGCTCCACCCATACGAAAGCAACGGAGCCAAAATATGTCTTAAAGCCAAAGAGTTGATCTTCCAGTCGTACTTTGCAAGATTCGCAAAAGAATCCACGAATTTACCGGAAGGACCACTATCGAAAACAGCGCCGACGACGTCGACGCATTTACGGCGAGCCAGAGCTTCAATCGCAGCAGCACCGGGATTTGAGAACGCGAAGACGATTTTTTTGCCTGGTAGCAGATTCAGCATGTTCTCGATCTGATCGGCATAGACATGTTTCAGACCGAATTTTAGCTGCGAGCTGATGGGCAGTTTCAGAGTGTCTTTGATTTCTTTCCACTTTTTCAATGGAGTTAGAAGGCCTTGAGAGAAATCAAGAATCGCCGGTGTCTTTTGCAGACTAAAGAGCGCGACGTCGTAACCAAGATCATTCAGGAATTTGACGTGACGGGCGAGTTCACGTTGTTCAGAGCCAAAAAAAGGAACCAGCAAAAGGGTCTCTTCGAACTTTTTATTTCTCGATTTAAAAAGTCGACCCTCGTAAGGGAAAGAGACCGTTGCTGATTCCATTGAAGATAATCCTAATGTTTCACAGAGCTCTTAGAAGGCCACAGGTCTGTCCAGTGGCTTGCTGTTTTGCCCGCGTGTTGTGTTTGTTCCAAAGCAGATTCTGGGACAATGACTTGTTCCAAAGCTGTTTCAGCCAATACTTTACCGCAAGCATCTACAACGCTGTCAGCATCAATTCCATGGAATGCATAGATTTCTGATGGACGACCGCATTTAGAGTGCTTTCTAACAGCGCAAGATTCTTGGCGTACACCGATGACAGAACCGATGTTATCCAACAAGCCTGCTTCACCGTCGTGAACGCTGACAACCGGAACGCGCTTACCAGCCACTGTGATCAAATCGCCTGTGCTGACTTCTTCGGATTTTCTCAAATACAAGTCCGAGTTAATGCCGAGGCCGTGTTTCAAGTAGGCATAGTCGTTCTCATGAGCCTGAATACCCACCAACAAGTCTGGTGAAGTCACCACGATCACGTTTGCATAGATACCGTGGCCGAGAAGAGTCTCAGACGCCTTGATACCTTCAGTCACAAGTGAACCCATTGCGAAGATATTCACCACGTTGTCGCCGGGCTCATAGCCAGCGTAACCGCGGTAGTCGATCAAGTAGTAAGCGCCTTGAAGAACTTCTTCACGCACTTGACGCAAGATCTGAGCATCGTCTAACGAAGCAATTTCTTCTTCGTTCACGCCACCAGCAACTGGGAATTCCGCGCGAGCGAGTTTAGAGTTCATGTCGCCTTTGAAGCGAGCTTGCTTCTTCAGGTAAGTCATCATGTCTTTTTGTTCCGCACCGCGAGTCACAAGTCTGAGCAAGACGCCAGAACGGCCGGCGTTGTTGTTCAAGACATGACGCTTGATAGATTCGCAGAGGATCCAATCCAACTCTTGGCAGAAGAACGGTTCCCAAGTGATTTGGTTCGGGATCTGAATATCAGACTTCCAACCGTGCTGAGCGCCTTCTGGAGACAATGTCACACCTGACGGAGTCCCTACGCAGATGAATGAGCTCTTCCAGTACAAGTTGTAGAAGTACTGATCGAGGGCGCGTTTGATGAAGAAGTCATAAACGGTCATCAACGGAATCAAAGGAATGCCGAGAGTGTCGCGCATGCGGCCGAAAGCCCCTACGCAAGACATCACGTTTCCTTCAGCGATTTCAAAACGCAAGAAGCGGTCGGAAACCTCTTCACCAGGAATCAAATCTGGAAGCTTGTGGTCTTTAACGCCCAATTCAGTTTCCAAATCCTCAGTCACAACTGGCGCACCGAAGATTTTACCATCCATCGCTGGATTCAAGTTCGTCGAAGTACCAACATCCGGAGCCATGGAGATGAACAACTCACCAGGGAGTTTGAATGGCTTCTCAGTTGCTGTGAGTGGTTTTTGCTTCTCAGCCAGTTTGTTTTCTTCAAGCGGCGTGTTTGCGATACGAGTGAGCTTTGCAGTCAACTGACCGAGCATCCACTGAGTGTGTGGATAGCTCGTCATTTTCGTGTTGATATCAAGAGACTCAGGGATTTCGCCCCATTGAGTGAGCTTCTCGAGGAAGAATTTTTGATTTTTGTCCTTCAAAGCATGTTGAGCTTTGATTTCGCTCCAAAGTTTTTCACCGCGCTCTTTCAAGTATTTCGCTTCTGGCGTACCCGCTGCGAAACGCTCGAATAAGTTGTCGCCAGTGATGCCTTGCTTGTTTTTCAATTCAACCAATTCATCTTCAGTTGGCAACTGAGAGTGATTACCTGGCTGAGCGGCACAACGCAGGCCCCAGCCTTTCAATGTGTGAGCAATGATGATTGTTGGACGGCGAGTGGATTTCTTAGATTGCTCCATCGCTTCAGCCAAAAGCATGATGTCGTGGCCACCGAAGTCGCGGATGGCTTCATACAATTCTTGGTCAGACACGCTGTCCAAGAATTTCTTCATGTTTGGATGTTCTTTCGCGATGCCTTTTTTCAACGCCTTCATGTCTTGCACAAGGAGCAAAGCTTGAAGTTCGTAGTCTTCGAGTTCTTTCTCGAGGAAGTTTTGGAAAGTTTCGCCACCCGGCTTTTTGAA
Organism: Bdellovibrionales bacterium; assembly: GCA_018266295.1. Taxonomy (NCBI): domain Bacteria; kingdom Pseudomonadati; phylum Bdellovibrionota; class Bdellovibrionia; order Bdellovibrionales; species Bdellovibrionales bacterium. Next base: position 1,243,627 of record JAFEAQ010000011.1, on the reverse strand, counting down.
AAGATTCAAACGCTTTTGACCGTGACGAACTTGGATGACTTCCCAACCGTTGGCAGCCATTGTGCGCTCCACGCGGTCAGCATCCGTTCCGTTCATGATCTCTGGATTTGTAATACGCTGACCATCGAGTGATTGACGATTGTAATCGAGGATCCAAGTCAACGATCCAAGTTCACGCTCCGCAAAGTCAGGAACCGCTTCGTACATAGAACCTTCGCGGAACTCGGAGTCGCCGCAAAGAGCCCAGAAGTGAGCATCTGGAACTTCGTAACCATGTTCACGAGCGTAGCGGTAAGCCAGCGCCATGTAACCAGCTTCAACTGGTGGAATGCCCACGGTGCCAGACGGGAAGAAATTGTGATTATCAGAATCGTAAGCTGAGTGATAAGACTGGAAGACTGGTTCGCCGTGAGAGTATTTGCGAAGACCCATCATCGCCGTGTTGCACTCTTCAAGAGACAATTTGCTCAAATCTTGTTTCAAAAACAAATCGAGAAGATAGTTGTAAGAGTGATCTGTCGGCGAAGCATGCGGTTTGTTAGCGATATGATCGAAGCCGGATTTCACCATCAAGTGCAAAGCGCCCATGATGTGCAGGGAACTTGCAGAAGCAGAAGCGTGGCCACCAATTTTTGGATCGCCCTTTTCTTTATCGGTGCGATGGTTGGCCTGGAAAATCATCTGAGTCGCAGAATAATGGGCGCGACGAGCGATGGATTCCAACACTTCACGGGAAATAGATTTCGGAGTTTGTTTATCGGATGGTTTACTCACGGTTTTCTCCTCTTGAATGAAGGGCTATTTCTAGCACCAGGCCCTCTCAGAACAAAGACATGACTAATAGCGGCGTAGAGTTAGGTCTCTAGTACGAAATCCCAGCGAATTTTGACGGTCCCATCGTTCTCGATGATCCCTTTCGGAGGGTTTGGGAATGGCGCAGCGGCCTTAAACGATTCTATAGCCGCGTCGTCGAGGTCGCGGACCCCGGAATCCGAGAGAACCTGTACGTTTACAAGTGTCCCGGAAGAGTCCAAAACGATCAAAAGCTTGGTAACACGGTCCTGGGCAGAGGCGATTTTACGGCCCTGTTGGAACATCGTATTCACTTTTTCTTTCACTTTCGGTTCCCAGTATTGTGAGAGCTGCTTACGGATCCGGTTGTAGTAAGTGTAATATTTGAATTCGCGAGTATTGAGCAAGGTCTCGATACCTTGGTCCACGTTTTTTAGGTAATCACTCGTTTGGCTAACGTCTCCGCCTTTTTGAGCGGCTTCAGCCTCTTGCTTAGTTTTAGCTTCTTGTTTTTTGAAACCAGCGGCCATTGGATCATAAGCGGCGAGAAGTTGATCCAATTTCGGCGAGGATTTTTTAGACTCAACCGGTTTGCCGGCTTTGGTGTTTTTAGTGATCTTGTTTTGAAACTCGCCATGATTTACGGCTTGAGTTTGCTTAGCGACTTTTTGATCGTGAGCGCTCAAGAAAGCTTGGTCATCAGGACGCTCTTTATTGAGAGCTTTTTCATCTTGCTCCACAATTTGCTTATCCATTTTGATTTTATCTTTTTTGACGACGACTTCAGGTTTAGCTGCCTTCGGGGCTTCTGGCTGTTGGTCGAGGATTTCGACCGTCACAGTTTGAGGCGCGGCTGGTTTTTGAATGCTGAAAGAATAGAGGGCGACTCCTCCGACCACCAAAAAGTGGAGCACAAGAGAGAGTAGTAGTGCTATGGAAAGAGAACGTTTCATCAGCAAGCCTCGCCAATATTGCTATCGGTATTAAGACACACAAAATGTAGCTTTGGATTAAACAAGATGAAAGAATTCGACGTGAGTCCAGTTTGACTCATGAAGACGCGCAAGTCACAATATATTCAATGAAAACGGAAGCATGGTTTTTGACGGATAAGGGTCTGCGTCGTGATTCAAATCAAGACTCTTGCCTGATCAATAAAGATTTTGGCGTATATATCGTAGCCGATGGAATGGGTGGACACTCCGGTGGAGAAGTTGCATCCGCAATTGCCGTGCAAACTGTGGAAGAAATTCTGAAGGCTCCCGAGGCAAAAGACATGTCGCCGCGGGAAGTTCTGACCTACGCTTACGAAGAAGCCAGCCGCCGCATATATGACAAAGCTGCGAATGAAAACCCTGAGCTTGCGGGTATGGGCACCACGATGGTGATGGCGTATGTTCGCGATAAGCATATCTATGTCGCGAATGTCGGGGATTCACGATGTTATTTATTTAAGAAACCTTTTTTATGGCAGATCACTGAAGACCATTCGCTCTTGAATGAACAAATTCGTGCCGGCGTTTTGAAAGAAGAAAACATTGGCCAGTTTGTTGCCCGCAACGTGATTACACGCAGCGTGGGTTACGAGCGCGAAGTGCATCCGGATATTATTGAGCGCGAGATCGTTGCAGGTGAAAGTTATCTGCTCTGCTCCGACGGTTTATCGGGTTTAGTGCAGGATCAAAAAATTTCTCAGATCCTCAATCAGAATTCCCCTGACAAAGCTGTCAAAACTTGCGTAGATCAAGCTTTGGCAAATGGCGGGGATGACAACGTCACGGTGTTGATTTTGAATTTCCAGGAATCGAAGTAGTTAAGAGTTGGCATGAGTAGTTCAGGCAAGAAGTTCACATTTTTTATCGTCAGTAATCAGACTGGGCAGACCCGAAAGTTGGTGATCTCGTCAGTTTGGATGAAAGCGGCGAGCTTCATTGGTGCCATCGTTATTCTCGTTTTCGTTGCCGGCATGGTCGACTACTTCGGCTTGCTCCTTCAGTCTCTTGAAAACAAGCGTCTTCGCAGTGAAAATGCTCAGCTTGTGAAGCAATTCCAAGTCGTCGAGAGCAAAGTCAGCTCACTTGAAAACAGCCTTGAGCGCGTAAAAACTTTCACGACAAAATTGAAACTCATCACCAACATCGATGCTGAAGATCGCGTGACAAAGCTTTCTATGGGACCAAAACCAGCTCCGGGTCAGCAGGTCGAAGAGTACGAACCGATGGAGCAACGTCCTTCCGGCGAAGCGATGGCTCAGCAGGATGAAGTCTTTGAGGCTCCACAAACTTTGAACGAGAACAAAGGCGAAGTGGCTGAACAGCCGGCGCCTTCCAAAGATTACGCGTCTTTGGTGGTTCGTATCGATAAAGCGGTGCGCGAAACTCAGCTAAAAGAACAAAGTGTGATCGATCTTTGGGAGAGCTTGTCTGAGCGCCAAAGTTTGATCAATGCGACTCCAAATATCAAACCGGCGCGCGGTTGGTTGACCTCTCGTTTCGGTTACCGTGTGTCACCGTTTACGGGTAAAGCAACGATGCATGCGGGCTTGGACATCGCCGCAGCTCCAGGTTCTCCGGTCTATGCACCGGCGGATGGTGTCGTGAGCTTCGCGGGTTACGATCAAGGTTATGGTAAGCTTGTGAGTATTGACCACGGTTACGGTGTCAGCACGCGCTTTGGTCATACGTCGCAGATTTACGTTCAAGTCGGTCAAAAAGTTTCTAAGTGGGACGTCATTGCAGCGGTCGGAAATACGGGCCGTTCAACAGGCCCGCATCTTCACTACGAAGTGAGGATCAATGGCACGCCAGTGGATCCTATCAACTTCATCTTGGATGAATAAAATAAAAACCCGATCTCGCGATCGGGTTTTTTTATGTCTAAAACTAGCGGCACTCGCTGCGGTAGCTGTAGTTCTTTGAAGAATCTGAATCAGATCCGCGGAATGTTGCTGCTACTCGGCCACCGGCTGAGAGCAATTGCAATGTGACGGATTCAGTCGTTGTGTCGTAGCTGTAAGTCACGTTTTGTGAACCGTAATGGCTGACTTGCTCGTCGCCACACTCGGTGCGATAGCCGCCGCCTTTGCAATGTGAACGTGTGGCACATTGGCTTGGATTGTGTGGATCACACTCCGTCACGGTGTCGCATTGCTCTGGAATGCGCACATCGTGGCAACGGTATTCAGTTGTATAGTACGTGCACGATTCTGTGCCGTTGTAGTCGCCAGAAGAGCTGTAGTCGACATCGTATTTGCCGTCCACATTGTAGGGCTGACCGCTCACGCTCGACGCGATTTGGATGCGCTGGCCAGAGTGGAGTTCTTTCAAGTTTTCAGCAGTTTTAAATACGAAAGTGGATTTACCTTGGGGAAGAGCGACTTCCAATTTGATCTTCTTTTTACTTTGGATTTTGATTTGGCCATTGTAAGTGCCCGGTTGAACATCGACGGTGCTGCGACCGTCAACCAGAGTCAATTTTTGATCGACGACGAGATTTCCAGAAAAGTCTTTACAGGCCGTCAGAGCCAAAAAGCAAAGCGCCGTTAAAGCGGCAGTTGTTAGTTTCATTGTATTCCCCCTAGTGGTTCTTGTAAGTGGTGCTGATTGTTCAGCGCATTTCGGTGATTACAAAAACAGTGCCACGCTCTTCGGGAGCAAAACGTCCCTGCGACCAAACTTCTAAAAGGAGCATCGAGAGCGTCTCAAGTTGAAGTACGGAATTCGCGATTTCAGAGGAAAAGTCTCAAAAATAAGCGGATTTTGCCTCACAATGAGGTGGTGGTGTCAGTTCGTACAGTTTTGTAAAAACTAACAGTGACTGCAACAAAACTGGTCACCTTATATTTGAGCTGAGACCGAACAAGCGTTTAATTGCGTTTAAAATCAAAATGACACTGGCCCGACTCTTGAAGGAGACGTGTATATGATTAAGACAGCAATAGTGACACTCACAATTTTAGCAGCATCTCAGGGAGCCTTGGCAAAACTCACAGTTGCCAACACACAGCCTTTGGCCGTTCCAATGGAGAACGAGCAAGCCGCTGATAAGATCACTGATCAAGATGTCCAAAAGGTGATTCCAATGGACATGGCGCAAACTGACAACATGAACACAGTTGCTGCTAAAATCGCTGACCGTAGCGTTCAAACTTGGTTCAACTCAGCACAAGTTAAAGACAGCGTGATTGGTCAAACGGCAACGACTGTTCAAAAGAAGATGTCAGCGGATATCACTGTAAAATCTGATGAGCCAAAAGGTGTCGAGCATAAGTTCTCGATGCAAATCCTTGCCTTGCAAGCGATGGCGAAGCTTCAGTACACAGGCTGGTTGAACGCCGTGTTCAACTACGATGCAAAGGCCGCTGAAACAGTGGTTGAGTTCTCAGACAAGGTTTTCAATAAAGATCTCTTCGTTAATCACACTAGCAGCTCAGCAAAAGGCGATGTCAGCACAGTTGGCATCAAATGGGGTTGGTAGTCTCCTGCACGTTCCGATAAAATTTTAATTATTCATTCTTGTTTGTTTCCATCGTTCTTTTGGGGGGAATAGTGGAGTTACGAAAGAAGTCGTATCTGACTTGCATGGCAGTCGGGACTGCGACACTTCTCTTAGCATTCAATAACTGTTCTTCGCGTGATGCTGGCAATGCGGTTCAAAACTCCGCTGATTTAGCTTCTTCAGGCTGCAAAGTCGATCCAGATGTGCTCGTCGCCCAAGTCAAAGATGGCGACTACCACGTTCAGGTTTTGGTTCCAGAAAGTGAAGCAACGAACTTCAGCGAAAAACTCTATCTCAACAATCAAGGCGATCCGGCAAAAGCTCCGCGCTGGAAAACCAACGTGATCAACTGGTACTACAATCCAACGGGCGCTCCTGCGAGCATGGCCTCTACCGCACTTGATACGATCAAATCCAGTATGGCCTATTGGACCAGCGTTTGTAATATCAATTTCAACTATATGGGTGAAACGACGAAGGGGGCCACGCCATCTACGGGTGACAGTACGAACGTTGTCGCTTGGGGTGATGCAAACGGTGCAACAGGCATCACTTACAGTTACTTCAGAGGGAATACGACACCTTCAACAATCAGCGAGTCCGATGTGAATTTCAATATTGCTCAGGTTCGTGATGCAACGACGTTGCGTGCGGTTGCGAATCATGAATTAGGTCATATGTTGGGTCTTGCTCACTCTGATGTGAGCGCTTCTATCATGTATGCGAACCCTTATCACGACGTTCAGTATTTGCTGATGCTCAGAGCTGACGACGTAGCGGGTTGTGTCGATTTGTATGGAGCGGCAGGCACGGCACCAACTCCGACGCCAACTCCAACGGCGACGCCAACACCGACGCCGCGCCCATCGGCAACACCGACGGCGACTCCGCGTGTGACTCCGACTCCGGCGACGACCGTGCCATCATCACCGAGCCAAGGCTGCTAAATCTTCAGGAGTATTTAAATTAAGTTGTATGAAAGGATCTTCGACATTGAAGATCCTTTTCTTATTTTCCGGTAGGGCCTTGAGGATAAAATCAAGACGTGCTTCGGGATTCTCAGGTGAGAGCTTCAGTAACTCGCGTTGCAAAGACACAGAAAGAATGACTGGATGGCCTTTACGATCTTGATGCGAAGGAATCAGAGCATCGAGGTGCCCATGTTGAAGCCATGCTTGGCGGAGTTTCTTCAGCGTTGTCGCTTTTAAGGGAACATCGACGGGACTCACGAAGCTTGCATCTTCCGGAGTCGCGGCAATAGCGAGCTGCAATGATGAAAAAGGTCCTAGTTCTGGGCGAGGATTTGTCAGCACAATAACTGCCGGTGAATGGTTTTCCACCAGTTTTTCCAGAGCAGCTTCTGACTCGGCATTGGTAACGATGGTGATACTTTGAAAGCCGACGTCGGTGATCTGCTTCAGCTGAGTTAAGATCCAGGGCTGACCTTGATATTCCATCAAAGCTTTATTGCCGCCCATTCTTTTCCCATGTCCTGCCGCGAGCAGAATAAAATTCATCCCAGCTCCTCCAGCCAGGAGTCTTCTTGAGAAATGTGATGGGATTTTTCGGAAGCTGCGGAGTTTTTCAAAACTTCATTTTGTATTTGCACAATTTCCGCCGCAAAGCTGATAGCCACTTCCTGAGGAGACTTGCCGCCAATAGGCAGGCCAATCGGGCAACGAACGCGGTTGAGGAGTTCTGCAGGATGGGATTTCTCAATGAGGCGCTTTTGAAAGCGTTGCCACTTCGTCTTGCTACCAATGAGCCCCAAGTACTTCATATCTTTCTTTGAAAGCTGCTCGATGAGATCTTGATCAAGATCGTGATCGTAAGTCATCACGACGGCGTAGGTTCTTTCAGGGTTCCAGTGAGCGTGCTTTTCAATAAACTCAAGCCCGCTGTCTTTATGCTTACTGACAGAAGTCCCAGCTTTTTCCAGCCACTCTTCGCGCGGGTCGATCATGTGGATCTGAAACGGAGTGCCTTCCAGAGTCTTTGCAATGGCCTGGCTGACATGGCCTGCGCCGAAAATCAGTAATTGCGGCCCGGTATTGATGGTTTCGATAAAGACCTCCACAAAACCCCCGCAGCACTGGTTGGCTTTAATACACAGAGGAAACGGCACGCGCTCCGGAGCCTGGTGAGTTTTCAAAATTTCGCGGGCTTTTTCAATGACGAGTTCCTCAAGTTGGCCACCGCCGATGGTGCCGAAGAACTCTTTATCGGTGACAAGAATTTTCGTGCCGATATCGCGGGGAGTGGATCCCTTGGCTTTAATAATCGTGACAAGGGCCGCGGGAACGGCCTGTTGTTTTAATTCTTGAAGCGCTGAAATCCAATCCCATGACATTAGACTTTAATACTCTCTAAAAACTCGACGAGCAAGTTGCCTGCAACTTCGCGTCGATAAACAGCGTCTGAGCGAATATCGTCGATCGGAGTCACTTCCGTCATAATCTGTTTGCGGGCCTCTTTGATCAGCTCCGGTGTCAGCTCTTTCTGGAAAAGGAAGTGCTCAGTTCTGATGGCGCGCAAAGGAATTGGTCCGACGCTGCCATAGCCAATATGAATCCACTCGATTTTACGATGACGGTTTACAGAAGCGGTTGCCGCCATACAGACCTTGGAAATTGCCTGGGCGCTGCGGGTTCCAACTTTGCGGTAATAATCGTGAGTCATGCCTTGGTTGCGCTTTAAGCGAACCGCCATGATGATTTCACTCGGGCGAAGGTCGGCTTGTTTGTAAGCCTGGTGGAAATACTTGTAAGACAAAACGCGGTAGCCCTTTGTCGAGAGCAGAATGATATCCGCATCGTACGCCAACAATGCCGGTGGAGTATCAGCCGCCGGGCTCATATTGGCGATATTACCACCGATGGTGCCGCGATTCTGAATAGCCACAGCCCCGGTGAGCTTCGCTGCATCGACGAGCATGGGGAACTCTTTTTGAATCACGGGATTGTCTTGGATCTGACGATAGGTGCAACCAGCGCCGATCAACACGTCTTCTTCATTCACCAAAAGCTCTTTCAGCTCCGGAATGTGGTTGATATTGAGATATTTTTTATGCGCAAGCTTGCCGGTTTCAAATACAACCATCAGGTCCGTGCCGCCGGCAAAAACTTTCCATTCGCCTGGATGGCGCGCCAGGATTTGCAGAGTTTCATTCAAGCTTTCAGGCGTCTTCATTTCATATTCTGGGACGAAGGCTCTCATTTCAGAACCTCCGAAGCTTTCTTCACAGAATCAAAGATCTTCATATAACCCGTGCAGCGGCAGAGATTTCCGGCCAGACCTTCGCGAATTTGTGTTTCGCTTGGATTTGGATTTTTGTTCAGCAGCTCCAAGCTTGCCATCAGCATGCCAGGAGTGCAGATCCCGCACTGAGCGCCCCCGCATTCCAGAAAGGCTTGTTGGATTGGGTGCAGATCTTCTTGGGTTCCAAGCCCTTCGACTGTCAGGATGTCAGCGCCGGCACATTGGGCCACCGGTACGAGACAGCTGTTAACGAGAACCTGATTCATCATTACGGAGCAAGCTCCGCATTCGCCTTCGCCACAGCCTTCTTTGGTACCGGTGTTGGTGAGCTCATCGCGAAGAACATCTAAAAGACGTTTCATTGGCGGAGCATCCACGCTGACTTCTTTTCCGTTTAATCTAAATTCAACTTTCATAGGCTCGCTCTCATTAAATCTTCAGGTAACATCGGAATGGATTTGATCTGTTGGCCCGTGGCCATCGCCACGGCGTTTAAGATCGCCGGAGCAGGTCCATCCATCGGGAGTTCGCCAATCCCTTTAGCACCCCGCGGCCCGTACTCGTAAGGGACTTCCTCGAAGAGCACTTCGATCGTCGGCAGATCACTACTTGTCGGCATAATGTAATTGGTCATCGTGCCGTTGATCATGCGGCCTTCGTTCCAGCGGACTTTTTCGTAAATCGCGTAACCAATTCCTTGGGCTACGCCGCCCTCGATTTGACCGGCGGCAAGGACTGGGTGGATCACACGGCCCACTTCTTGAAGAGCCATGAAGTGATCTACCTTGGTTTCCCAAGTGGTTGTATCGACGCTGACTTCGGCAACGTAAATCGCCCAGGCGTAAGAACCGTAAGCATCGCCTTGGTAAGTTTCATCATTCCAGTTAATGCCGGGAGGTTGCTGATATTCAACGATGATTTTGAGGTCGCCGTTGTCCTTGACGTATTTGATGCAGGCTTGGCGAAGTTCTTCTTCACTGTAGGATTCTTTAATGTAGCCTTCTGTCTGCAGAGTTTGGCGTAAGCCAATCGCCGCAGATTGTACGAGTTTACCCACCACCATTGTGGTTCTTGAAGCCACCGTCGGGCCCGAATTCGGTACGTGCTTTGTGTCCGGCTGGAAGATCTCGACGAAGTCAGGGCTGACATTCAAAGCGTCGGCCGCGATTTGCGAAAAGACCGTGTTCGTCCCTTGACCGATCTCGGTACTTGCGGCGAGGACTTCGACACGGCCGTTGCCGGTGACTTGGATGCCGACCTTCGACGCCAAGTATTTTTCGCCCGAGCCTGTAAAACCAGAACCGTGCATGAAGCTAGCAAAGCCGATACCTTTTTTAATTTTCTTGTGGGTATTATCCAACGCGAACTGTTTGCGTTTCGCGTGATAGTCCGTGTGCTTGAGCGCGCGGTCTAGAAGCGCATCCATGCTGATGCCTTCATTGATCGTTTGGCCGGTCGCGGTTTTCTGACCGTCTTTAATGAAATTCTTCTTGCGAAGATCTTCTGGAGTCATATTCAATTTCAAAGCGATCTGATCAAGATGTCTTTCAAGGGCAAAAATACTTTGAGGTGCCCCGAAGCCACGGAACGCCCCATGCGGAGGCGAGTTGGTTGCAACCGCTTTGGCATCAATACGGACATTCGGAATATGATAAGGGCCCGCTGCGTGAATCGTTCCACGCGACAAAACCACGGACGACAGAGTCGCATAGGCGCCGCCATCAATGACGAACTGAATATCCATCCCGAGAATACGACCGTCTTTCATCACCGCTGTTTTGTGACGAGTACGAGAAGGGTGGCGCTTTGTTGTCGCAACCATGTCTTCGGCCCGATCATAGATGATTTTCACTGCTTTACCGGATTTCCATGCCAGCAAAGCGGCGTGGCCGGCAATAATTGAAGGGTATTCTTCTTTACCGCCAAAACCACCACCGGTTTCGGTTTGAATGATACGAATCTTATCTTCGCTCATTCCAAACAAAGGCAGCAAAGCTTTGTGAACATAGTAAGGGCATTGCATTGAGCCCCAGATCGTGACGCCATCTTTGGCATTGGCGACGGCAACCATGCCGTTGTTTTCGATGTAAAGCTGCTCTTGAGCGCCCGTGTGATACTCATCTTCGATAATGAGTTCGGCTTGGCTCCAAATGCTGTCGATATTGCCTTTTTCAAGCAAGTAAGACTTAAAGATATTGTCTTCGCCCCAGATTTTGGTTGTGCCTTTCAGAGATTCTTCCAGGTCAAAAACCGGAGTGAGTTTCTCGTATTCGATCGTGATCGCCTGGCGAGCCTTTTCAAGCATGTATTTATTTGGGTGGGCTAAGAGCAAAACCGGTTCTTCAGGATGATTGACCATGCCGTCAGCGAGGAACGGCTGATCTTGCAAGATCAATGCGACATAATTTTTCCCCGGAATGTCTTTAGCCGTGACGATGGTAAATTCATTCCAAGGAATTCCTTTGCCGAATTGAATGTCTTTGATTTTCCCACGGGCCACCGTTGAGCGAACAGTGATTCCATAGAGACCATCAAATTCAATATCGTCGATGTATTTGGCCTGGCCAGTAAGTTTGCGAGGACCCTCTTTGCGGAGAATCGCTTTGCCAATAGGAGAAGTCGGTTTTTCTGGAGGTAATGTCATTCTATCCATTGAATCACTTGCTTGCTAAAAATCAATTTTTTACTCTAGTTCCTGAGTTTTTTTATTCGCCATACAGCTATTTGCGACACACAACAAAATAATATTTCCTCCCCTTTATTTGACCCCACTAGGACTTGTCATTACGCTATTGATTAAACCTCTGTATAAGGCTGGGAAATTCTATGGAAAATATCGTTTTTATTTCTGGAAAAAGAACTCCGTTTGGAGCTTTTGGTGGAGTCCTGAAAGATCTTTCAGCGACGGATTTGGGTGTCATCTCGGCTAAGGCAACTTTAGAGCAAGCTGGTTTGTCTGCAGACAAAGTTGATCACGTGATTTTTGGTAATGTCATCCAGTCTGGAGCGGACGCGATTTATATTCCTCGCCACATCGGTTTGAAGTCGGGTGTCCCGGTCAATGTCGGTGCCCTTTTGGTGAATCGCCTCTGCGGAAGCGGCTTCCAGTCTTGGACTTCCGCTGTGCAAATGATCCAGACTGGCGAAGCCAGTGTCGTTTTGGCCGGTGGAACTGAGCAGATGTCGCAGGTTCCGTATGTGGCTCGCAGCATGCGTTTTGGTGGCATTCGCATGGGTAACGGTGAACTCGAAGACTACATGACCGCGGCCTTGGTGGACGCTTACTCAAAAACTCCGATGGCGATCACCGCTGAAAACTTGGCAGTGAAGTATGGCATTACCCGTGAAGAAGCAGATAAATACTCTTTGCAATCGCAACAACGCTATAAAGCGTGCTTGGACCGCGGCGGTTTTGCTGAAGAAATGTGCCCGGTGACGATCGAAGGCAAAAAAGGCACGGTGGTCGTCGATAAAGACGAACACCCTCGCCCAGAGACGACGCTTGAAAAACTCGCGACTTTGAAACCTGTTTTCAAAAAAGACGGTCTTGTCACCGCCGGCGGTTCTTCGGGTATCGTGGATGGAGCGGCTTGCTCATTGTTGATGAGTGAGACACGCGCCAAAGAGCTCGGCATGAAGCCTAAAGCAAGAATCATTTCTTACGCGTCTGTGGGATGTGATCCAAGCATCATGGGTATCGGCCCAGCCGGTGCTTCACGCTTGGCTTTGCAAAAAGCGGGATTGAAGCTTGAGCAAATGGATCTTGTTGAGGTGAATGAAGCTTTTGCAGCTCAATACTTGGCCGTGCAAAAAGAACTTGGTTTGAATCCTGAAAAAACAAATGTCAATGGCGGTGCGATTGCGGTCGGCCATCCATTGGGAGCTTCCGGCACGCGTATCATGAACCACTTGGTTTATGAAAGTCATCGCCGTAAAGCAAAGTATGCTCTGGGCAGCGCTTGCATCGGCGGCGGTCAAGGGATTGCAATTATCATCGAGAGAATGGACTAAGAGTGGACGCGGGTTTTAATTTACATCAAAGAGTGGCTCTGATCGCAGGGCCAATGAGCAGCACGGTCTCGAGTATTGTCATGGGGCTTACGCGTCTAGGAGCAGATTGCGTGATTCTTGATCCAGATAAATCGGTTCCACAACCATTCATTAACCAAATCAATGATGCACGGGAAATCAACGACAAGTTTGGCCGTGCTTCTTTCTTGCCTTGCGATCTTTCTTCCAAAGATCAAATCAAAGATTTGATCGGCCGCGCTTCTCAGGTGTTTGGCGGTTTGGATATGTATATCGATGCTTTGATGATCAATCAGCCGACGCCAATGAAGCTGGACGAACCTCTCGAAGGTTTGGATCAGATGTTTGATAAGCATTTGAAGAGCTCGCTCTATTTGAGCCAAGGCGTGCTGGCGTTTTTCAAAAATCGCAAGCGCGGGCGTTTGATTTATCTTTTGAATGATTCGCCGTCTGCGAAAGTCAAAGAGGATGTTGTTGTTCAGGCAGTTCGTTCCGGCCTGAAAGGTTTCGCAGCGGCACTGTCAAAACAGGTCAGCGAATTCAACATTACTGCGAACACACTTTCGATTGCTTTGACTGAAGAGTATATTTTGGCGCACGACCCGGGCGCAAAATCGATTAAAGAAGCATTAGAAAAACTAAAGCAGATCGATCCTTCGCTCAGAATTACTGAGCCGGACAAAATCACTCAGACAGTCACGTTCCTGGTGAGCCCCCTCGGAGCTTCCATCAACGGACAAAACCTGATCCTCTCTTAAGGACAGAGAGGACCTCGGACCCACAGAACTCGTGCAGCTGAATTGATACTTGTATCAATTTGGCTGAAGATACCTCCATTGGGGCGCAAAACTGCGAAGTTTGTGAAGTAGACATTGCCGTTACCCAAAAGCGTGCGGCTTTCGACAACCGTGTAGCTTTGGATTCGGCAGCGAGTCTCTAGGGCGCGAGTCAGGGCACGTTGCTGATTCTTGCTCAGTGGACTAGCGGCAGAGAACTGAACTGCCGCTTGTGCGAAACTTGCGGAAGAAATCATAAGAAGAATAATAAGTGTTTTCATAAGAGCACTGTACTTGAAACGCTGAAGACTTATCAACGGAATCCCTCGGCTCCGAAACGATATCTAAAGTGGGATCTTTAAACTGATCCCAGAAGATAGGAACAGTCTGTTCTTCTGCATAAGTGACAATTGTTCCCGAGATGATTACAAAAAAAAGAGAACGATCCTTGGTGGATTAAGGACTCGTGAGGAGCGATTTGCTGTGATTACGGAAGCTTTCGCGAATTTTCTCGAAATTGTTTTTACCATTCGCACTTGTAATCTCACGTTGAATGTTCGCATTGCCTGTAGCAGCTGCAGCCTTCGATGGATCTTTATCGCCACCAGGTAAGTACGAACGATACGGAGAATCCGCTGCGACCGCTGAAGCGGTTTCGCGGCTCTTCTGGGCCATCGCTGATGGTGCGAGTCCTACTTTGCCTGTTTCTGCAGAGGTGCCGGAGCTTGCGGTTCCTGCGTAGGTTCCAGTTTGCTCAACCAAAGAGAGTGGTACTGTGCCGACAGGAGTTGGAGTCGGTGAAGGAGTCACAGTTGCAGAAGACGATGAACCGCTGCTGCCTGTACCCGTGCTTGATCCAGCACCCGAAGATGACGAACTGGAATCCGCCTTAGTGTCTTTATCGCATTTGCTTGTTTGCGCAAAAGTCTTTGCAACCGACATGATACCGAGGCCCGCCGAAATTAAAAGACCCGCATATTCATGTGTGCAAAGTTTCAGGCGACCGCCGGTGACCGTTGGATCCGCCGGATTGAGTTCTTTAGTGACTGCGGCATTCAGTTTCGTCGCTTCGGCAGTGTACTTGGCAATAATTCCCGCGCACACGCCGCCCGCAACGGGGTTCATCGGAGCGCAGGTTGCAGATTGCGCAAGGGATTCCTGAATTTTCACCAGAGCCCCATTCGCCGTCGTACAAGTTTTCTCGCAGCGGAAGCGGAGCATACCACAAGCAGCCGTGTAAGCCGTCAATGCCCCTGAGGCGAGAGCCATCACTTTTGAACTTGTGCTGCAGGAATCATTCAACGCATTCATTCCAGAGATAAGACCGTTGATCACCATCGCCGTTTTTTGCAGGTCGGGATTCGTCTTCTCGCGGCAGATAGTTTCAGCTTGGAGTTGTTGAGCGGCGCAAGCAGGGTTGCTGGTTGCAAACTCGGCCTTTCCGGCTTGCATCTGCGCAAGACCGGGGATCGTCAGAATCGCCTGCGCACTGGCAGCGGCCGGAACCATCGCGGCGATGGCATCAACACTGACGACGATAGGGGATGGACCTGAAGAAGCTGCGCCTCCGCCCTTTGCGGCCGCACCACTTGCGACGGCATCACTTCCGACTGCAAATGCATTCGATGTCGCAAAAAGAGACACTACCAAAAAAGTAAAGGCTCGGCGTAGTTTCATCGCACTCCCTAGGTCTAGATCGGGATAATTGCGGAACTACTAAAGGGAATGAGGAAAAATTCGTTCCCCGCTCTATAAAAAAACAGAAGGGGCTCCGTGGCCCCTTTGTTTGCTTAGACTCGTTTGTCCACAAGAAGCTTTTCAGCTCGCGTATAATTGTCCGGATCGACATAAAGACGATCGATAATACGTGCTCCCTCATAACGAGAGAAAATCTCCGTCGTTTGGTCAATCGGAGTGGCCTTGTCCATGCGGTCATACTGGTCGACCACGTATATTTGCAAAGCGCGGTCTTCAGCCGAAGCAGTATGGTACTTAGATAGACGTGCTTTCGAGCTCGCCCAAATAGTATCAATATCTTCAGCTTCCAAAATCTTTTTGATGTTCTCTGCGCGACCGTCTTCAGCCGTATTATGAAGCTCGACCAACACGCGGTACGGTTTACGTTGCGCAATTCTCTGCGCCCAAGGATTTTGAGCTGACGCCAAATGTTCATGCAACTTGTAGTCGTTGTACTTAGTGTATTCCTGAATGTCTGAAGGCAGGACGAAAGTGCAGTCCGGAGAAGTTAAATAACGGTTCAGCATCTCTTCATAGATGATGCTCTTATGATGGAAGTAAACCATCAGATACATATGATGACGTGAAATCAAAAAGTCATCGAAAGCATAAAGTGCGCGACGGTTGAGGGCCAGGTACATTTTCCCGTCCATCATACGCGCCGTCATGTTTTGCAAAATCCAGCCAAGATCAATCTTGCCGTAGTTTGTCCCGCAGAAGAAAGAATCGCGCTCGAGGTAATCCATACGATCAACGTCGAGTTCGGAGCTGACGAGCTGAGAAAGAATCGGGCGATAGTCAATCCCGTTATCCATAAAGAAGTCATCGGGACAAATCAGAGTCTTATCGATCAAGCAAGCCACATGAATTGGCAAAAGGTCGTGGAACCCATGACGAATGGTTTCCGCGATCTGAGAATCCGTGACGTACTTAATAGTATAGTCCTCGTGATTCGCGCGACGGTTTTTATGCATCTCTGGTTTTATGCTTTGTTCGTAGACTTTGACGTTCAAGCTTTCCACATGTGGCATCACCAACTCAGATGTATGGCTGAGAGGACCGTGACCCACGTCATGCAACAAAGCTGCTAGACGAAAGGCTTGGCGCAGGCGCAGGCGTGTAGAGTTCTTGGAAAATGGCAGAGCTTTGAAAATGGAATCGAAAGCTTGGCCGGCGAGATGAGCCACGCCCACAGAATGCAAATAACGATTGTGGGTTGCACCCGGAAAACTGAATTCAGCAAAACCGAGCTGCTTGATAGCGCGGAGTCTTTGATATTCAGCTGTATCTAAAACAGCAACTTCGGGTTCGGAATAATAAATGGAGCCGTGGACGGGATCTCTGATTTCCATAGGGAAATCACATTACCGCTCACATATTTGAATAGCAAGAGTATTGCTGGGCGCGGCTTTCGACGTTAGATGTCGCTGCGAACGCAGTTCTGCTGATGATCGCAGAGAGAATGAAAACGATCAAAACTTGGAGTGTGCGTCGTGCAGGTGAGTATCTCTTAGTTGCCATATATCCCTCCTGGGATAACTACCTATAAAGCAAAGCCCGGGCCGAGCCAAAAACCACCAGAATCGCGCTCATTAAGAAGAAGCGGCCATTTACTGTCATGATTTGCGACAACTCAGGAGATATTTACAGAGCTATTTTGGCGCTAAAAACGCATATATTTGAGCCTACGACGAAACTGAACGGTCTTTAGCCCAGATTTTCTCAAAAATGGAAAATCTCACTTTAGGATTTTTCAGGGGCTCCGATGAGTAAGGTAAGAGTAACTACCCATTCAGGTGCTAAGACGGCACCCCAAGTTTCAAGGATCGAAACTTGTGAATCTTCAAGGAGGAGGAATTATGGGTTTGCGTATTAATACGAACACAGCTTCGTTAAATTCACAGAGAGTTCTGTGGGGCACGAAGTTAGGTCTCGATAAGAGCATGGAAAGGCTCTCTTCGGGTTTCCGAATCAACCGCGCCGGCGACGATGCCGCGGGACTCGCGATCTCTGAAAACCTCAGAGCTCAAATTCGCGGTCTAAAACAATCCGCTCGAAATGCACAAGACGGTATCTCTCTAGTCCAAGTGGCAGAGGGTTCGATGAATGAGATCTCTTCGATCTTAATTCGTCTCAGAGAGTTGGGCGTACAAGCCGCTTCTGATACTGTTGGGCCCACAGAGCGCCAATTCCTGAACGTGGAATATGATCAGCTCACTTCAGAGATCGATCGTATCGCAGAGGGTACAGAGTTCAACGGAACTCAACTCTTAGCAGGTGTTGGATCGATCTTGGACTTCCAAGTCGGTACTAGAAATAATCCTGAAATTGACCGTATCTCTTTCGATGCTTCGAAAGCAGATGCAAGCTCAGCAGCCCTGGGCGTAAATCTCACAAGCGTCGCTGATAAAGCGTCAGCGCAGAATGCACTTGCTGCGATCGATAATGCGATCGTGTCGGTCTCTGCGATGCGCGCGGACTTCGGTGCGATTCAGAATCGTCTGCAATCGACCGTTAGTAACATCCAAGTCAGCGTCGAGAATATGTCTGCAGCTAACTCACGTATTAAAGACGTCGACGTCGCTGAAGAGACATCTGAAATGACTAGAAATAATATCTTGTTGCAAGCCGGTACATCCGTCCTAGCACAAGCGAATCAGCAAGCTAACGTAGCACTTGGACTCTTGAACAAGTCTTTCCAGGGTTAATTAATTAACTCTGGCTAGACCCAGGTTCCCGATCTTGACTTTATAACTTCAAGATCACCCTCAATAGCCCAGGCTTGTTACACGTAACATGCTGACTGTATTGTAAATCTGTTTCCTGCGCATGGGGTTGCTCACGCAACCCCATATTTAGAAAATGGAAATAGAGAATTGAAAATGGATTTATGAATTTGAGCTCGCAGAAGCGAAGTCTCTGGCTTTAAGAATGAAGCCTTTTGGACCGAGCCGAAGTTGAGAGTGTTAGTACATACAAGGATCTTGCTTTTTTATCTCTTTGAAATGCATGGACGCATTTCGTAGCAAGGAACTTTCATCTCTTCGAAGCATAGAATGTGCTCCGATGTCGGAAGAAATCTTAAGCCAAGATTTCGTTTTGTCGTTTTAATTTAGAGTTTTTGATTTTTGGTAAGAAAACAAAATAACTAGCAGGCGCAAGGATGTGCCTCATTGCCAAGGGATGGCAAAGATCACCGGAGGATCAGATGTTACAAGGAGGATAATATGGGTATGAGAATTACTACGAACGTCGCTGCGCTGAATGCCCAAAAGAATCTGGGCAACACGCAAAGATCGATGAATACTTCGATGGCAAGATTGTCATCAGGTATGAGGATCAACCAAGCGGCAGACGATGCTGCTGGACTTGCGATCTCTGAAAACCTCAGAGCGCAAATCCGCGGTATGCGCCAAGCCAATCGAAATGCCAACGATGGTATTTCCCTTGTGCAGGTAGCAGAGGGCAGTTTGAATGAAGTTTCAAATATGCTCATCCGTCTGAGAGAATTGGGAGTCCAGGCCGCTTCTGATACGATCGGCGATACGGAAAGAAAATTCTTGGACGTGGAGTATCAGCAGTTAAAATCTGAGATTCAACGTGTGACGGAATCAACGAACTTCAACGGTTATGATCTCTTGAACGGAACCGGTGGAATTATCGACATCCAAGTCGGTACTCACAACGATCCATTCAAAGACCGCATCTCTTTCAACGCGGCGGCAGCAAATGCCTCACTCGATGCCTTGGGACTCACGGCGGAAAGTGCTGCGACGAAAGAAGGAGCGCAATTGAGCTTGGACGTTGTCGATAACGCCTTGATCTCAGTGAATGCGATCCGGGCGAATTTCGGCGCCATGCAAAACCGTCTGACATCGACTTCTAACAACTTGTTAGTCGCTGATGAGAACTTGTCTGCTGCAAACTCTCGTATCCGTGATACGGATGTTGCTGCCGAGACTTCTGAGATGACAAGAAATAATATCTTGTTGCAAGCAGGTGTCTCAGTATTAGGACAAGCAAACAACTCACAGCAAATTGCCTTAAAGTTGTTGGGCTAATAATAAGTGCCAGGTCCTGTTTCGTGTCGCTTTGCGTCCCGGAAAAGCGACCTGGTACCTTTTCGAGGGCTCTGGGGAACCAGGGCTTTTTTTTTATGGATAAACTGTGTTTCGGGCTAGGAAGGCTTCGGCCGCTTTCCAAAGCATCTCCTTACGGTCGCTTTGCATTCTTTCTAGGTTTGTCGTCATAATCGTGAGTCGAGGGTTTTTCTCAAAGAAATCATAATGTTTTTCAATGAATCGCCAAAACAGTCCATCGACTTCATGACACCAATCTTCTTTTTTGTAATTGCTGATCTTCATCCAGTAGTTCGATCCGCAAATTGGCAAGTTGCTTGAAAATATTCCCCCGTCCGAATGAAGTCCCATTCCATATACATTAGGTCCCATCGCCCAGACCGCGGAATCGACGTGCATCGACATGAACCAGTCATACACTTTTTTAGGCTGTAGCTCTGAAAGGTTCATCATATTACAAAGAATTTTCAGCCGCTCCGTATGGTGGTTGTAGCCCAAGCGCACGGCTTTCTCGATGGCATCATCCAGCGGAGGAACTCCAGTTTTTGCCTTGATCCAGTTTTCATTTGGCAGGCGTTGGTGTTTCCAGAAGTTACTTTGTTCTTGAAACTCATCAAAGTTCTGATAGATCCCGCGCACGTATTCGCGGCAGCCGAGAATTTTTCTAACGAAGCTCTCTAGGGAGTTCAGCGAAACCGGATTGTCTTTTGAGTGTTGTAAGACCTTGTTGATCACATCGTCCGGGGCCAGTAGGCCGACGTTTAGTAAGGGTCCTAGGACGGAGTGAAAAAGAAAATCCTCCTTGGGGCAGAGCGATTCTTCATAGGGCCCGAATTCAGGCAGGCGGTATTTGCAGAAGTCATCCAGCGCTTGCTCGGCCGCTTCACGAGTCACAGGATACCACGAGGTCAACGCTTCGCCGGGATGACCTGGAAATTCTCTTTCAACCAGTTTGATCACGCTGTGGTCGATATCGTCATGAACGGAAATAGGAATTTTCGGTGTGCCGTTGGCGTGAGACCACTTCAACTGTTCTTCATCATCAAAGCGGAACTGGCCGCCAATGGGTTCACCGTTGGGCTCCATCAAGACTTTGAACTTACGTCGCTGCTCTTCGTAGAAGCTTTTCATCGATGGGCGCACGTTTTTTTCCAAGTAGTTTTTAAAGTCTGTGCGAGTATTTAAAAATAACGGAGTGGTTTTGACTTCGAGTTCATAACCATTCTGGCGGCAGAATGTCTGCAGGCGCTTTTCAAGCTCTTTGTCTTCAATTTCAAAGCTCGTTATTTTTTGCAGTCCACTTTCTTTGAGAACACGACTTACAACTTTTTCATAGGAAAGACCGTTGGTTTCCGGTAGCTCCATGTAGACCAGATTAAAATCTAAATGCTTCAGTTCATGGGCATAGTGCCGCATCGCTGATATATAAAAGACTTGTCTGTGTTTGTGATATTTATAGGCCGTCAGCTGTGCGCGGTCTTCAACCATTAGAAACAAATCGTTACGGTGGTCTTTGAGATAGCGAGGGTGAAAGAGCTGATCTGCTTGAATGAGAAAAAGACTTTTAGAGGCATTCATCATTCCTCCTTTAGTGTCTTTCCAAAGTAACAAGAAGGGCTCAGGAAACTCCAATCCAGATAGAACGAAATGTTAAAAGTCTATAAGGCGCTGTTGATAGCAGCGCCTTTTCTTTTTCGAGATTTCTGAATGAAAACAATTAGTTCTTAGAAAGAGCGGACTCAAGCTTTTCCCAGAGTATGGGACTTAACAGTTCTGAACCAATCAAGAAGACCGGTTCGTGTTCTTTCACTTTGCCTTTGCGAGTCTCTGAGGGGACATACCCAACCCCGCCGACATTTTCAAGCCACGCTTTACGAACCGCGAGCGAGTTTGAAATAAAAAGGTGCTCAAAGCCTTCGAGCTCTTTCTTTTGTGAACGGCCGAACTCAAATGTCGAGAACACGCCGAATTTTTTATTACTGCTGATTTTCTCAAGGACCTGAGAGCCGATTTCAAGCAAATAGCGGAATTTCTGACGGCCCGGGATTTTTGAAGTAAAAATCATATCCAAGTTGCCAGCCAAGAAATTTGAATCCAGCTCATTGAGGTCATAAATATCAAGGCTGATCTTCTTAATACCGACATCTTCAAAGCAAACCTTTGAAGTATCGATGGCAAAGTCCGCCATCCCTTCGAGAGTGCCAATGTGAATCTCTGCCACAGCGTTATTCTGGCTCAGCCCCTGAAGTTCCGTCCCAAGGCGGCGAATGGAGCGGTCAAAAATGCCGGCCATTTCAAAAGCAATTGGCGTCCAGCTGGATTTTCTTTTTGCCGAACGATCAAGAAGAATGACTTTAAACTCATCCTCAATGCGAGCGATAATACGTGACAGCTGTGGCTGGCTTAATCCAACGTGAATCGCAGCCGCTGAAAGATTTTTAAAGTGAATCGCTTTGGCTAAAACGCTGAGTTCGTAATAAAGCTGCTGCATAGACCTACTTTTTAATATAGTTAAAAAATGCGACGATTCCGAGTCCGAGGGCAAACATATACTGAACAAAGCTCATCGTCGGCATGCCGTTGATGTGATTTTCTGTGGGTTGAGTAAAAATATAAGAAGCACTGACGATCAATGCGGCGATAATCACGCCCAAAAAGAGCAAATTGAAAGAAACCTCAATCGAGCGCTTCAGATCATCAACCTGAGGTACGTTCAAACGAAAGGCATGGGCCGGGCTATTGATTTTTCTCAACAAGAAGTTGGCTTGGCGAGGCAGTGCGTGAATGAAGTTCTTCGATTCGCGCAGAACCTGAGCCATTTCCCCCATCATCTTGTTTGGATCCACCTGATGCTTAACGAGTTCGTTGGCGACTTCGATGGCATACTTCAGGAAATCAAAATCCGGAATGATACGGCGGCCGATACCTTCGATTGAAACTATCGATTTAAAGAACAGCATCAATTCTGTCGGCAGAGTCAGGTGGTGACGAGCTGCAATCGAAGAAGAGGACATCAAAATACGTCCAAGGTTGACGTTCTTCAAAGTCAGTCCATAGTAAGGTGCAATCAGCTCACGCAAATCCTTGGCAAACAGGTCCACATTCACTTTGTCGGTAAACGGCGCAAGATCTACGTACTCATAAGCCAAGCGGTCATAATCTTCACGGGAAAGTGCCAGAAGCATGTTCGCAACCGCAGCCTGAGTTTTATTGTTCAAGCGGCCGACAACGCCAAAATCAATCAAACCAATTTGATTGTTCGGAAGGACAAAGAAGTTGCCGGCATGCAGATCCCCATGGAAAAGACCGTCAGCAAAAACCATCTTCATGTAGGCGCGAAGACCTTTACGAATGAGTTCTTGAGCGTTGATACCTTCTTGGTTCAATGCATTTTCTTGACTAAGCGGAATCCCTTCGAGGGCTTCCAAAGTCAGAACACGCTCGGTGGTGAGGTCCATGTAAACTTTTGGAATCTTAATATCATCGTGGGCCGCAAAATTTTCAGAGAAACGGCGGATATTGTTCGCTTCAACGATGAAATTGGTTTCAAGCTCGAGAGTTTTAAAGAACTCATCGACAATCCCCGTCGGATTGTAAGCGCGTGTCTCGGGCACATAAGCCGTCAGCAGCTCCGACAACATATAAAGAACATTCAGATCATCATTGATGGTTTGAATAATTCCAGGACGTTGCACCTTTATGACAACGGTTTCGCCGGTTGCAAGTTTCGCCAAATGAGCTTGAGCGATACTCGCAGCGCCGAGGGGATTTGGATCAATAAATGAAAACTTTTGATAAAGCGAATTACCGAATTCTTCTTTCAAAACGCCTTCGACCACTTCAAACGGAATGCTTTGAACGCGGTCATGGAGTTTTTCGAATTCGGTCGTGTATTCTTCAGGAATAAGATCGGGACGAGAAGCAAGAACCTGACCCAGCTTTACAAAAGTGGGCCCTAGTTCTTCGAAGCTCATGCGCAGGCGCTCAGGAATCGTCAGTTTCTCAAGATCAGAAGACGCACTCAGGCGCTCGACAATGAACTTACCGAGCTTTATTTTTTCGGCGACCCCGTGAAACCCGTGCCTTGCGAACACCCCCACGATGATCCGAAGCCTTGCCGCGTTTTTGAGAGTCTTTCCGATCTGACTGCCTGTTTTTAGAAGGGCCACCCTTGATCTCCTGACGAGGAGGTCTTGATTCAAAATCTTCCTCGTCGCTGACCACTTCATTAGAACTTAGTTTTGAACGATCGGCAAACTGCAATTTACGAGAGCGGGCCGACGAAGGAACTGACATGTTTTGCCCTTTAAAGAAGAACTCGCGGCCAGATTTTGGTTTTCCAGGCGCAGAGCTTTCTTCTTTATCTGAACGTTCGGGCTTGTACTCTATTCTTGGAGCTCCACGGCGTTCTGGGCGGCCACCGCGTTTTGATTCAGAGCGATTATCGCCACGACCTTGTGGACGACGAGGCTCGAATTTCTGTTTCTGCCCTTCGCGCTTATCACCACGGTTGAAGAGGGGACGAAGACTTGGCTCCGCTTTCTCTTTGTCGGCGGTTTTGCCTTTTTCAGCATTATCGCCCTCCGCGAGCAAGAAGTTTACTTGGCCCAGTTCAGGATCTGCTGCCGCCACCTGAATACGAACCATATCGCCGATATTAAAGACCTTGCCACTGCGTTTTCCGAAGAGGCGTAAATGCTCTTCATCGAATTCAAAGCGATCGTCGCCCAAATCATCCGTGCGAACAAGGCCGTCACAATCATATTCACGCAATAGAACAAAAATACCGAACTTCGCGACCGAGCTGATCATACCTTCGAGCTCTTGGCCGACAAACTTCTGCATGAAGCGGGCTTTTTTAATCGATTGAACCTGACGTTCAGCTTTTGTTGAGCGCTGTTCGGCTGCTGACAAGATCGTTCCTGCTGAAACAAGATCTTCTTCGCTCATCAGGCGGTAACCGGAGTTCGGCATTACCTGATTTTTCAGCAGGCGATGGATAATCAAATCCGGATAACGGCGGATGGGCGATGTAAAGTGCGCATAGTATTCAAAGCCGAGACCAAAGTGGCCGACGTTATTTGAACTGTACTTTGCTTGGCTCATTGAACGTAAAGTCAGAATATTCAGAATTTGTGCCTGAGGTTTGCCTTCGAATTCTTCGAGGGCTTTGGTCAGACGTTTTTGCAGCTTATCTGTACCGAGTTTTGTTTTGCCGCCGAAGTTCCAAAGATATTTCTCGAGAACGCTGATGGCTTGTTCATTCGGTGGTTCATGAATACGGTACAAAGCGGGGACATTACGGCTATCGAGGAACGTCGCGACAGCAACGTTTGCCGCCAACATCATTTCTTCAATCAAGCGGTGAGCAAACAAGCGCTCTGATTTGATGATATCAATCGGTACGCCGGAGCCGTCGATTTCAAGTTCTGTCTCTGGAATCTCAAGATCCAACGAGCCTTCTTTGAAACGTTTTGCCATCAGAATTTTTGCGAGATCCGCGCAACGAAGAATGTTTTCTTTAACGTGATTGAATTTCTCGTCGCCGATACCGTCGATCACGTCTTGCGCTTGCCCGTAGGTGACGCGCGCTTTGCTTTCCATGACACCTTCATAAAAGTCCGTGCGAAGTGTGTTGCCATTGAAATCAAACTGCATTTCAGCTACGAGGCAAAGTCTTGGAACATGCGGATTCAGAGAACAAAGTCCATTGCTGAGAGCTTCCGGCAACATCGGCACCACGAAATTCGGGAAGTAAACGGACGTCCCACGCTCATAAGCATCTTTATCCATAGATGTGCCGATACGGACGTAATGGCTCACATCTGCAATCGCAACATATAGTAGGAAGCCTTTATCGTTCATCTCTACGTAAACGGCATCGTCGAAGTCTTTTGCAGTAGCGCCGTCGATCGTAATCAAATTGAGCGGGCGCAAATCGCGGCGTCCTTTGAAATCAGCTTCGCTCGGTTGCGCTGGAAATTTTTTCGCTTCAGCCAAAGTCGCGGGTGAAAACTCTTGCGGGATATTATTGACGGCAATCACCCGTTTAATGTCATTCATCGGATCCATTGCGTCGCCGATAATTTCAGTGACTCTGCCGGTGAATTTCTTGCCATCTTCTGGATAGGTGAGGATCTGTGCAGTGACGAGCTGGCCTTCTTTAGCTCCCATAGAATCTGTGAGCGCGATCTTGAGATCTTCGCCCCAGCCCTTGCCCTCATCTTTAATAATGGCTTGTTTCTCATTAATGACATGAAAAGCACCGACGATTTGCTTGAAGCCACGGCTGACAATGCGGATGATTTCGCCGCGGAAGCGTTCGCCGCCTCTTTCTGGAGTGACATCGATCATTACTTTATCGCTTGTCATAGCCCCTTCCATGGAAGAGCGGGGAATATAGACATCGGGGTGTTCTGGATTGTCAGGGATGAAGAATCCGAATCCATCTGGGTGTCGCTTGATCGTGCCTTGGAGGAATTTCTTTTTAAACATAGTTATCTTCATCATGGGGATGGTCGAGCCATAAGTCACGAAGCGATCTGGGTGATGTGCCTGTCAAAAGTCACTGGACCTTGGTCCAGGATTTTAAAAAGAGAAAGCTTTTACGGATATTTTGGCGAAAATGCACCGCGGAACTCGACCTTGATCTAGTGCAATAATTCTAGACTTGTTCCTTCGCGTCAAATGCAAATTTAGACAAATTCTTAACCGCCGTTTGTTCCACTCAAAATATGGAAGCATTCGTGTGATTTTTTAAAAAGAAATTTGTGTGCAAAGAAAGCGTTCAAAGTGGCTAGCACAGCGGGTTTGCGGATTTTTTTAATGATGGGGACAATGAAGTCTTTTGTCGTTAAATATGCTGAAAATTTCATTCTGAAAACGGAGTCGCAAGAAAATTCTTTTGAGCGCAGATGAGGGTTTTTCGTCACACCTTTTTGCTCGCAAACGCAGCAATTTTAAGAGGTTTAAGAAAGGACGTTCAACTTTTGTATTGATCTAGGTTTATTTGATTATTAACCTTTTTGTGTACCGAAAATGGATTTTAAAAATTTATAGGAAATATAAATTTATAATTGCAACGAAAGGATACGAAATGAAAAAGCTACTTGTTCTTGCAGCGGTTACACTCGCTTCTACTTCAGCTTTCGCAACTAAAGCTAGATTGTCTTCTTTGAGTGACTCTCGTCACTTGGTTGACACTCAAACTATCTTTGTAAACCCAGCCGATCTTAACTTGATGGGTACTTGGGCTACATTCGAAACTGGTGCTACAAACACTTACACTTCAAACACTCAACCAAGTGCTGAAGCTGGTTTTGCTCGCGCTATGGGTGATGCACGTTGGGGCTTCTATGTAGGTCACACTGGCACTGCTACTACTACTAGACAACAAGCTCTGAACACATTGCCAATCGAAAACAACCCAATCAACTTGTTCTACTCAGCTAAAGCTGGCGAAATCGGTTGGGGTCTTGGTTTGAACTACTCAAACAACGATAGCAAAGACACTACTAACGGTAAGCAATCTGCTATGGGTTTGACTGGTGGTATGAGAATGGGAGCTTGGGATGCTAGCTTGGGTCTCGGCTTGACTGATACAGCTCAAATCGGTGCTTCTGGTGCTGAAACTAAATGGACTGGCAAATCTTCTGCTGATCTTCGCGCTGGTTACACTATGGATGCTTGGTACTTCTACGGTGGCTACGCTATGGGTGGCGGTAAATCAGAAAATGCTGGTAACACGACTCATGACATCGAAAACAGCAACATCGTTTTGGGTGCTATCAACTCTACTAAAGTAGACGGCGGCGAGTTCTTCTGGGGCTTGGCTTACTCAATGGATACAAAAAACGACAAGCAAGCTAACAAAGTTGAAGAAACTAACCTTCCATTCACAATGGGTATCGAAGCTGATGCAGCTTCTTGGTTGGTTCTCCGTGGTTCAGTAACTCAAACAGTATTGTTGAGCTCTACTAAAACTACTCCGGTTTCAGGCACTGCAGGCGAAACAGCTACTTTGGCTAACAACACTAAAGTTTCTGCTGGCGCAGGTATCAAGTTCAACAAATTCATGCTTGATGCTTCTTTGGCAGGTCAAACTACTGGTAAAATCAACGGTACAGACTTGTTGGCAAACGCTGGTTTGACTTACAACTTCTAATATAAATAGTCAGTCTATAAGGCCCACAAAAGTGGGCCTTTTGACTTTGCTAAAAGTTTACAACTTTGAAAGGGCTATGAAATGTTTAAATCACTAATTACAGCTTCAGCAGTTTTGGTAATGGCAGCTCCTGCGTTTGCTTCTAAAGCACGTATGGCTTCTTTGCAAAACGCAGCTAGCGTAACTGACACGCAATCTATCTTCGACAACCCAGCGAAATCATACCTTTTGGGCGATTTTGCGACTCTTGAAATGGGTGCGACTTCTGCTACTGTTGACAGAACTGGTGCGAACACTCCAGAGAACGTCATCACTAACGGTTCAACAACAGGTATTACACTTTACAGCCCAGACGCTGAAGGTGGTTTTGTTAAGTCTTACGGCGACAGCAAAATCGGTTTCTACATGGGTAGAAGATCTCCATTCACTACAAGAATGAGATCTTTGATGGGTTATGCTGGTCAAATCAACCCAATCGAAGTTATGTACGGTTTCCAAGCTATGGATCTTAAGTGGGGCGCTGCTCTTAGCTACTCTAAAGCTGAGCCAAAAACTGCTGGCGGCCAACAAAAAGAAGACGCAATGGGCGTTCGTATCGGGGCTATCGGTTCTAACTGGGATGCTGGTTTGACTTTGGGTCTTGGCAGCAACG
The DNA here is from genome assembly GCA_018266295.1 of Bdellovibrionales bacterium. Lineage (NCBI taxonomy): Bacteria > Pseudomonadati > Bdellovibrionota > Bdellovibrionia > Bdellovibrionales > Bdellovibrionales bacterium. The sequence goes on along the minus strand of JAFEAQ010000011.1, from coordinate 1,215,643 downwards.
CAACTGGTACTGCTGGTAACAACATCGGTATTGCAACTGTTGGTGCAAATGCAGATTCTACTTACAAAGGTACAACTGGTTTTAAAGTAACTGGCGGCTACTGGTTTAATACTATGTATGTCTACGGTACTTACTACCAAGACGGTGCTAAGTTGGAAGGTTTGGCTTTGACATCTCCTGTAGCTACAACTGCTGCAGTGACTATCGAGCAATCTCAATACGAAGTGGGCGTAATCGATACAATGAAAGCTGATGGCATGAACTTCTTCTACGGAGTTTCTTACATCGGTTTCAAATCTAAAGCGAAAGACATCACTCCTGGTGCTTTGGATACAACGATTCAAAATGCTTTCACTCAAGAACAAACTCAATTGCCATTCATCCTCGGTGTTGAGGCTGATGCGGCTTCTTGGTTGACTCTTCGTGCTTCTGCGAAACAAAACGTAATCTTGGGTTCTACAAAAGTGAACGCGGGTGAAACTTCTTCAAACATCGCAAACAACACAACTGTTGCTGTTGGTGCTGGTATGAAGTTCAACAAATTCACTCTTGATTCTACATTAGCTGCGGGTTCAGTACCTGCTTCTGTAGGAACTGGTGCTATCAATGCTAACAACTTGATGGCGAACGCTTCTTTGACTTACATGTTCTAATAAGAACTTAAGTCTAAAGTGACGAAGGCTCTGTGGAAACACAGGGCCTTTTGTTTTTTTCAGTCCTTGTTTCTGCGCAAATTCCGGCCCTTCTCTTTGTCATGTCCTTTGGGTTTTGGCATATCGGTTCTTAACAAAGGAGAACCTCATGTTGAAACGTTCGTTGCTGATTCTATCCATCCTACTGACCACCACTTTTGTTCACGCTCAGTCCGCAGAAGATAAGCAGGGCTTTCGGGGTTCTTCTGAACTCGGCAACACGACCACTAGCGGAAACACAAGCACCAACAGTCTTGCCGCAAAGACCGAGAATAAGTATTTGATCGGTAAGGATGAGTGGACTCTAGCCGGTCGCTATCTTCGTAATACTGACCACGATACTGAGACCGCTCTTTCGTGGGATGCGGGCCTTCGCTATGACCGCATCATTACCGAATCCTTCTCGGCGTTTCTAGGCTACAAGTCCGAAGCCGATCCTTACGCAGGCTATATTCAACGTGATTCCCTCGATCTCGGCGGTAAGTATTACTTCGTAAAGCGCGACAACTTTTACTGGCTTGGTGAAGCCGGTTACCGTTACTCCAAAACCCACACCTACGGTGAAAACACCTATGCCAGTTTTCTCCGCTTCTATACCGAGATGCAGGAAAGCATCGATAAGACCAGCTATGCAAAAGTTTGGATCGAGTACTTACCAAATTTGACGGATAACAAAGCTTATTTGGTGAATGCAGAGGCCTCTGTATCGGCGGTGCTGTCGCAGATGTTGGCTTTGAAGGTCAGTTATCTTGCCAAGTATCAGAACGAACCGCCGCCGGGGATAGAAAGAACAGATACAATTTTCCTGACGACCTTGGTGGCGAGCTACTAATTATTCGTGGTTGGTATTTGTGGCATCTTCTTCGCGAGTCGCTGCAAGAAGCATCTTCTGGATAATACCTTTGCGGTCCTGAGCCAATGGAGAGTCGTGGCGCTGAAGAAGTTCCAGCTCGTCCTTGAAGAGTCTTTGAAAACAATCGGATGTGGTTTGCGAAAGCAAGGCCTTGGGACCTTCGGAAAGGATCAAGCTGCTCTGCTGATGTTCGCTCATCAGGCAGTTGTTATCTGCACTATAAGCAGTTGCGGTCCCCAGGACCAAAAGAAAGAAAATCGCGCCGTTCATGGTTAGCTTTCCGAGAGGGTTTAAAATAACTATCCTTGCGCCAGCCCCAGAATGAACGTTTGCGACTTGAGGCTTCGTGGGCTGGCTGAGGATTTAAGGCAGATTACTTCTTTTCTGCCTTTGCTTCGTCTTTTTTAGGTTCTTCTTTTGCCGGCAAATAATCAGGGGCAATGAACTCGACTGTCAGTGGATATTTATAGATTTTGCTAGAAGCCAAAGCCGGTTTGCCGGCCTCGGCATAGGCCTCATCCCAGAGGTGAGCAAGCAACACAGAAGAGCGAGCTAACTCAGTGACGATGATCTTATTGAATTTCTTGTAGCCAACGGCAGCACTCTCACGTTCCGCCGCTTTGCGGATGTCCATGCCTCTTTCATTCACAACAGTCGAAGGCTTTTTAACCGGGTCTTGTTTGAAGATCAGTTTCAACTCATCCATAGATGATTCGCTCAAAACCTTCATTTTTTCGACGACCGTTTTAGGTTTTAAGAACTTTGGATTCTTCATCGCACGGGCTTCTTTCAAAACGCGGGCTTGAAGATCACCATCGAACTCGCTGACAACTTGGTCTTCATAGTAAGCATGCAAGCCACCGTGGCCTGTCGCATATCCATCGTAGTCCGCGGTGTTGTGCAAAGGTTGAGAAGCATCACCAACAAAGTGGCCCATCAACCCGAGGCTCACTGCCATTTCGTAGGCGGCCTTATTGTACGGAAGGTTGTCGTCAGTTTCTTCTTTAGAATTTTTTGGTGGCTCAGCAGCTGCCAAGTCTTTACCAAACGTCAAGAAGCGGCGATAGAACTGATCTGCACGCCACCAAACGGAGCCGAACTCAGAAGGGACGTTGTAGATTGTTGCGCCTTTTTTGAATTTGTTTTCTTTGCCCGTATAAGTTTCAACGATTTGTTTGAAATCTGTAGGTACTTCAGTGACTTTCAAGCCAGTGATCTCAACATCGATAAAGTGTGTTGGATTTCCAAGCTTCGTCATTTCAGAAGGGAATGAACGCCAGTAGAAATCCGGCATATTACAAAGATGACCCATCATTTGCGGTTTATTTTTTAAGTATTCCTTAAGACCTGGTTCTTTGACCAAGAACACGGCTGTCTCGCAGATGGCTGCGTGCCCGCGTCCGCCCCAAGCATGAGCTTGAGAAGAAAGTCCTACGACTGTCAAAAGAGCTAAAAGAGTTTTCATCACAACACCTTTCCTAATGCTTTAGGAGCCTCACTTTTGCCAAAGAAGCCCGCAAGCGCAATGATTGTCACAACATAAGGTAAAATCTGAATAAACTGAACCGGCACTTCCACGCCGTCGATCGCAACCCCTTGCAAACGAATTTGCAAAGCATCCGTCAGACCAAAGAACAAACACGCTGCCAGTGCCGGCAGTGGTTTCCAGCGGCCAAAGATCAAAGCGGCCAGTGCCATAAAGCCACGGCCACCGGTCATCATCGGAGAATAAGAAGACGCCAAAAATGTAGATAAACTCGCACCACCCATGGCAGCTAAAGCGCCGCTGGTGATGACGCTGAACCAACGGACTTTGCGAACGCTGACACCGGCAGAAGAAAGGGCTTCAGGGTGTTCGCCCGCGAACTGCAGCCACAATCCTGAGTGCGTTTGATAGAACCAGTAAGTCACACCTGCAACGAGGACGAAGGCCATCACTGTCGGCTCAAAGCTAAAACGATCTTCGAGTGCAAGCCCCGGAGTCGAACCTGTCGAATTAAAAAGAATCTTCGTTAAGAACGGCATCACTCCGACAGTGAGGATGTTAATCGCCGTTCCCGTGACGATTTGATCCGCTTTTAGCTCAATGACAAAGAATGCATACAGCGCGCCGATCAAACAGCCGGCGACTAAAGCCATGCCCCAGCCGGCCCACGCAGAATGGGAATAATAAGCAACAACTGCCGCGGCAAAAGCGCCGGTCAGCATAAAGCCTTCAAGCGCGATGTTCACAACGCCAGAGCGTTCACTCATCAAGCCGCCCATAGAGGCAAAGATCATCGGAGTTGCCATACGAAGGCCCGCTAACAGCAAAGAAAGAAGAACTAGTAAAGTATCACTCATGACTGGTGCTTCTTTCCCTTGTTGCGTGCTTTCCAGACCCACAAGCCATGTGAAGCCACGCCAAGAATGATCAAGCTCTGAATGATTTTAGAAAAATCACGAGTGATCGTTGTTGTTTCAAGATCCAGGTCGGAAGCCCCTTTGTGAAGAGCGCCCATCAAGAAGGCGGCGAAAATAACGCCGATCGGATTGTTCTGAGCAAGCAACGCCACAGCAATCCCGATAAAACCATAATCGGCAGAGAAGCCGACTTTAAACTGGCCCGCACTTCCCATCACTTCACCCAGAGCCACAAAGCCCGCCAGCGCGCCGGCAAGGCCCATCGCCCAGATGCGGATTTTCTTTTCAGAGATCCCGGCGCGGTTAGCGGCTTCAGGATTTGCGCCCACAGTGCGGAGCTCATAACCAAAAGTCGTTTTCCACAAAAGCACCCACACGCTGATGGCGACAAAAATCGCAATCACCAGGGCGGCACTCACCGGAGTATCCGGGAAGAACTTCGCCACCAAATCGTAGTCTTTTAAAAGATAACCGGCACCGACAAGAGCCGTCTCAGGATTTTGTGAATTCGGATTTGGAATCACACGCAAGGTGAACCAGCTTGCAAGACCTGCGGCGATGAAGTTCAGCATGATAGTCACAATAACTTCGTGGCTGCCGCGAACCGCTCGCAACCAACCGGCAATGAAGCCCCAGAAAGCACCCATCGTCAGAGCTCCCGCCAATGCCAGAATAGGAGCCACAGGGAAGGGCACGTTTGGCAGGAAGACGCCAATCGCCGCAGCAGTAATCGTTGCCATCGTCAGCTGGCCTTCGCCACCGATGTTAAATAATCCAGAGTGGAAAGCGAGAGCCACAGAAAGACCGCAGAAAATCAACGGCGTTGTATAGAACAAAGTCAGGCCCAAATCATAACGGGAGCCAAAAGCGCTGTTAAACAAAATGCCTGCGATATGAAACGGATTTTCGCCCGCAAGCAACGTCAATGACAAAGCGATCACGAGTCCGAGGAGGAAGCCTGCAAAAGTCTTCTTCACGCATGACCTCCCATTGCCGCGCCAATTTCAATCTCATTATACTGATTGTTGCGCAGGAACTCGGCTACAATTTGTCCTTTGAATAAAACCAAAATACGATCTGACAAAGTCATCAACTCTTCAAGTTCAGAAGAGACCAGCAAAATGCCAGCACCGCGGTTGCGGGCTTCTAAGAGTTGTTCATGGATAAATTCAATCGCACCGATATCCACGCCACGCGTGGGCTTGGCTGCTAAAATAAAATCAGGATTGTTCTGCAGTTCGCGCGCAACGACAAGCTTCTGTTGGTTACCACCAGAAAGACGCCCAATCTGCATTTGAATATCGCGCGGGCGAACGTCAAATTTTTCCATCGCCGCTTTGGTTTTTACAAAGATATTTTTGAAATTCAAAAAGCCAAAGCGGGCATACTCTGCAGAGTTGTGATAGCCCAAGATGAAGTTTTCATAAAGCGGGCGTTCGCTGATGACACCGAAGCGCAAGCGATCTTCTGGAAACGCCGCTAAACCCAAAGCGCGCACCTGAGCGGCATTCAACTTCACAGTTGATTGAGATTTAATTTCAATCTGACCTTTGATTTTAAGATTGTGCGGATCGAGAAGCGCTTGAATCAATTGATCCTGACCGTTGCCCTCGACACCCGCAATGCCGACAATCTCGCCGGTGCGAACTTGCAGATTCACGTGGGTCAAAGAGCCATGCTTGTCAGCCTGATTCACGTCGGTCATTTTCATGACGAAGTTCTGATTGGCAAATTGAGTCCGGCTGCTCTGAGAAAGATTTTTGATCTTACGGCCAACCATGTGCTCTGCGAGATCTTCAACAGAGGTTTCAGAGATTTTCTTATTTGCGGTCGCAGTCCCTGCACGCAGAACGGTGACGGCGTCGGCAACGGCCATCACTTCTTTAAGTTTGTGCGTGATGATGATGATTGTGCGGCCTTCGGCTTTCAACTTACGCAAGTTTTTAAACAGGTCATCAATCTCTTGGGGAGTCAGCACGGCCGTTGGCTCATCCAGAATGATGATCTTTGAATCCTGCGAAAGAATTTTTAGAATCTCGATGCGTTGTTGAGTTCCCACGGACAGCTGATGAACCGGCACATCCCAGTTGATATCGAACTGATATTCTTCGGCCAGCTTTTGCAGGCGCGCGCGGTGTTCACGACGGCTGAGCTTTTGAAAGGCTTTGGTGTTTTTCTGAAAGAGAAGAATATTATCTAAGGCGCTCAGAGGTTCTGCCAGCATGAAGTGCTGATGAACCATCCCGATGCCGAGGTTCATCGCATCTGTCGGAGAGTGAAAGTGAACTTCTTTGCCGTTCACTTTCAAAGTGCCATCGTCGGGCGGATAAAGCCCGAAGAGTATTTTCATTGAAGTGGATTTGCCCGCACCGTTTTCGCCGACGATGGCGTGGATGCTGCCTGCTGCAACTGAAAAACTCAACTTCTGAACCGAGATGCAATCTCCGAACTGTTTGAGAACTCCAGTGAATTCAACAGCAGGCTGGCCTGACATGGGAATTACTTTTTCCCTTGAGTGTAGTAGTCAGGAACCTTGATTTTACCGGCTGTGATTTGAGCTTTCAAATCATCTAATTTCTTTGTGATATCTGGTGTGAGAAGCTTTTTGTTGCTATCATCCAATGCGTAATCAACACCTTTGTCTTTGATACCGTAGTGAACCGGACCCGCAGTGAATTTACCGTTCTGTGTATCTTGAATCGTGTTGTAAACCGCCACATCCACGCGCTTCATCATACTCGTCAAGATAAAGCCCGGCTTCATCCAGTTTTGGTTGGAATCAACACCAATCGCGAGTTTCTTCTTCTCTTCAACAGCGTCGAAAACGCCGGAGCCAGAGGCGCCCGCAGCGACAAAGATCACATCCGCACCTTGAGAGATTTGCGCCAAAGCCAACTCTTTTGCCTTCGCAGGATTGTTCCAAGCTTCACTCGTCACGCCAATGTAGTTTGTGATGACAGTCGCTTTAGGATTGATGTGTTTTGCGCCGGCCTCGTAGCCCATCTGGAAACGACGGATCAGTGGAATATCCATGCCGCCGACAAAGCCGAGTTTGCCGTCTTTCGACTTCAAAGCAGCTGCTGCTCCTACCAGGAAAGAACCTTCGTGATCGGCAAACAACAAAGAGCGAACATTCGGTGCAGTGATGTCGCCATCAACGATGGCAAATTTCACATTCGGGAATTGTGCAGCTACTTTTTTAACCGCTTCGGCTTGCGCGAAACCAATGCCGATAACCAAGTCGAAGTTTTTACGAGCAAACGCACGATGCAGATTTTCAATTGCGTTCGTGTCTGTGGCCTCAACATATTTCAATTCAATTTTGAGATCTTTTTCTGCTTTTGTAGCGCCTTCGTAGGCTGCAGAGTTAAATGACTTATCATCCTTGCCGCCCTTGTCGAGAACCAAACCGACCTTTAAAGGAGCCGCAAAAGAAAGTGTCGAAGAACCAATGCCACATACCAAAATCGTAAAAAACAATACGAGGTTTTTAAACATAGTTAAATTCCTGATTTTATTGGAAAAGTTTATTAAATCTCGCGGAAATCTAGCCCTCATGCCTCGGGGGGTCAAGCCAAATTTATCTCTGAAAGTTAACAAAAACTTCGCCGGTAGCGCGTGGCTTTTCACACAGGGCCCGACTACTTATAGACCCTACAGTTTACACTTACGTAAACACTCGGATAAACAATGCAAGCATTGGAGGTTTGCAATGCAAACACAGACAGTTCTTAATGCGGGTTCCGTCGGAGTTATTGGGAATACAGAAAGTAGTACAGTGATTTCAACAGCTTCGGAGCTACCCTATGAAATCATTCAGCTCAAGGAAGGAGATATCCTCTATAAAGAGGGAGACACGTCTAAGGGTCTTTACTATGTCCACAGTGGTTCGGTGAAGGTGGTTGTAAACAGAAACTTGACCCGTGGCCGAACAACATCCCCAGAGTATGTTACCAAACTGGTATCACCTGGTGAGTTCTTTGGTTACAAAGCCCTTGTAAGAGGTTCACCATCGTCTTCGATGGCAAAGGCCATCAAGCCCACAACCGTCTGGTTGTATCCAAAAGATGTGGTTTTGACCGGACTTCAGCAGGCGTCGCCTTTGTTGAAAATGCTCCTTCAGCAGGCCGTGTCTGATATCGAAAGTTACGAAATTACAAATCAATTACACTACTTGGCTTCAGTTCAAGAGCGCATCGCGTACCAATTGGTCGTGTTGGCGGATAAGTTCGGGGTGCAAACTCCGGCTGGCATTTCCTTGAATTTGAAACTAACTCGCAACGAGTTTGCGCAGTTGGCAAGCACCATCAATGAATCTTTATCGCGTCACCTGACGGAGTTCAAAAACGAAGGTTTGATCGAGCTCAACGGTAAAGAAATTATTATCAAAGACATGAAATCTTTGATGGCGAAGTCCGGAAACTTCAAAATCTAGTAGCAAGACAGCCAAAGTCTAGTTTTGCGACTGGAAATTAAAATACCCAGCACCCTTAAAAAGCGGACTGCAAAGTCCGCTTTTTTTCTGAGAAAATCTTGGACGATCGCAGTGTTATCCATACGTTTTCCATAGTTCAGGCGTACAACCGAATTGTGGAAGCTCAGTGGTTTCCGTATTGGGGTGTATTGTATGAAGCTCTCGGATTTATCGATTCGTAATCCTGTTTTTGCCTGGATGCTCATGTTTGGTTTGATCGGCTTCGGTCTGATTTCTTTCAGCCGCATGGGTCTTAGCCAATTGCCAGACGTCGACTTTCCAACCGTGACAGTATCTCTGTCGTTAGCGGGTGCCGCACCTGAGGTCATGGAAACTCAAGTTGTCGACGTCGTCGAAAGTGCCTTGATGACGGTGGAAGGTGTCCAAAGAATTACTTCAACCAGCAAATCCGGTTCTGCAACAGTAACGGTTGAATTCGACCTAGATCGCAATATCGATATCGCGCTTCAAGACGTTCAAGCCAAAGTGGCTGCTGCACAAAGAAAATTGCCGGATGAACTCGATCCTCCGACAATTTCTAAGACCAATCCTGAAGATCAGCCGATTCTGTGGCTCGCTTTGACTTACGATAAAGGCGATTCTGAATTCCTGATGAAGTACGCAAAAGACTACCTGCAAGATCGTCTGACGACTGTCGACGGCGTGGGGGAGCTGACTCTCGGTGGTTACACAGATCCGGTGATGCGTGTTCGTGTTCGTCCTAAAGATCTGCTTCGTTACAATATTTCTGTGAATGACGTCATGGACGCGATTAAAAACGAGCACTCAGAGCTTCCAGGTGGCTTTCTTGAAAACGATAAAAAATATTTCAACGTGCGTACGATGGGTGAAGCCAAAACTGTGGATGAATTTAAATCCATCGTGATCAGCAGTCGTGGTGGACAAACGGTGCAGGATCCGACCAATATGGTTCGTCTGTCACAAGTGGCCGATGTCAGCATGGGGTTAGATGATGTGCGCAGATTCTCTCGCTTTAATGGCACACCGGCCCTCGGATTGGGTATTAAAAAACAACGTGGCACGAATGCGGTGGCCGTCGCTCGTGGCGTGAAAGCCCGCATGCAGGAACTCGCAACGCAGTTGCCTGAAGGGATGAAGCTATCAGTCAACTATGACTCCTCGGTGTTTATCGAAAATTCGGTGCATGAACTTGTGAAGCACTTGGGTCTTGCGGTGATTTTGACATCCATTGTGTGTTGGATGTTCTTGGGGAGCTGGTCGGCGACTTTCAACGTTCTCTTATCTATTCCAACGTCGTTGCTCGGGGCGTTCATCGGTCTCTACTTCTTGGGTTATACGCTGAATACATTTACTCTGCTTGGTTTGACTCTCGCGATTGGTATCGTCGTCGATGATGCCATCATGGTTCTTGAAAATATCTTCCGTTACAATGAACAAGGGCGAGGGAAAATCGAATCGGCGATTATCGGCGCCCGCGAAATCACCTTTGCCGCGATGGCAGCAACGGCCGCGGTTGTGGCGATCTTCTTGCCGGTGGCGTTCATGAAGGGGATCATCGGTAAGTTCTTCATGCAATTCGGTGTGACGATTTCCATCGCGGTGGTGTTGTCATTGCTTGAGTCTTTGACGATCACTCCTATGCGTTGTGCAAGCTTTGTTCACGTGGGTCATAGAACAACTCGTTTGGGCCGTGCTTTCGAATTAATGATGGATAAAACGGTTCATTGGTACGCCGGTGCTTTGAAGTTCTGCTTGCGCCATCCAAAGAAAGTTCTCATCGCTTCGTTGGTGTTTGTTGCGGCTTCATTCACAGTTCTCCGTAACTTGAATAAAGAGATGTCACCAGCGCAGGACATGAGCATGTTCATGGCGCGCTTGATGCTGCCGGTGGGAACTTCGTTGGCATACACGAATCAACAAGCTGAAACCGCGGAGAAATGGTTTAGGGCTCGTCAAGAAGTGCAGAAGGTCTATGCGGTGATCGGTGGTTTCGGGGCCGGTGGCTCTTCGGACTCCAATCAAATTATGATGATGGTATCGTTGAAGCCAAAAGGTCAGCGCGGAATCGATGCGGAAGCAGGCCACGAACTTTCGCAAGCCGAATTCATGCAGATTGCCCGTAAGGCGATTGCTAAAATTCCTGATGTGCGTCCGGTCTTGATGGATATGTCGATGCGCGGATTCTCTTCAGGCCGTGGCTTCCCGGTGGAATTCACAGTTCTTGGTTCTGATTGGGACCAGCTGGCAAAATCAGCGGACGAGATCATGGAAGAAATGACGAAGTCAGGTTTGATGGTCGACGTTGACTCGGATTACCTGCTTGGTATGCCTGAAATTCAAATCGTTCCTGACCGTATCGGAGCAGCTCATCGCGGAATCCGTGTGGCAGCGATCGGTAACTCTGTGAATGCGCTCATCGGTGGTGTCAAAGTCGGGGAGTATCCAGAGGGTGGTCACCGTTATGATATCAAAGTGAAATTAGACTCGCAGTTACCGCCGCAACAAGAGTTGCGATCATTGATGATCAGTAATGCGCGCGGAAATTTGATCCCGATCACGCAAGTGACGACTGAAAAAACCGAGAAGAGCTTGCAGTCGATCTCTCGTTCAAATCGTCAGCGTGCGATCACGGTCAGCGCCAACTTAAAAACCGGTGTTTCACAGCAAGCGGCGATGACCAAGGTGGAAGAGATCGCCAAGCGTGTTTTGAAACCTGGTTACATGATCGCCCAAGGGGGTAACGCGAAGTCGTTCCAAGAATCTTTCCAAAGTTTGATCTTTGCATTGGTTTTGGGCCTCTTCGTCGCGTACATGGTTCTGGCGAGTCAGTTCAACTCATTCATCGATCCGGTGACGATCTTGATGGCCTTACCGTTTAGCTTTAGTGGAGCTTTCTTCGGTTTGTGGGCGATGGGGCAGTCAATCAATATGTATTCGATGATCGGTTTATTGCTCTTGATGGGTATCGTGAAAAAGAACTCGATTCTGCTTATTGAATTCACGAATACGGTTCGTGACCGAGGAACTGAAAAAGCCTTCGATGCTTTGGCGGAAGCCTGCCCGGTTCGTCTCCGTCCGATCATTATGACATCGGCCGCGACGATTGCTGCCGCAATCCCATCGGCTCTCGCCACAGGCGAAGGTTCTGAAACCATGAAACCAATGGCGATCTGCTTGATCGGCGGTGTCTTGGTATCGACAGTTCTGACATTGTTCGTAGTTCCATGCTTCTACTTGATCATGGATAAATTCAGAAAACGCGACGAAGTCCGCGCAAAAACCAAAGAAGCCTTCATCGCCGTCGGCGACGAAAACCTCGCCTAAAAGGTACCAGGTCGCTTTTCGGAATTGACAAACAAAAAAGCCCGCTTTTTCGATGCGGGCTTTTTTTATTCATAATTTTCAAATTCTTTTACAACAAGAAAACTCGGCCAGCGCGCTTCAATGGAACTTCGCAAAGTCCCATTTCTGCGGGACGCTGGAATAATTCAATCGCACCTTGCGGAACCGGGCCCACGCGACGGATGACTTGGAAGCCGCCTTGTGGAAGGGCTACCAACATATCGTCTTGCATTTGACGTTGCAGATTTGGTGCGAGTAAGAATGGATCGAACGGAACCATGATGCGATATTGGATGTTGGTTTGAACCAACAAGCCGCCCGTTGTGAGTGCTTGCTTGATATAATCCGGAGCCTCCATCCACTCACGTGAGTTGAAACAACCGTTCGTCGTTGAAGTGAAACGCAGATAGTTTAAACTCAAGCCGCCTTGATCCCAGTTAAAAGCCTTCGACATTTTTGCCAAAACCTTCGTACGGTCTGCACCTGGATTCATTGAGCGAATCAAAGCAACGCCTGCTGCCACAACCGCTGTTGAGTTCGAGCTACCGCGGAATTCGCTGCCATCTTGCAAGATCATCGAAGACGGAGCCACGATGTCTGGCTTGTTCAATTTTAAAGAAATAGCACTGCGATTGGCATCAAACGCACCGACTGTGATTGCAGAAGGATTGTCGCCAGGATTTAAAATCGACTCATCCACCACGTGGTGAGGCATCGTGATGTTTTCGCCATCCACAGTCAGACGAAGGCGATCGTTCTTGCCGAAGTTTTTGCTACGGTCTTTTACGCGGAAATAGTAAGTGCCTGGTTTTAATTCTGCCGTCAGAATTTCACGTGCGTACTTAGAATAACCAGGACGGTTTTCGTTTGGATCTGCACTTTGCTTAAGCCCGCTCGTTTGAATGATGTTGAGCATGTCATCTGTGATCGCAAGATCCAAGTCTTTGTCAGTTCCTGGATTTGTATCGTTCTTAAAGTCATTCCAAGAAAGAACGGCTTTAATCAAACATTTGCCAGAAGAGTTTTGTTCACAACGAAGTGCCAAAGCATTATTCGTGTCTGGAAGTTTCACCCAGTCTTCAGCGCCAGTTTCAATCGCAGAGTTGTAAGTCGTTAAAGCAAAGTTCCCAGCCGCATTCACCCAGATGATGCCGGCATCAGTTGCACGAGTCACTTCAGCGTTGATGAAACCCTGACCGTCGTTGTTGCCACCGTACTCCCAAACTTCAGAGTAAGAGATCACATCGATGCCGCGTTTAATCGCATCGTCGACAGCGGCTTTGAAATTAGAGTAACCGAAAACGTTGTAAAGATAGAATTCAGAAATCACGCCCGGCTTTTGCATGTTGTTTGTCGCAAGCGCCGTAAAGATCTGAGCCATGCGGAAACCATGTTCAGTTTTTTGATCATCCGGAGCTGCGACAGGACCCGCGATGTATTTTGTATTTGCCGGAAGCGATTTACCAATCTCAGCTTGGTAACCTTCGAAGCCTTTATCAAAGATCGCAACCTTCACAGGTTTTGCAGTAGTCGCGTTGTAGTATTTTTGAAAACCCAAAGAGTTTTGCAGAATAGAGATGTTTTTGAAAACCTGAGCTTGAGCACCAAAAGAGAAAGCTAGGATCGCGGTGAAAAGAAACTTCTGCATAAAGATTCCTCCGTCTAAAAAAGGCAAAAAAAAAGCTGGTTCTTAGAACCAGCTTTATATGGGGAAACTATCTCCAATACGACCAGTATGAGCCGTAGTAGTAATAATTATAGTATCCGTAGTTGTAGCTGTAGTACGGGTTGTAGTAGTTGCCGTACCAGTTGCAACCTGGGTTGTAGTATCCGTATGACGGATAGTAGAAGTACCAGCTAGAAGCGCCGCCATCTTTGTCCAATTCAGACTTGATGTTCGCTGCTGGAACCGGAGAGAAAGTCGCTTGAGCTGCAAAAGCTTGAGCGTCTTCTTTCGAAACCATTGCTGCATCCGTTTTGACGAAAGTAGCTTCGTTAGTTTGTGTGTTTACACGCAAAACCAAAGTGCCTTGAAGTTCTTTGTTAGTAACTCCAGACTCGTTATCAAGTTCGCCAGCCAAAGCTGCAGAGCCCATGCCCAAAACCAAAGCTGCAGAGAGAATAAAGCGCAACATATGTGCCTCCTTCAGTGTTGTTAAAATGTGCCTGGTAAATAACCACCGCTCCAACTCAAGTCATCAGAAATGTGCTTGTCATTGTCTACTTTCCAATGCAAACAGGGAGCACCTATGAACTACGAGCCAATAAGTGATCTAAAACCAATCGGTTATCTCGAGTCCTCCTATCGAGATAAATTTGGAACGCCGCGACAGCCAGGATTGTCGCCGCACGCTTGGTCACGCCTGAAAATCCGCGCAGATCTGCAGCCGGTTCAAGCTCTTGAGGGGCTCGAAAACTTCAGTCACGTTTGGCTCATTTTCATGTTCCACCAAAACAAAACCGCTCGTTATCACGCCAAAGTTCATCCGCCACGTCTCGGCGGTGAAAGTTTAGGAGTCTTCGCGACTCGCAGTCCACACAGACCAAACCCGATCGGTTTGTCGCTTGTGGAATTGGTGAAAATTGAAGGCGATTCTTTGATCCTTGCGGGGGCGGACCTGGTTGATGGAACCCCGATCCTCGATATCAAACCTTATATCCCTGAGGTCGAAGCCAAGCCCGAAGCCCGCACCGGATGGCTCGATAAGGCTGAGAAAAAGCAAATCACCGTGGAATTTTTACCCGAAGCCGAGGCCTTTATTGAGCAGTGGCAGAAGGCTCACCCGGATAAAAAACTGCGGGAAATCATCGTTGATACCCTCAAATTAGACCCGCGCCCTGTGCTTTATCGGGGTTACGAAAACGAAGAGTCGCCATATCGAAGCGATCATGCTTTTAGACTGCTTGATGGGGATGTCCATTTCCGCTTTATCTCTGCGGAAACAGTGGTCGTTTTTAACATTCTTTCAATGAATAATTAGTTGCGGTTTCTAGACTTGCCCGCATAAGTCCCAATCCCTTATTTTAGAGACTCATTTGGGAGGGATTTATGAGCTTTCAGGAAAACACCGTAGCAACCGGTTCATCGACTCTGCGTAAGGTTCCAACACTGAGCCTTTCTCATTACACAAAGGGCACTCCAGAACAAAAAGCCCACTTTGTTGAGCAGCTTTACAAAGGCCTTGTTGATTACGGCTTTATCATCCTGAAAGATCACGGCGTTGAGCCCGCTCTTCTTCACAAAGCTTACAGCATTCTCGAAAAATTCTATCAACTTCCAGTTGAAACAAAACGCTCTTACATTTCTAAAGCGGGTGGTGGTCAACGTGGTTACACTCCATTCGGTCAAGAGCATGCAAAAGACGCAAAAGTCATGGACTTGAAAGAGTTCTGGCACGTCGGCCGTGAAGTGGCTGACGGTCATCCACTCAAAGAAAAATACTATCCAGACAATATCTGGCCGACAGAAGTTCCAGAATTCAAACCTGTGTTTTCAAAACTCTATGCAGATCTCGAAGAAGCGGGCCAAGCAATGCTTGAAGCTTTGACGGGTCCTTTGGAAGTTCCAAAAGACTTCTTCCGTGGCATGACTCACGAAGGGAACTCGATCCTTCGTTTGTTGCACTATCCACCGATTCCTGCGGATGCAGATCCACGTTGCTTGCGTGCAGCTCCGCACGAAGACATTAACTTCATCACGATCTTGCCTGCGGCAACCGCGTCTGGCTTGCAATTGAAAGATCGCGACGGTTCTTGGCTCGACATCGTTTCTGAGCCGGATACTTTGATCGTGGATGCGGGCGATATGCTGGCTCGTTTGACGAATGACGTGATTCCGTCAACGACTCACCAGGTTGTGAATAGCCCAGAGGCTAAAAACAAGCCTCGTTATTCTATGCCTTTCTTTATGCATCCAAATCCAAATGCGATGCTGAGCTGTTTGCCATCTTGCCGCGGCGCAGGCGCTAAGTACCCAGATATCACTGGGGGCGATTTCCTCATGCAAAGATTGCGCGAGATCGGTCTTATCAAGTAGTGTTGGGCCCATGTCGACGTACAGGGCCCTATTCAACATTCCGGACTCGGTTTGTTTCTTGAATTCGGCTTTCATTTCTCCTCAGATGAAAAAGATCACTGAGGCCGGGATGGAAGCCGTTTCTTTTAAGGAACAGCCGTGGCGCTTACAAACTTCTGATTTTTTCACGGGTTGTGATGAGCTTCGTGGCCTTGTCGCGAGTCTCTTAAAAACTTCTGCCGACAATATCGCTTTGATTCCCGCTGTGAGCTATGGCGTGGAAACCGCAGTTCTGAATTTACCGGTGCCTGCCGGTAAAACGGTTTTGATGCCGGAAGGGGAGTTTCCTTCCAACGTGTATCCATGGAAGACGCGCACTTTTGTAACTCGTCCTCCGAATCACGATTGGACTTCGGCGTTCTTGGCGGCGATTGATGAAAACACCGCGGTGGTTTCTGTTCCGCAAACGGACTGGTCTGACGGCAGCCACTTTGATTTGGTTGCGATCAGTAAGAAAGCCAAATCTGTCGGCGCTGCACTTGTTGTCGATATCAGTCAGTCCTTTGGCGTTTCACCGATTGATGTAAAAGCTTTTGATCCTGATTTCCTCTTTAGCGTTGGTTATAAGTGGCAACTCGGTCCTTACGGTGTGTCTTACATGTACGTCGCTGACAGACACTTAAACGGCCAGCCTTTAGAAAACAACTGGGTGAATCGCCGTTGCAGCGAAGACTTTACGAAGCTTACAGAGTATACAGACGAGTACCATATAGGCGCGCGCCGTTTTGATAGCGGTCAGCATAGTAATTTTGCTCTAAATCCCATGGCGATTGAGGCTATGAAGGTTCTCAATGCCGTCACACCTGAAAAAATCTTTGCTCATATCACGTCTTTGAATGAAACTTTGGTAAACGGTTTGGCAACTTTAGGATTTGAAGTAGTGCCTCAGAACCGTCGCACAGGCCACATGATCGGCGCGCGAGCCCCGGGTGGAGTGTGTGTGAAGGATTTGTGTGGAAGACTTCGCGAAAAGAATATTTTCGTCAGTGTCCGTTGTAACAGTCTTCGCATAAGTCCTCATATTTACAATACCGAACAGGACATTATGAAATTCCTGGTCGAACTAAAAAGGCTTATGGATGAATCAGCAAGTACCCGATCAAGAGAGCTTGAGGCTTAAACATTATTTCCAAGTCGGCATCGGCGTGGGAATTTTCGTAGCCCTCGTGAGCGGCTTCGTTTGGTTCCGCAGCAACAAGTCAACACCTCCGCCAGAGACCACAGCCACTGAAGTCGGCGACATGCCTGAAGACACAGGCCCTGATGCGCGCTTTGATGATGACCTTCAAGCGAAGGTGGGACTGGAAGCAGCTCCAACTCAAGATAAGAAAAAAGCAGAGCCTGTTGATTTGGCCAAGGCCTCTGAGTTCTTCGGTCAAAGCATGAAACAGATGGCAGCTTGCGTGGGTTTGAATCCTTCGAACGCCAGCGGCGAACGTCTTGATCCAAGTTTTGATAGCTTACTCTCTACTGTAAAGAGCGATCTTGGCGATCCTATTCTTCGCTCTGAAGATTGGGTGACTTGGAACATGCGTGCCGGCGGCGAAGAACGCCGTATTCGTATCGAGACCGATTATTCTGACAGTGATCAAGCTTCGAGACACTTGTTGTATTTCAAAGTCGATAAAGAAGGTCAGCCAACACTGATTCCTTTGCCAAGTGAACAAACTAAAGATCCAAGTGATTCCTTCATCGCTTCATTGCAAAAAGACGGTGAAGTTTACGAGGAAGAAAAAGGCGAGCGCGCTTATTTTGAAAACGGCCAGGAAATGGTTCTGACTGAAAAGAATGGCAAGATCGACGATCTTGAATTCTCAAACGGTTCAAAGACTTTCCGTTGCGCTGGCATTCTGACAACAGCACCAAGCTGCAAGTGCTACTAATGTCTCAGTGGAAAATCTATCACAATCCAAAATGCAGTAAGAGTCGTGAGGCTCTGGCTTTGTTGCAAGCGCGTGGTGTGGAGCCGGTCGTTGTCGAGTATCTGAAAGAGCCGCCAACGGCGAGAGAGATCCGCGAGTTGATCAAGAATTTGGGTGGGCTAACTCCGGCCCTCGTGCGTACGAAAGAAGACCTATATCAAGAACTCGGTTTTGATGTGAACTCAGTTGATGTTGTTGTTGAAAATCTTGTGAAACATCCGAAGCTTTTAGAAAGACCGATCGTCGTGAAAGATCATGTCGCTGTCATCGGTCGTCCTGTTGAGAATATCGAAAAATTATTTTAAGGCGGCGTATAGGTAACGCGACAAGCGCCCTTCACGCCGGCACCGCCCGCTGCAGATGCACCACTAAATCCGCTCCCGCCGCCACCACCTGCGCCGTAATTGCCGCCAGCTTTACCTGTGCCGGTGCTGACGCCTCCGGGGCCACCACCACCGCCACCGCCGCTACCGACAGAGGCTGCGAAGTTTGTTCCGGCAGAACCTGCAACGGCATTACTGGTGAATTGATTTGAACCCTTACCGCCGGCACCGCCACCATTGGCTGAGGTTCCGCCCGCTCCTCCTGTTGTAGAAGTCCCGTTAGCGCCAGCAGATCCGCCATTTCCAGCGCCACCGCCGCCGCCGCCGCTATTGGAGCCGGCATTTCCATTACCCCCTTTGCCTCCGGGGCCATCAGGACCTGCCGCGCCACCACCGCCTCCAGCTCCCGCAATGCCGCCGCCGCCAGCGCCACCATCACCACCTGCAATAGCATTCGCAGAGGGAATTGAGGAGGCAACCAAGCCGCCAACACCGGCGGTGCCTGAAGAGGCTCCGGTCGTGCCGCCTTTTGCAGTTAAGTTTGCAGCGCCATTGAAGGTGGTATCGCCACCGTTACCGCCAGAACTTCCTCCGGCACCAATGACTACGGCAGCAGTTCCACCAGGAGTCAGAGTCATGTTTTGAACATAAGTGTAAGCCCCGCCACCGCCTCCACCCCCGCCGTTGAAGCCCCCTGAGCTTTGCCCAGGAGCTCCGCCTGCGCCGCCGCCAATACACTCAACGAGATTGTCAGAGTTGTTCCAGTCGCTCGGAACCGCCCAACTGGCATTCGATGTAACGATGGTTATAACCACAGGAGCTGAAGGAGTTTTCTTTTTCCAGAATGCAAAAGGAGTAATTTGAGAAAAGCAATGCTCGCTCCATAAGATTCCAGTCAGCAGAAACATGATGGGTAAACTTCGAGAGCGATGCATGCTTATTATTTTATAAAATAGAATCTGAGTTATGTACGTTTAGATTCAGAGTCCTGATTGCGGACGCATATGTACGTACTGAGGAAATCTATTTGCTCCCTTGGCTCTGTGTGGGTCCGCGATCATTCCAGCGGATGCTCGGGAGCGTGAGGAAAACTCGACATCTCCGAACAAGTCCGAAAACTTTCTTCGAACGGTTGAACTTCAAGCTTGCACCAAAAAAAATGTTTCAGTCTGAGACAGTGTCGAAAGAGTTCCTATCCGATGTGGAACATTCACTAGTCTTTGATATTAAAAAATAAACAAATATGCCGATAATAATAAGACGTTAATTCACGTTCAGGGGGATGAAAATGAAAGCACGTAGCCTGCGTATAGCCACGCTGATTTTCGGTATGGCTCTCTTCACAAGCGTTCTTTTCCAGAACTGCGCTCCTGTATCATTTAAGCCAGAAGAAGCTGCCAATGCTCTCGCTGCAAAAGGCGATGAGGAATCACAGGCACCAGCGGTTTGTGATGACGGCCAAGTCAGCGGCTCTATTAAATGGGAAGTCGTGAACGGACAAAACATCGAAGAGCCGGGCAAGTGTGACTTCGGCGGCAACCTCACGATGGTTTATGAGAAACAACAAAAGCTTCTTTGCGATGGCGGTAAGTACGTCGGCAGCAATGAATTCCAAAAAGGTAAACTCCTTGGCCAGAAAGGCGCTTGTAACTGCGCTGATGGCGTGAACAATGGCATGAGCGTTTGGAAAAACGTTGATGGTCAAACCATCAGCGAAAACCAAGCATGCCCCGCCAACGGCACTTTGACTCTGACTTATGAAAAACAACAGAAGTACACTTGCGACAACGGCAAGCTTGTTTCTTCTGAAGATTACCAAAAAGGCAAACTCCTCAGCCAAGCCGGCGCTTGTAAATGTGCCGATGGCTCTGCGGAAGGGGCTTCTTCAATCAAGCTCGTTCCTAATGCAACAATCGTTGAGCAAGGTCTCTGCCCGAACGGCGGTAACTTGCAATACGTCTATGAGAAGCAGCAGACTTATATCTGCACGAATTCTCAGTCTGTAGCTCAAAACATGTTCTCTAAAGGTAAGCTCTTGCAGACGACGGGTGCTTGTAACTGTTCTGACGGTGTTGTTAGCGGCGGCTTTAAGTTCGTAACTTTGGCGGGTCAAACGGTCTCTGAGGCTGCGGCTTGTAAGTATGGCGGCAATCTTGCCAACGTCTATGAAAAACAAGAGAAGAACCTCTGCACAAACGGTTCGTTCAGCTCAACGGGTGACTACCAAAAAGGTGCGTTCCTCCGTCAGGATGGTGCTTGTAACCCACCACCTGTATTGACTGAAAGCTTCTCGATCAGTGCAACTAAGACAATGAAGCCACTTGATATGGTTTGGGTGATTGATAACTCGGGTTCTATGAATGAAGAGGCGGCAAACGTTCGTGCGAATCTGACAGCTTTCATCAATGCTTTGGATAAGTCTTCAGACATGAAGTTCATGCTTCTCAGTAAGCAAGGAACAACAGGGACGTCTGTGGCTTTGCCAAGTGGCTTGGATGCAACTCGCTTCGTTCAGTATAATAAGACAATCGGTTCTAACGACGGTCCTGCGCAGCTGATCAGTCAGTTGAACTTCAACATTAGCAGCGGTATTCCGTTCTTCCGTGCGGATTCTAAGAAGATCATCGTGTTTGTAACAGATGACAACTCGTCGATGACGGCTGCGAACTTTACGACGAATTTAGCAAAAGCCGGTGTGGCTTCCGGTCAGGCTGCGATCTTCAGCTTCATTGGTCTTGGCAGCTCCGTGAGTAAGTGTCAGGCGGCGACGGGGGCGGTTTACCAAACTCTCGCAACTCAAACGGGTTCGCAGGTTTACAACATCTGTGATTTGGATTGGTCGAAACACTTTGCTGATTTGAAAACGGATGTATTAACGAAACTCGGTCGCTCGTTCACTTTGAAAGACACAATGGCAATGAAGATTGTGAAAGTAGAAGTAGACGGAGTTGCAATCGATGCCAGCAAGTACAGTTTCGCAAATGGCGTGCTCTTACTGGCGGATGACGTCACCATGACAGAGACTAGCTCCGTCAAGGTTTCATATACTCAGGAATAATTAGAGAGCATTCACTTGGGCGAGGATCGCAGGAGCCTCGTCTAAGTGAGTCTTCGCTTCAATCACGAGTCTTACTGCATCTTTCTGCAAAAGCTTCCCATGGAACATCTTATCGCAAAGAGCCTCTTCGAGAGGGTCTGTGATTGTGTACACGCTTTCGTGTTGTGGCCACAAGTTTGTAACGTCGTTACTTCCGCCTACGCAAAGTGGGATGAAGTGGTCGATCTTGAATTCGTTACGAGGCATAGATTCGATGTTGTAACCGAATTTGCGGTCATAATCTTCGATGATTTGGTGCTTGAGGCCCGGGCTGACATCGCGATCGCAATAAGCGATTTTTTCCGGATAGCGGTAAGCATTCGGTTTATCGCATAATTTGCCTGGGGTTACTTGTAAAGCCGGGCCAGTAGGAAAACTGTCGGCGAACGATTGTTGGAAGCTAAGAGTACTCAGAACTAAAACCGCGAGAGCTAGAGCCTTCATCGTTGATCTCCAAATAGTCCGCCTTTTACGGTGGCGGGTAGAAACTCCGGACCTTATTTCCGGCTTATACTTAGGGGACGAACGAGGGTATAGCGCTCCGTTTCGCGGAGCGCAAGGCCCTTTTATTGGAATCTTACAAGGGCCTCTTTCATGGACTCGATCTGCACTTTACTTTGAGCTAATAGCTCTCTATCAGCAGCGACGACGTCCTCATCGGCATTGGCTATAAATTTTTCATTGGAAAGCTTACTCGTCAGCATCGAGATATCCTTGTTTAGCTTCTCGATACCCTTATTAAGACGCTTAATTTCCTCATCAAAATCCACAAGGCCTTCTAACGGAATAATGACCTTGATTTGACCCATCTTCGTGGTGATTGGGGCAACCGCGCACTTTTGCAGATTGCCGTCAGCACCGATATCCAGATTCGCCAAACGAGCCATTGTCATGATGGCTGTCTTGTTATTACCCAGGACCTTTTGGATATCGGCCTCTGTAATACCCAAGCGCACATTGAGCTTTTCTGCCGGGCTAATGCGGTTCTCGCCGCGGATATTGCGGATCGCAGTCACAACGTCTTTAACGATATCGATTTCGTAAGCGGCTTGTGGTGAACCCAAAGCCAAGAAGTCTTTATCGTTACGCGTGTTCGGGTATTGGTCGATGATACAAGCCTTCCCGCGGATCGGAAGCTTTTGGTAAATCTCTTCCGAAATGAACGGGATGAATGGGTGCAAGAGTCTCATCATACGATTGAGAACTTGCGCCATCACGAGCTGAGTCGCTGCGCGCTCTTCTTTGTTAGAGCCGCTGAAGATCGGTTTTGTGAACTCGATGTACCAGTCACAGAATTGATTCCATGTGAACTGATACAAAGCCGTTGCCGCGTCTGAGAAGCGCTCTTGCTCGAGAGCTTCCTCGACCGTTTTTTCTACTTCGCCAAGTTTCGTGATGATCCATTGGTCGAAGATCGAAATCTGCGCCTTGTTTGGCAAAGCCTTCACGCCATCTGCCGGAGCTTGGAAGTCCTGAAGATTCGTCAGAGCAAAGCGGGCCGCATTCCAGATCTTATTCATGAAATTGCGGTAACCTTCGAGGCGTTGCTCAGCAAACTTGAAGTCTTTACCGGAATACAAGTGAGCGAGGAACGAGAATCTCAGCGCATCCGCACCGTGCTTGTCGATCATTTCAACCGGATCAACAGAGTTGCCGGAGCTCTTAGACATTTTCTTACCTTGAGAGTCGCGAACAAGGCCATGAATGTAAACCGTTCTGAACGGCACATCACGTTTGAACTCAAGACCCATCATGATCATACGAGCAACCCAGAAGAAAATGATATCGTGACCAGTGACTAGGTAACTGGTTGGGTAGAACGTCTTCAGAGTTTCAGTCTCTTCCGGCCAGCCCATTGTTGAGAACGGCCACAATGCCGAGCTGAACCAAGTATCGAGAACGTCTTCCTCTTGCGTGAGGTTTTTCTTATGGCACTTTTCGCACTCCGTAGGATCTGTCTCAGAGACAGTCACGTGACCGCAGTCAGGGCAGTTCCATGCAGGAATACGGTGACCCCACCAAAGCTGACGCGAAATACACCAGTCTTCGATGATATTCATCCAGTGAAGGTAAACCTTTGTCCAAGACTCAGGTTCAAAGCGAATTGTACCACTCTCAACCACACGGCGAGAAGGAACAGAAAGGCCTTCTGTTTTAACGAACCACTGTTCCGACAAGAAGGGCTCAACCACAGCGCCTGAGCGCGAGCAGTGACCTACGTTGTTCACGTGAGGCTCTTCTTTGACGAGAAGGTTCAAGTTTTTAAGATCCTCGATCACTTTCTTGCGAGCTTCGATCACGCTGAGGCCTTGGTAAGGACCCGCGTTTTCGTTCATCGTTGTTTTCTTCGTCAGAATATTGATGAAATCGAGGTTGTGCGCTTTACCGATTTTGTAGTCATTGAAATCGTGCGCCGGAGTGATTTTCACAACGCCGGAACCGAAAGACTTATCAACATACGAGTCCGCGATGATTTTTACCTTACGATTGATCAAAGGCACGATCACGTTTTTACCGATGAGAGCTTTGTAGCGCTCATCTTCAGGGTTGACACAAACCGCCGTGTCGCCCAAGAGAGTTTCTGGACGAGTCGTTGCAATCGTCAGGAAGCCTGAACCATCTTCGAGCGGGTAGTTGATGTGCCAGAGAGAACCTTTAACGGTTTTGTATTCTACTTCGAGGTCCGAGATGGCTGTCTCGAGAGGGCCCGACCAGTTGATGAGTCTTTGGCCTTTGTAGATCCAGTTCTTTTTGTAAAGAGAAACGAAAACCTTGCGAACGGCTTTAGAAACACCGTCATCGAGAGTGAAGGTCGCGCGTTCCCAGTCACAAGAATCACCTAAGCGGCGCATTTGGGAATAAATGCGATCGCCGTACTGGCGTTTCCAGTCCCAGATTTTTTCTACGAATTTCTCGCGGCCGAGTTGGTGGCGAGTGACGTGTTCATTCTTTTTGAGTTCTCTTTCAACAACCGATTGAGTCGCAATGCCGGCGTGATCCGTGCCTGGCAACCACATGGTGTTGAAACCGTTCATGCGTTTCCAACGGATGAGTAAATCCTGAATTGTATGATCGAGAGCATGCCCCATGTGCAAGAAGCCTGTGACGTTCGGTGGAGGCAAGATGATGCTGAATGGAGGTTTCGTCGAGCGGTTCTCTGCTTTAAAGAAACCGGATTCTTCCCACCACTGATAAACTTTGCCTTCAACTTCTTGAGGGTTGTAACGATCTGAGAGCTGGTTCGTATTTTGTTCCGCCATAATTATCCCCGTGAAAATAACGACTTAGGATAGCTTACGCGGGCCTCCAAGACAACAAACAGCGCCTGATGTCAGGGCCTCTTGTCGAGGCCCCAAATCAGGTTCAGCTGCGCTGTAATCGTATCTGCGCTTTTGACGGTGGAGTCCTTGGTCAGACAAGTGGCATAGTCGCCTCGGAGTGCGATTCCGACGCCCGAAGAAACCGGAATAGTGATGTCCAAACCACCGATGCCAAAGAGGTTGCTGATCGTGGTTGTATTGTAGAAAAACGGATCGATGGACGACATCACGTAGGTATCGCGGCGGAGTCCCGCATAGGGGCGCAGCCATCGCCAGCGATAGCCGAAATCAAGGTCTAAAGTAGAGCCAGTGACATCATAAGTAAAACTGAAGGAACCCGAGGTGCCACCTTTCTGATATCGAATGTTGTAGGGGATGTTGGAATATTTTTGAAAAGCAACGGCCACTTCAAAATCCCAATTGCTATTGCCAAGAGGTGCATATGAGCCGAACTGTACGCCGCTGCCAGGAAGTTTTAACTCCGAGTCCGGGCCTTCAGTAATTTGGACGGTGTAGCCCGTGCCGAGTGCCTCTGCAAGCATTTGGCTCATAGGCTTTACAGGAACTTCGGTGTAAGTCGTTGATCGATAGCCGACACTCCCATGTGTGCAGGCCGCTGATATTGCTGCGAGGAGAGCGAGTAAAATAAAACGCATTACTCACAGTAATTTTCTTTATAAACAGAATCGAGTGTAAATGTTCGATTGTTCGAAAATTGGACCCTCGACGAGTCGAGGGTCCATTCTTAGTCTATGGAAAACGCGGTGGTCTGCCTGGGTTTGGATTGCCACGCGAAGGAGGTGGCTGGATGCCGCCGCCCGGAGGCTGAGTTGGGCGTCCGTTGAAGCTGCAAGTTCTCCAAGAAAGACGGAAATTCTGAGACTGAACTTGGCCGTCGATTGTATCGAGCGTGATCATTGCTGAAGATGGACTGCGCGGATTGAGTGAGCGTGCCGTTAAGAACGTGGCAACATAGAGCGACTGATTCGCAGTACCCATGCACGGCGACCATGGAGCTAAGCGCGGATCGATTTCGTTGTGAATGTAGTAGTTGTTTTGATAAGGACCGTTGAAGTCTTGGGCTTTGAAAGAATAATTACTGCCATCTTGAAAACCGGGTCTTTCATTCGGAGGACGAGCTCCATCAAAAGAGTAAATCGCTTGATGAGTCGCGACCGAGCCGCCTTCAACATTGGCAAAACCACGATAGTCGGCTGAGAGAACTGAAAATTGCCAACCTGCTGGGACTGCGAAGTCCACTTTGAGCTGACAGTTTTTTCGTGACAAAGTCATTTGGCGAGTGGACTCAGCAACATATTGATCGAGGAGCAGAGAAAAGGCACTGCCGTCTGGTGAAATCATTGCGCTGTAACTTCCCTGGGGGCAACCTGATCCCACGGCTTGAACGCTCCGTACTTGGACTCCTGGTGGCACCTGTGCCTGAGCGCTGAAAGACGAAGCTAGTAACATAAGAATTGGTAGTATCATTATTCCCCCCAGAATAGATTCGATAGATGGTGACAAGTCGCCACTCGGGGAGAGCTATTGCAAGCAGTAGACCAACTGAACTAGGGCCGGAATGACTGACTGTCGGCGCAAACACCGGCGCCGAATTTCTCATCAAGACGACGATGAATAGATGCTAAGCTCGTGACATAGCCAGGACCGCCATGACTTTGCCAGATCTTGAGCCACTCTGGAAAGCTCAGCTCAGAGGCTGAGATGTTTCGGAGAGAAACAGCAATGAGACGATTGAGCTCACCCTCTGAAAGTTTTGGATTCTGTGCGAGAAGATTTGCTTTGATTTGCTCGCGACGTTGACTGAGGCGCGCGATGCCTTTCATGAAATCCAAATCATCGGCCTTCACATGGCCAAGGAATTCGCTCAAGCGATACTTATTAGCGTGATAAAGAACCGGATTCGCAAGTTCTTGCGATTTACGCTGAGAAAAATCGATGCGACTTAAGAGATAATCTTGAAAGTTTTTAACCGCCGTTGCGCCACCGGTGTTGTAACCGAGATCGACGAGAAGCTCACGGAGGTAAGGGCCGTGATCGTCGGAAACTCCAGCTTGAAGCAGCAGAGTGCCGATCTGGCGTTTTTCATATTCTTTCGCAACATAATCTTTGTTGAGCTTGTGCAAGATCGAAGCGTAGAGAATGTTTTTAAGAACACCGTAGTTTTTTGTCATGAGTTGACAGCGGCTGCCATTACCAACAGGACTCCAGAATCCTGTTTTACTTTGCGAGTAACTTTTGAGCCAGCGGCAACTATTCTTGGTGCTTTTAAAAATCTTATCTTTGTAAGTGGGAAGAACGCGGTCGACATCTTGGATTGCGGTCTTTGTGAGCTGACCAATACCAGTGTCGCCGTTTGGATTTTGAATCGAAGGGTGAAAACCGCTTTCCATCATCAGACGAGGGAACGTTTCAGTCATTGGAATATCGAGACAATCTTCGATATTGCTAAAAGCTCTTTGCAGGAACTGAATATCACTGCGAGTGTATTTTGGGCGGGCCGCACCACGCTCCGGCTCTGCTTTTTCATTCGGGCATTTTACGAACAGTGACGAGGTCTCACCAGGGTTGATCGAAGCAAACGAGTTGTCGAGGGCATAGGCTACGCAGGCTTCAGGAAAAAGCTTTGTCTGAGCTGTGGCCCAAAGGGGAAATAGCACGAATAAGCAGAGACCTAGGTATTTTTTCATACTGGCTTAGAACTTCAAGCTCTAGGCCAAGCCGGGGGCTTTATAGGGACTCTGGCGTGTACCTGCTTGAGCCAGCGCCGAAATTGGGAAGCGGGCCCGCAGAGTTTTGACGTCTCAGTTTGAGACGCTTAGACCCAGCTTTCTGGTTACTGTTGAGCCCAGCTTTCAAGAGCCGCGCGGGCCTTCTTGATTTGCACTTCTTTCTTCGCTTTTTTATCGCGGTGAAGTTTCTGAGCTTTGAGTGGCTCAAGGTCTTCTTCGGTGAGCGGCGGAATCAAAGCGAAGTTGATGTTCGTCGGCTGGAAGTGTTCTGCACGAGTTGGATCGGTGATCGCTTCAAGCAAGGATCCCATCGCCGACAAACGTGGCGGCGGAGTGAAGACTTTGTCTTGCAGCTTTTGATCGATGAACTTTGCCACCATCAAACCAACACATGTCGATTCGAAGTAACCTTCAACACCGGTGATTTGTCCTGCGAAGAACAACCATGGATCGATCTTGCTGGAAAGATCGCAGTTCAGGCGCTTTGGTGAATTGATGTACAAGTTACGGTGAATACTGCCGAGCTTGAGGAACTCCGCGTTTTCAAGACCAGGGATCATGCGGAAGACACGGACTTGCTCGCTATAAGCCATGCGGGTTTGGAAGCCCACCATGTTATAAGCAGTGCCTTCTTTGTTGTCTTGGCGAAGCTGAACCACGGCGTAAGCGTAGCGGCCGGTTTTTGGGTTGTCGAGACCCACGGGTTTCATCGGCCCGAAGCGCAGAGTTTGATCTCCGCGGTCGATCATGGCTTCAATCGGCATGCAGCCTTCGAAGAAATCCGTTTTTTCGAATTCTTTTGGTTCGATTTTACGTGCGGCTTTTACTTCGGCAATAAAGCGCTCGTATTCTTCTTTATTGAGCGGGCAGTTGTAGTAATCGCCGGTGCCTTTATCGTAACGATCGGCTTTCCAAGCGATGTCTGTGTTGATGCTGTCTGTATCGATGATCGGCGCGATGGCATCGAAGAAGTACATAAACTCATCACCAAAGTGACGGCGCAGGCTTTCGGCCAAGTTATCGTGCGTGAGTGGGCCCGTTGCGATCACTGCTGGGCGAGGAACTTCATCAAGGTTGTTGATCACGTCGTTACGGACTTCGATGTTCGGATGATTCTTGATCATCTCCGTGACTTTTGAAGAGAAGACTTCGCGATCCATGCCGAGGGCTTGGCCCGCAGGAACTTGCGCGTGGTAAGCGGCTTCGAGGATTTTTGAATTTAATTTCTGCGCTTCCCATTTCAACTGACCCGGGGCAGAGACTTCGCCCGTGCTGCCGAAAGAATTTGAGCAGACAAGCTCCGCAAACTTGTTGGTTTTGTGGGCTGGAGTCATGGTCTTGTCGCGCATTTCAAAAAGCACGACTTTGTAGCCCATGTCGGCGAGTTGCAAAGCACATTCACTGCCGGCTAAGCCAGCTCCTACCACCGTGATTTTCTTGTCTGATTTCAAGTTCATGGGCCTTGTGTAGCCGCTCTGGGGGCCCTTGACAAGGGGTGATAAGGCGGAAAGGGGAGTTTTTTCAAAGGATTTTAGGGGTTAGCTGTGCTAGATCTAACCTATGCGTGATCAAGATCCTAAATCCAAGTTTAGCCTCGGCTCCGAGGTCCTTCAGCGCCTGTTTGAGAGCGGCAATTCGCCGTTGTCTGAACAGTTTATGCGTTGGAAGCTGTGGGCCCGCTGGAGTGAATTTGTCGGACCGACGATCGCCCAAAACACCGAACCCGTGGGGCTCAACCGCGGCGTTTTGTACTTGTGGGTGCGCAGCAGTTCTTGGATGCAACAGCTGACGTTTATGAAGGATCCGATTCAGGATACTTTGAACAAGAAACTTGGCCAGCATTTGATCAAGAACATCCGTTTTACTTTAGATCGCCGTGAAGTTCCGAGCGATGTTCAAGCGCAACAAGATTTCAAGAACGTGATTTCTAAAATCGCGCCTGAAAGCGACGACGATTAACATACCGACAGCATCATTTTTGTAAACTTACAAATGCCTTCTTCTTTTCATATTCTTTTTGAAAAGCAAAAATAGAAGAACCTGGAGGGCTTTATGTTCACAATCATGCAGAATCTTCCAGCGCATATTCTTGGAATTCGCGCTGAAGATGTCGTGACAGCTGAAGACTACGAGATGATATTAATCCCTTTGCTCGACGAAGCATTGAGACAGGGACGCAAGGTGCGCCTTCTTTACCAGTTAAGCCCGAAGTTTGCACGGCTGACTCTTGGAGCCGCATGGGACGATTTAAAAGTGGGCCTCAAATATATGATGGCTTTCGAAAAGGTTGCCGTGGTCACTGATATAGGTTGGATTCGCGATGCGGCCCGGATGTTCAAACCGTTGATTCCCTGTCCGGTCCATGACTATGCAAACAATCAGTTGGACGAGGCCATTGCTTGGCTTGCGGGAACAGAAGTGTCCCCGCAACCGGAAATGAATTCGTGAGTGGCTACTTTTCTTCGTTCTTTTCGATTGAAGTACGCATAAGGTTTTTCATGTAACTCTTGCGTGGTGATCCACCAAGCATTGATTTCAATTGATCGTGCAGGCTTGAATCGTTGATCAAAGCACCGAGTGTGCCCTGACCTTTATCAAGCTTCGTCATAACGCTGTCTAAGCGATCCACGGTGTTTTTAAGTTTACCGTCGCTGAGGCCCTCTGTGATTTTTTCAGCAGCGCCCGCCGTCTTATCAAGTTTTGCAGTGGCACTAGCCATATTCGCGAGGATCTTATCCACACGGTTTTCCGCATTGAGCGATTTTGAAAAGCGGTGCATTTCATTGATGATATCGAAGATCTTTTCAGCTTCGTTGCCACGCTCTGAAAGAATGCCGAGGATGTCTGTGGCTTTCGCGACTTCGATCACGGCGTTTTCTGTGAGCGGCTTTGCCTTAGGATCGCCTGGGATGATGAAGATGTACTTATCACCCAAGGCACCTTGAGTGCGGATTTCTACCATCGAACCCTCTGTCACGCGTGGCATGAACTGGTTATCAATTTGCATAACGATGTCGATGAGATTGCGCTCAGGAAGAATATTGATTTTTTTGATGTTACCAACAGTGATACCAGAAAATGAAACCACAGAGCCTTCGGCCAAGCCTTGGACTTGCTCAAAGTGCGCGTGCAGAGTCGTGTAGCTGCGGAAGAACGCCTTGTCGGCACCCAGCAAGAAGATCGAGCCCAGCAGGATGATCAGGCCCACCACAAGGAAAATACCTACTCGAAGTTGTACTTTTGCGTTGTTTTCCATAGTTTCTCCTAGAGTTCCTCTCCGGCGATGAATTTAGCAATAGCTCCGAGGCTGTCTTGATCGAGCTGAGACATCGTCCCTTGCGCTTCAATACGGCCGTTCAGGACCATCGCCATTTTGTCGCAAACAGCATTCGCCGTCGGCATATCATGAGTCACCAGAATCGAGGTCACTCCTTTGGCTTTCAATCTTAAAATCAAATCTTGAATCTTGCGTGTGTTAAACGGATCAAGACCCGCTGTCGGTTCATCATACAAGATGATCTCGGGACTCATCATCATCGCACGTACAAGGCCCACACGTTTTTGCATACCGCCTGAAAGACTCGTCGGATAGACGTTCTCATTGCCAGCAAGACCAAATTCATCGAGACTGCCCAGCACGCGGTCGCTGATTTCTTTCTCCGTGAGCTGAAAATGCTCGCGGAGGGGATAAGCAAGGTTTTCAAAAACGGTCATCGAGTCAAAAAGGGCGCCGTTCTGAAAGGCATACGCCACTTTTTTGCGAACTTCGAGGAGTTCGCGCTCGTTCATATGGGTGATGTCAACGCCATTGATGATCACTTGCCCGCTGTCAGGTTTTTCAAGCCCGATCAGACTGCGCAAGATCACGCTTTTGCCGGTGCCGGATCCGCCGATCAGGCCCATGCATTCGCCTTTACGCACATAAAAAGAGATGTCCCGGTGGACCACCTTTTTACCGAAAGACTTTTTAAAGTTTCTAACTTCAATTACACCCATTTAGTCAGCATCCAAATTAATTTTGAAAGGAAGAAGTCGCCGACTAGAATCATGATCGATGAGACCACCACGGCATTCGTTGTGGCGATACCGACTTCCTTGGCGCCATTTTTTACGTTGAGACCAAAGTAACAAGAAGACAGAGAGATAAAGCAAGCAAAGAAGAACGATTTGGCAAAACCCGAGAGATAGTCATCAAGAGTCGCCGTGGACATGATTTTCAAGTAGTAGAAATTTGGGTCCAGTCTGAGTTCCGTTGCTCCGACAATCAAACTTCCGGCATTCCCGACGATGTTGGCAAAGGCCACCAGGACGGGAAGAGCAATCAAGCAAGCAATCACACGTGGGATCACGATTTTTTTGATCGGCGAAGTGCCGAGCGCGCGAATCGCATCAATTTGCTGAGTCACGGTCATAGAGCCGATTTCACTGGCCATACCCGCGCCAATGCGAGCCGCGAACATCAAGCTTGTAAACATCGGACCGATTTCGCGGAGGATGGTGGCAGCAACGAGTTTCGGAACATACAGTTTACCGCCGAATTTTTCGAGACCCAGACCAAATTGCAATGCCATCACCATGCCGATGCTGAATGAAGTTACAAAGACCAGCGGAACAGACTTATAACCCACTTGGAAGATCTGTTCTACGACAAGCTTCCAATAGATTTTACCCTTAAACGTGTCACGGAAGACCTGACCCGTGAGGATGCCGAGCCCACCCCAGAAATGCAGAACTTCAAGTAAAAATGCCGTGACGGGTAGTGAATCCATTAGGGCGCCTTGAAACTTTCTAAGAATTTCTCGAAATAGTTTTTCTCAGATTCAAAAGACTTTGCTACGCCACCATAGCTCAGCGTGAAATTGCAGCCGTTTTTCTTAAATACGACGAGCAAAGTTTTAACCGGAACACCGTCGACTTCACCTTGGGCCTCGGTTCGAAGAGCATCGCGGCCGTTGAATTCAAAATTTTGTGTAGAAAGAACTTTGAGCTTATCCAACACGACCAGCGAATCACCTTCGATTTGCTGGAGGCTCGGATCCGCATTGCCGTTGCAGTCGGAAAGGAAAGAGATCGTGTTCCCGGTTTTGCCACTGAGCCAAGCCTTATCACCTGAAGTGACTTTGATTTCTTTAAATGGAGCCGCAGGATCCGCGTACTTGAGATCTTTTGCCGGCGTGCCTGTCCCGCTCGGAATTTTAACCGAGACACAGGCCCCCAAAGTCAGCATGAGCCAAATGAAAATGAGATATCGAAGGTGATGGTTTTTCATAATCATTTCATCGGCTAAAAAATTAGAAATCCTCAGTAGTTAAAATCAATTCTCGACTTTCGGTGATACCGACTTTGGAAGAGTGTCATGAGTTTGTCGGACACCGACAAAAATCAATGGGTCATTTTTGCCCAGCTGGAAAATATTTGCCCTGGAGGAAGAAAAGGACCTGGCATTGCTTGTGCATTGGAATTGTTTCGTAGAAGTGTCTTTAAAGTTTGTTCAAGGAGTGAGCAAATTGAAATTCGGTTTCATCGTTGTCAGCCTGCTCGTTAGTCTAGTTTCAGCTTCGTTTGCAAACGCTGCGAAGATCTCCAGCTTGATCGCCGATCAAGGGGACACCGTGCATTTGGAGCTCTCTGGTCAGCAAAACTGGGACTATGACCTTCGTCGAGTTGAAAAATCCGGCAAAAGCTATCTGCAACTGACCGTCGATGCGATGGACGATGCTTCATTGAAGAAACTTCTTTCGTTTAAGAGCGATATGGTGACCAGCGTGTCAGTGGATAAGTCAGGTCCGGACGGCAAGTACATCGTGAGCTTCCAGGTTCCAGGTGATGAAATTGAAAGTTTTGATTATCTCACAGATCAACCATCCCGTTTGATTGTCGATTTTTATGTGAATGCTCAAAACAAAAAGCCTGCAACCACCGCAAAAGCGGCGAAGCCGGCAGCTGCCGCAAAAGCTGCAGAAAATGAAGAAGGCGATGCCCCGACTGAGCTGCCAAAGAAGAACGCTAAGTCTACGGAAACTCCGGCCAAGTCAAAAACTGTAGCGGCAAAAGCTGGCAAAGATGGCAAAACTCGCAAGCCTGCCACTGCGGACGTTCTGGTTGTAAAAAATGACGGTCCCAATTCGCATGACTCGACAGAAAGCCGCTCGGGTCTTTTTGATGGCGGCGATCCGAACTTTGAGCGCTTTACTATTAAAGACTACGAGATCAAAGAAGATGCCATGCTTCGCAGTAAAGAGGGCTACTTTATTCCATATCCGATGATTCGTGCGGAAAATCATTATTGGGAAAGAATGAAGATCGCTTCTCCTATATATGAGATTGCACCGAAACAAACAGATGAAAATAAACAAGCGCGTTTGTTGCTGACGTTGTTTGAGAACAAGCGCTACGCTGTTTACCTCAAGACTGAAGAATGGTTCCAGAAAAAATATCCAGAGTCTGAGTACAATGACTTGGTCGACTTTATGACGGCGGATGTTTACAAAAACCTCTGGCAAGATAAAGAAGATCCAAAGTATTACGAAATCGCGCAAGTAAAGTACAAGCAGGCGATTCAGAAGCATCCAAAATCTCCGTTGGTGGAGCGGACATCTCTGATGTTGGGTAACATGGCTCTTGAAAAAGGCGATTCGATGGATGCGATTCGTCTGTTTAACGAGCACATTGAAAAAGGCTATGCAGGTAAAGCCGATGCCCTTTCAAATGACTTGGCAAAAATCGGAACCGGCATTGCTTACTTGAAACTCAATCGTTATCAAGAAGCTGCTGATATTTTTACGAAGCTGCAAAAGGAAAGTCCTTATAAAGAGATCAAGTCGGAAGCGGCTTATCGCGAAGGCGATGTGTACGTTCAGGCGAAAAATTATCAGAAAGCCGTTGATACATATAAGGACGCGATTAAGAAATACCCTGAGTACCAAAATGAATATCCAAATGCCTTCTACAACCAAGCAGAAGCTTTGTTCGGGATGGGCAACTACCGTCAGGCTTTGGATGCTTACCTAGATTTCATGAAGAAGTTCCCTTCGCATGAGCATGCTGCTTTTGCTATGACTCGCATGGGAGAGTTGCTCGATATTTTGGGCGCCGACAAGTCTCGTGTGATCGGGGCTTATCTGGAAACATATTTCCGCTATGGCGAAAGTAATAATGCGATCATTGCCCGTTTGCGTTTAACAAGCGCGCGCATGAAAGGCATGAAGCCTAAAGAAGCCGACGCGGCAACCAAAGAGATTCTTTCTTTGGTGAAGAAGCTTGATATTCCGAATATTGAACAGTTCGGAACTCTCATGATTGCTGAAGGTTATACAGCTCGCGGTGAACATGAAAAAGCCATCGACCTTTTGACGAAGTACTATCAGCAGAACCCAACAACCGTAGATCGCGACCTTGTTAAGCGCCGTATCGTCGGTAACATCACAGATGAAATTCACGATCAGATCAATGCAGGAGATTTCATCAAAGCTTTGAAAACTCATAGCAAATATGCTGAGAACTGGCTGAAAAATAGCGATCGTATTGATACAAAGTTTTATTTGGCAAACGCTTTTGAAATGGCGGGTGCTCAAGAGCAGGCTGAGAAATATTATCGCGATGTTTTGAATCAAGTGTACGCAATTAAGGGCTCAACTGCGGATAAAGAACTGACGGCAACAAAGCGTAAGCCGAGTGAAGATGAATTGAACTTGCGCTTGGCGAATACGACGTTCCAGCAAAAGAAGTTCAATCAAGCTTATGATTATTTGAGAAATATCAAGAACCCGGAAAACTTGAGCGAAGCTCAGCAGATTGAGCGTGTTCGTGTAGCGGTGGATCTTCTTGAGAAACGTGGCGACCTCGATTCAGCGGTTCGCTATTTGACGGAACTTTTGAAAACTTGGAAAGGCCAAGCTTCTTTAGTAGCCGAACCGTATCTTCGTTTGGCTCAGCTAGAAGTGAAACAAGGCAAACCAGATTCAGCGATTGAGTCTTTGAAGAAAATCGATATTTTGATGAATGACTCAAAAGCAGTTCCAGTGAACGTGCATGCAAAGTCTTTAGAACTTTTAGGTCAGTTGTATCTTGATAAAGGCGACGGTCCTAATGCGATCGCGGCCTTTGATAAATTATTAAGTACTTATGAGGAAACTCGTCCGCTTTCTTCGATTCGTTACAAGCTCGGACAGATTTACTTCAAAAAAGGGGAAGTACAAAAAGCCGCTGATGTTTGGAGCCCTTTGAAAGGGCATAAAAATCAGTTCTGGTACAACCTCGCTCAGGAACAATTAAAAAACTCCGAGTGGCGCGATGATTATAAAAAATATATCCAACGCATTCCCGCAATGTCGAAACAACAGTAGAGGAACTATGTCTGTCATGGATTTTGTGAATTTAGAATTTGCGGATGAAAAAATGAAGCGCTTGCAGGCGTTGTTGCCTGCCGTGCGCTCTTCGCAAGCGAATGTGCTCGTGAGCGGTCCGGCAGGCACAGGCAAAAGCACTTTGGCGAAATATATTTTAGGCCCGACGGATTATATCGGTTTGAGTGCCTATGACCTTGTTGAGGATTTCGACTTCTCGGCGTTCTTTGCGAAAAGCCCTGTCAAAGTTTTCATGATTGAAAACATTGACCGCTTGAGCACGGCTCAGCAAAAGAGTCTCTTTGAGGCTTTGGATGAGTCCTCGGGTCTTGAAAAGTTGCGTATTATTTCCACGAGCCGTGGCGTATTGAAGAATATGGCGCAAAAGGGCCAATTCCGTGAAGATCTGTATTACAGACTTACAGTTCTTAACCTGGAACTCCCGGCTTTGTGTCAAAGAGTGAATGATATAGAAACTCTTGCGAAACACCTCGTCAGTGTCTTTGCTATCATTCATAAAAAATCAGATCTCGCAATCAGCCCTGAGGCGCTTGAAAAGATGAAGATGTGGACTTGGCCGGGAAATATCCGTGAACTTGAAAACGTGTTAGAGCGCGCGGTGATCTTGGCAGAGAACTCAATCGTTCAAGCGGCTCACGTTGCCATTGAAAATAATGAAGAATCTAAAGACAGTACGGAAGAAGCCGTTGGCTTTGCCGGAATGACTTTGTCGCAAGTAGAGCAAAAACTGATTTTGCAAACGTTGCAGATGACAGAGCAAAACCGCACTCGTGCGGCAGAGATCCTCGGTATCAGCATTCGTACCTTGAGAAATAAAATTAACGAGTACAGACAGGCAGGTTTAGTATGAGTAATTTATTCGACAAAACGACCAATGCCCTTCAAACGTCGCTCGCGATGCGCCAGCTCCGTCACTCAGTGACAGCTTCTAACATCGCCAATGCGGAGACCCCGGGATACCATGCGAAGAAAGTGGATTTCGAAGCAGCTCTCGGACGTGCCTTGGACATCGATGGCCTTCGCGGCATGAGCACGACAAGTGGTGATCATATCGCGGTCGGAGGTCCATCGGCGGCGGTTCGCCCGGATGTTTATGAAAATCCGGAAGGAGCGATTAACAATGACGGCAATACAGTCGATCTCGAGAAAGAGATGTCAGCATTGTCTGAGAATGCGATCTTGTACAAAACGGCGTTGCAGTTGATTAATAAAAAAATGGCTGCTCTGAAGTATGCGATCGGTGAGAGATAATAGAAAATAGATAATTGACGGCCCTAACGGGCGGAGGCCAAGGATGGCTGACTTTTTCACAGGGATGAGAATTAGCGGAAGTGGTATGGCGGCGCAAAGAATGCGCATGAATACTATTTCCAGTAACATCGCTAACATCAACACGACCCAGACTCCGGAAGGCGGTCCGTATCGCCGTAAGGATGTGGTTTTCGAGTCGATGCCAGATGCAAAAAGCTTCGGTGAAATCGTTTCTCCGACAGCGGCAAACTCCAATTTCCAGAGAGTCCAGGTCAGCGACATCGTCTCTGATCGCAAAGCTCCATTGCTCAAATATGAGCCGGATCATCCTGATGCAAATTCAGAGGGATATGTTGCATATCCAAACATCAATCTGATGGAAGAAATGACCAATATGATACAGGCAACTCGATCCTACGAGGCTAACGTCTCGGCGATGCAGGCGACGAAAGACCTCGCTCTAAGCAGTCTCGAGATTGGTCGGTAATTGGGGCTAAGTCCTTGAAATGAGTGGTAGATAATTAGACTTCTAGAGTAGAATTATAGAGTAAGGAAAGAGAAAGACCATGGCTGGTTTCACTGTAACAAACGCAAATAAATTCTTAGACACGGGTGCGATTCGTGATTCGAAATCACTGACAATTGATCAACCCATGTCACCAGGTGGATCGGTTGGCGAAGCTCAAGGAAGTTTTGCCGACACTCTGAAGTCCGCGATCGATAACGTCAATCAATTGCAAAAATCATCTGATAAAGCGGCACAAGATTTAGCAACTGGCAGAACTGACAACGTCGCTGATGTGATGATTGCTACTGAAAAAGCAGACATCGCATTGCGTGTGATGGTGCAAGTACGAAACAAGATTATTGATGCTTATCAAGAAATCATGAAGATGCAGGTTTAATTTTAGGACAGCGGAGGACGTACCTTGAATAAGATTTTCGGCGGAATCATAATTCAATTCAGAGAGTTCTTTAAGAACCTTGGTCCAACCAAGAAACTCTCTATTGTAGCTGTCACAGTGATTGCCTTGATCACTTTGTTGACGATGGTGTTCATGGCTTCGGGCCGTGACTATGTGCCATTGTTCACAAACATTGCTCCTGATCAAATCACGACAATGGCTGCAAAGTTGAACGAGAAGAATATCCCGTATCGCTTGAGCGAAGACGGTAAATCCATCAACGTGCCAAAAGAACTTTTGCACTCGACTCAAATGACTTTGATGTCAGAAGTCGGTTCTGCAAAAATGGGTAGCGTGGGTCTTGAGCTTTTCGAGAAGCAAGACTTCGGTATCAACTCTTATGCACAAAAAATCAATTATCAACGCGCCCTTCAAGGTGAGTTGATGAGAGCCATCAACACTTTGACCGCCGTGAAACAATCCAAAGTGATCTTGGCTTTGCCAAATAAGAAAACCTTCCTTGAAGAGGGCGGCCAACCGACAGCCTCTGTTGTATTGGAACTTCATCAGGGGAAAGAACTCAGTGCTGATCAAATCCGTGGTATCCGTTACTTGGTCGCTAACGCCGTAGAAGGCCTCGACGCGGATAGAGTCACTGTTTTGGATGAGCGTGGTAAAGTTCTAACTCGTAAGTCAGACGGCGCTGCCGGCGGTTCTGACGAGTTGATGGATTTGAAAGCTAAAGTTGAAAACGAATTCCAAGACCGCATCGAGTCTATTTTGTCAAAAGTTGTCGGGCACGCGAAAGTCATCGCGAAAGTCGACGCAACTTTGAATCATAGAACTGTGAGCTCTGTGGAAGAACTTGTGGATCCAGATAAGACGGCAATCCGTTCTCAGCAAAGTGAAGAAGAATCTTTGGATGGCGCCCGCACAAATCCAGCCGGGGTTCCAGGTTCTCGTGCCAACTTGCCAGGTGCTGAAGACGCCGGCCAAGTGGGCTTTAAACAAGACGTTAAAAAAGAAATCAAGACAACAAACTTCGAAGTTCCTAAGACAGTTCGTAACGTGAAAGAGGGCGCTGGTAATCTTGAGCGCTTGAGCGTGGCGGTTGTCGTCGACGGGATCACTCAAACAGTGACGAAAGACGACGGGACGACAGAAACCAAGTACGTTCCTCGTTCTGCCGAAGAACTTCAGAAATATGAGTCTCTCGTAAAGAATGCAATCGGATTTAATGCCGCTCGCGGTGACAGTGTTAAAATTGAAAACATCCAGTTCCAGTCTGAAGACTTCTCAGAATCTGAAAAGCTCCTCACGAACTTAGAGCGTAAGAAGTTCATCCATGCTCTCTTCAAATGGGCGTTGTTAGGCTTCACATTGGTTCTTTTCTTCTTCATCGTGGTTCGTCCATTCATGCAATGGATTACAGACAGCTTCCAGGATTCAGTGGAGGAAATGTTGCCGCGAACCATT
Source organism: Bdellovibrionales bacterium (assembly GCA_018266295.1). Taxonomy (NCBI): domain Bacteria; kingdom Pseudomonadati; phylum Bdellovibrionota; class Bdellovibrionia; order Bdellovibrionales; species Bdellovibrionales bacterium. Next base: position 1,176,412 of record JAFEAQ010000011.1, on the reverse strand, counting down.
GAGGAACTCGAAGAATTGCAGTCGGTGGATAATACTCTGCCGGGTATGTCTTCGGCGTTGCCAGTGTTACAGGAGTCTATTGATCCTGAGAAAGCCGAAAGTGAGCTTCTTAAGGACCGTATCATGGGCATCTTGAATCAAGATGAAGAAAAAGCCGGTAATGCGTTTGGTATGTGGTTGGTAAGAAAGGATGATCGATAATGAAACTCGTAAAAGCGGATAATGTTGAGTTCGAGAGTCTTCGCGGCTTCGATAAAGCCGCAATCCTGATCAACTATCTCGGGAAGGACGCTTTGCGCGTTCTTCTTAAACGTTTGGACGACGGGGACATTCGTAAGCTCATCAATCAGATGACGAAGTTCCGTGTAGTGCCTGTTCACGTCACAAAACGTGTTCTTGAAGAATATTACGAAATGATTTCTGAGACCGAAGATTACATCTTCACCGAACAAACTTCGAGCAAAGACGTGATCGTTGATGCTTTGGGTGAAGAGCGTGCCCGCGGTATCCTCGGGGGTTTGAATATTACTTCCGGTGGTCAGCGCTCGCTGGAATCCCTTGAGATGGTTGACGCGAAATCATTGGCTACATTTTTGGTGAATGAGCATCCGCAGACGGTTGCGGTGATCCTCGCTCACTTAGAGCCTGAGAAAAAAGGCGAGGTTCTGAAACGTCTTCCAGAAGCGCTGCAAGCCGAAGTGGTTTTGCGTATGGCGAACTTGGAACACGTCGATCCAGAGCTGATCCGTGAAATCGATAAAGTATTGAAACACCAGTTGGCAAATACAGCGACTGTCGAACAATCCGCACTCGGTGGGGTTCAGCCAGTGGCCGAAATGCTCAACGTTATGGACAAAAACACGGAGACTTCGATCATGTCTCGCCTCGAGGAGAAAGATCCTCTCTTGGCAGAAGAGATTCGCAAGCTCATGTTCGTCTTCGACGACATCGTCAAAATCGACGACCGTGGTATTCAGGCTCTTCTCAAAGAGGTTCCGAACGACAAGCTTTTGCTCGCCCTCAAAACGGCCAGCGAAGATATTCGTACAAAGATCTTCAAAAATATCTCAGCTCGTGCGGCCGAGATGTTGCGCGAAGATTTGGGGAACATGGGACCTTCTCGTCTGTCCGACGTAGAGGGAGCACAACAAGAGATCGTCAATGCGGCTCGCAGACTCGAAGCCGAAGGAAAGATCTTGATTGCACGAGGCGGTTCAGAAGATGCCATGGTCTAGAGCGGTTCTCCCTAAGATTGCTGCCAAAGAAGTGGTGCTTGAGTACGTACCTAAGAAGTTCGAACTCGGCACTCCGAAGCAGGCCCAACAGTACCTCGAGCAGAAGGCTCGTGGCAGCGATTTCCGTTTGAATGAAACAATCCGTATTCAAACCGGCGTTGATGAGATTGAAAAAGCGAGCGAAGAAGAAAAAGTCGAAGCTCGCGCTTTAGAACTTCTGAAAGACGTTCAAGAGGGTGCTTATAAAGAAGCTTACGAGCTCGGTCTGAGCGAAGGCCGTGAAGAAGCGTTCACAAAGTTCTCTAAAGAGATTGAAGAAAAGCTCGGCGACATCGAGAACCTATTGAAATCTCTTGAGGAAGCTAAAACTGAGATCATTAATTTCAATGAAGCTCACATGGTTCAGCTGATTTTCCATATTGCCAATAAACTGGCTCGTGTCGAAGTCGAAAAGAACGATCAAAGCTTGATCGAAGTGCTTCGTGGCGCTGTGACTCTCGCGCAGGACGAAGAGAACGTGACTGTGCGTGTGGCAACTTCTCAGTTTGAGTTCGTTGAAGAAATTAAAAAACAAACGGGCCGTCAATTTGAGTTCTTAAAGAAAATCAAATTCGAGCCAAGTGACGAAATCACTAAGGGTGGCTGTATCGTAGAAACAAACTACGGTGAAGTCGATGCCCGTGTCGAGCAGCGCGTGCAATCCCTGTGGGACACGTTGGCCGAGAATATTCCGAAAGTAAAACCAAAAATTGCCGTTTAATCCGGGAGTAGAATGAGCGCCTACGAGTTGAATCTGGAAAAATACTCCGATCTTCTAAGCACCGTGCATCTGACAAAAGACAGCGGCAAGGTGACCGAAGTGAACGGCATGATCATTAAAGGCTATTTGCCTGGAGCCAGCGTCGGCAGTATTTGTGAGATCACGCCTTCAGGGCTTGAGCGTTCCTTCCTGGCTGAAGTCGTCGGTTTTAAAGACAAACACGTTTTGATGATGCCTCTCAGTGATATGCGAGGCGTGGCTTTGGGTTCAAAAATCGTTTTGGCTCGTCAAATTGCCACGGTGAAAGCCGGTGATGAGCTCCTGGGCCGTGTTGTCGATGGCCTTGGTCGTCCGCTCGATCAACTGGGCGAGCTGGAAAATTTCAAAGAAGTTCCACTTTACAATGAAGTTAGAAATCCTCTCGAAAGAAGTCCGATCCGCAAGCCCCTCGATGTGGGGGTGCGCGCGATCAATGGGCTTTTGACGACAGGACAGGGGCAACGTATCGCCATCATGGCGGGTTCGGGTGTCGGTAAGTCCGTTCTTTTGGGTATGATGGCTCGCTATACCACGGCGGACGTCAACGTGATTGCTTTGATCGGCGAGCGTGGCCGTGAGGTTCGCGAATTTATCGAGCATGATCTCGGTCCTGAAGGGATGAAGAAGTCCATCGTTGTTTGCGTGACAAGCGACCAGAGCCCGCTGCTCCGGATGCGTGGAGCATTTGTGGCGACCGCGATTGCCGAGTACTTTTCTGCAAAAGGTAAAAATGTTCTTTTGATGATGGACTCGGTCACGCGCTTTGCGATGGCCCAGCGGGAAATCGGTCTCAGCACCGGTGAACCGCCGTCTTCAAAGGGTTATACGCCAAGTGTGTTCTCGACATTGCCGAAGCTCTTAGAGCGTGCCGGTTCTTTTGAGGGCGAGGGCAGCATCACGGGTTTTTATACGACGTTGGTGGATGGCGATGACATGAATGATCCTATCGGGGATGCGGTTCGCTCCATCGTCGACGGGCATATTGTTTTGAGTCGTAGTATCGCACAAAAAGGTCACTTCCCGGCGATTGACGTTCTTCAAAGCGCAAGTCGTGTTATGAGAAATGTCAGTTCTCCGGAGCACGTGAAGATGGCGCAGAAAATGCGCGAGATCCTTGCGACCTATCGTGAGGCCGAAGACCTCATTAACATTGGTGCTTACAAACAGGGCTCGAACCCGCGTATTGATAAGGCTGTAAAACTTATCGAAGGCGTGAATCAGTTTTTGAAGCAAGCGGTTGAAGACGGTGCGAGCTTTAATCAGTGCCTTCGCCAAATGCAGGGCCTCTTAGCCAACTACTAGGATCGCTGTAAAATAGGAACACATGAAATTCAAATTCCCGCTGCAGAAAGTTTTAGATCATCGCAAGACCAAGGAAAACTTGGCTCAGAAAGATTTTCAGATTGCGATGAACGATCTTGTGGAGCTGGAAAGCCAACTTCAACGCCTCGAAGAGGCTTTGCACGGCTCGCATCAACGAGCAGGATTGCTCCATGGACAGGGCGGGGCTCAGGGGCCGGCCTTGTCACAAATCAATGAGTTCCAAAGGGGACAAAAGGTCCTTATCCAGCGCCAGCACGGGAAAATCGAGGAACAGAAAAAGGTCGTCGAAGAAAAGCGCGAGCTCTTAAAGCAGGCGGCGGTCGAGACGAAAATCATTAGTAAATTCAAAGAAAAGAAGCTCACCGAGTTCCGCGAAGCCGAGGAAAAGGAAGAGCAGAAGCAGATGGATGAACAGAGCATCCTGCGCTACAGGTCTCCGGAACGCCGCGAAGGCTAATATCTGCCTTGCCAAGGTAAAATCCCAGTGCTAACTCGATAGGCCTCAACCACGAGGTCCCAATGAAAAAGCTCCTAATTGCATTTCTATTCGTCTTGATTCCATTTGCCTCCCAAGCCGCGAGTGTTCTGGACGGCACTTGGAACACGGAAGATGGTTCTAAACAAATCCGTATCAACGAGTTTAACGGTTCCGTCACATTGAGCACGTCGGCGTATTACAACAACGGTGCTTTGGTGACTTGGTTCTTTGATTATAAATTGCCCCAAGGCCGTGATATTCAGCCTGGCGAAACCATCCAGGGCCGCGTTCGCAGTGTGGACGGTTACTACAGCTGCGTCTTTGATGAAAAAGCCGAAGCGAAGTTGGAATCCCCAGGAATTTTGAAAGTTCACTTCCCATTGTTGACCTATCACCGCGAAACTCGTTCAGTCCGTGACGGCAATGGTGGTTACTACCACGAGCGCACTGTTGATTGGACTGGCTGGGGCTGGGTTGAGACGAATTATGGTTTCCCGATTGACCGCTATCGGGTGATCTCGTCAGAGTGTGTTATTGACCAGCGCAATTGGGTGACGAACACTCTGACGAAAACAAACGCGCCTTTTTAGGCAGCGTTGTTTTTTGAGCCAAGCATGTAAGACTCCAGATCTCTGACATTGCTCTCAACTTTATGATTCTGAATTTTGATATCTTCACTGGTGGCAGCAATTTCTTCAGCTGCCGCCGCATTTTCCTGAGATGAACCGTCTAGCTGATTCATGGCTTTATTGATTTCCTGAATACCTGTGGCTTGTTCATCACTTGCACTGGCGATTTCATTGTTTATTTGAGACACCTTTTGGACGGCTTCTACAATTTGCTTCAGAGAGTCGCTTGAGCGATCTGCTATTTGAGTCCCTTGAGTCATCTGAGTTGTTATCTGGTGTATTAACTCTGAAATCTCTTTCGCAGAGTTGGCGCTTCGTTGTGCGAGAGATCTCACAGCATCAGCAACAACAGCAAAGCCTTTTCCCTGTTCGCCTGCGCGGGCCGCTTCTACAGCTGCATTCAATGCCAACAAATTCGTTTGGAAGGCGATATCATCGATGACGTCATTAATATTCTGAATTCGCTTTGAAGATTTAGCCATTTCCTGAATAGAAGCATAAAGTTCTTTAATTTCACCTTCTCCCTTATGCGCAAGGCTGGAGGCTTCAGCCGATAGATTCGCGGCATTCTTAGCATTCTGTGCGTTCGTTTCGACCATAGAACTTACTTCTTCGAGTGAAGCTACAGTTTCTTCGAGCGAAGCGGCTGCACTGCTTGCCGATTGTGAAAGTGAGTTTCCTGCAGAGGAAAGCTGTAAAAGCGAGCCTTGAACCTCTTTTGCGCTTTCTGAAAGACCCAGGCTGATAGAATGAAGTTTGCTGACAATTTTGTGACCGAAAATCCATGAACACAACAGCATCGTGAGGACGGAGACGATTGTCAGGAGCAAAAGGAACCACGCTAAGCGAGTTACCGGCGCCTCTACCTCAGCCTTGTTGACGCTTGCCGCGACAACCCAGTCGAGCTCAGGATAGTATCTGAACACCGCCAGTTTTTTTTGAGCTCTGCCTGTCTCGGCATTGAGCCATTCATACTCGATACTTCCATTTTTCTTTTCGAGAATCTCTCTGAAAATATAGCGTCCTTCGAGATCTGTCTTGTCCAGCATATTCTCGCCAGTTTTAGTAGGATGCAAAACGAAGTTGCCTTTGGAGTCCAAAATATAGAAGTAGCCAGTTTCCAGAAGCTTTTGGGCATGGAGATAATCTTTTACTTTGCTAGAAGCAGTGTCTGGCGTGCCAATAAAGAAAGCTCCGACCACTTTTCCGTCTTTTACAAGAGGTTCATATGTTGTGACATACCAGGATCCGACAACTTTAGCTCGCCCTGTATACATCTTATTCGCGGCAATCGACTTATAGACCTCTGAATCAGCGGGAATATAGGTGCCACTTGTGCGTGAACCATCGGGTCTGGTTACGCTCGTAGCAACTCTGAGTAGTCCTTCAGGAAGGAGCATCATAAAGCTGATCGCGCTTCCGGTTTCTTGGGAAATCTGAGACGCAAGCTCTTGATGGCTTTCGAGGTCTTTTCCCATGTAGAACCAACGTGAAACCACAGCCGTCTTACTAGTTGATGTCACTTGATTGGTGATGGTGACGGAGTGCTTTTCTTCAGAGGTTAAATCCAAATTCTTTTTAACGTGTGGAAGCCAGTAGTCCATAAGGACTTTCTGCCTTTCTATATTTTCTTGATTTGAAATTTGTATTGCAGATTCTGTACCTGAAAGCAGGTGTGAAAGATCAGACATTGTGGCGGTCGTGACAATATTTGAACTCACGTAGAAACTGATAAGGCCACTAAGACTTGTGACCAGTAATGCAATAAGAGTAAAACCAAAGACAAGTTGTTTCTTCAAGCCGATTTTGTTTTTCATAAGCCTACTGTTCGTAATTTTATAAAAAACACTTTAGAGTAACGGTAAATTTTTTTTTACAAAGACCGCGTTTGTTAGCACTTGGCCTTCTTAAGTCTAGGTACGGTGTCCTCGTTACACCACTTTTAAAGTCCAGGAAAAGCTTACAGGATGAGGATTTCAGATCAATTCTCCGTAACAATTTGGTCGAGTCCTGCGCAGATTTTTTGCGGAGGTTGTGAGCAAACGATAAACTGAAAGTAATGAAAACTGGATACGATCAATTCTTCAAGAATGCCCGCAAAGCCGCGACCGACGGTGAAGTCACACGACCGACTCGTCAATTCTCTACTTCCAATGTTCACTTCGAACTTTCAGAAGAAGATATCGAAAAACAATTGAAGCTGCGTATGGGAATGAAACCGACGACTGCGAAGAAAAAGAAAAAACGTAAATCCATTCCTTGGAAAATGGTCGGCGTTTCTTTCTTGGGTTTGATGGTGACGGCTTACGGTTTTCAAAACTACGAACAAGTTGAGCGCTATGTAAAACGCATCGAGATTTCATTCTTGGGATCTGCAAATGCGGAAGAAGCTCCGAAAGCAAAACCTACTGCCGAAGCAAAAGATAAAGCGGCTGCGAAGCCTGAAGGCGGCACTGAAGTTGCGAAGAACGACGTGGCTGCTGCTGAAGGCGGCAAGAAGGCCATGGGCGATGAAGAGATCGATCATCTCTCAAAATTGAATGACAGGAAAAAAGAACTCGATGAGCGCGAAGAAGAGCTCAATCGTATGGAGCAAGAGCTGACAGCGCAAAAGGAAGAACTCGATAAGCGCTTGAAAGATCTTGAAGACGTACGTCGTGGGATCTCGAGTGTGCTTGAAGAAAAAGTAAAAGGTGACGACAAGAAAATCGACACTTTGGTCCAAATGTACTCGGATATGAAGGCCCCGCAAGCGGCTAAAGTCTTTGAGACAATGGACGAGGATTTGGCAGTAGATATACTTGGGCGTATGAAAAAGAAAAATGCCGCTGATATAATGAATCTGTTAAAGCCAGATAAGGCTCAAAGCCTATCTGAGAAGTTTGCAGGGTATAAAAGAAAATAAAACGAATCTTTTTCCAGGGAAGGAGGAAGTGTTTTGTTACCATCAATTGTCGGACCCCCCTTAAAGGGTGTCGCCGACTTCAAGGCTCCTGAGGAGAACGCGAAAGCGACAACCTTACGAGACGAGAAGAAAGCCGGGTCTGATTCCTTTGGCCAAGTGCTGAGCGCAAAAGCAGCACCGGTTCAACCGAAAGCCAAAGACCGGGGCGAGAAAGTTCCGATGCGCGAAAGAACTCCACTCAAAGCCGACAAAGCAGATACGGCGGAGAGACCACAGAGAGCTGAGCGACGAGAATCAGATGAGAAGGTCGAAAAAGTAACGGCGACAAAAGATAACGGGGTACAAAAGAAAAGCAAAGGCAAGAGCGACCGAGAAAATGCGATACTGAACTTCATGGACTCTTTCGAGAGTGAATTCGGTGTCCCTCCCACAAAGATCGTGGAGGCGATGGCAAATCTCAAAGCGAATGACCAAGCGGAATCCCCAGAGACTACAGCAGACCAAGTGATTGGTCAGTTGGATTTGGATGATCAACAAGAAGATCAGGCCAAGTCTATGTATATGGGTTTGCTTGCTCAGCTGGCTCTTATCGATAAACAACCTCAGCAGGCGATGCCTTTGCCGAAGCCAGATGGCCAAGCAGAGCGCATGTTCGGCGGAGCGACGTCCACCATGGGGCTTTCGCACGACCGTTTTGCGTCGGCTCAGGATAAGCGAAGTGCTTTGAATCAGTCCCTTGATAGCATGAATCAGAAGTTTTGGATGAAGGGTGGAGCCGCAGACCATGCCGCTACTGGTATGGATACGCCACTCGCAGACAAGCTTGCGCAGATGAGTCTTCAGGACAAGATCATGCAGCCGCAAGGTTTGCAGATCGATGAGAGCCTGATGAATCAGCGTCTTCAACAGCCGATCGCGGGATTGCAAAATCCAGCGGCGCAGAACATGACTGAAGCCAGTGAGGGCGAAAGCTCTCCAGAAGCGGCTTTGGCGGCTCTGGTTGCGGCGGCTCGTGCAGCCAAGGGAAGTGCTGAGATGAAGGATATGGCTTCAGAATTTGAAGACACATCTAGCGCCGAGGCAAGCACTGCTCCAAGCATTGAAAATGCTCATGGCAAGATGCCGATGAAGGCGGATGCAATGAGTGTCGACGGGGCTTCGCAAAACCAAGCCAAGGGTTTTGAGTTTGGCAAGAACCCTCAGCAGAATATGCAAGGCGATGGTCATCCGTCAGCGGCACATACTGCAAAGGGTGAACTCCAAGCAAAAACCAAATCCGCAGAGAAAGCAGACTTTAAGCAAACTCTCGGACTGGAAGGACTTCAATCTCAGCAAGCTCCATTGAAGCAAGAGGCTTTAGTGGGTGGTGCTGCAGTGGCAGGGGCGCAAGCAGCTCCGATGCCGACGAAAACGGAGAATGAAGCCAACATCAAGCAGTTGATGAATCAAGCCCAATACCTCATTAAAAGAGGTGGCGGCGAGATGAACGTCGAGATGACTCCAGAAGGTTTGGGCAAGATCAATATGAAAGTCTTGGTCCAAGACGGCAAGGTGAACGTTCAGATGGCAGCGGATACTCAAGAGGCTAAGAAAACTCTTGAAAGCGGCCTCTCTGATCTGAAAAACAGCTTGGCGGCTCACAAACTTTCGATGGATCATGTTAAGATAGATGTTGTGGGTAATACAAATACCGACAACAGTGCGCAAAACCAGATGAATCAGAACAATCCTGGTTCGCGAGAGCAAACTCGTCAGTTCTGGAATAATTTCGGAGATAACTTCGGCTCGGGCAACCAAGACCGCAGTTCATTCGCAGATATTCCAAGCTTGAGAGGTTATCCGCGTCCACGTTCTGATAAGGGCATCGAACCTGTTGAAACTGCGAGCGTCAATAAATACGCGGCCGCAGGCAAAGGTAAGGGCTTGAATCTGGTAGCATAATAACATCCAAGGAAGGGTGATTGAATGGGTACAATGGGAGTGAAATTAGGAACGAAAGCATTTGGTGACATCCAAGGGACGACACCGACTGCTGAGATGAATAATCAGACTCGTAATTTATCTGTCGGTGACCAACAAAAAGCCTTTGGTGATGGAAATGCGAATGTCGGCGACATGCTCAACAAATTGGCGGATCCAAATTATGTGGATCCCGCTAAAAAAATGAGAACTGTCGGTAATGACAAATTGGATAAAGATGCATTTTTTAAATTGATGATTGCCCAGATGAAGAATCAGGATCCGACGAATCCATTGAAGAGCCATGAGATGGCGGCGCAATTGGCGAATTTCTCTGGTCTCGAGCAAATGCAGAATATGAATGCAACATTGAGCGAGATGAAAAACGGCATGAAGCCGCAAGAGAACTATCAAGCGTTGAATCTTATTGGTAAAGCGGTGGCAGGGGATTCTTCGAAAGTCACTCGCAATATGAATGATAAAGACCACGATTTCAAATTCAATCTTCCGATGGACGCGACGGATGTAAATATCAAAGTGTACAACGCTGAAGGTGAAGTGGTTCGCTCTTACGACATGAAGGGCCTCAAGAAAGGTGAGAACAAAATTTCTTGGAATGGTCAGAATGATAAAGGGCAGAATCAAAATCCTGGTGACTATCGTTTTGCGATTGAAGCGAAGCAAGGCGAAAAGAAGATTGCAGTGAAAACGGACTTCGATGGAATCATCACTGGCATCAATTATACGCCTGAAGGCCCGGTACTAATGGTCGGGAATCAGTCGATTAAAATGCGCGACGTTCGTAAGATTACAGACCCAAGCCTTATGAGTAACGACCAGAAAGTGACAGATGTTACTGCACAGGACTTGAAGAAAGACGCTCCAACAGAAGAAACTAAAAAAGAGGCAAGTAAAGAGTCTGCGAACAAAGCAGCTCCTTCTGTTGCAGCTAACACAGCCGCACCGATGAAGAGCAACATCATGGATAATGTTGGGCTCTCCAGAGAGATGATGGCGAAGCTAACGAAGGAGATGAAGTAAGTGGACTTGAAGAAGCTACAAGGCTTTGAAGGCTTAATACAACCGACAACCACGGGAGGAGTTAAATCCCCTGTAGGTAAAGATGTCGGGCCTTCCTTCCAAGACACCTTGAACGGTTTGGGCAACTTACAAGGCCCCGCTAAGCAAGGAGCTGCGCAAGCAGCAGTCAAGGACGGGATTAAGTTTTCAAATCACGCGGTGGATAGAATGAGAACGCGTGGAATCACTTTCAGCCCTGAGGATATCTCAAGACTGAGTGAAGCGGTTGGTAAGGCAGCTGCGAAAGGTTCTAAAGACTCGCTGATCTTGATGAATGATTCAGCTTTGATCGTGAGTGTGAAGAACAATACTGTTGTAACCGTGATGGACAAAAATGCTCTGAAGGAGAATGTCTTCACGAATATCGATAGTACAATTGTTATGTAGAAAACAGGCGAGCGGTCGAATATCGCGAGCTTGAGAAAAATTTAATAAAAGGGCCGGACCTCATTGAGGGGGCCCTCCAAAATACGACGGATTCCGAATGAAGACGTCGAATGACATGGAGGTCATATGGGTATTCTTTCATCACTGTACACAGGTGTCTCTGGTATGTCCGCTCAAGGTGAAGCCTTGGGGGTCATCTCTGACAATATCGCCAATGCAAATACCATTGGTTTCAAGGCAAGCCGCGCAGAATTTCAAGATATTATCTCTAAAAACTTAAAAGGTATCCTCGGTGGTAACCAAATCGGTCGCGGTGTTAAGATCGGTGCTGTAAATCCAATTCTCTCTCAAGGTAACGTGGATGCGACAGAAAAAGTGACTGACTTGGCTGTTTCTGGTGACGGTTACTTCAAAGTTCGCGGTTCTGACGGTGATTCATTCACTCGTGATGGCTCTTTCCACTTCGATAAAGAAGGTTACCTCGTAACAAATGACAACCAACGTGTTCAAGGTTTCCAAGCCGACGAAAAAGGCAACATCTTGAATAAAATGGCTGATATCAAATTCCCTCGCGCTCTCATTCCAGCAAAAGGCACAACGGAAGTGAAGTTGGATCTGAACTTGGATTCACGCATGGAAGCGACTAAGAAATTCGATTCTAAAGATCCATATTCGACTTCTCATTACTCTACAGGTGTTGAGATGTACGATTCTCAAGGTAACAAACACTTGCTCAGCATGTTCTTCAATAAAACTGCGGATCGTGAGTGGTCTTTCCACGGTATGGTTGACGGTAAAGAAGTTTCTGGTGGCGAAGAGGGTATCATGTCTCAAGTGTGCGAAGGTAAATTGAAATTTACAGTCGACGGTAAGCTTGAGAGCCAAGAAGTGACGGACTCTCAGTTCAACTTCAAAGGTGGCGCTCTTCAAAATCAAAAAATTAAATTGAACTTCGGTGATGCGATTGCTGAAGGTGGTAAGGGTCTTGACGGTACTAAGCAGTACGGTAAAAACTCTGACTTGATCAGCTGGCATCAAGACGGTGCGGCTGCTGGTACAATCACTTCGTTGTCTTTCAATGACGAAGGGAACTTAACTGCAGTATACTCCAACGGTCAGGCAGCTGACTTGGCACAGATTGCACTTGCTAAGTTCGAGAACCCAGAAGCTCTCTTCAAAGTCGGTAACAACCGTTTGAAAGAATCTAGAGACTCTGGCGGTCCTTCAATGGGTGCTCCGGGCGCTTCTGGTCGCGGTAAACTCTTCGCGAAGTCTCTCGAGCGTTCAACGGTCGACTTGGCAACAGAGTTCGTAAACATGATCCAAAACCAACGTGGCTTCCAAGCCAACGCGAAAACAATCACGACAACTGACGAATTGCTCAACGAAGTAATCCAGTTGAAGAGATAATAAGTAGCGCCTAGTTAGTAAGTAATAAGTTAGTAATGACCTCAACCCCTCGAGAGTGATGACTCGAGGGGTTTTTTTGTTTTTGTCGCGAACGAAACGTTTTCGCTGAATCTCTCTTGATGGTTTTGTCTGGACCTGAGTCTATTAATTTCGAAACTCATTTACCTTTCGAACATCTTCGATAAATCTCAATCCTGTTTATAAAGTTAATGTGTTTATGAAATGGAGATGAGATTTGTTAAAAATATTTTTTATAATTTTAGTGGTTGGTTTTAGTCATTTTTCTCACGCGTTAGATAAGTCGCCACGCAAAAGCATAGGCCTGAATGCCATTCAGATTAATTCTTCTAATCTAAGCGGGATGGTAAATGACGTATACTATACTGTAGATCTCGGTAAGTCTGTTTACATTCAGCTACAACTAAATCGTTTGCCGGAAGGAAATTATTTGAGAGTTTTTGATGTGACGCCTTCGCATCACGCAAGCAATTTTCGGACAATTTACACCGGCGGTGACAGTTGCGTAGGAAACTTCTTTAATGGACCTTATTGCACTCATTATGCCTCTTTTACCCCAACTGCTACGGAGGTAGGTGATTATGTTTATCCGATCATTATGACCGTGCAGCCATGGACTGTTACCCCTGCTGGAGATTACACCCCAGGCACAATTCAGGACATTGAGTTTGATGTTCATATTAATACTAAGGCATCCGCACCAGAGACTGAAACATGCGAAAAGGGATCTATTGTTAAAGTTGATAGCCAAACTCTGGGTGAAGTAGTTCCTGTGGCGGGAACGAACTTTGATTTGTACTACTCAACCTCAATGTCGAGTTATTTTAGTAGTAATCGACTGCCAACTAACCCCTATTTCAGAAGTGACGTATTTACTATTTCTGTACAGCACTTCTACGACTATGCTCAAAGTAAGCTTTTTCTCGGTACTGGTTCTGCTGTGAATGCCTATTCACAGCTTTTACCAACCGGAAATAGGATGGTCGTGAGTCCCAGTGGAGATGAAGTCTATATTTTCGACTCTCTAGGAAAACATCTTGAAACGAAGACATTTCTAACTGGAGCTACAAAATATACTTTTTGGTATGATAGCAATAGCCATTTAGCTTCAATTATCGATGCCTTTGGAAAACAAACCACTTTTTTTCGAAATACTAGTGGCTATTTAACTGGCATACAGGGCCCTTACGGACAAACGACTTCTTTAGTAGTGAATTCAAGTGGTTTAACTACGAGTATTACTAATCCCAATAGTGAAATATATTATCTGACTTATAAAACTGGGACAGATTTACTTGAGACTTTCCAAAAACCTGGCGGGCAGACCTCCACTTTTACCTATACCGCAGATGGCAGGCTTACTAAAGATTTGGGTGCAGGTGGAAATTTTTGGTTACTAGCAAGAGACATAAGCACGCCTAATATTTCTGTTGCGAAAAGTTCAGGCTTAGGCAGGCAGTCGTCATATACAATCGTAGCGGATGCTTTGGGCTTCACAAGAGAAGAGGTCACGCCATTTGGATTGACGAATACTTATTCTGAAAGCATTACCGAATCTAAAGTCTCCAACTCTATTGGAGGGACAAGAACAGATCTTATGTCTGATGAAAGATTTCATTCTCTTTACTGGCGCCCATCCTATTCTGGGAAAAAGATGGGTAGTGTTGAGAGTATTACATATTATGGGCAAACGGTAAATTTTCCAACTGGTGTCACTGATCCATTTGGGTTTACATCAATTGTTAGAACCGCAAATACTAGAGGTAGAATAACAACTTCAACGTATACTGCCGCAACAAAGACATTGAATGAAGTTTCACATGAAGGTGCAACAGCTACTACTGTATACAACTCTTACGAGCAGCCAGTAAGTCAGCAGACAGGCAGTGATACCCCGTGGACTTTCTCTTATGATGCCGATGGCCGTCCAAGCCAGCTAACTCAAGGATCTAAGAACACTCTGACATATACTTATAATACCGCTGGGTATGTACAAAGCGTAACCAATGCGCTAAGTGAAGTTACAAGTTATATCTACGATCTTGCGGGCCGAGTGACACAAGTTACTTTGCCGGATACTCGCGTAGTATCTTATAGCTATGATGCTAATGGAAATTTAACGAGTGTAACTCCTCCGAGTAAGCCTGCACATAACTTTACATTTAATCTCTTTGAGACACTTGATACTTATTCTCCACCTGCTCTTAGCGGGTTGACCAATAAGAATACAACATATGCTTACAATCTTGATAAGCAGTTGACGAAAATTACTCGCCCAGATTTGCAGGAAGTAAATTATAACTACAATAGCACTACGGGACAGATCTCCAGCATTCAGCTTCCGACCGGAAGCTACACATACACTTTTAAGACAAATGAAGATCGTATAGACAATATTAGTTCACCAGATGATTTTAATAGTAAATTCGGTTACTACGGATATAAGATCGCGAGTGACGCTCTCAGAAAGACCTCCACAAATTTTCTATATGGTTTAACGAGCTTTACTTACGATGCCGACCATCGGTTGAGCTCAAGAACCGTGCGCGGAAATCTGTCGACCGATACATCAACAATTAACTATACATACAACAATGACGATCAGCTGACTACGGTCGGTGATATGGCCTTGACCTACGAATATCCGTCAGGACGTCTCAGCACGACTTCCATTGGTAAAATCACGGACTCGAGAACATATGATGCATATGGAAACTTACAGACCTACACAGCTACTTACACTCCGACAAGTGGCAGTCCGCAAACGCTTTATTCTTATACATTCACTAGAGATGCTCTAAGTAGAATTGCTACTAAGACAGAAACGATTCAAGGAGTTACGGATGTTTATGCTTATTCTTATGATAGCGCAGGACGCTTAACTCAGGTTTTGAAGAATACGGCTTTGTATAGTTCTTATACTTATGACTCGAATGGGAATAGAACAAGCGGAACTACGGCGGGGACAGCATTTACTGCGACCTATGATGACCAAGATAGACTTCTGACGTATAACACGCGTTCTTATTCATACAATGCGAACGGGGATTTGACGCAGATCCAATGGACTCCGACTACGCAAAGTACTTATACATACGATGCCATCGGAAATTTGAAGCAAGCGGTTCTTACTTCGGGTAATAACATCACTTATAGCTATGATGGTTTAAATCGGAGAGCTTTGAAGTTGGATGGAACCACTTTGAAGTTCCGGTATTTGTATGAAGATAAATATCGAGTCTCTGCTCAAGTTAACAATTCTGGACAAATCTTGAAGGCGTATGTTTACGCAACTGATATTAATGTTGCTGACTACATGACGGTAAGCGGAGTTACATACCGACTTATAAAAGATCATCTTGGGTCTCCAAGACTCGTCGTCAATGTGAGCGACGGAACTGTGATTCAACGTATGGACTACAATGATCTTGGTGAGGCAGTAGCCGATACAAATGGAGGATTTCAGCCGTTTGGATTCGCCGGTGGACTTTACGATGCCCAAACAAAATTAGTGAAGTTCGGAGCACGTGATTACGACGCTAGGGCAGCGGGAAGATGGACGGCGAAAGATCCAATTAGGTTCTCAGGAGACAGTGCAAATTTGTATAGCTATACCTTTGCAGATCCAGTAAATTTTATGGATATCGATGGACTTAAACCGGGAGACAAATTTAAAACTGCTAGAGAAGCCGCACAAGATGCAATTAAGTATGTGAACGATCAATCCATAAGAGAAGATATAGAATATGCAGGAACTGTAAATATTAATTCCGATGGTACTTACAGCGCTACTGATCCTCAAGGTGGTGGCAAGCATAAATCGGATTTTATGGTTGATAAAGAGAAATGCAAAGCTATTTATCATACTCATGGTGCCGATTCTCCTGGATGGGATGACGAAAATTTTTCAGCAAAAGATAAGGCCGAGGCGAGGCGTTTTAAGCTACCTAGTTATCTAGGAACACCATCAGGGAAAATAAAGGTTTATAAACCAAATAGCCGATAAAAGAGGAATTTCAGGTGAAGTTTAATTTTAAATCGATCATTTTATGGTCTGGGATGATTCTGCTTACCAATTTAGCATTGGCCAACCCCAGTGAGAAACTAGTCCAAGAAGATAAATTTTTAAAGCCATACATAGAGCAAATTAAAAAAGAGATGAGTGAAGAAGATAAGCTACAGATGAAAAAAATGTCTCAAGATGAGTTGGACCTACTTCATCATGAAAAAGGCCTATCTATTAGAAATCAATGGTTGCGGGGGCCGAATCAAGATGAAAATCTTAAAAAGTATTTTTCGCAACAAGGTATAAGCCAAGTTGATGATATGAGTGGAAAAATACTTGAGAGCTTGTGGAGAGACCTTCAGAAAGAGCTAAGTCCTTCTGAAAGAAAGAAATTCGAGAAGAATAGGGATACTCGAAAAAAGGAATCTGAAGCCTATGAGTTAATAATTAAATCATGTTCTGAAAATTTAAAAGATAAGGCTGGCGAACTAAAAAAATGTTACTTTGAATCTAAATCTAATTTTGATCTAAACTACATAACAAATATTAGAATTAGTAAAAAAGGTTCCATAGGTCAAATTGAATACTTGCCAGCAGCAGATAGCGCTCTAAAAGATTGCCTCTCAAAGGTTATTTTAAAAATGAAGATGGTGAGATTTTCAGTGAGAGAGAATGTGAATGCCTTTGTAGCAGACGAGCTAAACTGTGATCTAAAAGAACGAAGAGATCTGTTAGATCCTACTAAATTTTAAATTTAATTTATTTGTCGCAAAGTGGCAAAGTAGTACTCGATATTACTCCTGCTCGTGTCAAAACTGTAAATCCTGGTAAGGGATTTGGTGAGAAAAGGCCACCTACGGCGCAAGAACTACAGTGGTTGAATTCAGTTAAAGGAAAGTAATGAAAAATAGTCTTCAGACTTCGGTTCAGGATTTAATGGGAAATTTTGCTGATTCTATTACTGTATTATTTCCCATTCTTAAGAGAGCTGAAATTGTAGATGAAAATTTAGAAGGTTATGATGGATGGGACTTGGTTTCAGAGTCTCTATATGAAGCCCTTGTGAAAGACTCTATAAAATGTAGTCTTTCGCAAACAGATAGAGAAGAAGTCTCAATTCCAAAGTACGGATTTGATTTGAATAGCGTAAAAGGGGAGTCTTTTATTAAGATCTCTACCGAGCTTCCTTCTGAAGCTGGAAAAGTATTTTGTTTTATTAGATATGGCACATCTCCAAAGCTTCATAAGATTCCATCGGTAGTTATTGTAAAGGAAGTTTTATCTGATGAAAGTCTTTCTGAGTTTCGAGTACTTCAGTCTCCAGACGTCAAGTATACGTGTTCTTTATTCATAAAAGGACAGCGAAGAATTATTGATAAGATGACTATCGAAAACTAACTATTCACCAAAAAGTATGGCAATTAAAATCGATACCTTAAAGGTGAAAGACTCTAATTGGAATCTGTACTGGGATAAGATTCACCTTTTGCAGAAAAAGATTAATTCAAAATTTTTCATCGAATTGCAAGAGCTGGCAACCTCCAAGTTGAGCAATACCCGAAAGATTTTGCCGGACATACTTAGAGCCACCCCACACTCTAGTCAGCTTTATAAAAAATCAGAAGCGCTTTTGTTGAAGATGTTAAAATCGGAAACGAGTCCTTCGGTCGTCGCAAGTATCGGGTTTGCAAACATTGATTTAAGAAGTCTGAAGCTGGCAAAAGAGATGGCACAGTTTGCAAATAGTAAAAATTCTCAGGTCCGTTTTAGTGTTATCCGTGCGACTGATAGCTTTAGATCTGCGGAGTTCCTTAAAATCCTTCTAGCCATGACTAAAGATAGAAGCCCGATGATTCGTGAGTGGGCTCAGTTCACAATTGCTAATACATATGTTGCTGATAAAAGAATGCGAATTCAGATGCGGTTAAAACTAAAAGCGGTTTTTACGAAGTTGTCTAATGATAAAAATTCAGCAGTACGTAAAGTGGCTAAAGATATACTAGAAAAGTTTTATTCAGATAGGACGAAAAATAAAAATTAAGGGTGAAATCTTCGTTTGCCTTCGCTCGATTGGGTCATGACTGGAGCTTCATTAGATCAAGGAAAAGGAGTTCCTGACAAAAATACGGGTTTTAAATGGTTCCGTTAGCTAAATATATAAGGATAGCCTTTATGAGGTATAGAATAAATTTTAGCATTTGGTGCGTTGGGCTTTTTTGCTCATGTGGTTTTAGTCCAGTAAAACCAGAGGACAGTAATCGACAAGATTTTTGCCAAGAAAAATTTTCCCCGAATGCTAAAATGACTGAAAAAATGGGTTCTCAAAAAAGTGGCGGTGATGAGTCAATTGCAATCGATTATATAAGCGGATTTGCTTGCATGGTTGAGAAAGATCCAAGGATAAATTGCCCGAATGGTATGACTGAAATTTCAGGACCAGGGTATGAAGGTTGGTGTACTTCTAAAGTTTATCCTCTAAGTGACCTATGTATTCAGCCTGGAATCAAGCAATCTAAATTTAAGAAAGCATGGGTAGATAAGTACTGTGCTAGTAAAGGCTTAAAGTAGAAATATAGAAGCTTTTTTGGAATTCATCGTGATCAATCTTTAAAAGGACGGAGGAATGCATTGGCGGTTCTTTTGTTGGTCTAGTGCAAATGGTTTTGGTAAGATAATGGCAAAACTTTTTTGTCAGCTAGTTGCGCCAGATATAATTTAGAGGAGATGTATTGAAAAGCTTCATTTTTTTTCTAGTAGTTGTATTTAGCTTAAACGTGAATGCTCACACAATGAGTGAAGATAAAATAGTCGATACCTATTCTGAGATGGAGAAACAATACAAAAATTTTCTCAGAGATACCTTAAGTAATCGACGGCAATTTGAGTCTTTCGTTGAGGGAGAGTTTGAACCTGCGGTTAAAGCAATGAAAGAAGATTTAGATAAAAAGACATGCGAGAAATGCATTTCACCATACTTGAGATCTCTTTCATTACTAGAGGGAAGTGCATCCGAGTCATTGACTTATGGTCTCATGGATATTGTGCGGAGACACTCTGACAAAGTTGCAAAGGCCTGCAAGACCTTAAAGGTTCGTGATGTTAAAAAGTTGAGAATTCGTTTTTTTACTGTTTTTGATTACATGAAAGAAGAAAAAAATAATTCAAATGAAATTGCAAGTCTTAAAGAAATTCTTCAGCCTTGTATAAATGAAAATTGAAATCTTGCTATTTAAGAAATCGATATTAAACATTGACCATCATTTATGAAATCCAAAATTTTTTTTCAAAAAAATATAAAATTAGCAGAGAAAGGAAATCCGGCCGCATGCTGTAGAGTCGGAAACTGCTACGATTTTGGAACAGGCGTTAGGAAGAACGTGAGAGAAGCAATGAAATGGTATACTATGGCGGCTCATGGGGGCGATCGTATAGGACAGTATAATTATGCCTTTGGATTGTTGCATGGTGAAGGGGTCAAAAAAGACAAAAAGGCATCATTTTTAGTTATGCGTAAATCAGCTCGACAAGGTTATTCAGAGGCGTTAGCTGATTTAGGATATTACTATATGCTTGGTATTGGAACAAAAGCGAATTACAAAAAGGCTTTCGAAAATTACAAACTGGCCGCGAAAAAGAAAGTTCCAAGGGCACATTTCAATCTTGGCCTAATGTATATGTCAGGAGATGGAGTTACTGATAGTGATCTCAAAGCAATTAAACACTTTGAGATGGCAGTACAACTCGGACATACAGGTGCTTACCAATATTTAGCTGAGATTTATCTCGATAAGAATTCAAATGAATACAACCGAGTTCTTGGGACTAAATATAAAAAGAAGGCTTACCGTCGTTAAACTAAGCGGCAAATTGAATAGTCTCCCTCCTCTAGAGACCATAATCAAAAATAAGCCTTGAGGCGCATCGTAGAACATGTTGTAAATCCCCCCGGATGGGCCTAATTTGGGGCCATGAAAAAGCTTATTACACTTATTTCGATTGGTTTTCTTTTGGCTTTCACTGGCTGCACAAAGATGGGCGTGAAAAACCGCGCTTTGGTGATGTCGGCTGAATCTTTCGATAACGAGGCTCAATTGGCCGCGAAAGCGACATTCGTTGATCAAGAACAGCAGAAGACTTTTGCTGACTTCATTAAAATCAATACACAAATCGATGTCGATAATGTTGAGTTGCAAGGTGATAACGACGCCACTGCAAGATTGACGATCGTGACGTTCTCGAAGTCTGTTTATCCAGAGCTCGTGGCTATTTCCGGCAAAGACTGGAAAGCGAAGATCGCTGAGAAAATGGAAACCAAGCACTACAATTTGAAGTTAAAAAAGACCGATGGCGCTTGGAGTATCGTCGAGAAAACGGAAGCCCCATAAGCGTTTCACGACTCATTCGTGAAACAACAGGTTACAGTATTACTGTCTCGGAAAAAGACTAGGTCCAAGGTCCCATTCTTCCGTCCGCAACGTTCGGGCAAAATAAACCCAGGGGGACCATCGTGGGTTTATTTCAACGTTACAAGCGTCGTGCATCTACTGTTATTCTAGCTATCTTCTGCATTCTGCTTTTCCAGAACTGCGCGCCTCAAAATTTCAACGTGCCTAATAACACCGAAGGCAACACGAGCTTAGGCAGTTCCGAGCCAAGCCCAACGCCTACGGTATCGCCCTCTCCGGCGGTGTCGCCAACGATGACACCGATGCCTTCAGTCACACCGACGGCAACGCCGACTCCAAGCCCTGGGGTTTCTCCGACGGCTACACCAAAGCCAACGGCCACTCCATCGGCAACGCCAACTCCTACACCAACTCCACTCCCGGCGGCGGATATCACGTTTAATATCGATGCCTCAGCGGATCGTCATGCGATTTCGCCTTACATCTATGGCACGAACTACGAAACCAGCATGATGACCGGTATCGGGGCCTTCCGCATGGGAGGAAATCGCTGGACGACCTATAACTGGGAAAACAATGCGACGAACGGTGGTACCGATTACAACAATAGCAGCGGCAATCGCGTCTGCGAACTTGTCAACTGCGGAAGCCGCAGCGAAGTCGCCGGTGAAGCCGTCCGTTTGGGTGTGCTGCTTGCGTACCAGTATAAAGCAGCGCCGATTGTCACGATTCCGATGGTCGATTACATCGCAGCAGATAAGAACGGTACGATCACAACCGCAGCAAGCCCAACAAATACCCGCTTCCGCCAAAACGTCGCCAGAAAACCTGCCAGTGTAACGAATCCTGTGGGCGATCTCAGTGACAATTACGTTTACCAGGACGAAGCCGTGCGCTTTTTCCAAAGCACCTTCAAAGCCAATCTCGATGCGGGTCAAAAGATTTTCTACATGCTGGATAACGAGCCGGCTATTTGGAAGACCACACATCCTCTCATCCATCCGGATAAGACCACTTATGCTGAGATGAAAGAGAAGACAATTCGTTTTGCCTCGATGATCAAAGACAATGCGCCGAACTCGATGGTGTTTGGTCCCGTGGCTTATGGTTTCAATGAAATGATGAGTTTGCAAGACGCTCCCGATAGAAGCAACGGCGAATACATGTCGTGGTACCTGCAGCAACTCGCAGCGGCCGAGAAAACCTACGGTAAACGCCTTGTCGATGTGCTTGATATGCACTGGGGATCGGAAGCTCGCGGAGATAACTATCGCGTGCTTGACGAAACGGCTCCGCAAACGCCGGCGTTGATTGCCGCCCGCTTACAAGCACCGCGCTCATTATGGGATCCGACGTATAAAGAAACCAGCTGGATTGTCGATGATTATCTCAAGGATGCTTTGCGCTGGATTCCTCGACTGAAAGAACGTATCAACATGTACTATCCGGGCACCAAGATTTCATTCTCAGAATACAATCACGGCGGCGGCCAGATCATCTCTGGTGGTATTGCAGAAGCTGACGTACTCGGTATTTTCGGGCGCGAGGATGTCTTTGCCGCGACTCACTGGGACCGTGAAGCTTCTCCCTATATTTACGGTGCGATGAGATTGTATGTGAACTACGATGGTGCCGGTGCACGCGTCGGTGATATCTCGATTCGCGCGGTGGCATCTAACAACGAAAAATCTTCTGTCTATGCTATGCAGTCTTCGAGTGATCCGAATAAGATCTATATTGTCGCTTTGAATAAAACTTCGGCAGCATTATCGACAAACATTTATATGACAAACGCGGGCGATTACACCAAAGGTGCCACTTATCAAATCATAGATGGAGTTTCAACACCGAAGGCAGCGGGCACATTCACGATGTCTGGTAGTAGTTTCCGTTATTCAATGCCGGCGATGAGTGTGACAACGATTGTACTGAGTAAGTAGATTTTCGAAATTAAATATCGTGGTTTCGTGAAAGAGCTCTGTATGTTCGCAGGGAAATTTCACATTCGTTGAAAATCAAACGAAAATGCGACCTCCTTGAGAGACATCTTACGGAGGTTTTTTTATGGGTGATAAAGAGTCCAAAGACTCGGGACTAACCCGTCGTGAAGCTATCATCGCTGCGACATCTGGTTTACTCGTCGCTGCTCTGCCGGTCACTCAGGCCGAAGCTCAAGCCGTCAAACACGCGGCCAAGGCACCCAAAGCCGGTGCCAGCCCAGGTAAAAAGAAAAATGTCTACATCTTCCTGAATAAGAACGAAGCGGCCTTTATCGAAGCCGCCGTGGCGCGCCTCATACCCGCTGATGATCAGTGGGGCGGAGCCATCGAAGCCGATGTGCCGAATTACTTCGATAAGCAACTCGGTGGAAGCTGGGGAGCCGGTGAACGCCTCTATCGTAGCGGCCCTTGGAAGGCCGGTACTAAGACCCAAGGCTATCAATTGCCTTACACACCCGCAGAACTTTTCCGTACGGCCCTTAAAGCTATCGACACGGACTTAAAGAAAACACCTTTTGCCAAGATGTCAACCGCAGACCAAGACGCTTACTTACACAAGCTTGAAAAAGAAGATATTGATCTCGGTGGAGTGCCGTCGAAAGTTTTCTTTAGCTCCCTCTTGCAAATGACGATGGAGGGATTTTTCTCAGATCCTGTCTATGGCGGCAACAGAGACATGCTTTCATGGCGCATGATTGGCTTCCCCGGAGCCTACGGCAGCTACTATGACATTGTTGATAAGCACGGAATCAAGATCGACCGCGCGCCGCTCAGTCTCGCAGAAGATGCTGCAGGCATGATTCACCAACATCCAAACATCCCGGCAAAACAATAGAGGAGAATTTCCATGGCAACCAAGCTTAAACCCGTCGACGTCGTCACTATTGGTATTGGCATGACAGGATCCATCCTCGCCCGCGAGCTCGTGAAGAAGGGCCTGAAAGTTGTCGGCCTTGAGCGAGGCCGCTACGTCGATACGGTGCCTGACTTTCAATCTCCGAACATGCACGACGAACTTCGCTACGCTGTTCGCAAGGGGATGATGCAGGATAATACAAAAGAAACAGTGACGGCACGGAATAATCTTGATGAGACCGCGTTGCCAATTCGCCGCTGGGATAGTTTCTTGCCAGGCACCGGGCTTGGCGGAGCCATGAATCATTGGAACGGACAGACGTTCCGCTTTCAAGTCGCGGATTTCATATACAAGACCCACATTGAAAAACGCTATGGCAAAAACTTTCTCGATCCGGATTTGCAAATCCAAGATTGGGGCGTCACCTACGACGAACTAGAACCCCACTTCGATCGCTTTGAATATCTCTGCGGAACGAGTGGAACCGCGGGAAATATCAAAGGCAAAAAGCAAGCCGGCGGGAATCCCTTCGAGGCCTGGCGCTCGCGCGGCTATCCAACGCCCGCAATGAAAGAGCCTTACTTTGCCGCGCTCTTTAGAAAAGCTGCGAATGAGTTGGGATACAGTCCTTACCCGCAGCCTTCGTCGAATCTCAGCCAAAATTACACGAATCCGGAAGGGATGAAGCTCTTTACCTGTTCTTTCTGCGGTTTCTGTGAACGATTCGGCTGCGAGCACTTTGCAAAATCAAGTCCCCAGACAATTATTTATCCAGTTTTGGCGAGTCATTCAAACTATGAGCCGCGCTTTGGCTGCCAAGTTCTGAAAATCAATTTGGACAGCGATAAAAAGAAAGCCGTCAGCGTCTCCTACGTAGATAGTGCGGGACGCGAGTTCGAACAACCGGCGGATTTGATTTTGCTAACGGCCTTCTCGATCAACAACGTGCGCATGATGCTGCTTTCAAGGATCGGTACGCCTTACGATCCGAAAACAGGTGAAGGCGTTGTCGGCCGCAACTACGCCTATCAGACGATGAGTAGCGCACAGGTCTTCTATGATGAGAATACCAACATCAATCCGTTCATGGCCTCGGGTGCGAACGGCACCATGATTGATGATTTTGGTGGCGATAACTTTGATCATGGAAAACATAAATTTATTGGTGGCTCTTACATCGGTGCGATCATGACCAACGGACGACCGATCGAATTCCATCCGACTCCGCCGGGAACTCCTGCCTGGGGACTCGAATGGAAGAAAGCAGTGGCACGTCACTATAATCACACAGTGGCTTTGAACGTCCACGGCAGCTCAACAGCAAGTCGGGGAAACTATCTTGATCTTGATCCAACTTACAAAGACGCCTGGGGTTTGCCCCTCCTCAGGATTACCTTCGACTTTCCCGACAACGATATTCGTATGGCGAACTTCGTGACTGAAAAGGCTAAAGGCATCGCTCAACAAATGAAGGGAAAAACATTCGTTGCCACACCAAGAGCAAAATCTTGGACGACAACAGTTTACCAAACGACTCACAATACCGGCGGCGCCGTCATGGGTTCGGATCCAAAGACCAGTGTCGTGAACCGCTACTTGCAAAGCTGGGATGTGCCGAACTTGTTTGTTGTCGGAGCCTCCGCGTTTCCACAAAATAGCTGCTACAACCCAACGGGCACGGTGGGGGCTCTCACTTACTGGGCGGCCGATGCGATTGTTAATAAGTACCTTAAGAATCCAGGAAAATTGGTGACGTAATGAAAAAAGAAAAGGTTTTCATTTTGAGTGTGCTTTCTTTGTTGAGCTTCTGTTGGGTGATGGCTCAACCGGCAGACAAACTTGCGCCAGCACCATCATTACAAGAAGGTGCAGCGATCGCCT
Organism: Bdellovibrionales bacterium; assembly: GCA_018266295.1. Lineage (NCBI taxonomy): Bacteria > Pseudomonadati > Bdellovibrionota > Bdellovibrionia > Bdellovibrionales > Bdellovibrionales bacterium. The sequence goes on along the minus strand of JAFEAQ010000011.1, from coordinate 1,151,040 downwards.
CGCAGGGAACAAAAGCGGGGGCGGCTGCCTGCAACGGCTGTCACGGCCCAAAAGGTGAGGGCATGGCCGCCAGCAGTTTTCCTCGCTTAGCTGGAGAGCCCGCATACTACATGACGAGTCAGCTGAAAGACTATGCGAGCGGAGTGCGTGAAAACGCCGTCATGGGACCGATTGCCAAGGCCCTGACTGATGCGGAAAAAGAAACGGTCTCTGCTTACTTCGCTTCGTTGCCGGTTCCTCCATTGAAGCCGGCTAAAAAAGCCACTAAAGCAGAGCTCAAGCGCGGAGAAACTTTAGCGACCACCGGAGATATGAAGCTTTTCCTTCAGGCCTGCAATAACTGCCATGGCCCCGGCAGCCGGGGAGTTGCTCCGACAATGCCGGGTCTGGCGGCCCAACATCCCGGGTATTTGGCGCAGCAGATTGCCGCGTGGAAAACTGGAACTCGTAAGAACAGTCCTGAGCAGATGGCCGAGATCGCAAAAAAACTTTCAGATAAAGACATTCAGGCTCTAGCAGCCTACTTTGAAAGCATCAGCTTGAGTGTTCCCAATAAGAAAAAGTAGGAAATCAGTGTCACTTTAGCTCCAAAACCCTGTGCACGCTCTTTGCTATGTCCTTGTTTGTGAAAACCACCGCCCTTTGCGGCTCCAACGACAAGGACTAAAAGAGATGAGCAAGCTTTCCTTTGCAAAAATTTTCGCAACAGCATTATTGGCATCGAGCTTCACGGTCAGTTTGCCGGCCGCCCATGCCTATATTACTCCGGGTGCGCCGCCACCGATTCCGAGCTCTCCTGGGCAAGGTCTTTACGAAGGGGTTGCGCAATTAAACCAAATCACCCGCAAAGGTGGAGGTCAGTGGTACCGTGTGAGTCTTCTTCAGCCGGTTTCTTTGAGCCGTCTTGAAATCAGCGTTCTTAACGCGAGCGTAAAGCTTCATGAAGTCAGTGTCGTTACTGAAAATCGGGCTCGCGTAAATGTGCTAGCCCTTTCAAATACACCGATCGTGACCGCAGGTCAGGCGATTGCCTCTGAAGATCTTTATTTGAATTCTCGAGTGATTTTGATTGATATCCGTGCTGAGTCTTTCGGTGCGTATTCAGACATTTTGGTTCACGCTCTTTCGCCGGAAGGAACTCCGCAGCTAGTTGTTGGTGACGTCGCTCCGCAACCGCCCCCAGTCGTAAGACCTCAGCCGCCAGTGAGACCATCACCGCAACCACCGGTTTATGGCGGTGATCTTCGTGGTTACTGCGCTGATTACGATCATCAGCAGTTCTATGCAGCTAAGCAGTTTGCTTACTCTTCTCAGGGCGTGGATTTGACAGAGCAAGACTCTGTGCAGTGGGCTTTGAACTATAACAACACTCACAATTGCGGAACGATTCAAGAGTTCATCGCGCGCTTTAATCCTTTGCGCACGATTGCTTACTCTTCACAAGGTTTGGATTTAACTTCGCAAGAGGCGGCTCAGTTTGCATTGAACATGGCTGAGTATGTTTCTCGCGCTGAAGCTCAAGAGATGTCTCAGACAATTCAAGCGGTGAGAAACTTCGCTTATTCGACTCAAGGTATGAACATGACAAGCCAAGACGCCGGCATGCTTGCCCGCAGATGGGTTGAAAACCGTTGTGAAAACGCCTCCGTTGTTAGACAGATCCAACAGCAATTTATTAAAGAGTATAACTTTGCTTACTCAACAAGCGGACTCAACATGACTTCACAAGATGCTGTTCGCTACGCCGCCGGCCGTGTCGCAGGAATGACTCGTTGTGGGAACTTGCTAGCAAGATAGTTTCTGAGAAGAGCTAAGAATAAAAAGGGAAGGTGAAAACCTTCCCTTTTTCTTTTCTGCTAGACGCCGAGGTAGCTTTTACGAACTTCATCGTTGGTCAAAAGATCCTGGCCCGAGCCACTCAGAGTAATGCGGCCGGTTTCAAGCACATAAGCACGATGCGCGATTTTCAATGCTTGATTCGCGTTTTGCTCCACCAAAAGAATCGTCATGCCTTCGGAGTTGAGCTTTTTAATAATCTCGAAGATCTGAGAAACAATCTTCGGAGCTAAACCCAAAGAAGGCTCATCGAGCAGCAACAACTTCGGCTTACACATAATCGCGCGTGAAATGGCGAGCATTTGCTGTTCACCACCGGAAAGCGTTCCCGCCACTTGGCTAATGCGTTCTTTTAAACGCGGAAAGAGTGTAAAGCAGCGCTCAATGTCTTTTTGAATATTTGCAGTGTCTTTGCGCGAGTAAGCACCCATTTGCAGGTTCTCAAGCACCGTGAGGTTCTGAAAAATCCCGCGGCCTTCAGGCGATTGCGCAATTCCATGGTGAACACGCTCATGCACTGGGATATCTAGCAAAGGCTTTCCGTCGAGCATCACTTTGCCTTGAGCCTGCGCCAAACCACAAATAGCACGCAAAGTGGTGGTTTTACCCGCACCATTGCTGCCGATCAGAGAAACGATTTCACCTTCATAAACCTCGAAGTTAATGCCTTTAACCGCATGAATGGCGCCGTAATAGACTTCCAGATTTTGTACGCTCATTAGGACGCGGCTCATGCTTCGACTCCCAAGTAGGCTTGAATAACTTTTTCAGAAGTTTGGATCTTCTTCGCCGCACCTTCTTCGATTTTTACACCGTGATCGATCACCGTGATGTTTTCACAGATACCCATCACAAGTTTCATATCGTGTTCAATCAAAAGAATCGTCAGTTTGAAATCTTGGCGGATCTTAGCAATAGTCTCCATCAAATGATGAGTTTCAGAGTGATTCATCCCGGCGGCCGGCTCATCCAGTAAAATCAGGCTTGGATCCGTTGCCATGGCGCGAACGATTTCAAGCTTGCGCTGCTCACCGTAGGGCAGTGATCCGGCCTTTTCCTGAGCTTTGCTTTCAAGATGGAATATTTTTAAGAGCGACATCGCTTTGTCGTGCATGTCAGCTTCTTGCGTTTGAAATTTCTTCGTCAACAAGACAGAGTCACGCAAACCGTAACTGATGTGCTGATGAGTCGCGATCAAAACGTTTTCAAGCACCGTGAGACTCTTAAACAAACGGATATTCTGAAACGTGCGAGTCATTCCGAGATGCGAGATCTGATAAGGCTTCTTGCCTACCAGATTTTCGCCATTCAAAAGGATTTCGCCTTTTGTTGGCTGGTAAACACCGGTCAGCATATTAAAGACCGTCGTTTTGCCGGCGCCATTCGGGCCGATCAATCCCGCCAGCTGTCCCTTTGGAATTGAAAACGAAAGCGAGTCCACGGCCTTGAGACCGCCGAACTGCATGGTGATGTTTTTCACTTCAAGCAGATTTGCGGACATATTTTCTCCAAATGTCGGTGATTTCATTTTCGCCGAAGAGGCCTTTAGGTCGAAGAATCATTACAAGAATCAGCAATAAAGAATAAATCACCATGCGTAGGTCGATACCGGTAATATCCTGCAAAGAGCGCAGAAGCTCCGGCATCGCGGTGATAAACACAGCCGCCGCTATCGAACCTGTCATACTACCCATGCCACCGAGAACCACCATGATGACGGCATTCACGCTCAGCAGGAATGTAAACGTGGAAGGACTGATAAAGTTTGTCACATAAGAGAATAAAGAACCTGCCACACCGGCAAAGAAGCTTGAAAGAACGAAAGCACGAACTTTCATTTGCGTCGTATTAATGCCCATGGCTTGAGCGGCGATTTCGTCTTCACGCACACTCAGGAACCCGCGGCCATGACTGCTATGAACCAATCGCCAGATGACAAAGAAGCAAATCAAAGCCCAGACAACGGCATAGCTGTAACTTGTTAAAAAATTCGGAAAAGAAGGAATGCCCGAAATCCCGCGCGCACCGCCCAGAGATTCCATGTTTAGCAGAGCCACGCGAATGATTTCACCAAAGCCCAAAGTCACGATTGCTAGGTAGTCGCCTTTCAAACGCAAAGAAGGCAGACCTACGAGCCAGCCGGCAAAGGCTGCGAGCAAACCGCCACCGATAGAAGTAAAGATAATTCCAAACGGAGTCGCAAAGAAGGGGTAGGTGGTACTTAAGAAGGCAGCGACATAAGCTCCAATCGCCATAAAGCCCGCATGGCCCAATGAAAATTGACCGGTATAACCATTCACAAGATTCAAGCTCATCGCCATGATCGCATTGATGATCACAAACAGAGTCATCAATTGAATGTAAGCATTAAACCCAAAATCGAGAATCACACCTAGTACGAGCAATACGATCAACGAAGCCAGGGGGGCCTTGAAAGCACGAATCATACTTTCTCCACCGTGTACTTACCGAGAAGGCCCGCAGGCTTCAGAATCAAAATTACGATCAAGATACCGAAAGCCAAAGCATCACGATAGGTGCTGGACAAGTAAGCAACCACCAATTCTTCAGACAGGCCCATGATCAGCGCACCAAGAACCGCGCCTTGAATATTGCCGATGCCACCGAGAACGGCTGCAACGAAGGCCTTCATCCCGATCATCATGCCCATGAGTGGCTCGATCTTAGGGTACTTCATGCCGACCAGAATGCTACCGATCGCCGCCAATGACGAACCCACGATGAAGGTAAAAGAAATAATTCTGTTTGTATTCACACCGAGCATTGCTGCCACAGGAGCATTGGTGCTTACCGCGCGCATTGCACGACCGGTTTTAGTTTTTTGAATGATGAAGGTCAAAGCCACCATGGCAATGAGGCTGACTCCGAGAACGGTGACATCGGAGGATTTCAAATCGATGCCGCCGAAACTGCTGATCACAAAATCTTTCATGACTTCAGGAAAGACTTTGGGATCGGCGCCAAAAATCACTTGGCCAGAAAATTCTAAAAGCAAACTCACACCGATAGCGGTAATCAAAACATTCAGCTTCGGAGAGTTACGGAGAGGGCGATAAGCAAAGCGCTCAATGGCAAGACCCAAGAGGCTACAAACAACCATAGCTGAAACTAATAAGATCGCTAAAGTCGAAAGGCCGGGAGAATTCTCCAGGCCCATCCATTTCGCCGCGTAATATGCGGTAAACGCGCCCACCATGTAAACGTCTGCGTGGGCGAAATTGATCATCTGCAGGATTCCATACACCATTGTATAGCCAAGAGCGATGAGTGCATAAATACTTCCGAGGCTAATACCGTTAATCAAGTGCTGAATAAAATCCTGCATGCTGATCCTTACTGAGCAATAGTGGTGATGAATTTACGTTCAGGACCCTGAACTTGCACGATCACAGCGCTCTTATCGGCGTTGCGGTCTGCATTCAAACTGATTTTACCAGTCACACCAGGGAAGTCCTTGGTTTTAGCAATTTCGTCACGGATATTTTTAGGAGTCACTTCTTTCGTGCGAGCCATTGCCGCTGCCAAAATCTTGCCGGCATCGTAAGCCAAAGCAGCCATGACGTCCGGAGTTTCGTTGTACTTCTCTTTGAACTTTTTAACGAAATCAACAACCAATGGATCTGTTGATTCAGTCGTGTAGTGATTTGAGTAGTAGCTACCGTTGATAGCATCTTTACCAATTTCGCTCAAACGAGCAGAGTCCCAGCCGTCGCCACCCAAAAGAGCGGCTTTGATGCCAAGCTGACGAGCTTGTTGTGCAATCAAGCCGACTTCAGTGTAGTAGCCAGGGATAAAGATCACATCCGGATTTTTAGAGCGGATTTGAGTCAATTGCGCTTTAAAATCGATATCGTTCCCTTGATAGCTAAGATCAGTGACGATCTCGCCGCCCATTTTTTTGAACTCAGTCACGAACACGTCCGCCAAGCCAACAGAGTATTCAGATTTCACGTCACGAAGAACGGCTGCTTTTTTCGCTTTCAAGTTTTGGTTCGCGAATTTGGCAACAACAAAACCTTGGAATGGATCGATGAAACAAGTACGGAAGATATAATCGCCCACTTGAGTCACAGTTGGATTTGTCGAAGCGTGAGTGATCATCGGGATCTGGTGCTTTTGCGCAATCGGAGCGCCGGCTTTAGAACGGCCGCTGGCAACTTCACCGATGATGGCAACAACGTTATCCTGGGTGATTAAACGAGTGACTGCCGCAGCAGCCTCATCGCTCTTACCTTGGTCATCAATAGTGATGAGCTTGATTTTTTTGCCATTGATACCGCCGGCAGCGTTCACTTCTTCAAAGGCCATGCGCAGGCCTTTGTTCGTAGAAAGACCGAAAGTCGCGTCGTTACCAGTCAAAGAACCGTATTCTCCGACAAGGATCTCGTTGCTTTTCTTAGTACATGCACCCATCAACGGCAAAACCATGAGGAGAGCGATGATCATTTTTTTCATATTTTTAGACTCCTGTTTCTATATTGCAAATGATTGCAATCACGAGAGGTTCGGTCAATTTTTATTTACGGCGTGAAGAAGAGGAAATGACGAGTTTCGTTCGAGAAGTGCACGCTCGCCCCTTTGGTTTTTGGCTCGTCCGCCCAGTGAGGGGAACAGCGAGGGCCGTCCATCCATGAGAACGGGGCCTCCTGAGCATCGTGCTCAGGAGGGAATGAATACAGAATACAAGTACTGAACAAGTAAGAATGTCTCTGTTACGAGAGCCTGACGGCCCGGACGGCCGTCAGGAAGCGGGGTTCGGGGCGGAAGCCCTGATTGCAGGATGCAGGAAGAAGTGCGGAGCCACCACAAAGCGAATTAAATCGACAACGCCACCGCAAGATTCACGAGATCCATCGAACTCGAGCTCTTTTTCTCGGATTTCGTCACAATTTCGAGCGACATCGTGATCAACTTATCCGCTTCCGTACCGACCATCACGTCGGATTGGCCCGCTAGCAATGTTTCAACTGCGGCAGCTCCCATGCGTGAAGCTAGGATACGATCGCTCGCAGTCGGGCTACCACCGCGCTGAATGTGACCGAGAATGCAGACTTTGGCATCAAGGCCCGATTTTTTACGGATCGCTTCGGCTAAATCATAAGCACGGCCGGGCTTTTGCCCCTCGGCTGCGACAATGATCGAACTCGTTTTTCCGCGTTTCATGGATTCTTTGATTCTTTCCACAGCTTTATCAACAGTGGTGTTGGCGTCTGGTGTGAAGATTTCTTCCGCACCACCGGCAAGGCCCACATGCGAAGCAATATGACCAGAGTTTCGGCCCATCACTTCAACGATGAACAGGCGGTCGTGGCTGGCAGCGGTGTCGCGGATTTTATCGATGGCATCGAGAGCGGTATTTACCGCTGTGTCAAAGCCGATCGTGTTATCCGAGCCGAAAATGTCGTTATCAATAGTGCCAGGAATACCGACGACAGGAATTTTATGTTCTTCCCAGAGCGCATGGGCTCCACGGTAAGAACCGTCACCACCAATACACACCAAGCCTTCGATGCCATGAGCCCGGAGGTTGTCGGCCGCTTTTTTGCGGTACTCCGGTTTCATGAATTCGGCAGAGCGGCCGGTTTTTAAAACCGTGCCTCCGCGCTGAATGATGTTGGCAACATCACGCAGTTGTAGTTGCGAAATATTTCCTTCGATCATGCCGACGTAACCTTGATAGATTCCGTAGACCTCAAGACCTTTCGCAATTCCCATACGAACCACTGCTCGAATGGCAGCATTCATACCAGGAGCATCTCCGCCAGATGTATATACGCCAATTTTTTTCATGATGAATTCCTCGGTGAAATGAGGCTAACATAAGAGTGTTTCAGTCACAAGGATGGTGATTTTCATGAAGCTTCTGATCTTCGCAGCTTCCCTGGCCCTTTGCGCGCCCGCGTTAGCATTTAAGAGCAAGGCATTTTACGGAGGCGTTGGTTATTTTTCGCAAAACTCTTTGAATCGTGTTGCGAACAAACCCTCTGGGGATGCAGGTTTTCTCGGCACCAGCATGTATGCACTCAATTTGAAGTACGACGTCGCTATTACCTATGACTGGTATTTAGCAGGGCGTTTCAGTATCACACCGATTGCTCGCGAATCGGCGGCTGACTCTGCAAAAAATACGATGATGCATTTGTATTTTCCGTTCGGACAGAACTTTGCGGACCGTGGCTTTTCCGGTTGGGAGTGGTTCGTCGGGCCCGGTCTGATTCGCTATACCATTCAAGGAAAAGGCGGGACGACTGTTCTGAGTAACGGAACGGGGACTGCAACATTTGGTCTGCCGGGAAAAAGCGTGACGGTGCAAAATGTGACACTCAATACGGGGCTGGCTTGGAATCTCGAAAACTCGCGTTTTGGACTGGATGTGATTATCGAAGGCGCAATGTCTGACAAACGCAGTGAAGACCTGATGCTCACTTATGACTATCGCTTTGGCGGAGGCTTTTAATGAAAAATATTTTTATTTTCATCCCAATAATCCTGCTCCCGTGGTTCTGTTCAGCGTTCACACTTGTGACGACGAATCCTGATTTCTTAGGCTGGCAAGATCCAGAAATCTTATTCAACGTGAACACCGCAAACTGTCCCGCTTCTATGGACATTCCGGGCTTGATCACCGATGCCGTCAAAGTTTGGAACAACGTTGCCACGAGCAGAGTGAAGATCTCTTACAATGGATCTACGACAAGTACCGTAACGGGAAATCCAACGACCGTGTACTGCGAACCCAACTTTCAAGGTGTGACCGGAGCTGACCAGAACTATGTTCCCGCAGCAGCTCTGCCGACTCCATCAGGAAATTACGTTGCAACGGGATTGCTCTATCTGAATGTGTCAGGAGGTAGTGCGAATATCTCAGGATTTGATCGCTCTCTTTTGCTCGTGATTATTGCTCACGAAGTGGGGCACATTTTGGGGCTCGGGCACTCTCAAGATCCGAATGCTTTGATGTATTATAATGCAAGCGCAAAAACTCACTTGGCTCTCGCTCAGGATGACATTGATGGCGTGAGCTATTTGTATCCCCGAAATGAGCTGGGACAAGACAAGATGATGGGGTGTGGACTAGTGACGACCGTGGGTTCACCACGTCCACCGAGCGGTGGGATGTTTGCTGTAGTGCTGGCTCTGATGTTGTTGCCTCTGGCAATTTATGGTGGCTTGAGAAAGGCCGCCTGAATTCTTTAGCACATACGGTTCAAAGCAAAAAAAAAGGATCGCTCTCGCGATCCTTTTTTTAATCATTAGTCAGTAACTAATTACTTAACCATTGATTTGAATTCAGCGCCAGCGCGGAATTTTGGAGCCCAAGAAGCTGGGATTTTGATTGCTTTACCAGTTTGTGGGTTACGGCCAGTGCGAGCTTTACGCTTAGCTTTTGTGAATGTACCGAAACCAACCAACTTAACATCATCACCTTTTTTAACAGTTTTTTTGATGTTCTCGATAGCGCAATCCAAGATTGCTTCAGCTTGAGCTTTAGAAGTTTTAGTTTCAGTAGCGATCTTTTCGATCAATTGAGCTTTATTCATTTTGACTCCTCATTGTGTCAATGTTGTTTAACTCTTCCTCTAATGAGCACAATGAAAAGACAAAAACAAGATTTCGTCAACATCAAAAAGTGAGCACTATTGAAAATTATCGGCGTCTTCGTCAGGAATCTCGAGTTCACTGGAGACGTTACTCTGTTCAATCGGGATGCGATAAGATTCATCAGCCCACTGTCCAAGATCGAGCATACGGCAACGCTCAGAACAGAAGGGTCGAAAGGGATTTTCAGAGGAGAAAAACGTCAAACGCCCACATTGTGGGCATTTGATTTTGCGTTTAGAAGTAGAAAGTTTTTGATCTTCTTTTTTCATGTAAGAACCAGTCTAGTGGCAGGATTCGAGCCCACCAACATCCTTTTGAATTAATATCCAATAGGAGCAGACAATCCGCAATCTGCGGTGTTGCAGCGGACAAAAGTTCCCGTAACAATAATTTCGCCACGGTAAGCGATACGATAGTCGAATCTTGAATCTTCAAGTTTTCCTTTAGCAATTTGAACTTGAATCAAGCTTCTGTTGGAGTTTGTGTAGAAGTCGCCATAGCCGCGAGCTTCAAAGCCTTGATAGTTGTTCGTTACAGAAACCGTCATGTTGAGTTGCAAAGGATTTCGAACAGCACTTGGGTTTGTGACAACCGGGAAACCCAACAATGCGCCCGCTAACTGACCGCCCGATGGAATTGAGTATGAGTAGTAACCATAAGGGCTCACTTTTGGTTTTGCTCTGAAAGTCATTTGAACTGCGTTTGTTTGTGTGTTCGGAGATTGCATGACGATGTCAAATGCGCCCGACAACCATGAAGAGCAGTCTGCGAGACCGCCACTAGCATGCTCGCGGTCACATACGCCCATTGCGTTTTTCAGGAACTCTCTCATGCCGCTGCCGGAAGTAACTGTCATAGAGCGATTGTACCAGTTTTCGGAGTAGAAACCGACCGATCCGGTTTGTACGACACCACCATTAGCGCCAACACAGTAGCCGTTTTGGAAAGTAGTTCCAGCCGGGCATTGGATGACAGCGCCACCGTTGTTATCGCTGCTGCCTGAACCGCAAGCAACGACAAAAGCGGAAACTAAGAAACCAGCAATTAAGAAAATGAACTTCTTCATAATGTCCTCTGTAGAGAGTGGCCATTGTTATTAAACTTCTTCACTAGAGTTCAATAGCAGAGCCCGTGCCACAGACAGAGACAAATAAGGATGAAGTAAGGAATAATTACCTGTCAAACTCTTGAGAAGAGTGCCATTTTTGGGCTCGTCTCATTTTGAGACAGGCTCTGTCGCATTCGCCATCATCGTGTGAGTCACGCGCTGTTTAGGAATAGAATCCTCATCCACTCGAGTCAAAGAAGGCGCTATGTACTTGCGGTTTAACACCGAATTACTAGGGTTATACAGGGTCAAAACCACGTAGAAATTTGCATTGCTTGTGATAGGAAGCCAGTTTGAACGATAAATTTTGGCCGGTTTTTCCTCTTGCAGCAATAGATCCATCGAGCCGTCCATATTGTATTTGAGTTGCGACGACTTGTCGTTCAAGAAAGAAATAGCTCGAGTTAGGTCATCGAGGTTCTTACTTTTTAGCTCGTGCACTCGGAGCGACCACATGTAACGAGCCGGTGGAAAATCATCTTTCTCAAAGTGCAGTACATAGCGGTAGCTTCCGGTGAGTTGGCGGCCTTCGCTATCGGAATCTAGAGCCAGTTGCACGCTCTCTTCAGGAGGTGGCGAAAAAAGATATCTCTGCGAGGCAGCGGCCCTTATCAGATAGTCATCGGTAAACGGAGGAGCTTTCAATTCATAGCTCCAGCCATTGATTTTCGCGCCAAAGCCGGTCGCGAGACGCTGTTGAATTTCCCTCTCTCCTTCGAAGATTCCGTGCTCCACCATTTTTTTTGTCGTTTCATTAGCTAGGACAGACTTCAGAGTCTCCTCATTTTGCAAACCGAGTGATTTAAAGCGATCGAACTCTTTCGCGCTGGTGCGAGTAGGTGGTGGATTCTTTTCCGCAATCCGGCGGAGGTCTTCATAGAAGTGGATGCCATCGGCGGCGATATTTTTATTTATCTTCAGGGGCTCCGTCGGATAGACGCCCTTAAAGGGGTCGACTTGAATGCCTTTTTGCCAGCTCGAAAGCGGAATCAACTGGCGTTCACTGGCAAGTTTCGCAACTTTCGGAAGATCTTTGGCATCTTTCACAAACGTCTGCGCCACGATCAGTACTTCAGGCGTTGAGGCTCGCACTTGGTGAATCTCTTTTGGGACGTCACCTTTCCAGTTCGGTCCCGTTATGATAAAAGTTCCTTCTTTATCGCCATAGCTGACATTGCTAATCGCATGAAAGACCGTGGAATAGGCATCGACAAATTGCACCGAATAGTACCGGTCACTGATTGCCGGGTGGGTCATGATCAGAGGTTCTTTACTAAGATCAACCCATGCCCAACTGTAGAGATTCTCGGGATTCACATTCACAAAGTGGCCGACGAATGGGTCGGGAATTTTGCTTGAGTGATAAAAGTGATTGATAGATTCCAGGCCGGCCTTGGTTTTACTGAGCATCGCTTCGCGCACTTTATTCAGATAGACCGCAGGATAGCCCCAGATATAGGCATCCCGGCCGAGATCTTCCACACTATCGATTTTTTTTCCGCTGGCGGCGCTGGCTGTCAGAGCCAAAACGGTTAGAGAACTAAGAACCAACATGAAACCGGATTTCATAGACCCTCCAAAGATAAAAAACTTTGTGAGAACCAGGAGCCTAAATTTTATTTTGTTCGTAAGAAGAATAGGTTTTGCCCTCTTGAAGATCCTGTCAAATCCAAGCGAAACATGTCGTCATTTAAGGAAATGCTTCCACCATAAGCCACTGGCTTTTCTGGGAAATAAATTCAAAGAATTCAATTAATTATCCCCTCTTGTCGGGGAGGAGATATAACCTTACCGAGGTTTTCGCGATGAAATGGATACTGACATTTACCATTCTGATTTCACTGTCTGCGGTCGCGGGGGACTATTTTAGTTTGCCGGTCGATGCTGTGAATGTTGGCCCTGTGACCCTCGACAAAGCCAATCAAGTTTCCTCAAGACTCTTCTTACAACACTTCAATGAAGTGCTCACTAAAACTTCAAAGCCGCTCGTGATACAGCTTCAATGGGAAAGCCCCTATTTCGGCGGTGGGGCTATACAAGACGAACACTTCGTTTATGTCAGAATCTTCGGCGGTATGGTGCGCACTCCGGAGATGACCGAAGATATTTATGCTCTCATCCTCTGTCATGAAATCGGCCATATGATTGGTGGAGAGCCTTATCAGGATATTCCCGGGGCGGAATGGACCTCCGTCGAAGGCCAAGCTGATTTCTTTGCGGCGTCGATCTGCTTACCGAGATATTTTAAAACTCTCGAGCCGAGCTTGGGCGCGGATTTGATCCAACAGCGCATTCAACTTGCGGGTCTTGGATTTCTTCAATTATCGCAGAAATATGCCACCTCCAATCAAGAACGGGTTTCTTTAGAAAAAACCGCGACGGAAGTGGCGACTGAATTAAATCGCCACTCTTACCCCAGCGATCAGTGTCGTCTGGACACTTTCAAAGCCGGGGCGAGCTGCCTGACCGAAGCTACTTGCAGAGTTCCGGTGTGCTGGTTGCCAAGATAAATGTGAACTGACGGGCAATTTCTTTTAAATATTCAAAACGTCCCGAAGCCCCCGCATGACCTGATTGCATGTCCGTTTCAAGCAATAAAACGTTGTGATCTGTTTTCATCTCACGCAACTTTGCGCACCATTTTGCAGGCTCCCAGTAGGTCACGCGTGGGTCGTTCAGACCCGCTTTGATGTACAAGTTCGGATATGCCATCGCTTTCACGTTATCATACGGTGAATAGCTCTTGATGTAATCGTAGTACTCTTTAGACGCTTCAGGATTTCCCCACTCTTGGTATTCCATCTGAGTCAAAGGCAGCTTCGAATCCAACATCGTATTTAGAACATCCACGAATGGAACGATCGCCAACGCCGCATTGAAAAGCTGCGGGCGCATATTCACCACCGCCCCCATCAACATACCGCCGGCACTGCCGCCCATGATCGCCAGAGTTTTTGGTTTTGAGTATTTGTGTTGAATCAAGTGCTCAGCACTTGCGATGAAATCGTAGAAGGTATTTTTCTTTTTCAAAAACTTACCTTCTTCGTACCACTGACGTCCCATATCCGCGCCACCGCGAATGTGGGCGATGGCGTAGATATAACCACGATCCAGCAAGCTGATTCTTTGCGCATTGAATGCTGTCGGCATTGAATAACCGTAAGAGCCGTAAGCATACAGCAATGTCGGCTGGGGCCCGTTCTTACGAAGAGATTTTTTATAAACCAAAGAAACCGGAACCTTGATTCCGTCATGAGACACTGCCCACACACGCTCTGAGGTGTATTCGTCCGCATCGTAGCCAGAAGGAATCTTCTGAATCTTGCGCACGATCTTCTCTTTGGTTTTCATATTCAAATCGTAAGTCTGATTTGGTTGTACTAATGAGCTGTAATTCAATCGCACCCAGTCTGTTGCGAACTCGAGGTTTGAACCAAGGCCCACCTGATAAATCGGATCCGGGAATTCGATCGGTTCCATTTTAAAGCTATCGTAATCAAACTTGTAAAGAGTCTGCAAAGCCTGCTCGGTAGCAGAAACAATCATGAAATCCTGGAAGGCCGCAATTGATTTCAAAGTACGCTCAGGAGTCGCTTCAACGATGGTCTCCCAATTTTCACTCGAGGTTCGGCCTACAGGAGTGCGGCAGAGCTTGAAGGTCTGTGCATCCTTGTTCGTCATGATGTAAAAGTAGTTTCCGCGGTGAGTGACGTCGTACTCGACTTTCTCTTCAAGCTTCGAGAACAGTTGTAACTGCGCTTTTGGGTCTTTCGAGGACATGAAATAAAACTCAGACGTCGCATGGCTGTGGCGGTTGAGGAAAATATATTCCTCGTTTTCTGAAAGCCCGCAAGAGATAAAGTACTGATTGTCTTTTTCTTCGAACAACACTTCGTCTTTTTCAACCGGTGTGCCGAGAGTATGGCGCCAGAGTTTATCAGGGCGTTGGTTTTCATCCTGAGTCACATAGTAGAAAGTTTTATTATCTTTCGCCCAGGCACTGCTGTAGTAGAGATTCTTAATAACTTCTGGATAGAGCGTCCCACTCTTAAGATCTTTGAAATAGAGAGTGTAAAGCTCAGAACCATCGGTATCAGAAGCATAAGCCAAAATTTCGTGATTCAAACTGACATCGTAAATGCCCAAAGAAAAACTTTTATGGCCTTTCGCCAATTCATTGCAATCAAGAACGATTTCTTCGGGGCTAGTCGGGGAGCCTTTGCTACGGCAATAAATGGCTTGTTCTTTATCGCCTTCAGTACGGGTGTAGTAATAATAGTCATCGCTCTTTGCCGGCGGCGAAGAATCGTCCTTCACAATTCTTGCTTTCATTTCTTCGAACAGTTTACTTTCGAAATCTTTATAGTCTGCGAAGAACGCCTCAGTGTGAGCATTCTCAGCCTCTAAATAAGGTCTAGTTTCTGGGTGCTTGACGTCTTTCAGCCAAAAATAAGGATCCACACGCTGATCGCCGTGGTGGTTAAAGGTTTGAGGATACTTTGAAGCTTTTGGTGGATTTCCATATGATGTTGTTTTCATAGAACAAAAAGGATCTTATTTGACGGATTTTTAATCAAGAAATTACGTATCGTGCCGATTCATATAATGAACTGGAGAATCTATAAATGAACATTTCGAGTGCTTCTTGGTTTCGTGGTCTTAAAGGCAAATTGTTGTTCACCGCATTCCTGCCTGTTATTGCTTTCATTATTGTCGTTGGCGGTTCTTATAAAGGCTTAGGTGAAGTCAGTTATATGCTGAATGACGCCTATTCGGATGTAATTCCAGCAATGGATGACCTCGGGCGTATGACAACGCTCCGTGCGAGCATCGGCTATTTCTGCTGGGCTGCGATTGGCTCAACGGACGCGACAAGAAAAAAAGAGTTCCTCGGCAAGGCACAAGCAGCTTTCGATGAGTTTAAAGAAGTTCAAACCAAGTATGAGTCGGGCTCTTTCGATGATCAGGAGAAAGAAAACTATTCTTATGTGGCTACACACAAAAAAGAGTTCATCGATACGACTCAGGAGATGATCACAAAGCTGGGCACTGAGACTCCTGAGGCACAAGCACAAGCGCGGACTTTGATTGATTACGGTCCTTGGCATAAGATGTCGATCGAGCTGCGTAAATCTATCGAAAAGAATATCAAGTACTACCAAACGATGTCGGCTGAAAAAAACGTTAAGCAGAAGGAGCTCACAGCGCGCGTAACGCAAATGATGATCGGTGTAGGCGCGATTTCTTGCTTACTATTATTCACAATCATGGCGATTATTGCGCACCGCCTTTCGTCAGCCATTGGCGGAACCGCGAAGATTCTCGAAGAATCCGGTCAGCAGATTTCTCAAGCAATCAACCAGCTGTCTGAAGCAGGGAGTGGCTTATCTCAAGCGTCAGTCGAGACCGCTGCTTCTTTAGAAGAAACGGCTGCATCGCTCGAAGAAATGACCAGCATGATTAAAATGGCATCAGATCATGCAAGCCAGGCCTCTGCGTTGTCACAGACTTCGAGCACTTCAGCCCAAGAGGGTGAAAAGGAAATCCACTCTTTAATCTCTTCAATGCATGATATCTCAGCGTCTTCTAAAAAGATCGAAGAGATTATTACTGTGATCGAAGACATTGCTTTCCAAACAAACTTGCTGGCCTTGAATGCCTCTGTGGAAGCCGCCCGTGCTGGCGAGCAAGGAAAAGGCTTTGCCGTCGTCGCAGAGGCCGTTAGAACTTTGGCTCACAAGAGCGCCGAAGCTGCAAAAGATATTACCGGTCTGATCAAAGAGAGCGTCAGTAAAATTGAAAACGGTACAGTGATTGCCGATCGTTCGGGCGAAGTTCTTTCTAAGATTGTCGTTTCCGTTAAGAAGGTCGCTGATTTAAATCAGGAGATCTCAACCACTAGCCAAGAGCAAAGTGGCGGCATTGTTCAGATCAATAAAGCCATGAATAACTTGGATCAGTCTTCGCAGTCCAATGCGGCTTCATCTGAAGAGATCGCTGGAACTGCGGAAGAAATCGCAGCCCAAGCGAAACAGATGCAAAATGCTGTTTTACTTTTGAATACCATTGTTTTGGGCGGAAACGATCCAGCGTCGCGCAAAGCCGCCTAAGAGAGCCGCTGATACAAGTAACAAACCAAAGCTAAAGACTGTGGAGACAGAAAGTCCGAAAATCTCTTCTCCACGGAAGTCTTCACGATAGTGCTCCATCAAAATCCGGCCAACTGCATGCAAGAACATCCAAAGAATAAATAAGTCCCCCGGGCGGGAGAGCATTTTTGGGCGTTTGTTGCGAGGGATTTTTTCAAGACCTAGTAAAAGTAAAATCGCGCCGATTTCCCAGAACGTGGCATAAAGCTGCGTCGGGTGACGATGATCGACAGCCCACGGAAGATCGCAGTCTTTTCCGTAACAACAACCAGCCATGAAACAGCCAACACGGCCAAACCCATAAGTGAAGGACAAGACCGGAGCAAAGGCATCGAAGTAGTCGCCTTTTTTGGGCGCATGAATGAAGTGAAGATATGTGAAGGTTGCGATGAAAGCCAAGATCATGCCGCCGTAAAAGACGAAGCCGCCTTCCCAAAGATAGAAAATGCGAACCGGATACTGGCGATAAAAATCGAAATTCTCATAAACGACGTGGAAAACCCGCGCACCCAATAAGGCAGACAACATGAGCAACAAACTCAAATCCAGAACATTTTTCTTAGGAAGGCTGTAGACTTCGCTCCGGCGAACAATCCAAAAAAGTCCGGCAGAGACGACCAGACTTATGACCAGAAAGTAGGTCGGAATATCCAGACCTTCGGCTAAGTGGATAATAGGGTACAAATTTACTCCTTGATGGACCTAGGACTTAATTTTCAAACAATTCCAAAATTATTCAAGTGCAAACTAGTCAACCCAGAAATCAAAATTCATAATGATTTCTATGAGATTACATCCCGCGGAAGTTGCGCGAGAAATTAAACAGTTCGCTTTCTTCAAAAGCTTCAGTGAAGATTTGCTTTTGCAAGTATCTACCATGATGACTGGCAAATCTTTTAAAAAGGGCGAATTTATTCTCCGTCAGGGCCAACCGAATCAATCTCTTTATTTCCTCCGCTCGGGCAAAGTTGAAATCATTCTATCAGGCGAAGTCGTCGCAGAACTAGGCCAGGTCGGCGAAGTTATTGGTGAAATGAGCGTTATCAGCGAAAATCCGGCGACGACATCTGTTCGTGCGGCGGACGATGTGGAGTGCTTCACCGTTCAAGCCTCAGACTTTGACCACGTCCACCCTAAAGACAAAGATCATTTTGATGCTCTTCTTTATCGCCTTTACTCCTCGATTCTCGTTGAGCGTCTGATGAAGACCAACGAAAAAGCGCGCTTGTTTGAGATCGCAAACCGCGAACTTCAACGTGTGCAGGCAGATCTTCAAGAGGTCGGCGATAAGCACGTCCTTCTTGTTGAGTCCGATAAAAAACAGCAAGTCGTGGCTCGTATGGCCGTGGGTGGAACCGGCGTCCGTTTGGATATCGCGAATAATAAGGAAGAAGCTCAGAACTTCGTTAAAGAGCGCAAATACGATGCGATTCTTTGCGAAGAGACTTTCTTGGATATTCTCGTTCAAGCCCATAAGGATAAAGTAAGCCCTCACCTGGTATTACTGACGAATCCAAATGTGACTGAAAATATCGAGACGATGAAGGGTCTTCCTTTCGTCGACAATATCATGTCCCGTGATCCTGAAGACCGCAGCTTTACGGTTCGCAGTCTTTTGACGACTCTGACGAAAGTTCTTAATAAGAACATCTTCGGTATTGAAAAGTATCTTTCTTGGGGAGCCGACGTTCAGTTGAAGTGCGTAAAAGCCAGCAAAGAACGTGAAGGACTCAAAGACGACATGGTCGCTCATTTCAAACAAAGTGGTATCCGTTCGTCTATTTTGGATCGAGTCTATCTCGTTGCCGAAGAAATGTTGATGAACGCAATCTACGATGCGCCAACAGACGGCAAGGGTCAGGCCCTCTTCAATCACTTGCCACGCAAAACAGAAGTGAATCTCGTCAAAGGCCAAGAGTCGAATCTCCGCTACGCATTTGATGGCACAATGATCGCCGTATCAGTTGAAGACCCGTTCGGCGCTCTCACAAAAGAAATCATCATCAGCTACTTAGAGAGCTGCTACCAAGGCAAAGCGGGATCCCTCAACGCCAACAAAGGTGGAGCCGGCCGCGGCCTCCACCAAATTATCGAGAATTCAGACCTCACAATTTTCAACGTCAAAAAAGGCGTCAAAACCGAAGTGATCAGTCTTTTCAATATCGAAACGGGCCGTAAAGAGCATAAGCCCTCTTTCCATTACTTCTTCGTTTAAAAAGATTTCTCACCAATTCAGTCGGCGAAAGATATAAAAAAAGCGAAGGTTTTAGGCCTTCGCTGCGCTCTCTTGAGCTTTTTTCTGCCGCGTCTCCATGAGCATCATGAAGAGCAGTAATCCCACACCGCAGACAATCGCGCTGTCGGCGATATTGAATGCCGGCCAGCTGTATTTGTTGTTCAAGTGGAAATCCAAGAAGTCGATGACATAACGGAAACGCAAGCGGTCCACATAGTTACCGATCGCACCACCAAAGATCGCAGACAATGCGACGATCTGTTTGGTATCGTTGTCTTTCACTCCGCGCATGATCATCAAGATGATGACCAATGCAATCGGCGGCATCGCCAAGAAGAAAGCTTCGCGGAAGGTCGGGTGACTTTCAGCTAAAAAGCCGAAAGCCGCGCCGAAATTACGCACGTAAGTTAGGTTAAAGAAGTTCGGGATCACCACGAGAGATTCACCCAAGTGAAACTGTGTATGGATATACATTTTCACGAGCTGATCAGCAGCTACAAGGAGTCCGGTAATAACAGCCAGGTACAAATACTTCTTCTTCATCATGTTAGTGCCTCAACACATTTCGGACAAACACCCAAGGTCGCCGGAGCCTGACTGATATCAGGCGAGTAAGTCCAGCAACGCACACATTTTTCGCCAGGAGCCTTCTCAGCCAAAACTTCGTAAGAACCCATGACAACTTCTACTTTAGAGACAATCAGGAACTCACGCAAATCCTTAAAGCTCTTCAAGTCTTTTAAAAGATCGCCTTCAGCCTTGATCGTGACAGAAGCTTCGAGGCTGGCCCCGATAACTTTCTGGGCGCGAAGGTTTTCAAGAACCTTCTGCACATCGCCACGAACTTTCAGCAAGCCCGTAAACTTTTGGTTTAGCGAAGGATTGTTCCATTCCATCGGAGCTTCAGGGAAGTCCAACAAGAAAACACTCTCTGCTTTATTCCCTTTAACGTAGCCATAAACTTCTTCAGATAGGAACGACAAGATCGGAGCCATCATGCGCACAAGATAGTCTGTGATCAAGAAAAGCACCGTCTGAGAACCGCGGCGAGGAAGGCCATCGGCTTTCCAAGTGTATAAGCGGTCTTTCAACACGTCCAAGTACGTTGCGGACAAGTCCACCGTAAAGAAGTTATTGAGCAAGTGATAAACTTTGTAGAACTCGTAAGAGTCATACGCTTGAGTCACTTTCTCCGTCAGTTCATAAAGCTCATGCAAGGCCCATTGGTCGATCGCCGTGAGTTTTTCATACGGAACCATGTCTTTTGAAGGATCAAAGTCATTCACCGCACCCAACAGGAATCTCATCGTGTTGCGGATACGACGGTAAGTCTCAGTCACGCGATCGAGTTCTTCTTTGCCGCAGCTGACGTCTTTACCGTAATCTTCATAGGCAGTCCAAAGACGGATGATCTCAGCACCAGACTTCGCCGACACTTCGTTCGGATCGATTTGATTGCCCAAAGACTTACTTTGCTTACGGCCTTGGGGATCCACCACGAAACCGTGAGTTAAGAGCGCCTTATAAGGAGCTTGTCCGTTCGTCGCCATTGAAGACAGCATCGAAGTATTGAACCAGCCACGATGCTGGTCACTGCCTTCAAGATAGATATCCGCTGGGAAACCCATACCAGGGCGGCGCTTTTGAACAGCGGCGTGGCAGATACCAGAGTCGAACCAAACGTCCAAGATGTCGCGGCCATGACGGAAACCTTCAGAGCCGAACTTAGGATCTTTCTTCGCTTGTTCAGAATTTTTCCAAGTAGTACCCACGATTTCATCCGCAGGAACGCGATAGTAAGCCTCGATACCACCTTGTGTTTCGATGATATCAGCGACTTTCATCATCACATCGTAATTCGCATACGGTTCACCCGTTGCTTTACAGTTGAGGATCGGGATTGGCACACCCCAGATACGTTGACGGCTCACGCACCAGTCAGGACGGTTTTCCATCATGGCTTGGAAGCGAGCACGGCCCCATTCAGGGATGAACTGAATTTTTTCGATCTCTTTCATGGTTTTCTTGCGGATTTGCGAAGATTCCAAATCCAAGCCCATAAACCATTGCGGAGTTGTTCTGTAAATTAAGGGCGTCTTCGTTCTCCAGCAGTGAGGATAGCTATGCTCGATCTCTTTCATCGCGATCAAGTGGCCCGAGTTGCGCAACTTCTCAACGATCAAAGGATTTGCTTTAAAGATGTTCATGCCCTGGAATTCAGGCACTTCATCTGTGTAAGCACCGGCATCGTTCACCGGATTCAAAACACCGAGTTTGTAACGAGCACCGACGTTAAAGTCATCCACGCCGTGTCCTGGAGCCGTATGAACCGCGCCAGTACCAGCATCCGCAGTGACGTGCTCACCCAAGATGATCAATGAATCGCGATCGATGAACGGATGACGAGCTTTACCGAATTCAAGATCTTTACCTTTAACGATCTTGCCTTCAGTCAAAGTTACGCCCGTATCCTTCTCGAAGAATTCTTTGAGCGGTTTTGCGATCACAAAGTTTTCAGAGCCAGCATCGAAAACGCTGTACTCAAATTCAGGATGCAAAGAGATCCCCAAGTTCGCCGGAAGCGTCCAAGGAGTCGTCGTCCAGATCACCATGCTTGTTGGTTTGCTCGGGTTGCCAAGTTTTTCCAATGTCGCTTTGTCAGTGATGTTGAACTTGACGTAGATCGAAGGACTCTTGTGGTTGTGATATTCCACTTCGGCTTCCGCCAAAGCAGTTTTCAAAGTCCAGTTCCAGTAAACCGGTTTTTCGCCGCGATAGATATCACCTTTTTGAAAGGCGCGAGCAAACTCACGAACCTCTTCAGCTTCGTAGTCAGAAGACATTGTCAGATATGGATTTTCCCAATCAGCCAAGATCCCCAAGCGACGGAATTGCACGCGTTGATGATCCACCCAGTGTTGAGCTTCCGCACGACAAAGAGCCATGATCTCTTGATCAGTTTTTGTGACTTTCTTCGCAGACAAGTCTTTTAAAACTTTGTGCTCGATTGGCAAACCATGACAGTCCCAACCTGGAATGAAAACAGTCGGGAAGCCCTTCATGTTTTTGTATTTAACGATGATGTCTTTCAAATTCTTATTGAGCGCATGACCCAAGTGAATTGAACCGTTGGCATAAGGAGGACCATCCGGAAACACAAAAGGTTTTTTGCCGGCGTTTTTCGTCGACATCTTTTGATAGATTTTCTTATCGTCCCACTGTTTCAGAATTTCTGGTTCTTTCGTGGGAAGGTTTCCCTTCATAGGAAAATCTGTTTGTGGTAATCGCACTGTGGATTTGTAATCAGGAAGTGTGCTAGACACCAGGGCCTCCTCAAATTGAAGCCGCTAGTATATTCGAAAAATGCCAAATATTTAAGCCATTTAACTGGAGTTTTGCGATTAGAAGCAGGCGGTCAAAAGCTCTCAGGAGTATAGGCTTTTAGCTTTGTGATAACCCAAAGAGACCAAAAGGCGGATGACTTCGAGGTCTGAGCTCAAATTTAATTGCTCGCGAACCTCTGCGATCATGGAGCGGCTCTTCGCATCCATCTGTCCGGCAAGATCCATAGACATGTGATTATTCTGGATATTTACCTGTTTAGCCTGTTGTACAACAACTTGCGGTGCTGCCTGAGGAGGCGGTTGATGCATCGGCTGAACCATTTGTGGAGCCGCTTGTGGCAAAGGTTGAGCAAAGACGGCTCCCGCTGGCTTGCCGCCATCAAGTTCGCCCATCATACCTGCTAAACTTTTAAGCTCTTTTTTGAAATTTTGGATGCTTGGAGTATCCAGAGCTTCGTCCCCGTTGCGTTGAGCCTTCAGAAACAAGCTCACCAAGATATCAGGAGTCGTTGCGAGCTCCTTGATAGCGTCACTCTGATGCACGAGCCACATGTAGGCTTTTGTCAGCGTGTCTTTGGTGTATGCCTGAGGCGGTAGGGGATTCATTGTCATGAGGGACAGAAAGATATTGTTCTTGCGATACTCAGTCAATTATCGAGTCCGGCAATGACCGCGAAATTTAGGAAATATATTTTTATACACAACGCGATAACTGCCGGTATTTTTCTTGATAAAAACACACCAACAAAAAAGCCGGAGATTTTGCTCCGGCTTATTAGAAAAACATTGATTTTTTCCTTGCTAGGCAAGGCTTCCACTATTTCAAGAAGTCGCCGTACAAACGTGCACCCAAAACAATTTCCATACGAGTTTGATCGTCATCAGTACGAGTTGCCGTTGCAAATGGTTTAGATGTGATGCTGTTTATAGCCAAGTGGTAACGAACGTTTTCAGGAGTTGGTTTGTACTCAAGAATTGCACCGTAACCCATGAATTTATTAGTCCCGTTTGTTGCCAAAGTCTCTGTTTTTTCTTCAGAAGTGAAGACTTCTAAACGTGGGATCCAGCTTTCCATTTTGTAGCCAAATTTCGCGATAGCAGAATAAACGGAATCTTTGTTGCCAGAAGCGCCATCTTTATAAGTTGTCGTATTGTACTCGAGACTGCCTACCCAAGTAGCATCTTCGTATTTAACACCTGCAGAGATGAACTGATGATTGTCATCTTTGTTGCCATTTTGTGGATTCACAGTGTGATAGCTCAAAAGACCAGTCAGAGTCTTATCAATGAAGCCACCTTTCCAGATCAAACCAGTCATGCCACGATTTTGATTAAATGCTGTGCCTTCCAAAGAGTCAGAGATATTATTCACAGCCAAGATGTAAAGATGTTGATCGCCAAAACTCAAATCACCTTTTGCACCAGACATATAGAGAAGATTTCTTGTGCCACTTTCGTTGATACCATAGTTCTTTCCATCCAAAGTCGTCACTGCTGAGTGTCCGTATGACGGAGAAACCATGTATAAGTCCGCGCCGGAAGTTGCTCCCTCGAAACCACCGATCTCTGTGTTAAACTTACCGACAGTTAAAGCAAACATATCGCTCATTTTGTCAGTGATATTCGCGTACTCAACCGAGCTGTTTAAGCCGTCACGACGTGAATTTGATGGTGCACCAGAAGTTGTGCTCACGGTATCCACTGCCGGCTTATAGAAGCCCCAGCGAAGATCGTAGCTGAAGCGATCATTCACATTGCCTTTGAAATACAAACGACCCGTTTTCAGATAGAAGCGAGTGTAATCAGGAAGACCGGCCTTATCGTTGTAATCGATACTTTGCCAGTCACCGCGGAAGTCGTAGCCTAGAGAATTCGCGTGCGCGCTTGCAGACACAAGAAGCACACCCAATAGTGTCCATAGAGTTTTCATAATAGCCATCCTTGTTGTTATGGTTTTTGACCACTTAACGGTACATAGAAACTATGTGAAGGGCTAATGAATATTTAGTTAATGGTTTGTCAGACGTTGAATACTTTTTGGGCATAAAAAAACCCGATCGTTCCCGACCGGGTTTTAAAAGTCCCAGTATTGGACCCTCAATTAGTTAGAGTAGTCCTTTGCAATAATCCCGTATTTCTCGATCTTGCGGAGCAAGGTCTTTTTCGGAATGTTAGCATGCAAAGCCGTTTGATTGATGCGGCCTTTGAAGGTCTTCAGAGCCTTAATGATGAATTCTTTCTCGAAAGCTTCCTTTTGAGCATTGAAGTCAAGACTGCCACCTGAAATAGACACAGTTGCAACTTCGCCTTCTTCGCTGTCGAGCTCGAGGTCTTCGCCATCAACAACGCCTAAATCTTCATCATCACCGAGGTCCGCAGACACGGAAACCCCTGGTTTTATGTCAACAGTCGTCGTTTGTGACAATGCATCGATCAAGTTAACGCCCGCTGCGGCCAAAACGGCCTCAGGGAGTGACGCCAACGTGATAACGTTGTTCGTCTCAAGAACAAAAGCATGCTCGATCACATTTTCCAACTCACGGATGTTCCCCGGCCATTGGTATTTTTTGAGCGCTGACAAAGCGTCTGGAGCAACTCCAGAGATGCGTTTGCCATGGGCCGCATTGAACTTCTTGATGAAGATGTTGATCAAGTTTTCGATATCGTCTTTGCGATCTGCCAAAGCAGGCAAGAATATAGGTACAACGTTCAAGCGATAGAACAAGTCTTCGCGGAAGGTGCCGGCTTTGATCATGTCTTCCAAAGGACGGTTGGTCGCCGCCACGATTCTTACGTTCGTAGAAATCTCACGGTTAGAACCTACAGGAGTGAACATCTTCTCTTGAAGCACGCGCAAGATCTTAACTTGCATCATGAGTGGCATATCGCCGACTTCATCCAAGAATAATGTTCCGCCTTCAGCAAACTGGAATTTACCAATTTTGCGCTGATCAGCGCCAGTGAAAGAACCTTTTTCGTGACCGAAGAGTTCAGACTCAAATAAGTTCTCAGGGATTGCAGAACAGTTGATGGCTACGAACTTTTCGTCTTTACGAGCAGAGTTGTAGTGAATTGCTTTAGCAACGAGCTCTTTACCAGAACCAGAAGCACCGCGAATCAAAACAGGGGTATCAACCTTCGCCAAACGATGGATGATGTTGAATACCTTTTGCATTTGCTGTGTATTGCCGATGATTTTACGGCCTGCTTCAACCAACACAGGCGCAGACGCCGCGATGTTTGAAATCATAGTGTGAGCAGAAACCGCTTTATCCACGAGAGCCAAAAGCTCATCGCCGGAAACAGGCTTTGAAAGATAGTTGTAAGCACCATCTTTAACCGCTTGAACCGCGTGGTCCAAAGTTGCATGCGCCGTGATCATCAATACGATGATACCTGGATCGTGTTCTTTGATCAGTCTGAGAGCTTCCAGACCGTTAACACGTGGCATATCGACATCAAGAATAACAACATCGAATTTCTTCGCGCCTGAGTTCTCAGGTGCTTTTACTTTTTCGATGGCATTCAAGCCGTCAAAAGCTTCTTCAACTTCGAAACGATTCGAAGAAGTGAGCGCTGTTTTTACTGAGAGTCTTAACCCCTGATCGTCATCGACCACCAAAACTCTAAGCATGTGACCTCCCCTGTTCCAGAGGCAGTTCTACAGTAAAAGTACTTCCTTTTCCATAGGTACTTTCAACAAAGAGTCTGCCTTGGTGCAATTCTGTAAAATATTTAGCAAGATACAAACCGAGTCCCGATCCCTTAATCGGAGAACTTTTCGCATTCTTGCTCCTAAAAAACTTCATAAAAATATTGTTCACTTCGTCCTCTGGAATTCCAGGTCCGCTGTCTTGGACGCGAACGATCACTTTGCCGTTGATCTCTTCGCTGTGAACATGCACCTGAGATTCCTCAGGGCTGTACTTAATCGCGTTCTCAATCAGATTTGAGAACACTTGCTTCATGAGCTCTGGATCCACCTGGATCGGGAACAGTGGCTCGGATTCAAACTTGATTGGAATACGTTTTACCTTAGCCAAGAACTCATGCTTATGGATGACGTCTTTCAGCAATGAATTAACGTCCCGACTTTGCATGTGAAGCTCAACACCTTGGCTTTCGATCTTCCCGTAGTTCAAAATCGCGTTGATGAACTTCAAAAGATCATCGCCAGAATGACGGATCGTATCCACGGCTTCGCGTTGCTGAGTGCTCAAGGGCTGTTGGTCCTTGAGAATTACATCGGTCATGCCTTGAATGCGGGCAATCGGCGTTTTCAAATCATGCGACATCATCGAAATGAAATTGCCCTTTAATTCCTCAACTTGAGAAAGCAATTTGTTCTTCTGGAAGTATTCCCAGCTACGGCGATTCTCGATGATCAAACGGTAGGGGATAAAGAAGTAATAGCATAAGAAAATTGCAAGGAATGGATGCGCCATTTTTACCCAATAACCCGCAGGCCAGAAGGCAATCGCACTGAATACGAGCAAAACACCGCCGGTCGCCGCCAGAATCGTAAGACTTCGGATTGGCTTCATCGTGAAGAGCACGTAAACGGTGATGATCGAAGTCAGCATCGTGACAAGCACGTTCAACCAAGGAGTCGCCTGAATCGGCGCTTTATTTTGAATCAAAGTATCAAGCATGTTGGCGTGAAGTTCGACGAGGGTCATAGCCTTCGCGTCCTTCGAGAAAGGCGTCTTCACGTAGTCACGCACGGAGCCGCCGTGATCGTTACCGATCAGAACGATTTTATTTTTAAAGTGGCCCGGCTCAAAACGTTTATCCATGACGTCTTCAAAGGTCGTCATAGGATATGTGCCGGCTTTGCGGTAATTGATATACACCTGTTCAGAGTCAAAGAACTCAAACAAGCCACGGATATTTTTCTTCTCAGACATCTCCGGATTTACGAGGCTTGCGATGAACGGATGAATCATCTGACGATCCTGATAAGTAATCATCATACGACGAGTCACTTTATCCTGCGCAAGCACGTCGCCGTCACTTGTGCGGGGGCCAGGGAAGAGCTCGATCGTATCGAGAGGTTCCGGCAAGCGGAGTTTTCCTTCTTCGCCTTTCATCTCGAGATCCTGGCTGACCATGTACAGGTTGTTGAGCTTCAATGCCTCAACGGCGAAGGCTTTCTTATCTTCCGCACTGCCTTCAAGCTCACCGAGGTTTTGAATGTAAAGAACCGCCAGAGGCTCTTCACGCTCGAGGTTCTTAAGGAGTTCCAATTGCTCCTTCGCAGTAGGAATCCCTTTGAGGGTTTCTACAGTCCGCGATGTGGTCAAAATCATTTCGATCTGACCCGAAGGAGCTGGCTCCGGCAACAAGCGAATGCGCATGTCGTAGAGCATGGATTCCCAAGAATCGAGTTTGAGCTGACTGATGAAAATCCCCATCGCGCAAGCCAAAACAAGGCGCAAGACGGAATACAGGATTCCACCTTTGAAAGGGCCTTTTGTTTTAGTCAGCGAAGGAGGGAGAGCCATCGTTAGTCAGTCCTCGAACTAGTTGTTTGGTACCAAAATATCGCCACCAACTGGAGGGCACGGATTGCCGCCGTTACCAGCACCGAAATGTGAAGGCTGAGATGTTTGTGGCTTCAGCTTCTTAATGTGTTTTTTCTCTAATTTTTCCATCATCTTTTCCTTTAGTAGAGTTAGGAATTTCATCATTGTTGCTCCGTCATGTCCTAGTGGTTGTGGTTCAAGCAGCGCTTCGACACCTTTCGTAGTAGATCAGTGCCAGCGCCACCATAAATCTTGTTCTTTCGCAAAATTGCGTATCTTTAACGTTCTTAGATCCTGAGCCATGCTTATGGGCGAACATGCAGCCGCCGCCGCACAGGAATCGCGCCCAGCAGTTTTCACACTTGTTCTGCTCGAGGATGGGCTTTTGGTACGCTTCCAAAGCCTTTTCGTTTAACTCCGTTCCTTGGCCAACTTGTTCTTTCTTTTCGTTCACATCCCAAGGGCATGTGTAAATCTGATTGCGGGCATCGATCATCAAGAAAGACTTGCCGGCACCGCAATAGTTCTCGGTACGGCGTTGTTGATCCAAAGACTGAAAATGTTGTTCAAACGCGCGGATCTTTCTGAGAGCCACTTCTCCGCCTTTTGCATAGGCCAAAGCTGCAACTTGAGTCATTTGTTTCATGTACTCTTGAGTCGCGCGCGGGTTGTTGTCAGAAACCGAGAATGAGAAATCGTAGCTGTCCACGTTGAACTGAGAATAGAACTCGTAAGCTTTCACGAGCTCCATATTGTGGCTGTCGAAAACTCCGTGGATCATCACGTGGCTGAATTCAGATTTGCGTGCGAGGACTTTTTCAAGGCCTTTCACGATCATTGCCGTTGATGAAGTTCCGTTCTTTGTCGGACGCATGCGATCGTTGATTTCTGCAGGGCCATCCAAGCTGATGGTTACTGTTGCTTTCATGCGCGCGAGTAGATCGACATTCTTATCTGTTAACAGCGTGCCGTTCGTGATGATCGTGTAGTTCACAGTGCGCTCAGGTGCGATCTCAGCAATGTACTTTGCGATCATCTCGAGGCCTTCAGCGTAAAGTAAAGGCTCACCACCGAGGAAGCTCACGTTGAAACTTAGGCCCGCAGGCAGGCGATCGAGGAAGAATTTAATCTGCGGCAAAGTTTTTTCGATAGAGATTTTGGCGATGCTATCGCCGAAAGTTCCATCGCCACCGGCTGCGCAGTATGAGCAGTGGAGGTTGCAGATTTGAGTCACGTTGATTGTCAGGAAAC
Source organism: Bdellovibrionales bacterium (assembly GCA_018266295.1). NCBI lineage: Bacteria > Pseudomonadati > Bdellovibrionota > Bdellovibrionia > Bdellovibrionales > Bdellovibrionales bacterium. The sequence continues at coordinate 1,121,968 of JAFEAQ010000011.1, read as the reverse complement.
GGATGTTGTTGCTGATCTTGCTGGTTTTAACCTCAGCGTTTTCTTCTTGGTTCCAAGTTTTGAGCTCAGCGATGGCTTCGCACTCTTTGAGGACGGCTTCAGAAGGAGTCGAATTCAGCAAGGTTGTCGGGCTCATGTTCACCCAAGCGTCTTCGGAAATTTGTGCGACTTCCATATTGCGCGAATGGAACGCCAGAAGAGTGCCCTCTTCTGATTTCAGCGCTAGAATGTCTTTGTAGCGTCGCAGTTCCATGAATCTTCCCCATAGTGGCTATCTGGTGACCTTATGTCACCATCCACTTCCAAGGGTGAAAATGTGCAATTCAAGGGCCAGTTTTCCTTTTGCCACCACAGATGAAAACCAAGTAAAAACAGAAACTTAGCAATATGCCATAAAGGTCCCAACAAAACCCCTCATAGGGCCACAATGTAACTATTACCGGATTGTCGAAAAGGTACCAGGTCGCTTTTCCGGGTCACGGCGCATTAAGAGAGGCTTAAGGACTCGTTATGGAATGCTGTCAGCGGGCCCGTTTCGTGGTTGAAACTGATAAGAATCATTTGCGGGAAAGCCGCAACCAGAGCGTGATAGATCTCGGCTTCGGTGTCTTTTTCAAGGGCCGAAGTGGCTTCATCTAAAAATAAAACCTGCGGCTTTTGCAAGAAGGCGCGCGAGAGAGCCAGGCGTTGCTGTTCGCCCGAAGAAAGGCGCTGTGACCAGTTGTCTTCTTCATCGAGGTGCTGAATCAGCGAATTTAGTTTCGTGCTGGCAAGAGCTGAGACCATGTCTTGATTACTGAAGGCTTCCGCCTCAAGAGGATAGGCAAGAGCCGCACGCAGAGTTCCGATCGGTAGATACGCTTTTTGTGTCAGCACGAGGCGATGGCTGTGACGAGGCAAACGAATCTGTCCATCAATGAAAGGCCAGATGCCATTCAGCGTCCGAAGCAAAGTGGTTTTGCCTTTTCCAGACGGCGCAGTGATTAGCAAACGCGTTCCCGGAGCGAGCTTCAAGTTCATACCTGTCAGCAAAGTCTGCTGTTGAGGAGTCAGAACGCGAAGGTCTTCGGTCGTAAGATCCGCACCATCGGTCGCATGGAATTTTCCACTCAGGCCTTTTTCGCGAAGCTCGCGATTTTCTTCGAGCAAGCTTAAGAATCCGCCCAAACGCAGAGCGACCGAATGCAGTCGCGCGATCTTCGCATACATATCCACAAACACAGAGACCGACCCTTGAACTTGGCCAAAGGCGCTGCTGATTTGGAAAAGCTGGCCGAGAGTGATCTCTTTGGTGAACACTTTTGGTGATGCAACCACAAACGGAAAGATATAAGCCAACTGACCGTAAATATTCGTCGTTAGAATCAGTTTCTTCTGGCGAGAGATGAGCGCTTTGAAATTACCCACGACTTGGAAGAACTTCGTCGAAAGCTTTTGCTGTTCGGCTTTTTCACCGTTGAGTAAAGCCACATTCTCGCTGTTTTCACGCAGACGCACTAAGAAGTAACGGAAGTCGGCTTCGAGTTTCTGCTGCATGAAGTTCAGTGTCGAGAGCGGATTTCCGATTTTGTGAACGATGAAAGTACCGATCGCCGCGTAAAACAAGCAAACCCAAACAAGGTAACGATAAAGCTCGATATCATAACCAAAGGCCGTGAATTTGAAGGAGCTTGAAAGACCCCACAGAATGCCGATAAACGACACAAAAGTTATGAACTCGCGGAGGACCTTTTCGGAAATCTCAAGACTCAGATCGGTGAGTTCGTGAATATCTTCGGAAAGACGCTGATCCGGATTGTCGTGTTGATGTCCGTTGAACTGCCAGTAGTAAAAATTCTTTTCACTCAGCCAGCGGTGCAAGCTCTTTTCGGTGATCCATTTGCGCCAGCCGATTGCGAGACTTTGCAGGACATAAAACTTGTAGGCCATGATCACGGAGTAAAACAGCGCAATAAAGAAAAAACGCCACAGCTGGCTGACAAATTCGGCTTTATCAAGATTCTGAAGAGCATCGTAGAACGCCTGGTTCCAGCGATTCAGCAAAACTAAGGCGTAAACCATACCCATGATGAGCACGAGAGTGAGTGCTAAAAGTCCACGAGCGCGCCATCGATCTTCCGAACGTGTCCAATAAGGCAGCACGAGTTCTTTTAGAACAGTGCGGATCGGAGATGTTTTTGCAGTTTGAGAGTTCATTGAGAACCTTCTGGTGGACTTTTGTCGTCAATAATCATTTAATTTTGCAGTACTAGCTAGTGGAGACGCAAGGGAATGTCATTAAAATACTTCAACGGTTTGTTGCTCTTATTGTTGGCTCAGCCAGCGATGGCCGCCTTTTCAAATTATAACTCCATTTTGATCGGCGATCAGGCTGCGGGAATGGGTGGAGCTTACACCGCAATGAATAGCGATGCGTCGGCCTTGGCTTACTATAACCCCGCGGGGTTGGCCTTCTTGCAAGGGCATTCGTTTTCAGCCGCAGTAGGTATCTACAAAAAATTTGATACAACCTTTGGCAAAGAAGAGGACTTCACAAAAGCACCTCTGCGAATCAATCAGGGCTTTTTTCGTGCGATTCCTTCTTCCACCGGCAGCGTGATTCGCCGGGATGGCTATACGATCGCATTTTCTATCGTGGTACCTGACTTTGATAGTTATAAAGGCGACTTGCGCGCCAGCACTGAAAATACCACCACGTTGTCTTATGTCGATGAGTCCTTGTGGGTTGGGGCCGCAGTGGCAAAGCCAATCTCAGAAACGGAGTCCTTGGGTCTAACGATGTACTACACGGCGCGAAGCTACACGCGTTCTCTGAATGACAGCAGTTTTCCAACCGCCAGCGAAGCGGTGTTATTCAGCTCTGAGAAGACCTTGGTTGAAAACGCCATTGTTGCGATTCTGGGTTATCACTGGAAACTTTCGGATAAATGGTCTTTCGGGACGAGCTTACGCACACCGAATTTGACAGTTAAAGGCAGCGGTTCTTATTTTTCCTCGAAGGTTGATACCAATCCTTATGCGGTCACTACGGTGAATCGCCCGGATGAAAAAACCAATGTGAATATTCCCGGCAAACTTTCTATTGGTGTGGCTTATCATGAAAGCGAAGACTTAAACGTGTCTGCCGATGCGAGTCTTTATCAAGCCATGGAATACAACGATTTTAACGATCCGACGATTGCAACTCATTGGAAGCATCGGGCGATTTGGAACGTCTCTGCGGGAGTCGAGAAGCGAGTGATGCCTTGGTTGAAAGTACGTATGGGCGCGTTTACGAACTTTTCATCACATCCCAATCCGGATACGGCAATCTCGGGTGCTCAGCCGGATAAAGTGGATCAACTTGGTTTCAGTGCGAACTTGGCATTCACCTCCGGAGACAAAATCGATTATACTTTTGGTGGTTACTACACCGGTGGGCGTGGTAAATCGATTCAACAAATCAATCAAACAACAGAGGAGGTGGTCGTTACTCAGCACGTGTTTACAATGCTCGTGGGTACGGCCTTTTCATTCTAATGTCTGATGTAAAAGTAGTTTTCACAATCAACGGTCAAGAGCATGAAACCACAATGACAGAGTACCAATCTGTTCTTGAGGCGGCGTTGAGACTTCAAATAAATCCGCCATATTCTTGTTTGGAAGGAATTTGTGGAACGTGCTCCGCATTTCTTGAACAAGGAGAGGTCGATTCGATCGAAGGCCGAGTGAACGAACAATCGAAGGATCGAACATTTAAAACATGTATGGCTCAACCTAAGTCCAAGTTTTTGAGAGTGAATTACGACAAGGCAAATACCTGAGTAGAGTCTTGTCGACGGTCAACAAATTTTATTTGCAAGCAATCTCATCCCCAGTCATTCTAATCCCATATGTCGTTAACAATGAAGTATTGGGGCGTGCGCGGTTCTTTGCCATCATCCCCATCTCCATCGGATTGGACCAATCATATCGAAGGACTCTTGCGCGGGTTTTTCAATGCTGGTCATCGTGAGTCTGCTGCTGTTTCAAAGTACATTGATTCTTTGGGCGCTTCCCATTTGGGCGGTTATGGGGCGGCAACGACTTGCGTGGAAGTGAAGAGTCCCAAGAACAGACTCATCATTGATGGCGGTAGCGGCATTCGTTCTCTGAGTGAGCAGATCATGAGTGGTAAAGCCGGCGCGAGCAAAGGTCCTTTCCACATTTTCATGACTCACTTTCACTGGGATCATGTGATCGGTTTGCCTTTCTTCACTCCACACTTTGTTCCTGGTGTACAAATTCACTATTATGCCGTTCAAGAAGAAATGGAAAAGCTCATCCGCGGCGTCTTTATGAAGCCATACTTCCCAGTACCGTTTGAATCACTGGCTGCGAAGATTCACTTCCATGTTTTGCAACCTCGTCAGGCGATTGAAATTGATGATATGACAGTCACTCCTTACAAGTTAGATCATCCAGATCCTTGTTGGGGTTTCCGTATTGAAAGTAACGGCAAGGTCTACTCTCACTGTGTGGATACCGAGGGAACTCGCGTGTCACGTGAAGAGCTGGGGCCCGATCTGCCACTCTACCAAGGAGTGGATTTGATGTATTACGATGCTCAGTACACATTCCCAGAGCTTGCAGAAAAAGCCAACTGGGGTCACAGTGCTGCTCAAGTGGGACTCGACATCGCTTTCCGCGAAGGCATTAAACAAGTTCTTTTCGCGCATCATGATCCAGGTGCGACAATTCAGCAGGTGCAAGAGTTAAAACGTCAAACACTGGAATACTATGACTGGCGTCTCAATACGGCGAAAGAAAACAGCGAAACGCTCAGTGCGGTTCAATGGGACTTTGCATACGAAGGCCTGACAGTTAAGATCTAACTATGAAATCCAAAGATAAATACAGACGGGGTGTGTGCGGAATCTTTCTGGCACAAGATGGTCTTGTCCTTTTAGGTGAGCGCCAGGGGCAGGCCGGTCAATGGCAGTTTCCACAAGGCGGAATGGAAGACGGCGAAACGATTGTCGAAGCTCTTCATCGCGAGATGGATGAAGAAGTCGGCATTCGTAAAATCACCATTCTTCGTCAGACTGAGGAATGGATTGCATACAATTTTCCGGAAGGTCTTTTCAAGAAGACCCATTTCATTGGGCAGCAACATATTTACTTTGTTCTCGATGGTTCGAAAATTGTTGCCGAAAGTATTAAGGAGCGTGACGAGTTTGCGCGCTTTGCTTGGTTTACTCCGCAACAAGCCTATGACCGGATTGTTCATTGGAAGAAGGCCGCTTACCTTGAAGCCCTGGGGCTTTTGGGTTTTCCGATCAAAGCTTAGATTTGACGAGAAATTCAAATCTCTTCTTGGTTTTGTCGCTGAAAATTTCTGGCGACCGGGTAGTTTAGCTCCTTCATTAAAAGGAGACTCCATGAAGACATTGATCGCGCTTGGTATGCTTTGCCTTTCAACCGCAGCTTACGCCGGCTCTGCTACCCTGACTTGTCATACGAAAGAAAACGACATTCGCTATGATGCTGGAAATGGCAACAACACCATTCAAATCGACTATACCGATTCTTCGACGAAGCAGAAAGGGACTTACGAAGTTCCCGTGCTGGCACTGCCAAACTATGATTACAACTCTGCGGGCGGTGATGATGCGATCATGTCGATCCCCGTGTCTGAGAAAAAGTGGGGCGTTAAAAAGTGCTCACAGGTTCATGTCATTCATGCCGATGGATCTGAGTGCTTTGGGCGTCAGTTCTGGGATGTGAATTACACCCAAACCTTTGTGCTCGCAGGAAAAGACGGACGTTCTTTAGATGTCGGCGGAGTTCTTTTCGGTCGTGATGTTACCGGCAAGATCAGTGATGGCTATGTCGTGCGTGAGTTTGAATGCAATGATGCCGGCGTAACAACTCCGGGAGGCTGTTTCATCGATCCAAGTGATAAATTGGATGAAGAGGTCGACGTTGATTGCAGTGAGATGGGTTATTAAAATCCAAAAATCCCAGGCTCCGTGCCTTTTTTGAAAATGAGGTCGACACTCATGGGCTCTTTCATCGGCGTGTTCATCTCTTGAAGTTTCTTTTCATCAAAAGTGACTTTCACAGTGCCTTCGGGCCATGGGAAATCATCCGGTGGATCTTCGGCGGTCACGCGCTTCATGAAGTCTGTCCAGATAGGCACAGCACCGCTCGCACCTGTAAGTTTATTCTGAGTGCTGGTGTCGTAACCAATCCACACGATGGTTGTGCGATAAGGAGTAAAGCCAGAGAACCAAACGTCACGGCTTTCAGAAGTTGTTCCCGTTTTACCGGCCGCCGGGCGGTTGAAGCCGCTCGCGCTGACATACTTCGCTGTTCCTGAGGCAATCGTCTGTTTCATCATGCTGACGAGACTCGCAACCGCAACCGCATCCTGAACTTGTTCAGAGTGAGGAGTGAATTTGAAAACTTCTTCGCCCTTCATATTCACAACGTGATCGACGAAGCTGACATCTGTCTTCTGGCCCATTTTCGAGAGAGCCAAATAAGCCTGCAGAACTTCTTTCGGATAAAGTTCAAACGCCCCCAGAGTCACAGCAGGGAATGGCTTCATCGTTGAAGTCACGCCAAGGGACTCAGTGATGTTGATGATCTTATCAAGTCCGACTTCCAAACCAATGGACGCTGTCGCTGCATTCAGCGAGCTCTTCAGTGCAAAGAACATCGGAACCGTGCCGAAGTATTCGCTGCCATAATTGTTTGGTGACCATGTTTGGCCTTCGTACTTGATCGTGAACTTTTCGTCTTTCACCGGAGTGATCGGGGTGAAGTCCTTGCCATCTTTGTCTTTTGATTCAAGCGCCGCCAAATAAACAAAGGGCTTCATCGTTGAACCCACTTGGCGGTGACCATCAATCGCGCGGTTAAACTGAGTCAGACGGTAATTGCGCCCACCCACGGCCACTTGAATAAGACCCGTGCTGGCTTCGGCAGAAAGAATCGCGCCCTCGAGAGTCACGCCTTTTTCTTTTTGCGACTTCACCATCTTGTTCTGCTCTTCCAATTTGGAGAGATGGTTTTTCAAAGCCTCTTGCGCAAATTGCTGGGACTCGAGATCCATCGCGGTGTAGATCTTAGCGCCGATGATATCAATATTTTGCGCCTGCAATTGCTTACGAACGGCATCGAGGTAGTAAGGCGCTGTCTCTGTTGCCAATCGCGGCTGAGCCGTTGGCAGAGGCAGATTCTTCGCCGCTTCGGCATCGGCGGCTGTAATGAATTGATGCTCAACCATTTTATCCAGCACAAGACCGCGGCGGCTGAACGCTTTCACCGGTTGTTTGAACGGATTGTAAACACCCGGGCCATTCACAACAGCTGCGAGCAATGCGCACTCGCTCAAATTCAAAGTCGAAATGTCTTTGTTGAAATAGAATCGTGCCGCAGAACCAAAGCCACGAACTTGAAACGGACCATTCTGTCCCATGTAGATAATATTCAGGTAAGTTTCGAGGATCTGATCTTTGGTGAATTTTGATTCCAGCATGTAGGCCATCACGAACTCTTGCAGTTTACGCTTGATGGTCTTTTCGTTCGTCAGGAAGTAGTTCTTTACGAGTTGCTGTGTGATCGTACTTCCGCCTTGAGCCATGCGGCCCGAGGTCACGTTCTTGATGATGGCTCTGAAAATCCCGCGATAGTTGACGCCTTGATGCTCTAAGAAGCGCGGATCTTCGATCGCCATCACGCCATTGGAACAGTACGGAGGAATCTTACCGAGAGGAGCTTCCTCCTGCATGATCGGATCGATGCCTACGTATTGGGCCACCAGAGGGGCTTCAAGATGCACTTCGTTAACAACTTCGAGAGGAAATGCCTTAAAAATTTGCTGAATTTTACCTTCAGGATCAAAGAGCAAGATGCGAATATCATTCTGCGCCTGGCCAGGATCGATGTCTTTCTTCACAAAGGCCAAGCAAGAAGCAAAATTCACGTCCTCGCCAATTCGAAACAGGGCGCGGCATTCAGGAGCATTTGCCTTGAGGTAATCTCCTGGCAAGAGACGCTGTTGATAGTCGCGGGCACGGTAGTTTTGAGCTTGAAGCACTCGTTCAGACTTATCCACAGTCTGAAGTGAGGGAGTGTAGAAGCGATATGGGGCGGCATAGTACTCCGTCGGGAGGAGAATGCGCTTGGCTTCGAGCTTCTGATTCATCTCATCTTCGAGTGTGAAGAAAGCGTAAGAAATACCCGCACCAAGAGTGATGATTGTGAGCGTCACAAAGATTGTAAATACGAGGAAAATGTTCTTTAATCCTGGGCGAGGCATGACACCATTATGAAATTATCCTCCCAACAAATTCAAGTCCTAGCTGAAAAAATTCTGGCTCAATGGAAAAAGCAAAATCTTGTTGTTTTTAAAGAAGATGAAAAGATTGTGCTTGCTCGAGTCGTGGAAATCATTAAAGAAGATTATGACCGAGAAGCGGCTTTAGACCAGGACGTCAATGCGATGTTAGACCAGCTCGAAAAGAGCAATCCAGGCGAGTTTCAGCGTTTTAAAATGTTTCCCATTCTAAAACAGAAACTCGCAAAAGAGAGAAAGGTGATCTTGTGATTTCAGCAGATCGCCAGAATCATCTGGCACACATCGTAACCGACGGCGTTTGGGGTGATGACATCGTGGACTTCTCAGACGATGACCAAGCCTTGCGTGCCGCAAAGCTGGCCATCGCTGAGTTTGTCAAAGAAGACGAAGCTCTCGATCAACGGGCCCGCGAAAAAGTGGCTTCCTTGAAACGAAATGTGATGGAAGGCACTCCGGAGTGGGACGTGATGTATAAAAAATATTACGAAGAAGAAAGGGCTAAACGTGGCCAAAGGTAAAGTAAAAAAGCCTGTAGCGAAAAAGTCTGTTGCTAAAAAAGCAACTCCTGCAAAGAAGACTCCGGCTAAGAAAGCCGCTGCGAAAAAAGTAGTTGCTAAGAAAACTGCACCTGCCAAGGCTACGCCTAAAAAGGCTGCACCGAAAAAAGCGGCTGCAAAAAAGCCCGTCGCTAAAAAGGCGTCTGTTAAAAAAACAGCTCCGGTGAAAACCGCGGCTAAGAAAACAGCGGCGAAGGCAGCGCCTGTTAAAGCCACTGCGATGAAGGCGACTCCTGCGAAACCTTTCTCAGCTCCTACAGTTAAAAAAGTAGATCTCAGCAATTTTGTGACTCCGTTGGATGACCGTGTAATGGTGCAATTGACGGGTGCTGAGAAAATGACTGCAGGTGGTTTGTACATCCCTGACACCGTAGCGGATGTTTCTGGCAACTTGCAGGGTTTTGTTGTGTCTGTGGGCCGCGGCCACCGCAACAGAAAAGGTCATGTTCGTCCGATGGATTTGAAAGTCGGCGATAAAGTTCTTTTCTCTGAGTACGCGGGTTCTAAATTAAAAGTTCAAGATCAAGATGTTCTGATTCTTCGCGAGAGCGATGTTCTCGGTGTCGTTGGTTAATTTCAAAAAAGGTGAATATGACGTTGAAAAATAAAGCACTTCTTTCTGCAGCAGCTCTTTTGACTTCGGTGGTGGCTTCAACAGCCAGCGCTCTCAGCATCGATTGGAAAGGGACTTACCGTTTTGAGTGGACTCAAGTAGACCGTCCGACTCTGGCGACTCCGTACGGAATGAAATCCTATGGTTTGAACTATCTTTCTTTGAACCCAAAAATCATTGCAACAGACGGTGTGAACATCGTTTCTCGTTTTGATGTTCTGGCGAATCAAGATCCAGCGTATGCGGATGCTCAATTCGGTCAAATGTGGGGTCAAGGCTGGGATTCAACGAATACTGCCGGCCAAACCAATGTCTATTCTAGAAATCATCCTTCAACACAAATGCGCGTTTCTCAGTTGTACTTGAACGTAAATCAAGAATACGGCGCGCTTGTTTTGGGTCGTGCACCTCTTGAGTTCGGTCTTGGTATTACTCACAATGCGGGTAATGGCATGTTCGACCACTGGGGCGATACGGAAGACATGGTTGGTTACAAGTTCATCGTCGATAATTTCTTCATGATGCCGATCATTGGCCGTGTCTACGACGAAAATGTTTCTCAGGGAAATACTGTTCAAGACATGATCCTCCACTTGCAATACGAGAGCAAAGAATCCGGTTCTATGATCGGTTTGATGCAACAAGTGCGTAAAGCAAGTTTTGGTGCGAACGATGTTCCTTTAAACAGCGCACCGACAACTGGTCAGACAAAGACGGGTGAATACAGCGTTTCTACAACTAGCTTTATCCTCGGTCGTGAGTGGGAAAAATTTGCTTTCAAATTGGAAGCAGGTTTCACAAGTGGTAACGTCGGCGCCCAAAATGCGACGGGCGAAGATATCAAGTCGAATGGTTACGGAATCGCAGCGGAACTTTATTTCCCACGCAAAGACTCTAAATTTGACTGGAACATCCGTTTGGGTATGGCAACCGGTGATGACCCTTCAACCGCAAATGCGTTTGAAGGTTACCAATTCAGCCGTAACTATGACGTTGCGATGTTGATGTTCAACCATCGTTTGGGTCAAAAGGATTTCCTCACGACGAATAGATACAAAGAGACCGCTAACCACGGTGTTTCAAACTCTTTGGACGATGAATATATCAGCAATGCGATCTACATCTCTCCAAAAGTTTCTTACGCTTGGAACGACCGTTTGGACCTCAACAACACTTTGACTTACGCTCAGTTGATGACGAACCCAACCGGTGTAGCTGATTTCAAAAAAGATCTCGGCTTAGAGTGGGATATTGAATTAGTTTACAAACCCACTGAAAGAATTCAGTGGGTGAATCAACTGGGACTCTTGTTCCCAGGCGCGGCGTTCAAGAATGGCACAGACAATCTTGAAAACGCGAGCACTTATGGCTTTGCTTCGAAAGCCGCTATTAGCTTTTGATATTTTGCACTCATCTAGTACGACAACTGTGAAAGCATCTTAGGCTCAATGGCAATGGCGCGGGACCCGGGAGTGAAAACTCCCGGGTAATTTAACGGGTAATTTAGACATGTCACTTACAAAAAAACTCGACCTTATCGATGGATTTAGAAAATTTCGCCGCAAGTACTTTGTACTTGAAAAGGATCTCTATCTGAATCTCAGCAGCGAGGGGCAAAGTCCCAAGACGCTCCTGATCGCCTGCAGTGATTCGCGTGTAGACCCTGCGATCTTATTATCGGCAGAACCTGGGGATTTGTTCGTGATTCGCAACGTGGCGAACCTTGTTCCTCCCTATGAAGAGGGCGGCGGTCACCATGGTACGAGTGCGGCGATCGAGTTTGCTGTGAACGTACTCAAAGTAGAGAATGTCATTGTCCTTGGTCATGCACAGTGTGGTGGTATTGCCGCGCTGGCGGCCGGCCCAAGTCAGGCAGATCAAGGAACATTTGTCCGTAAATGGGTGACCATTGCCGATGAGGCGCGTGAAAAAGCCCTTCAGCAAGTTCCTATCCATGACTTCAAGAAGTTCTGTCAATGTTGTGAGCTCGAGTCCGTGAAGGTCTCTGTGAAAAACTTGAAGACGTTCCCGTTCATTCAAAAGCGTTTGAACGAGGGCAATTTGTCGTTGTCAGGTTGGTACTTTGATCTCGAAGACGGCAAGCTTTTGGAATACTCAGAGAAGTCGAATAAGTTTATTGAGCTTTAGAACGAACCAGGTTCAAAGGCTCTAGTCCCACAGATGTTGGGACGTCAGGACACTGAATTCAACGAATTCTTCGCCTTTCATATCTAGGGCGTTCATCATAGAAGCCAACATATAAAGCGGCACCTTCTCGGGCTGCTTTTCTCTTTGTCTATAGGTTTCCGGAGTCATATTTGACCTTCTTGCAGATTCCTCAAGAGTGATGTTTTTTTCGACCCGGATTGTTTCCAGGTAGTTCGCCAGTGCCGACATAGGGTTCATTTATAATCAAAAACGTGTTTTTAAGTCCACGGGATTTTTTGAGAAGCTCTATCTTAGGGCCAACGGAACAGTGAACGGCTTGGAACATATAGTTTTTTCATAGAATCGAACAACAATCTGGGGGAGAAAGGTCCTAATGCAGACCGAGAAAAAGTGGGACCACAGCCCAGTTTTTTTTCTGAAACCTTCCAGTTTTGGGCTCATAAAAAAGTTGTTTAGCGCGAAAAATTTCGGGCTCAAGATGAAGTCTGTTTCAACGCCAACAAAAAAGGAAGGCAACGATGACAAAGACAAAAACATACAAATATGGCCCACACACTTTCAAATCATACTTCAAACCCGTAGGAAACGGCTGGGAAGTGGGCTTCACACATGGCAACCGTACATACTGGGTTGGTAACTTCGTACACAAGACAGAAGCAACTAAGTGGTGGGGCATGTTCAATAAAGAGATCGTGACGTTCTCTAAGAGATTCAACTTCACTCAACAGATGCCATTCTCTTGGTACTGCAACTTCTTGTCTAACCACATGTACACTTGCTACTACACCTGGTTGGATAAAATGTTCAATAAGCACGAGACGACTTTCAAAAAAGCTTACTCAAAAGATTTCAAACGCTACATGAAAATGAAGAAGACCGGAACGACGACGACTACAAAGACGACAAAACAAACTGGTTACTTCTTGAAAGCCGTTTAATTACGGACTTCGTATAAGAAAGTCTGCTTAAATTGCAAAACCCACGTCTTAGAAGGATGTGGGTTTTGTTTTTTACTCAGCAGAGAGAAAAGAGGTCTCTTAGTTGAAATGGTATATAATACGAGAAGGTCGTATAATAGACGATTCATTCCGGAGGATATTTTTAAAAGTGTAAACCCACGGACCGGCACAAATAGAGGCGCCGAGCTCTTCCTGAGCTCGGCGAGGATGACACTCACACTTTCAATTTTAAAATCAATTCAATTAGTAACCACGACCGCCGCGGATCGCTGGAATGTTGCCCTGGTTCACAGGAGCTGACACACCTTGGATTGCTTGGATCGTTGCGGTACCTTGCTGACCTACGCCGTTTGTAGCAAGACGTGGAGTCATTGAGTTTACGACGTTTGCCGGCGTCAAGTTGTTCATCATGACTGTGATGTTACGGCCACCGCTTTGGATTGTCGTGTTGTGCGGGTTGTTCGTAGCAGTCACTGTGTATGTTTGACCGTTTTGATCAACGATTGTCGTACCATCTGTCAAAGTGACGTTTGGCAAAACATAATTCAATGGGTTCTGAGCCAAACCACGGATCGCCTGGTTTACAACGTCAGCGTAGTTTGTGTAGTACAAGCTTTCGAACTGATTGCCTGTAATATAGTTGCTCCATTGAGCGCTTTCCAAACTGTCATACAATGAGCCACCGAAGTCGTTAGCAACTTGGTTTGCCGCACGGAGACCTGCCATACCTTCTTGTTGCAAGCGTAAGGCTGTTTGTGGATCTGAGTTTTTAATTTGATCAGCTTGTTTCAACTTCATTTGTGCATTTTCTTGTGTCTTCAACACAGAGTTTGCAGCCAATTTCGTCAAGCGCTCACGCAGGAAGTTGTAGCGGCCAGTGATTTGCGCCGTCATATCTTCAATCAATTTTTGAGCATCTTCACGACGAGTTGATTTATCATCGCCGAAGTCCATATCGAGGTTATTACGACCGAAAGCTCTTCTGTTTGGAACGAGGTCAGAGATGTCCATCAAAGCCGTTCTGAGGCCCGGCTCGATTTCTGAGCGATAGAGGTCCAAAACTTCTTCACGGTCATAAGTTTTCTTTTTGTTTTTCAAGAGCTTCGTCAAGCCACTTGCGTAGCAACGAGTTTTTTCGTCGCCATCGTCCTTCTTATCGCAACGTTCGCGAAGAGCTGCGAAATCAGGATTTTCTTGTGGTTCATCCGCAACTTCGTCTTCTTCTTTTTGAACGCGCGCGCGGGACTTCTCAGCAACTTTTTTTGCTGGTTTTGCATCTAAATCTTCTTCAGAAGATTCTTTTTGCGAGATTTCTTTTTTATCAGTTTTATCATTCATCGCTTTACGAAGAGCTGCTTCTAATGATTCAGTGTTTGCATCGAAATTTTTTGGCAAGAGATATTTCTCGCCGCACTGATAACACCAGCCGCTCTCAAGCTTTTCAGGTACGTACGCGATGGTTTTACCATCTTCGTCTTTAACGTACTTAATTTCGAGTTTTTCTCCTTTATTGGAAATCATCGATTCATAACGTGGCTCATCTTTCGAAGCAAAGCTGATGGAGCCATAACCGGAACCAGACAGGCTTAACACCATGTTAAAGCTAAGTACGGAAGCTAAACACGCCGTCAGAGCCCACTTTCTTTGGGTATCTGTGAGTTTTTTCATATCATCCTCCTAAAAATGAGCCATCTTGGCCCTTGTTGCTAACAGTATGTAAAGCGAGACCCACGCCAACGGGTCCGAGTGGTGGAATTGCCCTAAGCCTTTGGTTTTTCTGGTGAAAAAGCTCTGTCTCGGCGTGAAACGGGCTTAGTCAGTTGTTGAACTTCTGGTGTCTCAGTTTAGGAAAACGCGAAAATCACTGTGGTTTAAGGATCTTAGGTTTGTTATAACGACCTCCACGCAAAGGACCGAAAGCGCCCATGAAACTGCAGTTTAATCGAGCTCCAAAACCTGACCATATCGCCGCTTCTGATTGGAGCCGGTGGACTTGGCAGTTGCAAAAGAGCCTGAAAACTCAGGCGGACTTTGCGGCGACGTTTGATTTAAGCCTCGAAGAGCGCGAGGCCTTTCGTGAGGGCGCGGAGATGTTTAACATCCGCACGACTCCGTATTATGCGAGCCTCGCCGGAGCCCATCCTGCGGATCCGATCCGCCGAATCCTGATGCCGAACACTCTGGAGCTTGCGACACCGACGCAGGCGATGCTCGATCCTTTGGGAGAGCGCCGAAATAATCCCGCACCCAGAATCATTCATCGTTATCCGGATCGCGCACTGTTTTTGATCACTGATATTTGCAGCGTGTACTGCCGCTATTGCACTCGTAAGCATTTCACGGGCCAAGAGCAGGCCTTTATTAAGCAAGACGAGTACACAGAGGCTTTGGCTTACATCAAGTCTCACACGGGCATTCGTGAAGTGATCTTGTCAGGCGGAGACCCGCTGACTGTCAGCGATGCTCAGCTGGATCGCACGCTGTTTGATTTGCGTAAGATTGATCACGTTGAAATTATTCGTGTGGGAACTCGCATGCCCGTGGTGTGTCCAATGCGCGTGAGCGACGACCTGGTAAAAATCTTAAAGAAGCATAAGCCGGTCTTCTTGATGTCGCACTTCAATCATCCGCGCGAACTCACTGAAGAAGCGGCGACCGCTGTTGAGATGTTTGTTGATAACGGCATTCCGGTGATGAATCAGATGGTGTTACTAAACGGCGTGAACAATCATCCCGCGATCGTGCAGGCGTTATCTCGTAGATTACTCTATTTGCGTGCGAAGCCTTATTACATGTTCCAGTGCGATCCTTCGCGCGGGACGGATCACTTGCGCACGAGCATCGAAGATTCTCTTGAGATTCAAAAAGAGCTTTGGGGAAATCTGTCGGGCCTTGCAATGCCGAATCTGTCTGTGGATATCCCTGATGGTGGCGGCAAGACTTATTACGTTCCTAATTTTGAAACTGCGTCTTCACTTGAAAAGCGCAGTTATCGTGGCTGGGACGGAGTCGAAGCGGACTACGTGAACCCTCCGGTGGATCGAATTATTAAACCGCTCGATTTCGAAGTTTATCAAGAAGAGTGGGAATCACTCAAACGCGCTAAGAGCTAGCGCAGCTTTACGCTACCTTCCTTAGAAAACGGAATTGAAAACAAACTCATCTTTGCGTTGCCTTCGATTTTATAAGACGCAGACTCCGAAAAGAGCAACTCTTTAAGGTCGCTAAAAACTTTTCGGTACTCAATCGGCAGTGGCAAATCGATATTGCCTGTGGACTTACTGGCGATGTTAATAGCTTTGTCGGTGGAGGCTTGAGTGATTTCTTTATTGTTCAGAAAAACTTTGTAATTCACTTTATCGACTTTGATTTCAACACTGTTGGGATTTTCAACCGCGATATTAAATACAAGCGTCGCGCCATTCATGTCGGCATCTTTGACGGAGATCCCCGCAAGACTCACTTTTGGTTTCTCTAGCATTTTCTCCATGAGGCTAGAGCATGAGCATAGAAAAACACAAAGAAGGGGTAAAAGATATTTCGTCATTCAGACGACTTTAGACGACGTAAAGGATTAAGCACAAGTACTGAAACAGGGTGCCACCTATAACTCCGATGTGCCAAATCCCGTGCCCGTGCTTAATGCGAGTGTC
The DNA here is from genome assembly GCA_018266295.1 of Bdellovibrionales bacterium. Lineage (NCBI taxonomy): Bacteria > Pseudomonadati > Bdellovibrionota > Bdellovibrionia > Bdellovibrionales > Bdellovibrionales bacterium. The sequence continues at coordinate 1,105,691 of JAFEAQ010000011.1, read as the reverse complement.
GTTCATGTAAAAATAGAACCCGATCGCATAAGAAATGTAACCCGCCACAATCAGCGCAAAACCTTGGATTGGTAAAGCATCGACAAGATTTTTTAGAACAGGCAAAACGGCCAATGCCATCACACCATAAATGATCAGCGAATAGCGGCGAGTTTTCTTACCAAGATTGAATTCATGGATAATGCCGACAAGGGCAAGGCCCCAGATCACAGCCAACGTCGCCCAACCGGAGATTCCACGCATGAGGATGATCATAAAAGGAGTCGTGTTGCCGGCGATCTTTAAATAGATGCCGATGTAATCCATTCTGCGAAAGAGATCTTTAATCGTGCCGTGCGAGCTGTGATACAAAGTCGAAGCGCTGTAGAGGCCCACGGTTGTGATCGCGTAAACTGCGACTGACAGAAGCTCGACCATATTGTGTTTTTCACTGGCGAGGTAAAGGGCAAAGATGGAGCCAATCGCGGCAAAGCCGGTGGCAATAAGGTGGCTGATGGTATTAAAGCGCTCTCCGTACTGCATATTTCTAATTTAGCACTTTTCTAAAGCAATAAAAAAGGGACCTCTAGGGGTCCCTTTTTAAATCCGGATTTAGATCCAGTTCCGTGTTAGAACATCACCTTTAGAACATCACAGAGAAGTTCAAGAACTGAACGTCGAAACCGATATCCAAGTCGCCGCGCTTCACCAATGAAGCAGACGGGATGTAGTTCACGTTGCCCCAAAGAGGGAAGCGTTTACCACCACCGATCATGAAGCCAAATTTGCTTTCATGGCCAGAGCCATCGTCTTTCCATACAGGGTAGATACCGAGACCACCTTGAACGAAGAAAGCATCTTTAAAAGTTGTATCAAAGTTATAAACGCCCAAAGCAACAAGAGTGAGCTGAGTTTCGCTAGTTGTGCCGCCGCCGCTTGTAGAAATGATTTGCGCTTGAGCACCGGCTTGAACATTTGAGTTGATTGTACGAAGGTAGTTCGCACCCACAGTGATATTGGTTTGGCTAGAACCGTTCTTTGTTTCTTTTCCTGATTTCAAGCTACCGTTAGTGCCAACCAAGCCAAGGTTCATAATGATTTCGTTCGGGCTGCCGAAGCTCACTGATGATCCGTAAGAAGAAGAACCTGTGTAACCACGAGATCCGTATTGTGCGTAAACAGTTGAAGCAGAAGCGATCACGATCGTAGCTGCAATTACATTTTGAACGAATTTTCTCACTGCATGACTCCTTAGTTGTTATTTAAAAATGAATAACAAAAACTTTGTCACAGCCGTGGGCACAGTCAAGACTAAACTTTTTCCAGACGAGCGTATTTGACAATAAACTTTTTCACCGTCTGATCTGCGAACATAACGCTCACTTTGAGATCATCGCCCGAACCTTCCGTCGCAAACACCGAGCCGACACCAAAGGTCGGATGACGCACGCGCATGCCTTTATGGTAACCGCTGCCACCATTGCCTCCGCCCTCATCGTAGTCCGGGAAGCTTTGTGAATCATAATCCGTCTTGCTTTGACGGAACTTAGGAGAATGTGTGACCGCGTCGTCATAATCGCCGCCGCCTGAGGCACCATAGCGTGACAAGAAACGTGGAGCATCGATAGCCGATTTAAATTCAACGAGCTTTTGCGGAATTTCTTTAATAAACCTCGAAGGTGGATTGAACTGTTCCTGTCCCCAAACGCGGCGGACACGGGTGTATGTCATCCAAAGCTTCTGGCGCGCGCGGGTCATGCCTACATAAGCCAAGCGGCGCTCTTCTTCGACATCTTCGTTGCCCGATTCATCGACGCCACGGTTGCTCGGGAAGAGGTTCTCTTCAAGTCCGACGACAAAAACGTAAGGGAACTCCAAACCTTTGGAAATATGCAAAGTCATCAGTGTGACGGCATTGGCCTCATAATCGAGTGAGTCCACGTCGGCCACCAAGGCCATCTCCTCAAGGAAGGACAGGAGTGAGCTTTCTTCGCCACGTTCTTTCACGAACTGAGTGATGGCATTATCCAATTCATCTAAGTTTTCGATTCGGGCTTGGGCTTCCGGAGAATCTTCGGCCTTCAGAGCATTCACGTATTCCGTGCGATCCAAGAGGATGTGATAGAACTCAGGCAGCTTGAACTGGCCCGCAGAAACTTGCAGCTCTTCTGTGATTTCAAGGAAGCGGCGGATTTTGGCGGTCGTTCCGGCATTAAAGAGCTTCGTGTCGATTGCTTTTTGTGCCGCAATCGAGAGGCTTAGCTTTTGCTCGATTGCGAACTCTTCGAGTTTATCGACCGTCGTTTTACCGATACCGCGGGTCGGGACGTTGATCACGCGTTTAAACGCGACATCGTCCGCCGGGTTCACGGAAAGTTTCATGTAAGAGATAATGTCTTTGATCTCCATGCGCTCATAGAACTTCACGCCGCCGATAAGTCGGTACGGAATGCCGAGAGTTCGGAGCTGTTCCTCGAGCACGCGCGACTGCGCATTGGTCCGATAGAAAACAGCGTAGTCATTGTACGAGCCTTCGCCGGCATCCATCATGCTTTGAATAGTCTTAGCAACAAAGCGCGCTTCGTCGTACTCGTTCTTTTCTTCGCGGACTTGGATCAGATCACCCTCGGGATTCGACGTAAAGAGCGTCTTGTCTTTTCGTTGAGTGTTGTTCTTAATCACGTGAGTCGCGGCCGTCACGATGTTGCTTGAAGAGCGATAGTTCTCTTCAAGCTTAACGACCTTGGCTTCAGGGAAGTCTTTTTCGAAGTTCAGGATGTTAGAAATATCCGCACCACGCCAGCTGTAGATCGACTGATCTTCGTCACCGACCACGCAAAGGTTGTGATGCTTGTTCGCGAGCATTTGCACGAGGAGGTATTGAATACGGTTCGTATCCTGATACTCATCCACCATGATGTATTTGAACTTATCCTGGTAAGACTCAAGGATGTCCGGATACATGCGGAAGAGTTCGTAGGTCTTTAACAACAAGTCGTCGAAATCAAGGCTGTTGGCCTTTTTCATTTCGGCTTCGTACATCGAGTACACTTCGAGCGTTTTCGGATCCATCATCGGACGACCGGCTTTTTTTAGCTCGTCCGGAGTCAGCGCCAGCATCTTCGCGTCGCTGATGCGGCCCTGGAAGTTCTTCGGCGGGTACATCTTGTCGTTGATATTCAGAACCTTCATGACCTTTTTGATCTGGCTCAACTGGTCTGAAGAGTCATAGATCCCAAAGCCGTTTTTATAATCTAGCAGCGTGATGTGCTGGCGAAGGATTCTGACGCAGAAACTATGGAAAGTGCTGATCCAAAGCTGGCTACGGATCGGGGCGCCAATGTCCGAAAGGGTCTTATAAATCCGGTGCTCCATCTCTTTGGCAGCCTTGTTGGTAAAGGTTACGCACAGGATTTCGTCCGGACCGGCAGCTCCACGGGCGATAATATTGGCCATTCTATGGGTTAAAACCCTGGTTTTTCCGGACCCGGCACCCGCCAGAATCAATATAGGGCCATCTAAGGTCTCAACGGCCTCTTTTTGGGGGGGATTTAGGTGGTTGGTGATTTTTGCAAAAATATCCATAAATTTTTAAGGAATTCCGGCTCGGTTTAGGGTATAAATAACGCAGTTTGTCAATAGCTGAATGGGTACCTGAAACTTATAGTCGCCGGAGACCTTTTTGTGAAGCTTTTTGGAATGAGCCTTTTGCAATCTCTGTTAGGAATCGCTCTCGTTACAGCCAGTGTGGGTTGTAACCGCGAACCGGATACAAACAAAGTGTCCGGAGATGTCAAAACACGTATTCCGGTTGCGGCTGAAGGGGGCGATTACAGCCTTCAAGAGGTCACTCTTCAGGGTATTACCTCTCTGTACGAACTCAATGGTCAGTTTGCTAAGTTCTATATTTACCCCGCTGTTGTTAATAACAAAATCACAGGCACTCAGCCAAAAACTCGCTTCATTAAATCCAGTGATCTCTATGTTGCGGCTGATGAACTTTCTCAGCAGATGACGGTGATCTATAACCATTTGCAAAACTTGGCGGCTTTGGACACGGAAGTCGGTGCTGGCGGCGTGAACACGTGGCCGCGTGATGTGGGTGTAGCTGTTCGCTACCGCCGTGGCGATAACTTCGATGCGAACAATGCGTTTTATGACGGCCCGACAGATGCGATTTTAGTGGTGCCTTATACTCAGAACAATCTGCCGATCGCGGTGAATGCCGGTATTTTGGCTCATGAGCATTTCCATTCGCTCTATTACAAACTTGTCGAAAAAGAGATGTTTGATAAAGAAACAAAACCTCTGCATGGACAAAAAGTTCGTGAAGCTGTTTTGGGCGGCTCCATTGTCGGCGATTCTTTGAATGTTTCAAAGGTCGAAACTCCGGATGGCGAAATCGAGAGATACCACAGAGTGTTCTCGCGCGGAATTAACGAAGGCCTCGCGGATTTCTGGGCTTGGGTTTACACGGGTGATGCGAACTTCTTGAAGCGCTCATTGCCTTCGGAAGAAAAAGACCGCACGTTGGATCTGACTGAAAAAGAAGTTGAGAACTACAAATTCCCGAATAAAGACGACTTCAGCGCGCGCTTGGCGATGGCAAGAGTGGCGACCTTCTTTGACGGCACGAAGAATCCTTGTGGTGGCGACCGCGTTGCTTACTGCCTAGGAACAGATTATGCCCGCACACTGAAACGTTTTGCCAATGTTGTTGAGACTTCACGTGGTTTGACTTCGATCGAAGCCCGCAAGTTGGTTGCAACGGCGGTTGTTAAGACATTGCCAAGCTTGAGAACTGAAATCTTGAAGTACAAAAACAATGAATACTTCAGCCCTGAACACTTCTTCACAATGTTGCAGACCTCGATGGACGGTATTCACGGTGATGAGAGAGCCTTCCTTGAAGGCATCGTTGATAAGTCTCAAGGCACTGTTCATGGCAAGGCGAAGGCAGCTCCGGCTTCTTTGCGCCCGTCGGATGAAGATCATCAAAATCCAACAGCGACGATCAAGCCCTTCCCTGTGGCTGTTGGTGGCGAGTAATGAAATCCTTCTTTGTCGTTTTACTTTTGCTATTGGGATTTGCTCACGCGCAGGCGGCTTCGGCTGGTGGCGCGAAAGCACCTTCCACTCCTTGGCGCTATGATATTTTTCCTTTAAACGGCGAGATTCGTTGGGAACGAGATGCAACTCAACAGATGGTAGACCGTCATCCGTTTGGCTTAGCATTCGGCGTGCGCAATGGTCCTTCCACAGTGCTTTTTGAATATTCTAAATTTGATGAGAAGACGGGAAATGCCACATTGGCGTTGGACCGTAGCCACGAAGAGTTTCTTTTCTGGTGGAAGCAGAACATCATGAACTTTGAGATGATGGATCTTTTTATCGCAGGTGCGGCGGGTGGATATTCCGAGAAAGTAACGACGACTCTTGCGGGCAGTGGCAGCTCCGAAGACTCGACAGGTTTGCAAATGATGGGCGGAGTTTCTGCTGGCGTTCAGAGTGTACTTTTCCATTACGTGCTCGTGAGCTTCGAAGGCCGCCTCATGGCCGGAAAGAACTTTGATCCTAATCCTCAGCCGGGCATGCTTCTGCGTCTGGGCGTTGAATTTTAAAACCTCTCATTGAGCTTTAGCAAAGCGGGTTTGTTGTCATGGACTCCGCGATTTTCACGTGCCTAAGATACGCGAAACTCGGAGGCTAAAATGAACCACCTTCTTAAGAATTGTTTAATTCTTGTGTTAACGTTTTCTGCTGTTCCCGTATTTTCTGCGACTCAAAAGGGAAAATATTTTGATCGGGCGATCTTCGTCCTCTTTGAAAATACCACTTACAATATCACGATGAGGCAACCGTTCTTTGCGAAGCTCGCAAAGCATGGGGCTTTGTTCTCGAACTTGACGGCTCACGCGCATCACTCGCAGCCCAATTATATTGCGCTGACCTCCGGCTCAATGCTTGGAGTGACGGACAATCAAAATGTGAACCTCGATAAGAAAAATGTTGTCGATCTGCTTGAGGCTCGGGGAATTTCCTGGAAAGTGTATGCCGAAGATTATCCAGGTAATTGCTTTACCGGCGGGTCGCACCGGGGTTATGCAAGAAAGCACAATCCATTTATTAGCTACGTGAATATTCAGAAAAATCCGAAGCGCTGTAAGAACATCGTGAACGCCACGCAGTTTGATAAAGATGCCGCGAGCGGAAGCTTACCAGAGTATGTGTTCTATGTGCCGAATGATAAAAATAGTGGACATGATACGGGTGTGGCTTACGCTGATAAGTGGTATAGCGGGAAGTTTTCAAAATATATATCTAATCCGAAATTCATGAAGGACACCATTTTGATCTCCACGTTTGATGAAAGCAGCGGCGGAGCCAAAAGAAATCACATCTATACTTCGATTGTCGGTACGGCTGTGACTCCCGGAGTTTTTGCGACGGAGTTAAATCTCTATAGCTTGCTGAAACTTGTGGAAGATAACTGGAGCCTTGGCAATCTTGGCAGAAATGACGAGACGGCCGCTGCGGTTCCTGACATTTGGAAATAGGCCTTGTGTGGAGTCTTTGGACTCCACAATCTTTCAATAATTTATCCATAGATTCTCAATACTTAAGCGCTTATTGTCGGCGCCTCAAAACTTAGACGCCACAGTGATTTCACACTCTGGCGGCAGGCGGCCCATTGCGTTTTGGCCAGCGGCACGGGGCTCGCACTTCTGTAAAGCATGAAGGGGTGCTTTATGGATCAAATCAAGACTGTCTTTATCACTTTGTTACCGGTGTTCTTGTTGAATGCGTGCTCGAATACATCTTTCTCTGTCGATGACACGACGGCAGCAACGACGGCTGTAACGACAACCACAACGGATACACCGATTGCGACGGCGACACCGACTGCGACAGTGACTCCGACGCCAACACCAACCACAGGAACGTGCGGAACTTCGCAGGTCGTGCCTTTGAGTATCACTTCGGTTTCGACTCTTAGTAATTATGCTGCGAAATATCTGTATGCACCGACGACTGTGAACTTGGCGGTGAGCTTGTATAACTCCGGCAACAATCGCTATGCGGGTACTGTGCAGATCTCTTACTATGATCAAGGTGTTTTCCATGCGGGAACTTTTGATGCTCCATCGGGCACCAACGTTTCTATCGATACTTTGCAAGATAACGGCACGCAAGTAGCGGCTTACAATTACTGGTATAATAACGGAGCTTACTTCACAGCGTTCTTCCAAGATAGCTATGGCGCGATTGTGTTGTCAGTAACGGGAAGAGATTCTAATAACTGCTTGAATGGTGCGGTTTACTACAAGAACTTCACTGCGACAGCAGCGCCACAGTCTCCGTATCGCAAATGCTGGTTCATTCGCAGCGGACCTTATGAGTGCCGCGCTGATAATATTGTCACGAAGAGTTCAACGGATCCAGGCGATGGTTACACGCTGCTTGGCACCTTCTCAGGATTGCCTCTCACAGCTGCTTTCAAATAAAAAAAAGCCCCGGTTTGAGCCGGGGCTTTTGAGTTTTTAGATTGTCTTTAAAATTACTGAATGATTTTTTGAACCAAAGCTGTGTTGAGTTTCGCTTTGCTCATCAATTCTGTTCTGTAGTCTTGCGCCTCTTTAGGAGTTGCGAAAAGACCTACGCTGACGCGGAACCAAGTTTGGCCTTTCACTGTCGCAGGGATGTAGAAAGCGCTGAAGCCTTTAGATTTCAGATCGCCGGCGATTTTCTGAGCTTCTTCCTCTTTTGCGTAAGAGCCTACTTGAACTGTGAATTTACCTGCAGAGTATTGGCCGACATCTTTTGGAATGCTGGAAGGAACGCGAGTGTCTTTCTCAGCTTTTTTCTCTTCAGCAACCGCTGCAGTGGCAGCTTTGCCGTGAGCGATATTTTTCGCTGCAGACAAAGGCTCCGCTTTTTCAAGTGAACGAGTTTTTGCGTTGGTCGCAGGAGTTTCTTCTTTTGCGACTGTCTTTTCAGCTTTTTCGCCATGGCCCGTTTCTGCCGTCGCTTTTTCGCCATGAGCAGAAGCTGTGGTTGTTGCAGTTGTATCGTCCGCTACGAACTCTTCAGCCAGTTTTGCGATTTCTTCATCGCTCATGCCTTCACCGGCTTTAGCAGTGGTGCCGTGTTCTTTAGCAGCTTCGCCATGCTCAGTGGCAGCACCATGTTCATTTTCAGAAGCGACTTCGCGTGAACCATGCTCACCTTTGCCTGGTTCTAAGGCAGCAAGTTTGTGTTGATTATCGCTGTACTTCTTACCGACGAAGGTACCGATGGAAAATGACAACAGCGAAATAAAAAACACGAGAACTAACTTAACAATTACGTCCGTTTTTGCGCCCATTTATGAATCCCCTTGGGGTAACTTAAAAGTTGAATTGGAGTCATTCCATTGACTCTATATTTATGTTAGCGTTAGGCAAAAAGTCGGTCAATAAAGGACCAGTCTAGGAAAGGCCTTCGTAGTGGAAACATCCGGGGAAAACAGCGCAAATTCAATAGATTTGGGACGAGCACTGCACGTGGGACTTAAGGCCTGCCGGCTCGGCCGCGAGGTCCTACTCAAATATATAGGCAACCTACAGCACATTTCCGAAAAATTTCAGGCTGGTTTGGTGAGTGAGGCAGACAAAGAATCTGAGAAAGTAATTTCAGATTATCTTAGGAAAAATTTTCCTAGTATTGAGTTTTTGGGCGAAGAGTCGAGCTACGAAGGGGCCAAAGTCCAGCTCACTTCGGCAGGTGCGCAGGGCCGCTGGATCCTCGACCCACTCGATGGAACGACGAACTATATTCATCAATTTCCAATTTTTTGCATCAGTCTAGGCTTGGAAATCAACGGTGAAATTCAAGTCGCCGTCATCGATTGTCCAAAGATGGGCGAGACTTACACCGCGGTTCGCGGGCAGGGTGCTTTCATGAATGGAAAAAGATTGCAGATCAGTTCTGCTTCGGGATTGAAAGATGCGCTTCTTGCGACTGGCTTTGTTGCCGAAAAACAAAAAGTCATCGAAGAGCAATTGCGAATTTTTTCGGACATTGTTTACAAGTGCCGTGGCGTGCGCAGACCCGGAGCCGCGGCCTATGATTTAGCTCTCGTAGCGCGTGGTGTGTTTGATGGTTTCTGGGAAAGAAACCTTCAGCCATGGGACAGCGCTGCCGGGATGTTACTTGTTGAGGAAGCCGGTGGAAAAGTGGTCACTTACCGCGGAAAGAAGTATAATCCCTATAAGAACTCAATCATCGCGGGCAATGCGCAGGTCGTGGATGAGCTTCAGAAAACGCTGGCGCCTTATCTGAGCGAAGAAACGGACTAGAGCTGCGCCCGAGCGCTTCGCGAAACTTCCGCCCGCGCGTGATTGAAGAAGGGCGGAGTTATGAAACGACATTCTTGGTGGTTCTTCGTTGAAATCGGTTTGATCTTGTTTCTTGTGGTGATTCTGATGCCACGCTCAGTTCACGGCGCGATTCCGCCAACATTTTGCGCATATGATAAATCTAACGGTGATTCGCTGGCTTGTATCGGCACTCGTCCTACTTACTGTATCTCTGATACATCGGCGGGGGATTTATTGGCGTGCGCGGGAGTGAAGCCGGATTACTGTAGTATTAGCGGTGACAATGCCAATAAGCTGGCATGTGCGAATGCGCGTCCCTCTTACTGTCAGTCGAATTCGGATTATTCTAACTCTTTAGCTTGTGTCGGCAGCTTGCCTTCTTATTGTTTGTCGGACCGTCGGTTTGCCAATGATTTGGCTTGCGTACGCGCTCGTCCTTCTTATTGTCAGTCGGATAAAGAGATGGCGAATACTTTGATTTGCATAGGCTCGAATCCACCGTATTGTTCAACCGATCCGCAGTACGCGAGCTCTTTGGCCTGCGCTGATTTCGCCGGGCTATATGTGTTGGATGTCTTGAAAACCGGTCGCTATAAAGTGCCAGCGAACTTGCAGAAGCTGTTTTCTTCGGGTGACGTGCGTGATGCCGTGATCTTTCAGAAATTGAAAGAGACGATTGGTGTGTTTTAAGGCCACATACGTCAGAGAATAACTGCTTAGTGCAGAAGCGTGATGTTATAAATTAAATATTTTTATAAAGTTATTGACGTGATTTTGTTGCCGCTAAACCAGCTTCAATGAAGGGAGTTCTTTTAGTACGCGGCGGGGTTCGTCTGCTCTCGTACAGCTTTTTATAGACAAAGCTGTGAGCTATTCAATGCTAATAATTAGCATATCTATCTTGCATTTTTCCCTCTGAAAATCGGTTAAATTAAGGCTTTAAAACCTATGATAGAACTCTTTTGAATTTAGTCAGTCATTTTAGATGATGATTAGAAAGAAGGAGTTGGAAGATGGATCTCACGAAAATTTCAAATAGCGAATTGCTTGTTCGCCTTGAGAAGCTGGCAAAGACGGAGAGAAAAATCACGCACTTGGTTTTATGGCACATCAATGAGATGGAATCGCGGAAGCTGTATGCGGATCTTGGATTTGGTTCGATGTATGAGTATCTTACGAAGCATCTCGGTTACGGGGAAAGCAGTGCTTATCGCCGTATTCAGTCGGCAAGGTTGTTAAAACAAATTCCTCATTTGGCGGCGAAGCTCGAGGACGGGTCTTTGAATTTGACTCAGTTAACTCAAGTGCAGAAGTGTCTGAAAGAAGAGAAGAAAGCCGGCGTTTCTGTGAGTCTCGAAAAAGCCTCTGAGATTCTCGAGAAAATTGAAAATAAGTCGAATTTTGAAACTCAAAAATTTTTGGCGATGGAATTCAATCAGCCCATTCAAATGCATGAGGTCGTAAAACCACAAAGAGATCAGAGTGTGAGGCTTGAGCTCACTGTATCGTTGGAGCAAATGGAGAGATGGAATCAAGTTAAAGACCTTCTGTCGCATTCATTGCCAGATGGAAGTTGGGTTGAAGTTATGGATTATTTAGCAGAGGCGCATCTGAAAAGGGTTTTGGGGAAAACTCAACCTGATAAAGAAAAACAAGGCTTGCGGTCCGAAAGATCAACGCGAGGCTTCTTCACTAAGCAGAAGCGAAAATACATAACTTTGAAAGTTCGAAGAGAGTTGCTTCAGAAGGCAAGTCATTGCTGTGAGTATGTGGAGCCTGTCTCGGGTAAGAAGTGCGAAAGCCATTATCAGCTTCAGATAGACCACTGTGTGCCATTGGCTTGTGGTGGTGAGGATGACCAAAATAACTTAAGAGTTCTTTGTCGCACTCATAATTTGTTATGTGCAAAACAGTGGGGGCTGAGTAAAATATTTTCGAAGGAAAAAAAATCAGCGCGTTTATGACCGGCAATTGAATCGAAGGCATTTGTTACTTAGAACGGCCATTGACTTTTCTCATGACTTTAATACGCTTGAGTTTATGGATTTGATTATTCGTCGCGCACGAAAAGAGGACGCGTCTAAAATCATTAGTGCTCACCGAAGATCGATTCGCGAAGTCTGTTCGCGAGACTACTCGCCTGAGCAAATTGCAGTCTGGTCCGGACGTGACTTTCAGGAAGCTCGTTGGCATCAAACAATGGATCTTGATATTGTTTGGGTTATTGCCGATTCGGTAGAAAATATTTTTGGCTTTGGGCATCTGCAAATTAAAGGTGATTGTGCTGAGCTTATGGGATTATATTTTGTTCCCGAAGCAATTGGTCGAGGGTTCGGAAAGCAGATGATTGGGCTCATGCTTAAAGAGTGCGAATCAAAAGCAGTGCAATCGGTTTCTCTGACGGGAACAAAGACCGCAAAGAAATTCTATGAAGCTGTTGGATTTCAGCAAGTAGGTTCCATGAAGGAAGTCCCAATTGGCGGTCAGCCGATTGAGGTTTTTGATATGAAAATGCAGTTGAACTAAATTCCTGCCACACATGTCCAGTCCAGCCCCAGACCAACGTCTGCGCGGCAAAAAATGCCGTCAAAAGGATGACTCTGCCTATCGGGATTTTGGATGTTGTTTAGTCCAGCTTCGGCGGCAAAAAATTCCCAGCTTTCATACATTCCATCTGACATGCCAAAACGGTGACTCGACCAGACCGATGTCGTGTTGGCACTAACGTTGCTTAATAACTTACTGAGATCGGTGTGTCTATTCATCAAGGAGGATGAAGTGGCAGAGGAAAAAGCGGCGGCAGCGGCAGCAGAACCAGCAGCGGCGCCATCTGGTGGCGGGAAAAACAATATCATTCTGATTGCTCTGGCAGTTATCAACATGTTGGTGGTCGCCGGCGTGGGCTTCATGCTGTATAAAGGCAAACAAAAAGAAGCTGCAGAACCAAAAATTGAGCAAGTGATCAAGGGCGAAAAAGAAGCCCAAGAACACGAAAAGGAAAACTCCGAAGAAAAGAAATTCGTCGGTCAAATCATTCCTTTAGAGAAGTTCATCATCAATCTCGCGGGCTCTAAAGGCCGTAAGCTTGCCAGCGTGAGCATCGAACTTGAAGTGAAAGGCCCAGCCGTTCAGGAAGAGATCGACAAGCGCAAGGCTCAAGTGCGCGATATCATTATTATCATTCTCTCTAGCAAGACCTACGAGGAAGTTTCAACTCGAGAGGGTAAAGACAATCTCAGAAATGAAATCAAGGACACTATTAATTCTTTCTTAGTAAAAGGAAAGATTTCAAACGTGTTCTTTACTGAATTTATCTATAACTAGAGGTCGAGCATGAATCAGGTCCTGTCACAAAGTGAAGTAGATGCGCTCCTAGCCGCCGTCTCAGATGGTGAGGTGACGACCGCGGATACGCCGAAAACGGAGAGCTCCGGTTCGGTTAAAGCGACAGAAGGTAAGAACGTCGTTAACTACGATTTAACGAGCCAAGACCGTATTATCCGCGGTCGCTTACCGCAACTCGAAGTTATCTACGAGAAATTCATGCGTGCATTCCGCGTCTCGTTGTCATCAACGTTGCGTAAGATTGCATCGATCACCCTGACAAGCACTGAGTTTTTAAAATTCGGTGAGTTTATCAATACCTTACCGATGCCAACGTGTATGTCGGTTTTGCGTTTTGGTTCTCTTCGTGGTTCGGCTTTGATGGTGATCGAAAGTAAGCTGGCTTATGCTTTGGTAGATAGCTTCTTCGGTGGTGCTGACCGTCCTTATACAAAGATCGACGGTAAGGAATTTACGCAGATCGAACTTTCGATCGTTAAAAAGGTCGTGGAACTTGCGATCAATGATTTGGAAAATGCTTGGGCATCGGTTGAAAAGATCGATTGTTCTTTCGTACGAACTGAGGTCAATCCTCAGTTCGTCGGTATCGTTCCACCGACAGACGTTGTTATCGCTTCGACATTCGACGTGGAATTGGAAAATGCGACGGGAACTATTTCAGTGGTTGTGCCTTACGCAACCATCGAGCCTATCAAACAAAAACTTCAATCCGGCTTCCAAGTTGAATCTGATCAAACAGATAAAAAGCTTTGGACGGCGATCATCAAAGAGCAGTTGTTAGAGACAAACTGCGAAGTGAAAGTAAACCTCGGTCAAACTGAGATTCTTTTACAAGATCTGATGCACATGAAAGTCGGCGACGTGATTCCTCTCGATCAGGATGCGACCGGCGAAATCGATATTCAAATTGAAAATGTTAAAAAGTTTAAAGGTTACTACGGAATTCATCACGGAACGGTGGCAGTACAAGTCACACGTCAAATAGAGAAATAGGGGGAAGCCATCATGAACGATTTAGAGAATCTAGCGGATCAGCTCGCAGAAGAAGCAGCCGCGATGAACGACGCGCTCGCTGGTAAAGGCGGGGGCGACGCAGGCGGCGGAGGCGGTGGTGCTGGCGGCATGAGCGGCGGCGGCGCCGGACCGAAAGATAAAAACTTGCAATTGATTTTGGACATTCCACTTCGTGTGACTGTGGAATTGGGCCGTACAAAAATGCCGGTGAGCGAGTTGTTGAATCTCACTCAAGGTAGCGTGATCGAGCTTGCGAAATTGGCAGGTGAGCCGATGGAAGTCTACGTCAACGAAAAACTCATCGCCCGCGGTGAAGCCGTTGTGGTCAATGAAAAATTCGGTGTGCGTCTGACAGATATCATTAGCCCGACCGAACGTATTGAGCAGTTGAAATAATTAACGAGGTATTCATGCGCTTGTTACTAGTTACATCTTTATTAATGGTAAGTTTGGCAGTTTCTGCAAAAGAAACGGCGAAGTCTGCGGCTGCTCCAGCAGCGACGGAAGTAGCTGTGACTGAGACGGCGAAAGCTGAATCGGCTCCGGTAGCAGTTGGTGCCGCGACTGAGAATAAAGATGCTGTTGTTGAGAACAAGAAAGAATCAGAAATTCCTTTGAATCTGAATTCCCCCAAGAAAGCTTCAGAGGAAGGTTCTCCTATCTTCAGATTGATTCTGATCGTTTCGATGATGGGTGTCCTTGGTACAGGCGCTTACATTTACATGCGCAAATACTCTAAAACGAGTTTTGCCGCCGGTAAGAATAACGAAATCAAAGTTTTGACTCAGCACTATTTGGGTCCAAAGAAATCTTTGGCAATCATTCGCGTTGCGGGTGAAAGCATCCTGATCGGTGTAACAGATCAAAACATCAATATGATTAAGTCTTTGGCTTTGTTGGATGACGAAGTTCCAGAAGAAATTCATAGCGGTAACTTCGCAGATACTTTCGCGAACGTGCCTGCTACGAAATACACTCCGTCAGTTAAGACGGCTCCCGATGCGACGGTGGAAACTGAAGACGAAGAAGAGTTTTCGATCCGCGGAGTAAAAGACGTCGTTTCTAAGAAGTTGAAAGGCATGAGGTCTTTCCAGTGAAAAAATTCTTACTGATGGCAGGTATTGTTCTTTTTGGCTCCTGGGCGATGGCACAACAAGTGACTTTGCCAACAGTGAATTTGGGTTTCAAAACAACTGACAACCCAAATGAAGTCGTGAATGCCATTAAATTAGTTTTGATCATGACGGTGCTGACTTTGGCTCCGGCGATCTTGATCATGATGACGGGTTTTACTCGTATCATCATCGTTTTGAGCTTCTTGCGCCAAGCGATGGGTATTCAGCAAATGCCACCGAATCAGTTGTTGGTGGGTTTGTCTTTGTTCCTGACCTTCTTTGTGATGGGTCCGGCCTTTAAAGAAGTGAACGAAACAGGTGTGCAGCCGTATTTGGCTGGAAAAATTTCCCAGGACGTGGCTCTTGAAAACTCGCTGGCGCCCCTCAGGAAGTTTATGTTCCATCAGACACGCGACCAAGATCTGGCTTTGTTTGTAAAGCTCGCGAAAATCGAAGCGCCAAAAACTCGTGCGGACGTTCCTACGATCGTTTTGGTTCCGGCTTTCGTTGTGTCTGAATTAAAAACGGCTTTCCAGATCGGATTTATCATTTTCTTGCCGTTCTTAGTGATCGATATCGTTGCTTCAAGTGTCTTAATGGCAATGGGGATGATGATGTTGCCGCCGGTAGTAATTTCACTGCCGTTTAAAATTATGCTTTTTGTTTTGGTCGATGGCTGGGGTCTTCTCATCGGTTCGATGGTGAAGAGTTTCGGGTAGGAGTAGGCGATGACTGAAGAGATTATTATCAAGCTAGGACAAGACGCACTTCGCACGACGGCAATGTTGGCGGCGCCGATGCTCTTGAGCACGTTGGTCATCGGTTTGGCTGTAAGTATCTTCCAAGCTTTAACTCAGATCAATGAATCCACACTGACATTCATTCCGAAGATGATCGTCGTGGCGCTGGTGTTTGTGCTCGCGGGTCCGTGGATGATGGACGTGATGAGCAACTACACGGTGAGTTTGTTTGAGAATATTGCAACGATTGTACGGGAATAAAGGGGACGCATTTGTTCTATACGATGTCGGAAGCACAAGTGATCATGTTCGGACTCATCTTCTTGAGGATGATTGCGTTCGTGGTTTCGTCTGTGGTTTTCGGCTCGGGTAATATCAGCGTTCCGATTAAGATTCTTTTAGCGGTTGTGTTTTCGATGGTGGTCATGCCGGCGATTCACATCTCGGGCGCGGAAGCCGCTCGTTTGACTGAGGATCTGGTTCTGTTGTCAGCCCGTGAAGTGGCTGTCGGTTTGAGTTTAGGTTTTCTGACCCGTTTGTTTTTCTTCGCGGTGGGCATGACGGGAGAGTTGATTTCGGTTTCTATCGGTTTGGGCCAAGCACAGATTTTTAATCCGATGCTGGGTCAAAACAGCAATACGGTGGAACAGTTTTACAATACGATCGCGACTTTGATTTTTTTCGCAGTCAATGGCCACCACATGTTGGTGACGGGAATTGCTCAAAGTTATGAGCTGATTCCTTTGGCACAGTTGAAATTCAACGTAGGGCCAATGGCTGAGATGGCGGGTTTTGTTCAAGACATGATGGTCATGGCCATCAAAATGTGCGCTCCGATTATCGGCGCGATCTTGATCACAAACATCGCCATGGGGGTTTTGGGAAGAGCCGTACCCCAAATCAACGTTTTAGTAACCAGTATGCCGGTTACTTTGATGTTGGGTTTTGTTTTGATGTTTATCTGTATTCCATTACTCGTCATGGAGATGAACGGGATTTTGGATTTAACGCAGACGAAGATGTTGTTGGTAATGAAAGCCTTAGCGTTCTAGGAAGGAACATTTAGGTGGCAGAGGACCAAGAAGAGAAGACGGAACAGGCGACGGACGCCCGGAGGGAAGACTTCCGTAGACGTGGTCAAGTGGCGCAAACGAAAGAGTTGGCGTCGTGCTTGCTATTGTTGACGTTTGCTGGGGGCATTTATGCTCTCAGTCGTTTCTTTTTTCAAAACATCTATGAAGTATTCAATTACTCATTCGGTCCACAGCTCGTGACCACCATCCGCTCCGGCAATTTCACGGAAGCTATGACGTTCTGTGCGCAGAAGATGTTTATCTTGATTGCGCCGGTCATGGCTGTTGCTGCGTTGATCAGTGCGATCTCGTCGATTGCTCAAGTAGGTTTCATGCAGGTTGAAGATGCGATGAGCCCGGACTTCAATAAATTGAATCCGATTGAAGGCTTTAAACGCGTTTTCAGTATGCGCGCTTTGGTAGAAGGATTGAAGTCCTTCTTGAAATTGCTCTTTATCGGGATGGTTCTGTACTTCTTGCTTCGTTCAGAAGTGGTGAAGGTTCCTTACCTGATCGGTTATTCTCTGGAAGGTATTTTCCAGTACATCGGTGGCATCGTGATTCGCCTGCTCGGTGGTATCGGCATGATGATGCTGATTCTGTCAGCTGCGGACTATTTCTTTCAGCGTTGGAAGCTTGAAAAAGAAATGATGATGACCAAGCAAGAAGTGAAAGAAGAAGCTAAATCCCGCGAGGGGGATCCGATGATCAAGGCTCGTGTCCGCCGTATGCAACGCGAGCGCGCGAGCAAGCGTATGATGGATGCGATTCCAAAAGCAGACGTCGTGATCACGAATCCAACTCATATCGCGGTTGTATTGAAGTACGACGCGAACTTGCCGGCGCCACAGATCGTGGCTAAAGGCGCTGATTTCATGGCTGAAAAAATTAAAGAAATCGCACGCGAACACAATATTCCTATTGTTGAGAACAAACCATTGGCTCGAACTATTTATAAAACCCTCAAGATCGGCCAAGTGATTCCTCGCGAACTGTTCGTCGCGGTCGCAGAAGTTCTTTCGTATGTTTATAAGTTACGTAAAAAGGTGAGAAGATAATGGAACCGTTGTTTCAATTCATCAAGAGATTCGAAAAGTTCACCAAGAATACGGATTTATTCATTGCCTTCGGGTTGTTAGCAATCCTTGCGGTCATGATCATTCCGCTCCCGCCAATAATGCTCGACTTGTCATTGAGTTTCTCTCTGTCTTTGAGCTTGTTGATCCTGGTTGTTTCCATCTACGTAAAGCGTGCTCTTGATTTTACGTCGTTCCCGTCATTGCTTTTGATGACGACTTTGTTCCGTTTGTCGATGAACGTGGCAACGACTCGTTTGATCCTGACTCATGGTCATGAGGGAACTCATGCTGCCGGTGACGTGATCGAGGCTTTCGGTAACTTCGTTGTCGGTAATAACTATGTGATCGGTATCATCGTCTTCATGATCTTGATCGTGATCAACTTCATCGTAATCACCAAGGGTTCTGGACGCGTCGCTGAGGTTGCAGCACGTTTCACTTTGGATGCGATGCCTGGTAAGCAAATGGCGATCGATGCCGACTTGAACGCCGGCCTCATCACGGAAGCTGACGCCCGCAAACGCCGTAAAGAGATCGAGCAAGAGGCGGATTTTTATGGTGCGATGGATGGTGCCTCGAAGTTCGTACGTGGTGATGCGATTGCCGGTATCATCATTACTTTGATCAATATCATTGGCGGTCTTTTGATTGGTGTGATCCAAAAAGGCCTCGATATTTCGACAGCTGCCAAGTACTACACGATGCTGACGATCGGTGACGGTCTCTTGGCTCAGATTCCGGCACTTATTATCTCCACGGCGGCCGGTATGATCGTAACCCGCAGTTCGAGCACGGATGAGAACATGGGTGCTGAGGTTGCGGGTCAGCTCTTGGTAAATCCACGTGCTGTGGCGATTTCGGCAGCGGTTATCGGGTTGCTGGCCTTGGTGCCGGGTCTTCCGACAGTTCCATTCTTATTCATGTCGATCATTCTTGGAACGGTTTCTTGGGTCATTAATCGCTACAAACAGGAAAAAGAAGAAAACGAGAAAAAAGCCGCCGAAGTGGTGGCTTCCGCACCGAAGAAAGAAAACATCGAGACGATGCTTCCTCTGGATCTCGTCGAGCTCGAAGTGGGTTATGGTCTTATTAATATCGTTGAATCTGACAAAAGCGGCGATCTTCTCGAGCGTATCGTCAGTATCCGTAAACAGTTTGCTCTCGATCTTGGCATCGTTGTGCCGAGTATTCATATCCGCGACAACTTGCAGTTGGCTCCGGGTGAATACCGCGTCCTTATTAAAGGGAACAGAGTCGGCGGCGGAACTCTTCGCCCCGAATTCATGCTGGCGATGGATCCAGGCAACGTGATGGAGCGTATCGAAGGTATTCCTACGAAGGAGCCTGCGTTTGGTTTGGATGCTCTTTGGGTTTCGCCGAATCGCAAGGAAGAAGCTGAAATGGCCGGTTACACGGTGGTGGATTTGCCGACAGTGATGGCGACTCACTTGACAGAGATCGTACGTACGCATGCGCATGAACTCCTTGGCCGTCAGGAAGCTTCTTCGTTGGTTGATAACTTTAAAAAGTCTCACCCGAAAGTGGTGGAAGAGCTTATCCCGGATCAAATGTCTTTGGGTGCTGTCGTGCGCGTATTGCAAGGCTTGTTGAAAGAACAGGTTTCTATCCGCGACCTGCTGACAATTTTTGAAACCTTGGCGGATGAAGCTCCTCGCAATAAAGACACTGAGGTTCTGACCGAGAATGTCCGTCGTGCTTTGGCTCGCTCGATTACGGCGAAGTATACGACGGAGCTTGGCAATATTCCGGTGATGACATTGCATCCAGTGATTGAAGAATTGATTGCGAATTCCTTGTTGCAAACAGAGCAGGGCGTTCAGTTGGTGATGGATCCAAATACGGCGCATAGACTCATTGGAGAGATCGCTCGCACGGTAGAAACGCATCCTGAAATCGCGGGTCAGCCGATCTTGTTAACAAGCCCGACGTCACGTCGTCACTTGTTTAAGCTGACTCACAGATTCATTCCGCAACTGGTGATTTTGTCTCATAACGAATTAACATCCGACGCAAATGTACAATCCGTCGCTTTGGTGGAGTTAAACAATGCAGGTTAAGAAATTTGAAGCTCGCACAATGAAGGAAGCCCTCGAGATGGTCAAAGCTGAGCTTGGCCCCGATGCGATCATTCTTTCTGCACGGGATAACAACAAGAGCTACGGTCTTGTTGGTGACGGCAGTGTCGAGATCACAGCGGCGGTTTCAGAGGAGACTTTGCAAAAAAAACGTTTTGCCGAAGCTCGCTTGCGTGAGCAAGAGCGGACGAAGTTCAGCCAAAGCACGGCTCGCCAGCAAAAAGAGTTGATCGAGAAGATGGTGAATAAGCATCTTGAAAGAAACAAGGCGCCACGTCCTATTACTTCCCAACGTTATATTGATATCGATGAAGAACAGGTTCAGATGCAGCAGGATAACCGCTATGGTTCTATGGCGGCGCAAGAACGTGTTCAGTCAGCGGCTAAGCGTGCTTTGGCGGCTTTGCAAGATCAAGCTCCTCAGCCGGCAAGAAAAGCGGCTCCGGTTGTAGCCCCAGTGAAGGCGGCGGCAGCGGCGGCCATTAACACGGTCATTCCGGCAGTACCAACGCCAACCGCAAAACAAGTAGAATCTTTAGAAATGCAGTCTTTGAAAACAGAGATTGCGAACTTAAAGCAGGTTTTAGCTCAGTTTCAGAACATTCCACAGAATTTCGTTCAAGGTCATCCGGGCTCGGAGTTCGGCTTGCCTTATGATTTGAGCTTCGTATTTGAAAAGCTCGTTACCGCAGGCGTTGCGCCTGAGATCTCAGCGGATATCTGTGGTCATGCACAGAAAGATCTTCCGTCTTTGAAATTGAAGAACCGCGCTTTGGTGGAAGGCTGGGTTGCAAGAAAAATCCTTGAGACAACCAAGGTTTGTACACCAGAGGAAACCAAGCAGGCAAAGGTTCACATTTTTGTCGGCGCTGCAGGTTCTGGTAAAACGACAGCCCTTGTAAAAATGGCAAGCCACTTAGTGGTTCGTGAAAACAAAAAAGTAGCGATTCTTTCCGCCGATACTTTCAAGGTGGGTGCCGCGGATCAGATGCGTATTTATGCTCAAATCCTCAATGTCCCATTCAGTGTTATTCGTAATGCCAGCGACTGGTATCACATCATGAATTACATGAATAGCGTGGATTACATCCTTGTCGACTATCCGGGCTTGAGCCTTCGTAATGCCGAAGAAGGCATGAACTTGAAGCGCTTGATGCCACCGGCGACTTTGAAGTCCCGCGTGCACTTGGTACTTTCGACATTGGCAAAAGATCAAGACGTGACGGAGCTCGGCCGCCGTTACTCGGTACTGGATTACCATGACGTGATCTTTACGGGCCTTGATGAGTCCGTACAGCACGGAACTATTTATAATTTTATGAGACGCTTTGATGTGCCACTCCACTCGTTTGGTATCGGTACGCGCGTCCCTGAAGACTTCGAGTTCGCGACGAAAGAGCGTGTGTTGGATCTTCTTTTTAAAATCACTCAAGCGACTAAACAGGAACATCAGACATTATGAAATATAACGGACTCTTCCAAAGCAGCGGAACGCGCACAATCAGCATCACCTCCGGTAAAGGCGGCGTGGGTAAAACCACTTTGACTTCGAACCTGGCGTTGCGATTGTCACAGACCGGAAACAAAGTTCTGATCTTTGACGGCGATTTGGGAATGGCGAACGTGGATATTCTGTACGGAGTTAAAGCTGACGGAAATATCCATGATGTGATCATGGGCGATAAGACCATCGATGAAATCCTCGTGGAAGTGGCGAAGGATGTGTTCTTGATTCCTGGCGGTAGTGGCATCTTGGAGTTTAACAACCTCAATAGCTTTCAAAGACGCACGATGATCGAAGCAGTCGGCACTTTGCCGCAGGATTTCGATTACATGCTGATCGATACAGCGCCTGGAATAGCTGATAACGTTCTGTATTTAAATGCGGCCGCGCAAACGATCTCGGTTGTGATCACTCCGGATCCTGCCAGCCTGGCGGATTCTTATGCGCTTATTAAAGTTCTGCATCAGAAATACAAAGAGAATAAGTTTTCTATTATCTGCAACAATGTTCGTGATGAAGCGGAAGGCGCGGGTCTTTATCAGCGCTTCAACGATGTTGTGAATAAGTTCCTCTACATTGGTCTTGATTACTGGGGTTCCGTACCTATGGATCCCGTACTTCGTAAGGCGACGCAGTTAAATCGTCTCATCATGAGACACGACATGACTGCGGAGTCCGCAAAGGCGATTAAGAATCTCAGCACGCAAATCGAGAATTCTAATCAGAAAATCATCACTAAGGGCGGGCTGCAGATGTTCTGGGAACAGGTCGTCGGTGTAGCTTAAGGGAATTGGACTTTTTAGAACTGGTATCCGTTTGCTAACATGGAATAACAGAGGGAACGTATGGCGAAAAACGTGGCATTGCTGAAAAAGTACAAAGAGGAGCCTAAGAAACTCACCCAGAAACAAAAGGATGAGTTGATTAAGGAATACGCTCCGCTGATTAAGTTCGTCGCACAAAAGATTGCCGTGCGCCTTCCTTCAAATATCGAATTGGATGACTTGATCTCTGCCGGTGTGATCGGCTTGATGGATGCCATCGATAAATACGATCCCACTCGTGATAATAAATTTAAAACTTATGCCGAGTTCCGTATTCGTGGTGCGATCCTCGATGAGCTCCGCGCTCAAGACTGGGTTCCACGCTCTATTCGTGACAAAGCAAAACTTCTCGATAAGACAATGGCAAACCTAGAAAACGAGCTCGGTCGTGCGCCGACCGACGAGGAAGTTTCTAAGGCGTTGAATATTTCTGTCGACGAGTTCCATGATCTCGTGAACCAAGTTCGTCCTGTGAGCTTGCTTTCAATTGATAACAGTCAATCCTTCAGCAATGACGACCACAAGTCGATCTTGAACCTTTTGGAAGGTTCTAAGCTGAATAATCCGTTCAATCAGCTCAATATCAAGTCCATCAAAGAAGTCGTGGCTCAGGCCATCGAAGAATTGCCTGAGCGTCAGCGCTTGGTTCTTTCTTTGTATTACTTTGAAGATTTGAACTTAAAAGAGATCGGTCAGGTTCTGCGAGTCACAGAGAGCCGCGTATCTCAGCTCCACGCCCAGGCTGTTGCGAGACTTCGTGTGAAGCTGCAACAAAGCATCGGCGCGGGTGAGCTCGAAGTCGCCTAGTCACCTAGGCGGCCTTTCGTGGTCGCTTAGAACTTCTTTAATTCCGTCAAGCGAGCGGCGATTTCGCGGAAGTTAGATACTTTCTCGGAAGTCGTTCGTGGATTGCTGGTAATATCCACCAGAGTCATATTGTTGATCATTCTCTTCAGCATGAAATCCATTTCTGGTTTCGCGCCGATTTGTTGAAGGATCTTCTTCGTTTTCAAAGCTCCGTCCAAGAACATATTAAACTCCTCGATTTGAGCCGCGTTAAAGCTGTTCAAATCCAGAGTCCATTTTTTCGCAAAGAACTTAACTCCCGTCCATTTGCTGTGAGCCACCGGAGTCGCGCGGCCGAGGAACAAGGCGCTTAGGTAATTATAGCGAGCTTGCATCAAGTAAATGGCCGCAGGCTCGTTAGAAAGAATTTCGAAAACATAGCCCGGATAATCAGAGATCTTCTTATCGCCGGATTCAATCGACGCTTTTGCAAGCAAAGACTCTTCGATCATCTTGTACATTGAAATCGATTTCATGGAAGGATTTTCTTTAATGCGCTTTTCTTGCTTCGGATTCAAGTAGTGAGTCGTCACCGCAAGTGCATTCAAACAAGCAATGAGGTTGCCTTTATCCGTAGAGATAATCTGGTCAGCAAATGGATCTGGCTTCATCACACCGTTAGGGATGAATTGATATACATCTTTAAAGAACTCACGCGCAGCCAGTGTTGCAAGGTCGATACGCTTTTCTTCGCCTTTATCTTCGTTGGCATTTGTCCAGAACTGGAATTCAAAAGACATGAAGTATTTAGCAGCTTCCGAAAGCTTGCGAGCAGGTTCATCTGCTTTCAGCATATTGTCTAAAGCGGCACGGCGGGCAGCCAATGAGTCACCTTGGCGAAGAGCATCGTAGAGCTCGCCAGTAGCGTTCTCGAGGCCTTCAGTGCGCTCATTCATTTTGCCCGTTGTTTCGTTCATCTGTTGAGTGGTTTTATTCATCTCGGCGGTCTGGTCATGCATATCATCGAGATTGCGTTTCATATCGCAGGCATTCAGAGCCACAGCGAAACCGACTAAGACGAGGAGGTTCTTATTAGTTGCCTTCATACATCATCACCTTGTTATTTTCAAAAATTAGATCAACCATCAATGGGGCATGGTCTGAAGAATCGATATGAGAAAGATCAAAAATGAAGTTCGCTTTCATTCCGCGCAGGAATACATGATCTAAATCGAGCATTCCTGCGACAGGAGTGTTGACCTGGCTTAAACCCAGCGGTTCAAAGAGGCTCTTAACATAAGCCAAGCGAGCAGGCTCCCAGGTATTAAAATCACCGGCTACGATCATTGGGCCTTGATGCTGGCGAAGCTTTTCAGCTAACTGGTTCATTTGAACTTTGTAAGCCTCAAGTCCCACGAAGTTAATACCATGAATATTCGCCACTAAAAGTGTGTCGTAAGTACCGTTGATTGAAAACACAGAGAGCAAGATCGTCTTAGGGGTTTCAGTCACAGGCTCTGTGACTTTAGAGATAATCACATCTTCACCCAGGGGCTTCACGCGATAAGCGGTTGCAACGCCGGTAAAGCTAAAATCAAAAAGCTGGAAAGACTTCGCCATCGTCCACTCGAAATCGGTATTTGCGGCGACTAAGCTTTGAATGAAGTCAGGTCGGCTAACGGCTTCTTGAAAGAGGGCCAGATCCGCACCGAAAGTCAGATCACCGAAGTCTTGAGAAAGTCTTTGATCCTCAGCTTTGTGGATGTTCCAAACGAACAATCGTATTTTGTCTGAAGGCAACGAGGACGTTGGCGCCGGCTTACCAAACGAGAGTGTCGAATCATTGTACAGATTCCCCAAAAAGGCATCGGCAGCGCGGGCTGTTCCGATCCCAAAAGAACCTATAATCGCGATGAATATGATAAAGCGAGCTAAGTAAAACATGACAGAGAGCTAATGCAATTGTGAATCCTTGATTTTGTTTAAATCTTTTAAACGATGGAAACGGAATCGGCAGGACGGGGCGCCCGGGACGGCCCACGTTTGTTTACAAGGGCTCATATGTGGCAACCATCTTGCTTTAATGAGGGGAATCCGGGGGAAACAATGTATATCAAAAAACCACAAAGAATCGTGTTCATTACTTTGCTCACGGTAATGATCATCGGATTCCAGAACTGCGGCAAGACGAACTTCACGGCGGTGCCAGGGGCAACATCTCTGAAAGCGGGAGATGCTGAAATGGAACTTCCACAAGACGGTGTTCCGTCAACGGATGAAAATGGCAATCAACCGGCTCAGGAAATTCCTGATGATCCCAATGTCGCCTATTCCGGCGCTTGTTCTGTGTTTAAAGATATGCAAATCCCGATGATGATTCCAAGCTCGGCGCAAGACGTAGTT
This sequence comes from Bdellovibrionales bacterium, assembly GCA_018266295.1. NCBI lineage: Bacteria > Pseudomonadati > Bdellovibrionota > Bdellovibrionia > Bdellovibrionales > Bdellovibrionales bacterium. Next base: position 1,080,374 of record JAFEAQ010000011.1, on the reverse strand, counting down.
CTTAGTGGTCGTGCGGGCGCTCTGAAGATTGATCTTGCTAAGAATGTCGATCTGCAAGGGATCGCGGGTCACATCATGATTCGCGCGGCCGACAAGATCGTGCGTATCAACGGTGCCGCAGGTGGCGTTCAAGCCAATGCCAATGAGATTTCATCGATCTCAAATTTGGCCGGCAAAGTTTGTATTCATGCTATGAAAGTTGGAACGATTTCCGGTGCAGCCGGCGGTACAAAAGTGATCGCGGCAGAGATTGAGGAGATCTCAAATACAGCCGGTAAGATCCACGTTTATGGCGGTGTGATCAAAATGGTTCGCAATAACGCCGGCGGCATTTGCCTGCATGGCGGAGCCAAGGTTTTGAACTATAGCAATGTCGCTGGATTCGTGGGTGAGTGCCAATAAGTCCCCCTTAAGGGCATCCCGTTCTGATAAGACTTCAAAGAGCCCGGAGTGAGACACCGGGCTCTTTCATTTTCTAGACAGTTTTTTCTGAATCCTCACATTGAGATAGCTCTGCAAGGGCGCTTTTGCCGAGAGCTTCGACGAAAAATCAGAAATTCCGACCTAAAACAAAGAGGCTCCTCATCGCAGATTGTATTTGAGGACAAAACCAATCTTCGATTTTTTGATCAAAGTTTCTCCACGACTAAGGACTGATCATTTCCTCAGAGTTTCCACAATGAGAATCCTAAATAGCTGAGCACACTTAAGAAGATGGAACGTCCGCATCCGGCTTGGTCCAGGACTTGCGTATATTGCTTAATGTGGAGGGGTAGTCCCAATGAAAGCATTTATTGTCTCAAACAAATTTCTGATCGGCTCCGTTCTCTCTTTGAGCCTTACTGCCTGTGGTAACAATATGGGTGGTATGCAAGCAGGGGATCAATCCTCCATTATGAGCATGGCGCCAGCAGCTGACGGCTGGATCCCAGGACAAGAAGATGTGCCTCCTCCTGTGGTGGATACCACGCCAACGCCGGCACCAACACCCGTTGTAGACCCTACACCAGTGGCTACGCCGACTCCTGTGGTTGTTGAGCCTACTCCAACGGCGACACCTGTCGTTGAACCAACACCAACTCCAGTAGTTGTTGTGCCAACTCCGACTCCGACACCAGCTCCAACGGCAACTCCAGTTATTGATCCAACGCCAGCTCCAACTCCGGTAGCTACGGCGACTCCAGTTATTGATCCGACTCCGGCTCCTACTCCAGTAGCGACTGCAACGCCAGTTGTAGATCCTACTCCAGTACCAACTCCGGTTTCGACTCCGACACCAGTGCCTACGCCTGTGTCGACTCCAACACCAAATCCAACTCCAGTAGCAACACCGACTCCTGTTGTTGATCCAACTCCGGCTCCTACGCCAGTTGCGACACCAACTCCGGTAGCTACACCAAGTCCTACTCCTGTATCGACTCCGAGCCCAACTCCAGTAGCTACGCCTACTCCAGTTGTAACTCCTAGTCCAACACCAGTAGCGACTCCAAGTCCTACTCCAAAACCTACGCCAGTAGTATCACCTACTCCTTGCAAAGGTTGCGGTTGCGGTCATAACCCGACTCCGACTCCAACACCTACGCCAGCTCCTACACCAGTTGTAGATGATGCTGATCCGTATACTGGTGAGTGTGCTCTGTTCAAAAACACTGCGGCCTTCGATTCATTGCAAGTGAATGCTTCGAATGTAGACCTCTGGTTGGCGAACAAAGCCGGTAAGCAAACTGTTGGTGATATTCGTAACTTGCAAGTTTCAAATATCGCTGGTGGCTTCAGCATTAACTCTGCAATGTACATCAGCTCAATCTCTGGTTCAGCAGGTGCAGCTTATGTCAGAGTTTCTGGTGACATCGGTTCTATCAGCAATATGAGCGGTAGCGTACGTGTCGATCACGCTGCAAACATCGGTACTATCAACGGTGTAGCAGGTATCGTACAAGTCAATGCTCTGACTGTTGGTAGCTTGAATGGTATGGCGGGTAACGCTTGTATCAGAGCTAGAGCAATCGGCAAAATCACTTCAACTGCAGGTAAGAAAGTGATCATCACTCAGCAGTTGGATGAATTGACTGCACAAGCCGGTGTAGTACACATCTACGGCGGTACTGTGAAAGTCTTGAAAAACAGCGCCGGCAAAGTGTGCTTGCACGGTGGCGCAAAAATCCTCAACTACAGCAACGTTGCTGGGTATGTAGGACCTTGTAAATAACAGCTAAAAGGAGTTTCTGGTAAACTCCACATAACAAAGGGCCTCGGCAATCGCCGGGGCCTTTTTCATTTTTACCGCCGTTTGGATTATTGTCTGAAAGAAGTATTTAGACATGAGTATTGGATTTGGGCCGCAACTCAGGCAAATTAGTCTTGGTTTATTCATAACCGATGACTTCACATGAGCGTATGCTATCGTGCTAGTACAACCACACTAAAGGTATACGTATGAAATTATCTGTAATGATATTGATTTTCGCAATACATAGCGCAAAGGCGTGGTCATGTACGCCAGAAGAAAATTCTAAATGCGAAGAACGTGGCAACGCTTTGGTCAACACCTCAATACCAGCAAATCCCATGACGACAAAGGAAGATATCAAGAAAGCAATTGCAGTTATAAAATACCAAAAGGAATGCGAATGCTATTTAAGCAAATCGGGCCTCGCATCTGCATATATCACAAGTGCCTTAAAAGGGAGAGACTTTCAGGCAGAGGGGTTGAAATTGAAGAAAGAGCTTGAGACGGTTAAGGTGCCGACTCAGAAAGCAGTAACGTCCGCGCCAGCCCAAGAGGCTCTAAAAGCTTCGCCGGAAGTTGCTCAAGTTTCCTCTCAGAAATGTACGGAGCCTTTCAATTGCGATCTGAAATGGACTAGCGTCGGACCAAAGCTTGAGACACTTGAAAGTGCTGGATCGGTCACAAATGAAGGTCAAGCACAAGATGTACGCGAATGGTTGGATTTCAAAAGAGTCTGCCCTTGTTACGCCAAGGATAAAGTATCACCACCAAAAGTGGATTGGTCTGCACAGCTTATTGCGTATGAAAAAAGCAAAGAAGTAAAGGGTCAAGCTCAAAGGATAGAGCTTGATGTCGCAAAGAAAAAGGCTGCCGATCGAGTTGCGGGCAAAGTTAAATATGAAATTTGTAATCAAGGTCAAGTTAATGCGAATAATCGCTTCACTAAGCCAGAGGCAGACCGTCTCGAAACACTTTGCCATCCTGGGACTGGCTTTAGAAGGACAAATGAAAATCGTGCAGATCCCTGTGAGACCTTCTACGGAGACAGTTTAACGTGTGTAGCGCCCGGCGAGGTAGCAGGTCGCATCGGCTTTGAGTCAATGAGCGTTAATGGAGAGATTAATTATTGGATCAAACCTCCGGAACAACCTGGTGAAGATGCGAAAATTAAAACTCTTGTTGAAAGCTTGGAGGCTGATAGAAAGAATAGGGTAGCCGAGTTGCGTAGTAAGGTTGCAAAAAAAGCGGCACTAGAGAACACCAAAGAGTGCAAGGCTGCAGAAGATGAATTGGAATATTGTTATCAAATGGGGCTAAAGGTATCTAAGCAGGCATCTCTAGATGCTGAATTGGCCCAAGGAAAGAAAGATGGGTACTACAACAATCTTTCTATTGTCCAAAAGAAAAAAGATCTTCAAGCGCTCGACCACCTAATTGCCCAAGCGGTAAAAAGACTAAATGCGAGTGGAAAGGTAGCGCCCTCTGACTGTCGACTTGTACCAAGTGAGATTTCTGCTTCTACTATGACAACTCATCGAGATTTGGCCAAACAACTTGTCGGTAACATGGTGAAGACTTGCGGTTCTTATACTTCGAAGTTTGAGTTTTTAAACAGTAAGTAGTTTTTATTCTATAACTTACAAAGGGCCTCGGCAATCGCCGGGGCCTTTTTCATTTTGTGGGTATTAAGATTTAAGGACCGACGTTTTTAAATTTCGCCGGATTTACTTCGCTCGCTTTCAAAATGCGGCCGAGAGTGAAAACGCTTTCGCCTTTTGCATTATCCCAGCTTTCCTGCAGAATATGAGTGCTTAGAATCGCCGCGGGTACAGAAGACAGATTCACAGACATGGCTTTTTGATTCTGATCTGAAACGAGTGACAATTGCTCTGTCAGAGTTGGCAAGAGATGCGAATTCTTACTCGGGCGATAGAAATGGAACTCCGCCTGCGCATCCACTTTTTTATACTTACCAACGATGTCAGCAAGATAGCTCATGCGATACACATATTCTTGACCTGGATTTGGTTTTTCAAACATGAGTCCGTGGCCTAGGTAAACCGCCGAGTGCAAAACTGAACCGTCTTGATTAAACCCACCGGTGCCGCTAATCACAAGGACATCACCGGGCTGAATATCTTTATAGTCTACTGAAGCATCCAAACTCATGCTCTCGCCATCAGCCAGAGTCAGCAGGGCCTCTTCAGTGCCACGGCCTTGGAGGTAGTTAACCCATTGCCAGCTCACAGAGTGGCAGTTGCCATCAACCATTGCAATGTTCGCGGCTTTCTTACCTTGCGCACGCAGGGCTTGGATAAGAGCGGCAGGCGCCGGCACAGAGTGAGGAATCAAAATCTTGCCATTGAGTTTTTGCGCAAAGGCCGGCAAGAACTCAGCAAGTTTATAAGCGTGGCGAGCATCAAAGGCCTTCGTAGGCTTTGTTGCATAACGTGTATAGAGGCTGTTGAATTGCGCCTCTGTCAGAGCTCCTACGGTGACATCCAGGGCATACTGGTCTTCGGTGTCCATGGGGCCTTTGACCGCGATCTTTTTAATCTGACAGCCAGCTGTGAACTCTTGGCAGAGGTCGCTCGGGGCGGCCTGCTGTGCAAGTGTTGGACAGCTAACAAAAAGTGTAAATGCTACGGAACTTAATGCGAAAATAAATTGATTTGGTTTCATAACCAAACCCATTATTCAAGAGGCGGGCCAAGACTTGCTGGTTATCTTGTCGGGCGACGGAACAGACCGCCCTACTTAAGCTCTTCCATTTTGGCTTTGATTTTTTTCATCACGCGGACTTCCATCTGACGGACGGCTTCGCGTGTGATGCCGTGCTTTTCGCCGATCTCTTGCAGAGTCAGCGGTTCGTCATTCAGAATGCGTTCGTCGAGAATAATTCTTTCGCGCTCAGAAAGTTCTGGGCGGATCTCTTTCAATTTCTCTTTCAGAAACTCGAGCTCTTCTTCGTGAGCAATGCGCTCATCGACACTCATGTCTGATGTCGATTTTTGGAAATCCATCAGCGTGCCACCCGAGTCGTCGTCCAAGGGACGATCGAGGCTAATATCACGGCCTGACATTCGCTGAGCCATTTGCTCCACTTCATCTTCAGGAATGCCGAGGCGAGAGCTCAGGAGGGCAATGTCCGGAGACTGTCCCATAGCATCGAGAGCGTCTTTCTCTTTTTGCAATTGATAGAAAAGTTTTCTTTGGTTCTGAGTCGTACCGATGCGGACCATAGAATACTGGCGCATCAAGTACTCTTGAATGTAACCGCGAATCCACCAAACAGCGTAGGTGATCAGGCGCGCTCCTTTGTACGGATTAAACTCGCGTACAGCGTGCATGAGTCCCACGTTGCCTTCTTGGATAAGGTCGATCATCTTCGCGCCGAACTTGGAATACTCAGCGGCAACCTTGACGACGAAACGAAGATTTGATTTCACCAGGATTTGTGCAGCTTCAGGATCTTTGGTTTCGAAATATTTCTTAGCGACTTCTTGCTCTTCTTCTTTGCTGAGCACGGGATACTTGCGGACATCAGCAAGATAAAGCGCTAGAGGATCCGAGGTCGAAGTAATAGCTTTAGAATCTGCGGTGGGAACCAAGCCTTTCGTCGGCTCGTCGTTGAGACCAAACTCTTCTTCTATTTCGCGTTCGTTTGGCATTGCATAGGCTTTGCCAATCTCGGGGGCGGCCTGTTCAGGCGCAAGTGTGCTGTCATCGTCTACGATTTCCGCGACGACGGCTTTGGCTTTGACCGGTTTCTTAGCTGAAGTTGCTTTTTTTGCAACGGGCTTCGTAACAGGCTTTTTCGCCGGGCTTGCTTTTTCCTTCGGCTTTTTTGCCGCCACTTTCTTTTTCATAGGTTCTTAATTATGCCAGATATTTAGACAATTTCTTCTGGAGAGTTTCCTGGACTTTACCCTTAAACGGGGCCAAAAGCATAGGGAGATCGACAATGATCTCAATTTTACTCCCTGTTCCTTGTGCCAACACATTCAGCTCCGCCTTAAACTGGCTGCCTTTAATGGAGCCATTCATCGCACCATCGTTAAATTGACACTGCATCTTAGGATCGAAGCGTCGTAGGTCTTCGTCACTTGTAAACGATTTGATTTTATCGAAGGTCTCTTTCGCACTGTGTGAGCTGTTATGCTCGATCGTAAATTTTGGCATTGTTGACTCCAGTCTAGATAATTTACCTGACTTGGTTTTTGACTGCAATAAGACAACGTGTCAGACTCATAACACTATGAAATTCGTCAAAGATCTCAAAAGAACAGAATATTGCGGCAACTTAAACTCTCAACACGTCGGCAAGAAGGTCGTCATCATGGGCTGGGTTGATACTCGCCGTGATCACGGGAGCCTCGTGTTCATCGATTTGCGCGACCGTGAAGGTATTGTGCAAGTGGTGCTGGATCCAAACAAAGCTGAAACTTCCGCATCAAAAAATCTGCGTGGCGAATTCGTACTGGCTGTTGAAGGAACCGTGCGCGCACGTCCTGACGGCATGAAGAATGCAAAAATCAAAACAGGTGAAATCGAAATCGAAGCCACTCGTTGTGAGATCTTGAATGACTCTGCGGTTCCGCCATTCCAAGTGGATGATGAGAACGTAAATGAAATGTTGCGCTTGAAATATCGTTACCTCGATTTGCGCTCTCCGCGTTTGACGAATCACCTCGTCACTCGTCACAAAGTCACTCAAGTCGTTCGTCGCTTTTTGTCTGACAACGGCTTCCTCGAAGTAGAGACGCCAATTTTATATAAATCCACTCCTGAGGGCGCGCGTGATTATCTCGTTCCTTCGCGTGTGAACCAAGGGACTTTCTATGCGCTTCCGCAGTCGCCACAGACTTTGAAGCAGCTCTTGATGATTTCGGGCTATGATCGTTACTTCCAAATCGCTCGTTGTTTCCGTGACGAAGATTTGCGTGCGGATCGTCAGCCAGAGTTCTCACAGATCGATATGGAAATGTCCTTCATTGATCAAGAAGACATCATGGCAATGAACGAGCGCTTGCTGCGCACGGTTTGGAAAGAGATCAAAGGCATCGACGTTGGCGAAATCCCACGCATGACTTATCAAGAGGCGATGGATCGTTACGGTATTGATAAGCCTGACACACGTTACGGCATGGAGATCAAAGATTTGAAATCCGTGGTCACTGGTTCTGGCTTCAAAGTGTTTGACGATGTTCTTGCTCGCGGCGGAATTGTTCGCGGTATCGCGGTTCCTAAAGGTGGCGCATACTCTCGCGGTCAATTCGATAAACTCACTGATATGGCAAAACGCGCGGGCGCTAAAGGCCTCGTGTGGATCAAGTCTGAGGCTGATGGCACTTATTCTTCTCCGGTTTCTAAATTCTTTAGCCCTGAAAAATTGGGTGAGATGTTTAAAGCTGTTGGCGCTGGAAACGGCGACTGCGCTTTGATCGTTGCTGATGATTTCGATACGGCGTGTGCGGCGTTGTCGACTCTTCGTATTCACTTCGGTAAAGAGTTGAAACTCGTGAGCCCTGGCACTTACAAATTCTTGTGGGTTGTGGACTTCCCGGCGTTTGAATACTCTCCGGAAGATAAGCGTTGGGTTGCTCGTCACCATCCGTTCACTTCGCCAAAAGACGAATACGCTCAGGATTTGATTGATGGCAATGAAGCTTCTTACGGTAAAATGCTGGCGAAAGCATATGACCTTGTTTGTAACGGTTACGAGATGGGTGGCGGAAGTATCCGTATCTATCGCAGTGAATTGCAACAGGCGATGTTCCGTCTCTTGGGTTTGAGCAAAGAAGAGCAAGAACACAAGTTCGGTTTCTTCCTCGAAGCTTTGAAATACGGAACTCCTCCACATGGTGGTATCGCCTGGGGCTTAGATCGTTTGGTGATGCTCCTCTGTGAAACAGATGCTATTCGTGAAGTGATCGCATTCCCTAAGACCGCAAAAGCAACCGACCTCATGGCCGATTGCCCAAGCGAAGTAAATCGCGATCAGCTGACAGAAGTCGGCGTGAAGCTCACACCACTTGCTGAAAAAGCAGTGGACGAAGCTCGCAAAGCACGTTCGCACGGTTCTGACAAAGAAATGTAAGAGCGATGAAGCTCTTTCGTCGGTCTGAACATCAGCACAGGGAATTGACCTCACAGAAAACAGGTGAGGCCTTTTCCCACTCGCAGGTTCTGAGCGAGGGACTTCAGTCTAAAGACTTCTTTATTACTCACGAAATTATTCCAGCAGGGCGCCGGGCTTCCGGAGCCCACTCTCACACAGAGACCGATGAGGTTGTTTTTGTTTTGAGCGGTTATCCCACCGCAGTTGAAGGCGGGGAGAAAATCGCTTTGTCTCCCGGAGACTCAGTTTGTTTTCAAGCAGGAGCTGCTGAATACCACTTCGTTCTGAATGAAACAAATGTGGAAGCTCATATTCTTGTCATCAAAAAGTCCGTGTCCAACGACATAGTGATGGCCCCTTCTTTACTCTCGTAGGTGAGAGTGATATTTTGCTTTCATGACTCACATGGATGTTCAAACCCACACGCCGCTGACAGCTCATACAACGAAACTCTTTACGCCGATTCGTTTGCGTGAGTTGAATTTTAAAAATCGTATCTTCATGTCGCCGATGTGCCAGTACTCGGCGATGGATGGCGTGCCGAACAATTGGCACTTGGTTCATCTTGGCAGCCGCGCTGTCGGTGGGGCAGGCCTAGTGATGGTCGAAGCCACCGCTGTTCATCCTGTGGGCCGCATTTCACCGGCGGATTTAGGAATTTGGAATAACACTCAACGAGACGCCTTCAAACCGATCGTGGCATTTTTAAAAGAACATGGCGCTGTTGCAGGCATTCAGCTCGCGCACGCAGGGAGAAAAGCTTCCATTGCGTCTCCCTGGCATGGAGGCGGGGCTATCGACGGCAAGCAAGGCGGTTGGATGCCGGAAGCGCCAAGTGCTATTGCTTTCAGTGATAAGCATGTGGTGCCGAAAGAAATGACGAAAGAAGATATCGAGTCCGTGGCTCAGGATTTTGAGGCGGCCGCAAAACGCAGTCTTGAAGCGGGCTTTGAAGTTGTCGAGATTCACGCAGCTCACGGCTATTTGCTGCACGAATTTTTGTCGCCGTTGTCGAATCATCGCACGGATGAGTATGGTGGCTCGATTGAAAACCGCATGCGTTTCCCTCTAGAAGTCGCTGAGCGTGTCCGTAAGGTGTGGCCCGCAAAGTGGCCGGTGTTCGTGCGCATTTCTGCAACTGATTGGGTTGATAATGGCTGGGATCTTCCGCAAAGTATCGTCTTTGCAAAGCAGCTCAAAGAAGTCGGCATCGATTTGATTGACTGTTCTTCGGGCGGGTCAACGTCTCAGGCAAAAATTCCTGCGGGCCCTGGTTATCAAGTTTCATTTGCGGCGGCCATTCGTGATCAAGCGCAGATCTTCACTGGCGCGGTGGGGATTATCACCTCGGGCACTCAAGCGGAAAAAATCCTCAAAGAGGGCGAAGCGGATGTTCTCTTTATTGGCCGAGAGCTGCTCCGTGATCCTTACTTCCCACTGCACGCGGCAAAAGAGCTCGGCGTGGATCTAAAGTGGCCTGTGCAATACGACCGCGCGAAGCGGTGATAGGCACTTCTTCTGGCTGAGCATTTTGGTCACTCTTGAGTTGCGTCTTCGCTCGCCCAGTGAGGGACACAGCGACGGCCATCCGTCCATGAGAACGGGGCCAGACGACCATCGTGGTCGTCTGGGAAAGAAGACTTAATACAAGTACTGAAAAACTTAGAATGTCTTCGTTACAAGAACCTGACGGCCCGGACGGCCGTCAGGAAGCGGGGTTCGGGGCAGACGCCCCGATTATCAGGATGTAGGAAGAAGTGCGGAGCCAGCAAAGACCCCGCACCCACACATCCACATTTAAACCAGCCCGTGTAAACCGATCGCCCCAGAACAAGGTCTAGTTTTCTGAAATATGTCTCAAGTTTAAACGTCTCAAGCCGATACGGAGGTATGAGCTAGGATGGCTCATAGAAACAGTCTCCACACGGAGGTGAGAGATGGATAAGATCAGCCGCATTCTTCCGCCCAGCAGACGGGTTACGACTGTCGACGTAGAGAGCAATCAACCGGTGCGTCCGGGAGCGCCAGAGTTTGGTCGCCCAATCAAGAACAGCTCTTTAGATGTTCAGGACCGCGTGAGCCTCAGTTCGCTTGCGAACAATCGCTCTCCGGAACCGACAGCGACCTACAAGAATACCAGCAAAGAAAGCGCTCGCGCGAAAGCTGTTGAGGACATCGCTGAGAAGTTCTTCAATCCTCGTAGTGTTGCTCAAGAGGATGAAGGACCATTCTCTGAAGAGACTCTCAAAAACATCGAGCAAAACTCGAACTACAAAAATGTCGCTATCGAAAGATAGAGTCTAAATCTTCTCGACTAAAAAGCCATTTTCTTCCAGGGAACATATTTTGTATGTTCCCTGGAATTTCCTTTTTCCTTCCGACGTTTTCTCGACGACTAAGATACAATCTAAGCTCAGGTGAATGAGTCTTCGCACGGCTTGCAGGTTCCATTGCGGAGCGCCCATCTGAATCAGCATCTCAAGACGAATCAGCGCCTGACGAGGATCGCTCGCGTGCAAGGTCCCGAAGCTCCCGCCGTGACCGGTTGCCAAAGCCATCAGCAAATCTTTTGCTTCGGTGCCACGGATTTCACCCATCACAATGCGATCAGGCCGAAGCCGCAGCGAGTGCCGGAGAAGATCGCTTTGAGTGACACTCTTCAACACACCTTGAGGATCTTCGCGCGTGACCATCTTCATGCACGAAGGATTTGGCAACTCAATTTCCGGAGTGTCCTCAATGACAATCGCCCGTTCATTCGCGGATAAGGTCTGCAGAAGGGCATTGATGAGTGACGTCTTTCCGCTGCCGGTACTTCCGACGATCAGAAAGTTTTGCTGGCGTTTCATCAAATCGCGAAGCACTTGAATCTCAGACTCGGAGGCCCAGCCACAATCAAGCAACCGTTCGAGTGTCCAAGGGTTTTTCGGGTGTCGTCGAAGGGACAAATGATGATGATTGCGGGTGAGCTCTTGCCGAACCAGGGTGAGCCGAAACTCTTCAAAGAATCCTGTTGCCGCCGGATGCTCGACAGTGCTTTGGCATTGAGATTTTTCACAGAGCCGGTGAAGGGTGTTATTGTAACTAGCGTCTGAAAGAAATAGGTCCTCGTGCTTCTGCAGACGGCCTTCTTTTTCAAACCAAATCGACTGTGGGCCGTTCACGAGGATTTCTGTGATATTTTCATCAGCCAGCAAGTGATCCAGTGGACCATAGGTAAAATACTCGGCCAGCAGCCGTTTTTGAGTTTCGGGTGCTTCAGTGCGCAGACTGAATTCGAGTGCTTCCCGGAACTTCTCTGAGTTCTGTGTGCGCCAAAACTCTTCATGACCGTAGCCACGGTCGGCGGCCTCACGAAGATGCTGCTGAGTTTTAGCAAAGGCCTCTTGGAATTGCTCAATCATGTTTGATATCTCCGAGATGCTGAGATGAGTCCGCGCTTTCAGCCGTTGTATTTTCGCGCACGATCGAAGGGCGAACCAGAATCACTAATTCAGTGCGATTTTCTTTAAAGTCACGACTGCCAAAGAGCGCGCCCAAAACGGGAATGCGGCTCAGACCTGGAAGGCCCTCTGTGGATTTGCCTTCTTCATTTTTAATCAGTCCCGAAAGAACGATCGTCTGCGAACGACTCAGATCAAAGTGCGAAGAGATTCGATTCGTCAGCAGACCCGGAATGCCTTCCACCGTCCGGCTATTGTCGATGGTGGACACTTCGGTTTCAATTCCGATACTCATGCGCCCGGAAGAGTCTGCCTTGGGGCGCACCCGTAAGAGGATTCCGTATTTTTTCCAAACCACATCCTGCATTTTGTAGTTGGCAATTTTGATTGGAAATTCTCCGCCGGCAAGAAATTCTGCTTCTTTGCCACTTCGACAGATCAGATTCGGGCTGGCGAGGATTTTGCCGCGGCCTTGTTGTTCAAATGCTTGAGCGGTGAAGATCGCATCTTCAAACTCAGTCTGACCGTTCGATAAGACTCTGGCTGAGTAGCTGGCCGGCCATTGAAGCCCGTACTTCTGAGCAAAATCTCTGCGAACTTCCGCCACTGTGATTTGCACTTTGATGACAGGGGCTATGTCCAAAGCTTGCACATCTTTTTCAAGCACAACTCCGTAAGGCCCCAGGATGTCCGAATACTTTGCAAAGAGCTGCGGATCCACTGCGCTCCGGGCTTGCAAAGGATGAGCAAAATGCACGGGCAGTGCTGCAAGACCCGCACGATCAAACGCTTGCTGCCAAGAGGCCAGCGCCTTTGCCTGGAGGTTTGGCGGAATCTCTGCGCTCATGCCATAGCTGACGCCGGTGTCTTCGCTGACTTTCGCGAGGAGCTGCCAGTCTTCCCAGCGATAGAGCTTGCCGGTCACCATGACTTGGTATTTTTTGATTTGAATTTTAAGCCCGAGAACGTTGCGCAGTTCTTTCTCGAAGTTTTGTAGCAGGTTCTTTTTCAGCGGTTGAATCACTTGAACCTGATAGCCTTTGTTTCCTACTTGCAGAGTGGTTTGCCCCTCGTTGAGGCCATTCAAAATAACGAAACCGCCACGAGTAGAAATACTCAGAAGCTTGCGGTTCTGAACCCAAACCCGGTGATTCGATGGAATAGGTAAGCGATAGTCTTCACCGATTTTTAAAACCAAAGATTCCGCAAAGACTGTGGAAGCCTGCAAGCAAATCCACAATAACAATAAGACGAAGATCCCACTCCTCATAACCACCTCACTCGACATATAGAATGCTCTCAGCAAAATCGGGGCTGGACTCAAACGTCTTTCAATTGGCAACGGCATCCCGATTTCGGATTTTCGATCCGGCGGTCCGTGCTTGGAAGGTAATTTCACAAATTCGGAAGACTGTTGGGTCGCAGGCAAACAGAATTTTGGCGATCCTAGAGACTCATTTAAAGGAGCCTCCGATGAAAATCCTGATTCTTAAATCGATTCTTGCAGTGCTTGGTATTTCCGTGATGGTCGTCACCGCTTATGCGGAGATTCGTAATACGCTTCTCACGTCGAAAGGGAAAGTCTTGATCGTGCTGTCGAGTCAGGCGCAGCTGGGGAGCAGTCAGATTAAGACCGGAGTATGGCTGCCGGATGCGGTTCATCCTTACTTCGCTTTGTTGAATGCAGGCTATGAAGTGGATTTCGCGAGCCCACAAGGCGGCGCCGTGCCGATTGAGCAAAAAAGCGATCCGCGCAATCTCAATGCAATGAATGCCGATGATGCCCTTACGCGAGGTTTTCTGAGCGATGATATTGCAGCGGCAAAGCTAACGAACACGAAAAAGCTTTCAGAGGTTCAAGCCAAAGATTATTCTTCAATAGTAATCGCAGGGGGAATGGCTGCGATGTATGATTTGCCGGGAAATGCGGATCTCAAGCGCCTCCTCAAAGATTTCTGGGAACAAAATAAAATGCTCTCGGCAATTCACTATGGAGTTTACGGCCTGCTTAAAATGACGACGCCAAGTGGTAAGCAGGTCCTCCGCGGAGTAGAGCTCACGGCCGTTTCCCGCGATGAAGAAAAACGTTGGGCCCAAGCGCTTGGGTGGGACGTTGCTTTGCTGACACCAAATGGATTCTTGCAGGATCAGATTAAAAAAGAAGGGGCCGGTTATAAATCAGGTCCGTCGTTCTCGTCCTTTACGTTTTATGGAGCGGAAAAACATTTTTTAACGGCACAACAGTCTTTCTCGGGCATGGAGCTCGGAATTAATTTGGCAAAATCCATGGCAAAACCATTAAAGCCTTATGTGCCAAAGTCTGAACGATATTTAAAAATGAAAGCCGTCAGCCGTTAGGCAGAGGGTAAGTTGAAAGAAACACGGACGCCTTCGTCCGTGTTTTCGATGCGGAGCTTCGATTGGTGCAGTCCTAAGATCGATTGGCAAATGCTAAGACCTAACCCCATACCCGTCGAGTGATTCATCACATCTTCATCAATAAAGAATGGGCGCAGAATTTTCTCGATCATCGGGGCTTCGATTTGCGGCCCCTTATTTGTGACTGAGAAGACAACTTGTTGATTTTCAGCGGCGGCAGCCTCGATAAAAATTTCGCTATTGTCAGAGCCAAACTTCGCGGCATTGTGGACAAGTCTGTTGAGAACTTGGCGGATCAAATCCTTATCTGCTGCGGCTGTCACGGCAAGATTCTTTTCCGTCAGAGTTTGATGCTTGTACTGAAGGACGTTACTGACCTCTGGATTTAGCAAGGTTTGGATGCCCGCAAAAGAAACCGGTGAGGTATTTACTTTTAATTGGTGGGTCTCCGCACGTACGATCAGGAGCACGTCATCAATGATGGATTTCAATTTATCAGCACCGCGCGAGATGCGGTTGACGAAAAGCTTCTGCTCGTCATCCATCTGTGTTTCGTTCAGAAGGCCGATAAAGCTGATGATCGAAGTCAGTGGAGTTTTCAATTCATGATTAATTAAGATCATGAAATTACTTTTTGCTTTATCAAGGCTTTTGAGTTCATTCAAAGCTTTAGCGAGCTCGAAGTTTTTCTTTTTGAGCTCTTTCGTCATCTCGTATTTCTGAATCGCGGTCGCCACGGTATTCAGAAGGTCATTCGAGTCCCAAGGTTTTGTGAGGTAACGATAGATCTGCCCTTGATTCACCGCTTGAATCACAGATTCGATGTCCGTGTACCCGGTGAGCAGAATGCGAAGCGCTTCAGGATGAGTGCGCTGAGCTTTTTCGAGAAACTCAACGCCGGTCATGCTCGGCATTCTTTGATCCGAGATAATCAGAGCAACGCCTGGATTTTCGGCCAGGACCTCTAATCCCTGCGCACCAGACGTAGCCTTTAGTACTGTATAATTCTTGCGGAAGAGCCTCTCCAACGCATCTACATTGTCCAGTTCATCGTCCACGCAAAGAATTGTATGCTTCGCCATAAAACTTAGTGTAGGATTGGAAAGTAAGCTTGTCACGGATGACGACTTCACAAGGATGTAGGTCCAGTTTACACAATCCTTCCTCGGATTTGACTAAAAGATAGTCAAGTCTCGGTCTTCTCCTGACGATACGTTGAATGAAGTAGTGTATATTTTTGTTTCAGGAGAGCGAATATGAAATTCGGAAAGCGATTAGCGATACTTGCGGTGTCTTCCGTAACGTTATCTGCGATGTCTGCAAATGCTCAGATGTGGGGGACCGGGGTCATGATGGGTCAACAATCATGCCCATACAATGTCTCTGCAGGTGATGGTGCTTCCAGCTATCTCGATGAATACAATGAAGTAAAGAAAGCTAAGTCCGAAGAAGAAGCTAAGCTTCGCGAGATGAAGCGTAAACTTCGCAACCTTGAAAAGAACCTCGACAAAGCACGCGAAACGATCGAAGACACGATCAATTCGAAATACACTTCTGATATCACAGCTCATATCGACAACCTTCGTACTTGCGAAGAGTATGACACCGGTGAAATTACACCGACCAAAACTCGCACTCAGGTTGATGTAGACGGTCAAGATCTTCCGCCGGCAGAAGGCGGTGCTCAAAAGAGCCTGACGAAGTTGACAGGTTTCTCTCCGAATCAATGGAGAGCAGTTTGCCAACCAGGTAAAGGCGTTATCAATACAGCGGTTTGTACGACATCGGGTTATGCCTCTTCTGATCGCGGCAGATATTCTCCGAATGATTGTAAGAAAGCTTTGACCTCTTATCGCAAAGACACAGCTGACTATCAGAAGACACAAACTGATATCGAGCGTTCTGAACAACGTATTGCTAACTACAAAGATCAATTGCCAGAACTTATGCGTGATGCAAAACAACGTTACAAAGAAGACCGTCAAGCCGGTACTGAAGGTGATGTTTGTTTGACTTGTATCGCTGGCGGCAGCGGCTATCGTTCTGAAAGACAATCTCCAGACTGGGCGGGCGTTGCTGCGAACGTCGGTACTGGACTTCTTGCAATGTACATGGGTTACCAACAAAACAAAATGGTGGCTCAATACAACTCGGATCTTGGCTGGCCAACTCAGTCTTATCCGACTTGGGGTTACGGTCTTCCATTCTTAGCTAACGGTTTGTACGGAGCATTGGGTGGTGGTGTCGGCGGCGGCGCATTTGGTTGCGGCGGCGCTAACATGGGCGGCGGTATCTATGGTGGTATCGGCGGCGGCGGTGCCTTCGGCTATCCAAATGGCATGTTCGGTTCACCATATGGCGGCGGTATGTACGCCGGTGGTATGGGACCCTGGGGCATGGGCGGCATGGGTGGAATGGGCGGCTATCCAGGTATGGGTGGCATAATGATGAGCGGCGGTCTCATGATGAACGGAGGGATGATGAGTCCTTACGGCATGATGGCTGGTGGTATGATGAGCCCCTACGGCAACATGGGCATGATGGGTATGATGAGCCCTTATGGCATGATGGCGAGTGGTGGTATCGGTCTCATGGCTGGTGGCGGAATGATGAGTCCGTATGGAATGATGGCTGGTGGGATGATGAGTCCGTACGGCATGATGGCCGGCGGAATGATGAGCCCTTACGGTATGATGGCTAACGGTGGCATCGGTCTCATGGCTGGTGGCGGAATGATGAATCCATACGGCATGATGGGAATGATGGGCGGCGGTTACATGATGGGCAACATGATGAATGGTGGCCTCATGATGAACGGCGGTATGATGGGCATGATGGGTATGGGTACCATGATGGATGGCGGTTTGGGCTCAATGCAAATGCAGCAAGCCATGATGCAAATGCAACAGCAACAAATGCAGCTCTACATGCAGCAATACCAACAGCAAATGCAAAATCAGATGGCTCGTCAGCAAACAATGGCGGGATTGCAATCTGAGCTTTACAACTTGATGTACAGAATCCAACAAGTTCAATACGGTTACGGCTCTTACGGCACAAGCCTTGGAGTTGGTGGCAGTATCAGCATCGGTGGCGGATTCGGTACGATTGGTGGCACGGGCAATCCGAGCATTCCAATCCCAGCTCCGGGCAACGGTGTTAATACTGGAACCGGTGTCCTTCCGGCGACTGGAACGGGCGGCGGCGTCGTCATTCCAGCTGGCAGCCGATAGTTTACAAAATTAGTACTTAATAAAACGAAGCCCCTCTGCTAAAACAGAGGGGCTTATGCTTTTAAAGATCCCACGTCTTTATGACTCTCACGTTCATTGGCTTGGCACCGGACAGATTGCTGTCGGGCTGCAGCTCTTTGATTTGCAAAAGCCCGAGGACATTTCAGAGGTCTCGGTGAAGCCGGAATACTTCCGCGGCAAGTGGCTCGTCGGCTTTGGCTGGGATCACAATAAGTGGCCTGATAAAAAACTTCCGACCAAAGACATCCTCGATCGCGCTTTCCCAAATTTCCCTGTGATGCTTCAGCGCGCGGACGGGCATTGCTCTTGGCTGAACTCGATTGCATTAGATCAAATGGGTTTTGAGTGCGGTCACTCCGGAATTCTTCTCGAGGAAGAGCATTTCAAAGCGTACTACTCTTTGCCAAAGTTATCTGACCAGCAAATCCGTCAGTCACTTAAAAAAGGCTGTGAGATTTTCAATCGTGCAGGCTTCACCCATATTCGCGATATGACGTGCGATGAGCAGCAGTGGCGTGCCGCTTTGGAGCTTGATAAGGCTGGCGAGCTGACTCTTTACGTGCAAGAAAACTTTCTCTGCGAGCAGCCGAAAGACATCGATCGCGTTTTAGGATTGCTCGAGACCGCAAAGACGCAAGAGACACCTCATCTGAAAGCGTTGGGGATAAAAGTTTTCTTCGATGGCACTTTGGGTTCAGACACCGCCTGGCTTTCTCAATGCAACTGCGCTCATCATAAATTTTCGTGGACCTCGGATGATTTAGAAAATCTTTTTAAGAAAGCTTGGAGCAAAGGCTTTGAAATCGCTGTTCACACGATTGGCGACGAAGCCGCTCATCAAGTCGTGCTTGCGGCAAGAAAAGTCATGGCGACGAATCAGTACACGGGCTGGCTCAACCTCGAGCACGTTGAGGTCCTGCGACCAGAAACTGTTTTGATGATGAAGGCTCTCCACGTGCGCTGTCATATGCAGCCATGTCACTGGCTCAGTGATAAAGCGTGGCTCAAAGAAAAGCTCGGTGACCTTTACAAGCACGCCTTCCCATGGGGGACTTTGTCTCGCACGGGCATTCCGCTTTATTTTGGCAGTGATTCTCCAGTGGCGAAAACTTCTTTCTGGGATAATCAGCGCGCACTCACTGAAAGCGTGAAGGCAAAAATCCCGGCACTCAAAGGCGATATCGTCGATTACCATTCTTTTCCTGGAGCAACTCTCGGTGAGACATATACGGTCTTTGCTGAGCAAAAACTACAGGAACTTGTTTTTGATGGCCGGTCGTTGGCGTTCCAACCTGAAAAATAATCCAGCAAATGTGTAAGAAGTTTTCTGCCCGGGCAAAAAGCCACTAAGGCTTCGTGATCACCAACGTTTTATCTTTCAGTTGAGCGGCCGCGATGCCGGTCGCCACAACGCCGACGACCCAAAGCACAGCTTTGTGGTCTGAGGCCCAATCACCGAAGGTTTTCTCTTTGGGGATTCCCGGTTGGATGCAGGTGTTACTGAAATAAATCTGCGACTGAAGCTGGAGAGAAAAATCAAAATTAGGAGCCCGATAGTTTTGGCAGTCACCACTCACCCAGGGCTGTGGTGGCACCTTTTGCGTAGCTAGGTCCTTCGCACTCCCGATGAAGCGACGATCTTCATAGCGATCCGAGATTATTCTCCATTGATAAGAGCCGCTCACAAGCCGCGACGGCAATTGGCTTTTGGAAAATCCCTTGCCATCAATCACGATCAGACCATGAGCATCGACCTGCGCAAGAAGAGAAGCCGGCACTGCAACAGCCAGCGATGAGCAAAGGCTCGCAGGAACAGGTTTCTCGAGTAAACTCTCCAGGTCAGGTTCCAAAAGAAGATAACGGCAAAGTTCTTGAGTAACATGCAATTTTTCGGCAAGTAAAAGCAAGACCTCGCGATCCAACCGGTTCAATTCAATATTAAGCCGCACTCGTTCCCAGTCCGTAGCGAGCTGCTTCGAGGATTTTTCTTGAAGCGCGCGCTGAGAGAACTCGAGAACTTGGGGATGAGGCTCCTCTGCCGGTATCGCCAGTTTAGTTTCAACCCACTTGGCGTAAGTCAGTTGGTTCTTTTCTAGAGCGTAGTTTTGAAATTCTTCGGAGTTCGAACCCGGAGCTTGAAACAAGATCGCTTTTGCAGTCGAAGACACTGCGAAATTCAGAATAACCAGCACAGCTAATAAAGCATATCTCTGTAACATAAAACTTATTCTCCGTATTGAATCAAGAGGGGATTCTTCGTCGCTCGGACTTTGGAAACTTCCTTCGGATTTTTAAGAGCAGCGAAGAAAGGGCCTTCGTGCGTGACAATCTTTCCACTGTCTTCTTCGCGCACCAGAACGGCGAATTGCTGTGGATTTAGGGGCGCCCGCAAAAGTTTGACTGCCGATGCGATCTTAAATCCCTTTTTGCCTTTATCGCCAGAGACATAAAGATCGACAATCGAGAAATTTCCCGAAAGAGAAGACAGCGACTCTGCATTGCTAAGCTCTAAAGGAATCAGCAGGTGACCCGCAGGTATCATGGTGTCGACGGCATATCGCTCTTCACTCTGTGAATTTGCCACTTCACCCGGCACTGACGGAGTGGAGAACAAATTTAAAAGCAAGATCGCGACGCCTAAACCAGCGAAGGCAATCAGAAGGGCTTTATCGGTTTTTATATTTAATCTTTGCAGGAAGTTCATAATTTTTCATAACTCCGTTTTGTTTCTTCACGAAACTCATCAACACAATCAAAACGCCGGTGATAAAAATCATCACAAAGAGCCCTTCAATGAGAACTTGTCCTTTTTCAGACGGGCGATCCAATCGTCGCCGTCGGCATACAGAGAAACCGTGCATGATCTTTCAAAGCCTCCGTTAAAATTTAAAAATCTCCGCGCCCATCCGGTTGTCGCGAGCCGAAAACTCCAGTTCTGCTTCCAAGCCTGAGCCTCGGTAAAATCGGGCCGTAACAAATATGCAGGCGCGATCTCGGGAAAGTCCGGCATCACGGCCAGCTTCGCAAGACCTGTGCGCCCGGTTTGAAACCGGCTCTCGAGCCAAGAAGACAAACCCCGGTGATGCTGAAGCCATTCGCGCTGTAGCTCCCGAGGGAGTTCCGCGCCACCCGTTGCCAGCCACGCATCGGCGGTGTCGATCAGTGCTCTTTGGCGGATGTGCAGATCCTGCCGACGCATTTTCACGGACAGCAAGTAAGCTTCAGCGGCAGCGATGGCTCCGGGATTTCCGCTTTCGATGGCGGAAGCCAACGCTTTCTCGGCCCGGGCTTCTTCCGCGCGCAAGCTCAAAGCACGCGCATTCAGTTTTAGTAACTTCGTCAGATTCCGGCCCACTTTGTTTTGCACTTCGAGCTCTTTGGCGCGACAGACATTCAGCACAGCAAGATCACTCTTCAGGAAACCAAACGTACAAAACAGCGCAAGTCCCGCCGCTAAGATCAGCGGCAGCAAAGACAAAAGCAAAACAGTGGCAAATCCCTCTGAAGTTTTCATCGTCAGATCCGCAGTTCTTTTTTCAGCGTCAAAGTCCGCTTCATCGGCATTTGTAAAACCAAGCGCGCACGGCGAGAGCCGCCGAAACTCTGCCGGCTCTCAAGATCGAGAACTTTGGCGGCAAACAAAAACCTCTCGGCCCGCGCACGGAACTGCTTTTCGCAGCCGTGCTCGCCCTCGGTCGCCTGACAAGCGAGAAGTTCGTGCATCAGATAGTTCGCTCCGATATGAACGAAGCCAAAGTAAAGAACTCCCAGCAAAACTCCGAGAGCGGCCACTAGCGCCGAACTCAGCGCGAGCGTTTCAATCAAAGCCTGGCCGCGATTACTTCTTAGAGCTGCCGGAAGTCGCGCCATCGAGGAAGTTCCCTAAGTCTTTCTTGCTATACATTTTGGAATCGATTTTTTCGGCTTTGAGTTGATTGTCGTCGCCACTGCCAAGGGCCTTTGCCACATTGGCGAATTGCACGGAGACGTTTTTGCCAACCACGCGCACGATCGACAGAGTTCCCACCGCAACGATGGCAACGATAATGAGATATTCAATCAGGCTTTGACCTTTGCAATTTTTCAGACTTCTTTGAGACATGAGCCCTCCTGCACAGGCAGCAGAGCAAAATGGATTCCAGGGCGAGCGGCCATTTAAGCCGAGGACATAAAAAAAGGATCCGGGTTGCGGATCCTTTCGTCGGACTTTTGTTTTAAAAACAAAAAACTATTTCTTTTTAGCTTTGATAGTTTTTACGTTTTTTGCAGCAGCTTCAGCTTCTTTAGCGGCCGCTTTTGCTTCTTTCGCTGCAGACGCTTTTTTAGCTTTACGAGCGATAATGATTTGATCGAGAATCTCGTAAGATTCTTTTTGCAAATCATTCTCGAAAACGAAGCGGTAGAAACCTTCGATTTCAGGGCTTTGGCGGAACTTTTTCAGGGACGTAGGGATACTGTCAGATTGAACAAAGTCGATTGAACTTCCATCTTTAGAAAGCTTAACTTTTTCAGCCATTTTAAATTCCTCCGTGGTTTCAAGAATTTGTACAATAAACTACGGCGCTGTTGCGGTCAAGGCAGCACCCATGGCCGTTTGCAGAGCATTTAGTCGAGAATTTTTTTGTGATAAATCATTGAATTTCTTAATGAAATAGAACAAATTGAGACATCAAAGGTGGTACTTGATGATCCTCTTGGATGGAAAAAACGTCGCTGCTGTCCGCAGAGAGGCTTTAAAACCAAGAATTGAAAACTTTAAGAAAGCTACGGGCCGCGCTCCGCAGCTCTCGGTTGTTCTTGTCGGAGAAGATCCTGCGAGCCAGGTGTATGTGCGAAACAAACACCGCGCTTGTCAGAAGACAGGAATGGATTCGTCAATTCACACTTTGCCAGCCACTGCAACTCAGGATGATCTCAATCAATGGATCGAGAGATTGAATTTGGATCCCAAAGTCGACGGTATCCTAGTTCAGTTGCCACTCCCGAAACATCTTCAGCTCGAGCCGGTTCTTCGTAATATCATGGCCGAGAAAGATGCCGACGGTCTGACTTACGCAAATGCCGGTTACTTGGCTTCGGGGAAGCCGTTTGTGAAGCCCTGCACTCCGATGGGAATCATGAGCATTCTTGAGCATTACAAAATCAACGTCGAGGGCATGAACGCGGTTGTTGTCGGTCGTAGCCAGATCGTTGGTAAGCCGATGGCGATGCTTCTGAATGATGCCAATGCAACAGTCACTATCTGCCACTCAAAAACTCGTAATGTGCGCGAATACACTTCGCGTGCAGACATCGTCGTAGTTGCAGCGGGGCAGAAGCGTTTCTTGGGTCGCGAGGATTTCAAGCAAGGTTCTGTCGTCATTGACGTCGGCATGCACGGCACTGGCGGAGGAGAGCTCTGCGGTGATGTGCGCTTTGAAGAGCTGGCAGATGTCGTTTCAGCAATTACTCCGGTTCCGGGCGGCGTGGGCCCGATGACCATTACGTCTCTTTTAGAAAATACGGTGTTCCTCGCAGAGGTTCGTGCGGGCATTCGTCGCTCGTAGTGAGGGTTTTCAATGCAACAAACTTTTCTTCGTAACGTTTGGTACGTGGCTCTTCCGAGCAGCGAATTAAAAACAAACAAAATGCAATCGCGCGTGATCTTAGGTGATCCAATTGTTTTCTTCCGCGATTCGCAAAACAAGGTCTCTGGGATTCGTGATATCTGTCCTCATCGTGGAATTCCGCTGAGCTATGGCCGAGTCGTTAAAGATCAAGTCGAGTGTCCCTACCACGGCTGGAAATTCAACGGCGAAGGCACTTGCACGGAGATTCCGTCTTTGTGCGAAGGTCAGGATTTGGATTGCACCAAGATTAAGGTCCGCCATTATCCGGTGAAAGAGCAACAAGGTCTTATCTGGGTCTTCGTTGGCGACAAGAACTTCGATATCTCAAAAGCTCCAGAGCCTCCATACATGAAGGGCCTGCCAGCGGATGTACAGCCTAAGATTCTTGAGAAGTGTATTTTCCCATGCCACATTGATCACGCGGTGATCGGTTTAATGGATCCAGCGCATGGGCCCTATGTTCACAAGAGCTGGTTCTGGCGTTCAGAAAAAACTATGTATGAAAAACGCAAAAAGTTTGCGCCGGTGGATCATGGCTTCCAGATGGTGCGCCATCAGCCATCTTCGAACTCCAAGGCTTATAAAATTCTCGGTGGTGTGCCGACGACGGAAATCACGTTCAGTCTTCCATGTGTACGGGTTGAACACGTTCAGGTCGGTGAGCGCAATTTCTACTCTTACACGGCTTTGACTCCGGTGAATGAGAAAGAAACTGTGATTCATCAGATGGCTTATTGGGATATCCCGTGGCTGAGCTTCATTAAGCCGGCGATTCATAGATTCACGAAGGTTTTCTTGCACCAGGATATGGATGCGGTTTCCAAGCAACAAGACGGCCTAAGGTATGATCCTAGCCTGATGTTAATCAAAGATGCGGACTCTCAGGCCAAGTGGTACTATGCTTTAAAAACGGAATGGGAAAAGCATCTTGAAGAAAAGCGCGAGTTCCACAATCCGGTGAAAGAGACCGAACTGAGATGGCGAAGCTAATTTTAGGATTTCTGTTATTTGTTTCGACTTTGGCGAATGCCAAGAGTCTCCAAGTGGAACTCTATGCTCAATCGAGCCTTGCGCCGAAATTGACCCTCGATAGCGAATCTGTCGGCGGCCTATCGGGCATGTTTTGGGACGGCAGCAAGCTCACTGCCGTCAGCGATGACCGCGGCAAGTTTGGCACTCCTCGTTTTTACGAACTCGATATGAAAATCACCTCAGGCAAAGTGGATTTTAATGTCACTAAGGTTCAACATCTGAAAGATACGCCAAGCGACTGGATTCTAGATGATGAAGCCATCGTCAGTCTGCCAGGCGGCGACCTAGTTATCAGCACAGAAGGTGACAACGATAAGAAGCCGCGTGCGATGCCTCACATCTTTGTGACGTCTGCAACGGGCGTTTACAAATCTGATATTCCGTTGCCTGATAAATTTTTGCCGGAGTCTACGGGTCTTCAGAAAAAAGGGATCGAAAACAACCGTGGCTTTGAGGGTATGACGGCAAATCCCAGCGGGCAGACTCTTTACATCATGAATGAGTATCCTATCATTGCCGATCAGGGCGATGACGATATGAACTACTGGCTACGAATGGTCGAGTTCAAAAAAGACAAGGATAACTTCAAAGTGTCAGCAGAGTATCCTTACATGGTGACTCGCATGCCGAATAGCCCGGTGGGCGTTGAGGTCTTCCGAGGTATTTCTGAGATTCTTTATGTCAGTGACGGTCAGTTTATTGTGCTTGAGCGTGGCGCGCGTCTGACGAAGACGGGAATTGCCTATACCGGCGGCCTTTACTTGGCAGAAACTTCAGGCGTGAAAGATGTTTCTAGCGTCAAGAGTCTCGCGGATGGTAAATCTACGGCAATGAAAAAAACCAAGCTCCTTGATTTTGAAGAGCTGTTTAAAAACCAGAAATTAGAAAACTTTGAAGCTCTTGCCTGGGGTCCTGCTTTGCCAGACGGACGAAAGAGCTTGCTGGTCATGAGCGATAATAATTTTTCCGCTAAAGAGAAGACCACATTGTTGGTGTTTGCAGTTAAAGAGGTTGAGTAATGGTGATCTGGAAGTTGCGCCAAGGCGCTGACAAGCGTATTCGTGGCGGCCATCCTTGGGTTTTCTCAAATGAACTTTCGAGCAGCCCTAAAGGAATCGGTCTGGGCTCATTTGTTGAGCTCCAGGATTGTAAAGGCGGATTTCTTGCGCGCGGCTATGGGAACCCACACTCTTTGATTTCATTTCGTGCCGTCAGCTTCAATGCCGAAGAACGTGAACCATTGGCATTTCCCTCACTGATTAAGAAACTCACACAAGCTTGGCAAGTTCGCAAGAACGCCGGTTTCCGTGGCAGTTTCCGTATGTGCTTTGGCGAAGCCGATTTCCTCCCGGGATTGGTCTTGGACTATTACTTGGTTGAGCAAAACGGTAAAAAAGGCCAAGTGTTTGCAGCTCAGCTTGTGACGGCGGGTTTAGATAAAGCCCTACAAGATGCGGAAGGCTTCTTTAAGCTTCTGGTTGAAGAGGCACAGAAGCAGAATCTGACGACACTGGGCTGGAATGAAACCGCTGTGGTTTTGCGAAACGATGTAAATGTTCGCAAACTTGAAGGCATGGAAGTTCAAGATCCAAAAACTATTAAACAGATTCCGGAGATTGATCTGACGAAAGTGGATATTCTTTTGAATTCCGCAAGTGATGAGGGCGTGATTCGCATGCAGTGCGATCTCGCTGAAGGGCAGAAGACCGGCTTCTTCCTCGATCAGACGCAAAATATTTTCCAAGCAGTTCAGCTTTTTAAAAACTGGGCGGCATCTCATCCTGAATTAAAAGCAAAGCCGATTCGTATTTTGGATCTTTGCTGCTACGTCGGCCACTGGGCAACACAGATCACGCGTGCGTTGAAGAGTCAGGGTTTTGATGTGGAAGTTCACCTTGGTGACGTCTCTGAGTCTGCATTGGCATTTGCCAAGCTGAATGCAGAACGTGAAGGCGCACAAGTCACAGCTCATAAAGTGGATGTTTTAGAAGGTCTTGATAAATTTGAAAGTCGCAGCTTTGATATCATTATCGCGGATCCGCCGGCGTTTATTAAAGCCAAGAAGGACATCCCAACAGGACGTCATGCATACTTAAAATTGAACACCCAAGCCTTCCGTATGATTAAAGCTCAGCGTTTTGTGGTGTCGTGCTCTTGCTCTGGACTTCTCGAGGAAGAGGATTTCAAAGAGGCCATCCGTAAGGCGATTCAACGCAATAACTGGCAGGCTCGCAATCTCACTCGTGGTGGGCACGCGGCGGACCATCCGACGATCTTGCAGTTCCCTGAAGGCTTCTATCTGAAGATGTTCACCCACTTTGTGGAATAACGAGCGTTCGAACACTCGGATACAGACCTTATCGATCTCTCACTATTGTCCAGAACTCCGTTTGAGTCTTGGAAGGCCAGCGTCTCCTGGGGTTTAATGATAGTGAGAGGTTCCGATCATGGCTTCAAATAGAAATTATTTTGAAATTCATTTTCTTGAGAACTTAACGACCGAACTTCCGTTATTAAAACAGATGACGGAAGCCGTTGAGGTCGACCACCGTCACGTAAGCTTCGAGGCACCACAAAAGACCTGCGCGGTCGGCCAACTCGTTAATCTCGAGGGCATTCTTTGTTTTCAAAACCAACGCCAAAGGTTCGTTGCAACCGGCCGGATCGCCGCTGTGATTGAACTCAGTGATCAGCTTTGCATGTACAGCATTGAATTACACCGTTATGACTTTAATCTTTGGGGCGACTTCCGCCGTGCGATGGAGCAAAATCAACGCGCCGTCGACCTTCTTTTTAGATCCATGCGGGAAATCGAGTTATGAATAGTCTTTCGGCATTAGTGGTGGATCATTCCACTTCGTATACTCATGGCATTGCCTCGAGCTTAAAATCTCTTGGCTGTACTGAAGAGAATATATATATCGCAAAAAAATACGAAGAAGCCCGCGATATTATCAACGCCAAGAAGCCTGACATTCTTATCACAGAGTCTTCACTCAATGGACGTCAAGGGCTTGAACTTGTGAGTCTTATGAACGCTCAGAGCGCGAATAAGATTTCAGTGATAGTTTCCCATAGCAATTCAAGCACGGCGATCGCAGAGGCCGCCGAAGAACTCGTCGACGACTATATTGTAAAGCCGTTTCAAGGCGGACAGCTTTCAGACCGTCTTCGCAGCATCATTGCCCGTAAAGTAAATCCCAGTGAGTACATCAAATCTATCCGTAACGGAAAGCAGCTTTTGATCGAGGGAAAAACTCAAGAAGCCGAAGCCCAATTTCATTTCGCAATGAGTTTAGAAAAGAAGCCGACACTCGCGCACTACTATTTGGGGTATGCGAAGTTTATTCAAAACAATTACGTGCCGGCTGTGGATGAGTTCCGTAAGGGTCTTGACTTGCAACCGTTGCATTTTAAATGCCTGACTGGGAACTTCGATGCCTTTTTTGAGCAGAAGTCCTATGCCGCCGCTTATCGTTTGGCACCGATGATTCTCGAGAATTATCCGATTGGTCCGAAACGCCTCGGCAACCTATTTATCTCTGCGGTTTTCGCCGGTCACTTGGAAGAAATTCCTAAGTTTTATGGACGCTTCTTGAGCTTGGATAACGTGACTCCCGAACTTCGTAAAGTATTCTCAGCGGCCCTCTTAGCTGCGGGACGTTTTCATATCAATCGTGATGAAGTCGACAAAGCGGCGGAGTGTTTTGATATGGGCATTCAGGTTGTGGGCCCGGATGTTGAATACATTGACAAAGCTATTCGCGCCCTCCTTAATACTAAAGAGAAGGGGCCACAGCACGCAGCGAAACTGTTGCAGCGTTTTCCGAATGGAAAAATCGGCGGCAAAGAGCATTGTGCTTTGGTTTTCTTAACGGCCGTCCGGTCTCAACACAAGCCTCAGGCCATTGAGTTGGGTCGAAAGCTCGTTGTGAATGGTTATGCGGACGCTGAATGCTATCAAGCCCTCGTGCAGTTGCTGGTGGATGATAAGAAGATCACGCTGGCGGAAGATGTTGTAGCCAAAGCCGTACGTCAGTATCCGAATTTACGAAAGACTTTATATGACATACTTGAAAAAGGCGGGCAGCCTTAACCAGCAGTTCTTAGTCAGCCAAATAGTCTTTCTTCTCTTTACCCTCGTCAGTTTTTACCTCAGACACGAGGGTCTGTCTTTTTTTGACGCCAGCGATTTTGCCACCGCCATCCAAGGCTGGGGAATCCCGCACGCTCCGGGATATCCGCTGTATGTTCTTTTGGGTAAGTTCTTCTTTATTTTTACTCAGAACCCGTTTGATGCCCAGTTTTGGGTGAATATTCTCGCGGCGTGGACTGCCTGCTTCTTTTTATTTAAAACATTTGCGGCGAATAAAAATGCAGCTCTCGTGGCGGTTCTGGTTTTTCTCGCCCAGGGCTTGCTTCAGCAATATATTCTGATTCCTGAAGTATTCACTTTGAACCTGACTTTGGTTGCGGCGCTGATTTATTTCCATCAATGTTTTGATGAAAAGCGTGAGCTTAAATATGTTTTCATGATCGGTTTGATGTACGGTTTGGGACTGTGCCACCATCATTTGATGGCCTTGATGGTTCCGGCATCTGCGTTTTTGTTGATTCGCGGCTTTATGAAAACCAGCTGGGGTAAAGGCTGTTCTTTGTTTGTTGGCGGTTTTGTTCTCGCTCTTTTGCCGATGGCCTATTATTTCATCGCGACGTCGCATGATCCGGCTTACACGTACTATTCTGTAAATACTTTGCAGGATTTGCTGTTCGTGGTTTTGCGCAAAGGCTATGGAACTTTCAAGATGACAGGGACTGCTGAAGGAGTTCCAGCCTGGGAAATTTTTAGAATTATCGTTGAAGGAACTTTTAAAAGCACTTATGCGGTAGGCGTGCTGGGTGGTTTGGCGGCGATTCCTTTTTTCTGGCGTGCACGCAGGCCAGTGTCTGCCACGGCGGTTTTATCGGTTGTTACGCTGGTAATTTTTGTGGCAGCCTTTTGTATAATGGCGAATTTTCCGGTGGATAGTCTTGAGGGTAAAAACGCCTTCGTTCGTTATCTGACTTTTCCGGGCTTTCTGCTGATTTATCCGCTGATTTTCGGCGTGGAAAAGCTCAGTCAGAAGTACAACGCGAAAGTTTACGCCGTCGCGGCTGTCATTGCGCTGGTTGCGGGGAGTTATTCACTGGCCCGATTGAATTATCGCCACTACTCGACGATGGATTTTCAGATCGCGCAAACTTACCGCGTGATTGAGCGTGCAATGGGGCCTCAGCTGGATACTGAAGTGAACCCGCAAATCAACCGCTGTCTTGTGTTTGGCTTGTCGGATCCATTTCATTTCGGCGGTAGATATTACAATGAGTTCCAAACAAACTATCGCTGTTACTTCTTCAGCATTGCAACGGTGATCACCGGTCAGTTCCAAGGTAAGTCTGAATTGCGTTTAGTGCAGCACTTGCTTGAGCCTTCGTATACGTTTACCGGTAAAACGCGTGAAACGATCATGCTGGATATTTTCGCCCGTGCGCTCACGAAAGGTTATCGAATTTTCGTGATGTATCCCGGGGATTTAAACATTTTCAATATGCCTGACATGCAGGTCACACCGATTGGCAGCAGCCTGGAATTAAAGCTCCCAGCATCGCGAGTGCCTTTGGACTTCATTGCGCGTGAGCATCGATTGTATTTGGATAGTTTAAAAGTTCTTCTTGATGAAGTGGAGCAAGCGCCGATTCAGCCTCGTCCGGTTTCTGTCGCGTCTATTCAAGCGCCGTTTATGAATCTCGAAGTTTATGAAAAGCTTCTCAAGTTCACGCCGGAACTCAAAGCGGAGCAAGATCAAATCCATGCCCGTGCAGAAAAGTTTCTGTCTCATCTCGCTGAATAATATAAAAAGGGCAGAGTCGGTGGCGACTCCGCCCGGTCATTGCAATCAACCTTATGCTGATTGCTTTCAAATTAGCATCGCCAAAGACGATTTGCTAATTTGGCTTCGTGGTGATGCGGATTGAATTCGTGAAATTCTTGCGGTTTAAAGCCTGGAGCTACTTTGCGAACCAAAACTGGTCCATTCAAAATAAAGGCGCCGAAGGCGAGCATTCCTCTGACCATGACGTAGATCAGATACGCGAGGAAGCTTGTTACTAAACCGGCCTTTTTCACGCTTTCAACAGACACATCACTGGAAGTCTGAACGAGTTTCAGTAATACCTTGTGGTTCTGAAATTCCCATTCTCTTTTCTTGCGTAATAACGCTTCCATAGCTTCCTCCTCGGACATAGCAATGCCCGAATGTGATAATGCTCGCCGAAGCGCTTTATGGCCGATAAAGCAAACTCCAGACGAGAGTTGAATTAAAATCCAAGACAACAACTGCCTTGAAAGTTTTATTTAAGTATTAAAATGTGGCTGAACTAATAGAGATAAAAAACCTAACGTACGACTAGAGAGGCCACGTGCGGTTGAAGTTGATTCATCCCGGACTCTGCAGTCATGCTGTAAATTTTTGTAATCATCATCGTAGCCTCCTTTCAATAGAGTGATTTCAAGTTCTCACACTCTGATGTGATTTGTAAACAGAAATAAATATCTTTTTTTTGAAATCCTATCGACAGCCTAGTTCCGAAGTGGAACTAAAACCCGCTCTCAGAGGGGATTTCGAGCGGTGAGTGTGTGATTTGTCTTCGTTCTCCCAGTGAGGGGAACAGCGACGGCCATCCGTCCTTGAGAACGGGGCCAGACGGCCATCGTGGCCGTCTGGGTATGAAGGCCGAATTCAAGTACTTGATTTGAAATTTTTGGTGGCGTTGATTTTTAATTTGTTCAGTCTTTGAACTCTCTAGTTAGAGATTGTAGTGCGATCACGTGATCGTGTTACGCCATTTGCAGAAAGCATACCTCTGATGAAATGGTATATTATACGAGTGAGTCGTCTATAAGACGACCGGGTCGTATAATAGACGATTCGCAGGGAAGGTCCTTGGTATGAATACAAAAAATTAGATCGAAGGAAGTTCCAAAAATACAGAAACCTGACGGCCTGGATGGCCGGCAGGAAGCGGAGCTCGAGGCAGAAGCCTCGATTCACATGGATGGAGAAGCGCCGGCGGCAGCTAGTAAAGAAGGGCGGAGCCAGTAAATCTCTGCGCAAAAAAAAAGCCCCGGTTCATCACCAGGGCTCCTTGCTTCTAACTTTAATCCGTAATTACTGCGGCGTCTGTGTCGGAGGCGCCTGCTGCATTTGCTGGGCTTGTTGTTGCAACTGCGCCTGAGCCTGCTGCACAGCCTGTGCTTGAGCCGCAACCTGCGCTTGCTGCTGTTGCAAGCCTGCGGCTTGCAAAGCTTGTGTCTGCTGATGGTAGTAGTTCAGCTTGTTCACGTAGTCTTTCAAAGTCATGTTCTCTTGGGTCAGAACATTCACTTGTGCCAGAGCCTTTTGCAAGTGGCTGTAGTAGTCAGCAGCTTCGCTGTGTTTTTTATCCAAAGCGAGTTTCATTTCTACGATCTTTGTTTCGGCAACCGCCATCAAGTTTTTCAGAACATCGCTTTGTTGAACCGCTGAAGATTCGACTTCGTTGAATGAAGTAGAGATTTTTTCGATGTCCATGCTGAGGTTCGCGATCTGAAGATCCTTTTCGTCCATCATGCCGTTGAGCTCTTCGATGGAAGCCAGCATCTCCGCTTTTTCTTTATTCAGTTCGGCGATTTGGTTTTGCAGGCTTTGCTCTGTTTCAACCCAAGTTTGTTGTTCTCTTTGCATCGCGCTTTTGGCTTTAGCCATTTCCATGGCCATTTCACCTTTGAGTGCTTGCGAGAGTTCCAGCTCACGTTGCAGAACGCGATTCTTTTCGATGAGCGAGTTAGAGAATTTTTTATCCTCTGTTTGGATCGCCATAGAGCGAGCTTTCAAACCTTGGATCTCAAGTTGCAGTTGCAAGCAGAGTTCCAGAGATTTTGCGAGGTCCGCACTGAGTTTGGAATTCGTCATACGCTCATGGTTCAGCTGCTCAGTGATCTGACGAAGCTGTCCCGTGATCTCGTTTTGCGAAAAATTCACATTTTCAAGACTTTTAATCTTCTCAATCATCTCGTTATTGTTGCCCTGCATATCAGTTCTGAATTTCTTCAACTGATCTTGCATTCGCTCCAATCTCTGCTGTTGAGACGGCGCCTCTTCGGCTGTAGTGCCATCCTGATAGCGCTGGCTGAGCTCATTGAGTTTGTTACTGATTTCGTCGAATAATTTTTCGTGTTCTGGTACTGGACTCGTCATAGGTATAAGGCTAAACGGAGGGCCAGATTCCGTCACCTAAATCTTCACTTCTCGGCGAAGGTCCGGGCCATTATATTTGTATCCCAACAGGTCTAGGAAAGAGCAACGGGGAGGGTTTTACCGTGAATACGCCGAGTAATATAATTGCGAAGAAGCTGTTGAAATTCCTGATGGTTTTCTTAACTTTTTGGACGTCTCTTGCATCAGCGGCACCGACGGCAGACTTGGGCGCGATTGGTGATATTAAAACGCCAGCGCAAGCCTCAGAATACATGTATCGTTCTTCGCCGAAAGAGTCCTTGATCTCAGTCCAGTTGCTTGGAGCTGTCCAAAAGCCTGGTGTCTACTATGTGCCGAGTAACACGGATCTATTAAAGGTACTGACTCTTGCAGGCGGCAGTACGAATGGTGGCGACATCTCTGAGGTCATGGTTCGCAAACAAGAACCTGAAAAATGGGCCGGCATTCACTCCAAGGCCGTGGACGAGCATCGTGGAACTTACGAGGTCGATGTGCAAGAGCTCATCAAACAAGGCGGCGGTGACAGCTTGAAAATGAGCCATGAAGATTTGATTTACGTTCCGCCAAGAGAAATGCTCGTCAGCCCTGAAGCCAGCAAAGCGATCACGTTGGTTTCTGTGGTCATGAGTATTGCACTGACGGGTCTGCTAATTAGTAAATACAGCAACGAAAAACAGTAATGGCTTTCTGGGCACTGGCATTACTCTTTCTAGTGTTCGTCTCGAAACTGTCGCTGACATGGATGGGGATTCCCTCGCAGGTCTCGGTCATCATCTTTCAGCACGGTTTGCATCCGTATATGAACGTTATTCTGAGTTTTTTGCTGGGACTGCCGCTAGTTTTCTACACTCTTCATCATCATGATCGTTTGAATAAGCTCGGCAAAGTCTATCGCACGCTTGTCATTGTGCTGCTCTTGACGTTGTTCTTGGAGACACTTCTGCAATTTATCTTTATGGATAATCATAAAGGTCTCTATGGATGGGCGGCGCTGGCGTCCACGTATTGGATCATCGTTTTGTTCGGAGTTTTTTTGCCCGCGATGCTGGATCCAAAGAAAGCGGTGCGGTTTCTCAGTTTCTGGTCAGTGATTTTCGTTATTCTCTCGTTGGGACTGCTTGCAGTGCGCCCGGATCTGACTTTCAAAGGCGGCCGCTTTATCGGCATCTTTAAGCACATTCCATATATGGTGACGTGCGCGACCGTCGGAACTGTCTTTCCGCTGGCGTGTTTGCAGCAGACAAAAAGACCTTGGGTGCGAGCGCTTTGGATTGTCGGCATTCTTTTGAGTGTTGTAGCGTTGATTCTTACAGGCACGCGTTCAGCGCTGGCTGCGGTGATGATGGCGTGGGTGCTGTGGCTCTTGCGAGTTCCGACGAAGCACGCAGGCTTTCGCTTCTTTAAGTTTTCAGCGGCCCTGATTATGACAGTCACGTTGGTTCTTTTCGGCGCACAGATGGCGGAATACGCGAGCGATATTGCCACTGGCAAAAAAGGCCTCGTCGATCGTGAAGCCCAAGATGGCGTCGCCAGCCGCATGGAAGAAGTCGAACGCGGTTGGGAGTACTTCGAAACCAGCCCGTGGATCGGGCAGGGTTTGCTGTCGAAATTCTCGGGCAAAGACGATCTCAATGTTGAAAGCTACAACTCATTCAAAGACCCGCACAATATCTTTGCCTCTGCGGGCGTGGTCGGTGGTTGGCCCTTTATAGTTTGGACGGGAATTTTTCTGCTCTTGCTGGTGGTGATGGCAGTCAAGGTTCTGATGTCCGAGAACTCGGTCCTGCATATCTTCGGGATCTACGCGATGGTGCAGATTCCGATTCTAATTATCTATCACTGGCATTTATCGCTCGGTGGAATGGCCGATCGGTTTTACTGGTTGGTGTTCGGCTACTTGGCTTTACATATTCACCAGACAAAGCGTCCTCAGCCTCAGCCCGAAGCTTTTACGAAGCAGGCCGAGGCGACGACTCACTAGCGAAGGCTATCCCAGAACTTGCGGATGTTTTCTTGAACGTCGGGAGTCGATTTCTTCGCAAGGTTAAATTCAATCGCGTAGGGTTTGGCGTTTAAGAAGCCGATGATGATTCGGTGTTCAGGAACCGTGCTCTTTGCTTCAGGATCATCTGCCTGAGCCTCGCAAGTATTACCCGTGTGCGATTTATAGATTTTGATGTTCTTCACTTTTAAAGTTATTTTATCAAGCGGCCCATAGACTTGCTTGAGATAGTCTTTGCAAAGCGCCTCATTCATCGAAATTTTGCCGTTATCCTTAAAAGCATAAAGATCGACGAGGCTCAGATCCTGAGTTTTCTCGTCTACGCGGCCGATGGTGCCGATGTAAGCGTCCGTTTTAAAAGTGTCCAAAAGCTTATTGTCAGCTTTAGAAATAAACTTGATCTCTTCTTTGGATTGAACCGGAGAGGTCGCTGCAAAAGACAGGCTGAGAAGTGTGCTGATCACGAAAGTCATCATTGAGCACCTCCATTATTGTTAAAGTCACTGGATCCGCTTGATGAAGATGAAGAGCCGGAGCTTGTGCCATTGAGAATGGCCATCGCTTTGTTGTATTCGGCAGGTTTGCGGGTCATCTCGTAACCTTTAATAGTGACAGTCGCATCCGGAGGATTGTCGTTGATGACTTTCACTTTGAATTCTTTGCCGTTATCGAGCTCAATCTTTAGCTCACCGTCGTCTTTGTTATAACAAAGCTGAGTGGCATAGCCTTTTTCTTGCTTGATCCCGAAGATCGGAATTTTGTACTTCGCTTCACCGGCAATTTTATCCGGCGCCACCGTCACACTGAGATAGGCCACCGGAGTTTGTGAGCGGGCGAAGTGGATTTCTGTTTGTGACTGAAAAAATCGGGGAAAGGAGTCTTTCAACAGAGCTAAGTCTTTGCCGTTTTTAGCACAGATATCAGCGGCAGAAGCACTATTGATAAAACCCAGGCCAACAAAGATAGAAATACAAAGCTTTGATGTCATCTTAGCTCTATTGTCCGCGAGCTGCGGACATTTTGTAAGTCCAGGACTATGAAACTATTTTGAGCTTTCGCGGATGAACTGAGTGAGGTAGTGACGAACCATGTACTCGAGCTTCACAGTCTGTCCACGATAAGTCCAGATGAGCTCTTCGAAGGCCGCCCATTTTGCTTCAACGATATTTTCATCCATGACGTTCGCGTTCGCAGCCGGAGTGTTCTCTGCTGCTCCCGGAGTAGGGATGTAATTTGTGCCGATGAAATTGAATCGAACACTGATCTGACCTGGGGCTTTCAATGAGAAAATCATCTTATAGCCATTACGGAAGAGCATGAAGTCTGCGTGAGTCTTTGCGATCCCGTAAATTTTGATGCGGCCGAGAGCTGAAGGTTTCAGCTCATTAAAATTGGTAGCAGCATCCACGAACTCGGTTTTGAGGTTCATGAGGAATTGGATACTTTCTGTCACGAGAACGCGCTCTGGGTCGAAACCAAAGCTCATGTCTACGAGGCCAGACTCCTCCATTTGTTGTTCAGCTTTCACAAGTTCTTTAATCCAGCTGATTTTCTCCATGCACCCCTCCAGGTATTTCCAGTGTTTTCGACGACCTGGATCATTGTCAAGGGGTCCTTGTGGAGAGCCGACAACATGCAGCGCTAAAAGCCTCCGAATTGGATGGCAAGGCCCGCTGTTGGATTTGGCGCGTACTTTTTGTTAGCACCTTGGTAGACACCAAAAACAAAGTTCAGCGGGAATTCGTAGCCAATCGTCGTTTCCAAATGCCCTTCAAGGCCATAGCTCGTGAAAATATCATGCGCCGTCACCGCATTGGCCGTGTAAGTGCCGTCAACGATCTCATAAGCAAACCCGTCGGTTGAAATGGCATCCATCGTGACCGCTGCATACAGACGGCGGGCAAAGAACGCCCAGGTTCCCTTGCCTTTGTACATGTCCCAAATCGGCAGGCGGTACTCGAGACTCGCATTGTACATATTGCGGCCAATGAATTGACCGGTCGAGTAACCACGTGCCAGGAACTTCGACATCAAATCCGAACCATCGAAATCCATCGAGTCCGACTGAGTTCCGTAAATCGCAGCAATTTTTTCAGGCGTGTAAAGCACGCTCGCGCGGGCCATTATGGAGTGCAATTTCGGCAGCCATTTTGAGAAATAATAAACGCCGCCGGTTTGGAACTGCGAATGGTTCATCAGGTCTTTGCCCGCGATGTAATCCACCGCCATCAGATAAGCGCCGCCACCTTCTTGCGGAGCAAACTGTTCCCCGCCTTGAGTAAAGTTTTTGTAGATCAATGAGCCGAAAGGCCCCGTGCGCTTTGTGGTCGGGCTGCTGACCACGGTTCTTTCAAGGTAACGCCAGCCAAGCCCTAGAGTGAGCTTGTCACTAAAGCGCCAGATATCCGGCAGAGCAGAGACCTGTGCCAAAGTATCTTTCACAAGATTTTCGCGCTCAACGAGGTATGAATGAGTTTGCGCGCCCGTGACTTGAACTGGCAGGTTCGTGGTGTTGTTCAAATAGCTCACCGACCAGTCAAAGGCTTTGAGGTAAGTATTCCAGTCGACAAGCACATCATAAGAATGGCGATGAAGTGGATCAAAACCGGAGGTCTGCGCCTGAATGACAATGCCGCCTTCAGGGGAAGTCCAAAGATATGGAATCCAGTAGCGTGGCCACATATAGCCCCAAGGGCTGTAATCGCTGACTTCGTATTTTGTTTCATCGGTGGCCGGAGTTTCCGCCGGCGCCAAAGTCTTCTGGTAGCGTTTTGCAAAAAGCCCGTCGATTTTTGGCAGCTCTGCCGGAGTTTTCTTCCAGTTATCAGCTGCGATCATAACAACCATCGGGCCTACAGACGACATATAAGTGGCATAGAGATTATCTGTCTGTGGATCAAGTGCTGATGAGCTCACCATTGTGCCTACGTGAGTTACTGGCTTTGCCGCAGTCATCTCGGCGTTGGCGAGATAGAGATTATGCACACCGTTGTTAGAGGCCGTGAACATCAAACCATTTTTCGTCACACTCGGAAAGCG
This sequence comes from Bdellovibrionales bacterium, assembly GCA_018266295.1. NCBI lineage: Bacteria > Pseudomonadati > Bdellovibrionota > Bdellovibrionia > Bdellovibrionales > Bdellovibrionales bacterium. The sequence continues at coordinate 1,042,968 of JAFEAQ010000011.1, read as the reverse complement.
CGCTTGCGTAAACGATGTCAAAACTTGCGCGGTGGTTTTGTCTTTGAGTGAGTACGTCCAAAGACCTTCTTCACCTTGGCTGTTACGAAGCGCGAAGATAATCGTGTCCGCGTTTAAGTAAGTTGGCGAAGAGATGCGCTCTTGCATGGCTGCGCTCAAGAGGATCTCGGCTTTCTCGGTCGCCAGATCGTAAACGGCAAGACGGGTGCGTCCGCCTTCGAGACGGACGAAGACGACTTTGCTATCGTCAGGAGCCATCGAAGGTTCGCGGCCACGCAGGCCTGTCGTCAGACGTTTGCTTTTACCGGTGTCGAGATCATAAGTGTAGAGTTCCGAGTAGCGCTCAATGCGGTTAAAGTAGCGAAGCTGGTCGTAAATCAATTTCGGTGTCTTGTGGAACCACGCGATCTTTTGAATGCTGCCAGAAGGCGGGCCGTCGTTATTGTCTTTCGGGGCGAGAGGTTCTTCTTCTTTTTTGATTTCAACCTGCAGTTTCTTGGAGATCACTTTTGTGTCTGGGTCGCGAATGAAAATATCAATCACACGATCGGCTTTGTAGTCGACAGTAATCAGTGCCAAGTACTTGCCGTCGTCGCTGATGGCCGGTGCAGAAGAGTATTTTGCTTTCAGAGGGAGGCTATGGATCTCAGTCGTTGGCGTGACTCGCAAAGCTTTCAGCTGATCTTGGGCCATCGTGTTCGTCGTGCTGAGAGCTTTATTATAGAAACCTTCGTAGTCCAGCTTTAGTAAATCTTTGGCCGGAGTTTCAATAAAGAACGGGATGCGCGAAGAGTGGCGCATGTTGAGGTTGTTCATGACCTCTTTGCCGTTTTCATCCACGGCTTGGCTCCAGAAAATCGAGCCGAACATATAAGGACGCATGCCTTCAGGCCAGGAAGGGATGTACTCGTTGATTTGGGCAACATCGTAAGCTTGTAAGCTGCCATCATCCGCCATCGCGCGAATCACGGCATCTTGATACAGAGACTTCAGACGACCGCCCTTAGGTTCGAGCATGGACTCGACTTGAACAGCGAGGCCTTCTTTCCACCAATTTGGCAAAAGAATATTCGGCGATGCAATGCTGCCGAGGACTCCGCGCAGAACACGGAAAACTCCCGTCGCAGGTTCAAACGTCAGGATGTGCGTGTACTCGTGCGCAAGCAGTTCTAGAGACCAATCGCCGGACTCACTCAAGCTTTCTTGCGGGCCCGGTAGAACCGGATAGGTCATGATGTGTGGATAAGGAATGCGAGTCGCATAACCATTCGTCACATCCGTTTTGTCATTGATGATCACGAGAGTTTTTTCAGGCTGGACGGCGAAAATGGGAGAGAGGACGTTGTACGCACGTTCTAATTGACGGGCGTATAGATCTCCCAGCTCTTGCTGCTCGGCATTATAAATAACTTCAAAGTGTGGAGTGGTGATTTTCTTAAACTTCCAATCTGGAGGAACTTCAAGAGCCAAGCTAGGAGCGGAAAAGAATGACGATGTGACGAGGACTGCCGCAAAAAATAACAGATTTTTCAATTTCATGGGCCCAGTATCACCGCATGGCAACGCAACATCAATATCGAAACAACTAATTGATATGGTTTGACAATAACCCATCATGGCTTAAAGTTTTAAGGGTTCAAAACCTTAAGGAGGAGTAACGATGTTACGTAAATTGACGTTCGCTTTTGCTGCAGTCGCTTTGGTAGTTGCTTGTAAAGGCAAACAAACGAAGTCTGATGTTGAATCAACACCTATCACAACGCCAACGTCTGAGACGGCTGTGGAATCAACTCCAATGAGTTTTGATACTGCAGGCAGTGACAGCGGTAAAATCCCTGGACTTGAGACTGTGCATTTTGGATATGACAAATCTAGCATCGATGCTGAGAATAAGAAGATCCTCCAAGGCAACGCGGACTGGATTAAAAAGAACGGTGGCTACAAAGTTCAAATCGAAGGTCACTGCGACGCTCGCGGGACTATCGAGTACAACTTGGCATTGGGCGAAAGACGCGCAAACGCTGTAAAGGCTTACTTGGTAAGCTTGGGTGTTCCAGCGGCTCGTTTGTCTGTGATCAGCTACGGAAAAGAAAAACCTGTTGAAGCAGGTGAGAGCGAAGCTGCGAACGCGAAAAACCGTCGCGCGAACTTCTTGCCAGTTCAGCAATAATAGTTAAAGGAATTTTCGGGTGAGGGGATTTGTTGTTCTAGCAGTGACAATGTTGGCTCTCTTAGTGAGCTGCCAAACGGTCCCCCAGCCGATTGAAGAGTATACTCTGGCCCGCGCCGCGATTGAAGCCGCCCGGGCAGTCCAAGCTCCCCGCCATTCACCAGGCTACTGGCATCAAGCTGACGAAGCTTATCGACAAGGCCGGTTGTACTATAAAGACAGAGATTACGCCCAAGCACGTGACGCTTTTATTAAAGCAAGAATAGCCGCCGAAAGAGCGGAAAATTCAGCTCGTCTGATCCGTCAAAAAACAGGAGATGTGTTATGAAGTGGTTACTTCCTGCAACTACATACGTTGGGCTTTTATCCCTCGGCCTTACTGGCTGCTTGAAAACCCGTACGGACGTGCGTGAAACCGAACAAAAACAAGTGATTCAGCAAGAAGTCACAAAAATGCAGAAGGCCTCTGCGGATTCCGCAAGCCGCTTCTCTGATATCGAAGAAGATATGCGTGGCCTTCGCGGCCGTGTAGAAGTGCTTGAACACCAAAAAGGCCAAGGCTCGCAAGAGGCCGAAGCGGCGAAAAAGTTCGCTGCCGATTCTTCTGCGGATGCCAATAAGAAGATCCTTCTTTTGCAAGAAGGTCTCAGCAATCTTGAAAAAACCGTTTTCCAATTAAATGCCGAAGTAAATGCTTTGAAAGCTGAAAAAGCCGCAGCCGTAGCCCAAGCGTCAGCAGCCCAGGCAAAAGCAGCGACAGAAGCCAAGAAAAGCTCCTATGAGCTTGGCCAAGAGGCTTTCGACCAGAAGGATTGGAAAAAAGCGATCTTGAATTATCAGAAATATCGTGATGAAAACCCTAAGGGCAAAAAGTTCAACGAAGCGACCTATAAGATGGGTGTGTCTTTCCAAGAACTGGGTATGAAAGACGAAGCAAAGACTTTCTATGATGAGCTTGTGACGAAGTCTCCGGATTCCAACGAAGCGAAAAAAGCTAAGATCCGTTTAAAAGGTCTTAATAAAAAATAATGGGCCCCTTTGGGGCTTGAAATAAAGAGTACTAAATGGACCGCGTTCTCGCGATTGAAACGAGTTGTGATGATACCTCTGTAGCTGTTGTTGAACGCACAGGCTGGGTTCACTCGGTCGTTTCTGCGAGCCAAGACCTGGAACATGAGCCCTACGGCGGAATTGTTCCAGAGATCGCCTGCCGCAATCACTCGATAGCCTTGATTCCCCTGATTGAAGAAGCTCTGAAAAAAGCGAACATGACGTGGAAAGATATTCCTGCGATTGCGGTGACCAATCGCCCGGGCCTCGTGGGGTCTTTGATCGTCGGATTGATTACTGCAAAAAGCATCGCTCAGGCCAAGGGGATTCCGTTTATTGGTGTGAATCACCTTGAGGGACACTTGCTTGCGCCTTTCTTGAAAGATGCGCAGTACGCGCCACCTGAGGATTTTGATTATCCTTATGTGGGTCTTGCAATCAGCGGCGGTCATACGAGTTTGTATCACATCAAAGGCATCGGCGAGTACGAAGTGCTCGGCACCACCAAAGACGATGCGGCCGGTGAAGCTTTCGATAAGTTTGCGAAGATGGCGGGGCTTGGTTTTCCAGGCGGCGTGCGTGTTGATAAAGAAGCGCAAAAAGGAAATCCGAAAGCTTACGATTTCCCGCGCAGCATGATTCACGACGACACCTTCGACATGAGCTTCTCGGGTTTGAAATCTTCCGGTCAGCGCTTGCTTGAACAGATGGGAGCTGAGGAAGTGCAAAAAAATTTGCCGGACCTCTGCGCCTCTTTCCAGGAAGCGATCGTGGACGTTTTAATCGCTAAGTTAGAAAAAGCCGCTAAGAAGTTTAAAGCGAAACGTGTCATCCTAACGGGTGGAGTGAGTGCGAATTCGCGTTTGCGTGCGCGGGCCGAAGACTGGGCAAAGCGCAAAGGTTTTAAGCTTGTGATTCCGCCGCTCAGATACTGCACTGATAATGCAGCGATGATTGGCTACGTTGGTGTTTTGCGCCTGAATCGTGGCGAAGTTTCTACATTGGATCTTGGGCCTTCTCCGCAAAGCCTTCCCCAAGATTTCAATAACAAACAATGAGTACCGCTCGCGAGCGCCTTCAAGAGGTGCAAGAAGCCCTTGGCATCGAAGCCAAGAAGTCGTTGGGCCAAAACTTTTTGGTCAGCGATATTGTCATTGAAAGAATCATCAATAAAGCCCGGGAATTTGAGCCGGATGTTTTAATTGAGGTCGGTCCTGGGCCCGGTGCACTGACTTATTTCTTGCGTCAGTTTAAAGCGGAATTTCGTGTGATTGAACTCGATCGCGTGCTGGCGCAATTCTGGCGTGGCCATGGAGTCGATGTTATAGAAGGCGATGCTTTGCAGTTGGATTGGCAGCAATTCTACGAAGGCAAAACCGGCAAGAAAGTCCTCGTTAGCAATCTTCCTTATCAGATTTCATCCAGCATTGTGATTGATCGCAGCCTTGATAAAGAGGGGCTTGATCACATGGTATTGATGTTCCAAAAAGAAGTCGCACAAAGAATCGCGGCTCAAGCGCAGACCGATGCCTATGGCTTGCTGACGGTGATTGCTCAGACTTTCTGGAAAACTGAAAAAGTGACTGAAGCAGGTCCGCGTGATTTCGATCCGCCACCCCGGGTTGCTTCGCGAGTTCTGGCATTCACTCGCAAGCCAACCTCTGTGCAAAATCCAAAAGCCTTTTTAGGTTTCGTCAAAGCGGCGTTTGCGCAAAGAAGAAAGCTTTTGAAAAAGAATCTGTCAGCTCTTTACAACCAAACCGGGACCGATGACGCAAAGGTTGTGGGCTGGCTTTCAGAGATGGGATTTAAAGAGACTGTTCGAGCTGAGGAATTGAATCCTGCTCAATTTGTCGAACTTTACCACCGGTTTCAATTCGAAAAAATTACACGTTAAAAACGAGACCTTCTTGTAAGCCGCTCCTGGAGCGGTTTTGCGCCAATCTTCATTGCCCAGCTGTTGCCTGCGGATAACAATTTGTTGCCTTGGGGGCTTGTCTCATGTGAATAGTCCCGCTGTAATTCAAACAAAGTTAACTAGAGACAAAGGAACGTAAATGAAGATTTTCATTCACTTTATAGGCGCCTTCTTGTTGGGGACTGCATCTGTCCACGCTGTGTTGTTGGATGGGCCACGTGTCGGTAACGGCGGGCCACGTGTAGGAAATGGTGGTGTTGTTCTTATCTGTAAAAACCGCTCCGGCCAGGCGACTGTTCAGCTTTTGGATCACTACGAAGCAAGCAAGAGACAATGGACTCTCGATCTCGGTTCTCCAAAAGATCATTACTTTCAAAAAGTGGCGGCAGTGATTGACTCCATCCAGCGATTGAACCCAAGCCGTGCAGCTCTTTATCAAGAGTGGCTTGCATCTTTTGAAATGGATACTTACTTCACCGATGCAAAATTGAATTTGTTAAAAGATACCGGCGAAATCGATACTCCGCCAAAAGGTTGTGACTTGGCTCAGGCGGCGGTTCACCAAGATACAAACCTGCGTGGTGATCGTCGCTACATCATTAACAAAGGGATCTGGAACAAGCTCGACAATAACGGCAAAGCCGGCCTTGTGTTGCATGAGATGATCTATCGCGAGCTGGTGACTCAGTATCCGCCGCATGGGACTTCGTACTTTGCGCGTAGCTTGAATGCGTTCTTTAGCTCTCGCGAAGTGAAAACTATGCACTTGCAAGAGTACTACAATAATCTGAGCGCAAATTATGTCGCGACGATGGATACACAGTACGGTTTGCCAATTGTGATCACGACGGCGAGTGCTCAAGGCGAGTTTGTTCATACTAAAGTAAGATTCTCGTCGCCAGATACAGTTGATTTTGCAGAAACAGCTGCTCCGATTCTGAACGGCATTTTCTATACGTGGTTGGGTAATAAAGTTATTCTACAAAACGGTGAATGTTCTGAGGCCGCTGCTGGACGTTACTTCAACGCGGAAGGTGCGCCGACCTGCCTGGATGCCTTGGTGAACGAACTGACGATTCAGGAAGCGGGTATCAATGGGAAATTATTTTTTAAAGATGGTAGCGGCTATTTGACCAATATCCGCGAAAGTTTCGTATCGGTTGACAGCCGTCAGGTTACAATTCGCGGTGACGGCGATCCAACGTCTGTGTTGCCAGGTCCATTGCCGGTGCTGGTTTTCAAAGGCACCGTGAACGGCAAAGACGTGACTCTGGAAGGTTCTGAGTTTGTTTTGGATTTCGTTCAATCGACGGTAGGAGTGACAGTCCCATGATTTCAGTTTTTGATCACACTAGCTATCGCACATACTTAGGTAATGTTCTTGAAGACAAAGTGAAGAAGAATGCGGCGTTTTCTCTCCGTTCCTTCGCACGCAACTTGGAGCTCAGCCCTTCGCATTTGTCGCGCGTTTTGTCGGGCTCTAAAAAGCTTTCGATGGTGATGGCGGGCAGAGTGGCTCAGCGCCTGCAGCTTGGCCGTTCCGAGACCAGCTACTTCATGCTGCTGGTTCAGCTTGAAATGACAAAAGATGAAGAGATCCGCGCAGAGATTCTTAAAACAATGGCTTCTAAGAGCAAAAGCGCTCAAAGAAGGACGTTGGATCTCGAGACTTTCAAAACAATCTCTGACTGGCATCATTTTGCGATCATCGCTTTGGCAAAGATCCCGGGCTTCCGCAACGATCCGCACTGGATCGCGCGCCGCTTGGAAATTCAGCCTTTGGAAGCCACTCATGCGATCAACCGTCTATTGAATTTGAGACTCTTAGAGCAAACTCCCGAAGGCGAACTCCGCCCGGTCGAAGCTCAGGACATCACGACGTCTGATGACATCGTGTCTGCGGCGATTCGTGAAAACCACCGCCAGCAGTTGCAACGTGCGACGGCCGCTCTGAGCAGACAGCCGGTCGATATTCGCGAATTCAATAACCTGGCTGTGGCTATGCGCCCGAAAGACATGGAACGTGCCAAGAAGCTGATCCGTGACTTCGTTGATAAGTTTAATGAGGAGATGGATACGAGCGGGGGCACCGAGGTGTTCCAGCTCAATGTTCAGTTCTTCCAGTCCACGTCGGCGTAGTTTCCGAGCGTAGGGGATGGCTTCGCAGGTCTTTCTGCATCCTGACAATCGGGGCGACTGCCCCGAACCCCGCTTCCTGGCGGCCACGATGGCCGGCAGGAAGGCGTTCTCATGGATGGATGCGCCTTGCTGTGCCCCGTACTGCTGCGACAAGCAATATAAGCAAGCTGGCTCGGTGTTGCCCGCGTGACTTCGGCTGGGTGGGGTGCTAGTTTCTTTCGTCATGAGCATTCTGATTATCCAAGAAAACAAACAAGCCCGCTTCAACTATGAGGTCGTTGATACCTTCGAGGCCGGCCTTGTTTTAACGGGCAGTGAAGTGAAATCACTTCGCGATAAGAATGTTCAGCTCAAAGATTCCTATGTGAGCTTCCGGGGCAGCGAAGCCTTTTTGCAGAACGCCCATATCTCGGTTTATAAAGCCAGCAGCTACAATAACCATGAGCCTGAGAGATTGCGTAAGCTTCTTATGCATCGCTTGGAGCTTGATCGTATTTACGATGCTCTTCGTGAAAAGGGTTATAGCTGCGTGCCTTTGAAGATCTACTTCAAAAAAGGCCGCGCTAAAGTTGAGATTGCGTTAGTGAAGGGTAAAAAGACCCACGACAAGCGTGAGGCGATTAAGAAACGCGACGCCGACGCCCAGCTTCGATCGACACTACGTCGGGACCGTTAGCCGCCGCCTTCGCTTTTTCGGCTTCGAAATCAGGACCGTTGCGTGACAACGGTTGCACCGTGAATTCTTCAAATGGCAGCTCTTGTAAACCTAAGCGTGAACGCTTGATCGTGATTAAATTTTTCCAAGCCGCATAAGCTTCGCGATTTTGTGGATCGATCGAAAGCTTTTCGATGAGTTTCAACTCCGCTTCAGTGTTGGCTTTCAATGAACGATAGAAGTAATCGTACGTCATCGCCAGATCGCGGAAGTCGTCTTCATTGGTGATTTTGTAATCAGGAATATGCCAGTGACCGTACATGAGCTCTTTCATGTGCTTTTCCATTTGCACCAGCGGAGCCAGAAGGTTCTTTGTCATACGAAGGCCGGCGACGAGTGTGAAGCCGCCAATGATGACCAGACTAAGGACCATAAAGACGCCAAGCCAAACCACTTCGCGCTCCAGGTGAGTCACCAGAGCCGGTTGCGTATCATAAGCAAGATTTGTAAAGAGAGTGTAGTTCTGACTGATGAAGTAGTACGCCGGAATGAAGAACAGCAGCGCACCGCCGAGGACAGCGGTCATCAAAAAGACCGTGTACTTGTACTGGAAGGCCTTGTTCAGAATCATCTTCTGAGACCGATTGTGAGACAAACGCGACTGAGGTTCGTAGATTCGTTTTCCGTACAACATATATATACTTATCGACAGATTGCTCTTTCTTTGAAGTCCAATTATTCTCAGAGTGAGACAAATTAGACTCAGGGAGGTCCGTTCATGGGACTATGGTCGGGGAAAACAAAATACCTTTCGCTGCTTTATGTGGCATCTTTGATTTTCATTTCTGCCTGCCAAATTTCTACAAAAAGATCGGAAGGCACCCCGTCTCAAACTGAGAATGCGCCTCTAGTCGATGATAAGTACTCTCTGACGGCGGATCGCCAACAGCTCGATGAGCTTCGCAAGAATATTCCAGAAGAGAAGAAAAAAGAAAACGACGAACTTGCGTTCATGAGTCAGCTCTTTGCCGACGAAAAAAAATCTCCCTCAGATATCCGCGAAAAGTTCGATAGCATTTTGCGCAAGAAGCGCGAAACTTTTCAAAAAGATATGACCAAGGCCCGCGAAACCTACGTGAAAGAAGAGAAGAAGCGTAAAGACGACTTCACCAAACAGCAAGAGGAAGCCCGCAGCGATTTTAAGAAACAAAAGAGCACGCGTGATCAGAACAAAGATTTTTACGACGATCTCGATGCCAAAAGAAAAGAATTCTACTCCGCCGAACGTGATAAGCGCGAAGAGTTCGAATCCGACATGAGAGATAAAAGAAAGAATTTCGATGATTATGCGCGAGAGAAAAGTAATGAATTTAATCAAGAGCTTCGCGCTTATACCAAACGCTACGAAGAGGCCAAGAAAGCTGCAGAGGCAGCGGCTAAGCAAAAAAACTAAATTAGCTGTTCATGAGCATCTCAAACCAGATGCCAATACCTAGTATGAACGCAAATATGATGATTCCAAGTACGTACTTCATTAATCACCTGCCTTCTTAAGATACTTATCGGCTGGTTCCGTTCAGGACACGATTAAAATTTGAATAATTCTTTAGCCTTTGGTGTTTAATCTTGAGAAGAACTCTCGGTGCAAATCCATTGTAATTGCGAACAGTTTTCCCTCGAGCAGAGAAGAGAGCGGTTTGAATTCAATACCAAAAATTTGTTTAGTGACGTTCGCGCCTTTTTCGATTTTGTGATGTCGGACGGTGCCCTCAATCTCGAGGGATTCCCGTTTGCCGATCACCACATGACCCTCAATGATATCACCATGCTCAAGCACCGGTGTGCTCGCAGTTAAAACGACGCGACAGCCACCGCTACTTAAATCATAGAGCTGACCTGTTAGTTTCACAGGCGCTTTATTCAGAGAGGAAATCAGCAAAGTAGCCTGATAATTTTCTGGAATTTTAATGCGGTAATTTTGGCGGCGCTGCAGATGAAAGAGATCTGAATCCATTCGTAAAACGACAACGTCCTGATCCACCTTCACGGGTGTTTTAAAGAAGTATCGTTCACCGCCTAAAAAGAAATTTCCTAAAAGTTCGGTTTCTTTAGCAGGGGACTGCAGGCCGAAAGGAATAGAGCATTGAAGTTCTGCTTTCGCCGTCGCGCGCTCTACGATCAGACGATAAACTTCGTCGCTGTCACCTTTGCAGGTGACTTCGCCGCGTACGTTCGCAAGGTCTCTGAAAAGACGCATGCGCTCTTCGGCGGTCACTTTCGAAAAAATATCGGCTCCATCCTGGCTCACAGGTTGATGATACATCAAGCATCCTCTCAAGAGTAGACACTCAAGCGGCTTTTTTTACGCGTTCGCCTTTTTGTAAGCTGGATGTTTGTTGAAGATAGCCTCTCACCGCACGACGATTTTGAGCGGGTGTCAGGAGCAGTGTTTTGAGTGCACTGAACTCAGCCTGCTCGATGGCACTTGCGGGAGGCGCTTCTGAATCCTCATTAAGGAACTCGAGGATCTTTTCGAAGTCTTCACTACCAACGTCCAGCTTCTCTGAAGTCTTCTTATTCATGTAAGAAAGATTAACAAAAATTCCGGAGCTTGCGGCAAGCATTTGCAATTCGTCCGAGATTGAGTCGGAAACTGTCTTAAGATTAGAGATGATTCTTTTTTCAGCACTTCTCGTTTCACACTGATAATCGTATGTGCGGCCAAAAAAACTCCTCAACTCGCCGAAGGTCCAGCCGATAAGTCATACATGTTGGCTCATCGTAATGAGGGCCCTAGAGGAGGATGCGAGTGTTACTAATAAATAAATCACTTCGCCACGAATTCATGCTTCACACGGAGCTGCGTGAATTGGTCCACCACCAGGAGACAGGTCCCCCGGGGTAGAGCTATAAAACACTTTTAAAACAAAGCCATGGATTGAAACCCATGGCTTTTTGTTTTTCTGGATCTATCAATTATTCCAGTATCTTAAGTCTCATTTTGAAATGCGAGTTTAGCATTCCTTGCTATGGCAAATAACACCTGTTATATTATTTGCTATGGCAAACAATAATATTAAAACCCTCGAACAATATGGCGCTCTGAGAAGAAACCTTAGTTTAGAAGTCTCTCAGAGAATTAAAGATCTTCCTTTCGGGCATCGTCAGATGGTGATGCTCAAGGTAATTCACACACAAGGCGAAATCAGCCTGGGTAAACTCGCAGAGCGAGTTGGCACCGACCCAGGAACTGTCAGTCGTTCCATCGCTCAGATGGTCGAACAGCGCTGGGTTGAGAAAACTCAGAGTCCTGAAGACGGCCGCTTATGGAAAGTGAAAATGTCGGCGGAAGGCGAAAAGCAAATGCCGGCGATTATGGCGATTTACGGTGAGTTGGCGGATTTGCTAGTCGCTTCGCTTTCACCAGAAGAACATGATCAACTTTTTAACTTACTAACAAAAATAAATGCGCACTTCGACAAAGTACACGGCAAATAAATAGGAGCCTTTATGGCAGAGACTATAATCACAAATAACATTTCTAGAGAAGTTCCTACAGCTGCGATCTCAAAGAAAAAGGTGTGGTACAAGTCTGAGATGACCCGCAAAGTGCTGATCAGCACTCTTGGTGTTGCCATCCTCTCTTTAATCACTTGGTTTTTCTTCTTCCATCCTTACATCAACACCGATGATGCTCGCGTCGCGATGACCATCGTCCGCGTAGCTCCGAGTGGTGTGAGCGGGCGAATTGAAAAAGTGAATGTCGAAGAAGGCTCGATCGTTAAAAAAGGGGATGTGCTTGTTGAGCTCGATCATCGTATCAGCCAAGCACAGGTCGACCGTGCACAATCAAAACTGGATTTGACCCGAAAAGAGCTTGGCCGCCTCGAAGGCCTTGTTCGCCAAAACAGTGCTCCGCAAAGAGATCTCGATAATGCTCGTTCTAACTTTACACTGGCGCAAGCAGAGCTGACGCTTGCCCAGGTTGCGCTTGAGAATACGTTCTTAAAAGCGCCTTTTGACGGCATCGTCGTTCAGAAGATTGCTGAAGTCGGGAATATTCTTGAGAACGGGCAGACGGCCGTTTCTGTCGCAGACCGAGCCCATGCTTGGGTGAATGCGAATATCGAAGAAACAGAAGTTTCGCATATTAAACCAGGCCAGCCTGTGACTATTTCTGTCGACGAAGGCGGCAAGCTGATTGGTAAAGTCAGCGAAGTGCGTGCGGCAACCGCAGGACAATTTGCGCTGATCCCAAGTGATAATGCTTCGGGGAACTTCGTGAAAGTCGTTCAACGGATCCCGATCAAAATCATTTTAGACAATCCCTTAGAAACTTTGAAATCAGGACAATCAGTGACGGTAAAAATTAAAGTGAGATAGTTATGGAAACGCAAAATTCGCGTTATAAATGGGAAGTGCTGATCATCGTTATGATAGGGACGATGATGGCGGCCCTGGATTCCAGTATCGTTAACGTCTCTGTTCCAAATATTATGGCCGACTTCGGTGTCGGTGTTGATGACATCGAATGGATTATTACAGGCTACATGCTAGCCTTTGCTTCTCTGATGCCGTTGACGGCATGGCTCCGCGACCGCATTGGTCACAAATCTTTGTATGCAGTCAGTTTGATCGTTTTTACTTTAGGCTCCGTGCTGTGCGGTCTTGCGTGGGATTTACCTTCGCTGATCGTTGCCCGCGTGATTCAAGCTCTGGGTGGGGGTGCGATCACTCCCACCGGTATGGCGATGATCACCGAAGTGTTTGAGCCCGAAGAGCGCGGTAAAGCTCTTGGCTATTGGGGCGTCGGTGTGATCGCAGGTCCTGCGATTGGTCCGACACTCGGTGGTTTCTTGACTCAGTGGTTTGGCTGGAGATCTATTTTCTTAGTGAATTTGCCGATCGGGATTATCGGTTTGATTATGGCGATGAAGATGCTTCGTAAAGACGTTCCGCATCCGCATCACCGCAGGGCGTTTGATACCTGGGGATTCTTCTTCTTTACTTCGTTCTTGATTTCTTTCCTGCTCGGAGTTTCTAAAGGAGAGCACGAAGGATGGACTTCGAACTATATCATTGTCTGCGGAATCATTGCTGTGTTGGGTTTCATCGGCTTCATGCTTGTGGAAACCCAAGTGGAAAACCGAATTATTGATATTACGTTGTTTAAAAACAGCACCTTTACAATGGCAATGGTGGTGACCATGGTGCGCTCGCTGGCTTTGTACGGCGGGACGTTCTTGTTGCCGCTCTTCTTGCAACAGATTCAGGGCTTAGAAGAAGTCGATAGCGGTTTATTGTTGCTGCCGGGTTCTTTGGTTCTTGCGATGTTGATGCCGGTGGGTGGGCGTCTCAGCGATAAGATGGGGCCACGGATTTTAACTATCACGGGCTTAATCTTACTAGGGGTTTTTATGTACCTCTATAAAGATCTCGATATGAACACTTCCAAGTGGGGGATTATTTATCCGACACTGATTCGTGGTGTGGGCTTGGCGTTGATGATTTCACCGATCTCAGCATTAGCGATGAATTCCGTTCCTAAACATAAAGCCGGGATGGCATCTTCGATGATGAATATCATGCAGCAGATTGGTGGGTCATTGGGCATCGCAATCCTTTCGATGGTGCTCAGTCACCGCATGCACTATCACCTTGGCGTTGTCGGTGAGAATCTGGCAAATCAAAGCGGAGGCTTTGCAAGACAGGCCATGATCCTGCGCGATCATGTGCACTCATTGGGCTATACCTGGGGACAGTCACAGGCTGTTTCGCAAGGTCTGCTCATCCGGGATTTGAATTTAAAATCGATGGTGCTTTCGTTCCAGGACTCATTTCTGGTCGGAGCTTTGATTGTCGGCGGCTGTGTTCTCATTGCCTTCTTCTTGCCAAAAGGAAAAGTCAAAGTGGATCCAGAAGTTGCAGCGATGGAGTAGTTATATGAAAAACGTTGAAAAGTTACTCTTTGGTTTAGTTCTCTTTTTCGGTTGGGCGGCGCACGCTCAGTCGGTGACCTTTCAAGATGCGCTGGCAAAAGCGAAGGACAATAACCCGAGCATCCGTCAGCTTCGACTAGGGCATGATTCAGCGACTTGGCAGAAAAAGAAAGCCTTTTCGACATTCATGCCGAAGTTGAGTGTGAACGGTGAGCATCGTTTTGGCGAGAAATACATGCTGATGCCGGTGGACTTTGGCGGCGCTCATATCGAGATGCCAGTCGAGAGCCCCTACACGGATTTCAATATTCGTGCGGCTTATACTTTGTTTGAAGGCTTTGGCGGTATGAACAACTATAAGGCTGCTTCTTTGCAAGAGCGTGCCTCTGAGTTGGAATTGCGCCGGGCGGAATTCCAATTAGAGCGTGAAGTGCGTTCGCGCTTCTATCAAGCGCTGGGGGCTCAGACGTTGGCGATGGTGGCTGGTCAGCGGGTGAAGAACTTGGAAGAGCACTTGGATCAGGCAAAGCGCTACGTGAAATATGGTTATACGACGAACTACGATGCTCTTCGTATCGAAGTGCAGTTGGCGGAGGCGAAGACTGAGAAGCTCCAAGCCGATGATAATATTACACTGGCGAAAAACCGTTTGGCGCAGATTATGGGTCTTGAATCTCTTCCTGAAAATTTGGCGGGGGAATTCCCTTCGATCGATAAAATTGTGATTCCGGCGGATCTGCAGGCCGAGGCTCAGAACCGTGATGATATTCAGGCGAAGCTCTTACGTGAAGAGAGTGCGACGCGATTGGCGGCGGCTTCCAAAGCTTGGTGGTCGCCAAAGTTAAATGTCTATGCGGATAAGACTTATTATAACTTCGATGATCGTGACGTGGCAGAGTCTTCAAAATACAAAGATGCGTACTCCGTAGGTGTGACTTTGAATTGGGAGATCTTCGATGGTGGTGCTTCGTGGGCCACTCAACATCAGGCAGCGAATCAAGAAAAGATCGCAGCGGAAGCGACGCGCGCGGCGATGATCCAACTGCCGCAGGAGTTCGATCTTTGGAAACGTAAGTACAATTACAGTGTGTCGGTGTATAAGTCGAAATCCGTTTCGATCACGCAAGCTCAAGAGGCCGTTCGCCAAGCAACGGCCGGCAAGAAGGCAGGAACTCGCACGGTCAACGACCTCTTGGACTCCGAACTCGAATTAGATTTGAACAAAGCCAAACTCGTGCAATCGCAGATCGACGCGATCGAAGCCCTGGGCAACCTCGAACTCGCTTCGGGCCGGGCGCTGTACTAGGCGCTTGGGTCGTTGCTGGCTCCGCCGGTCTTCCTCCGTCCATGGGACCCGAAGGGCAGCGTAGCTCATCGGGGACCTATCCCCGAACCCCAGGAAGTCCGGCTTTCCGACGAAAACCCACTCTTGCGAGCGGTAAGTCTTACGTGAGATAGTACCTCCCTCTGAATAAGGTCAACCTATAAGTTGACCCTATTCAGAGGGAGGTACTATGAACATATAAACTTACTTATTCGGTCACTTCCGTAGGTGCTTTGATTTATTATTCGTATATTTTGTTTTTTTCTGAGAGCTTTTAACTTTCTTCTTAGGTCTTTTAAATCCACGCGCTTCCATATCGTTTAGCTCATATATAAACTCCAAAACTATTTCCAAATTCAAAAAAATAAATCTTCCTAATTCTAAAAAACCGTTCCCACGGACGGATGGCCATCGCGAAGTAAGCGACAGGGCGAGCATGCACCTCTCACCGCACACCACAGAAAAAAACCTCTCCGTAAAATCTGAGAAACATATACCACGAGTTTTTAGAGTGAATTTCCAATCGCGCCACAAGCGAAGCCTCGCGCGCAAAATCCACGTCAATGCTATTTTCAATAATTCGTTTTTCGGACGGGGGAGTTTCGGTCGCTGAGGCGCCCGAGGGGCGAAGTCTTTGTTCTAGAGCGCAGTTTTTTGTGAGGAAAGTTCGGGTGTGTTTCCATTTTTTGTAAAGGTTGCTGGGCTCGACCAATCGTTGTTCCGAGTTTTCTTGGTCGGGATGGGATGAGGGACAGGTTTGAATTTTTCTATGTGAACTTATGCTACAAGATGAGTGAGTTTGCTTCTTCAGCAGAAGCTCTCGAACTTCTGCAAAGAAACATAATTTTTCGTGAGGGTTTCTCGGGCATTTGAGGGTGAGGAAGTCTCGTGAAAATTTCTCGGATTGAAAAATACACTCTGAGTATTCGGAATTGTGACACCCGTACGCGGCATTTTCTATGTTGTTTATCAGTGTGGTGCGGTTGGGGTTGGCACGAAGTTCGCTTAGTAAAATTTATAGAAGTTTTTGCCGTCTCATTGGAAGGGAACTCAATGAAAACCATCGCCTTACTACTCTTAGTCTCCATCGGATTGGGGACAAAGTGCGCCCAGGCTCTCCCGTCGACTTCACTCTTGCCTGAGGGGATCAACAGCCCGTCAATTCGCATGGGCAATATTCAAGGTATCGACGAACGATACACCGAGACCGGCACCCTTATGAAACTCGGCGACTATAAATCGGTTATTTTTGATGCTCCAACTTTGGCGAAATTTAATGCCGACGCAAAAAAACTCATTACAGCCCTCAATCGCTTTGGCTCCCAAGGCCTTGGTGATCAATTTAACCTCGGCGTCCTCAAAGTCGAAACCATGCCGGCGGTAAAATACTTCGCCCCGGTCTATGCCCGCGGAGTGACCAATGATTGGACAGTCGGCTTCGGTCTTCCCGTTGTGACTTATACTAATAAGATCTCGATTTCGAATCAGTTCTCTAACATCGATGCTTACCGCCGCCAGTTCTCGGGACTTGACCCTGAACTGGACCAAGCATTGAATACCGATCTCAGTACGGCAACGAACCAAGCCCTCGCAAATAAGGGCTATAAGCAACTTGGGGATAAAAACGAAACTTTCATTGGCGACGTTCAGCTCGTCAGTATGTACCGCCTTTTCGGTAATAACGACCAAGCCCTCGTGTATCAAGCGCAGCTCGGTTTGCCGACGGGGCCGAAGTACAACCCCGATGATCTCGCGGAGCTCAATGTTTTTGGTCGCACAACTTTGAACAACTCTTTTGTGTATTCACGCAAGCTCGGTAAGGGCTTCACGGCGATTCCTTATGTGAGCTACCTGTTCAACATGCAGGATGAAGTCACCGCGCGCGTTCCGACAAATGAAGATGACACTCTTCCGGATGCTTCAACAAAGCAAACAGTTCAAAGAACAATCGGTAACACAACTACACTCGGAGGGAGCCTCGTTTATGATTTTAACGACAGTTGGAGTCTTGGCGCTGGTTATGAACTTTCTCAAAAAGAAAAAGACGCCTATCGCGGTTCCAAAGATGCCCGATACGATCTCTTATCAGCAAAGACAGCCCTGAACGCGCAACGCGCGAAGATGGAGCTCACTTATAACAGTATTAAAAGCTACTTCAGAAAATCGGCTGCGATCCCTGCGATCATTGCGCTGGAAGTTTCTGATGTGATCGCGGGAACAAACGTTGAAAGACAGCTTGTTCAAGAACTTAACCTGATGTTGTTTTTCTAGGGGGAAGCGTGAAAAATTCGATCAAACTTATCATCGCTGCCAGTTTCCTCATCAATGCATGTGCGCCTAAAGCACAAGAACGTCAGTTCCCGCAACCGACGAGTGAATTCGGTCCCCGCAATCACGATACCGATTTGAGCGCTGGCCTTAAAGAGAGCGAACTTTTCAAAGCCAGTCTTGCATGGGAAGGCACTGTTTCGACGGCAAGCTTTTTCCAGCAAGCTGAAAACCTGATGGTGCTTGGGCAAAAAACCGAGCGTCCACAGCTGACTCAAGCTGGTTTACAATGGGTCGAGCGCTTCTATAAATCTTCAAAGACAAGTTCTTATGCAGATTTCTCGCGCAGCCCTTTTGCAACTTTGGCGACAACACAAACTGAGGATGAAGTTCAAAAAGCACTCGGAGAAGTTCAAACAGACTTGGATCGTTCACGCAAACTTATAAAGAGCTCTATTGCGGATCTCGGCAGAAGTTATCCATGGCCACAAAAGGGTGCAGATCTTAATCGCATCATCGTGAGTGCTGAGGGTTTTACATTAGTTGTGACGAATAAAATCGGCGCTTTAGGTATTCCAAAAGTCATCTCGGAAGGCGTGAACGCAGAATTGCAGAAACAAACTTCGACTTTGTTTGCGAAGTTCCGCGACATGGTCAATCAGCTTTACAAAACGTCGCTCTTTTCAAAGGCCCTGAATCTTGTTGAAGGCGCGATTGCGCAATTTAAAGTGCAATTACCACCAGAAACTCAAAAGAGCATTGAACAAGGCCGTTTGATCGCGAAAGATCTCGATGGTTTGACAAATTCACAGGCGGGTTTGACGGTTCTGATCGACATTTGGAATATTCTGACTCCGCGTGAGCGTGTTGATTACTTTCAGACAGAGAACCAGTCTTTGTATGACTTCCTGGCAAAGCAAGATGCGAAAGACTTGAGCTGCCTGCGCCTTCCTGATTGCAGTGGCGGCATCATTAACGGCATCGCTAAGAAGATCTTCATCCTGCCAAAAATTGACCAGTATGGTATCCAGCAACTTCATACAAAGCTGAACCAAACGACATTGAAGTACATGATCGCTATTATCGAGCAGTTCGCGCAGAACTTCATCGTGACAATGCCGGACACCTTCGCAAAGCAAATCGACGCCGGCCTTGTGGATAAAGCGGATGAGCTTTTGGCGATTCGTAAGAACTATCCGGATTACTTAAAAAATCTTCTCAGCAAGTGGGCCGGTAAGAACATGCCTGGCACGGACGGAAAAGTTGCGGGCTTTGAAGCTCCTTCTGTGAACCTCGCGCTTTCTGCGAAAAGCAAAATGGCGGTTGAAGCAGCGGCAAGTTCTTTGGACTTAAAAGCAAATACGGCCGGTACTTCTATGGCAGCCAATGCTCTGTTTTTGCAAAACACGCCCAACCACAATGACTTCAAGATGCGCACGGCTCTGTCGCAGATTAACAAGCTGATCGCGATCGGTGGTTACCGTGATGACGAGAAGCGCTTGGTTCCGGCATTGATGATGCCGATTGAAAAGACAAAGACGCCGCTAGATTTGATGAACTTCACGAAGTCAGCGTACTCTTACCGCATCCCCGATAAAATCAAGATGTTGGATTCTTTCCACGCGTCTGAAGAACCTTACGCCAAAGACTTCTCGGCGTCTGCTTATGCGGACCAGCTCCGTGGTCTCAGCCAAATGTTGAATTTCACAGCTGATTGGAAAAAGACCGGCTTTGAAGAAAGCCTCGGTAAAGTTCAGGCCCAGGAGTTAACAAACGAGATTCAGAATCCTGCACTGGCAAGACCTCTGTTCCCGAAAGACATGCTCTTTGCACTGAATATTGGTGATGCGGCAGTATTGCTGAAAAATATCACGAAGAAGTCGACTCCGGTTTTCTTGATCACTTTGAACAACAAAACAATCTGGGCTGACCAGTATCAGTCAGGTGGTGAAGAGACGGCAATTATGGCGGGTCTCGTTGATATCAAAGACGGTGAAAGATCAAATCAAGTTCAAGGTCAGGACGTGGCGAAGTTCTTGCTCGCGATTCAGGAATTCCTGAAGGCCACTGACGGAGTGGAGCGTACGCGTTCTGCTATTTTGCTAGAGCGCGATGAAATGGGAGCGACGCCATTGCAAGCTTTGCTCGAAGGCCGTAAAGATCTGAAGCTTTTAACAATTGCATTAGCGAACTTTATCTCAAGCCAGCTTTTGGATGAGAAGTCATTAGTTCAATCTGTTTACTCTTTGAAGACGATGGAAAAGGTGAAGAGCTCGAACTATCGTATCGACGATCAAGCCATGGCGATTCGTGCCTTGGTAGCGGCTTGGGAAATCACGGGAATGGATGCTTACCTTTGGACAGCTCACGAAATCTATTACGCTCTCAATAAGAATGCTTTCAGCAAGAAAGATCGTTTTTATATCAATGGTGACGGGTCTAGTTTGAGCTTCCCTGAAAAGATCCAAACGCTAAGAGCTTTGGTCGAGGTACAACCATCTTTGCCGGCAGCAAGTCAGGCGCAGCTCGGTCGTATTTTGAGTCCGTGGATGCAAGCCCTGGAGGAGTTGCAGTAGGTTGTAAACTCCTTTAAGCTTTTGGGATGAAGTTGAATTTCGACGGCATTTCAAAAAAGCTGGTCTGGGTTTTTATTGCGTTGTTTGTGATCAGCATGAGCTGCTTTCCGCTGATGTCAGAAGACCTCTTCATGTACCTCGCGATTGTGCGGGAATATTTTAAGACCGGCTCTCTGCCGGTGACAGATCCGTTTCTATTTTCAATCCCGAATTTTCATTGGACCATCTTGCATCAATGGCTTGGCTATTTTGTTTTCTATGGTCTTTATCAGCTCGGTGATTTTGATCTGATCATTATCGTCAAATCGATTTTCATTACCTTGGTTTATTGCTTTCCTCTGTGGCGAATCCGTAAATCTCCGCAGGCGACATGGTTGTGGGGACTTTCAGTCCTCCTCGCAGTCTATGCGATGAGCTTCCGGATGATGGAACGCACTTCGTTCTTCTCGGACTTCTTTATCGTCGCTGTTTTAAACATCCTGATGGCTGAACAGATCAAACCGAGTCGCTGGAAGTATGTGCTACCGGTCATTTTTCTGTTCTGGGTGAATTTGCATCCCGGTTATCCTATCGGCTGGTTCCTCTGCGGAATTTTCTTGATGATCAACTTGCCGAAGTGGCGTGAGCCCGAGTATCGCAAGCTCGCGGCTTTGGTCATCGCGTCGGTTTTAGTTTGTTTTATCAACCCTCGGGGCGTTGACGGATTCTTGTACCCGTTCAATTTCATGCAGAACGAGGGCAAGGTTTACCGGGTTTTCTATTTCGAGTGGATGCCGACGCTTCATCCGCTTTATCGCGAAGGCGCTCAAACTTATTTCATCTTTGCACTGGCTATTCTAAACCTGTTTTTGCTTTTCCGTGCGCGCAAGCAAAAACCTTTTTTTGAGGCTATCGCTTCGGCATTTTTTATTTTCTATGGTTTCTATGCGATTCGCTTTGTACCCTCGTATTGCTTTGCCATCGTGACGTTGAATGCCTCTCTGGCATTGAAGGCGTCTTACTCTCCGAAGTGGCCAATGAAGTACCTGAATGGGGCCCTCGCGGCCCTCGCTCTGGTGTTGGTGGTGAAGAATGTCGGCTGGGGCTATGAAACTATTTCGGGGCATCGGGATTTCGGGCTCGGAATGGACCCGCACATTGTACCTGAGCAGGCCGCCAAACTCCTGGATCAGTCGGGGCTGCAGGGAAATGTCTATAACTCCCATCTTTATGGCAGCTATCTCGCGTGGGCGTGGGAAGGGCATCGAAAGATTTTATACCACGGCTTTGTGACGGACCTGGATTTCTTCGTGAATCAGTACCTGCAGTTCGGTGCCGATCGGGCCCATCTTGATGAGCAGGTGAAGAAGTTTAACATCGGTGCGTTCTTTTTGGACCGGTTCAGAGGCAATGAGAGCCTTCTCAAGATCCTGACGGAGCATCCTGATTGGCAATTGGTTTACAAGGACGAGGGAGCCTTGATTTTCCTTAAGAAACAGTAGTACAAAGACCTCATGAAAAAGCTGAAGGTTTTTCTTTCTGATAGCCTGAATCCTCACCTCAATCTTGCCACCGAAGAATGGATCTTTCATAACCTCGATCCTTCTCAGCAGGTTTTGTTTTTGTGGCGTAACGAAGAGACCGTGGTGATCGGCCGTAACCAAAACCCTTGGTCGGAATGCAATCTCGCGAAAATGAAATCCGATAACGTTCACTTGGCGCGCAGAACAACGGGTGGTGGCGCGGTTTTTCATGACCTCGGCAATACCAACTTTACTTTTCTTTCTCCGCGCGAAGCTTACAAGCGCGAAAACAACGTGCAGGTGATTTTTCAGGCGCTCAAACAATTCGGTATCGAAGGCGAAGCTTCGGGCCGCAATGATTTGCTGATTCCTTTTCCGGATGGCCCTCGCAAGTTTTCGGGCAGTGCTTATCGTGAAAAGAAGGACCGCGCTTTCCATCACGGGACTTTGCTTTTACATGCGGATCTGACTCGCCTGGGGCAGTACCTCACGCCGAATCCTAAGAAGCTTCAAGCCAAGGGCAAGGAATCCGTTCGTGCCCGGGTTGCCAATCTGACAGAGGTTGCAGAGCACATTGAGCACAGCAAGATTGTGGAAGCGATGATCTGGTCGTTTGAAAAGTTTTATGACGCCAAAGCTGAGATCGAATCTCTGGATTTGGCGAGTTTGCCAAAAATTCCTGAGCTCAAAGAGCAATACGATACCCTCAGTTCCTGGAACTGGCTCTATGGCAATACCTTGGAGTTCAACCAAAAGATGGATGAGTATCTGTCTTTAGGATTCTTTGATTTTCATTTTAAAGTTGATGAAGCGCGGATTACTGACTTACAGATCTTCACGGACTGCCTCTATCCGCAGTTTATCGAGGACCTGACCTCAAGCCTGCGCGGGCAGCCTTACTCCGGGGATGCCATCCGTAAGGCCTTTGCCGTGCTTAAACCGAAGTACGCCGATCTGGCTTCGGGGCTGATTGAGCTTGAAACATGGCTTTGCGGCCAGGTGGAAGTCTAAGGCCGCAAGCGTATCGCGCCAGAGCAAAATTTTCACCGGGCTTGCCCATCGGTTGTAAATCAACTACGTTTCGCAACGAATTTAACAACAACCCATGGAGAGTTTATGCGATTTATTGCGCCCGCATTGCTATTCGTTCCTTTCTTCGCCGTTGCTGCAAACCCGCAGTACGAGAGCCTTAAAACAATGGATGGTGGAGTTCTTTACTGCCAATCCGCGACTGTCGGTCAAACAGGTTACCGCTTGGAGAACACTTTGGTTGAGCCTTCTGCTAAAGATGCTCAGACCCTCGAGGTGAACTTCGCGCCCAACTTCTACCGTTGTGCTAAAGGTGCTAACGGTTACGAGTGGCAAGCAAGCAACGTGACGGCGTTCTTGTCTCAATCCGTAAAGACAGATGCAGGCATCGTGAAGATCGTTCCTACATCTTATGCTTGGGTTGTCTATTCAGAAAATTACACAGAGTTGAACCCTCAACCAAGTGTGAAAGTTGCCGGTGGTCAGAAGTACACTGTGACTCTCAACGACTTGTTGAGCGGTGAGCAAAAAAGCAATCACCAAAAAGGTGTCGCATCCCGCGGTATCTTGACTGTGTTCATGAAGTACGTGACCAAAGCTGTTTATCCAAACGGCAAAGAAGAGAACCTCGGCCTTCATGCAACAAGCAGCTTTAATATTGTCATCACAGTTCCCGGCAACTAAGCTGAGGGAATGAGTCAAAAAGCACCCATTGAAAATATCGGCAGAGTCACTTCTGCTTCGGTCATCAAACACACCGGCAAAAACTGGGATCAATGGGTGCAAATTCTCGAAAAGGCCGGGGCTCGCTCCTGGTCTCATAAAGAAATCTCCGCTTTTCTCAATAAGAAATATGAAACGACTTGGTGGTGGACTCATATCGTAGCAACTGGCTACGAAGTCTATATCGAACGCAAAGTCGCCGGCCGTAACCTCAAAGGCGAATACTCCATCACAGTTACCAAAACCTTTAAATGCGACGGGAAGAAGCTCTGGAAGTTCGTGTCCTCTCCGGAGGGAGTGGCAATGTGGCTTTCACCCATGTCACAGGTGAAGCTTGCGCCTAAGGCTGTGTATGAGCGTGATGATGGCGTCTATGGCGAGATCCGAACGATGAAGGCGCCGGATCGTGTGCGTTTTACTTGGCAAGAAGGTGATGAAGGCAAGCCGACGGTGGTGCAGCTGCTGACCGTTCATCGTAAAAACGGCACGAGCATTCTTTGTTTTAATCACGAGAAGCTGACAGACGGCCGTGTGAAGGAACAGCTGCGTGAGCACTGGCGCTCAGTGCTCGAGCAAGTTTATAATGCCATTCCTGGGGCCGCCGGTGAGCCCGCAGTCAAGCCATCGAAGAAGCGCACTGTTCGCGCATAAAGATCTGAAGACACTTCCGGCATTTCATTTTGCAATTCATGAAGAGCGCCATCGTATTTTACTTGTTCAAAGTGCGGAGCGTTTTTCTTGAGAGTCTTAGAAATCGCCTCACGATCAACGTAAGTGTCATTGGTTCCTGAGAGGAAAGCGATCCCGGGAATCGCCGCTGGCACTTTCCATTTCTGTGAAAGCTTCGATGAGATCATCAGGTTTGCTGCAAAAAGCGGAATCACCGCTGGAGAAATCGGCTTGATCGGCTCGATGTGTGGATCAAAGGTGCCGCTAAACGTATTACGCGTCAGAGTTCTTTCGCTGATGGTCTGCTTGAACGTGAGCATCAAGGATTTGTCCGTTGCAGACTCGCCAACAAAGGCTTTCACATGAATGCCCGGCGTGATCATCGCAACAGCATCGGCCCAGCCTTCATGCACCAGTGTATAAGCAGCAAGACCACCGGTTGACCAGCCCATCACGAATTTCTTGCTGTGCGAGCAGTCCTGGCCGTTGAGTTCATCTTTCTTATCTACGTACTTCGACCAAATATATTTCGCCTGGGTTGAGATCTGCAGAGATTCATTCGCCGAATCAACAATGCGGGTGTTATTCATCGATCCGCCGGAAGCGCCTTGTCCCATGTAATCAAAGAAGATCACGCGGTATCCGTTCTTGCTGAGATGATTAAAGAGAGGCGCTTGATTTGCGACAGAGTCCGCGAGGCCTTCAAGATAGAGAATGCAACCCTTCAGTGGCGTTGACTCGACATAGTAACCCGTACGTAACTCAACATCGTCAAAGAGAGGATTCCTGATGTTGTAGGTGGTGGTTTCAAAAAACCATGGCGAGCGTGAGACTTCTTGGCTCGCGGTCTGGCGTTTTTCAGTGGTGTTACAAGCGGCAATAATGAGGATTAAACTTAAAAGTAGTTTCATACTTTAAGCCTAGTGGGTTTGCTGTCCCGGATCTAGAAGCCAATGGTCTAGTTTAGAATTCGTAAGACAGAATGAGCGGATCCAGATAGTACTGTCCAAACTGATCGTACGAGAGATAGCGCGAAACGTAGGAGAAACTATTCTGATACCACTTCCATTTCATACCAATGGCCCATTCATGGCGCTCTTTTTCGAGAGCATCGTTTTCGTACAAGCTGCTGCTGATCTGTTTGGCGATGAGGTATTGGGCTCCGACCTGCCAGTCTCCCCATTGATGTTTGTAGTTGAAGCGAATCATGTAATCTTTGACGACGGCAGCGTTGCGATAATAGACCATGGCTAAGAAGTCGGGACTTAAGAACTTGCCAACACCGATAGCGCCTGTGAAGTACGAGCTATAAAATTTCGCGCCGTAATCGTCCTGATGATTGTCCGAACCGATGATTCTGTGAATGCGCTTTTGAATTTCATCACCGTTATAGTGACCATATAAATCCGCCGACAGACTTCCTTCAATTTTATAAGTCTCGATAATCCGCGAGTAACCTGTCCGGAGTTCAATCGAATCGCCATATACACCTTTGGGAGTTGCAAGCTTCGGTTGATCAAACCGAGTCGCCACAACCGGAATCAGTAGTCGCGCGTTGGCGGAAAACTCATAGCCGTCGTGGGCGTCGCCTTCTTTTGGGACGCGGTAGTAGTAAAGACCTGTCGAACCAGACATCAGCTTATCGGTCTGGCCTGCAAAATCGTTGTTGTTGAAATGGTAAGTCAGACCCTGAGTATTTAAATAGAGATTGCCGGGATCGCCAATGCTTGCCAGGGGCGTATTTGGAACTTTCCAATCAGCATGGCTCCATGAGGAGAAACCAAGACTTAGTGAAAGAAGAAAGAGAAAGTTCCACATATTTTCAGTCTATGCCTGTCGTAGAACTCTGGCTTGTCAAAAAAATCTATTCAAGACTAGATGGAGGCTATTTCTCAAGAAGATACTTATTCAGTAAGCGAGCGTTTGTTGCTGAGCCATACTGATTATTTGGTGGTGCAATGATTCCTTCGATCATCAGGCTTTGGATCGCATGATGAGTGACCGAGAGCTCTTTTGAGATGAGCGGGCGGCCGTTAATTTTCAGAGTATGAGCTTGGTAGTTATCTATATTCACAACACGGTGACCGCTGGTTTCAACCGGAGTTTCTTCATAGCCAATGTAGGTCGTGAGTTTATCTTCGGGATTCACGCGAATCTGAATCATACGATAGAGTTGATCGGGCTCACTGCCGGGCTCTGTGAAGATTACTTTTGAAGCAAAGAATTTCGCATCGACGCGAGCACGAGTTACGGACTGCAATGAGGCGATACGGCCCTCTTGTTCCGTGACTTTATTAAGGCCTGTCGCCTTCATAAAGACAGAGGGGCATTCCCAATAAACGCAAAGGGAGGCCTTCATCTTAAATGTGTCCGTCCAGCTTGCTTTGCTTGCATAGGTCGGTACGACCAAAAGCATGGCAAAAGAAGCTAAGAAGGTGGTTAAGTGCCACTTCTTAAACATCAAAATAATTCCTTTAGGCTTCTCGGAAGCCTCGAATCTCTATCTGCAACATTTGCAACGCTAATGCCTGCTATTGAGTTCCCATAAGCTATAAAATGAATATCGCACCGAGGGAGGACTCGGTGCGACGATTTGCGCTTTACACACGACTGGAGTGCTTGTCTCAGAATGAGACTAGCGGCATTCGAGGTCATCACCCTGAGTTAGCCCCGGAAGATCCAGCTCAGTCACGTTTGTGCTATGGCGTGAAAACGGGTTGCTGCGCATTCTGAGGAGCTCGTCACCGACTTGAACGTGGTTGAAGTAAGGGTTGTTCTTGTAGTACTCACGGAAAGTCGCCACTGTGCTCTCGTTCGCAGTCACAACCGCTTCAGAATACCCTTTGCTGCTTTCAGTAATTTGAAAATCGACGTCAACTGATACAAGCCCCTTGGTGTAGCCGTTGCTGGTCGTGCGGCCGTAGTTCGAAGCTGTGTACTGAATACCGAATTCCGCATTGTTGTAAGTCGTTACTTTTTCGCCTTGGTTGTTGCGGCTCTCAACCCCTTGAGGATCCGCAATCAGGCTATAGTAGTAGTGGACGTTCTTAGCGTCTGTAATGTGACGGCAGTCGAAGATATAGGACGTCGGAACTGTCTTGCCATCAACTGTGCGGCTTGTGGTCTTAGCGTTGTTCCAAGAGTCTGTAGATGGATCTTTGTAGTCGATATCCGTGCAAGCAGACATTGCGAAGAGAGTAGAAAGAATCATCAGTGTGTTGATCAAGTTTTTCATAACGAACTCCTTAGTTTTAAGTTTGCGGCTTTATGGGCGCCGTTTTGTATGAGCTAGTTATAAGGGTTCGCACCTTGCTTCGATAGAATTGCTTAGTAAATTGTTTCAAGAAGTATGAACCAAATGGTTATCTCCTTTTTTCACGATTGTTTAAGGTTTAGATATGGGGTAGGAAGGGGCATGTCCTCTATTAATCCCCATTACACGTTTAATTACTCCCAGCCGGAAGAATACCGTTTCTCGCATGATTCGGTCTTTCTCGCGCGCCGGGTGTTTGAACTGCTCGAGGGAAAGGATTTGAGCTCGCAGCGCGGGCTGGATCTGTGCGCGGGCTCGGGGATTATCGGCATGGACTTCTTGTTTCATCGCCGGGCTGCAGACAAAAGCCTGCCGAGGGATTTTGATTTCCTCGAAATTCAAGATGTCTATCTACCGCACTTTCAGGAAAATCTAAAACGCCTGGGAGAGTTGCCAACGCAATGTCATTTTTTGCGGAGAAACTACGATGACTTGCAGAAGCCTGAATTTACAGGAAAGTACGATTTGATTCTTTGCAATCCGCCGTACTTCTTGCAAGGACAGGGAAAGCTTTCGACTTCGGAGTTTAAAAATCGCTGCCGTTTCTTTATTGATTCGGATTTAAAGAATCTTTTGCTGGGAATTGCGAACTGTTTAAATCGCAAAGGGGCTGCGTACGTGCTTCTTCGTGATTTGCCGGAGCATCGCTGGAATGTGCTCGAAGAAGCGCAGAAAATCTGTCAGGGAAAATTGCAAATAGAGCTCCTCGGAGATATCCGAGGAACTCATTTTGTGAAATTACGAACGGTTTGAGTTTGCAACGCGGGCTTTTTTGTTTGAAGAAGGAGCCTTTTGAGACTGCTGTCTTGCACGCTTCGAAGATTTTCCAGACGGAGCGGTCTTAGGATCTGGCTGGATATCTAGCTGAGTCGTACCATCCGTTGATTTGCCGGTTTTGCAAGCTGGGTACTGACCGATAACGGCTTGGATACGAACTGATTTTTGCGAAGCACCTTGAGGACGCAAAACATCCCAGTAAGATTTACGGCTAAAGAGAGGTTCTCCTCTTTCGATCTGATCATTCAACATCGACATACCACAAATGATACTTCTTTCCGCTGTATTAGAGTCGCCATTGCGGCAGCCTGAAGAGTAATTAGCTTCTTTGCCTCTGTGCAGTTGTAATAAACCTGCCGCGGTACCATGGGGGCCACGTGCCGATTCTGAAACGATACAAGTGCTTTCATAGTGGGTCATTGCAGAGATTATAAGGACCCAAAGACCTTTTTTATCTTCATCATTTAATTCGTCATACTTAGGGCATAAACGGCGAACATCAGAAGGACCACCGTAAAGAGCCTGATGCCTGTCCTTATCGAATTCTTTTTCGATCGCTTGACCCCATTTATTTAACTCGCCGTCGCCAGCAAAGTTTTCGCACTTATCGCCATACTTTTTATCAATGATTTGACTAACATCGGTTGCGGCATTCATGTCGACCTCGATGCCATCCGCAGACTTTCGAAGTTCGTTGACCTGAACTTGATTCTGAATCCCATCAAATTGCTGGCGATAAGAACTAGTTACTAGTTCACGATCGAGAGGCGAAGCTCCCCAAGATGCCATACTTTGTTGTGTAAATACCATCGCAGATACTAATAAAGTCCATCGCAACATACGTCCACCTCTACCTTCTTTGGTTGGTAACCTGTTCGAAGCAATTGGAGTGCCTATTCCTATGGGCGATCAGTTCGAATACAACTGTCTCAAAGTTAGACATCTAACAAAATGCGGCGTCTCCGATGCCATTCGGCAAGTTCTGCAGGACTCTTCTTTTAAAGTTCACATAAAAAGGGACTTTTGCGAAAGAGTTCAGTTTATGGTGTTGGCTGATATTTTTTACAACACACGCAAGGAGATATATATGAAGAATTTAGTACTGACTTTAGCAGTTGCAGGTTTGATGGGCGGAGCTTCCATGGCCTTCGCGCAAGCGGAAGAAACAATGACGGATGCGAAAATCGTGAAGCTGATGAAGACGGCCAATGACGGCGAAATTGACCTCGCTAAAATGGCAAAATCCAAAGCTGAAAACAAAGATGTTAAAGACTTTGCAAAACAGATGATCGATGAGCACAAGAAAAATGAGAAAGAGTCTAAAGACGTCGCTAAAAAGGCCAAGGTAAAACCTGAGGACAGCACGGCTTCAAGAGATTTGAAAAGCTTGGCTGAAGGAAAAGAGAAAGAACTTAAAAACTTTAAAGGCAAAGAGTTCGATAAAGCTTATATCGATCAGCAAATCAGCATGCATCAGCAATTGCTTGACGATTTGAATACTAAACTGATTCCCGCAGCGCAAAGTCCTGAATTAAAAACATACCTCGAGGCAACAAAGGCACACGTTGAAAAACATTTGTCGCGCGCTCAGGAAATTCAAACGAGTTTGAATAAGTAGTTAAATCAGTTTTAAGAAATCCTTAAACCCCGAATGAAATACAACAGTTATTTTCATTCGGGGTTTTTCTTTTTTTGACGACACCTGTTTATTGAAACAGTCGATCCTCAAGACTTGGCTTAGAATTCACTTGGGCTTACCGTCGCTTCATCATGTATCAAACAATGAAGGAGGATTTCATGAGACACCAAGATAGAGACCACGAACGCAATATGCGCAGAGGAACTTATGGCGACGCACGCAGCACCAGACAAGATAGAGACCCTCATGAAGCCCGCGACCGCCGTTTTTCACGAGACGAAAGAGGCTTCGGTCAATCCGATCGCAACGATCACAGTTACGGTCAATCTTACCGGGGATCCTGGGACAGACCCTACTTTGGAGGTTCCAACGAAACTTACAGCCGTCGAGAATTCGGCGGGCAGGGTTACAGTAGCCCGGATTACGCTGGCAATCGATCTTATGCCAGCGGCCGAGAAGACTTTGGCAGCAACAGCAGAACTGGTGGCGGCTGGAATGAGTCTTCTCAACAGCAGCAGCGTGGTTTCTATGGCAAAGGCCCTAAAGGCTACAAGCGCTCTGACGAGCGCATTAAAGAAGAAGTCCACGAAGCGCTTACATGGAACCGCGACATCGATGCTTCCGATATCGAAGTCGAAGTTAAAGAGGGCGAAGTCAGTTTGACCGGCAACGTTGCCGACCGACGTATGAAACGCCTCGCCGAAGAGCTGATAGAAGACATCAGCGGCGTGAAAGACGTCAGCAATCAATTGAAAGTTAAAAAAGAGGCATCGTCTGAAAGCGGTTCTTCTTCTAGCTCTGAAGAAAATAGCCGAGAAGGCAAGAGTGCTTCCGGCAAGAAATCACAAAGTGCTACTGGTGAAAAACACTAGCAAGGAGGTTTTATGATAAAGGCTTTGGTTTTCTGTCTGGCCATCATGGGTTTGACAGTGACAGGCTTTGCGGCAACACCGACTTCGTCGGATGCGACAAACACGAAAATGAATCAGAGAGATGCTAACGGTCAGACGCTGACGCCTGAAGATCAAGTAAAAGGCAGCGGCGCAGATGTCGAGCTCACTCGTAAGATTCGTGAAGAGATTGTTAGAAACGACAAGCTATCTACGGAGGCACGTAATGTCAAAATTATCACAATCGGTGGCGTTGTGACTCTTCGTGGACCCGTGGCTTCTGCAAGTGAGAAGTCACAAATTGAAGGGATCGCGAAGAAAACAGTGGGTGTGAAGCGGGTCGATAATCTCATTGAAATTAAAGTAAAATAGGGAGGAAACATGTTTGAAAAAGATAATGTGAAAGAAAAAGAACATAAGGCAGTCTTTGGTATTTTCCAAAATCGCGGCAACGTTGAGCTTGCCGTCAGTGATCTTAAGGCTTCTGGCTTTAGAAATACGGATATCTCCGTACTTTTGCCAAGCAATGACAGCACGAAGGCTTTTGCCCACGAAAAAGGAACGAAAGCTCCTGAAGGTGCGGCAACAGGAGCCACTGGCGGCTTAGCCATCGGTGGTGTTCTGGGCTGGTTAGCAGGCATCGGTGCTTTGGCCATTCCAGGTGTAGGTCCTTTTGTAGCCGCCGGCCCGATTGTGGCGGCGATTGCCGGCGCAGGTATCGGTGGCGCTGTCGGCGGAATTGCTGGCGCGCTTGTTGGTATGGGTATTCCTGAGTACGAGGCTAAACGCTATGAAAGCATCATCAAGACAGGAGGCATTTTAGTCTCTGTTCACGTGGATGATTCTGACTGGCAAAAACGCGCAAAAGATATTTTAGAGCGAAACGGCGCTAGAGATATCGCCACGAGCTCCGAAGAAAAAGGTAACCCGCCAAAAAATCCGCCTCAAGGCGAATACCGTCCTACAATGTAATGACGGAAATAAAAAAGGGACTGGCTTTCCAGTCCCTTTTTCTTTTTAGTTACAGATGGAAAGAGCTTTACTCCACTTTAAGATCGACTGGTACGAAGTTTTGTTTCCTTCGCGCAGAACCGACCAGTAGCGCGCACCTCCGCGCCAGGTACCACTGACTTTGCCTGCGATACGAGCGTCGCGATAGACCCAACGATTCAAGATGCGGATACCGCATGCAAGATTTTGCAAAGGATCATGCAGGTCTTGCGCCGTTTTTAAACCGCAGCCATAGCCATTGCCACTTTCAATAGAAATTTGCAACAGACCGCGGCTGATTACTGGATTGCCGTTAGAGTCATTGAAGCTCTCGGTGTATTTAGAGTTCGTATTAAAACCACTTTCAAATTTTGCCATCGCGGAAAGCATGAACGTCCAATACATTTTTCTTTGGCTGTAAGACAGGCTGCTGTACTTCGGGCAGAATGTGGTGCGGTCCCCTGGAATCACATCGAGCAAATCGGTGCCCAGTGTATCGAGCTTGAGATAAACATAGTCGCTCCACTCTTTGCTATTCTTGATACTTGCTTCCCAAAGGGGAGTGAGGTCTTTAGGCGAAGCCTCCGCGACCGGAGTCGGGGTCGGGCTTGGACTAGGGGTTATTGTCGGACTCGGTGAAGGTCCCGGAGTCGGCGTTGGGGTGACTTCAAGAGAGTCATTGTCTCCGGCGCCTGGAAGCGAATCCACGTTGAAACTCTTAGGGCCGGAACATGCGACTGTCAGCATTGCGATTATAAAAAATCCGGTAAGTGTTTTCATGAAACACAGATCGGCAGCGGGTTTCAGAGCTTTATGCTTCTGATGGAAATTTCACAAAAACTAGTCGCAAATAAACAAGATTTTAAGGTTTGCAGTTCTGTCCGGTGTAGATTCTCATCACTTCATCAGCGGTCAGACCTGTATTCCAGACCGCCACATCGTCAATAATGCCAGTAAACATCTCATTCAAGCCATCGTAGCCTGAGATTTGAAAAGAGCTGCCGGAAGAAGAAAGATTGCCGGTGATCGGTGTGCTTCCGACAGAAATGCCATTGGCATAAAGGACAAGCTGACTGCCATTATAAGTAGCGACCATATGAAGCCATCGGTTCAGCGGGTAGGTCGTGGTGGATTCGATAATCCCGGCCCAAGAAAAGCCATCTTTGCTCGCAAGAACGCGCACGGTGTAGGTATCAGTGAACTGAATTTTCATTAGGAACTCTGCGCCAGCGATCGTGCTGCGAGAGTTCGCGGTGGGGTAAATCCACGCGGCAATCGACATCTGAGGCCGGTTCAGCGTGTTTGCCAGCGAGCCCATGTCTATGTAGCTTCCGCCGTTAAAAGAAACGGCGTTGCCGATTTTCCCGGTAACATAGGCCATGCCTGGCTCTGTCGCGGTTCCAGCAGAACCGATGGTTGCTGGGATCGTGGCTCCATCAGAGATGGAGCCCGCGCTGCCATTGAGGTTCCAGTATTGGATGATATTATTCCAGCGCGGAGTCCATGAAGAGGCGAATGGAGGAGAGCATTTTGGTTTCCAGAAACCAAAAGGAATCATCGCCGCTTCCGTCGAAGAAGCCAGCGACGTTGAAACTAAAGCTAAAAAAAATAAAAACACCAGACGCATAGAAAATATTCTTTCATATTACGGTCTGATTTTCTGGTGGAACTTACTCTCCTGGCCGAAATAGAAACCCACGGCCACCCGTGGGTTTCTGAGTTCAACTGCTTACGGAGAGCCAACAGGTGCTGATGGTGTCAGACCAATAAGGGCCGAGGCAGCGATTCCTTCAACATACACGGGCGTAATTCCCAACGTCAGGCTGAGAACGCCGTTCGTTGAATTCATCATGCTAGCATTTCCGTGCGCATCCATAACTTTGACTTGGGCGACTCCTACCGGAAGAGCGATAGTGCCGTTATTTCCGCTCGGATCCCAGAGCACAGACGTATACACGCCAGAGCGCTTGTTCTGGTAATAGAAGACTTGCAGATTTGTGTTGCCGGACGGATTGATCAAGCGGCCAACTCCATTTGAGTGATTCAGCAAATCGTTGGCCTGACGGATCATAGACACATCCGGCTTCGGAGAAACTTTGTTCGGACCAAAGCTATAAGCCTGAGTCACGTTATAGAATAATCCATAGCGCGGCTGAGACGCATAGTCGGCCGTGTAAAAGTAGGTATGCAACGAAGCCCCGTCATTCTTTGCCAGCAATGCCATCGCAACATTCGCGACGCCGTGATAGACAGCGAAGTTGCTCTTTACGGGATGAGTTCCGGTGAAACCCATTTCATAGTCGCTCATGCCACTCTCGGTGAGATACATCGGAACGACGCGGCCCATGGCTTGATTTGTCATCGCGCGGAAGTCGGCAATCCAGCCGTCATTCAGGCCATAGATCTGACTGTAGGCAGGATATGGATGCCAGCTCAGAGCATTCATATAATTACCCAGGCCTTTACTGAGCAGGCGCTGCAGCTGCGACTTCATCTCAGGGCCGAAGTTTGTAATTGTTGGGCCCATCACAACCGCTGTTGGATCGTACTTTTTAATTGTCGAATAGGCGATGCTATAAATTTGCAGGAATTGCTCATCGGTTCCGTACCATCCCCAGCCATCGTTTGGTTCCCAAGTGATTTGGTAACGGCGGAATGGCAAGAACTGATATCTTTGCGTGATGAGTGGAACGACGTATTCGAGATGTGCTTTCCACTTATTCATATCTTTTGGCGGATATCCGAAAGCGCTGCCGTTGGTAGAAGCCACGGCCCACAATGGATATTCGTTCATGTAGAAGAGTGGAATCATCTTCTTCGTTTTATAGATGTTTGCGACGGGATCATCGGCCATGTGTTTTTGGCAATCAGCGCTTGCAGAGGCTTCATTCGGCGAACAATCGCGCCACGAGTAATATGAAGTTCCGTAAGTGCTGTACCCAAGCCATGAATAAGTTCCGCTCCCGAGGTAATCGGCTCCGGCTTCAAGAGTCGTCCCTTGCACGGAAGTGAATTCATCTTGGAAATCCGCACTGGGATTGGCTTCTTTGCCTTTTAGAACTGCATAAGTGATCATGCCGGCAGGGCGTGAGCCAATTGCTGGAATCAAGACAGCAGCATTTCCCTCCGTTGGTTTGATTTCAAAATAACCAAGTCGACTTGTCGGCAAAGCATAACGATAAGTTCCGTTGGCTTGTGCTGTCGCTGACAGAGGCGCAACCACTTTGCCGAACTCGTTATAGACAGCAAAAGCATAAGGCTTCGCACCTGAAGACGTCGGCGTTGCAACCAGAGCGCCGCTATCGTTGAGCGCATAGAGTGCAAATGCCGCGTGATCTGTATCCAGATCATAGGTCCATGAACCGCTGCCAGGACCTTGTGACGGCGTCGGCGTCGGTTGAACGACCGTGCCTGAACACTGCACTTCGTAAGTCAGAGATTTCTGCACGCCCTCGCACGGATCGCCGAAAGGAGTGTTATTCGCGGCAATCACGCACGAACTTTTACCCACGCAGGCCTGTAAGACGGTCATGGAGTTTGCGGCATGGCAGGAAGCTACTTTATAAGATCCGCAGGAACCGGTGGCGGCTCCATAGCTTGCAAAAACAATCTTACTGATCGTTTGTCCCGCGGGGCAGGCAATGTTGGCATTGCCATGTTCGGCGACTTTACCACAGATGTTTCCAGAGCTCACAGGTGTTGCGGTCGGAGTTGGTGCAGGAGTTGGCGTCGCGGTTGGTTGCGGCGTCGCAGAGCCAGCATCTGAGCACGTCACTTGAACTGAAAGAGATTTGCCGGTGCCTTCGCAAGGGTCGCCGAAAGGACCATTGTTCGCTTCGATAGAGCAGGAGGCTTTTCCAAGGCAGGCTCTTTTTACAATATCGAGAGAGTTTGCGGCATTACATGAAGACGTTTTAAACGCTCCACAAGATCCTGTTGGACTGCCGTAGCTCGCAAATATTACTTCCGAAACAGTTTGCCCCGCAGGACAGGTGATTTTTGCAGTCCCATACTCAGGCACCGTCGAGCAAATATTTGGTGTGATTGCTTTAATCACTGCTTGTAATTCCGGTTTCGCAGATGAAAGCGACGTTTCCGCAGGAGTATCTGAGGCGTGCATTGGATTGCATGCTGCAAAGATCGCAATGCTGCTCACGACGAGCCAAAGCTGGCTGGTTTTTAAAAACACGTGGAACCTCCCCCTAATATGTTTTCAGGTTATCGTTCTTTTTTTAAAAAATATGAGAGGAAATTTCAGTGTGGACTATCTTGATCCGTCCATGACCGCCCGTGGGCTGTTCCGCACAATAAACAGATTAAACAATGACAATGCTTTTTAATTTTTGTACAGAGTTTGCATGCCATTAGAACGTTATTTAAGTTATCGCCACTTTCTTGCTGACGAATTAAAAAAACGTCAGAGCAATGACCGCAACTACTCAGTGAGATCTTTTGCGAAAGAGCTTGAAATCCGCTCTTCGCGCCTGACTGAAATTCTCCACGGAAAAGTAGGATTGTCAGAGGACCGCGCTGTTGTGGTCGCTGAGCGTTTGAAGATTCCCGACGAAGAGAAAAAGATTTTCGTGGATCTCGTTCAAAGCGTGCATGGCCGCGGAACTGTGACTCGTAAGATTGCGATCGAGCGTCTTCGTCAAAGATTTCCTGAAGCCCGGGAGCTTCAATTGGATGAGTTTGAGCTGATCGCCGATTGGTATCACCTGGCGATTATGGAACTGATTGATCTGGAAGGTTTCCAAGGTAATGCGGATTTTATTTCCAAGAAGCTCAATGTTTCTATTGAAACAGCAACGCAAGCTCTGGAACGCTTGATGCGCTTGGGTTTGGTGGTGCGTGATGGGGATTCGTTCAGGCGCAGTGAAATCAACCGCACGACGACTCAGGATATTTCTTCTTCGGCAATTCGCAGTTATCACCGCCAGTTGCTGGATAAAGCCGAACAGGCTTTGGAAGAGCGTAATGTGACGGAGCGCGATTTCTCATCTGTTGTGTTCTCAATTCGTAAAGAAAAAATTCCTGTCCTGAAAGAGTTCATCCAAAGACTTTGTCAGGAGTTTGACCGCGAACTTGAGCAGCAGTCAGAGCCAGTGCCGAAAGATTCGGTTTACTGCTTTTCAACGCAATTTTTCGAACTCACGGAGAAAGCATGAGACTCTCAGTTCTTCTCGTAGTCCTAATGGTTCCGCAAATGATGTGGGGTTGGTCTCGTGTTCGCAACGGCGGCGGCGGATTTTATCAGGATGGCCAGTATCTGACGTTCTATAGCGCAAAAATTCAAGTCCGCTCAACGCCGATGAAGTTGAAAGAAGTGCCGGGATTGGCACTGCTGATTAATAAAATCAATCAGGCCCCTTTGAATCCGCAGATCAAGGGGAGCCTCCTTTCTTTGATCTATCCGTCAGGAAGTTCGCGCACATATTATCAGATCTCAGAAAAAGATCTGACGACGAGCCAGCACCAAGATTTGATTGAAGAATACCGTCGTTTGACCGGTGAGCCTGAGTCAAACCTAGTGCTTTTCGGAATGACGAACGATAAGGCGGAAACTTTCTTGATGCCGGAGTTCTACAAGTTGAATGAAATTCAGCAGGCGACGATTTTATTCCATGAGTCGCTGTGGAACCTGCAGGTTGAAATTTCCTATGATCAGATGGTCGACATGGAAATGGCCGCTGAGGCTTACTTCACCAATCCTTACGATCAAGAGGCGATCTTTGATTTCTACGACAAGCTCGGTCGTATGCTGAGCTTGAAGAGCCCCGTGCCAGAAGTGCTTTTGCAAGCGGGTTTCTATTACACGTTCATGCAGCATCCTCCAGAACATCCGCAACGCCAGAGCTTGCCGATTTCAGAGGTTCTCTATTTTGATTTCCTCCAGTGCTATCAATCGCGCGCAGGCGATGCGCAGAACTTGCCTGATTGCTCTAAGCGCTTGCAAGCGACGTTGATGGTTGCAGGAACTCAGCGTGATTTGACTCTCTTTGAAAGAGCTCTTCTCAACGTATTGAATGACGTGAACTTTAAAGGTTTCCTCTGTCTGAGAGAGTCTTACCCATCGGATATTCGTCAGAGTCTTTTTGATTCTGATATTTCTGGATGGATGAAGAAAACTACGATCGACACCGTCGAACTCTGGCAAGAGAACGACAATCTGTCTTCGAATTATTTTCCTTACAAGTCTATGAACAAACTCTTTAAAATTTATGAAGGTGACAAGTATTGGGGATCTCTCGGTCTCTGCTACGTGCCTGCGCAAGTAAAGTAAATCGCCCGCGGGTGGCCCTTTTGGTTAGGGCCGCTTGCTCTTTCCACCAAAAGATTTATGCTTCGGCTTCGCAGAATGAGGCGGAGCTGATTTTGCTTTTGGCTTGCCGCCAGCTGCGGGCTTGCCATGGGCTTGCTTCGGAGCCGGTTTACCAGTTTGTTTGCCTGGAGCGGGCTTTTGTCTTTTTTCGAAAGTGACTTGCTTCACGCCGTCCAATTTTGAAATCAACTGAACATCACGCTCAGTCACTAAGTTCACAACAGTTCCTTTGCGGCCGGCACGGGCTGTACGACCTGCGCGGTGAACGTAGTTTTCCATTTGCTTTGGCAAGTGATAGTTAATGACTCGTCCCACGTGCGGAATATCAAGACCACGGCCCGCAAGGTCTGTGGCAATCAGAAGGCTCACTTTACCATCGCGGAATTTTTTAAGATTGTCGCGGCGATCGGCTTTTTCCATTTCGCCACGATAGATGACGCATTCATAGCCCTTGGCTGTGAGCTCTTGAGCGATCTTGTCACATTGCTCACGGGTATTGGCGAACACCATGGTACCGCCTTCGACTCTTTGTTTGATGAGCATTTCAAAAAGTGGCCAGCGCTTGCCGTCTTCGACTTTGAGGTTCGTCGTCGTCAGAGTTTTTACGGGTTTGCCGCTGCCTTCGCTGCGAATGACCTCAGCGTTCTCAAAAAGCTCATTCATCAATTCTTGCACCGTCGGAGAAACCGTTGCCGAGAAAAGTGCCAGCTGCAATTCCTTCGGACAAGAATCCACCACAAAACTAGAGTCCGGTAAGAAGCCTTGGTCCATCATCTGATCTGCTTCATCAAACACCAACGTACGAACGTCAGAGAGGTTGATCATTTCGCCTTCGATCAACTGAACAAGACGACCAGGAGTCGCCAGCAAGATTTCAAATGGGCCTGCAATGTTTTTGCGAGTATCCGCCATTGCCATACCGCCGAGTGCAGGGCGGACACGAAGACGAGTATCATGAGTCAGTGATTTAAATACTTTTGAAACCTGATCCGCCAGTTCGCGAGAAGGCACAAGTACGATCGCACGCGGAGAGTTCGGCTCTGTTACAGGATTGCCTTCGGTCTCGAGGGTTTTTAAGGCATGCAAAATCGGAAGGGCATATGCGAGTGTCTTACCACTGCCGGTTTCAGAAACGCCGACAACAGACTGGCCGCCCATTAATAGCGGAATTACGTTGGCCTGAATTTCAGTGGGGTTGAAGTGGCGCTTAGATTTAAGAGTCTTCACCAGAGAAGTCAGCAAGCCGAGGTCAATAAACGAAGTCATTACGAGATCCTTTCTTAAAACGAAGCGGGCCAATCCGTGGATTCGATCAAAATCTGCACGAACTGTTCAAGACCTTTCCGGTCTTCTTCAGTGAAACGTGCTAACACCGGGGCATCGACATCCAGCACTCCCAAAAGACGGTCGCCGAGTAGCATCGGGACCACGATTTCAGAGCGCGAAGCGCTATCACAAACAATATGCCCTGGAAACTGGTCGACGTCATCCACCAGCTGAGTGGATTTGGACTGGGCCGCAGTCCCGCAGACTCCTTTACCAAAAGCGATGCGTGTGCAAGCCGGAAGCCCCTGGAATGAGCTCAAGAGCAATTCATTTTTATGATTGAGATAAAACCCAACCCAGTTGATTTGCGGCAAGTGCTGCTTGAGCAGCGCTGAAGCATTGGCGAGATTTACGAACCATTCTTTCTCGGCCATACCGCGAATTTCACCATGGAGTTCTTTATAAAAACTGACTTTGTTTTGATAGGGGATTGCCGGTGTCTGGGACTGCATAAAGCCTCCGGGCCAGACCATAATCGAATTTAGCGAAATTTAGTACCAAATTACGATTGATAGCAGGTGGGGATGTCATTAAATTGAAAATATGACCGACTTAAAGACAGAAACACCCATCGTACTCGTGCCCGGCTTCCTCTGTGATGAGCGCCTGTGGTCGTATCAGCTACGATTTCTGTCGCCGTCGGCCCCTTGTACGGTGGTGGATCTTCGCTACAAGAAGACTCTTGAAGAGATGGTTCAGGCCCTTCGTGCGATTCCTTTTCCGCAGTTTCACTTGATCGGTTTTTCAATGGGTGGCTACGTGTCTCAGGCATTTGCTGCCCAGTACCCGGAGCGGCTCCATCAGCTGGTCCTCATTGGTACAACCGGTGCTTCGCTTTCGGAAAAAGAAATCAAATCCCGTCTCCGCATGAAAAGCCTTTTGGAAAAAGTCGAATATGCGGGCCTGTCGGATGCAGAGCTGAAAATCTATCTTCATCCAAACTCCTACGAGAAATCCGAAATCCGCGAAACCGTGCGTGCGATGGCGGCGAGCAATACTTCCGAAATGTATCTGGGACAGATGTCAGCGACCTTAAATCGTCA
This sequence comes from Bdellovibrionales bacterium, assembly GCA_018266295.1. Taxonomy (NCBI): domain Bacteria; kingdom Pseudomonadati; phylum Bdellovibrionota; class Bdellovibrionia; order Bdellovibrionales; species Bdellovibrionales bacterium. The sequence goes on along the minus strand of JAFEAQ010000011.1, from coordinate 1,002,706 downwards.
GGATTTTAAGGCGCAGCTCAATCGGTTTCCGCATCAGATCACTTTGATCGGCGGAGCCCAAGACAAAATGGCGCCGCCGGAAAAAATGGAAGCACTTCATCAGGCGCTGCCCCAGTCGCACCTGCATCTTATCGAGGAATGCGGGCACTTTGTGCCGTTGGAAAAGCCCCAGGAACTAAACGATATCCTTTTTGAAGTGCTTTAATCCACCCGGCTAGGGAACTCGAGCTTAGGGTTCCATTTTTCCCAGTCTTTGGGGGGAGCTGGATTTAAAGCAAAGCGGCTTCGGGCTTTGGCCATTGGACCCGCGGGATCCGGAGTAAAGAAATCAATTCCACCACGTAAGAGCGATTCCAGGGAGCTGATTTTCACTTCGGACTTAAATAAACCCAGCTTGGCATCCACACCCACCTTACGCCAGAAGACGGTGTTGGAGCGAATGAGTTTGGTGTAACGATTTTCAATATTGATTTGCACGACCACAGCTTGAGAAGTCTTCGACAAATTCACGTGTGTGACGCTGCCGACGTTGAGTCCGCGGAAACTGACGGGGTCGCCTGTATTGATAGATTCGACAAAGGGGGCTTCGAGATAGTAGGTCGAAGTGTCTTCCAGAGATTCTTCGATGCCGCTCGTGGCGCGGCCGCTGAAGTCGAGTTTTCGTTTGGCATTTCGAGGGCCGGGATCGACGGCGATGTAGGGTCCTTCAAAAATAGTTTCAAGTCCGCTCACTCCCTGAATATTCACCTTAGGAGTCACCACCCAGAATCGAGAGCCTTCGACGGCGAACTCCGTGGCATCTCTGAGAAGAGTAACATGGGCGATGGCTTCTTTGTTGTCATCGGAGATCACGATCTTGTCGACGGTGCCAATATTCACTCCACGGTAGCGAATTGTTGTTTTGTCCGCTTTAATACTGCTGGCATCATCAAAGTGAATTTTGATTTGGGGCCCGCGCTGATCGAAGTAGCCCATAAAGAGCCAAACCGAAATGCCGACAGCAAAAAGTGGAAAAAGCCAAATGTACCAGCTGGAACGAAAGCGATCTAAGTTTGATTTAAACGTGTTTGCCATTGTTATCTTCCCATAAGAGATTTGGATCAAAGCTTGCCGAAGCGACCATGGTGAAGATCACAACAAGGGCGAAGAGCAGAGATCCTACTTGAGGTTCCACTGTGGTCCATGGGCCGAGTTTTAGAATCGCCACCAGAACGGCGAGCAAGAAAATATCGAGCATCGACCAGCGACCGATGGATTCAATAATATTGTAAAGCGTAGTTTTAAAGCGTGCGTGCTTCTTGGTATTAGCTGTGAGCGCCAAGTAAAACAGAATGAGGAGCTTTAAAAACGGGATCACCATACTTGCCAAAAAAACAATCGCAGCAATCGGCCATGAGCCGGACTCCGTCAGCGTCACAATGCCGCCCCAAATCGTGGAAGTATTGCGGTTGCCATAGAGCTCAATGCTCATAAAGGGAAACATGTTGGCGGGAATATACAAGATCAACGCCGTCAGCGAATAGGCTAGAGTGAGCGAGATCGATTTAGGATGTTGTTGGCGGCTTTTGTAACCACATCGAGGACATTCGTGATCCGTTGTTTCAGGTGTTTCTGTCATGGGGGTATTTTACTCATTGGCATCCAGCATTGTTGTGGTGGATTGCTGGCAAACTTGTGAAGTTATAAGGACATTTTTTAACCAACACGTTGCACATGGCTTGCGTAGGAAACTTGTAAGATGAGAGGCTTTTGTTTTCCCTTCAATGAGGTTCTTCATGAATAATAGTTTACCTGAATTTCCGAATGTCCCTGAAATCCCCGCACGTATTTTGATCGGTGGACAAATCCGTACCAAGGGTTTTGACACTAAAGAAGTCATGACAACTTGTCATGGCGGTACAACGCCAAAGAAAATCGGTACGACTCCGCATGTGAGTGTTGCGGTTTTGAATGAGGCTGTCGATGAGGCGGTAAAAGCTTGGGCGAAGGGCCTTGGTGATTGGCCAACGGCAAGAATGGAAGACCGAATTAAAGCGGTTGTCGCCTTTCGCGATGGCATGCTCAAACAACGCGAATTGATTTGCCGTCTTTTAATGTGGGAGATCGGCAAAAACTGGACAGATGCGCAGGGTGAGTTTGATCGAACCATTCAGTACATTGATGATACCGTGAATGAAGTTAAAAATCTGGATCGCGAATCCAGCCGGTTTAAGTTTTCAGGAGGAGTCATGGCGCAAATTCGCCGAGCGCCTCTTGGCGTCACTCTGTGTATGGGGCCGTTCAACTATCCGCTAAATGAAACGTTCACGACATTGATTCCGGCGCTGATTATGGGAAACACCACCGTTGTTAAAATGGCTCGCTTTGGCCAGTTGTTCTGGGACCCGATGATGGAGGCCTTCCGTGATGCATTTCCAGCGGGCGTTGTTAACATCATCAACGGACAGGGCCGTGATATCATCAATCCAGCGGTTCAAACCGGTAAGATCGATGTCCTTGCATTCATCGGTACCAGCAAAGTGGCAAATCAAATTAAAGTCGCTCATCCGGCTCCGTTTCGGTTCCGCAGTATTTTGAGTCTTGAAGCAAAAAATCCGGCCATCGTACTCGAAGATGCTGATATTGAAAATGCGGTGAATGAGTGCGTACGAGGATCGTTGTCTTTTAATGGTCAGCGCTGTACAGCACTCAAAATGATTTTCGTTCATAAGAAAATCGCTGCGGAGTTTTCGAAAAAACTTGTAGCAAAAATCGATGGACTTAAAGCGGGACTTCCGTGGGAACCGCAGGTCTCTATTACACCTCTCCCGGATCCTGAGAAGCCGGCATACTTGAAAGGCCTTATTGATGATGCGGTTGCAAAGGGGGCGGTTCTCGCGAATCCCGGCCGAGGTGGAAAACTCGAGGGAAATCTTTTCTTTCCGGCGGTACTGACGAATGTGCCTCTCAATGCCCGCGTGGCCAGCGAAGAACAATTTGGTCCGGTCGTTCCGGTGCGCGAGTTCGATGATCTTCGCGAGGTTGAGGACTACGTCATCAATTCACCTTATGGTAATCAGGCCAGCGTCTTTGGCCGTGATCCGGTGAAAATGGGGATGATGATTGATCATCTCAGCAATCAAGTTTGTCGTATCAATATCAATACCCAGTGCCAGCGTGGCCCGGATGTCTATCCGTTTACGGGCAGAAAAAACTCTGCAGAGGGCACTCTGAGTGTGTTTGATGCACTGAGATCTTTCAGCATCCGCTGTATGGTGGCGGCAAAACAAGATCAGGCCAGCAAACAAGTGATCCAAGGCATTCTGCACGAGGACAGTTCAAAATTCCTGTCGACGAATATGGTGCTTTAATTAAAAAAGCCTGCGCTTTTCCAGCGCAGGCTTTGGGTGTTTACCAGTTCAAAGTATCTGGATCGTAACCATTTTGTTTCAAGGTACCACGATACATGTCCTTAATGAATTTCTGAGCCTGATCAGGCTTGATTCCCAAGTAAGCCGCTGAGCGGTTCGTCAGATCACGAATCTGCTGTGGCTGACCACCTTGGAAAGACTTCGCAGCAGCAAGGGCTGAGCCATACTCAACGCCGAAAACCTTCTTGAAGCTAATTTCAACGTCTTGAGATGTGCTGTAGCCACGTTCTACTTGTGTCTCGTGATAAGCTTGTAAAGCAGTTGCCACGACCACAGCTTTGTCTTTAGGGATGGAATATTTGCGTGTAATACCATCAGCGAACATCTCGATTTTCTCTATACGCAACTCTGAGGCCCGTGCCGACCAGTTTGAGTCGCTGCCAGAGGTTGCGGCTGCGCTATTGATGGAGCGACCCACCCCGCCACCGGAATCTTCGAGATACAAACGATTGGCGCTGTAGTTGTAATACATGAAGCCAGAGAGACGGTTGCCATAGACATAGCCGTTAGAATAGCCACGCATGTCTGCCGCATCGATGGTTCCGGCATCTTTGCCATTTGAATCCGTCAAGTAACCCTTATCGCCGACCCATTGGACGCGATAAACGGAAGTTCCTGATGCTGTTTTATAGGGTTCATCCATTCCGCCACACGCTGTGAACAGAAATGTTAGACTGAGAACACTTCCAAGCAAAAGCTTTCTCATATGTTTTCCTCCTGCACCATGGTTGGTTCATGCCTTCGTTGAAGTGGTGCGAATCTTCTCTATTTCTGATGGCGCAGAACACCTGTGCAATGAGTGTGCTCATTGAAGGATCGCAAAATTTTGTTTCGGAAGATGACAGAAACAATAAGGTATGTTCGAGCTCGGTTTCATTTTGTCCCTCATCGAGGTTGCAAAGCTTAAACAATCTAAAGGAGAGCCCAAAAAAAAGACCCGCAGAGAATGCGGGTCTTTGACTTTATTCAGATGTAAAAACCGAACTAGAAGCTTTTCTTTACAACATCAACAACGTACTGAAGTTCTTCCGGAGTGATGTACGCAAAGCACGGCAGATTCAAAACAGCTTGCGAAATATAGTGAGCATTGCCGTTATCAATCTTGCCAGCCAAGTGGCCTGCAGCACCAGATTGCATGCTCATCGCGCCCGGATAAATTGTACCGTAGCCAACGTTGGCCTTTTTAAGGTTCTCAATCACCGCAGCACGTTTTGCCGGATCCACCATACCTACGGCGCAGTATCCGTTTTCTTTCACCTTGTTCGAAGCTCGAACCGGTTTGAATGGCAAACCTTGCAGTGATTCTTCGTAGAACTTCACAGCGTTCATACGGCTCTTGATACGAGCATCGATATGTTTCAAAGAGATGTTCAAGAATAAAGACTCGTAAGCACCGATACGAGAGTTCCAGCCGATCATCCCGTGAGAATAGTGATCTGTTCTGCCGTGGTTGATGAGTGTACGGCAGTTTTTCGCATATTCATCACTTGAAGTGAAGATTGCGCCCGCATCGCCGGAAGCGCCAAGAACTTTTGCAGGGTAGAAGCTTGTTGTAGAAATCAAAGCTGAACCCAAAACTGACTGGCCGTCGATTTCAGTTCCGAAGCACTGAGCACCGTCTTCGATCAAGATCACGCCGTTGTCTTTTGCATACTTACGGATTTCAAGAGTGTCTGGAGTTGCCCAACCATAGAGGTGAACCATGACGGCCGCTTTAGGTTTGAATTGCTCAACTGCTTTTTTGAAGGTCGCAAGATCCCAGTGGCACAGTTCGCGGTTTACGTCGACAGTCACAGGATTTGCACCCACGTTGACAACCGCCTCGAAAGTTGCCCAGAAAGTCATATCAGGAACAAGAACCTTATCGTTCTTTTGAACGCCCACACCGCGCAAAGCGATTTGGATGGCATCTGTTCCGTTCGCGCAACCGATAGCGTGTTTTGATTTTGTGTACTTCGCAAGGTTGGCTTCCATTTCGCCAACGATCGGACCACCAACGAATTGAGTCTTTTCAAACAGAGTTGCAACTCCGCCCAAGAATTCTTCGCGGAAGCCGGGTTCAAAACGATTTAGTGTGATAAATGGAACTTGTTGAATGCTCATGGTTTCTCTCTTATTCAAAAGTTTTTAAGGACTGTATGATGAGATTTTCCTATGAAATTCAATAATTTGCAACCTTCCACAGAGGGGCCGGACTGTAGCTTTCTGCACACGCCTGGTGCTTTAAGCACACACCTTTGTTGGGATTTCGTGCAGAACTCAATTTAAACCAAGCCTTTTGCAGGACTCAGGTCCCATCTCAATATCAAACCCCAGCCATTGTGAGATTGCGTGACACTTTGCAAATAACTCTTCTGAATTGAGTTTACTGCGTAATCTTTCGGGAATTCCGAGAGCAGAAATTACTTCATCCGTCATCTGTTCGCTTCTCCAGCCCGGAGGTCTCTGACTCGTGAGCATTTCTAAATACGGTTGATCCAAAGTGTGGAAAGGAGTACCAGCCGCCGGAGTGGGGAGCTTGATGTCGCGGAAACTTATGTTCGCAAGCAGTTTTAAATAATCACTCGTCGACATATTTAATAAAGGTGCCAATTTTTCAGCGGGGACCTCCGAGAATCTCAGTTCTTTCGCAGTGTTTTTTGCGCAGACAAGACCGTGAAAGTGATAGCCCAGTGTATACAGATCACAGCGCGGAAAATAATCACGCATTGTTTGCCAAACGACGGGGAGTTCGCGCTCGTTAAACTCTGCCGAAAGCCATTGAAAGAAAATTCCATTGTCGTTAAGCGATTCTGAAATGGCTTGGAAGGCTTCACGAGTCCAAAGTTTTCCCGAGGCAAAATAAACCGGCGAAGGAACGTTGTTAATGATGAGATCATACTTTTGCAAATGCTTGCGTAAGTACGTTAAGCCATCGGCTTCAATAAATTTCACATTGGCTTGCTGAAAAGTTTCTTTCGCTGCAAGCTTTGACGTGAGTCTCGTCATCGTCGGATCAATATCAACGATATCAAGTTGCTGAAAAATTTTTGCCGGTCCCATGGCGGTAAATCCCGTACCAAGGCCCATCAGTAACGCACGGTTTTGTTCCGCGGTGTAGTGTAAGGCAGGTAATCCCATCATCACATCAGCGGGAGCCACTTTTTCTCCGGCAGGAATATAAACGGAGTAGTGGCCATTCATGAAAAGCATTTTGTCTTCGGATTTCAAAGTCACCAACGACAGTTGACTCCCATACGAGCGATAGAGCTCGGTCTTACTCACGTCACCGCTGACTTTCTGCCATTGCTGAAGACTGCGATAGAAGTAACTGCCGAGATTCCAGTTGTAGTTTGTGGTCAAGAAAGCAATCCCTGCAATCGGCAGGACCGCAAAAGCCAGGGGCTTGATAGCGGCACGGCTTTTTGGCAAGAGCATCGCGGTGAGCACGAAAAGACCGATCCAAATAAAAAGACCGGGTGCCATCGGAAAGATCACTGCAATGTAAATCAATAAACCCGCCATGTTTCCGGCGGAGTTCACACCAAGCCAGCGGCCGATAGGAACCGCCGTCGCTTCTCGTTGCACTAACGGCATTAAGGCGCCAAATAAAAATGCGGCCGGAAGTACAAGCCCGAAAACATAAATGACTCGAGCGGCGAGGGAGTTTCCGTCCCAAGCAAAGAACAAATCAAGACCGTAAGACCAGAGCCATGTCCACGCCAAGGACCAAAAAAACAAAGCGGCGATTGTCAGCGGTAGGTAGTTTTTAAATCCGTTCCATGAAATCGAATTTGGTTTTTTATAGAACCACGCACTACAAAGAGCCCATCCTGCCATCAATGCTGCGATAAAAAGACTGTAGTGAAATGCCAGCGGCTCAAGAACTGTTTGCACTTGGCGGTAGAGAAGTCCTTGAACCACTCCGCTCATCATCGAAAACAGAAACAAGCTGGTCGCCAAAGAAGACGGCGGTGCTTTGCGAGCGATGGGCCGCGTTTTTTGCACGCCAGGATTTCGCCACCAGTAAAGTCCCCAGAAGATCTCAGTCGCTAAGAGCCCGGCAAAAATCTTCTGAATGCCCCAAGTTCCAATCGCCAATAGGTCCATCGCGGGCAGTAAGAGCACAATTAATAAGTGAAACCCGAAATAGATTTTATTAAACGAAGTGGGGATGGCCTCGAATCTTTGATAGAAAAGAGGAAAGAGCAGGGCCGAGAAGAAAGAAATCGCGAAAAACAAAACATACACCGGTGCTGCCGACCAAACAGGTTCGTGCCAGAAAACCAGTAAAAGAACATTACAGATTGCAAGACTCAGGTGCGCTAACGGCAAAGACCCGCGCCAACGGTGAGCAATCACACTCCCTATTGCATGGCCAAAGTAGGAAATGGCGATAATTAATAATTGAGTCAGAAAAAGATCGCCATAGATTTGCGAAATCATTCTCGCCGTCAGGATCTGATAAATGAAAACCGGTGCGCCAAACCACCATAAGTACAAACTACCCATTCATCCGCCTTTGAAGAGCCGGCCAGCCAAAGAGGTAGAATACGAGGATATAGAACGGGAAGAAACGATACATAAATATTTCTTCAATGGCTCCGTGAAAGAAAAGAAGACCGATCAACCATAGCCATTGAACCGGACCACGGAATAATAAAGCAAAAACACCACATTCTAAAATCACGCCGCAGATCTGCAGAGCTTGTGCGAAAGATTTAGAGTCTAAGATCCAACCACGTAAGACCGATCCTTCGCGCCCTAAATAGTGGGCAAAAACCTGCAGGCTGGATCCATTCGCCCAAGAAAGTCCTGACCAAAAAACTTTTTCCCAACCGGCTAAGAAGTAAAGACTCAAGAGCGCACAGGCCGCGAGCGGAAAGAAAGTCTTTTCAGATAAATTAAATTCAGTCGCTGCCAGTCCGGCGAGCAACAAAAACACCACGGCCTGACGATGATCCCCAAAAGGAAGGTTCTGCAGATAAAATGTCGAAGCAATGCCAAACGCCACTACAGAGAGAACTGAAAGAGCTCGCGGTGTCTGGCGAAACATCCAAAGAAGCAGGCTAAGGACTGCGATCGCAGAGGTCACATAGAACGCGAACTTGTTTTCGAAAAAGGCTCTCGGCAGAAACGAAAAAATGCTGATCGGAGTGTACTCTCCCTCTGTGGTCCATTGCCAGAACACCATTTGATCTACTACAAGAAGCACCGCAAAGACTAACGTCATTGCGCGAAAGACGGAAAGTTTCACTTCTGAGAAGTTCTGTAGTGACATCATTACAGCAACTCCACAGGGCAATGATCCGAATCCTGAGTGGACTTCAAGATTTTCAAACCCTGATCCCAGAGGAACCATTCTTCTTGGCTTGGACCAAAGTGGCCGTTACTTCCGGTGGCAAAGACAGTGCGTTTGAAACAAACAGGTGTTGGAAAAGAAACATTCTGTGCTTCAAGGTTCTTGAAGTGCTGCTCGAGCTCTTCGAAGCTGAGAATCTTTCCCCATTGATATCCGGTAGGAAAGTGTCGTCCCGCTACATAGTTGGGATCACCATCGTAAGGATTCTGCAGACGATAGGTGAAAGGACTCTGATTCTGTCCTTGATGAAAGAAGCGATAAGTTTCGTAAGTGACAGGGGCGTCCGCGAAAAGGCTGTTGGGTTGAAATGGAAAGAGCGGTAACGCCCACAGCAGCAGTCCATAGATGATAAGAACACCGACGATTTTCCGCACGAACTTTACCTCGCAAGACTAGATTGAAAAAACAATAGAAAGTGTCAGGGGCTGTTGCTATTGTGATGGTATCGAGGAGGCAGAAGTGAAGTCAAAAACAATTCCATTGGGATTGACAGCAATGATACTGACCGGTTTTTCGGCTTTGCTATATCAAACGCTTTGGATTCGCGCCTTCGCGATTCTCTTGGGCGGCAATGCTCTTTCGATTTCTTGTGTGATTGCTCACTTCATGCTGGGACTGGGTTTAGGAACAGCCTTTGCGCCAAAGATTTTGCAAGGGCGCTGGAAGAAATCTCTGCCCCTCTATGCGATTTGTGAAGTCTTGATTGCGGTGCTCGCAGCGGTGAGCTTCTTTATCGTTCTTTCGCATAATGGTTGGGTTCTCGATCTTTTGCGTAGCGGTTTTTTGCCAAAAATCGCCATGCACTTTCTTGTGACGGGAATTTTTATTTTTCCTGTGACGTTTCTCATGGGATTTTCATTTCCACTCATTAGTTATCTTTTTCCGAACTCTCGCGAACATCAGTGGCTTTATTCTGCCAACTGCCTCGGTGGAGCCCTCGGTGCCTTTCTTTCATTTACGGTACTGATTTACTATGGCGGCTTGTATGCAGCGCTGATAGTCGGCCTTCTCGGGAATATTCTTGCGGCGGTATTACTTAAAAATGAAAAGTTTCGCTTCGAAGAAGCCGCGGCTGAGGAAAGTGTCTCTAACGATGAAAAAGGGGCGACCTCTCAGTTTGGATTGCGTCTTGCACTTCTCTTGAGTGCTTTTAGCGGTTTCTTTTTATTGAGCATGGAGCAAGTGTGGTTCCGTTTGTCGAGTTTCTTTTTAGGAAGCCGCTTGTACGTGCCTTCATTGGTGCTTATGGTGATTCTTCTTTGTCTTGCGGTTTCAGCGTGGTGGAGCCCTAAGTTTTCTTTGTATAGTGAGAAAAAGCAGCTGAAGGTGATTGTTTCGGCGTTAACCGTGTCGGTGTTGTCGAGTTGGCTGGGATTATATTGTATGTCTTTATCTATCGCAAAGACGATGGATCTTGTTTCGCCAAGCAAGAAGGCCCTGCATCCAGAGTTTTTCCTGACGTTATTATTCATCGCTTTAGTTCCAAGTATCGCCCTAGGCATTTGCTTTCCTTTGTCGATGAGCCTTATTCAAAAAGAAGCCATAGGCGCTTGGCAAAAGACGCGGGCTCTTTCTAAGGCTTTGTACTTAAATACACTGATGTCGGTCCTAGGCTCGATGCTGACGACGTATGTTTTGTTTCGCACGCTCGGTACGGTGAGTACCTTGAAAGTATTTATCTTTGGTCTCTTGTTGTTCCTTGCAGTGGCGGTTTTTACGTTCGCCTCGAGGCAGGCGAAGGCAGTCGGCCTTGTGCTGGTTATTTTAGGAACGGCAATGACTGCAAAAATGAATGTGAGTCTGAGCCCCAACCCACCGTCGATCTGGGAGGCCGAGGACGAGTATGGATATCTAGCTTTGATCGACTTGCAACCACCAGGGCGGCGCTGGGCAATGATTAACAACTATATCAGTCTTGTGGGCGCTTACGGAGATTCCGAGACTCCATTCGTCCAGAGAAATTTGGCGCTTTTTCCATCTTTGATCGCTCGGTCGGTAAAAGATGTTTTGGTAGTTGGTATGGGGTACGGTTTGACGACGGAAGCTTTCAGTCGTTTGTCGGAGCCAGAGTCCATCACGGCGGTTGAAATCCTACCGCAAGTGGTCGCGGCGCAGAAGGAAATGAAGTTTAAAGATACCGTTTATCTTCAAGATCCGCGGATTAAAAACATTGTCGATGATGGCCGCAGTTACATGTTCTTAGCGAATAGACAATGGGATTTGATTTCTGTGAACGTCGATCCTTACGGGGCGGGTTCAACAGTTCTTTTCTCAGTGGAGTTCTATCAAGAAGTCAGAAAAAAGTTGAAACCGGGTGGCTCATACTCACAGCTCTTTTACGGTATTTCTGAAGACGTTGCCGTGATGGTCAGGACGGCAAAAAGTGTTTTCCCGTACGTCACTGTGATGCCGGGATACGAAAATGACGGATTTATTTTGTTAGCGGCAAATGAAGAGATTCCGACTTGGGAGTCGCTGCCTCAAAGTCGTTTTGAGCGAGTGAAAAATCTTTTACCAAGTGCGACTTGGGGAACGGCCACTCTCCAATCGGCGGTGGACTTAAATACGGCGGAGACACTTGCGGGTGAAGCTTCTCAGGCGATGGACCTCAACTATCCTGATTCAGAGAACATAACTGATAGCAATTTGCGCATCGAGAAAAGCCGCATGTTCTTCGGTGACTTCTTTCTGCACTATCCACATAGTTATTTCTAAAATACCTATTTCTTACTGATTAAACGGGGTGTAGAAACTACAACCGAATAAAACCAGTCCCAAAACCGCCTAAGCTCTGATAGAAGTTGTGTTTTATATTGGAGCTCCTCATGGAAAACAACATCCCACCACGTCCACCTAAATCATTTCGTGTTACTTTGGAATTAGATAGAGCCGATAAGCGCCTGGATAATCCATTGCTCGCAGCCCTGAGAGCTCAAGATGAAAATCAGAAATTAAAAAACATCAGTCGTACTGAGTTCAAAAAGCTCTTCACAGATGGCAAAGTCATGATTAAAGGCCAACGCGCAAAAGTTTCGTCAGCCGTTGCAAAAGGTACTACCTACGTTGATATCTTGGGCTTCTAAGAAGCCGCCGATGCAGAAAGGGCGGTGAACAAAATCATCGCCCACATCGCAGTCACCAAAACCACGCTTGTAAAAAACGCGCTCATACGATGATAAACTTTGTTGTAGCTTAAGTGAATAAACGCATGAACCACGCGAGCCGCAACAAAGAGCCAAGCCAGCACCACCAAAGTCATTCCTTGCACCGGTAGAATCATCCCAACAATGCAAGCGGCATAAAATAAAACCGGAATCTCAAATAGATTACTAAAGTGACGGGCCGCTTGAAGCGCTTCCTCAGGAACTTGTCCTACAGAAAAAGTCTTGTAGTGTGCCATCTTCGTTTGTCCCGTCATCACAGCATTCACACGGCGACGAAACATCACCAAAAGAACAACAACACTCAAAAAAACCATCACACACATGGGATAGATGAGATGTATGTTTGTCACCGGCATAGAAACCTCCTGATATTGCCCTAAGGAACCGTTCAAGCATAATATGCAAACATCGCAGACAGCAAGGGTCCTTGGCTTTGAGCAAAAAAAAGCCGACTTTTAAAGTCGGCTTTCTGGGGTCTCTAAATCTGGACCTACTCGACGTGAGCAATATTTTTGACCAAGCGATTTACTTTATCAACTGTAAATCGGCTTGCGAAAATTCCTTCATGGTAACAGTCAAGATCCATCTCAATAGAGCCATCATGATTGCGAGCCGCCACAGCGAGTTCGCATCGTCTGCCCCAGTCTTGTGGGCAAACGTCTATGTAAACGGAAGTCACGAAGAACTTCGTGCCGGCAGGGACCAAAACGGTTTCCTTAGAACTATTTGGTGCCGACATGCGAACTGAGCAATAGGCAGATCGCTTGCCGTCGCGACCGGAGTAGGTCGGATAGCCGAAGATCGGTTTGGTTTCCAACAGGGCATCCGTATTCATGGTAATCGAAGTGTAAGCAAAGCAATTGAAAGACATCAGTGTCGCTGCCAAGAACAAAAGTTTTTTCATAAGATCTCCTTTTAGATTAAACTCGCGAATTGTTAAATTCGGCGCGATCCTAGATGCATCCATTCTGAAAATAAAGTTGAAGTGCCGACAGAAAAGCAGTCTTTCTGTCAGTTTTCCAATTGGCAGATGATGTTCTTTCCGCGATCATAAAAAATATGAAACATCCAGATGCAAAATCAGAAAAATATTTCAATGTTTCACGCGCAATCCTTGAAATGCTGGAACAGGAGGGCGTTGCCGCGCTCTCGCATACGGCAATTTCTCGCAAGGCCAAAGTCTCTCGTGCTTGGATCTATGAATACATGGGACGAGATCGCCAACACCTTTTGGATATCGCTTCAGAGACTTTTGGCAGCTATTTTACTAAGACAAATATTTCGGTGGAAATCCTAACCCCCGCTGATCTGCTCAAGCTCCTCAGAGTTGGCCATGAAATGACTTTTGCGAAGATGGAAGCCGAGCCGATTTTGATAAAGCTGTACTTCCGTTTCAAGGGCACCAAAACTCCGATGGGTGCCACGATCAAAAAATATGAAAAGCATTGGCTGGATTATATGTCTGAGATTTTCATGAGAGTTCTAAAGTATGACGAGGCGGAGGCCTCGAATATTTGTCAGATCATTCAGACTCTGCGTTTGGGTTTTTGTCATCGGATTGTGACTTCTGCCCATCCGATCAAAGAAAAAGAAGAGGCATTGAAGTCTCTGGAGCTTATCCACCAACGGATCACAGGTCTTGGACTTTAAATCAGCTCGGAACTGACAGCCGCGAGTGACAGCTCTAAAAATAAAAAAAAACCGACTGCAAAGAGTCGGTTTTTTATTTTCTCTTCACTGTCGATGAAGACAGGAGAGAAGTGGTGCCCCGCGAGGGACTTGAACCCCCACGCTTGCGCACCAGATCCTAAGTCTGGCGTGTCTGCCAATTTCACCAGCGGGGCATTGCGGGTATTACGTTTGAACGAGTTTTTTGTAGTCCGGAGCGCGCATTAGGTTTGCGAGCTCTTTTTCCGTATCCATTTCGATGCGGATCAACCAGCCTTCGTTCATTGCGTCGTCATTTAATACAGAAGGATCATCGTTAAGTCCAGCGTTGATTTCAATCACAGTTCCAGAAACTGGAGAGTAAAGATCACTCGCTGCTTTTACTGACTCGATAACGCCGAAAGTTTGACCTTGAGTCACTTTTTGGCCTTCTTCAGGAAGTTCCACATACACGATCTCGCCCAATTGTTCTTGTGCGAACTCAGTGATGCCAACAGTAACGATGTTCTCGTCGACTTGAGCCCACTCGTGTTCTTTAGTGTAGTAAAGTTCTTCTGGGATATGAAATGTCATGGAAGTCTCCTCAACAATTTTAAAACGCTTTAGCTAGGTTTTGCGACGAAAGGAGTTTTACATACTTTCGCCTTCACTTTACGACCGCGGATATCGACTGCAAATTCAGTCCCTTCAGCCGCAAATTCCGAAGAAATATATGCGATTCCGATAGGTTCGTCCAGGGTTGGTGAGTGAGTCCCACTAGTTACCTTTCCGATCTCTTTATTGTCAAAAGAAAACAGGGAGTAACCTTGGCGAGGAATGCCCTTCTCAAGCATCTTAAAACCAATAAGTTGCTTCTTAAGGCCTTCTTCCTTCACTTTGACCATCGGACCCTTGCCAATAAACTCTTTAGCCGCCGGTTTGATCGCCCAACCGAGCTTCGCCTCGTATGGATTCGTTGTGTCATCGATCTCGTGCCCGTAAAGGGACATTTTGAACTCAGTTCTCAAAGTATCGCGGGCGCCAAGGCCGATCGGTTGAACCCCGAATTCCGCCCCTTGAGCCAAAAGATCGTTCCAAAGAGTCGCTGTGCCCTTGGCTTCGATGAAGACTTCGCCGCCGCGCTCGCCGGTGTAACCGGTGGTCGCGAGGATGGCTTTGAAGCCTTTGTAGTCAAAACGGTGAACTTTGAAGGTCGCCATTTCGCTGGCTTTGAAACCAAAAACCTTGTCCATCAAAGCCAAAGCTTTTGGTCCCTGAATGGCGATCTGCCCCCAGTAAGAAGATTCATTGGTGATGTCAGCGCCCTTGTTGTTTTTTACCATCCAAGCAAAGTCTTTGTCGGCATTCGAAGCATTCACGCAAACTAGGTAGTCTTCATTCTTTTTCAGGCAGTACACGATAATATCGTCGACCAAACCGCCTTGCTCATTCGGCAAAAGGCTGTAGTGTGCTTCGTTGTCGTTCAGTTTAGACACGTCGTTGGTGGTGAGCCATTGGAGAGTCTCGAGAGCTTTCGGGCCCTTGAAACGAACTTCCCCCATGTGAGAAACATCGAAGAGTCCCACGTTAGCGCGAACGTTGTCGTGCTCTTCGCGGAGACCTTTGTACTGAACCGGCATCCACCAGCCGGCGAAATCCACCATGCGGGCGCCGAGTTTTACGTGCTCGTCAGCGAGCGGGGTTTTTTGCAGATTTGATGTGTCCATGAAAGCCTCCAGAATTGCGATTTTGGCAATGTCGCCGGGCTCTTAGCCCTTGTCAACTGGAGGGGTTTTGCTGGATATTGTCAAAGCCATGAAGCTCTCCAATCGCCTGCAATTCATCTATGAAAACCTCGTTCCCGGCCTGTCGGTTTGGGATTTCTGTTGCGACCATGGTTATCTCGGCGTCGAAGCGCTGAAGTCGGGGCAGTTTCCAAAAGTCCACTTTGTCGATCAAGTCCCGCACATCGTTGAAAGTGTGGAGGCGGTTGTCGCCGAAAAGTTTCCCGAGTTTCGTTCGCGCGCAAATTTTTTCGCTGGCAAAGGCGAAGAGATCGCCGATGTCGTGAGTGGAAATGTTGTGATTGCTGGAGTAGGGGCCTTTGCAATTTTCAAAATTCTTCGGGCGCTTTTGGAGCGAGAACTCCTCCAAGCAGAGCGATTGATTCTCTGCCCGCAAAGAGATGAAGAAAAATTTGTGAAGATGTTAGAAGAACTCGGCGAAAATTTCACCGCCCGCTTTTCCTTTACTGGAGCCACTTTGCTCGAAGAGCGATCTCGATCACGTGTTGTTTACATATTTGTCCGCACTTCGGACGATCAAAATTAAATAAACAAATAAAATTGAGTTGCGGACGATGTGTGGACGCAAGCACCTGAGTAAAAACCGTTTTACGCTTGCTTTCGTATTCACGTTATTTTACGCATTATGTCTCTGCGGTAAATTTCAAGCTGAACAGTGTGGTATATGGACCAGTTAAATTCTATTAGTGCTAGTGATTTTAGGACTTTCCTAGAACAAGAGCTTGCTCGCAGGAACTCCGCGAATCCCAATTATTCTCTTCGTGCGTTCGCACGCGATTTGGGAGTGGACTCATCTTTTCTTTCTAAACTTTTGAACGGCAAACGCTCGATGACGGCGCGGACTATTATGTCCCTGGCTCCACGTTTGAACCTTTCAGAAGCCGATGTGCAAGCATTCATTCAAAAAGCTAATGGACGCAGACGCCGCTATTCCGTAGGCGCTCAGGATGTTCAGGTCTTCCAAGAACTCGAAGATCACAAGTACTTACAGAATCTCGAATGGTACCATTTAGCGATTCTTGAAATGATCGACGTGAAAGGTTTCCAAGCCAATGCGACTTGGATTTCTGAGCGTTTGCCAATCACTCCAGATCAAGCGCAACAAGCTCTCGATGCATTGTTGAGCCATGGTGTTTTGTCTCAACGTGATGATGGTCTTTGGAAAAACGAAATCAACAATCACACAATGTCTGGAATCAAAGTTCCACGCGCACAGCAAGTAAAGAAACAAATTTACGAGCAAGCGTTGGCGATCATTCCTCAGGGCATTGGCAATCACACGACAATGACAGTGGCCGTTTCTGAAAGCCGCTACCAAGAAGCTGTTGAGCGTATCACTCGCTTCCGTCGTGAGCTCAGCCATTTCTTGAACGAGCCAGAAGAAAAAGAAAAAGTTTATCAGATCCTGATTTCTTTGTTCCCAGTAACTAAGTAGTTACTCGTCGATAAGAGTCCGTACCGGGCTCTTCAATCTTAATTCATTTGAAACTTTTTGAACGTCTTCGGGGATTTCGACCAGAACTCCCCGAGGAATTTCTTGCTTGAGACCTGCTTTGTGCATCCACGCGAGGAACTCGCGCTCAGGCCCACGGCAAAGCATTTGCCGGTCTTTGCCTTTTTCCTCGAGATGATCGCCGACCACGCGTGCAACATTCGCGGCAAGCTTCGTCGCAGGCTTTTGTTTGCGCGCAAGCAAGTAGCTTGTCGTCAGTGTGCGGTTCTTCATTGGCAGATGCTGTTCGAGCTTTTCAAACCACGCCGGCATCGCAAAGAAAATGCGGTCATGGCACCAGTCGGTTTTAGACTGAGTCAGAAGCGGGCAGGCTTCGTGATGAGTGCACGGAGCATAGATACTGTAACCCTCTTGGATCAGTTTGTGGCGAAGGGCTTGGAGCTTTCGGCCGTCTTCCTGGGTGGAAGGCTCGAGAATCATAATGGCTTCAAGTTTTTTTGCCCACGCCGGAAGATCGCTCAGTTCTGTCAGTGAATACGAGAACACCGCCATCGTCTTTGCCGGAGTCGAAACATTTGGATCTTTATTCGTCCAAGTCGCCCCTGGTACAAAGTTAAACTTCGCACAGATGTCTTTGGCTTTTTCGATCAGTGTGAATTTTTGAAATTGCTCGGTCAGTGCCAGGCTCGCGGTTCCAGGGCCAGAGCCAAAATCAAGAACCTCTTCAAGTCCCGTAAAGAATTCGCGCGCTGTCGCCTCTTTAACGACGGCCTGCACGCGGGCTTGATTCAGCGGCAGGAAATAGCACAAGTACGCAATCTGCGCCCAGGACTCGTTCCAAGGCGTGCTGCCTTCGGGATTGGCGATGAAGTAATCCGACAGGCGTTTTACGGCCTCAGCAAGTTTTCTAGAATCACCGAGTGTCAGATGAAAGTGCGCTTTTAACGCCGCTTCGATTTTCTGTTCAAGCTCTTGAGGGACTGAGAAACTGCGAACCATTACGGAAGCTCTTTCAGAACTTGATCTGGAGTGATTTTCTCCATGCAAGGATAGCTCGTGCATTCTTTGCCAAGACATTCATGGGTCGCAGGACAGCTCACATTCGGAGTAAAGAGGTGAACGCCGCCTTTACCGCGCGCGCCCCAGCGAGTGACCGTCTGCACGCGAATCGGCGAGTAAAAGCCATACACACGCGTGCCAAGACTTGCCGCCATATGAATCACGCCGGTGCTCGGTGCAAAAACCGAGTTGGCTTGTTCAAGCACATACAGCAATTGTTTGGTACTCAGTTTGTTCTGCAGGCAAATCACCTGCGCATCGTGTTTGTAGTGCTCGCGAATGTCCTTGATGAAAGGCTCATCTGCCGGAGTTCCTGTCAGCACTACCGTGTAGCGATCGGTGAGTTTCGAAATCAATTCAATGTAGTACTTTGTCGGCCAGTTCAGAGCTGAGCCCGCCATTCCAGGATGCACTACCATATACTTCTTTGGTTGCAAGCCGTATTGATTGAGCACTTCCGGTTGCGGATCTGCTTTCAGATGCAGAATTGGAGCTTCCGGATCAAGAATCTTGCCTGGCTCGATTTGTTTAACCAGATCGAGATTGTAGTCGGCTTCGTGTTTGACAGCCTGACTGCGTTTTTGGCGAAGGCCGGCGTTGAGGAACACAAAGCTGTCCCATTTAGAAAGCACGCCGATGCGTTTAGCGACTTTGTTCTTCCACAAAACAAAGTTCACCCACCACGGAGATTGAAAGCTCACGGCCACATCAGGTTTGAATTGTTTGATGAAAGCGTCGAGCTGTGCACGCGCTTCCTTCGGATTACTTTTGTCTAATTCAATATAGCGGCGCTTTGGGTCGGCGTGTTCAGGAATAAATGAAAGGCCCTTGGCGATCACCCAGGTGATATCCCAGTCTTTGAGCTCAGGAACTTGATCCACAGGCATTGTGCAGATCAGGTCACCAATTTTGTCGAGACGTATAAAAACGGCCTTTTTCATGGAGAAGCCAGAATAACATGATCATAATTCCCCTATGAAGAAAAATATCGTGATTCTGACCGGGGCGGGGAATGAGTGCCGAATCAGGCCTAATGGGAATGCGGACCGTCTGATTCGGGATTGAGCTCAACAGCTACGCGAATGCTGCCGATGTCGCCGAGGGTGTAGGCATTAAACGGATTATTTGTGATGTCCTCTTTATCAAGACGCTTGACCCATACCACGTAGCCGTTCGGCAATTCCCATTGAATGAAATCGCGGCTTTCTTCCATCGGTGCCGCAAGACCTGGAAAGGTCTCTTGCACCATTTGAATGGCTTGTTCCATGGCTTCAGGACTTGGGCGGAATTCAAACGACATGTGCTGAGCGAAAAACTGATTGTTTTCATCAGCAAAGTACTGCGCATGGAAATAGCGCGTGCCCGGAGGCGGCGACTTCGTACGCACAATAATCATTTCGCCGGTTTCGGGGTTTTTATCTTTTACTTGAAACGGTTCTTGCAAATCTTGCTTCAACGCCGCCATGAGTTCGTCGAGTTTTTTCTCGTTCACGGTATGGCTTAAAAGCACTTGAGTCATTTGCTTCAGAGACGCTTTGGCTTTCTGAGACTCTTCAGGCGTGAGTGGCTTGCTCGGACGGCTCGGATCTTCTTTGTGGCTGACAGGAAGACCCGGTGCAGCCGGTAAGGCTTCAGCAACCGGTCTTGCTGAGTTGAAGAAGTAAATTCCCAACATCAGCAAAGCCGCAATGATGATTGTCAGAACGAGCGCGCTCTTTTTCATAAGATTTTAGTAGGACTTTCCGTACTGGGACTTTTCCCATTTTCTGACGTAGTCGGTTGGATCCATGACGTCAGGACGGCGGTCATAAGGCGGGACACGGTAACGAGTCAACGGACCGCGGGAAGTGCCTTTGTACAATTCAAAGTGCAGCATCGGAGTGCAGCAACCTGAATTCACTTTGCCGATCAAGCCCACTGTTTGACCCGCGACGACGTTTTGGCCTTTCAGCGCGCCTTTTGGAATGCTTCCCAAAACTTCACCGTAACGAGCGATAAAGAGGGGATGTTTTACTTCGATCGCAAAGACGCCTTGATAGAAGTAATAATGACCACGAATCACTCGGCCCGAAGCCACTGCCACTGCCGGTTCGCCTTTTTTGCGATAAAGATCCACACCCGCATGCAAACGACGTCCGCCAGCACGGCCGGCACGGAAGCGAGTTTTACCTTCAGCATAAGATGTCGAAGGTCTTTGGATGGTCGGGAATTTACAGCAATCCGTTCTTGAAACGCTCGCGTCCAAAGGAATCGTGCTGTAATCGATGCCGTCGTCTTCGTTTGGATGCTTTTTCTTATACGGTTCGCAATCTTGAGTCGTTTGGACCACCGAGCGAGGAAGCCAGCCCGATGTCACATCTTTGCGATTGGGAAACTGAACTTCCAAGTAGGAGCTCTTTTGTTTTTCGTCCCAAGTCTGGTTTGGAATAACGATTTCAAACTGATCTACGTGGCCGACAGGTTTTAATTCCTTATCGAAAACCGGAATGCTCTTATCGATTGTACAAACAACGTATCCGAGACCTGGCTTATCTGTGCCATCTGGTGGAGTGATAGGGCCTTGGCCTTCATCCTCTTCGCCGACAACTGGCTTGTCTGGATCATCGGGAGTTGCAACGCCGCCATTGCCAGGTGTTGTTGTGCCGTCACCCGGAGTCGTCGTTCCGCCGTTACTGCCATTACCACCGTTGTTTGCCGGTGGAGGCGTCGGAGCTGGAGCTTCACCAATGGCTTCTTGGTTGGCTTCATCCGGAGTCATTACTTTTAAATCCTCGAGAACTTTTGTATCAGTACCGGTGATGCCGACCTGAGCGATAGGATCAATGCCTTTGGAGTCATAGACATCAAAGACTATATAAGTCGTCGGCTTTGCAACATCACCGCATGAAAGTGTGATGTAGTGCTCATTGTCCATCGCCGCCTGCCAGTAGCTTTGCTTTAACTGGAAAGGCCCCGGAGCCGCCAGCACAGGGCTGTTCATGACTTCGAGGACAAAGTTACCGATCTCTTGAAGAGTTTCTTTCGCCAGCGTTCCCTCGTCGCCGCGTTTAGAAAGATTTCTGAGATTGTCTTTGTTAACCACATTTTGAGGAACACTGACGACTTGAACCGTCGCAGGCGTAGCATCTGCAGGAATATTTTTTGCGAACAGAACAGAGCGGTCTAAAAGATTTGATGGGATCAGACCGCTAAAAAAACCGAGGCCTTTGAGTTTGGTTGAAGAGTTAAGGCTCGCTCCCGGTTTTTGTGCAACATAGAGAGAAACTTTTTCCTCATTCTTTACCTGACAGCTTGGATCGAGAGCGGCCAACCCCTTGGCATCACTCCATGTATAACGAACTAATGTGCCTGCTTTAACAACGGGAGGAACCAGCAGGGCGACGACTAATGTAGCTATTGAAATTTTCAGTACTTTCATTACGTGAACCCCCATTTACGCGACCCCATAAAAGCCATTCAGTGGGGTCGAGGCAATAGGCTTTTACCGGGTCGGTTAAATTTATAGATAAGTGACGATTGAGGGCTCGATCTCAGCAAAGAACCGTGTAAAAAACACCATGTAATTTATTAGTGTTCCCCGCGGAACTCATTGTTCCTGTTCGAGAAAACATAAAAAAAGGCGCCTCCGGGAACAGAGACGCCTTCCATCCGAATCAGTGACGAGATCTACTTATAGGTATCGACGCTCGGGCAAGAGCAAACCAAATTGCGGTCGCCATAGACGTTATCGATACGGCCAACGGCTGGCCAGATCTTGTTTTGGCGGATCCAAGTTAATGGGTAAGCCGCCTGTTCGCGGGAGTAGGAATGAGCCCATTCGCTCTTCATCAAACTCTCGGCTGTGTGTGGAGAGTTCACGAGTGGATTGTCTTTCAAATCCATTTTCTTGCTCTCAACCGCTTTGATTTCATTTCGAATAGAGATCATCGCTTCGATGAAACGATCGAGTTCCGCTTTCGGCTCACTCTCAGTGGGTTCCACCATGAGCGTTCCAATCACCGGCCAAGACATCGTCGGAGCATGGAAACCATAGTCCATCAGACGTTTTGCCACGTCCGCAACGTCGATGCCGCTGGTTTTTTTGATTTCACGCAAATCCAAAATACATTCATGAGCCACGAGGCCTTCTTTGCCTTTGTACACGATCGGGTAATGCGCTTCCAGTTTCTTCGCGATGTAGTTCGCGTTCAAGATCGCAACGAGAGTCGCTTTCTTCAAGCCTTCAGCTCCCATCATCGTGATGTAAGACCAAGAGATTGGCAGGATGCTTGCGCTTCCCCATGGAGCGGACGTCGTTGCGCTGATGCCTGTTTTAGGACCGGCTTCAGGTTGCAAGCTATGGGTCGGCAAGTATTTTTTCAAATGCTCAGCCACACCGATCGGGCCCACGCCCGGGCCGCCACCACCGTGCGGGATCGCAAAGGTCTTATGCAAGTTCATGTGCGAGACATCGGCGCCAAACTCCGCCGGACGGCAGAGGCCAACAAGCGCATTCATATTCGCGCCGTCCATGTACACTTGGCCGCCGTTATCGTGGATGATTTGGCAGATTTCTTTAATGCTTTCTTCAAACACACCGTGAGTTGACGGGTAGGTGATCATCAAAGCCGCGAGATCTTTCTTGTGCTCTTGAGCTTTGGCTTTCAAGTCTTCCACTTCCACGTTGCCTTGGTTATCGCAATTCACAACAACCACTTTCATGCCGGCCATCACTGCAGACGCAGGGTTTGTTCCGTGTGCAGAGCTTGGGATCAAGCAAACATTTCTGTGCGCTTCACCTTTGTCGATGAAGTATTTACGAATCACAAGAAGACCCGCGTATTCACCAGAAGCACCGGAGTTCGGCTGCAAGCTCACGCCGGCAAAGCCTGTGATGTCGCAAAGTTTTGCTTCAAGGTCGCGGATCATTTCGATGTAACCCTGGATTTGCGATGTGGGCGCAAACGGATGCATTTTGTTGATTTCAGGCCATGAAACCGGAACGAGTTCCGTCGTCGCATTGAGCTTCATTGTGCAAGATCCCAGCGGGATCATTGAGTGAGTCAATGTGATGTCTTTGTTTTGCAGCATGTGGATGTAACGCGTGATCTCTGGCTCAGAACGGTGAGTGTTAAATACCGGATGAGTCAAGTACGCGCTCGTACGAACGAACTGAGTTGGCCAGTTGTAAGTTAGGCTTGCATCGAGATCGGCCGCCGTGAAGGCTGCTTTCGTGCCGAGGTTGAACGCCGTGAAGATATCGTTCACCGTATCAAGGTTGCAAGTTTCATCCAGTGACAAACCCAGAGTGTTGTTACCCAAGTGACGGAAATTCATGTTGAGGGCTTCGGCCGCCTTCATGATGTCCGCTGCTTTTGGTGTGTTCACTGTGATTGTATCGAAGTACGTCGTTGTCGGCGTTGTGAAGCCGAGCTTCTTCAAGCCTTCGGCAGTAATCGCTGCCAAACGATTCACGCGCTGAGCGATTTGCTTCAAACCCTGTGGACCGTGGTAAACGGCGTACATGCTTGCCATGTTGGCAAGAAGCACTTGAGCCGTACAAATATTCGAAGTCGCCTTTTCGCGGCGGATGTGTTGCTCACGCGTTTGCAAAGCAAGACGCAAAGCGGACTTGCCGTGGCTGTCGACAGAAACGCCGACGATACGGCCTGGCATGATGCGCTTATAAACATCTTTCGTCGCCAGGAAAGCTGCATGCGGACCACCGAAACCGAGTGGCACGCCGAAACGTTGTGAGTTCCCCACACAGATATCCGCACCCCATTCTCCCGGCGGAGTCAGAAGTGTGAGTGACAACAAATCAACACTTGCCACAACCATGGCATGAGCATTGTGATACTTGTCAGTCATTTCTTTGTAATCTTCGATCACGCCTTCAGTGTCAGGGTACTGAACGAAAGCGGCAAAGACCGGAGTTTTGAAATCAAAAGTTTTAGGATCCTGAATGATCATGTTGAGGCCCAAAGGCTCCGCGCGGGTTTTCAAAACCTCAATCACATGCGGATGCATCTTCGGAGAAACTACGAAGCTGTCGACGTTGTCATGCTTGTGCGAAGCGTGAGCCATAGCCATCGCTTCAGCCGCGGCAGAACCTTCATCCAAGAGCGAGCTATTTGAGATTTCCATGCCGGTAAGGTCAATCACCATCGTTTGGAAATTCAGAAGCGCTTCGAGACGGCCTTGGGCGATCTCGGCCTGGTAAGGAGTGTAAGCCGTGTACCATACTGGATTCTCGAGAATGTTTCTTTGGATCACGCTCGGAGTGATGGTGTCGTAGAAACCCATGCCCAGCAAAGATCTGCTGACTTTGTTTTTCGAAATTGTTTTTTTGAGGTTCGCAAGAAGCTCGTACTCCGACACGCCGTTGCCGACGATGGGATAGTTTTTAGAAGTACGAATCTTTTGCGGAACAACTTGGTTTGCCATCTCTTCAAGAGATGAAAAGCCGAGCTCTTTCAGCATGGACTGAATATCTTCATCACGGGGACCGATGTGGCGGCCCATGAATTCTTTTTGAGGAGAGTTACTGGAATAGTTCAATGAGAAGGTGTTTGATTTCATGCCACGTTCCTTGGAAATTTGGGTCACAAGTTATCACACTCCCCAGAGGGGATAAAGTCCTGGGCGGAGGGAGCGGGCCGTCATGGCGGTTTTTCGGGCACTCTAGCGAGGTTTGGACAAGAAACAGGCTCACGCGGCGCCGAAACCGGCGCTTTGGGGAATAAAAAAGGGCTCCTTTTCGGGAGCCCTTTGGTGGTTTGGGTTTTCTGTGACTTATCTCGAGACGCACTGGCCGGGGATGCTTTGGTCTATCCACTGACAAAACGGCGTTCGCTGACAAGCTTGCGGGTTGTTGTTATTCACATAACAGAACTGCGTCTGGGTTGATGGCAAGCCTGGGCGGCCTTCGCAGGAAGAAAGGTTTTGGCCGGCGACGTACTGGCAACCCGGAGTATTTTGGCAAGCGCTGGGGTTGTTATTCTGGATGTAGCAGTAAGGATTATTTGGTTGTTGTTGGCTTGGTGGCACCGGAGTGATTGAAGAGCATTGGCTCGGTGCTGATTGGTTGATCCACTGACAGAATGGAGTTCTTTGGCAAGCCTGTGGGTCGTTGTTGTTGACGTAGCAGAACTGAGTTTGTGTGTCTGGGAGTCCCGGGCGGCCTTGGCAAGATGAAAAATCTTGGCCTGGATTAAAGTAGCAGCCTGGAGTGTTTTGACACGCTCGCGGGTTGTTATTCTGAATATAACAATACGGATTTGGTGGAGTTTGTGCCTGGGTCGCAAAAGATAACATCATCAAACAAGCGCCGACAAACATAGATAGTTTCATGGATTCTCCTCGTTATTTTGAATGCCGACGGAGATTAGCACAAGTTCCGGTTTGGCGAAAAAGAACCCACCTCGATGAAGTGGGCTTTGTAATCCATTCAAGTGGAGAGAGCCGTATTGAAGCTTAGTTCTTTTTATCGAGGAGATGTTCCGCGACGGACAGGGGAACAGGACCGCTGCATCTGTGATGATTTTAAACATCACAGTTTATAATAAACAGATGGCTGTCCCGTTTGGAGAATAAAAAAACCCGCTCTTGTGAAGCGGGTTTTTGGTTTTTACTTTTCAGTGCTGAAAACTAAGCGCGTTTTTTAGAAACAGTCTTTTTAGCGGCCGTTGTTTTTTTCTTAGCAGCTGTTGCTGTTTTCTTAACTGTAGCCTTCGCAGATTTAGCCGTTTTCTTAGCTGGCTTTACTTGAAGAGATTTTGCTTTTGCGCGCAATTCTTTTTCAATTTTTGTTTTTTGAGCAAGCAATTGCTTTTTGTATGACAAGATATTTTTCTCGACGTCACCAGCAGATTTTTTGAATTTGTTGAGAGTTTTGTTCATCTCGTCGTTCAATTTATTTTGCAATACGTGTACTTCGTGAATCATCGCTTGTACGCGTGCATTTTTAGAAAGTTCGTTAACGAGTTGTTGGATTTTGCCTTCCATTTTTTCCGCTCCTTAAAAAAAGCTAATCAGTAAGCTAACTTGTTTATAACCCTGTGGGGCTTAAATGAAAAGCCCCCTGCAATAATTTTACGAAAGAGTCATTTCTCGGCTTAGAGCGTGAAACTGAAGTCTTTGATCAGCATTCCTGGGAGGTTTTTACCTCCGAGTTCGCGTTGCATATAAGTCGCAATGCTCGGATCAACCCTCTGGAAATCAGTCACTTCAAGCAAGCCTTCGTCCAAAATATCGTAAAGACTGACATCAAATCGCATATCTTCGATTGGAGCGACCACTTCGCCATTTTCCACCCATAAACAGGCATAGCGAGTCATGCCGGTGATCCGGGCATTTTGTAAATCGCTCCAATTTAAATAGTGCAAATTCGATAAGTACAAACCCGTGCCCAGGTGTTTTAAGATCTCGTTTTCTTTTAGTGTGCCTGGGGCAATTTCCATAGCGCGTGGAACTTCACGTTCGTTAGCATGGTTGTTCGGCAGTCCATACTCTTTGGCGCTGCGGGAATTCACGAGTAAATGCTCGAGTTGGCCTTCTTTGATCAGGGTCATTTTCTCGGGTGCAAGTTCTCCCAACTGGTTGAATCTTGGAGTCAGGCCCAAGTGGAAATTTTCAGACATCGAAAATTTCGAAGAAAACTTACGTTCGCCGTCTTTGAGTTTCTTTAAAGCACAAGTTCCTGTTTTGTAAGCGCGTGCGCTGAGGCCGCCCCAGTCAAACATTGTTGTCAACTCCGAGACCGCCGCAGGGGCGAGGTACACGCGGTACTTACCCGGTTCCAGTTTCTTGCGAGGACGGTTCATCACTGCCAACTGCATTGCCGACTCGTGGAGGCTGTCTTCGAAATCATGCTGCTTCCATTGGAAACCGGCATAGACTGCTTTCACGGCGCGCTCACCATTATAAAGTGAATAGTCCATGAAGAAACTTTCGTTGCCGAACCAGTGGTTTTGGCCTTTGGAGTTGCGATTGCCCATTTCAATGAGGCCGCCAGCGTAAAGCCCCGCCATGTCGTGGTCGCGAGCCGGTTTTGAAATGGCTTCTATCAGTGACGCGCCTTGAAGAAGTTTTCCTTCAAAGTGTGCTTCGCTGGTTCCGTTATTCACAAACGGCACCAAAAATGGATCTTGTGGCAAGTTCGGAGCCTCTTCACGAGCTTCTACAAGCAATTTTCTGGCTTCAACGAGATCCCATTCCTTATCGACCTGTGCGCTGAAGGATTTGTTCAGACGGCGGCCGTTCTTATCAAACACTAGGCTGATTTCTTTTTGGCCGACCGAAGTGTTCTGACGGACCTTGCTCTGATTCCAGCGCACGTAATCCGTGTCTTCACCGCGGAAGTCAACAGTCAGGGCTTCATCTTGATGGAGTTCGTTGAAAAGCGCTTCTGCAACATGGTTAAAAACTTCGCGTTGATTCATTACACACCTCCGAAAACTTCGATGTTTGAGAATAGGCAGTACGGCGAAGAGTGGGCTACGCGGATAATCTGGCTCGGTTCGCCTTTACCGCAATAAGGGCTGCCGTGGTTTTCATAGGTTTGGGCATTGCCGACGGCTTTCAAGCTATTCCAGAACTGCAGAGTTCTACCGCGGTAATTGGGATTTTTCACGGTTTGCGTGATTTCTCCGTCTTCGATCAGCTGACCATATTCGCAGCCGAACTGGAACTTGTTGCGGTAGTCATCAATCGACCAGGACTTGTTGGTCTTCATCACGATGCCGTGTTTGACCGACTTAATCATCTCATCAAGAGTCGCTGTACCCGGTTCGACGTTGATATTCGCCATGCGATCAATCGGTGCGCGATTCCAGCTGGAAGCACGTTGGTTGGCAACGCCTGGAATACCGAGACGTTTTTGTGATTCCAAACCACCAAGCCCGCGAAGGAGCTTGCCGTTTTTAATCAAATACTCGCGAGTCGCCGGGTTGCCGACATCATCAAACGCATAAGAAGCGAACTGACCTTGCTCACTCGGATCAAAGACGACATTAAGCAGGTGAGAGCCATATTGAAGATGTCCGAAGTTTTCAGGTTTAATGAAACTCCAGCCGGCGAAATTTCTTTCATCACCCAGAATGCGATCCAGTTCCAGTGGGTGGCCGATGGATTCGTGAATCTGTAATTGCATCTGATCCGGCGCAATCAGCAAATCCATTGTCCCAGTAGGACAGTTCGGGGCAGCGAGAAGCTCCAGGGCCTCTTCACCATTCAGGCGGCAGAGGTCCAACAATTGCGGATCGCGGAGGACTTCTGCGCCTGCTTGGATCGAGTTCCCCATATTGCGCATTTGCGTGTCTTTGTCGTCTTCAGCCGTTGCCCGGAACAGAGTTGTGACGAGATCGAAGTTCTGGCTCCATTCAGCGCCTGAAGAGGACAAATATTGAATTTCAGTCTCGGTCAGCATGACATAAGCTTCGCGTGAAACGATTTTGTCGGAAACCTTCAGGGCTTTTGAGGCCTTCATGAGAATGTCGACAGTTTCAGCGGTTTCGAGGGTGCTCAAGCGGTGAAGGTAAGGACTTTGGAAGTTGCCACGAGAAGACGGGCGCTGATCGAGAGTGAACTCAGCGGCCTTTACGCGCGAGGCTTGAGTTGAAAGTTCTTTAGCTTTGTTGAAGGCATGCTTCATTCCTTCAGGAGTCAGGTTGCTGGTGGCTGCATATCCTAAGTGACCGTCGACCATGACTTCGATCATGACACCTTGATCCCGTTTTGATGAGTGGGACTCTGGATGTTCGTTGCGGATCGTGTGTTGATTGGTTTTCTCAGAGTAGAATCTCAGACCTACCCAATCGACCTGATTCTTGAACTCTTTGAGAGATGTCGTGAAGTTTGCGGAAATTGTGGAACGGGTCATTTTGGCTCCTATTCGAATTGGCAAACACTTTGCAATTGTTACAAGCGAGACGAAGGTTCAAACTTGCGGTGTCAGTACGTCCCTGGCCTCGGTTCTGGACGTTCGGACTCTAGATGTCAACAACATGAAATGGCAAAATAAGAGGCGTTATGAAACAACTCATCGGAATCACCCTTATACTCCTCAGCGTGAACTTGTGGACCACTCTAGCGTCGGCTTCACAGGCTTGCAAATACGTTTCCGAAGGCGCTGTTCAGCAATCTTGGAAAAAAATCAGAATTCAGAGCTTGGGCGGTGCTACGATCGCCGGCGCTGACAATTTTTCGGAAGCCATTTCCATGGGGCAAAACCTGGTAGATTCGCAAATTTGCTCTCCTAGGGTTCAAGATTGTCGCATGGCAAGCGAAGGCATCGTGGGCGGTGTATGGATGAAGCACCGTTTGCAGATGGACGGGGACATGGTTTTCGGAGCTGATGACATGGCGACGGCATTGAGCCAGCTCTCCATGCTTCGCCGAATGGGCTTCTGCCAATAGTGACTCGAGCAGAGTTCTTAGCTCAGAAATGGAATCGTTACCCTCTTCTTCCGAAGGGGGTTTCTTTTATCGGCCGCATTCACGAAATTCACCCTTACGATCAAGAATGGGAAGTCACAGTCACCCGCGAGGGCAAGACTCACAACCGCATTTTTCCGCGCTTGGTTTTGTTGGAGCATCAGACGGTTGAAGCGGATCGTTTGCTGATCGTCGGTGATCTCGTTGCGATCTCTGATGGCGGAGTCGTGACGTTGCTCGCACCTTATACTCAGAAATTACCACCGCGTGTTTTGCGTTTGGAATACCTGCGTTTGTGGCAGGATTACGTTTACTGGATGCGCGAATATTTCCGTGAGCAGGGCTTTGTTGAAGTCCGAACGCCGTCATTGGTGCCGTGCCCGGGGACCGAGCCGTCGCTGGATGTTTTCAGCACCGAGTTTGTGAATGGATCTCGCCGTCAGAAGCTATACTTGCCGACGAGCCCGGAGCTGCACTTGAAAAAGGCGCTGGCTTTGGGGGCAGAGAAAATTTTTGAAATTAAAAATGTTTTTAGAAACGGCGAAGTCACGGATCATCATCAGCCCGAATTCACGATGATCGAGTGGTATCGTGCCTATGACGGAATGCTGGCGATCAAGCGAGATGTGGCGGACTTGGTGAACTACTTGGTTCGTAAGATGCCATCGCTGAAGACGCCGTTGGGTTTCGACACGGTTCAGATCCCGCAATTGTTTTACCGTCACTGTGGCTACGAGCTTCGCCCGGATACAACGCTGGAGCAGATGAAGGCGCTGGCAGAGAAGTCTGGCGTAGATGTATCGTCGGCTCGGACGATCGACGATTACTTCTTCCTGATCTTCATGGAAAAAATTGAAACGCAGTTTATTCAAGAGCGTTTGGTTTTCGTCGAAAAATATCCGCCATATCAAGCAGCCTTAGCGCGTTTGACTGCAGACGGGTGGGGCGATCGTTTCGAGGTGTATTGGCAGGGCTTAGAACTCGCCAACGCCTTCCACGAGCTGAACGACCCAGCAGTGCAAAAGCAGCGCTTCGCCGAAGACTTAGCGAAGAAGCGGGCGATGGGTAAAGAAGAAATCTCTTTGGACGCCGAATTCATGCAATGCCTCGAAGCAGGGATGCCACCGTCTGCCGGTATCGCTTTGGGTGTCGAGCGGCTGTTCATGGCACTGACGGGTATTGCCAGCATCTCTGACACACGGCTTTTTCCGATGAAATGATATTCTTATTGTCTGAGCGGGTTTAGTCCCCATCTGCGTGCCTCATAACGATTGTGGACTCCACAAAGCACCCGTAGATTTGAGATTTTATCCGACCCACCTTTAGCTAGCGGCATGATATGATCAATTTGTAGCTGGTATTTGGAATTGCATCTTTGCTTGGTTTTTGGATTTACATGTTCGCAGCGGTAGTGAGCTTTCTTAAGCAAGGCTCGCTTCACACTTTCAGCAATATATTTACGACGGGCTTTCGGGATTCCCCTGAAGCTTTGCGTTGACGGGGCCGGGGAGCCCTCTGCTTTAAAATTACTTGATTCAAAGGCCTTAAATTTCTCTTCTTGCGTCTTTAGCGCCTGTACTTCTTGCTCAGATTCTTTACCTTCTTTTTTCTGGATCGAGGCTTTTGCTAGGTAACTAATAACAGCTGCTAAATCATTTTCTGGAATAATATGAGAGATATAACTCTGAGCTTTCTTCAATATCTCATACTGCTCTTTTGAAAGAGTCAGTTCTAAGCGGATAGATTTATCACTCTGGGGTTTTACTTTCTGATAAGTTTTTGGAGCTTGCCTAAGTTCACAGGCAATAATTTGCTCGGTTTCAAAGCTCGTTTTATTTTCTACTTTATTAAGGAGATCAAAAACTTGGTCTTTGCTAACTTCTTTGCCGAGACGCTTTTCTTGTTTAAGACTTTGCTCGACACGGACAAGCTGAGTGAGATTTAAACTTCCTTCTTCGATTTTACTTGCGACTTGGGGAGCTTGTCTAAGAACCCGCATGGCTTGAATGCGGTCATAAGCGGCACTTTCACTATAAGCTAAGTGCTTTGTGAGATACTGATAAAGAGAATCATAATTTAGTTCTAAATAAAGCTTACGATTATCCATCTCAACGAGATGCCAAAGAACTAGGTGAGTGATTTTTCTTTCAGACTTAGTGAGTCTCTCTAGGCGGAAAAGGATTTCCGCGCTAGGAATTTTTGAAAGATTTAAAGAGTTCTTCGATAGATCTAGGTTGAATTCTTTTGCTAAAGTCATTACTAGCTCCTTTGGTTTTCTTATTTCAGTGAATTTATAACATGACTTTTTAGAGTGAAATTTTATGCTTTTTCAATTTGCAAGCCACGTTTAGAGGTTCGGGATAGTGCGTTCGTAAACGCACACACTAGGCGTTTATGAGCTGAATTTTCTCTCTTTAAGAAGTTTCTCGAGAATAAGAACCACGACGCTTATATAGGAAGATGGAGGTGAGTAGACTCCCCACAAGAAAAATCGCAAAAAAAGATAAAGTTCCGAAATTCGGAATTAAAAGGCAGCGGTATTTTTTTTCACGGAGAGTTTCTGCAGAGCTTCAGGGTAATGCCGATGATAAAAAATAAGGGAAGATCAGAGGGGGAGTGGCAAACGAAAGCAAATTACTCCCGCAGCTCGGCGACCATTTTCTCGGCGCCGGAGAGGCGGTACCAAACTCGTTCGGAGAAAATGAATAACAGAATCACGAACGGCAGTAAGAAGAATACGCCGAAGACTCCCAGCAAAATCCACAGGCGCACTTCGAGGTCTTGGGGGATTAAGAAAACGCCCACGACAATGGAGCCGATGAAGCCCACCACCATCAGTTGGAGGAAAACGAATAACAGCACGGAGCCCGCCAGGGATTTACGCAAAACCTGCAAAGCACGCAAGTAGGCCAAGACTCCTTTTTTGCGAATGCTTCGCGCGGCCTTCTTGTACAAGAAAGATCGCACTAGCATGAAAAGGAAGTCCTTTAAGAAATTCATTTCTATTTACCTATTTGCGGTTGCTGCCGAAAATCCAGCCTAGAACGAAAGCTACTAAGCCCACCACACCCAATGTCACCCAAGGATTGGCTTTTACTTGCTCTTCGATTTGGCCCTTTGTGGCTTTTACTTCACTCTCGGCACGCGCCTTCACATCGTCCAATAGGGGACGCAAGGTCTCAAGAGCCTTTTGGATTTCTTTGTAGTCCTTCTCCAAATGATCACGGAGTTCTTGGGCCTTCGATTGGCCCGCAGATTCGAGATTTGAAATAGCTTCAGACAGCGATCCGGGATTTTTGCTCATACGGTGGCTCCTCATTCAACCTGCATATCTACAGGCTATCACCCAGTTTAGATCGGCATAAATGCCCCAGAAGTAAACGGACGAAGAAACGGTAAAAAACTCCCAACTTCCCTAAAAGTCTGGCTTTTTCATAGTTAGCAGGATAAAAATCCAGCTCTCAATTCGAACTCAAATAAGCCCCTCGGCCAGGTGACTCTCGTGAAAATCAATCGCCCTCTGCTCGACGAACTTTTGACCTCTTTAGAAGAAGTGTTCTTTGACGGTAAGTACGCCGACAAAGTGATTGAGTCTTGCCTGAAGCACAATGCCGACTGGTCCCTGTCTGAACGCCGATTCTTTGCCGAAACTTTGTACGGAGTTTTACGCTGGGAACGTTTGCTCGTATTCATCGCTGGCAACGACAGTCTCGCACGCGTGATCGGCACGCAGTGGTTGCGCACAGGTCATGATCTGCCAGATTGGGAAGAGTTCGACGGCCTCAGTTATGATTTCGTGAGACGCAAAGAAAAAGAAGCCAGCGGCGACTTTGCCATTCGCCAGTCTATTCCTGACTGGATTGATGAGCTTGGCCGTAAAGAGCTCGGCGGCGATTCGTGGGAAAAAGCCGTGATCGCAATGAATCAGCCCGGTGAGCTCTACCTTCGCGTGAACTCTTTGAAGGCTACACCTGATGATGTGATCGCGGCCTTAGCGACGAAAGAGATCGTCGCTGAAAAAGTATCGAGCGATGTTCCGTATGCTTTGAAAGTCAAAGACCGTAAAGATCTTTTCAGAACAGATGCTTTCCGCAATGGAATGTTTGAAGTTCAAGATGCCGGTTCTCAGATGGTTGTACCTTTGCTAGATGTGCAACCGGGCCAACGTGTGATCGATGCGTGCGCTGGATCTGGCGGTAAGAGTTTGCATATCGCTTCTTACTTGCAGAACAAGGGACGTTTGATTTCCATGGATATCAAAGACTGGAAGTTGCACGAGCTCAAACTCCGCGCCCGCCGCGCCGGAGCGACGAATATTGAAACTCGCGTGATTGAATCTTCTAAAACAATCAAGCGTCTGAAAGAGCAGGCGGACCGTGTACTCCTCGATGTGCCTTGTACGGGCCTTGGCGTTCTGCGCCGCAATCCCGATGCAAAATGGCGTTTGCACGCTGAAGACGTCGAGCAAATTAATAAAGAGCAATATCAAATTCTGACGAGCTATTCTGCAATGACGAAGAAGGGTGGCCTGATGGTTTACTCAACTTGCAGTATCTTGCCGTCAGAAAATGAACAGCAAATTGCGAAGTTTTTAAAAGAGAAAAACGGAGATTGGTCTTTGGTAAAAGAAATCCATCTCCGTCCTGATGTCGAGGGCTACGACGGTTTCTACGCAGCCCTTCTCAAACGCAATTAAGCAGATTTTTCGTTGCTAACCATTGAAGATAATTGAATCACAAGGCGGTTGAGTTCCACACCCTGATCTTTAAGCTCTGTCACCGTTGCAGAGATTTGCTCCGCAGCAGCGGCATTGGCTTGCGATGTTTGATCGAGCTGATTCATCGCTGTAGAAATCTGACCAATACCAGTTTGTTGTTGTTGAGCGGCGAGAGAGATCTCTTGGCTCAGGTTTGAAACCTTGCCCACAGAGCCGAGAATCTTATTAAAGACTTCGCCACTCGCAGTCACTTTGTCAGTGCCCGTATCGATCTTAGCGTTGACGTCCGTGATCAACGAACCAATTTCTTTTGCTGAAGTTGCACTTCTTTGTGCAAGGGCGCGAACGGCATCAGCAACGACTGCAAAGCCTTTTCCTTGTTCACCGGCACGGGCGGCCTCAACAGAAGCGTTCAGGGCCAGTAAGTTTGTTTGGAAAGCGATATCATCGATAACTTGGATAATGTCTTTCATCTTCACAGAGCTCGCAGCGATTTCACTCATGGAAGAAACGAGACCTGTGATGTCTTTGTGGCCCAAAGTCGCAACACCTTGAGAGTCCTGAGCTAATGTCGCTGCGACGTGAGCATTGTCAGTATTCGTTTTGATCAAGCTGGCAATTTCCTCAAGTGAAGCCACAGTTTCTTCCATCGAAGCGGCGCTTTCCGTTGACGAAGAGGATAAGCTCATGCCGGACTCATTCAACTGACCGAGAGCTTCTGAAACTGAGCTAGAAACAGTTTGCAAACTCGTTACGATGACTTTGATGTTCGCTTTCAGCGCGCGACTCATCAGGAAGAAAGTCGCACCCAAAAGTAGCGTCAGACCCAAAATCACGACGTGCAAAACTTTCCCATACCAAACAAAGTCAGCAACGGCTTTATCAGTACGATCTGTCATTAAATGCTCGAACTCTTTGATTGGGCCCATGATGATTTCAACTTGTTTGTGATAGTTTTCATCATGCATGAGCGTACGAGCGGTTTCGAAGTCTTTAGCTTCGACGGCTTTCATCGCCTTCTCTTCAAGGCCAAT
The DNA here is from genome assembly GCA_018266295.1 of Bdellovibrionales bacterium. Classification (NCBI taxonomy): domain Bacteria; kingdom Pseudomonadati; phylum Bdellovibrionota; class Bdellovibrionia; order Bdellovibrionales; species Bdellovibrionales bacterium. The sequence continues at coordinate 967,661 of JAFEAQ010000011.1, read as the reverse complement.
CAGTGTGTTGGACTTGTTGGCCGCTTCAGTCAGTTTACCCATTTCTTCGTCGGTGAAACCTTGTTGTTTGAAGAGGTCATTCGCAGAGATTTTTCTGCCATCCGGGCGAGCTTTTTCTCCAGAGCGGATTTTCACAATGTCCCAGTATTGGTCTTTGTATTTTGAATCGCCGGTGACTACGTAAGTTCTTGCCAGGCGAGTGAGGTCTTGTGAGCTTTGGCGGAGGTCATTGGCCAGACCGAAAGAAACAAATTTGTTATTGTGAGCATCGTTCATCATCACTTCGATTTTTACGGTGACGGCAACGACAACGATAAGTGCGAAAATAAGAGCGCCACTCGTGATACTGAGTGCTCGAACATTCCTAAAAAAACTCATAGTACTCCCCTTTAGTATCAAACTTATCGGAGAAAGTTTTTAAGAGTTAACGCCAGAAATAGCCTAAAAAAAAGCGAGCAAAGTCGGGGATTAAGCCCACTCCATAGATTTTTGATTAGAAACAAAGTCAGTTTAAGAAGAGGTTTTCAGAGGGAAAAGACATAAAAAAAGGATCCTCTCTGGGATCCTTTTCTACTTACTATGAAGTGAGTACTAAGCTTTCTTTTTCGGACCTTTGTTGATGTCCTCTTTGAGCTCTTTACCAACTTTGAAGAATGGTAATTTCTTTTCTTCAACGTTGATCACTTCACCCGTGCGCGGATTACGACCTTTATAAGCATCGTACTGACGATTCACGAATGAACCAAAACCACGAATTTCAATACGATCATCGCGCATCAGAGCTTCGACCATGGAATCAAAAATAGTGTTTACGACAGTCTCTGCTTTAACGCGAGTAATGCCTGCTTTTTCAGCAATAAGATTGATTAAATCCGCTTTTGTCATGCAATCAATTATACAGATCAAAGGGGCTCTGACTAGTGAAAAACCCTTATGGCCCGATGCGCGAAGACGCGATTTAGTTAGTACAAACCAGTATTTAAGAGGATCTTCCGATAGGCGTCGAGGACAGAGCGGATCATTTTCTGGGTATCGAAGAGATCAATGACCTTTTGGCGGGCTTTATCGCCAATTTCTTCAGCAGGCATGGTGCCGGAGAAGATTTCAATTAATAAACTCGCGAGGGACTCGATATCGGCAGGGCGGAGAAGGAATCCATCCACTCCGTCCTCAACCACATTGGCAATCGGGCTGACTTCGGAACCGATAATGACTTTCTTTTGGGCCATGGCCTCAATAAGACTGGCTTCAAAACCGGTAGAGCGGGAACTCATGTCGACATAAACGTCGGCCATGAGGATAAATTCAATGAGGTCCCGTGAGCTTAAAGCTCCCGGTAGAATCACGCGGTTTCCCAGCGCCAAATTCAGCATTTCGAACTCGACCTGCTTAAAATAAGGGCCGTTACCAACAATAATCAGATAAGCATTCGGTTTTTTGACCGCGACTTTTTCAAACGAGCGAAGCAGGTTTTGCAGCTCGCGAATCTCGGTCATGTCTGAAATCGTCACAACCACATGGGCATTTGAAGAGAGATTCCATTTTTTACGGTATTCGACGGACTCCTCTTTCGGGGAAAGATCCCCGAGCTCCATTCCGTAAGGCACAGTATAGATATGAAAATCCGGGTAGAGATAATAGCGCTCTAGGATAATTCGCTGCTGAGGATTGTTCACGAATACGCCGTCAGCAGTTTTCAAAAGCTTGCGGTCCGTACCGAAATAAGTCGTCAGGAACTTATAAGTCACTGCGACCGCCGTGGTGATCAAACTTCCGAGAGTTTCCTGGCTCATCCCTAAAATAGAAAACAGCTGAGACATTTGCGTGGCTTCGGCATCGTAGGCAACAGCGACCTTAAATTCGTCTTTTCTGCGGGCAATACGTCGGCCGGAGTTATCAAGGCTGTGAAGTATGTGAAACGGCTCGCTCTTATGCAGCTCGATGAATTTTTGCAGAGCCGCTTCTTCGAATTTAAGATTCTTTAAATTGCTGCCGCTTTCCTGAAGATAGAATGTGCGAACGCCATCGCGATTGATTTCGGCTTTTCCGATCGGACTTTTCGTAGAGATCACCGTGACTTTGTGGCCTTGCTTCGCTAAACCGCGGGCAATAGGCCAAAGAAAACCGGCATCCGTCGAGCGGCTAAGAATCTGAAAGCGATTGCTCACCAAACAGATGTTCAAAGATTCCGGAAGGGTGTTCTTTTTCTTCACTCAGTTATTTTAACTGACTGAGTGCGCGGGTGTAAAGGCGATTGAGTTCGTTCAGCGGAGTATCCGTTAAATGACGATCTTCACTTAATTTAGCCTTTAGGCTTTCTGGCGGGCGGAAGTTTTCTTTTGTCAGGAACGTGCTGAACTCACGATCCAGGGACTCGTGATTAAGGATCCAGCAGTTGATGTTTTTCTGCCATAGATGGGCGTGAACGCTGGCTTGTTTTGAGTCCAGTGCCAAAGGCGTGTTGCTTTGGATGGCTTTTAAGTAGAACTGCGAAATTGCCTGAGGACTCAGCTTAATTCCAGCCAAAATCAAGCACTGTGTGTTTTGCAAAAGCTCACGCTCCAGTGAGCGAGGCAAAGCCCCCGAGAACATCCAGCGGTCGGCGAGACCTTGAGACTCCATCCAAGTCTCAAATTGCTTACGGCTGCGCAGAGGCCAGTCTTGATTGGAGCCCCATAAAACAACGAAATGAGTCTCAGCAATGCGGGCGAGGCGACGGAAGAACAAACTCTCCGCTGAAAAGTTTTTTTCAAAGCACGGAATGACGAAGTAAGGTTCGTCTTTGAGCTGCTGAGACAGGTTTTCACTAGCAACGATTTCAGATTCGGCTTCCTCATAATGAGGCTGCTCCAGCATCGTGCTTTCATAGAGATCCAAAGCTGGAGGTAAAATTCCACGGCCTTGTTTCTTCGAGCGCACACTCATGCCACGCAATTTCGCCAGCGAATCCACGGATGGACACGTGACGATGTCGCTTTCCTGTAGGAGTAAACGGGTCGGACTGCCGGTACGAAGACGTCTTTCAAATTGCAAAAGTGAAGTCGTCAAAACCATCAGAGGATGTGATTTCGCATAGCTTGCCAAAACCGCATGGGCCGGAGTGAGGCCCCCCTGATCAAGAATGATATGCAACACCTGGGGCTCATAAGAGAAAATCATCGGCAAGATGCGAAGGGCTTCGAGGAATGACCATTTTTTGAAATAGGCCATGAAGCGAATGCCGTTGGTGTCGGCGGCTTCTTCACCAAAGCTGGTGAGAAAGATCACTTCATGCTGCTGGGCTTTGAGTGACAGAGCCAGTGGCCATGAAGTGGAGTTTACTTTCTCGGTAACTAAAATTATTTTCGCCATTCCAGTCCCAGTGCTTTGTAGATTCGATCCAAGATCTTGCGGTTGGCTTCAGGGATGTTGCGGTGTTTGAGTTCCTCCGGATGGATCCACTCCAGCATCATATGATGTTGTGCCTTGGGTTGCCCTTTCCAGAAGAGGATTTCGTAAAAGAGAATCAAAATGCCGACATCACCATAAGAGTGTGTACAAGCAAGTTTGAGATCGCCGACTTCCGCGTCAATGCCGAGCTCTTCTTGAAGCTCGCGCACGAGGGCTTGCTCCGGTGTTTCACCGGGTTCGATTTTGCCACCTGGGAATTCCCATTGGCCAGGCAAAGAGTTGTTCTCTGGTCGTTGACCGACCAGGATCTTTCCGTCTTTTTTCAGAAAGCCGGCAACCACAGGGATCCAATGACCCTTACGGCTCTTTACTTTGCGTGTTTTTTCATCACCCTCTGCCATTCCTCTTACCTACCAGAATATTTCGCTGCCACATTGCGGAAAAAACCAGGGCCCTCAAAAATAAGGGCAGAGTAAATTTCAACAAGATCTGCGCCCATTTGCAACCTTTCAAAGACATCTTCTGGGGTCATAGCGCCGCCAGCGCTAATAATGAGCTTTCCAGAGCGATGCTTCCCAAGAATTTGCAAACTTTTCTGCAGAATTTGGCAGGAAAGGGGTTTTAAAGGCGCTCCCGAAAGGCCTCCCTCAGAGGGGAAATCGATGCCTTGAGGGCGGGACAGAGTGGTATTTGTCAGCACAAAACCATCAATTCCGAGCTCCACTGCGACGTTGAGAGCTTCTGCGAGGCTCTCGTCATTGAGGTCGGGACTGAGTTTCAAAAGAATCGGCTTCATGGGAGCCGAGTGCGAGGCTTCAACGAGTGGCTGCAAAAGCTTTGTGAGTGCTTCTTTATTTTGCAAATCACGAAGCCCCTTGGTGTTGGGACTACTGATGTTCACGACAAAGCCATCAGCCTGGGGTTTGAAGTGTTTAATCAGATAAAGATAATCTTCGCCGGCATCTTCATTCGCAGTGTCGCGGTTTTTGCCGATGTTCACGAAGACCGGAGTTTTTTTCTCTTCGTAGTCACGCAGATTAAAGAACACCTCATGAGCACCATAGCTCGGAAAGCCCATCTTATTCCAGAGAGCGTGGCGTTCCATATCACGATCCATGATCTTTCCGGGGTTGGCTGATTGCGGACGCGGAGTCACGGTGCCGACCTCAACAAAGCCGGCTCCTAGAGCCCACCATTCATTGAGACTTTCGGCATTCTTATCAACGCCACCGGCAAGGCCGAGAGGATTTTTAAAGTAAAGACCGTTCCAGGTAAAAGATTTCCATTCAGGAATTGGAGCGGAATTGAAAAGGGAGAAGATCTTTAAACCAAAAGGGCCCAGATCATGGGCCCATTGTGGTGGTAGTAATAGCCAAGGCTTTTTAATCATGCCCCACAGTTTAGCGTGGGTACAGACCTCTGAGCAACATAGCTTTTTCAAGACGTTGTACAGAAACGGCCATCGCCGCAGAACGCATATCTACGTTCTTTTCTTGGTGGAACTTGAAGCCCACGTCGAATGCGCGGTGAATGATTGTTTTCAAACGGTTGTTCACTTCTTCTTCGTCCCAGAACAAAGACATGATGTCCTGAACCCATTCGAAGTAAGAAACGATCACACCGCCACCGTTGGCGATAACGTCTGGAGCGATGAAAGTGCCTTTCTTGTGAAGAACTTTCGTTGCGTTCACAGAAACAGGACCGTTCGCGCCTTCAACGATGATTTTTGCTTTTACGTTTTCAACGTTGTGCATGTCGATCTGGCCTTCAAGCGCACAAGGGAACAAAGCATCGACTTTTAAAGTCAGAAGTTCTTCGTTCGTCAATGATTGAGCTTTTGGGTAGCCTTTCAAAACTTTATTCGTTTTGATGAACTCGATGATCTCAGGGATGTTCAAGCCATCACCGTTGAAGATCGCGCCACTCACGTCGCTGATGGCAACGATTTTAGCGCCACGTTGGTGAGCAAACAAAGCTGCGAAAGAACCTACGTTACCGAAACCTTGAATCGCGATCGTAGAGCCAGCCATTTTCATGCCGACTTTTTCGAAAGCTTTCTCAGCAGTGTAAACCACACCCAAGCCTGTTGCGTGGTTGCGGCCGAGGGAACCGCCGATTTCAACTGGCTTACCAGTGACAACGCCCGGTTGTGCATAGCCACCTTGCTCTTGAGAGTAAGTGTCCATGAACCATGCCATAGTTTGTGGATCTGTGCCCACGTCTGGAGCTGGGATATCTTTTGTTGGACCAACGAAGCTAGAAATCTCAGAAGCATAACGGCGAGTGAGATTTTGTTTTTCAGTGCGAGACAAAGTGTTCGGATCTACGCAAACGCCACCCTTAGCTCCGCCGAGAGGCAAACCAAGAACAGAGTTTTTAAAAGTCATCAAAGCCGCAAGACCCACAACTTCTGGAAGATCTACGTTTTGATGATAACGGATACCGCCTTTGTAAGGACCGAGAGTCGCATTGTACTGAACGCGGTAGCCTGTGAAAACTTTCACAGAGTAGTCGTCCATACGAACAGGAATACTAACAGTCACGCAACGGCGTGGTTTTTTGAGACGTTCTAAAACATTCGGATCACAGTTGATCAGTTTCGCCGCTTCTTCGACAGTTTGAAGAGCGTTCTTGAACAAAGGACCATCTAAATGAGCTTCTGATTTGTGCATTTCCATTTGATCTAACTCCTTAAAATCACACGGAGTCATCCTAATGGTGTAAAAACTCGGAGTCCATCGGTAAAACGGTTTGACTCAGTGGTTCTAGAGGGTTCTATGCAAAGGTCGGGACGGCTAAACCCAGGGCGTTAGGCTTTTCTTTCGGCGCTTCTTTGTTGCCAAAGTTGAACGTGTTTTTGGAAGAAGGACGAGTTTTGAGCAAGAGTTTGCATGTACTCCAAAGTGTCTTCTTGGGCCTCAGGCGGAAGCTTGAAAAACGGTTGGATATGCTCATCAGGAACATAGCGGAAAGTGAAGTTGATTCTGCGAGTTTCAAACTCTGTGACATTGAGTTTGAACACGTCATCACTCTTCTTTTCCACTCGTTGGACGCGGTGGAATAACTGTTTCTTAAATTTATCGCCACCGAAAATCTGTAACGAACTGTCTTCGAGCCATTGCTGCAAGATAACGTTGCTCTGAGACTGAGTTCCATGACTTTTCACGAATTGGAACAGAGCTTTCTCGCCGAATGAAACCGAGGCAACGGGGCCGGGCTCGAAGTCTTTGTGCTCACCCACGCGCGCGCAATCAATACGTTTTCCATCATTGATTTGATCGCCGTAAAAATTAATCAAGCAGGTGTTGAGGTGCCAGCCGCGCGGAACGTCTTTGGGATCAAACTCGCTTTTCACCATCGCTTCGATATTGTGGACGAGGTTGGCGAGAACCGGCGGATAGGGTTCGGCCGAGACGCAGCGATGGTACAAACCCTTTGGTGGATGATAATAATTCAAGCAGGCAAATTGCCAGTTCCCAAGCCAGTACACCGGACGCAGTAACCGGCGTTGTTGTTGATCCGCAGGGGGTGGGTTGTGCTTGGAATAGCGCATTTCCCAGATCGGGTGCAAAGTTGCCAAATAAGCTAAGATTTCAGAGCGCTCGGCCTTCGAAATATAGCCCGGCTTATAGATCAGATTCTGGAATTGGCCCGAAAATTTAGAGGTCGTTTTGCGCATGGGCCTCTTTTAACACATTGCCGTACTAAAAAGTATGGCCTACCTTTAAGAAAGTGGTTAAAAACTGAAATTTCTACAAGGGAGTCAGCCCGTGAATATCGGAACAGAACAGCGCCAGGATCTTATTCAAACTCTCAATGCTTTTAAGGGCAAAAAAGTCCTTATCATCGGTGACGTTGGTTTGGATGAGTACGTGATGGGTGATGTTCGCCGCATTAGTCCTGAGGCTCCGGTTCCGGTATTGGCCGTAACTGAAGAAGACAAACGTTTGGGGTTGGCGGCCAATGTTGCACAAAACGTCGCAAGCCTTGGCGGGATTCCGATGATGGTCGGTGTGGTCGGCCGCGATGTGGGCGCAACGACTTTGCAGGAGATCTGCCACAAAGCCCATGTATCTTGGGATTACATGGTTCACTCTGAGCGCAGACCAACCACTCGTAAAATGCGTATTATGACGGGTCCTCACCACATCGTGCGTGTGGACTACGAAATGGTGAAGTACCTTTCACCTGAAACCGAGGCGAAAGTTATTCACAGAATCAATGAAGTGATTGATGAGGCCGATGTGGTAGTCCTTCAGGATTACAACAAGGGCGTTGTTTCACAGCAACTGGTGAAACAGGTTGCGGAAATTTGTAAAAAGCATGGAAAGAAACTTTTAGTTGATCCAACTCGCGCGAACCCTGCGGAGTTCTACTATGGAGTGGACCTCGTAAAACCAAACTATGAAGAGTCGCTGGCGCTTTCGGGCCTTAAATTCGACGACCTTCGCGAGAACCCGAATAAGATTCTTGAAGTGGGCCGTGCGATTCAGAAGAAAACCGGCGCCACAGAAGTGGTTTTGACCCGCGGTAAAGAGGGCATGACGATCTTCTCGGGTGATAAAGTGGATCAGGTTCCAACTTTTGCTCGTAAGGTCTTCGATGTCACGGGGGCTGGTGATACTGTGATCGCAGCAATTTCATTGGGAGTGGCTGCCAAATTGCCACTGGTGAAGTCTTGCACCATCGCGAACTTCGCGGCCGGTGTCGTTGTTGGCAAAGTCGGTTGCGTTCCGTGCGAAATTCCTGAGCTCATTGAATATATTCAGACAGTTCACTCATAAAAATTAACCTGTCCCTTAATTCCGCGCGTCTTCGCTCGTAGGAGGATCGCGTGGATCTAGAACGTTTGCAGTATCGCGGTTTCAAACCTCGTCAAGAGGTCACAGACCAAGCCGAAAAAGTCTCACAAAAACTTTTGGATGAATCGCCTGTGGCGGGGAGTGCCCGGGTCGTCATAAGCGACGAAGGCGAGCAGTTTCATGTTTCGGTGGTCGGGGCCACTTTTGATAAAAAACTTTTCAGCTCAGAATCCGCTTTTCGTAAGCAGCACATTCGCGGCTGGCCACGGGAGTGGCAGCTCGGGGCACTTGCGCAAGTTTTAGGGGATTTTGTCAGGCAACTCAGAAATCATTTTCGCGATGACGATAAAAAGCCAGAGGTTTAGTACTCAGTGATGTTACCGGTTTTCTTTCCGGATAAAACGTTGAACCACGTGCCCACCGGCACGGCGTTGTTGTATGGTGGAACATTCGATTGGTCATTCGGAATATAAAGTGTCGAAGTTCCGTCGACATAGACCGTGCCTGTGGTTCCAAAGTTATAGGCATACGCACTCGACATCATTTTCCCGACGGCAGCATTTAGGATCGACATAGACTTAAAGGTTACATTATACGCCGGTAAAGGAGTTGGTAGATAGTTTGGAACGCGATCGTAGTTCCAGAGAGTCAACTGACCCCCAGAATCTGAGTTCTTTTTGACAAAGGCTGTGCCGGCACCGCCGTGGCATGTATTGATTTTACTGATACCGCCATTTGCAGAGAGGTCTCCGTTGCCGAAAGTTCCTGCCATTGTATTGTAATAAATAGCGATGCGTCCGCCACCGCCGGCGCAGGCATTCGTTACAGCGTTGGTGTCGAGCCAGCCGCCCCATGCGTCGACGAGATCTGAGCTGGAGCTCGATGAAGTGATGGTATCCGCGCTGATGTAAACACTGCCGCCGCCGCCGCCGCTAGCGCCGCCAGCACTGGCAGCGCTAGGTGAGCCGGCCGCGCTGATATAGCCATTGATCGTCAGAGTGCCACTGACATTCAGAGAAAGCACGCCTCCACCGGATCCGCCCCAAGCAGATGTGTTGGTCGAGTCTCCGCCGCCTCCAGAGCCAAAAGTCGTAGGCGCTAGAGCGTCCCCAGCAGGAGATGCGGGGGTGTTGGTGGAATACATACCACCATAACCGGCTCCAGAGCCGCCGGAATAAGAGCCCGAGCCACCGGTTGTGGTATTTCCCTGAGTGTAACCCGTGTTAGACGTATTGTTGCAGAAGCCTTCTCGGCCATTGTTGATATTATAGGTACAGAATCCTCCGACATAACCGCTGCCGGTGAGATCAATTGAAGAGTTTGTACCGATATTCATCGTTGTGGCATTGATAACTAAAGGCTTGGGTGGGATCGGGCCATTAGATAACCAGGTATCGAGGGAGATTGCGCCGGCTGAAAAGTCAATTGTGGCGGCATCTAAACGCATAATTCGAGCGTAGACGTTGGCGCTAGAGTAAGTTTTTATAGTGTTGTTGGCTTTCAAGTAAGGAGCATCGAACTTTCCGGTGCCATAGAAATTCACATTGTCGTACTGAGTGTTGAATCCTTTGATGATCCACATATTTCCGACGGTTAGGCCCGCGGCGCTGCCACCAGAAACGGTGAACACTCCGGTTGAAGCATTGTAATCTGTGATGGTGAATTCAGTCAGAGCGGTTGTGCCTTCTACCCCAACCGCGATGACTTTTCCGACCACTTGCGCTTTGGTGAAATAGAAATCACGAGCATAAGTTGTCAGTCCGCTGTCTGTGATTGTGCTCGCCGTTGTCGAAGAGATAAATCCATAAGGCGCCGTGAGAGACCCTCTGAAATTTGAGAAGCTATTGTCCATGACATAGAGATCCCCATCAGTGGAAGTTCCGGGCTTATAGGTGAAGACTGTGCCGGCTCCTCCAGCAGTGCCGGAGTCAAAGCCTGCAGCACCATTCGCGGTGATTTTTGCCGGGGTAAAAGCCATGGTGCCGCCCAAAGTGCTGTACGAAATGGCGATGCGCCCGCCGGCACCTCCACCATTGTTAGTGGCCGCTCCGCCGGAAGCATTGAGCACGGTGCCAGTCGAAGCAGAGGTGAACGTGCTCGTCGAGATATTGATAGTTCCGCCGGCTCCGCCACCACCGCCCGCGCCGGTGCCGCCGCCAGTATTACCCTTCGCACTGATGAGTCCATCAACCGAAAGCTGGCTAACGCTGATGATAATAGTCCCGCCACCATTACCTGCTATATCTGTCATTGTATCGGTGCCGCCGCCGGCGCCGGCTTCTGTCGGTTGAGAGATGCTATCGTAAGCGGGGCCCGGAATGATCGTCGCCCAACTGGGATCTGCCCAGTATCCACCAAGGCCCCCATGGGATCCGCCGCAATCTTTATCCGAGCCCGCAGAGGTGACAAAGTTAAATGTCATGCCTTTGAACTGTGAGTTTGTACCCAGCAATCCCGAGGCCCCGGCACCCAAATATCCAAGTCCATCTGCCGAGATTTTGGCACCAGAGGCTACCGTCAGTGCGACGGCAGAAATCTTGAGTCGACCAATGTAATTGGTGTCCCCTGGAAACGGTGACAGCACAGAAGTGTCATTCAAGTACACGTAGTTTGCAGAGATTGTCGAAGCTACGAGTGTCGCAGTGTTGCTGACATTGATTGAGTTCGCCGCAACAAGCACAGCGGCATGAACGATGACGGAGTCTGAGATGTAGATCGTATCATAGACGGTGCTGTTGTTGTCATAGACTCCCCACATTTTTCCAACGGAAGTCAAAGTCGTCAGATCGCCACTGCCCACACTTATGCTGGATGCAGAGTAGGTCGTGATGGCGTTTTGACTGATAGACAAAGCATCCGTATCTGGTACGAGATTCGCGCCAGCGGAGTAATCGGATGTGCCAACGGCATAATATAAGCTTGAAAATCCGACGCTGCTTGAGGTGACAGAGGTGATGCGACCAAACGCTCCAATGGGTGTTCCGTTGATCTTGTAAGTGGAGTTGTTGCTGCCGTTAACATAGAGGTCGCCGTAGGTCGCGCTGGGACCTTTGATCACAACGGTGCCGGAGCCGCCGGCATACGCGGCGCCACCGGTGCTTGTTCCGCCATAGGTTTGAATGCTTCCTGACCATAGGGTGCCGCTGATAGTTGAATAGTTGATCGCAACTCGTCCGCCGCCGCCGCCACCGGAGTTATTGCCGGAGCCACAAGTTGCAGTGCCTCCGCCGGTGCCACCACTGGCACCCACAAGAACCCCGCTGCTCGAGCTGGAAAAAGTACCCATCACCGAAATATAAATAGATCCGCCAGATCCACCGCCACATTGAGCGCTGCCACCATTGGAACTGATCGCTGGAGTGCTTCCATTGCCATCGATGGTTAAGTCGCCATTGACGAGGAGAGCGATGACTCCACCACCGTTCCCGCCTTTTTTCGCGGCCGCACTTCCGCCGCCGCCACTGCCATAAGAGAGGGGGCCTTTCGGTTGTCCATAGGGAGGGGGTGGCACATTGGTCGCCTTGCTGGAGTTCCATCCTCCCCAGCCTCCGTAAGATCCTCCGGCGGTGGCTCCGGCGCCGGTAGCGTTATTCAAAGTCCGACCTGTGGTCGCATTATTCGTGACACTATCAGAACCTGTTTGATAACCGCCGAGATATCCAGTTCCGTCAGCGGTGATTTTTGCGCCGCTAGGGATTGTCGCGTTGCCGGAAATTAAGAGGTAGATCACGGCTCCGCATCCGGTAGTGGTGCAACCAGTTTGGGTGAGAGTACTGGTAGAGGTCATCGTTAATCCCGAAATTCCGATTGCGCCAGGATAGTTGATGGTGACAGTCACCCCAGCTCCGATACTCCAAATGCAATTTGAATAGGTCGCTACGTTGGCGGCGGTCACCGTCGTGTTAGAAGAGAAAGTGCAGGTTGCTGGCCCGGATTTTTTCCAAAAGGCGAAAGGGATCATCGCCGCGCGCAGCGAGGACTCTTGAATTAGCAAAGATAGTCCGACTAGAACGAGTCCGATAACGTACCTGAGTTGCATGGTTCCCTCTAGTTAACTTATCGGAAACACTAATGAAGAGTGAGAGAGAAATTTTGAGAAATGGGAGCAAACACTTTGAGGTTTGCGGGTTCTTCGTGGAGCACGCCACTTTCAACCGCTCACAGTTTATCTATGAAAAAAAAGGAAAAGTTCGAGCGTTCAACGCTATCTCTGGCGTTTCAATACAACTTATTGTAAGTTCTTGCCTCTTTGAAAAAATGACTTCAAACAAACCTTTTGAAAATGCTGTAGCAAGCAAGAAGGAGACTCAAGTTATGTTCAACGCATACGAAAATGATTCGTCCGCAATTGAACCCAAGTTTCTCGAAACGACCACTCCCACAGGAAAAGTAAACTTTTATTCGATGACTTTAGAAGACTTAAAAAGCTTCTTAAAAGGTCTCGGAAAAGAACAGTTCCGCGCACAGCAGATCTTTAAATGGGTCTATGAGCAGCGTGTGACGGACGTTGAGCAGATGAGCAATCTTTCGAAAGCCTTCCGCGCTGAATTGCCGGATATTTTGAGCTTTGATTTGCCACCGGTTTTGAAACATCTCAAATCCGTCGATGGCACTCAGAAATTTCTTTTCGACATGAAACAAGGTAACAGCGTTGAGGCGGTATTGATTCCGTCTGACGACCGTCTGACTTTGTGTATCTCTTCGGAAGTGGGTTGCAACATGGCTTGCAAATTCTGCTTCACGGGCAAGCAAAAATTGAAGCGCCGTTTGACGACAGAAGAAATCGTCGGTCAGTTCATGCAAGTTCACGATCGTTTGGCAGAAGGCCAACGTATTTCGAATATCGTGTTCATGGGGATGGGCGAGCCCCTTGATAATCCAGAAGCGGTTTTTAAATCCATCGAAGTTTTGACGAACCCTTGGGGCATGATGCTTTCACGCCGTAAGATCACAGTTTCAACTTCAGGCCTTGTGCCGCAAATTAAGCTGGTGTCTGATGCACGCGTGCGTTTGGCAGTGAGCTTGAATGGCTCTAACGACGAGATCCGTTCTCGCGTGATGCCGATCAATAAGAAGTATAACATCAAAGAACTTCTCGATGCTTGCCGTGAATACTGCAAAGTTACGAAAGACAAAATTACTTTCGAGTACGTTTTGTTGAAAGGCGTAACAGACCAAATGGAGCACGCAAAAGAACTCGTGAAACTTTTGAAAGACGTTCCAAGCAAGATCAATATCATTCCTTTCAATGAACATCCGGGTTCAGGTTTTGAGCGTCCTGATGACGAGCAAATCCAGAAGTTTCACACGGAATTGATCCGCTTGGGCGCGCACGTATTGTTGCGCAGAACCATGGGCCGCGATATCTACGCAGCCTGCGGTCAGCTGACGACAGTTAAAGACAGACCAGAAACAATGGATATTTCTAACTCAAAAATTGGTGGCACAAATGAGCGACATTTTAGTGGTGGGCAGCCTAGCCTATGATAGCATCGAAACTCCTTCAGGACGCGTAGATCGCGCTCTGGGTGGTTCGGCGAATTACTTCTCTTTGGCGGCGAGCCTCTACGCAAAAGTGCGTGTTGTCGGTGTTGTTGGTGAAGATTACGAAGAAGCTGATTACAAGCTTCTCAAAGACCGTGGCGTAGATCTCGAAGGACTTGAAAAAGTTCCTGGTAAGACATTCCACTGGGAAGGCAAATACGAAGGCGACATGAACGAAGCAAAGACGCTGAGAACTGAACTCAACGTGTTTGAACACTTCAATCCGAAATTGCCAGAAAGTTATAAAAATTCTTCATTCGTATTCTTGGCAAACATCGTTCCTGCTTTGCAGCTCGAAGTTTTGAACCAAGTTAAAAACCCACAATTCGTGGGCATGGATACAATGAATCTTTGGATCGATATCGCCAATGCAGACCTTTTGAAGGTTTTGGCGAAGGTTGATGTGATCTTGATCAACGAAACGGAAGCAGAAATGCTGACAGGTGCTGGTAACGCGATTGAAGCGGCAGCAAAAATCGTTGAGCTTGGTCCAAAAGCTGTTGTGATCAAGCGCGGTGAGTATGGTTTCATCATGTTCTCGAAGGAAGAAGGTTATTTTGTTCTTCCGGCTTTCCCAATCGCGAAAGTGACAGATCCAACAGGTGCTGGTGATACATTTGCCGGTGGCTTCTTCGGTTACTTGGCAAGCCGCCCAGGCAAGCCAACTGTGAAAGATATGAAACAAGCTTGCATCAACGGCAGCATCCTTGCCAGCCACACGATCCAAGACTTCAGCGTGAAAGCGTTGGCGAAAACAACCATCGCTGATATCGAAAAACGCATGGCTGAATACAAGAAAGTTATTTCGATCTAGGTGCCAGGTCCTGTTTACGGACGCACAGTGATAAAATCTTTGAAACGCCTCTGGGAAACCGGGGGCGTTTTTTATTTTTGTTGTCTCATTGGCCAAAGGTCTCATCCTGGAATAACAAATATCTACTTTAGCTAATATTCGTTGGTATGATTTAGGATATGAATAAAATTATAGGGGCTTTGTTAACACTGTTTTCCTTGCACAGCTTTGCGACGGAACTAACCTTTCATAATGTTAGAAGATGTACAAACGAGCAGTACTGCTTTGATGAAGTTATCAAAAAAGGTACGCAGGTGACTCTCGTTAAAAATGGAACTTCTGAAAAATGCGTTGTGAGTGCAGGGAAGAATTATAGTTTTGTTAGTAAACCTATAGGTGGCGATCCAAGTGATGAACACTATGGAGAAAAAACTGAGTTTCAAGCAACGGAAATATTATCCTCCTCTCAGTGTGGTGATCTCGAAAAGTTTTATTTGGGAATTACTGGAGTCGAGGTTAAAAATTACTCGAAGGCAAAGGTCAAAGTCGTTTCTAATAAAAAAGAAATTTCTAAGACTGATAAAATCTTTCGTGACGAAGACTTTATTCCAACGCTATCTCTGTCGCCATCTCCTATCTATGATTTGAAAAAACTCATCGAAATTTCCTATAAAAACCGAAAGATTAATATTGCGATATATCAACTCCAGGGGCTATCGGCAAATCAAGTCTCAGAGCCACGTGTGGGAATACTCGTTGGGAAAAAAGTATTTAGTTTGCCGACGGGAGGGTGGAATAGGATGGACGATATTTTTGCTTATGAAATCAACGATCGTATGTTTTTTAATTCTTCCGCGGTGTGCTCGGAATGTGACACTTGGTCAGGTATCGAGATTTTTGAAGTGACCACTGATGCAGTCAAACGGAAGTACACGCGATATGATTAGCTAGCTGTTCCATTGTACAATCTATAATCGTCAGAAGAATGGTTTCTAAATCGAGCGCTGTGGTTGTCTGTGTACGCGTCTCAAAGCAAACTGATGAAGTTTCACTCAAAACCCGTGATATCGACAGAGTACAGAACTAGGGAACACTTTAAAGGGCGCTGGTGAGTATGATTTTTGCTCTTTAAAATCAGTAACTAAGCTCTTCACGTGTATCACTTTGGGACAAGGAGGCACGACATGAAGCCAGTGCTGTACGCTCTTTCGATTTTATTTTTTGCAAGCGCCACATACGCTTACGATAGCATTGATGTGCAAATGGATGCGGAGCAAGCCATTGCCGATGTCGACGGTGCGCGCGCGGATGCTGAGGAAGCAAAAAAACAAGCTGCCGAAGATAAGAAACGTCACGCCAAAATGAAAGAAGAATATCGCCAAAAAATGAATGAGGCGAAGGCGGCCAATGCCCAAGCTTCTCGCGAGGCTGAGAATGCCCGTCGTGAAGCAGAGAAGACCAACGCTGAAAGCGCAAACCTTGAAAAACAAATCAAAGCTCTCGAAGTTCAAAAAGCAGAAGCTTACAAACAAATCGAACTCACTAAGCAGAAAACAGCAAAGCTCTACCAAAAACGCGATGAAGTGAAAGCGCGCAAACAGGCCAAGCAACAAGAAGTTGAGCGCGTTCATGATGAGGTCAAAGCACAGTACAAAAACGTCGAGCAAGCCAATGCCGAAGTCAGAGATGCCGAAACCGATGCCCGCGACGTTGAACACCGTTTAGCGCAAGCCAATCGCGAACTAAAGATGGCGCAAATGCAATCAAAGGCGAAAGTGAAGGCCGCTCAAATGCGCGCGGCTAAAGCCCGAAAACGTGCTGACAAAGCCAACGTGGCTCGCAAGAAGACCGAAAAAGTTCTTCGCACAGTTCAGCGCTAGTTTCCTAGTTAGATTTCACTACAAGAAATCGATACAGAGCACGCCGCAGGTTTGGACCTGGGCGTCGCCTTCGTCTTGAATGGTGATGGTCCAAATGTCTTTCTTCGCGCCGGTCACCATGCAATTACCGACGCCGTCGCCGTCATAAATATACTGATTCAAAACACAAAAATCATGCGCGCCAATCGGGAAAGTCCCGGTGCCATCAGCAAAAGAGCGAGTATATGGCACCAAGTTGTACGGAGGAGATCCCACTGGTACCAGTGAGCTCGTAAAAGTCTTCATGACAAGACCACCGAGTGGATTTGCGCCCGCGGCTTGCTGAATCGTATAGGTGGCATTAAAGCTTGAAGGGCGCGAGCAAGTGGCTGTTCCGCCAGGGCATGCGGCCGTAAAATAAGAGAATACTTCAAAGAGACAGTCGTCGCTCACAGCAGGGCAGATTTCTCCGCGCGAGTTGTAACGAATCGGCGCATCGGGTGAGCCGCCGGCGACAACAGTGCCATTAGGGTCTACTAGTTGGAAACCTGCCGGCTGCAGAGTTTGCGTGCAAACAGTTCCGGTTGAAGAGTAACACGCATTAAATTTAACGTTGCCTTCAAAAGAGGTCAGCTTGCGAGTTTTATCAAGAGCCGCAGAGTTGGTCAGATACTTTTCAAGGCGTAGCTCTAGTAGACCGCGGGCAGTGAGCGCTTGATTGTACTTAATGTCTTTTCGTTGAGAACTGACCATGCTCATAAAGCTTGCGATGAGAAAGGCAAAGATTCCCATAGCCAAGAGCACTTGGATCAAGACCTGACCGTCATTCTCAAATATTTTAAAGCGTGTGACGTTCATAAAATCTCCTACAGGAAATCAAAGCAAATGGCGGTTTCACAAGATGCGCCTGTTAATACCCAGTTCTGATTGTAATTCCCAGTCAGCGCACACGAAGGACCAATCTGAAGTGCAGTCATCATACATAGTTGATGAACCCCCAAAATTCCGGGCGCATTGTAGCTCGTGACTTTAAAGGGCGGCACATTGCTTTGTTTTCTCTGAATGGGAATGAGAGGGCTCTGAATCGGACGCATTTGCCGAGTCGTTCCGGTATTTGCCGTGGGGCTTTGTTGAACAGTGTAGGAAGCCGTTACACTCATGGCCTGGAGGCATGAAGGTGCGCCGCCCTCGCAAAGAGTGGAATAGGTTGTCCAGATTTCAAAGATGCAGCGAGGTCCCGAGGTGCAGGGCGCGCCGGTTCTATCGAAGCGGGCGGGATTGGCAGGTCCGGGACCCGCGATGACCGACTGAGCGGAATCGTAGAGAGAAAAGCCCTGGTTCGTTACTTGTTGGCAGGCGCCTGTGCCCATCACGCAATTTTTTAAATTCGTATCTGCATCTAAGGTATAGACAGCAAAACCTTTGATGTTGGGATTAGAAAGGTAGCGCTCAACTTGCAGCTGCAGGGAGATTCTTGCCATCGACATCTTTTCGGATTCAAATTCCTCCATTTGACGGAAAATGAAGGGCATAATCACTGCTGTCAAAAACGCAGTAACGCCAAGAGAAATCAAAACTTCGATGAGAGTGATGCCCAGTTGATTGCAGAGGTGTTTTTTCATGCTTCGCTATGAACTAGCTTAGCGAGAAACCACCTACGCGTATTCATAGGAAAGCTCATTGTAGACAATAGACCTGCGAGGAATTGATACCATTCTGCGGAAGGGAGCTTTGGGATAATGGTGGATCTTTGGAGAACAGTTCTAGCGTTTGGTTTTTGTAGTTTGCTCTTCGAGTTCGTTCACACGTTGTTGCAGACGGAAGATCTCTTGTTGCATATCACGCAGTTGATTTTTGAGTTCTTCATTCGGATCCACAGAACTAATTTGTCGCATGGGAACAATGCGGCCCTCTTCTTCATCTTGAGAGCCGCTACCTTGGCCGAAGAGATCTTCACCCAGCTTGGCGCGCTTGCGATTGTAAGCTTCTAAGTCGGCAACATCTTTTTCGTCGTCAAAACCTGCGGGAGAAATTTCATTCGTGGATTTCATACTCGGTTGGTGCGACATCTTGTGCAGTTCTTGGACGCCGCCGAAAGCGCGGCTGATTTTTCGAAAGTCGGGCGGAAAGCCACCGGTCACGATCGAGAAGAAAATGATGAACATGACCCCGCTGACGAAAAGGCTCTTAACAACTGCACTAAAGATTTTTGCGAGGACTTCCACCGGACGGCTCATTGTTTATATTTATCGGCATCCCTGGACTTAAGATGAGGCCCGGCATTGGAAACTATCGAAATCTCAATCAGAGATACGTATTCCGGGATTCGTTCCGCTTATTTAATTTCCGGATGCCATTTGAAAGCAGTTGACTCAATACGACGGCGCTAAAAATGCAAAAGCGACCACTGCTTCTGCAGGATCGCTTTTGGATGGACTCTTCAGGTCTTAACCTCAAAGGAGTCCTATGATACCCCAACAAGTATCGTATCGGCGTTTCTTAAGAAATTTAAAGCAGGTTTTAGGATTAATTTTGTTGATCCTGAAAATCCTCAAAGAACTGCTCTAAGCAAGTATTGAGATCTGTATAAAACTCTGAACGTGTTCTAGTTACTCTGTAATTTAGGACCAGGGATGGGACTTTAAATCCTGACCTAAGAGTTCAAATCTGGATTCTGCAGAAGCGCTTTTCCTAACTAGTACAAGTGTTAGCAATCTTTGTCGCTCGCTCCGGCACGTGTTTCACCCTGAGAATTTTCGCTCTGTAACTCTGCGATCGCAGGTCGCATCCGCTGGCATGCCGCCTGCAATAGGTATTAAGTAACAAACGAACTTCCCCCCAAGTTCACCCCCTAAACCCAGGCTTTCCCCCCAAGCCTGGGTTTTTCTTTTGTCCTTGTCTCACTCTGAGAAAGTCCTAGACCAAAGCCTGAATTTCGACTTGCGTTCGAGGGAATTCATAAAGAAAGCTCCTCTATTTTCCGATAGTTATCTTAAGTCATGGCTAAGAAAAAAACGAAGAAACAGACACCTAAAGATGACTTGATCGAATCGCTCATGAACGATGTTCAAGAGATTAGCGATCAACCTACGCAGCATGGAAAACGTGCCGCGGAATCTTTATTTCTGGATGATGAACGCAGCGGCGTTCAAAGCGATGACGAATTCCTCGTCGGTTTCGGCGGAGAAGAAAATCGTGTTGATGAACAGAACTCTCACGTTGCCGGTCTCTGGCAACAGATGAAAGAGCCCGGTGTTGATAGCCCGGCCAACCTTGAAGAAATTCCTGATGTCGAAGAGTTCCGCGAAGATTCTCTGGGTTCTGCAATGGAGCCACCGGTTATGGCGGCTGAAGAAGAAGAATCGAATCCATCGGGCATTGACGATAAAACGATGAATATCCAAGAGCTTGATAGTTCAGCCAGTGGTTTTGATTCTTTGGATGGCGAATCTTCCGAAGCCAGCACTGCTGACTCTGAAAGAACAGTGGCCGTGGAGGGTTTTGCAAATCGCCAGCCGAAAGCGCAAACGAGTGTGGCCCCGAAAATCAGTTTTGGTTCATTGCGTGATCCACGTCAGGCAGCCGGTGGCATGTCGGGTGGAAGTGTTTATGCGTCGGGAGATGCAACATTGGCTCAGGCTGAAAGCCTGAAGCTCGCACAACAGCGTATTCTTGAACTTGAAAAAGAAGTGGAAAAGTACCGCCTTGAAAACGAAGAGCTGGCGTCAGCCGGTGATATCATTCGCAATCGTTCTGAGGAGTTGACGGCTAGAATTTTTGCTCTCGAAAAAGAGAAGCAAGAAGTTTCGGACTCGTTACAAAACGAGTTGATTATCGTCAAAGGGACTCTGCAGTACAAAGAAACCGAAGTTGGTAAAGCTCGACAAAAGATTGAAGAGCTTGAGACTCGTCTTAAATCTGATTTCAAGAAAATCCGCGTTCGTGAAAGAGAATTGGAAAATCGTCTAGAACTCGTCAAAGCAGAAAAGACAGCGCTGCTTAGGGCTAAGGATGAGAATATTCTCGAGCTGAAGAGAAAAATTGATCATCTTCAGAGCGAATTGGATAATTACAGAAGTAAAGTTCTCGAACTCAACAAGACGATTGATGCGAACCAAGAACAATTTAAACGCACGGTGCGTGCATTGCGCTTGGCTTTGAGCAACTTAGAGGTTAAAGAGGAGAACATCGTTCCTTTAAAGAAAGCTGATTAGACATGGAACAAGTCACTTCAGTTGAAACCGCTCAAGCTGTTAAAAAGATTAAAGTCGTTATTAGTGATTTGCATCTTGGCAAAGGCCGTATTCTAGAAAACGGCGGTATTAACTCCCTCGAAGAATTTTATTTCTCTGAAAAACTCGTTGAGTTCATTCATTATTACTCTTCTGGTATTTATCGTGATTACGAGGTCGAGTTGATTATCAACGGGGACTTCCTCAATTGCCTGCAAGTGGACTATCGTGGCCACTTCTTGACGGTGATTACTGAAAACGTCGCTCTTGAGGTTATCAAGTCCATCATTAAAGGCCATGAGAAAGTCTTTAAAGCGATGGCGGAGTTTGCCGCAAAACCCGGCAACTCTGTAACCTATATCGTTGGCAATCATGATCAGGCGATGCTGTGGCCCGCGTGCCGTGCTTACTTAAATCAAGTGGTCGGAACTCCGATTCGTTATAAAAACATCGTTTACTTCTTTGATGGTGTTCATATTGAGCATGGTCACATGCACGAAGCGGCGAACCGTATGGATCCAAAGAAGTTCTTCTTGAAGAAGGACTTGGCGGAGCCGATTTTGAATCTGCCGTTTGGTTCGCACTTCTTTGTCGAGCTTGTTTTGAAGGTGAAGCACAAGTATCCACACGTAGATAAGATTCGTCCCTTCTCGAAAATGGTGAAGTGGGCAATGTTTAATGAGACACGTATGTTGGTGTCTTCGTTCTTCTCGTTGATTATTTATTTTGCAAAAACATTGGTGGTGAAAGATCCACGCCGTAACTGGCCGTTTAAACGTATTCTGCAGGTTATTCTTGAGAGTGCGATCTTTCCGGATTTGAGTGAGGCCGCTCGCCGTGTGTTGGGGGACGAACGCGTCCACACGGTGATCTTCGGCCATACTCATGTTTACCAATATCGTCAGTGGTCCACAGATAAAGAATACTTTAATACGGGAACATGGACCGAGTTGACCTCATTGGATATCGTTTCCTTAGGTAAGATCACCAAACTCACATATGTGTTAATTGAATATCCCGAAGATGGCGGACGACCACGGGGCCGTTTAAAAGAATGGCGTGGTTATCACCGTATCGAGGAAGATGTTGCTGTTTCCTAGAACGCTGGAAACAGGACCGGCATTTGGTCCGGCGTCATAAAGCCTCCACCGGACCCTAAGCGAAAGACTAGCAAAAAAATTCTTGATGAGACCAAGATTGTCTTCAAAGTCCGAGGGGCTTTATACTGGGTGCTGTTATGATGAATCACGATGATGACTCAAGAGATGTATCAGAGAAGACGAGCGTAGTTAGCTCGGACACTTTTAAAGGCCGTATTCAAGCTGCGGACGGGGCACCTCCCGTTGTTGTGGTTTTGATTGGTCCTCCGGGATACGTTGGAAAACAGTACCCAATTTCTTCGAACGATATTGTGATCGGCCGATCTGTCGAGACGCAAGTGTATATTGATGACAAGAGCTTAAGCCGCTCGCATGCGAAGTTTGCCATCGTTGGTGGTGAAGTTTCTATCATCGATTTGGGATCTACGAACAAAACCATCGTCAATGGTCAGGCGTTACCGCCACTCGCTCCATGCAAATTAAAGAATAATGACCAGATCAAAACGGGCAACGTTGTTTTCAAGTTCCTCGAGACAGGAAACATCGAGGCTCTTACGAATCAGTCTCTCTACGAAAAAGCCAATCGTGATGCTTTGACCGGTGCTTATAGCAAAGGCTCGTTGTTGGAAAAAGGCCCTGAGGCCGTAAAACGTTCTGAGCTTCTGAACGAAGCGATGAGTGTGATTGTTTTCGATATCGATCATTTCAAGAAAATCAACGACGGTCACGGCCATCCCGCCGGCGACTTCGTGTTGAAAGAGCTTTCAGGCATTGTGACCAACAAGCTTATCCGTTCAAATGACTACTTTGCCCGTTATGGTGGTGAAGAGTTTGTTCTGATCTTGTCAGGTGGTACGGCGAAGATGGCGAGTGAAATCGCTGAGCGTATTCGTCAGACGATTGAGACGCACGCTTTTGTGTACGAAGGCAAAGTGATTCCGGTCACGATCTCATTGGGTGTTGTGACAAAAAGCACAAGTGATGCTGAATGGTCTGAACTCTTTGATCGCGCGGATAAAGCTTTGTACGCTTCTAAGCAGGGCGGCCGTAACCGCGTCACCATCGCTCAGTAGTTCTATCTTTCAATTTTTATTGAGGGGAGAAAAAATGAAGACTTCAATCTTGATTATCAGCCTTTTTTTCTCCCTCACCTCTTTTGCTCAGCAGGGAAATGATCAGCGTACGGTTAGTGAGTGCGCACAAGATCTTAAAACCAAACTCTGGTGGGATAGTACCAAGAAAAAAGAAGCCGAAAAGTTCTGCGAAGACTATTCGCAAGTCACCATCGACTGCGCCGTCGCGAATATGCAAGCCAAGCAACTGACTTACACCAAATTCGAAAAAGCCGTCAAAGACTGCTCCCGCACTCGCAAATGAAAAAATTTTTGAAGTGGTTCGGCATTTCAATACTTTCTATTTTTATTCTCGTGGTAGCTTTCGATTTCATTTTTCCAGACCCAATAGGTGATTGTGCCGAGGGCGGAGGCTGTTGGGATGAGATTGGTAAGGCCTGCAGAAAAAATGAGCCGAACGCTCAAGAACTCTGTGATCGCAATAGACCTGAGAATCATAAATAGATAATATCCCGATTCGAACGGATCGGAATACTCTGTCTGAAATCTGACTGGATTATGGCTTTCAACACGGGTACAACACAATCAGTGAGGTTGCGGTGACAAAGGCGATTATTTCTCTGGTTTTGATGATGGTTGTATCAAATGCTCAAGCGGCTGCAGCGAAACGCTCGGGTTGTACTGTGGATTCGAGTTTCCCCGCGGTGATTCATTGTCCGTACCAAACGCTGGCTGTCACAGGTAAAGATATCACTCGCGATGTGAAGTTCGGTATTCCCCAGGGAAATCCACCAAAAGGTGGTTGGCCGACGGTGATTATTTATCAAGGCAGTTTTTTTGCGGTAGAGTTTGATCGTGGCGAACTTATGCCTTTTGGCGGCTTTAACGAGATCCGTCTGATTAAAAGCCTGATGGATCATGGCTTTGCAGTGATTGCTCCGCGCGCTCTCGCACGTGTCGCATGGGAAACAAACATCGTCGGTGTTGACTACGAAACTTCAGAAGATTTTTATTTCGTGACTGAGATCCTCAATAAAATGAGAACTGGCGAGTTCGGCCCTCTCAACATGGATAAACTTTTCGCGGCGGGAATTTCTAGCGGCGGTTATCACTCAAGTCGCATGGCTGTGAGTTTTCCGGGAGTTTTCAAGGCCCTCGCGATTGAATCTGCATCTTACGCCACCTGTGGCGGCCCGCTGTGTATCATTCCAAGGGACTTGCCGTCGAATCATCCGCCGACATTCTTTTTGCATGGGGCACTTGATAACGTGGTACCTGTGACGACAATGTTGTCGTATCACTCACGACTTAAAGAAGCGGGGATTCCGACAGATATGCAGATTGATGCTCTGGCATATCACCAGTGGCTGAGCGAAGCGCCGGAACTCATCACGAAGTGGTTCTTGAAATATCGCTAAGTGTGCCAAAGGGACCTATCGATGAGTTCGATGCTATTCTGCCTCGAAGGTATAGATTTTGGCCGGCAAAGTGCGCTCATCGTAGACCTTAATACCTTTTGAGATAAGCAAGTCGTAAAGCTCTCTGCTTGGTGGGTTTACTTTGAAGTGAAAGGCTTCAATGTCATTCAAAGAGAGTGGTCCCCAAATCTGTGCTTCGAAATAATTGCTACCATAACTGTGTCCCTTCAGGGGAAACTTAGCTCCGGTCACACCAGGTGTGAATCTGCTTCCGCGAATATCGGTTTTGTCTCCCACGGCATAGGGAACCATGAGTTCTCGCGAGGTCCAAGGTACAAACATATGATCCCAAGAAGTCGCGGCTTCAAAGTTGGGGACACGGGGTTGCCCAAATGAGTCTCGAGGAGTCCAGCTTGCACGGCTCTCGTAGAGAGATTTTTTAACAATCCAAAGATCCGAACCATAGCGGTCGGCACCAGTATTAGGCTCGAACAATGTCGTTCCTGCTTCAGGGCGAACCTCGCCATAATTAGGCATATAGCGGACGCTTTGTTTCGAGTAGGTCTCAGTATTTTGAAAAGTAAGCTGAGATTCGACTTGGTTTCTATAGTCAGGGTTGAAAGACCCATTAGAACTACCTGTGACACGTTGATTTTGAAAGCCAGCCAAAGGAATCCAAAAACGTGCATTTTCAGGACGGTGGATGGCGATGACCAGTTTGTCGTCGACCATATTCAGAGTCTCCGAATAGGCTTTGGAATGGTTCTTGAGGGCCTTTCGCAATTCAGAGGGGTTTTTGTATCCGGTTGTAGAGAGCAATTTCCCTTGCGCCGCTTTTAAGTTGCTGACGGTTTGAGTGCCTTGTTCTATCAACGCGGTATCTGGCGGAACTTGTTTTATGTAATAGTCCGGAAAGACATTCAAACCGACGAGTTCATTGACTCGTTGTTGGAGTTTAAAGAATGCATAGTTCCTATCTATGAAATTGATTTCCTCTTCAGCCAAAGGCCTTTCAGAGAGCTTTTTAGCCATGCGGTGATAAGGCAAAGCCCAAGCTTGCAACTCAGCTTTTAAATACTCTATTTCATGACTCGGAAGCTGCGTTTGACCTTTTGCTGTTAGCTGTGTTTCGAGCTTAGATATGAGTGTCGCCAGAGTTTGATAGTCTTCCCAAGTGGGTTTTGTCTTCGCAGTATAGACATCATCCCAGCTTTTAAGCTCGCGGAGAGATCCCGCAAGCTTCTCTGTGAATTTAGATACTTTCTTTGAGGATGTCTTTGTCTCAATATGAAACACTTTTTCGCACGTCATCTGCGCGAAACTTGCGAGAGGCAAGAGTTGAATCAAAGCGAATGTAGTTAAAGAAATGAGAGCTTTATTCATACGGATCTATGAATGCAAGGCACATGCCCCTTCGAGCCCAAACAGCTCCCTTGAAATCTCATTAATCGGCCCGAGACGGACTTTCGGCCTCTGTGAATTGCAGGCTGCGATGATTTTTTAGACGGCGAGTGGCCTAAAAGAGCCTTTGCCTGTGTGCGGATTCAAGGGTTTTGTCACCATGACTCCAGTGAAAAAAAGGCTCTAGTGGCCACTACTTTTTGCACCATGCAGACGAGCCCAAAGTCCTGCTTTATTATTCATTTCATGAAACATATTATGCGTGCCAGTATAGGTTACCCGCGTGAAGTATGCGTTTCTGCTCGAAAATCATCATGCATAAGTTTCTCTTATATTAGACCCAAGAAATCATTAAAAGGTAAACAATTTCAAATATTTAGAGTCATTGTGGCTCTAAAGCACACGGCACTGCTCTTGCACAATAACTTAGCAAGGGGTCACAAGGGGGGAAGCTCCCATTAACCGAAACTCCTAGAAGGTGAGTCTATATGTTGCGAGATCTTATGAAAACGGATCTTGAGCTGGTGGAAGAAGTGAAGGCTGGTAACAGACGATCTTTTTCTGAACTTGTAAAGCGACATCAGAAAGGACTTCTGAGAATGAGTTTGAGATTCGTAAAGGATCTCGATACGGCGGAAGATGTAGTGCAGGAAAGCTTCATCAAGGCATTTGAAAAGCTTCACAGCTTTGAGGGCAGAGCGAGTTTCAAAAGCTGGCTCTTCCAAATCGCGGTGAACAATGCACGCAACAGAATCCGCGACTCTCGTAAAAACATGATGGACATCGAGAATGTTCAACTTGCTGTCGGTGCTGAAGCCGAAAGTGGCATGGTTCACGGAGCTGTAGCGGGTATGCTGCAGGAAGAAGTGGACAAACTCCCTGACAGACAAAGAACAGCGCTGGTGTTGCGTGTTTACGAGGATCTCAGTTTCAAGGAGATTGCGGAGATCATGGGTTGCCCTTATGACACTGCAAAAGCGAACTATCGTCATGCTCTGATGAAACTTCGCGAAGTATTTGATGAACAACAAGACTTGAAGTCCTGGACGGAGGAGGTCGGGGGCTTCTTGGTCGAAACCAACCAATATGCGGAGGCCGAAGGATGAACAGAAAGCAATTACTGGGTGGAGTACTTGAAGAAGTGCAACTCCCAAATAACCAAGCATACTTCGATCGTTTACATGACAAAATCATGGCAAAGATCGAAGACACAGAAATGGAGGCTCCCGTACGCCCAGCGATGCGAAGCTTCGAGAAATCGAAAGAACTTCTTCGTGATCACTGGCGAGGGTGGCTTTACTCTCGTGAAACCTAATTCTATTGCAGCCTAAATTCTAGTTGAAATTGAAAAAGCCCGTCCTTGGAGAACGGGCTTTTTATTTTTTAAAAGATTATTCGATCTTTTTCTTGAGAGCTTCCACAGGATCTTTTTCTTTTTCGAGGCTCTTGCATTCATCGACGAATTTCTTAAAGTCCCCGCCGACTTTGTCATAGAGCTTTTCGAAATCCCCAAGATCTTGCATGTAAGTGCGGTACACCAGTAAGCGCGCATTGTTGAGCTTGATATCCTGGAATTTTTTGTAAGTATCCGTTTTAAGCTGTGGCAAAAGTTCCTTTTTAAAATCCTCTTGCAGCTGTTTGAACTGCTCTTGACGCTTTTCTTCAATCTGTTGGTCTTTCGGCAGATTTTCATACCACGCCTGCAGAGCTTTCAATTTCACAGAGAGCCATGTCGAAAAAAGCTTATCATCACCGTTTTCATTCTTAACCGTCGCCAGAGTCGGAGAGTTCGGCCCTTCCAGTTTCAAGTAAAACATCTCAGCACCCTTGTTGCCGAGAAAGACCGCCATGCGCTCATTAAAGTCTGCTTCGTGCTTGATGTACAAAGTGGCGTGAACGGTTTCGTGGATAATCGTATTGACGAGGTCATAGTCCTTGTACTGCAACATGGACGACAATAAAGGATCTTTAAACCAGCCGAGTGTTGAGTAAGCAGAAACTCCGCGCATGTAAGTGTCGAGGTTTTCTTCTTTCAAGCTCTCTTGCTCTTTTTTAGCATCTTCTTCGTTAAAGAAACCTTTGTAAGGCATTGAGCCCACAATCGGGTAGTGCCACTTGTAAGCTTCGAGTTTCCATTTTGGTGCGGCACTCACTACGTAAGTGACATAAGGGCGATCGAGTAAAACAAACTTCGTGTAGTTCTTTGTCGGCTTCAGTGCAAGTTCGGTCTCAGCAAACTCACGCGCTTTTTGGGCGAGCTGAATTTTGCGTTTCTGTTCGTCAGTGAGCTTTGGATCCTTCAGCGCCTCATCCAGCGAGACCTGAGAATTCATCATCGAAAACTGATTGTAAGCGGATTTAACAATATAATTGATTTGGCATGAAGACAGTAGCACGGCACTCAAGACAGCCGCAGCGGCCCTTAGAACATCCATGTGATACCCGCAGAGACCGCGTCGTCGTTGGTCTTGGCGCCACCACCAATTGGCGTTTGCCAAACGCTGTAGCTCGCCTTCAAGCCGAAGGTATCAGTGAGGGCAATCTTGATCCCTAAGCCGTAACTAGGAGCCACGGCGACATCGGGCTCAAGCACCTGAGTTGGGAAGTTGCCGTCTTTGATTTCTTGGCGGCGTGAGATCTGCGCCATCCCGCCCTTAATAAAAGGCTGGAACAGGGCTTTCTTATCAGCAAAAACCACGATGAGGTCGGCGCCTATAATCTGAGTTTTTTGATAAATCGTGCGAGGAGTATCTGCAGCGGAGGCCTGTTGATTCTGAATTCCCGTGGCTTCAGTGTAACTCAATTCAAGCGCGAGCTTTTCTGCGAAATAGAAAGACACGGACGCGGTTGTCGTTTCAGAGTCGTAATTATTATTGGCATCGAAAGTGGTTTTTTTGCGACCATAGGTCAGACCGACTTCAGTAAACATCGCGTGCGCGCCCATCGGCAGTAAAAACAACATCAGAAATGGCAGTATTCGCAGAGTCTTTTTCATACTCTCAGGATAACAAAACTCAGAATGAAAAAAGAGCGTATTCGCCTCTGGACTGGAGCTAGGTCTTACTCAGATTGGACGACGGCCGAGGGTCTGAAGCTGACATTAAAGCTATATTTGAGATGAATAAAGCCATCGTCCTCGACCATGTCCTGAGGGGGATTCGGAAACATGGCGGCCTCTTTGAAAGCCAAAACGGCGGCTTGGTCAAAACGTTGAATGCCGGACTCTTTCAAAATATGCGCAGAGTGATAGCGGCCATCTTTTGTGAGCCAAATATCAACGGCTGTAATCCAGTTACGGCGGCCGACAACGCTCAAGATATAATTGCGGTCAAACGAGTCGACGACGGAGCGAACGCGGCTTTCCCAACGGAAACGAACGAGCTCTTCGATGCGCGCATAGAATGAGTAATACATGTAGCGATCGGTATTGAGTGCCGTGAAGCTACCGATGGACACGTCTTGTGGAAGCGCATCCCCCATGGTGGACGGAGCATCCTGCACACTTTGTGCATACTCTTTCAGGTTTTTAGCAATGTCGACTCCCTCGGGATCGTAGTCCTTCGGACGTTCCTTGCGCGGATCTTTTTGCTGCTTGAGCTTTTCTTCTTTGGATTCTGAAGGGTCTTTCTGACCGGCGGCGCGATTTTGAGTCATGCCACTTGCCGCCGCTTGCATCTCTTTGCGGACACGCTGTTTGTCGGCAGAAAGAAAGCGCGCAAGATCGGTGTCATCTTCCTTCAGCTCTTCTTTCGGAGCCAACGCCTGGCGAATAATCTGGCGGTCATTTTTGCTTTTCTTTTCAGCTTTTTTTTGTGCGGGAGTTTCGGGCTTTTCAACCAAGTCGATGGTCGTGATATCAACATGTTTTGGCTCAAAATAAGGCGCCCCTTTGTCCAAGATAAGGACCAAGAGAGAGTGCACAATCAAGCTGAGGATTAAAGCGCGCAAAATGCTCATCTTGTCTCACTATAAAACGATCCTGGACCAAAATCCAAGGATGACGGCTAAAGTTGAAACGATTTCTGCCGAAAAGTGATTGTTGTCATCGGGGGTAAAATGGCAAAGGTCATTGATATCACAAGTCGCGTAAAGCATCAGAATTCTTCAGAAAAATCAAAACAGCTGGCCGCTCCTGTATTGGATATGACGGTGGCTCGTGAAGAAATGCTCAATAAGGATCGCCGTGAAGTCAAAAGAACGATCCTGACTGAGTTTGTGGGTGCTTACGTGGTCCTTCCTGAAAAGGGTCTCATGAAAGTGACTCTGTATGATATCTCAGAAAATGGAATCGCTTTCGATC
This sequence comes from Bdellovibrionales bacterium, assembly GCA_018266295.1. Taxonomy (NCBI): domain Bacteria; kingdom Pseudomonadati; phylum Bdellovibrionota; class Bdellovibrionia; order Bdellovibrionales; species Bdellovibrionales bacterium. Next base: position 937,749 of record JAFEAQ010000011.1, on the reverse strand, counting down.
TCGAACTTCAAGAGGGGACCTTCCTCGAAGGGGAGGAAGTCGCATTCCGCGTATATCTTAATCATACGACTTACTTTCCGTTCACAGTCTCTGTGTTGAATTCTCGCCGCTTGGATGACGAAGCTGTGATCCGCCATGGGGCTCAGTTTGTAAAAGGCACCGTGAACGATGTTGCGCTTCATCATTTTGTTAAGTTCATCGAAAACGTGAGTGCGGGTCTTCGCAAAGACGACGGTGACATTCTCGTTTCAAACATCTCGTAATGCTTATTCGGCTGACGGCCGAAATTTTTTGGTTTTGTTTTAACCAATAATCTTGAAACCTTTTCGTGGACATTAGCCAGGCCTTATTGTCGAATAGACTTAAGGCCTGATTCATTTTCGAAGTAGGCTATCCACGGAGGGTAAAAGTTGAGTAAATCCAAACGCAGAAAAATTGTCGTTGATACCAATGTCATTCTTTTCGATGCTCAGGCAATTCTTCGCTTCGGCGAAGCAGACGTCCATATTCCTATTTCCGTCATTGAAGAAGTTGATAAGTTCAAACGTGACCAAGGCGAGAACGGTCGAAATGCCCGTCAGTTTAGCCGCTTCGTGGACGTGCTCAGAGCAAAAGGCTCGTTGGCTCAAGGAGTGCAGCTTGATAACAGCGAAACGGTCGTTTATATCAGCACGGACTTGATGCTCGGAGGGATGCCTCCGGAGTTTGATCAGGCCAAAGCAGATAATAGAATCTTGAACACGGCTCTTGCTTTGCAGAAGCAACATCCCCGTACAAAAGTAGAATTGATCACAAAAGACATCAATCTGCGTATTAAGGCCGACGTCTACGGCATCTTCGCCAAAGACTATGAGCCGACGGATGTTTCTCAAGAAGACATGTACGAAGGCTACCTTGAGCTCGAGATTTCTCCAGAGCGCATCGATGCTTTCTACAAAGATAAAAAGTACGTTCCAGAGGGCGCAAAGCTTTATGCGAATCAGTACGTGATCATGAAAGATGCTTCGAATCCGAATCACTCAGCGATCGGCCGCTACTCGCAAGCAGATCAAGCGATCATTCCTTTGATCAATCCGTCGGACAGCATTTGGGGCGTTCACGCCCGCAACGTCGAGCAGGCCTTTGCTCTCGACAGTTTGTTGAATGATGACATTCTGTTTGTTTCACTGGTGGGCAAAGCGGGAACAGGGAAGACCTTGATGGCTTTAGCTGCGGGTTTGTTTAAAACCTTGGACGAAGGCCGCTTTCAAAGGCTTTTGGTGTCGCGCCCAATTTTTCCAATGGGTAAAGACATTGGTTACTTGCCGGGGGACATTGAACAGAAGCTCAATCCATGGATGCAGCCGATTTTCGACAACGTTGAATTCTTAATGGGAGCTGACAAAAAAGCTTCCGGCCGAGCTCAAGAGTTGATCAATCAGGGGATGTTGAATATCGAACCTCTGACATATATTCGTGGTCGAAGTATTCCTAAACAATATTTAATTGTGGATGAGGCGCAAAACCTAACTCCCCATGAGATCAAAACGATCGTGACCCGTGCGGGCCGCGGGACAAAAGTGATTCTGACGGGCGACGTTTATCAGATCGACAACCCTTACGTTGACTCAGCGAATAGCGGTCTGACCTACGCAGTAGAGCGTTTTAAGGGCCATCCAATTGCTGGACACGTAACTCTCACGAAGGGTGAGCGTTCCGAGCTTGCAGAGTTGGCAGCGAATATTCTGTAATTAGAGCAATAGCATCAAGAAAAAATCAAAAATGTGTTCTTTTTGCAACAGGCAAAGACTTGCCTGTTGCATCTTCTTAGCTTTCTATAAGAGCCTGTCAAAAAAAATGAGAAAGGCTCGTTAAGCATGGTTACCCTCAGTAATAACGGTAGAGATAAAGAAGTCGGATTTAAGGCAAATGTGGAAGTGAAAGTGACTGACCAAATGGTTCGTCAGTTTGCTGAAATGTCTGGCGACTTCAATCCTATTCATCTCGATGATAATTATGCAAAAACCACTCGCTTTGGTCGTCGCATCGCCCACGGCATGATCGTTGGTGCATTGATCTCGCGTGCATTGAATGAAAAAATTGGACAAGGTGGGGTTTATCTCGGACAAAACTTGAAATTTGTTAATCCAGTTTTCATTGATGATGTTGTAAACATAGAATTGACTATAACTGGTCTTCGCAAAGAAAAAGGAATTGCAACTGTCGATACCACTGCGAAAAAGCAAACTGGTGAGACTGTTGTAAAAGGCGAAGCGATCATCATGATGTCTCAATAAAAACTCAAGTATTTATACTTTCGTGTAAATAATCAAAATTAAGTTTGCGCGAAGAACTTTGGTTCATATATATTTTTTTGAACATGAGTTTACCGACGCTACTTTTGATTGACGACGATCGCGAGTTTATCAAAGCGCAAACTGCTGCTTTTGGTGCTGGCTATGATATTGTGTCCGCTGAAGGCGTGAACTCTGCTCTGCAAATTCTCAAGACAAAAGAATTCGATTGCGTGCTTATTGATTACTTCTTGAATGATGGCAATGGGCACGATGTTGCAAGTTGGATTGCGAACAACATGCCTTGGTGTTCTGTCATTCTCATCAGTGCACGTCTCGATAAAAAAATCGCCGTCGATTCATTCTCGCATCGAGTTTTCGATGTGCTTGAAAAACCTTATTCTCTTGAGACAGCGTTGACTAAAGTTCAGGCTGCTTTGCTAGAGACAAAGAAAAAGAAAGAAGTTCTCGCTCGTAAGTCGAATGATGCTTGGTCTCTGGATCGCGAAAGAAGAGTTTTCCGCTGCGGTCCTGATGTGATCATGTTGACTTCAACTGAAGTTAAAATTTTAGATGTCCTCATTGTAGCCACAAATCAAGTCGTGTCTCGCGACAAGTTGGTGCAAGCTATTTGGGGCTCGATGAATGTTGCCGATAATACCCTGGATACTCATCTGACAAATCTCCGTAAGAAAGCTCCCTTCTTTAAAACCATGATCAAAGGTGTTCGTGGTGTTGGCTATATTTTCGAGCCATAGGAGAAGTTTTGGAAAAATATAAAAAAGCCAGCATCGTAGGTCTCTGGCTCTATTTTGTTATTTCCACCCTTGTCACTTTCCAAGAATACCCTGCTGTACTCGAAGGCCGAGAACTTTATCTCGGCACCAAAGTCATTTTGCAAATCTGGTTGCTCGGTATTTGTATTTGGTACCCAATGAATCCATATGGTCTCTGGCCGAATATTATGGTGGGGATTCACATCATTGTTTCAAATATCCATGGGCAGTACTTCTCACCATGGTATGTGTTTTCATACATTGAAATGATTTTGGCATACTCGTTTTTATTTCCGGTGCCGCGAAAGCCTTTTAACATTTTGTTGATTGTCGGAACAGCGGCGTTCTTAGGCATTTCGATCTATCGCTATGATGAAGTCTATCGGTGGATGTATGAATCGCAGCCGATGGATCTGGTGACAACGACTGTTTCCGCGGCCGTGGTTGCATGGATGTGCCATAACTTTTTTACGGCGGACAGAACATACCGCGAAGAACTCATTCGCAAATTCGGTATTATCGGCGTACAGGCGGCGACGATCGTCCATGACATCAAAAGCATGCTGTCGGCTCCGCGTCTCTATACGGATCTTTTAAAGCAAAAAATCCCGCAGAACGACTCGGAGCTCAGCATCCTGGTAGACAGTCTCGAAAAACAACTCATGAACATCAATCGAGCGGTGACGGGACTTAACCAAGTGGTGGCTTTGCAGGATCAAAAGAAAGAAGAGTTCTCGGTTCGTGATATTGTCATTGAAGTCGGAGAAACGCTGAGCCTGCAGTCGCGCAGTATCGAGCTGCAAGCGCGCGGTGACCTTCGCATGGTCACCGAGAAGGCTTTGGTGAAATCCATCTTGTTCAACATTATGATGAACTCGATCCACGCATTCCGCCGGAATAAGATCTCGCATCCGGTGATTCGCGTGTTCTGCGACAGCGATGCTTTCGTGATCTCGGATAATGCCGGGGGCTTCCCGGAAGCAATTTTGAAATCTATTGCAAACTATCGTTTCGATGCCTTTGATGGCACAGGCATGGGGCTCTTCCTTGTGTGGAATGGAGTGCAAACCCTCGGCGGCCGTGTCTATTTCACCAATGGTGTGGATGGCGCTCAGATTAAGATCTCTGTGCCGCTCAAGACCCAGGCGCAGGGACGCAAGAACCTTAGGTATTTCCTCAGACCTTCCTAGGTTTCTGTTCTGGCTCCCTTGATTTGGATGGCTCCGCACTTTTTTCTACATCCTGATAATCGGGGACTCTGTCCCCGAACCCCAGCTACTGACGGCCATCGTTGTGCCACTTACTGGGCGTGCGCTGCACATCTGACCCCGGTCTGTGACGAAAGCGTGTGAATTTCAGCCAATGACGCGAAAGCAAAAGGCGCTTTTTATTGCCTTCATCGAACACCCGACTAAAGTTGAGTGCGAGGGGGGATTTACTATGAAACTAGCAACTATGGGGCTTTTGGGGGCTTTGGCATTTGCCACAATTCAAGCTTCCGCAGCCGACATGCCTTACGCAGATAAAGACTTTGCCTGCATCACTCAACAACAAGCTCAGAAATATACAAGCGACTTTGAAGTCGACGTTAATTCTTTTGGCGGTGTTGAGCTTTGCAATAGCAACGTGGATTCAAAAAAATTGTTCAACGATTTGCAAATCATTGAACAAGGTCAGTTCGCAGTGGGGGCTTCGAACTTACTTATCAAAGGTTACGTTCCAGCGGATCAGTACTACGCATGGATGAAATCACAAACGCGCGGTATGAACCGTGGCAATGACGTGCCTTATGCAACAGCTTACAACCGCTGGGGCTATTTCACGATGCAAGACGGTTGGGCGAAGTTGTCGACTTTGGGCCGCGTAGGCACCGTGATTCATGAAGCACGCCACACAGCAGGCTATCGTCACTATCCTTGTAATCAAGGCCCGTACATGGGCGCTAATCTTGACGGCTGTGACCAGAACTATGCGCAAGCGGGTTCGCACGCGATTGAGATGGAATACTATGCACGTGTGAGCGTTGCCGGTCAGAACTTCCATCCGGTTTATAAAGCCATGGCACGTTTGATGGCGATGGGCCGCACGAACTTCGTGTTCAACCAATCTCCAATTCAAAAGCGTGAAGCGGTTGTGGCTCTCGAAGACAGCCATGGGCCGGTGCTTTTCGACGGAACTAATAAACTTCAGCGTGAAGGTACGGACTTCGTGGGTCGTTTGAAGCGCACTTCTTTCGGTGCAGCGATCTTCAATGGCCTGCAAGCAGTCGCTTTGGATTTGTATGAACTCAACGGTTCTCATCCAAGCATCAACGACGATTACTCTTACTTCAAACTTTTGGGCATGAGCCAAATGGGTTCACTCAAGGACTTTGAAGAGTATGACCGCAATCAAAAACGTTACGTGGCCGTCGTGACGGGTTCTAACCAGCTTGTGACTTACAACTTTCCACGCGGCGCTTGGAATAGCCCAAGTCAGTTGCAAATCACTGTTGATAGAACGGCGACGACTTTGCCAACAGGCGAGCAAGGGTATTTCCTGATTAGCAACGGCGATGTGTACTCTGTGAATGGTGACAACCAGCAAGTGACTTCCGTTGGTAAAAAATGGGACGCCCAAGTTCAGAGCGTTGCTTTGCTTGGCGGAAAAACATTGGTTCTTAAAAACGACGGTATGATCTATCAAAGAAATACTGACGGTTCTGAATCTGCTTTTGACGGTGGCAAGTACACTCAAATGGTGAATGTGCCTCTTTACGACGCCTTTGAGGTGAAGTAATGAAGAAGCTTCAGGCAGTGGTGATAGTAGGATTGTTGATTGCGGTGGGCACGGCCTGGCGCAATCTGCATGAGATTGAAACGAACAGCCCTTTGGCGCACGCGACAAACTCCACCTCTTCTCCTGCTGCTGTGAGCGCTTCTCAAAGCGTGAGGCCGGTGGCTGTAAAGCCCGCTGAAAACTTCGCAGCCCAAGTTCAGGAAGAAGCGGCTGCGATGTCTCAATTGAACGATCACCCGGAAGAAGTGCAGAAGCGTTTAAAGGAATTGGCCGACAAGATGCAAGAGTCCGACGTTCCGAGCCTTCAACAAAATGCTTTAAATCCGAACCTGAACGGCGATCAAAGATTCTTGTCTGTTTATATTTTGGGTGAAAGCACGTTGGCGAAAGCGCAAGAAAGTCTCGAGGCTATTGCGACGGCGCCGATTCCGGAAACACATGAAGGCCGTTTGACTACGCAAGAAGAAATCATTCGGGGGCAGGCTGTCGAGTCTATCCGCCAAGCCGAGACACTCAAACGTGTGCTGGCTCGTTCAGACAATACGTTTATCAATGATCGCGCGCAAAGAAATTTGCTCTATTTAGAGGGCAAAGCTTCTTCTCCGGAGCAGCAGGATCAGGCAGCGCTTACTCAGCTTCTGAAAAAGAATTCTCGCTAGAGTCTTCGTCCAAATTTACGGGCTCTCCGGTTAAAGGCACTCTCAGGAGTGGCTTATAAACCGGAAAGGGTGCCGAGCCGACACTTTCATACAAAACAATTTCTGAAACACTGACTTTACCGATTTTCTTTCGCCGAAAAGGCGACATCATGTCTTTTGTTTTGTGCGGGTTGCGAAGCCGCGCGATTGTCAAGTGCGGAGAGTAAGCACGGTCCTCGAGGCGATAGTGATGATCTCTGAATTTTTGTGACAGGTTATCTTGTAGCGCTCGTAGAGTGCGCGAGTTCTGCACTCCAAACCAAAGTACGCGCGAAGAAAACTCATCCGGGAAAGCACCAATATCAGAAATTTTTAGCTGAAATGGAGAGGTGGCGGAAGCGCTCTCATGCATGATCGCTTCAATTTCCGGAAGCTTGTCTTCGGGGGTGTTCCCCAGAAAAACCAATGTCACATGGTAGTTTTCCAGCGGCACCCAGCGAATGTCGAGATCGCGTTGATCCGCATTCATTCTTAATTTTTTTATGATTTGAGGACCTGAGGGCTCAAGTCCTTCTTGGGTCGCAATCGCAAGAAATAGTTTCTTCATTCCTTATCAATATCATGAAACAGTCGAGAAACTGAGATTTTTTGTGATCTGCGGGTAATGACTTTCAAGCCACAAAGAAAGCCGAGACATGTAAGGGTCATCAATGTATTCACTTGCCAGCAACATCGAATGACCAAATTCTTCAGCGGCCATGGGATCCAGGCTGCGATCGACAAGGTCTGCGACTCTTTCAATAGTATAGAAATCTTCCTGAACACCCCAGGAAAGCTGCGGGTGTTTGGCAAAGAAATCTTCGCCGACTTTTTTATCGATGTCGTTGATATCGGTAATAATGTCCATCAAACGCTGCATTTCGCTCTCAGTTTTTGGAGTGCGGCCATAGAAGGTATAAAGTCTCTGTACCGGCAAATCGCGGTGAGAGTAATTAAACTGAGGAAGCTGAGATCGGGAGACGATGGTCTTTGAAAAATCATGTAAGGCTAGGAAATCCGCTAGAATCCCGCGGTGCAGGCGGGGAAACTGGTGTTGAGCGAGGGTCAGGCCTAACTTAATAACGCGTTCTCGGTGTAATTCTATATGGTGCTGAAATTCTAAAAATGTTCTCACGGCTGGTTTTGCTCCTAAAACAGTACTTACTTTTAAATAAAGCAAAACATCGGCCGGGACGCTTTCTCACGAACCGCCTCTATATTCGAACTGGCATGCCAGATCTGACGAAATTGGTTCCCAGGGGTGTTAGTGGCGCCTATTTTAGGCCCCTGTCTAAGATTGAGACAGCCATGATGTCCCGTAGACAGCTAAAAACGAATTGGTTGTGGCACCTTCCGTGCATCCATTGGACCTGAATCATTTTGCGTTCAAAGGAGTTCTATTATGAAGGGTTCCCAATTTGTAGTACGTGGTAGCCGAATGGGTATGGCCATCCTTATGTCGTTAAGTTTACAGATCAAGCCGGCCGTTGCCGCGCCCACATCGAATCCTAACGATGCGGGGATTCTTCCTATTGAAACATCGAACGTGAACAAAAGTCTGATTGATGAGCTCTTCGGTCCTGAAGACGGTTCCGGTAATAACAACAACGGCAATCGTAATAACAATAATAATCAGAACAAGAACGGCAATAATAATAACAACCAGAATCGCAACAACAATAACAATCAGAACCGTAATAATAACAATAACAACGGGAATAGAAACCGTAGCGGCAATACGGACGGTTATCAGTCTGTTTCTAAATCGAGAATCAGCGATGATTTCCAGTGTAACTTGTTCGAGAGCGTTCCTTATAACGACATCTTGAGCGCAGTAAATGCATTGAACTCCGCTGTGACTTCACCGGCTTGCGCGGGTGATTCTAAGGTCGACGTTCAAGGTATCATTAATAACAACAAAGCAGTTGCCGACGCGGTGAAGGACCTCCGTGGGTATGTAGAGAATCCGGACACCATCCAGCCTGAAACGGCGGCGGATATTTCAAACCGCGTGGATATCGCGATTCGTGCCGCGACTTCGATTGCGAACTCTTTTGCGCAAACGGATCTTCTCAGAAAAGAATGTCGCGAGAGCATGAGTGCCGGCCAAATCGCGACTTCTATTAATGATGTTATCAACGGCTTGACTCCGTATGCTTTGATGGCAGCAACCCTTACAACGGGTGGTGCCGCGGCTGTTCCATTCATCGTGGGTGGCAGCGTGATCACAGGTGCTGTCAGCAGCATGACGAAGATCATCGAAGAGAACACGGTGAAGATTGACCAGGCGGATGTTCGCCGTGCGATCGTAGAGAATACCTGCCAATTCATTCGTTTGGATCAGAAGTATAAATTCCTAATTAAGTCACGTCAGGAACAGATCTCTAAGATCACGACGGATTTGACGGCTTCACAAAGACTGTTTAGTGCGAAGATCAGTGGCCTTTCAGGCGGCTCTAATAGCTTGGTGGACCGTAAGAATGCGATCGATGCTGCCGCGAATGAAATTAACACGACTATTTCAGCGGCTCGTAGCCAGCTTGAAATGAGTAAACAGTTCGTTACGAGCACGACAGATCCTTTGAAGATTTGCTCTATGGGCGTTCAATTGGCTGTGATGACGAAAGATAAAAACTCTTACGTGTCACAGTATATGGCGAGCCTTGATCAGGCGATGTTGGTTTACGGTTCTTCAAACGTACCGCAAGCTCAAGCGTTGAAAACAAGCGCGATGATGGCGATGAAGAGCCTCGAGCAAGTGGCTGCGAACCAATTCTCGGGTAAAGTAAACTTCAATACGTGTGCGCAGACTTCAAAATCTTTCCTTGAGACGATCGAGCAATCGGGCACAACAGCGAAGCAACTCGTGAAACTCGCTCAAGACGGTGTTGAGAAGTCTTTGGCTTCAAACAAAGAATACGGCCAGTACAAAGCTCGTTTGTCTTCTTTGAATCAGAAGCAATACCAAGCGGACCGTGTAACGAAGTCTTTGGATAAGCTCCAAGCTTATGCGAACGTGATCACTCAGTCTGAAATCGACTCTGAAGTGGGTAAAGTTCGCCGTGGTCTTTTCCAAAACGGCTACATCTCTTCTTCACCAGTGTTGAAGTGGTTTGAATACGTGAATGGTTTGCACAGAGCTGAAGTGAATCGTTTCAACGACGGTTTAACATCCCTCCGTTCTCGTGCGTACAAAATGACGAAGTCAGGTCAGACGATTCCGACTTACCCGGCTTATTACCAAATTAATAAAAAGCAGATAGACGCGGATACCCAGACTGCAAAGAACTTGGTTAACTTCAACTTGAAGACTCTGCCACTCGGCACGAAAGAACACGACAACGTTTGTCGCGAGTTAACAGACGTGTGGAACCACTGGACAGCTGCGATCGACCATTTGGCAGCGTCCGATGCTTTCTGTAACATGATTGAGCCCTATGTTTACGACAACCGCTCTGAAGACGCGCCCCTCGTAAAAATGTGCCGTGGTTACTCGAAGGCGGCCGTCGCAGCAGCGGCTTACAACAAAGACATCCCTTCAACTATCGCATCGATCAAAGACGGCTTGGTGAAGAGCTACACCCGCGACTGGGCTCTGAGAATCAAGCAACGCATGACTGATTTGGCTTGCGTAGATTTGACGGAAGATCCAAGCCAGCAATAGGTGCCAGGTCCTCTTTCCGGACGCGGCGCTTCGAATTAATACCGCTTTTCCAAAGGCCTGCTTTCACAGCGGGCCTTTTTAATTTTAAAAGTATTGTCTGGAACAGCAAGTCTGTGTGTTTGTGACCAGTTGCTTGCTCGAAAGTATTTGGTTTTGATGCGCCATTCTCATGCTTGCACGGAGCCTTCTTTTCAGAAATGCTTAGTCTAACTGTCAGACATATGGGCTGACGATTCCTTTCATTACTGTCGAATGACCAGGTCGACTGCAAACAAAACTAAAAGCGTTAGGAGTTCGTATGCAAGCTCAGGCCATGTCTGAACAAAAAGAGTATTTTGTCGCCCTCTTTGATCTTACAAATTTTGGAAGTTTCTATAGAAGTAACTCTCCGCAAACTGTTCTAGAAGTTCTACAAGAATTCAGCGAGTTATCCATAAAGGCTGTTGATAAATTTGGTGGAAGAGTTATCAAATTCTCCAATGACAGTGGAATCGCTGCATTTCCTTCTGATCAGGTCGATGCGGGCGTAAAAGCCATGATTCACCTCAAAACCGAAGTTGACCAATGGGCTCAAAAGAGACTACCCGGTAGCAAATTTGCTATGAACGGCCACGTTGGTGCAGCCGCTATCGGGTCTCTCAGAAACAACTCGCTTGAAATCGTTGGTGAAGCTGTTTCCATGGTTTATTCAATGGGTAAGAAACAGTTTGTGATTTCGCCACAAGCCTTTCGAAAGTTGACGCCTGAGACGAGAAAAGAGTTTCATAAATTCACGCCACCAATCGTTTATCGACTTTCTTGAATTCAATCCCTTGTTCTTAATACATTCTTCAATCAAAAAAGCCCTGACTTCGCAGCCAGGGCTTTTTTTTTATTTGCAATTTACATCGACGCCGACAAGATCGGGAGGGCTGCCAGCCAGCGAGATCATTAGGATCAGCTGAACTCGGCCCTTCATATCTTCTTTGGTATCTAGGATATAGATTTTTGCTGGAAAGCGATTGCCGCCCGCATTTCCAATGCCAGGAACAGGCGAAGTTGCCCCGGACAACAATCGGGAAAATTTTCGCGCGTTCTTGCGCTCCCGTTTTCCCAGTTACGTCACTGTCTTATTTTTTGATACTGCAGGTCCGTTTTCTTTGTCCTTACGAGGTCTCGCCTTTGCACCTCAAAAAGGCAAGAGGAGGCCTTATGAAAAGAGCCTTTGTGTTCGCGATGATTTTCTTGTCTTTCGGAAAAGCCCTGGCGGCTCCCGCTCTGGGGGCTTTCGAGCCGACAATGTCCTCTATTTTGGTGGGCCTGTCTGAGAAGCGGTCCGATCGACAATACGAAGCCGCCGAACGTCTTTTAGAAAGCACAGATCCCGCGGCACTCTCATTGGCGGAATTCATCATCCTGCAAGAAACCAAAGTTCCCGGCTATCCGATCTCTACTCAAGGTCTCAATGGTTCGCTCAGAAATCACCTACAACACATTACCAGGGACGTTTTGATTCACAACTACGGTCGCTTCGCTGATTTTCCAGGTTTTACGGATTCTTTTATTCGAGTCTACAGTGCCATCCAAAGTCCATTTCCTCTGCGTAAAATGGTTGGAAGCCTGCAGAATTGTGATCGGCCACATTGTTTGGAGCTTTTTAAACTTGCGATTAAATCAAAAGATTCCATGGTCCGTGCAGCGGCTTACAAGATGCTGGTCAATTTTGATTTTAAAGATAAAAACATTCAATCCATGATTAAAGCGGGTCTCAGCAGCGTTCATCATGCAGAAAAAGCGGAGGCCACTTTTGCTCTCTTAGGAAGAACAGAAAAAGAAATCGTGCCCTTGGCAGAGTCGTCGCTGCGTTCTTTGTATGTTGTGACAAGGCTTTATGCGATCTCTGCCTTAGGGAAAATCAAAGATCCATCAGTGTTTGCCGTTTATAAAGAGGGTCTCAAGGATGCTGACTCCTTGGTCCGCTATCATACGATTTTTGAACTCGGCCGCCGTCCAGAGCCAGAGGCAAAACAGCTATTGGAACTCGTGAGTGCTCAATATCCTGATTTAAAACCGCGGACAGCTGTGCAGCAGGAGGCTTTGGTTCCACAGAAAGAACGCTGGGCCGAGAAAGTACGCGATTTTAAAGACAGTTTTAATTGGATGAACTCTTATGCCGCCGGAAGCCTCGGGATCGGAATGGCCGAGGCCTTTACAACCAGTCTGCGTCGGCCAAAAGATTGGATTTCGCGTTGGCAGTACAGCAATCGCACTGAAGCCGATCTGGCTCAAGCATTCTTGGAAAAGAATTTCTTTTCGCAAGAGATGCGATCCTTTGACCTGACTCAGGAATCTTTCATAGAAACATTCCATCGAGTCTCTTATGAAGGCGCAAAATGTTCGGCCGTCTTTAGTTTGAGAAAATAAAAAAAGGCCCGGTTTATCACCGGGCCTTTGTTTTTAACTTTTAAACTACGAACTAAGCGTGAGCGTTTTTACTAGCGCTTGTCAGCGGCTTTTGAATGATGTGGATCGCGTGGCCCAAAGTTGCTTCAGCAGCTTCCATCATTGTTTCGCCCAAAGTAGGGTGAGGATGGATAGAAAGCGCGATGTCTTCAAGGCGTGCGCCCATTTCGATTGCGAGAACGGCTTCAGAGATCAAGTTTGAAGCTTCAGGGCCCACGATGTGAACGCCCAATACCACATTGGTCTTAGCGTCCGCGATCATTTTCACGAAACCTTCTGTTTCCATCATGCTGACTGCGCGGCCGTTAGCACCGAATGGGAATTTCGCGATTTTCAAATCGTTGAAACCTTTTGCCTTCGCTTCAGCCTCAGTCATACCGGCTGCTGCGATTTCTGGATCTGTGAACACAACAGCTGGAACTGTTTTCGCATCGTAAACGCGGTTGTAACCTTTAAGAACTTCAGCCACCAAGATACCTTCGTGGGAAGCTTTATGAGCCAACATCGGTTGACCAGCGATATCGCCGATCGCAAAGATATTTGGAACATTCGTGCGGCGTTGAGCATCGACTTTCACGAAACCACGCTCGTCCACTGCAATGCCTGCAGCTTTCAAGTTAGCTTGGTCACCGTTTGGACGGCGGCCCACAGTCACAAGGATCTTGTCGCACTTGATTGTTTCTTCTTTGCCATTTACTTCAACAGTGACTTCATAACCGTCTTTTACTTTTTTCTGACCTTTTGCTTTTGCGCCGTACATGATTTTCACGCCGGATTTATCAAGCTTACGAGTCACGATTTGTGCGCAGTCTGGATCGACAACACCCGCCAAGAGCGAGCTTTGTGCTTCAACTACGGTCACTTCGCAGCCAAGCTTACGCAAGTACGAAGAGATCTCAAGACCGATGTAACCGCCACCGATCGTCACAACACGCTTAGGAATTTCATCCCAAGCCAATGCGCCAGTTGAGGATACAACGTCTTTCTCGTCGAATTTGAAACCAGGGATTTCAATCGGGCGTGAACCCGTAGCTACGATAAAGTATTTTGCTTGAACAGACTCAGTGCCTGAAGAAGATTTCACAGTGATTTCTTTAGAAGACTTGAACTCCGCATCGCCGCGAAGAACAGTCACTGTGTTGCCTTTCAAAAGCTGATTCACGCCGCCAGACATTTTATCGCAAACAGATTGCTTCCATTTCACGAGTTGTTTCATGTCTACGTCGATGCTGCCTTTGATATTCAGGCCCATGTCTTTAAAGTTATGCTGAGCCTTGTGAAGAAGGTGGGTCGCTGTGATCATCGCCTTCGAAGGGATGCAACCAACGTTCAAGCACACGCCGCCGATGAACTCGCGCTCGATAACTGCGGTTTTAAAACCGAGTTGAGCCGAGCGAATCGCTGCTACGTAACCACCAGGACCAGAACCGATAACTACTACGTCAAAATTTTGCATGTGTTATCTCCTACACCATGTCCATCATTAGACGGCCAGGGTTTTGAATGCGCTCAAGGAATGACTTCATGAAACGAGCCGCAACCGCGCCATCGATCAAACGGTGATCACAAGTCACTGTGTAGTTCATGACTTTGATCGCTGCTAACTGGCCATTTTTGATAACCGGTTTTTCGTCGATTTTGTACATGCCCAAGATCGCCACTTCAGGGTGATTGATCACAGGAGTTGCGTACGTACCACCTACAGAACCGATGTTCGTGATGGTGATGCCTGCGCCCTTCATTTCGTCTGGTTTCAACTTGCCATCGCGAGCGCGTTTAGAAAGATCCAAGATCTCTTTAGACAACTCAACGATGGTTTTTTGGTCGGCGTTCTTGATCACAGGAACAACCAAGCCTTGAGGAGTGTCTGCTGCGAAACCGATGTTGAAGTATTTTTTGTAAACGATTTCAGAAGCGGCGTCGTCAATCGAAGCGTTGAACATTGGGAACTCGCGAATAGTCGCGATCAATGCTTTCATCACGATTGGCAAGTAAGTGATCTTAGTGCCGTTCTTTTCTGCGTAGTCTTTCAAAGACTCACGGAAAGCAACGAGCTCCGTCACATTGGCTTCATCCATCAAAGTGAAGTGAGGAATGATTTGCTTAGAACGTTGCAAGTTTTCAGCGATCTTGCGACGGATGCCGATGAGTGGAACGCGCTCTTCAACGCCTTGGCCACCTTGATAAGCTGGACGAGGAATCGTCACGCCTGGAGCTTGAGCCGGCATTGCCGCACCTGCGCGAGTTGCGCCTGCACCCATACCGCCACCTTTAGCACCCAATACATCTTCACGAGTCACACGGCCTGCGAGACCTGTGCCTGTCATGCCATTGATATCAACGCCCATTTCGCGAGCCAAACGACGAGTCGCTGGAGTCGCCAAAACTTTAGAATCCGCAACAGGCGGGTAGATTGTAGAGCCGTTAGAAGCCGCTGCGCCGAAGTTTAAGTGCGCTGCTGCTGGAACAGACATAGAAGCCGCCGTCGTAGCAGGTTTAGCCGCTGCTGGTTGCGCTGTAGGAGCTGGAGTCGCTGCTTTCGCTGCGCCTGCGCCACCTTCAAGGATCAACATCACGCTGTCGACTTTAACAACGTCGCCAGATTTGAATTTCAGTTCTTTCACAGTGCCCGCGATAGGTGTTGGTACTTCAACAGTCGCTTTGTCAGTCATCACTTCAGCAACAGGTTGATCTGCTTTTACAGCATCGCCTGGTTTTACCAACCATTTTACGAGTTCGCCTTCAGTCACGCCCTCGCCCAATTCAGGAAGTTTTACAGGAGTCGCAGCGCCTCCACCAGTTGAAGCTGGAGCAGCTGTTGCTGTCGGAGCTGGTTTGCTTGCAGCCGGTTGTGCCGCTGGAGCTGTCGTCGCAGGTTTCGCAGTTGCGCCTGCGCCCGCGCCATCAAGAGTGATCATGACAGAATCCACTTTCACAACTTGGCCCGGTTTGAATTTCAATTCTTTGACTGTGCCTGCAACTGGAGTCGGAACTTCTACAGTAGCTTTGTCAGTCATAACTTCAGCGATCGGCTGATCTGCCTTTACGCTGTCACCTGGTTGAACCAACCATTTAACCAATTCACCTTCAGTGACGCCTTCGCCTAATTCTGGAAGTTTTACATCCGTTGCCATGCTGAGATTGCTCCCTTCGATTTTAAAGAATTCATAGTGATTTAAACCCTATGGTTCTATGCTCAGGGGCTGCTAATTGCATCGCTTTATGCTGCGGGTCATAGAGCGAAAGCTCGTGCCACAAAAGAAAAGAGCCGAAGGGGGACGCTTGAAACCCTCTTCGGCTCTATTTCTAGCGACTTCCGCCGCTTAATTATGCACTAAATCAGATTAGTTCGGAGCTGGTGCTGGAGCTGCTTCTTGATCCAAAGCAATAGTCATTTTGCTAAGGCCCAAGTTCACGCCCAAACCACGAGCGAACTGCAAAGATACTTGCAGAGCCAACTGTGGCAAACCAACTTTAGTAGCTGCGATCACACCAACACCACCAGCAACGGCTGCTTGACCTTGAGCTACGTAGTATGTGCCCAAGACGTCTTCTGGGTTCAGGTTCAATAAAGAGAACTCAACAGCTTGACCCGCAACTTTCATGTGGCCCAAAGCAACTTGTGGAGAGAATTTCTTTGCTTCCATTGTGACTGTTACAGGGTAGTCAGCAACTTGACCCGTTGGAGTTACGCAAAGAAGGTCACCTTTCCCGTCGAAAGAGTAGTTACCAACGATGACTTTCAAACCTTGAGATTCACCTTTGAAGCTCAAAGAGCAAGCCCATGCTGGAGCTGTGAACGCGTGAGCAGATGAAGCACCTAATACCATCGCGATAGCCAAGATCATTTTTTTCATTTTATTTCTCCTTACCGATTTCACTCGGTGATTTTTTGACACTACTTTTTTCTCGCAGTGTTTTGTTTTTAAAAAGTCTCCCTTGCGGGAACATGCAGAGAAATATTTGAAACGCTCGCGGCTGTCTAGCCCCCTATCGGGACATTGTGTACCGATCCTGGAAGTCGGGACAAATCGTTCCGACGCGCTTGCTTTTCGCCGTAGGACCGGGATATACCGGTCCTATGGAAATCACGATTAAGAATTTATTATTACAAGAACTCACCAGAAGACAGACTCGCAACTCTTCTTATTCTCTGCGTGCCTTCGCTCGTGATCTAGGTATCGGCGCGACGACTCTGTCTGATGTTCTTGCTGACAAGCGCAGCCTCTCTAAGACGAATCTTGGGAAGGTCATGGAAAAATTACTGGTGTCCCCAGTTGAAAAAGAGAAACTCTGGAATGATTACAAAGACAATGTGAATCGTCCTCGGGAATTAGATGATAAGACGGTTCTTGAAGAAGATGTGTTCCGACTTATTGCCGACTGGCATTATGTAGCTGTGCTCAATCTTGCGAACATCAAAAACAATCAAGCGCGTCCCGAGTGGATCGCAGAGCGTCTCGGAATTAAAGTCGAAGAAGCAGAAGATGCCATTGAGAGACTGCAGCGTTTAAAACTTGTGAGAAAAGCTCATGGTCGTCTTGTGCAAACGGGACGCGACTTGGCCACGACCACGGATATTCCCTCGGCGGCGATTCGCAAACATCACAGCCAAAACCTGCGCTTAGCAGAAGAGGCTCTGCATAATGTCCCGGTTGATTTTCGTGAGTTTAGCTCGGTTACTGTCGCAGCCAATCTAGAAAAATTATCAGCGGTGAAACAGATCCTATTAAAAACTCGTAAAAAAATTAACGATCTGCTAGAAACTGGGGAGCCTTCTGAAGTCTACACACTCTCTTTTCAGCTGTTCCCTCTCACAAAACTTCAGAGCACAACGGAGGAAGAAAATGGTTAAGTTTGAATTGAGAAAATGGAATCAGCTTGTCCACGGTTGCTTGCTAGGTGCCGTGATCTCTTTGGCGAGTATGACTTCATTTGCCGGCACTTTCGTGAATAACGGTGGCGGTATCGCCGAGAAGAATGTTCTTTACGCGTACGAAAAGCTCGATACTTATCTTCAGCTTTGCTTAAGTTCTGCGGCCTGCAAGCTTTCGCCGGAACAAGGCAGCTTGTTGTTGCAAATCTATCGTGCTCTTCCGCAAGAGCGCGCGGCAAAACAGTTGTCATTCTCTTCTGAAAAGCAAAATCCAGGCTTCTTTATGATCGACGGCAATGTACGCGTTGCTAAGACCGGTAACGATGTCGGTAGCCCGATCTTTATTAACAGCGATTTGCTTTACACAAAAGGTGACAGCGATAGCTGGGATCCTGTAAGTATTCCGGAAGCAGTGGCGATCTTGGTTCACGAACTTGGGCATCATCAAGGTTACCACAGCCATGAAGAGCTTGATTTGCTCGGAGTGCGCGTTTCTTTGTTATTACAACAGAAGTTCATTTCTACTCCGTTGATTCCTTGGTCTCCGAACGAGATCTCGGCAAGTGTTTTGAATACGAACTTGCTGAACGGCTTCCCGCAGGTTCTTTTGAGTGTTGGCGACGAAGTTTTGGATATCAGCAGCATCTATGCTCGTGAAGTTCACTGCGAGGTGTTCACGATTCCAATACCAATTTTGCCAATCCCTGATTTGGAACTCATCACAAGAACTCCGCGCGGCTCTTTGTTCCATAACCTTCATTGGGAAAAGATCAAAGACAAAGGCGACTATTTAACGGTGCAAATCACGGGCAACGTTTCCAACAATTGCCAATACAAAAACGATATCGGCATCCGTAATAATAATTTCCAGTTGTCGGTTTCTTTCCGTATTAACAAATTGGGCAACAAGTGGGTGACGGATAAGAACTCTATTTCTATGAATCAGTTTAAAGACCCTTGGTGGAAATTGATTAAGTTGCCGGGCACTTAGTTCCGACCATCCAGGTCGGAAGTAGATGTCATAAAGGATTTATACGAGGCCTCTGGTTAAAAACTAGAGGTCTTCTTTTTTGAGCCAGCCCTTGCGGTAGATCCACGCAAGAATTGCAACGGCGATAAAGAACATCACTCCGAGTGTCGTGACGTAACCATGCTCGTGCTTCAGCTCCGGCATGTTTTCGAAGTTCATGCCGTAGATGCCGGCAATAAAGTTCAGCGGCAGGAAGAAGATCGATACGACGGTCAGGATGCGCATGATCTCGTTGGTTTTGAACGAGGCTTCGTTAGTTTTTTGTGACATCAATGACAGATGCAGGTTCAACAGACCCGTGATTTCTTCATAGATATTGTCCGTATAGAAAATCATTCGATCAAGGGGCTCGCGGATTTCACTCACGTCGTCGATCGGGAAGTCCGTGCGGATTTTCAGCTTCATCAGCAGGTCCAGCGTGAATTTAAAGACCTTCCTGTAGGTCGAGGCTTGACGCTTGAGCTTGTAGCCTTCTCTGAGGATATTACGGCGGCGGAGGGCAAAGACACGGCCTTCGATCACCTCGGTTTTGCTTTCGAGGGTTTCAATGGGTCTATCAAAACTAAGGATCACGCCGTTAATCATGTTATGCAGAAAATTAGTTTTTGTGAGATTTTCGAAATTGCATTTCTCGCGGCGGTCTGTGACCGTTTCAATCGGGCCGCGGTGAATCGTCATGACATAATTTTCGCCGACGGCAAAAACCAGTTTGGTGGTCAGGGCCTGCATCGTAAAAGCAGACTCTTTGGCATTGGAGTCGTGGTTACGCAAAATGAAAAATGCGGTGCCCTCGAAAAATTCCGCACGTGGCAAATGCTCGGGATCCAAGCAGTTGGCCAGGGGATGTAGCGGTATGTTGAATTCGCTGGCTAGATTTACGAAATCTTGTTGGCTCGGTCCTTCGATATCAATCCATTTAAAGTCTTGCCATTGATGCTCAAATCGTTTCATGCGTCCTCGCTGGCTAAAAGCTTGCTCCGCCCCAGGGCTTATGTCAATTTAGGGCTTTCCGGGAGATAGTATGAAATACAGCCGCCCCTTAGATGAAGGTGTTTTTTTAAAGCGTTATAAGCGTTTTTTTGCAGATATCGAGTGGAAGGGCGAAACGTTGACGGCCCATGTGCCGAACACCGGCAGCATGAAAAGCGTAAACAATCCCGGCGCGCTTTGTCTGTTTTCTCATAGTGACAATCCCGAAAGAAAATTGAAACAAACTTTGGAGATGATTAAAGCACCGAGCGGTTCTTGGGTTGGAGTGAATACGTCAACACCTAACACCGTTGTCCGTGAAACTCTGATGAGTCTTGTGGGACAAGACAGTGGAAAACTACCGAAAAACTGGCAGCACTGGGCGGGCTTTGACGAAGTAAAGCCTGAGTACAAAATCTCGGCTGAGACCCGTTTGGACTTTGCGCTTTCTAAAAAGAACTCAGATAAAAAACATTTTATTGAAGTGAAGAACGTGACTTTGGCCGAAGGGAAGCTTGCGATGTTTCCGGACGCTGAAACCACGCGGGGCCAGAAGCATTTGCAGGAGCTCATGGATTTGATGGATCAGGGGCATACAGCTGAGATTCTATTCACAATTCAGCGTAGCGATTGCACTGAGTTTTCTCCGGCGGACGAGATCGATCCTGAGTATGGAAAACTGCTTAGAAAAGCGTCTCAAAAAGGGCTAAAGATTTCTCCGTTTATCGTTGACCTCAGTCCTGTGGAAGCCGTGTTGAGCGATAAAGTTCTGCCCGTAAAATTCTAAGCGGTCTTTGGTCAGGATCGGCTTGTTCGTAGTGCAGAGACTCTCTAGAATAGAATCTAGAGGGCGCTCAATGAAATCTGCTATTGTCTTTATACTCATTCTGATTGGTGCTGCTTTTGCTGAAGCGAAAACCGAGATGACTCTTTACGTGTCTAATCACTTGGGCTTTCGTAAGCAAGACGTGATTCGTGTTGAAGGTGCCGGTAAGATATTCTTCAATGACGTTCCCGTGCCTAAAAAGCTCGTTTCGCAGGTTCAGCCATCGCTCAAGACGCTGGCGAAGATGCCCAATGAAAAGCGCCGCTTTTGCTATGAAAATCAATACAACTACACCCTTGATGACAACGGAAAAAAGAAAGAGATCCATGCCTGCGCTGAAGGAAAAGAATTTGCGCGGATAGCGATGGCCTTTTCAAAGATTCAACAAGTGATCGTTAAAAGCGGGAAGTAAGCACCATGAGATATCTGACAACGCTGATTTTATTTCTGAGTTTAAATGCCTGGGGGATGAATGCCGAAGAAGCGGCCGTTATGAAACTCCAAGGCATTCAGCGTGCTCTTGAGGCTATGAGCCTCACAGGAAGCGCGCCGAAGTGCTCGTTCGAGTCCGGTAAAGCCTGCGACTTCTTTAATATGTGTGAGCCGCTAAATGCCAATAGAAAGCAAATTTATGTCTATCAGGATTCTTCCGGACGTAAGTTGATCAACTACAATCTTCTCTATTTGCAGGACAATGTCGAAGGCTGTCTTTCTGTTCACGGAAAAGCCAAGAAGTACGAGACAATCGCGGATCAGGATCCGTTTGCGACTCCGTCACTCCTCGTGGGCCCTGACGGGAAGAAATACGATAAGGTCTTTGCCCAAGAAGACGCACGGGCGAAGCGTATCGGGCAAGACGTTCAGCAGCGCATGGTGAATGTTTTAAAATCCAGAAGAAATTCTAAGAACGCAAAATACATCGATAACATGATTAAAAGAGTCGAAAAAGTTCAATGGACCAGTTTCCGTCCAAAGAGCGAAGAAGAGTTCCTTGAAGAGGGCTGCGTTTTGCCAAATGCGAAGTATATTCCGAGTGGCAATAAGATGCAGCTTTGCCCTCAGCTCCTTGGAATGCCCGATATGGTGTTGATGTCTGTGATCGCGCATGAGTTGGGTCATTCGATTGATTCGTGCTTTTCATCCCTGGCCTTGGTGAATGATTCTGGCGGCCAAGAAAGCCTGAAGGACAGTAAGTGGGCGACGGAAAAATTTGTCCTAGATCCCATCCCTGCTTCGAAAAATCCCTTTGCTGAAGCGATTCAATGTTTGCAGAAACCTCAATCTATGGGGCTTAAGCTGCGCACGAATGCCGATAAAAGAGCGGACCTTGAAAATTATATTGCCGGCCTGGAAAGAGAAGGGGCGGACCCGGACAATGGAGAGCTGCTTCGCTTGAAAAATACAGTGCGTGATTATGAAGACGGGCAAGAGGAAAATCTTTGCGCTGAAAACGACGGTGATGATCAGGCTCATTTTATGCAAGAGGCCTTTGCCGATTGGATGTCGGCGCAGATTATGTCTGGAAAACTCGCTGAGGAAAAAGATCCGGCGAAGGCACAGAAGCAGGCCTTTGAGGCCCAGCTGCTAGGTTTGCAATCTGAATGTCCTTCTTATCAAGCAGATCAGAAAGAAATGGTTTTAAAGCAGATGAAGGCCGCAGGCTGTGAAACGGTTTCCACCGAAGCACTCTTTAGCTTGGATCAAAGCGCGGATAGTGAGAAGCATCCGGGCTGGGCCAAGCGGGTGAATAAAGTGTACCTCGCTGAGCCAGAAGTGCAGAAGGCTTTGAAGTGTCAGCCCGATAAAGGAACGGCAGCTTGTAAGTAAAAGACATAAAAAAACCCGGTTCATCACCGGGTTTTTTATTTTTCAGCTTTGGGCCGAATTACTGTTTCTTAGTCTCGTCAGTTTTACCCAAGTGACGATCGATGATCGTTTTGAATTCTGGGTAAGGATAAGCGCCACGGAGAGAAACACCGTTGATCAAGAAGCCTGGAGTTCCAGAGAAGTTGAACTTCTTAGCTTCTTCCATATCAGCGTTGATACGAGTCATGAGGCTTGGATCTTTCAGATCTTTATCCAATTTCTTCATGTCGGCGCCAACTTTTTTAGCAGTGTTTTTCAAGAACTCTTCACCTTTAGCGCGAAGTTCGCCTTGGTTTTCGAAAACAGCGTCATGGAACTTTTCTGCTTTAGCAGCATCTTGTCTTGCAACCGCTTCGAAGTACTTAGCAGCTGGCATTGCTTGAGGATGGAAATCCAAAGGCAAGTGCTTGAATACGATACGAACATCATTTGGATATTCGCTGCGAACTTGCTTAATAGTTTGGAAACCTTTTGAGCAGTATGGGCACTCGAAATCAGAGTATTCAACGATTGTTACTTTCGCGTCTTTGTTACCAAAGATAACGCGGCCGTCTTCGATCACTGGCTTCAAAGGATTTGCGAACTCTTCGTCACGTTTTTTAGTTTCTTCGGCGATGGCTTTGTCTTGAGATTTTCTTTGAGCTTCTTGAGCAGCTTTATTCACCACTTCGATGAATTGGTCTGGGTACTTTTCGATCGCAACGAAAACGATGCTTGGATCTTTTTCGACAGCGTCCTTAATTTGTTTTGCAGATGGGGCACAGTTAGTGAGTACGAATGCCATCGCAGAAAGTGCGATCAATGCTAATTTGTTCAAAGGAATCCTCCACGATTAAATGAAATTACATAAATTGTTATTTCGTTAAAACACTCTGATTCTTACATAAACTCAAGGGGCTCTGAATCAAAAAACGCAGTTTTTGAGATACTGCGTTAGGGCAAAAGGAAGGACTAAGGTCCAGGTCCGGAAGAGAGTTTCTTTCTTTTCACTCCGAATGAGTCTGCTTACACTAGAAGCATGAAAAATTTATTCCTATTTATTCTTACAGGCTTATTGTGGACATCCGTTTCTTCAGCGGGATTGCTGTTTACGTACTCTCAATTGACTTTGAAGGACCTAGATCAAATGAACGATCTGGCCAAAAAGAAAGTGAAAGAGTTCAAAAAAGACGGATCTGTCGAAATCTTAAAAGAGGCAGTTCAGGCCGTCTACTCGCGCCCAAATGATGACGGAATGGTAGAAAAAGTCATCACTCCGCTGCGCAATGAGTTGGATGAAAATGACCAATGGGAGACGACGATGGACGCTCTGGTGCAAGAGGCTATTGGTGCGTTGAAAAACCCTAAGGCCTTTAAGCCAGTCGTTCAGAACACCTATGCGATCTTCCTTGAAAACGTAGTTGCCGACTTTAAGCCGTTTGCTGAAAAAGAGGGGCACGAACGTCGAGTGATCAAGACCATCGCCGATGCTAAGATCGAGATGAGCAAAGAGGCGATCAATGAGCGTAAGCTCCGTACTATGAGTGTGCACAAGTCACCTTCAGAGCTCGCGTCGAGAGTCCTGAGCGATGTTGCCAAGGCTGAAGCCGAGGCGAAAAAAGCGGAAGAAGACGCTAAAAAGAAAAAGTAATTTGCTAAAACACAATAGCTAGATCAAAGGCCGGAGCTCTCCGGCCTTTTTATTTTGTGCAGCTGTTTTTCGTCTCAGAATGGCTCAAGTTCTCCACGCACACACCGATAAGTTCCTCAGATTCCGAAATGGATTTTGGAAAGAGAGGCTCTTATGTTCTTACAAGGTGATCTTCAAGCGGTATTTGATGCTCTTTATACAATTGGTGCGATTGATCCGGTTTTAAAAATGGACTGGGAACAAGTCACTAATGAAATGGCAGAAAATCCTCAATTGGTCATTGAAGCCATGGAAGTCGTTAATTCTTGTCAGGGGAATCAATCTCTCCTTGTTCAAAAACTTCACATGATGGACTCAAGAGCTGTTAACTACATTGCAATGGAGGTTGCTCGTGAATTCGTTGAATTCCAAGATCGCAGCAGCGATTTGCACTAGTTTATTGCTGATCACTCCAGTGACTCGCGCCTGGGAAGTGGATTTGTCTCGCCGACAACTCGATTTCAATCGCGTGACAGATCAAAGCCGTTTGCCTGCAAGCACAACGACGGATGAAACCCAAAGCCTCTTTGGCCAGGTTTTCGACAGCGTTGAGCCGACTCAGGATATCGTGATTCTTAATACTGAAAAAGGTTTCGTGCCAGACACAATCCGCGTGAAGAAGGGTAATAGCTACCGCATTCACGTTGTGAACGTGAACCAAAAAGATAAAAACGTCAGCTTCGTTTTGGATGCTTTCTCTGAACATCACAATACCGTGTATGGCCAAGAACGCGTTTTCAATTTGAATCCAAAAGCGGATGGTGTGTTCTCGTATCAGTGTCCAGAAACTGCGGTTCAAGGCCGCGTAATTGTGATTTCTAATTCTTCAGATTCCGAGCGTAAACCCGCTTCGAACTAGAGGTTTTCAATGTCGATGGAGCCGTCAAACGTATTCAAAGATGCAATCCGGAACAATTTGGGTCCGGTTTTGCCGTATTTGGAAGACAAGACGGTGTCTGAGATCCTCATCAACGGTCACAAAGAAATTTTCGTTGAGCGCAAAGGCAAACTCGAAAGAGTTCCTGTGAGTTTCACCGACGAAGATGCCCTTCGTGCCGCTGTGAACAGTATCGCTCAAAGTGTCGGCCGTCGTATCAACGACGAAAATCCGCGCCTCGATGCACGCTTGCCGGATGGCTCGCGTATCGCAGCGGTGATTCCGCCGGTTTCCCGTAAGGGCACGACGGTGAGCATCCGTAAATTCACCAACAATAAAATTTCATTCGCAGACTACATTAAATTCGGCGCAATCAGTGAAGATGGCGCGCGTTTCTTGGATATCTGCATGTTCCTGGGTAAAAACATTATCGTCAGCGGTGGTACCGGTTCTGGTAAAACTACGTTGCTGAGCCTTCTCTGCACGCGCATTCCAAAAGGTCAGCGTATCATCGTGATCGAGGACTCGAGCGAATTGCAAGTGGACTACGATCACGTTGTGATGTTTGAAACTCGCCAAGGCAATGAACTCGGTAAGGGTGAAGTGACGATCAAAGATCTTTTAAAGAGCTCTTTACGTCTCCGCCCGGACCGCATCATCGTTGGTGAGGTTCGTTCTTCCGAAGCTTTGGAATTGCTGAACGCAATGAACACCGGCCATAAAGGTTGCATGGGCACAGTCCACGCGAATTCACCAGAAGACGGTATCGTGCGCATTGAAGCTCTCGCTCAGGGCGGGGATTCGCAGATCAGCGAAAAGGCTTTGCGCTCACAAGTGGTGAGCGCGATTGAAATCATTATTCAAGTGTCTCGTTACTCAGACGGTTCACGCCGTATCGGCGCGATCAGTGAAGTTTTGGGAATCTTGCCAGATGGAAACTATGACGTGCGCCACATCTTCCAGATGTCCCGCATGACTCGCAGAGCAGACGGCACTCTCGATGGCAAACTCGAGCCAACGGGCTATATCCCGTCCTTCATGAGCGAGATCATCGACAACAAGCTCCCATTCCCCCAATCCAAATTCAATAAAGCCGCCTAAAAGGTACCAGGTCGCTTTTCAGAATTGACTTCCGAGATTCGGACTAAGCTGCGCTTTGTCTTAAATATATTTACGATAGGCGTCGGTTAAAGGCGTTGTCTCGTCAGCCTTTTAGCAGGACGATGCAGGTATGAAGAATACCACTTGGAACCGACTCTATTCTATTGCGAAACCTGAAATTAAATTTCTGATCTGGGGTTTGATTTTCCTGATCCTTTCCAGTGGTGCTGGGCTTGCGTATCCGCAGATGGTGCGCTGGATGGTCGACAATGTTCTTCAGCCGAAGCGCATGGATTTGCTTTTGCCGGTGGTGCTGGGACTCTTTGCCGCGTTCACATTGCAAGGCATTGCTTCGAGTGCGCGCTATTATCTTTTCACCCTGAGCGGTGAGCGCATGGTGATCCGCCTGCGCAAACGCCTTTACAGCCAAATCCTTTCACAAGAAGTGTCATTCTTTGATTTTAACCGCACCGGGGACCTAATGAGCCGCCTGTCTTCGGACTGCACGACTTTGCAAAACACCGTGAGCGTGAATGTATCGCAAGGTTTGCGCAACTTGGGCCAAGTCGTCGGCGGACTCGCATTTATGTTTTATACTTCATGGAAGCTGTCGTCGCTGATGCTGGTATTGATTCCGCCAATCGCGCTCGTGACGGCGATCTTTGGTAAAAACATTCGTAAGTACTCGAAAGAATCCCAGGCAGCCCTTGCAGATGCCAGCATCGTCGCTGATGAGACGATCTCGGGTGTACGTACGGTGAAGTCCTTTGTTCAAGAAGCCAACGAAACGAGCCGCTACAACGAAGCGATGGAAGTGGCACTCAAATTTGTTCGCCTCCGTATTCGTGCGATTGCTATTTTCATGACAATCGCGATGATCGTGGGCTTGGGCGCGATTTCTTTCGTGTTGTGGTATGGAGGCCGTGAGGTCGTTCTCGATCACTTGTCGATCGGGGATATTACTCAGTTCTTGTTATACTTGATGCTCGTTGCAATCGGTGTCGGCAGTCTTGCGAGTCTTTGGGGTGACATGATGGCCGGCATCGGAGCCAGTCAGCGCGTGTTTGAAATCCTGGAGAGAACTCCGGCCGTTGTTGACGAGGGCCGCACGCTCGACACATTCCGCGGTGAAGTGAGTTTTAATAGCGTCGGATTTAAGTATCCTTCTCGTCAAGATATTGAAGTGCTCAAAGGGATTGATCTGCAAATTCATCCGGGGCAAGTGGTGGCTCTGGTCGGCTCTTCAGGCAGCGGTAAAACCACGATCGCGAGTCTTTTGCCAAGGTTCTATGAACCCAGCTCCGGAGAAATTCTTTTGGACGGTGAGAAGCTCAGCTCGTTGAAACCAGGCTGGCTGCGCGAGCAGATCGGGATGGTTTCACAAGAGCCGATTCTGATTTCATCCACCATCGAAGAAAACATCCGCTACGGAAAACCAAATGCGACGAAGCAAGAGGTTGAAGAAGCCGCAAAAGCCGCGAACGCTCTCGAATTCATAGAGCGTTTCCCTGAAGGATTCCAAACCCGTGTCGGCGAAAAAGGTCTGCAGCTTTCCGGCGGGCAAAAGCAGCGCGTGGCCATCGCGCGCGCGGTTTTGAAGAACCCAAAGATGCTGATCCTCGATGAAGCGACCAGCAATCTCGATACGGCGAGCGAGTATCTGGTCCAAGAAGCCTTGCAAAGACTCATGGTGAATCGCACCACACTTGTCATTGCCCATCGTCTGGCCACCGTGAAGAACGCGGATGTGATTTTCGTTGTCCACGAAGGCCGTATTGTGCAGAGAGGCACCCATGACGAGCTTGTCGCCAAGCCGGAAGGGCTTTACTATCAACTATTACAAAGACAATTTCAGTAGGGGAGTACTATGAGAAACATCATGAGCGAAAACCGCATCGACAGCAACGCCCTCAAAGCCATTGAAGGCTTTCACACTGAGATCGTTGCAGAAGTTGAAAAAGCTATTGCGACTCACGAGTGGGTGATCGTCGGCATGGCTCAAAACCCGGTCGTAAAGAAAGCCCGTAAATATCTTTTCGATAAAGGCATTCCATTTCACTACATCGAGCACGGCAGTTATTTTTCTAAATGGAAACAGCGCTTAGCGATCAAACTCTGGTCCGGCTGGCCGACCTTTCCGCAAGTTTTCCACAGGGGAAAACTCATCGGGGGCTTTGCTGATTTGAAAAAATACAACCCGCCAGCGAATTAAAATAAAAAAACCCGCGTTCATCACGCGGGTTTCATTTTTCGATTCTAAAAAACTAGTGCGACCAAGAATTAATGAACGTGTGAATATCAGACAACGCTTGATTGTACTGATTCACTTCTGCTTGATGTAGCTGCTGATCTTTTGCAGCGTCGCCGGTCTTTGGTTCAACACCACGAGTAGTTACATCGCAATCACGTTCTGCAGAACGCTGAATGCGCTGCCAGTTTTTCAAAGCGACACCTGTATCGAGTTGCTCAACGGGGCTGTCTTCTGTCGGAATAAAACCTGTCGTTTTCAAGGCAATCTTGCCAGCAAATGGCAACTTCGCGATGAAATCGATGTTTTTATTGTACTCCACAGCCTGAGCCACTTTGCCGGAATTATCGAGGGGCTTCGACAGCAAGCTTGCATCGAGCAAAACGTCGCGAGTGAATTGCACACGCAACATCAAGATCGAGTAAACTGTGTTCTCGTAGCGGCCAGAGTTGTAAACCTGGCTCTCGATCATTTCTTGGATCGCTTTCTGAGGCAAGAAACCCGCCACAACCTGCAACGCCATCAAAACGGCCGTCTTGTCGTGATTGATGTCGAGGATCTCATCTTGAGTGTAAGGAATTTCGTTACCGCTCGCATCGACTTTATGAGCCGGAAGAACTTCGTCGATTTCTTTGAGCCATAGGTAAGCAAGCTCGACGAAATCCTGAGAAGGAATCGCTTCAGCAAGTTTCTTTCCATAAGGCATCATACGAGTCGGAATCGGGAAAAGATTCGCGGTGTTTTCAGGCTTCAACAAATTTTCGAAAGGGATCAGCTGTTTTTGCTGATCAATTCCGTCATTTGTGTGGTTCATGTTGTCGATCATCTTTTCCATGTTCTCGTTTGTCTTGTCCATCTTCGATGGCATGTCGATCATGCCACAACCCGAGAACAACAAACCAAAAACAGCGATACATAATACTTGTTTCATTTTTTATTCCTGAAGAAGAGATTTTTTCAAAGCAGCGATGCCGTCGTCAGCTGGGTTACCGAGCCACATAGAGAACACATCGTGAGTCAGACCTTTATCGCCTTTAACAGTCACTTGCTTGCCCGCGGTGTCTTCGTAGATCAAAGTTTCAGTGCCGTCAGAGTGTTTGTTCGCAACGAAAGTCAAAGTGCCGTTTGCAGTCGCATCGCCACCTTTTTCAACCGCAGCCAAGAGTTGCTTGATGGCTGGATTGTTGATGTCGACGTTGTTTGCATCAAAAGCATCACGGAAAGAAACCTTCACTTTATCAGCCTCCACAGAGCGCAAGAAAGAAAGCTGCATTGCCACGGTTTGGCTGTCCTCTAAGGATTTCAGGGCATCAGCGTCTTTGCGGACAAATGAGTTCGGATTGCTCACCAATAGTTGCGCCACATAAACTTTTACGTTCGCTACGAGAACTTTTTTGCTGCGAAGTCCCGAACCGACCGTCGTCAGTTGGAAATCCTTGCCATCAATTGTGGCTGTGCCGCCGGTGGAGATAGTGACACCGTTATTAGATTTTTGACCCGGATCGAGTTTCAAAAGAGCTGCGTTTGCAGAGAGACCAAGAGACAAAATAGCCGTCAAAGCGATCAAAGCTGATTTCATAAAACCTCCTAGAGTTTTAGCTCGCATGGATCTAGGCTTCTCGACTAGGGAAGTCAAATGAGTAAAGCGTCACTCGGAACACATAACTCCGTAAAATGTTCGAAAATTAAGCAGAGCGGCTAAAATTTGCGCGATGCGGAGAGAATATGAAAACCCCTTACATTCCAAGGGTCGCCATTTTCTATTCGCAATCCAAAACCTTTTAAGCTACAAGTTTTTCCGTGCACTTTAGTTGTAAAATTTCTAACTCCATTTTGACTTACCTTGAAGATCAAGGTGAGGATCTGTCTGGTCTTTATGAACAGCAGACGCCGCTCCCATTGGAGCTGATGCGGGACCCGTCCTACTGGATGAGTGCGCCCGATATGGAGTCTTTCTTGGAGTCTTTGTTGCGTATGCCGCTGAAAAGCAGCGACAGCAATTTGCTTCAGAAAGTAGGCCATAGCGGCCCTGAGATTCGCGCGTGGGGAGTTCTCGATTCTGTGTTGAGAATGATGCCGAGACCTCAGGAAATTTTCAACCAACCCGAGAGATTCCTATCACACTTTATCTCTCCGGAACCGCCTGTAGAAAATCTTCGCAGAGATGAGAGTTCGATCTCCTTTGATCTACCTCTGCCAGCAGAGCAATATCCTCACGTCACCACTTACCTGAAAGCGGCCTTCGAGTCGTTGCCAGTTTACGTGGGACAAAACCTGGCGACGTGTGAATGGACTGGAATCCATTTGGAGCTCCATTGGTCTGAGTCGCAAAAATCGATTTTTGAAATTGATCCCGGTCACCAGATCAGCCCACAGCTGATGCACTCGGTGATCGAGGAGTTGCAAAAACACCAACGCGAGTTGGAAGAACGCAACTGTGAACTGCAAAAGAAAAATGAGGAGCTCTTGCAGGCTCACATGGATCTGCAGGCTCACTTGCGTGAAAAGGCGCCGTCACTGTTGCCACAAATCGGTCCGTTATCGAATATGGATTTCGATAGCCAAGGCCCGGGCTATGTGATCGGCCAAAACACCGCGCGCTTGCATGACTACATGGTGCGTGCGCAACAGCTCGTGACGATGCTCGCCGCTCAAGGGAAAATGACCCCTGGAGTGAAAGAGGCCATGAGACGTGTCGACTGGGAACACGTAAAAACCCAGTACCCAAAAACTATCTCAGACATCATGGATTCTCTGAGAGGTTTGCAATCACAACTCATACAAAAAAATAACAAAGAGGAAGTTACCAATGTCTGAGATTACGAATGTCGTCTCCCGTGAGATTTTAGATAGCCGTGGAAACCCAACAGTTGAGGTTGAGGTTCACACGAGCCTTGGCAACATCGGCCGTGCCGCTGTTCCATCAGGTGCATCAACGGGTGCTCACGAAGCTTGCGAGCTTCGCGATGGCGACAAAAAACGTTTTCAAGGCAAAGGTGTTTTCAAAGCCGTAGATAACGTTCGCGAGAAGCTTGCTCCAGAAATCATGGGCTTGCCAGTGACGGACCAAGTTTACATCGACAAAATCTTGCGCGAAGTGGACGGCACTGAAAATAAATCAAACTTGGGGGCGAACGCGATCCTGGGTGTGTCTTTGGCGGTGGCGAAAGCGGCGGCTTTGGACGTGAAACTTCCTTTGTACCGTTATGTCGGTGGCTCACAAGCTTGCCGCCTTCCGGTTCCTTTGATGAATCTCATCAACGGCGGTGCTCACGCCAATAACGGCATGGACGTTCAAGAGTTCATGATCGTGCCGACGGTGAATAACTCTTACGCGGAATCTCTCCGTGCAGGCGCTGAGATCTTCCACACGCTCAAAAAAATCCTTGGTAAAAAAGGTCTTTCAACGGCAGTCGGTGACGAAGGTGGTTTCGCTCCTAAGCTCGGTACGAACCAAGAAGCTTTGGACCTGTTGGTTGAAGCGATTCACGAAGCAGGCTATGAGCCAGGTCAGAACGTGTTCTTGGCTTTGGACGTTGCTGCGACTGAAATGTACAAAGACGGTAAATACCAATGGCAGGGCAATTTGATCACTGCGAAAGAATTGCAAGCTGTTTACAAATCTTGGTCTGAAAAATATCCGCTCGTTTCTATCGAAGACGGTTTCTCTGAAGACGACTGGGACGGTTGGGCAGCGACGACTGCTGAGCTGGGCTCGCACTTGCAATTGGTGGGCGACGATTTGTTCGTAACCAATCCAAAACGTCTGCGTATGGGGATTGAAAAGAAAACGGCAAATGCATTGCTCGTGAAAGTAAACCAAATCGGAACGCTCACAGAGACTTTCGAAGCCGTGAATCTCGCGCAAAGAAATAAGTATAAAACTGTGATGTCTCACCGTTCTGGTGAAACAGAAGATACAACGATCGCGGACTTGGCAGTGGCTTTGAACTGCCAACAAATCAAAACGGGCAGCTTGTGCCGTTCTGAACGTATCGCGAAGTACAACCAATTGCTCAGAATCGAAGAAGATCTCGCGGGCATGGGTATTTACTGGGATAAAGCAGCCTTCCGCTAGGGAAGGCTCTCGGAGGCGCCATGTGGGGACTCTCGCAACCTTGGTGGGAATTCGTTTTTCGTGGTGCCGTCATTTACACTTTCGTTTTTATTCTCTTTAGACTGACCGGCAAACGCCAAGTAGGTCAGCTGACTCCCTTCGATCTCGTTCTTTTACTCCTGATTGGTAATGCCGTTCAAAACTCGATGAATGCCGGTGATAACTCCATCACGGGCGGGTTGATTCTTTCCATCACCCTGGTGGCTTTGAACGTGGGAGTTGATCGTTTAACCTTTGCTTCAAAGAAAATCCAGCAGGTCGTCGAGGGCAGCCCGAAGGTGCTCATTCATAACGGCAAAGTAAATCATGAGATGTTGGATCATGAAAAGGTCACGATGCGTGATCTTGAGCTCGCTCTTCGTCAAGAAGGTGTCATGGACACGGCCACGGTTCGCTTTGCGATTCTTGAAAGCAATGGCCAGATTTCTGTAATCAAAAAAGAAAATAGCTAATTACTCCTGCAAAAGCTGAAGCTGTTCGCGGGCGCCTTGGAATTGTGGGTCGATCTCGAGGGCTTTTTCAAGCGCAGCTTTACCTTCAGCAGTTTGGCCTTTTTTCACCAGAGTCATGCCTAAGCCAAAAACTCCATGCACAAATCGCGGATTAATTTCTAAACTGCGACGGAAGAGAGCTTCTGCCTGATCGTAGCTGCCCGCATCCAGCAATAACAACCCCATATTGTACAAAGTGACGATGTCGTTGGGATTTATCTCCAAAGCCTTCTTATATGATTCAAAAGCCTTTTGTGGGCTATGCCCCTGGTAGCGCGGGTTTTGAAAAATCAGAGCCAGCTTCGTGTGAATAAAGGCGTCGTCCGGATATTGAAGCAAAATGTCTTCATAGATTTTTCGTGCTTCTTCGTAGCGGCCTTGCTGATCATACGTATAGGCAATGTTCGCTCGCGCCCGTTTGCTGTGCGGATATTGGTGAACAGACTCGAGCCACAGTAGCTCGGGGTTTGCGTAGACCTCGCTGCGGCCCCAGCTGACCGCCGTCAGAAGAACAAGGATCACCGAGCCCACAATCACGCCGAGATGCTTTTTCGGGATGCGTGTGAGTAACAAACCAAAAAGAGCGGCGAAAGCGACACTTCCCATATAAACGCGTCTTTCGACAAAGAGATCCACCGTTGGAACAAAACTGCTGGTCGGCGATAGAGTGATTAAAAAGAAAATCCAGAACCATGCACTCAGTTTCGCAATCCAGGGGATGTTCTTTTTATATAGGAACTTAAGCGCCACGAGTGCGAGACTCGTAATGAGAAGCCATGAAAGCGCGATCACCCATAGTTGATAAGCGGAGGGGATCGGTGCGTGATCGAGAGCCAGTCCCGTCGGGATCAGCGTCAGCATCACATATTTTAAAATCATGGGGCCCTGAAGCTTTAAATAGTCGAGAGCCGCGTATGTATTGCCAGTCCCCTCGAGGTCGCCAATACCGCCAAAGAATACGTAGCGGAACACGACGTAAACGACTGCAAGTGTTGCAAAGCCCGCGTACTGATAAACGCGCTTGCGGTGGACTTGATTCAGTAAGAAGTCTGTCACCAGGATTAAGGCCGGCAGGACAATCGCGCTTTGCTTTGAAAAGAGCGCGCAAAAGAACAGAACCATTGAGGCCGCATAAGCCGCCGGTTTTGTGCTGGGCTCGCGAACAAAGATGTACACCGCTGAGAGCACAAAGAAAGCGGCAATCACATCTGAAAACGCAAATGCATATAGAACCGTGCCGCTATTGATCGGCACCATCAAAAAGAAAAAAGCTGCCAGCACGCCTGGTACAACGGATTCGCTTTTAAAAACTCTGCGAGTAAAAAGGCCCACCAGTAAAAAGACGAGCATGGCATTTAAGCTATGAAACAAGCTGCTGGTCACGTGAAAAGGCCAAGGCTGGCCGTCGCCGATCTGATAGCACAGGCGGTAAATCAAGAACGTCAGCGGACGTGAGGGATCATTACGAAGTAAATTGGTGGCGTTCTGGGTGTATGGGTAAAGCAATGTTTCGGCAATGCTCGAGCCGGGCTTGAGATCACTGTTTTCCTGGAGTTTGAGAATGTCGTCGAAAACAAAGGGATTGCTCCAGCTGATCAAGCTATAAAACAAGGTACCGCAGATGAAGATGGCTAGCAGGCAAAGACTGTTTCTAGATCTCATATAATCATTTTTGAGGAAAGACTGTGATTCTTCAACCTTTTCGTGGGCTCCCGGAGCATGGTCTGTTCGGGTGTTTTGACACTGCGGCAACGTGAGTATGATGATGACCGTGCCGGTTTTTTGATAATAGAACTTTGGGTCTAAGTATCAGTACGTATAGGGGGATACCATGAAGTCTTTTGTTATTATTTTAGCTACGGCTTTCCTGAGCACTCACGTGTTTGCTCAGACTTTGGATGCCAATCAAAAAGTTCGCTTGAAGCAAGAGATTGATTATATCGGTTCGCTCTATGGCAGCGTTTATGCTCCTAAAGCGTGGAAGGAATCCCACCTCGGCTGGAATCTTCCTGCGGAGATCGCAACGGCTCAAACGAAGCTTGCGATGGCGCAAAACATGCACGAAGCTCGCGCCGCGGTTGCGGGCTTGATTAAGTCGACGAAGGACTACCATGTTTCTTTTTCGTTCTATTCCACTGAAAAAGCGACTTTGCCTTTTCAAGTCAAGACTGTTGAAGGCAAAACTCTGATCGTATACATCGATCGCGATAAGCTTTCTGAGACGGCATTCCCGTTTGAAGTCGGTGATGAAGTTCTGACTTTGGAACAAACTCCAGTGGCTCAGGTTCTTAAAGAGTTGATCCAAGACGGCGGCCCAAATATTCCAGAAACAGATTTGGCAGTTGCTGATTTGATGCTGACTCGCCGTGGAGCTCGCTCGAACTTGATCGTGCCCCATGGCCCGGTGACGTTGTCGATTAAGCGCGCGGCAGACGATACTGTCGGCAGCATTTCTTTGGCGTGGGAATACACTCCAGAACAACTCGTGCCGGCTCAGTTCCAGCCATTTGCTTTGAAACAACAACAGCAACCACTGGTGACTTCGCCAATGTTTGGCCCGGTTTATTCTGAGCTTGCTTCAGAAACTGCGGCAAATCCATATGGCCTTGGCGGTAAAAAATCTTTCTTGCCTGATTTCGGTACGCGTATTTGGCAAACGGCGGATGACAATGAGTTCGATGCTTATATTTATTTGAATAACGACGGCAAATTGATCGGTGTTGTTCGTATCCCAGGCTATATTGTTGCAGATTACGATAAAGCAGTGAAAGACTTCGCGGGTATCATTGCCCATTTAGAAAAGAACACGTCGGCTTTGGTGATTGATCAAAATAACAATCCTGGCGGTTCGGTGTTCTATCTCTATGCTTTGTCTTCAATGCTTTCGGACCAGCCTTTGACGGTGCCTCGTCATCGCATTGCTTTGTCTCCAGGGGGCGCGAAAGAGTGCCTCGATATGATCGAGCAGATGAAATCGATCAAGACGGATGCAGACGCTGTTGAGAAAATGAAAGACTTGAGCGGTCTTCCAGCGACTTACCAGTTGGCCATCGGAATGCAGAACCATTGCCGCGAGTTCTTAAGCGAGTTCCATCAAGGTGTGAACCTTTCAAGCCCCCTTTATTTGTGGGGCGTTGATAAAGTAAATCCAAATCCGACTCACTACACGAAGCCAATCGTGTTCCTCGTGAATCAGCTGGATTTTTCTGGCGGTGATTTCATGCCGGCGACTTTGCAGGATAATAAGCGCGTAACGGTCGTTGGAACTCGTACGGCGGGTGCTGGTGGTTTCGTTCTTCAGTCGAACTTCCCGAATAGCTTTGGCCTTGAGATGGTGACATTCACAGGTTCTATCGCGGAGCGTGTGGATAAGAATCCGATTGAGAACCTTGGCGTGACTCCGGATGTTTCATTGCCAATCACAGTTGATGACATTCGCAGCGGTTACAAGTCTTACATCAGCCAAGTACAAGCTGTTTTGAAATCAGTCATTAAGTAGTTGAATCCTATTTGGCGGCTTCGATAATGTCGTGAGCCGCCTGTTCATAGAAGCCCTGGCTATTCACGATACGTGAGCAGACATTGGCAATCACTGACGCCAGCATCAAATACAAAATCACTTCATGCGAGTTGCTCATCTCGAGCACGAGAATAAACGATGTAAACGGGGTTCGTGTGATTCCCGTCAGGAAAGCCACCATGCCGACCAGGATCATCAGTTTCACACTTGCAAAGCCCATAACCTGGGCGAGAAACTGGCCAAGAGCGGCGCCACTAGCCAGAGCCGGAGCAAAAACCCCGCCGATCACGCCGCCAATGTAAGTAAAGAAGTTACCCAAGATTCTAGCTAGCGGAATCAGCGGACTGCTGACCGCTTCCGGATTGTGAAGCAGATCCGTCATAAAGCTTTTACCTGCTCCGACCGTCGCAGGACCCAAAAGATAAATTGTCAGACTCATCAAAAGGCCGCAAATAATCGTCATACTCAGCTTAAAGGCGAAACTCTTTTTGCCACGCCATTTGGTGACTCGATAGAGGGCTTCAGCAAAACCCGAACCGACGATTCCGACAATGCCTGCGACTAGAATTGTTTGTAAAAGCACTTCCAGCGGAAAGCTTCCGAACTTTGTGTCGCCGAGATAAAGGTAATTACCGAGAAAAAGTTGCGCCAGAATACCGGCAATAATCACCGATTGAAATACCGCTGTACGAACCGCGCTGACGTGAGATTTCGAAAGTTCTTCAATGGCAAATACAATTCCGCCCAAGGGAGTGTTGAACGCCGAGGCCAGCCCCGCGGCACCTCCGGCGAGAATCATGCCTTGCAATTGAGGTTTGGAAAAACGTTTCGGCCAAAATTTAGAAACTTGATAGAAAATGCCCGCCGCAACTTGTAGGGTGGGGCCTTCTCGTCCCGTAACGCCGCCGCCAAGGACACATACGCAAGAGCCCGCAATTTTGGCTAAGATCATTGGAATACTGAGAAATTTTTTAAGCAGGCTTTCGTGAGTGTGTGATGGCGAGGAGGACTCTACGGCGGCGATGACCTGAGGAATCCCACTGCCGATGGCTTCACGTGAAATAAAATATCCTATCAGAAATGACGCCATGATGGCGAGGGGAGCTGTCCAAAGCAAAATCGGATCAGAAGCATGGGCAAGCGCCCACTCCTCGCAAACTTTAAAAAGCTTGTTATAAAAAACTGAAACGATCGCCGTAAGGCCGGCTGCGAACCAGAATGGGAAGTTGAGAGCAAGTTTCTCTCGAGCAGAGAGAACGCGAGGATTCTGCAGGATTTGATGAGGTGTCAGCATTCGAATGAGAATATCACTGACCAAATCGATGCGCATAGCCCTGCGCATCGAAACAGTGCGTTAACACACTTTCAAACTTATTTGCTCGACGATGAGACAGGTTTACGAAAGTGCTTCACAAGCCCGAAGTAAGTGGGGATGAAGGCAACCCCTAGACCGAGCAATGTGAAAAAGATCGGGGCAGAGAAGAAGGCACTGATTGGGTATTCTACACCTTGATGCCAATCGGGGCCCGTACCTGCATAGAAGAAACGTTTGTAGCCGGTGCCATCCCAGCCAACAACTAACACAAACAACATCGCAAAATGACTCCACACTGTTTGCAGGAGGGCGGCGGTCTGCTTTCCTTTGCGGAGGAAGTACCAAGTGACATAGAAACCTAAAATTCCTTGGGTCACATTGGTGACTCCGAATAAGCACACGAGCCAGGCGGGAATCGAGGTGTGGGTTTCTGCAACGAACATTGTTTCCCAGCCAGGGAAAGCCCACAGGAGATACAAGCCTGAGGGTGCAAAGATAATGGCGGTCCATAAAAGGCTCAGTGTAAAGAACTTGTTATTCCAAAAAGAGGTTTCTTTTTTGAGCTTGTTGCCCGCGGCCAGAGCCAAACCGGCACTCAAACCATACGACCAAAAGATGTCGACTTGAACCATTTACTAAACTCCTCGAGTGAGACCATTACCTCTAGCTTTGGCCTAAGCATTGCTATTAAGATAACCGGCTATTGCCAGGCCCACCCTAGGGATTATCATAGGGTCCTACGCTGTCAAACTCTTGGGCACCGAAGTAAAAGATTCAATTCTCGGGAGAGATTATGAAACTGTATGGATTCTTAATAGTTTTGCTGCTCGGACTGGGTCAGGCTCAAGCTAAAACGATTCTGATCTCAGATATCGATGATTCAATAAAGAATTCTCACGTTTTAAATACGACGGATTCTCTTTTTAATGCTGGAAAAATTCAAAACCTCGTACTCGGGATGAATGCACTATATGAGGCTGTCTCACATACGGAGCCTGATATAAAGTTCTATTATGTGACCAATGCACCGAAGTCTTTCATGGAAACAAATCATCGCGACTTCTTGAAGTACAATCGTTTCCCAAAGGGGAGCCTCCGGTTGCGTGAAAGCCTTTTTCAATCAGATTTTAAAGTGACCGAGATTCGTAAAATCTTGAAGGCAGAAAAGCCGGAGTTCGCGATTCTTGTCGGTGATAACGGCGAGAAAGATGTTTACGTGTATGAACAAATTGTTAAAGAATTTCCGAATACTTTGTTCCTGACTTACATTCGCATTGCCTATTCTGTGTGGAGTAGCGATGAGAGGGGGGTAGCGCTCCGGCCTGGTCAAACAGGTTTTGTGACCGCGCTGGACCTGATGCTTCAATTACGTCACGAGGGTTTTGTCGCTCCTGCAGATGCTGCAAATTTTGTAAGTGATTTCGTAACAGTTTACGCCACTGAAGTTGAAACGAATGTTGATGGGAGTCAGGCCTTCCCAGGATGGTCTGACTGTCGTGATTTTAAATGGACAGCACCGGACTCCGAAGCACGTTTAACTCCGGGATATATTGCTGCAAAAGGGAGAATTGAAGAGCGCTGTACGATTGCTCCGTTCGAGTACTAGACCTTCAGCGCGTTGATTCCAGGGTTTTGCGGGCGTACCTTTAAAGTATGTCTGTTCGTAAAATGGCTATCTCATTTCGCAGTTTTCTGAATCACCCTGGAAAAGTCGCCGTCGTCTGTATGGTCTTTTTCGCGACAACGTTGATGATGAATGGGTTGTTGTGGCGTTTGTGGGGACTGCACCGAGATTTCGAAAGATTGACGGTTGAAATCACCGGAACAAAATCTGATATCGAAAAACTCAATGGACAGCTTAAGCAAGCGAAAGACCCAAGCTTTATCGAACGCCAAGCTCGCGATAAATTAGATCTTGTGAGCGAAAAGGACCTCGTCTTCGTATTCCCAGAGCAGTAAGCGCTGCAGCATTTTTATTGCAGCGTCACGTGCCAGAGACCTCCTATAAAACTAGGATGTGAGCTCTAAATTTTCTGATTTTTTGAATGAAATCAGGGAGGTTATACAGATGGCTTCGAATACAACCGACGTTTCTAGCACGTTTAACAAGGATGCGATTAAGTCTCTTCGCCTCCGTCTTGGCTGGAGCCAAGCGGATTTGGCTCGTCGTCTTTCTTGTGCTTCAACAGAAGTAGAGTTGTGGGAAAACGGTTCGGGTTCTCCAGCAGCGAAATTCCTTAGCGAATTATTTTTGATCGAAAAACAAGCCGATGCTTGCAGCCACGAAGTTCATGCTTCACCACTTGCTGAAACTCTGTGCGATAAAAAAGCACTTGGTCAGATTGAATTCTCTGAAATCAAAGAAGATATTGAATAGCCTCTAAGAGTCCAATATAGGTAAATCCATGAAAAAGAAGATTTACCTCGTTGATGTGAGCTCGATGTTCTTTCGCGCTTACTACGCTATTCGTCCACTCACAACTCCAGCGGGAGTTCCAGTTAACGCCGTCTACGGTTTCTTGTCGATGGTGACAAAGCTCTTTAAAGAGGAAAAACCGGATTACATGGTTTTTACTTACGATCGTAAAGAGCCTTCTTTCCGTAAAAATCTTTATGCCGAATACAAAGCCAATCGCACAGCGATGCCCGATGATTTGGCCGTGCAAATTCCTTACATCAAAAAACTCGCAGACTATCTTGGGATTCCAGCCCTCGAAGTTCCTGACTACGAGGCCGATGATATTATCGGAACACTTGTTCACCTTGGTTTGAAACACCACAACGAAGTGGTGATTGTCAGCGGTGATAAAGATTTTGGTCAGCTGATTCAAAAGCATGTTGTGCTATTTGATACGATGAAAGACGTGAAGTACGACGAGGCCGGCGTTCTTGAAAAGTGGGGAGTTCCACCAGAGAAGTTCATCGATTATCTCGCGATTATGGGTGATACCTCGGACAATGTGCCTGGTGTGGACGGTATCGGTCCGAAGGGCGCACAAAAGCTTTTGCAACAATTCGAGTCGGTTGAAGACATCTACGAAAATATCGACAAGGTCGAGCCCAAAGGCATCCGTGAGAAGTTGATCAAGTCGAAAGACAATGCATTCTTGTCTAAGAAGCTCGTGACGATTGCGACAGATGTACCTCTGAGTGACAACTTTGAAGACTACCACTTGAAGCAAATTCAAGCCGACAATCTTCGTGCGCTTTTACAGGAGCTGAATTTCAAATCATTTGAAAAGACTTTGCTCGGTGATAATGGTGGCTCCGGCAACTTGCACGACAGCATTCACGGCAATAAGCCCAGTGCTGCTGCAACGGGCGAGCCTGTTGAGGTGAAAGAGCCTGTGGCTCATCCTAAGAAAAACCAAGAAGTTGAAGTTCCAGGCGAGATCAAGATCTCTACGTTGAACTCTGAAGTCATGGAGAAGGTTGAAAAGTATCTTCATCTTAAAGAAACTGCGATCAGTGCGGACGCTTTGTTAGAGAAGCTTCACAGTAAAGATTCTCTGTGGGGTTTTGCGGATGAGCGCGGCTTATTCATCGGCCGTGATCTTGAGCTTTGGGCTGTCGAGGGCAGTTATGAAACGCTCGGTCCTGGCACGGATGCAAAACAAATTCAGTGGTCCGGTTTTGATCTGAAAACATTCTTCCATCAAATTAAAGCAGAGCATCCGAAGGTTGCATGGGATTCTTCGTTGGCAGCGTACGTTGTGCGCGCCGGTGACAGCACGGACTTCGGTGATATCTATAAGAAATTTATCGGCGCGGCTTTGCCTGAGTTCGCAACACCTGCGCAGCTTTATAAAGCTCACGTCGAGTTACAGCATGTCTTGCAAGACCGCTTGGGACTTTTTGGCGGCGAGAAAATCGTAAAAGAGCTCGAGTTGCCATTAGTGCCCGTGCTTTTGCGTATGGAAAACAAAGGCATTCGTATCGACGTCGAAGCTTTGCAAATTCAATCGGCGGAACTCACAGAAGAAATCGCCGCCCTGGAGAAAGAGATTCATCATTTAGCTGGTGAATCCTTCAATGTCGGTAGCCCGAAACAGCTCGGTGTGATTCTGTTTGAAAAAATGAGTCTGCCATCGGGAAAGAAAACTAAAACCGGTTATTCAACCGGTGAAGAGGTGCTGGAAAAGATCGAGCATCCGATTGCAAAAAAGATTTTGCAATGGCGCGAGCTTTCGAAATTGAAATCGACCTATGTAGATGCATTACCGGAAATCATGATGCCGGATGGACGTGTGCATACGAGCTTCAATCAAGCTCTGACAACGACGGGTCGCCTTTCAAGCACACAGCCGAATTTGCAGAACATTCCAATTCGCACTGAGCGCGGTCAGCGTGTTCGTCAGGCTTTTATTGCCGATAAAGGTAAGAAGCTGCTTTCGATGGACTATTCACAAATTGAATTGCGTATTTTGGCGCATATTTCGGATGATCCAGGCTTGCAAAAGGCGTTCCGCGAAGATTTGGACATCCATGCGGCAACAGCGGCTGAGATTTTTAACGTTGACCTCAAAAATGTGACAAGCGATCAGCGCCGAAGTGCCAAAGCGGTGAACTTTGGTATTGCATACGGCCAAGGGGCTTTCGGTTTGGCGGAAAACCTCGGCATTCCGAATAAAGAAGCAAAAGAGATCATCGAGCGTTACTTCGCAAAGTTTGCAGGAGTGCGTGAGTACATCAATAACACTGTGAAGCTTGCGCATGAAAACGGCTACGTTGAAACTTTGTTTGGACGCCGTCGTTATATCGAAGAGCTGAACTCGAAGAACCCAATGCTTAAGAAGTTCGGAGAGCGCGCTGCCATCAATGCGCCCATCCAGGGGACGGCGAGTGATCTTGTGAAAAAAGCGATGATCGACATTGGCGCGAATGTGCCAGTTGATATGCTTTTACAAGTACATGATGAATTGATTTTTGAGGGAACAGAGTCTGTTCTTCAGGAGAATGTTTCTGCGTTGGTTACGATCATGGAGAATGTGATGCAGTTGAAAGTTCCGCTCAAAGTGAACTACGCGATTGGCAATAATTGGGACGAGGCGCACTAAAGCGCTTTATCCTCGTCTGCCGTTCGGATCAGCCCTCCGTGGCTGTGTTTCCCGAAAACTCGGGCCTCCTGCCCTCGGCCCCTTGCAGGGACTGAAATTTTCGGGAAAGCTTTGAGGGGACGGGATACGTGCTTCTGTCCGTCATTACTTAATGAACGTTGCTAACCCCAAACGTCTTCACCGCCCGACGCGAGTTATGCGCTCTGCAAAGCAGCTGCAGATTCCCTAGATCATCATT
Organism: Bdellovibrionales bacterium; assembly: GCA_018266295.1. NCBI lineage: Bacteria > Pseudomonadati > Bdellovibrionota > Bdellovibrionia > Bdellovibrionales > Bdellovibrionales bacterium. The sequence goes on along the minus strand of JAFEAQ010000011.1, from coordinate 894,939 downwards.
TCCACCAAGTGCCACGGGATTAATATGATCTAATTCCAAAGCCTGCTTAGACCGACAACGCTTTTGACTTTGAGGATCCTGATACTCACAGCAAGCTTCGGCTCTTTGCCAAATCGCTTTTTTAATTGAGACTTTGATGTATTTTCTTTGTGCCACTACCTTCGGCGCCGATGGTGGTGGTGCAGCATTGGTTTTGTCTTTTGGCGTAGTTTCCAAGAGCCCGAGTTTTTTCTTTTTATACTGAACCGCTTTTTCTAGTAAGAACACTAAGACTGAGCCATTGCTAGAATCTTTTAGTTCATGGGCATAGAGATTTCTAAATTCCGCTAACAGTTCCTGATGCTCTTTAGATAAATTTACTTCAAATTTTTGAAACTCTTCTCCTAATAAACTAGAGGCCTGAGGTCCGTGAAAATTCTCAGTCAAAAGAGCTGGCTGATGGGACCTCCCCACAAGCTCCTTTTCAACTTCGCGGGTGGATTTATCCGTAAGCTCTGAAATCATCTCAAGCTTCTGCTCTTTTGTGAGCGGATGCGAGGCCGCTTTTTCCAGGCGTAAAAAGCTCTGAATCTTAGAGAGATTCGTAACATTTAAAGCACCCGATTCAAGTTTGTTTTCAATTTCAGGAAGCTCTGTGAGAAGTCTTGCAGACGTGAGCCGTCGCTGAGTTTCCCCTTCAGAGAATTTAAGCTTTTGAACGCAGTACTTATGCATTGAGGAAAAGCCTAAATCAACAAAGAGTCTTCGCACTTCCACTTCACGCAAATGCCGAAGTAGCAAAACTGAATTTTTACGATGCTCACTTGCTAAGAGGTCTATTTGTGCAAGGAGGTTTTTATCTGAAAGCTTTTTAATATCTTCATCAATCTGGTAGCTGATGTGTTTCATTATATTTCTTTCCTTTCATAAGAAAGGCTATTTGCTTCTTGCGACAAAAGCCTTCTTGTAAAGGAAGATAACATGGGTTTTATAGATGAGATTTTTCTCTCTAAAACTCGTTTATAGAGGAAATTGCAAACTAGACAAGTCCGATCTCACTACAAGCGTAAAAACCTTTTATAGAGAAAATAGAGTTCAATACAGGCTTCAGAAATCGTCTAACTACATCTGCAATTTATCGAATGAAAACTCACCCAAAACCCTGTCAAATGAATTATTTCTCGTTTATAAAATAATGCATCACCGCCATCGGCGCCGGAGGTGATGGGCTGGTTTCATAAAGTAGCGGCGCCGGAGGTAACAACGCGAAGGCGAAGAGATTATACTATGGCGGAGTCAGACGCGGTTACTCTGTATCCCAGCCGACAACGCGGCCACCTTCGAAGTACACCAAACGCTTTTGCTGATGGAAGCCGTCAGAGCCAGGGACGTTGCGCAGGTATCTCCAGCGCTCGTTTTTGTAAACCGGGTTGCCTGAAACTTCGACGGCGATCGGGTCGCCCCAAGCGCGGCGAACATATTCCATCGGCATGCCCACAGCGATATCTTGTGAATCAATCAGCTCTTTCATCCGCGATGCCGGAACGCGGGCACGGCTCCAGATATTGTTACGATTAATCCATGCTTGGCGTCCTTCGAGGGACGGAATATTCAGCAAATCGATTTTTTCCGAGTCGTCTTTGAGCCACGGCAGAACTTTAGAGTACTGCTCTTTTGCCTGACGTGAATCGAGAGTCTTTTCGAGTTCGCGCAATTGCCGGCGTTGTTGAACCTGCAGAGCTTCTTCGCCCGACATATTTGAAGGATTAAAACCCATTTCATAAGCCGTTCGAGTTGTTTCTGAATCCGTGCCGCCACTAGAAACCTGAGTGGAACTGTAAGTCGTCACCACTTTAGGCGTGCGGTTCGCATAACCGCTGTTCACGGATCTCTGAAATTGAGCGCAAGCGCCCAAGGCCAATGGCAAAATAACCAGCAAAGAGTAGGACTTCATGAGATTTCTCCTCTTAGATAGTTTAACCGTGGTAGGGCTGGATTAGAATATTCTTGCGAGTGGCAACCTCCATTCCTTACAATAGTCAGGTATCTACAAGGAAAAAAATGGCTAACCCGACAGATCAAAGCCCGACAAAGGACCAGGCGGAAGACCAAGAAGGCGATTTGAGTTTAGAACAACTCGAAAGCATGATCTTGGCTGAGGCGCCGGATTTTGCCGAAGACTTGAAAAGCGTTAAGTCATTGCCCTCCGACGGCAGCATCGATTTGGATGTCGTCGACAATGGTCAGCTGATCCCTTCGGATGAAAATCCATGGCATCACCCGATCGGGCTGCGCAAGTTCCTTGTAATGATCATGCCGTTTCTACCGAAGCTTTGGGATTTTCAGCATCATTTTTTCTCGAATTTGTATTTGTATCGCACCCGCACGCAGGCCTTCGTTCGCGAACTGGGGCCACGAACTGTGCAGGGGTTAAAATCCGGCGGTAAAGCGACTGTTGAAATTTCTAAGCAAAAAATCACAAGCTTTAAAAGCCTGACTTGGCCGTTAAAGATCGTCGCCATTTGCTTGATCATCGCCTGCGGATTTACGGTGTTCTTTGTTTATCGAAGCGCAACTCACGGGGTTTTACCGGGTGACGAAGAGTTCTTGATAGCGAGCCTCGAAGAGTGGTCGGCGCAAGCTTACAAGTATGATCCTGAAACGGAGATGGATTCTTTCTACGATTCTCCGCGCACGATTCAAAACATCATGTCGTTGCCAAAAATGATTGTGAATATTCGGCCTTCGCAAGGATCGGGCCCGAACCCCATGGCCGCCATGGAGTTTTTTTTAGAAGGTCTTAGTCCAGAAGCCATTGTCGAGGTGAAAGACCGCGAAACCGAGATTCGCGATCTTTTTCAAAGAACTTTGGAAGAGATGAGCTATAGCGATCTTGATTCGGCTGAAGGCAAGCAGCAGTTGACTGAAAAACTACGGCAGACTCTGAATATGAATCTGACGAAGGGGAAAATCCGCCGTGTTTTCATCAAAGAACTGGTTTTGAAACCTTAGTTAAAGATCTCATCCACTTTATTCCTATACAGTTTTGGATCGACTTTATACTGACGAAGGCGATCGTTGAGAGTGCTTTTCGGCATTTTTAGATCCATCGCGGTCTTTCTTTGATTGCCTCTATTTTCCTGCAGTTTTTTTAAAATGATCTGCTTTTCGACTTCTTTAATGACAGAAAGTCGTGAGGCACCGTATTCCTCAGTCATAGGCGTATGCACCGTAGAGCTTCTAAGAAGTTTAGCGGCCCGATCAAGATCAATTTGCTGTTGTGGAAAGACAGCCGCCGCGCGAGAGACCAGGTTTCTGAGCTCGCGAACATTGCCAGGCCAAGAATGCATCTTCAGTTTTTGAATCGCATCAAAAGAAAAGCGCACACGCATTTGCTTGGCAAAGCAGTTCAGTAAATCTTCAAAGTCTTCAGAGCGATCTTTGAGTTGCGGCACTGAAACAGAAACGACGTTCAAGCGAAAGAAGAGATCTGAGCGGAAAGTGCCGTCGCTGATTTTGAGCGACAGATTCTGATGGGTCGCCGCAATCACGCGAATATTTGTATTCACGATTCGATCACTGCCGACGGGACGAATTTCATTGTTCTCAAGCGCTCGGAGGAGCTTTGCCTGTAAGTTGAAAGGCAGGTCGCCGATTTCATCTAAGAACAGAGTGCCGAAGCGGGCGCTTTCGAAAGCCCCTTTGCGGTCATTAATAGCACCGGTGAAGGCTCCTTTCACATGGCCGAAGAGCTCGCTTTCAATCAGTGTTTCTGTCAGAGCGCTGCAGTTGACACTGACAAAGGCGGCGTGCTGGCGTGAAGAGCATTGATGAAGAGCCTGAGCTAAGACATCTTTGCCGGTTCCGGAAGGTCCCAGTAAGAGAACCGGAAAATCGGTTTGGGCGACATTTTTCAGACTTTGCAGCTCGGCATTCCATAAAGGATTGCGGCTGGTCAAAGGAAAGAAATCCGGTGAGTTGTTGTGAGGAAGCTCCTCTTGGTCGGGTGGGTTTGTTATCGTTGAGTTTTCTAACATACGTTCTCCTTGATTTGGAAAGGCTTTTCCAAAAAGTGGACCAATTGCAGAGTGCGATAATTTTGATTTGAGCTCGCTCCGGACACGGGATTCTTATTTTCGAGAACGCATCGTCTTAAAATTTAGAATTTGGAATCATTTCCGAGTTCAGGCAGGATACCTGTATGCGACTCGCCACCCGAGAAGAAATCTACAGCATCGATAAAGCCGCCGCCGACGAGTACGGACTGAGTTCGTCTCTTCTGATTGAAAAGGCCGGGGCTGCCTTGGCCGGAGCTTTTGAAAATATTTTTCGACAGCGAGGGTGGCTACGGGTTTTGCGCATCGGTGTGTGGTGTGGCCCTGGCAATAACGGAGCGGACGGCCGGGTGATGGCGCATCTTTTGCGTGAGAAGGATTTTCGCGTCGAAGTTCTTCAAGGAACTGCATGGAAAACAACTGATTACGACATTATTGTCGATGCCCTTTTTGGTGTGGGACTGAATCGCCCGATTGAAGGCGAGCTGGCAAAGAAAATTGAAGAACTCAATCAGGCCGATTGCACGGTGATTGCTTTGGATATTCCGAGTGGTCTTGATGCCAATCGCGGTGTTATTTTGGGTGCGTGTGTAAAGGCAGCATGGACTTTGACTGTCGCGCCGGCAAAACCGGGTTTATTTTTGCAAGAGGGGCCGGCGCAGAGCGGGCGTATTCGCAGTCTTCAGATCGGCTTTCCGCCAGAGCTATTACGAGCTAAAGCTTCGAGTGTTTTTTTGATCGGTTCTGCCAGTGCCAAGAAGCTTTTGCCATCGCGGAGACTGACTTCAAATAAAACCAGTTTCGGGCATCTGCTCGTGATCGCAGGGTCGCAAGGGATGGAGGGCGCGGCACTTTTAACCAGCGAGGCTGCGGCACGCATGGGATGCGGCTATGTGACGTTGTGCTCACCTAGCAAAAGCGTCTGGCAGAAGGCACGTCCGGATTTCTTAAATCTTTCGCTGACGGATTTTTTTAAGAGCGATTTGAAAAAATATAAAGCGGTCGTTGTAGGGCCCGGCCTCGGTGTTAACAAACAGACCGAGCAGATCCTCGTGCACCTCTATAAACATCATGACAAGGTGCTGGTGGATGCCGGCGCGCTCACTGTGCTTGCGCAAAAGCCTCTGGGCCTGTTGCCGGAGGGCTGGATTCTGACTCCGCATGCGGGGGAACTCTCGCGTTTTGTGGGAACTCCTGCAAAAGAGCTTGAAGCCGATCGATTGCAGGCGGTTGCAAGCGCACAAAAACAGCTGGGCGGCATGGTCTTGCTCAAAGGCTTTCGCACGGTTCTCGGGACTGCGGTTGGAAAATACATTATCGGCTCAGGAAATGTGGCGCTCGCCAAAGCCGGAAGCGGCGATGTTTTAAGCGGTTTTATAGGCTCTTTGATGGCTCAAGGCCTGCCTACGGATCGAGCAGGTGTCCTCGGGGCCTATCTCCATGGCAGAATAGCTGATGACTGGCTCCGTCGAGGTCACTCCAGCCGCACTTTAATGGCCTCAGATCTTCCAGAATTGATTGATGCGAGTCTGACAAGTTTGAAAAAGGGACGCTGATAGACTAGGATCTGATCATGCCTGGAGCCGTCAAATTCATCAAAAGTGCTGTTCTTCCCCAAGATTACCCAAAAACCGGTAAAAAAGAGATCGCCATCGCTGGCAGATCCAATGCGGGTAAGAGTTCCTTCCTCAATGCCATTGCCAGAAGCAAAATTGCGAAAGTCAGTAATACTCCTGGAAAAACGCGTTTGCTGAATTTCTTTAGCCGTGGTGACAGCTATGTTTTGGTGGATATGCCGGGTTATGGTTTTGCGGCTCGTTCGGGCGACGAAATGCGCGAATGGCATACGATGATTGAAAACTACCTCAGCATGCGTGAAGAGCTTGCGGGCTTGGTGCTCGTGATGGATTCCCGCCGTGAATGGACCGAGGACGAAGAGCTTTTGAAAGCTTACACCGATTCCCGCGGTCTTCCGATGGCGGTTGTGCTGACGAAATCGGATAAACTCACTCGTAATGAAATCAATCAAGCGATTTCTAAAATGAAAAAAGCGGCGGGAACTGAAGCCGTGTTTATGACCTCGGCGCTGAAGAATATCGGCCAAGAGGAAGTCGAAGAGTATCTCTACGAAAACTGGGTGAAGAATCAATGAAGTTTATAGGTGTTATTCCTGCTCGTTACGCCTCGACTCGATTCCCAGCAAAACCACTCGCTCTTCTTCAAGGAAAACCCATGATCCAATGGGTGGTTGAAGGCGCGAGAAAAAGCAAACTCCTCTCTGACATTATCGTTGCCACTGATCACGACGATATCCGCAAGGTGGTCGAGGCGATTGGTTGTAAGGTCGCGATGACGGATTCAGATTTACCGTCAGGCTCAGATCGTATTCATGCTGCCACGAAAGCGTTGGATTTCGATGTCGTCGTGAACATTCAAGGTGATGAGCCTTTGGTGAGCGGTGAATTGATTGATAAACTCGCGGGGCTGTTTAAAACAGATTCTACATTGGATATGGCGACACTGGCTCATCCGATTTCTTTGGAAGAGTTGGAATCACCAAATGCCGTGAAAGTGGTTTTAAATCATAAAGACGAAGCTTTGTATTTTAGCCGCTATGCGATTCCGTATTCTCGTGTGAGGGGAGCTCAGGCTCCGGCGCTGACGGGTTGTCTCAAGCATATCGGAATGTATGCTTATACTAAAAAATTCCTGAAAACTTTCTGTGAGGCAATGCCTGCGGAAATCGAAGTGGCGGAAAGTCTCGAGCAATTGCGTGCGCTTTATCTCGGTGCAAAAATCAAAGTTTTACGTGTCAAAGAAGCAAGCCTTGGAGTGGATACGCCAGAGGATCTGGCGAAACTGGAAAAAATAATGAGGGGGAACTAATGGCTGTTAAAACCACAAAAAAGATTTCAACGACCAAGTCGACGAAAAAGAGACTTCAACAGAAGTTCATTTTTGTAACAGGTGGTGTGGTTTCCTCTATCGGTAAGGGTTTGACGGCGGCGAGCTTGGGCTCTTTGCTGGAAGCGCGCGGCGTGCGCGTAACGATCATGAAATTTGACCCTTACTTGAATGTGGATCCAGGTACCATGTCTCCGCTACAACACGGTGAAGTGTATGTAACAGATGACGGTGCTGAGACAGATTTGGACTTGGGTCACTATGAACGCTTTACCAGTGCGGTGATGTCACGCTCAAACAGCGTTTCAACCGGTCAGATTTACGACACGGTTTTGAGTCGCGAACGCCGTGGTGATTACCTCGGTGGAACTGTGCAGGTCATTCCGCATATTACTGATGAAATCAAAGCCCGTGCTCAAGAAGCCGCTCAAGGTACAGAAGTTATTATCGTCGAAATCGGCGGAACTGTCGGGGATATCGAAGGTCAGCCGTTCCTTGAAGCTATCAGACAGATGCGCAGTGAACTCGGCGAAGATAATTCCGTGTTGGTGCACGTCACTTACGTTCCGTACATCGCCGCTGCCGGTGAGTTGAAAAGCAAGCCGACTCAGCACTCGGTGAAAGAGTTGCGTATGATCGGTTTGCAACCTGACTTCTTGGTTTGTCGTAGTGAAAAGCCGATTGATGACGGACTTAAGAAAAAAATCGGTTTGTTCTGCAGCGTAGAGCCTCAAAACGTTATTGCCGCTCAAGATTCTAAATTTATCTACGAAGTTCCGCTGGCTTTGCATGCAGAAGGTCTTGATCAGCTGATTGTCGAAAAGCTGCAGCTCTCTTCAGCCCGTCCTGATTTGAGCGGTTGGAAGAAGATTGTGAAAGTTCTGCAAAATCCAAAGAAGAACGTCACGATCGGTGTTGTTGGTAAGTATGTGGATTTGAAAGAATCGTATAAGTCTTTGAATGAGGCGATCGTTCATGCGGGGATTGCCAATAACTGCAAAGTGAACATTGTGTATGTCGACTCTGAAAAGATCACAGATAAAAATGTGGTTCAATATTTGGGTGATGTTGACGGCGTGCTTGTTCCAGGCGGCTTCGGCGCGCGTGGAGTTGAAGGCAAGATCTCGGCGATTAAGTTTGCGCGCGAAAGACAGGTTCCATTCTTCGGTATCTGCTTCGGTATGCAGCTGGCGTCGATCGAGTTTGCGCGCAACGTGTGCGGAATCCAGGATGCCACAAGCCACGAATTCTTTACTGACGATAAGACTCGTAATTATGTGATCGACACCATGGTTGAGCAGCGTGGAAATGTGAATAAGGGCGGAACGATGCGCTTAGGGGCGTTCTCATGCTCGTTGGCAAAGGGCAGTACGGCCTATGATGTGTATAAAAGTTCCCTGATTTATGAACGCCACCGCCATCGTTACGAGTACAATAACAAATATCGTGCTTTATTCGAGAAAAAGGGTATGAATGCCACCGGGATTTGCAAAGAGAGAAATCTGGTTGAGATCGTCGAGTTGGTGGATCATCCTTGGTTTGTTGGGGTTCAATTCCACCCTGAATTTAAGTCGAAGCCGTTGGCTCCGCATCCGCTCTTCACTCATTTCGTGAAAGCGGCGTTAAAAAGAGGTTCTGAATAATGAGTTCTAAGATCATCGAGCAAGGTCTGCAAGTTTTGGAAATCGAAGCCAATGCTATTTTGGCTTTGAAAGAGCGTTTGAAAGACGGATTTGAAACCGCTGTTAAAACGATTCAAGCCTGCGAAGGTAAATTGATCGTCACGGGTATGGGAAAGTCCGGACAGATCGCGCGCAAGCTCGCCAGCACCTTTTCTTCGACGGGAACTCCCGCAGTTTTTTTGCACCCTGCAGAGAGTGCTCACGGTGATCTTGGGATCATTCAAAATGGCGATGTGATTTTAGCTTTGAGTTATGGTGGCGAGGCTCCAGAACTTGCTCCTATATTGGCATTCGCCCTTCGTAAGGATATCGCAGTCATTGCGATTACCGGTAATGTGAATTCGACTTTGGCAAAAGCGGCGAAGGTTGTTTTGAATGTGTCAGTGTCAACGGAAGCGTGTCCTTTGAACCTTGCACCGACGGCAAGTAGCACTGCATCTCTTGCCATGGGTGACGCGATGGCAATGGCAGTTTTGAATGAAAAAGGTTTTTCTCCGGAAGAGTTCGCTGAGTATCATCCGGGCGGAAGTCTGGGATACAGACTTTTGACCAGAGTGAAAGATGTCATGCACACTGGTGATGCCTTGCCTTTAGTCCAGCTGGACACTCCAATGCGCGAAGTATTTTCTATCATGACTCATAGAAATGTTCGCGGAACTGCTGGGGTCTTGGATAACAACGGCGATCTTCTTGGTGTGATCACGGACGGTGATATTCGCCGTCGCCTCGATAAAAGTCCTGATCCATTCACAGGAACCGCGAAAGACTTGATGACAACGAATCCGCGCGGAGTTGATGCCAACGAACTTGCTGAAAAAGCGCTCTTCTTGATGGAGCAATTTCGCATTCAGATTCTTTTTGTCTTTGATAAGAATAGCGAACATCCAAAACGTCCAGTCGGAATGTTGAATTTCCAAGACCTGTTGAGAACGAAAGTTCGATAAACACCCGGGTGACGAAGGTCGAGTTAAGTCATTGATAACCTTGCCGTCTTGTTGAATTTTTTTCACAATGACACAGATGGCTTCAAAACTCAGTAGTTTGCAAAACATTAAGATGCTCGTCCTTGATGTGGACGGCGTGTTGACAGATTGTCGACTTTGGATGGACTCCAATGGTGAATGGAAAAGATTTTTTTCTATTCGTGATGGTGTCGGTATCAAGCGTCTTATTGAATCCGGCTACAAACTTGCAGTGATCACTGGCAGCAAAGCTGAAGATATTCGTCAGCGTGTGAAGAATCTCGGCATCCAATACTTCTACGAAGGTGCCGGAGACAAAGTCCCATCATTCATTGATTTGCAAAAACAATCTGGTTTGAAGCCAGAGGAAATGGCTTGTGTCGGCGACGACATTTTCGACATTCCTCTGATTCAGGCGGTGGCTTTCGGAGCGACAGTTCCAGAGGCCGTAGAAGAAGTTATTGAAGAAGCAGATTACGTAACAAAAAGGCCTGGCGGCAACGGAGCTGTCCGCGAGGTATGTGATTTGATTTATAAACACGGAGCCTTTTCATCATCAGGACGGTCATAAATGATTAAGAACGCACTCAAAGGATTGAGTCTATTCTTAGCGGCCTTTCTCTTACAGAGAGTCGCTTTTGCAGCTGAAGTCGTAGAGCTTCCAACGGAAGAACTCGCGCAGGAATCGGTCTATCCGGTTTTTGATAAACCAGTCAGCGTGAAGAACAGAAACGTCAACACTGCCGGCCACTTTGAAATTGGCGCATACTACGGTAATGCTTTGACGGAGCCGATCTTCAACGTCAGCAAATTCGGCTTTGCCGGTTACTATCACTGGTCTGAGGAGCATGCGATCGGTGTTCTCTTTGAAAGCAACGCTTCGGGTTTGAGCAAGTACGGTGAGCAGTTGAAAGACGTTCCGGGATCTTCCGGCGGTAACATTCATCTTGATTTCACTCGTGCGCCAGCTCCTCAGTCGACTTTCATGGCTGACTACAACTTCAAAGCTTTCTACGGCAAAATGAGTTTGAGTAAGAGCATCGTGTTCAACTTGAGCACGTTCGGTTCGGCTTCTGCTGGGTTTGTAAAATATCAGAACAAAACTTATCCAGGGGTTGCAGCGGGTCTCGGTCAGAAGTTTTATCTGACAAGACAGCTCAGCTTGCGTTGGGACCTTCGCATGTTCATCAACAATGCGCCGATCCCGTTCTATCAAGACAGTGCTCAGTACACTTTGAATCCGAACAATCCGGGCGGCAAAAAAGCACCTCCATATGATCAGTTTGCTGAACGTATCACTTACACGACCAATTTAGATATTGGTCTTGCTTACATGTTTTAAGGATGGAGCCGATGAAGATGCACTTTAAAACACTTTTCATGACAGCAATGATGGGCCTCCTGGCAAGTCACTCCGCATGGGCGCAAGATGGCGGCGGCGCAGGGATCGGTGACGATTTGAACGTAATCGAGATGGAGTTGGATAAAACAGCTCCGAAAGCCCAACCGAGTTACGCTCCGGGCGCGCAAACTCAAAAAATGGATGCCGCTGAAGATCGCGCGGAAGCTCAGCAGAACAACAAGCTGACGGACTTCTCGGGTTTGACGAAGTTGCAGCCGTTCAGCGAGATCTCGGTAATCCAAAAACGTTTCTTGCCTAAAACAGGTCGTTTCCAGTTCACAGGCGCATTCACGACGATCACGAACAATCCTTGGTTCTTGACGGCGGGTGTGTCTTTGAAAGCGGCATACTACCTGACGGAAGCTTGGGGTGTTGAGGGAACTTACACAACAATGACAAGTTCTCAAAGACAGTCTGCTCAAGAACTCCATGATAACAACGCCGTCAGCGCCGACAGCTTCGGTTTCCCGAAAAATTATATCGGCCTTGATGCGAAGTACACTCCGTTCTACGGCAAGATGACTTGGCAAAATAAGAAGATCGTTCCTTTTGAGCATTACTTCACCTTCGGCGGCGGTAATACATCTGTCAGCACAGGCGGCAGCGGCTTCACGATTCACGTTGGAACGGGCGAGAACTTCGCTCTTTCTAAGCGCTTCTCTGTGAACTGGGACTTTAGCATGATGAACTATTCAGCGAAATCTACAGACGGAACAACACAAAGCTTTAGCGATTTGCTTCTGACTGTGGGCATGAGTTTCTTCTATCCGGAGGCTACTTACCGATGAGAAAATTTATCACAACTATCTTAGCAGTAGGTATTTTGGCTCCAGCAGCTTACGCAGCCCAGCCAGTCAGACGTGCGGCTCCTCAGCAGCGTCGTGGCGGATCTCCTTCAGTGGTGGCAGCCCCGCAAGCGAAGAACTCGCCGCTTCGTCAGCAAGTGAATCAAGCTTTGGCTCTCGCAAAAGGCGGGCAGTATGAAGCGGCTTCAAATGCTTTGTTCCAGCTGGCTCGCCGCTCGGAGCTTCAAGCAGAACGTCCACAACTCAAGTACGTACTTGGTTTGATGTTGATGGAAATGAAGCTGAATCAAGTTGCGGCCTTCCAGTTCGTGGATGTCATCCGTATGGGTAACAGCCGCTATGTGAAGAACGCGATCGAGAAGCTTTCAATTGTGGCCGATAACCTCGGCGATGATACTTTGTTGAATTACGCAGTTTCGAAAGTGGACTTGAATGACTTCCCAGCGGGCAGCCGTGACATGTTGTACTTCCGTATCGGTGAGATCAAAATGAAATCCCGTGAGTTCGCGAAAGCCGCTGAGTTGTTCTCGAAAGTAAGCTCTGGCAGTCGTTACTACAATCAAGCTCTATTCCAACGTGGTTTGGCGGAGCTTGAAGGTAATCAAGTTGATATGGCTCTTCAAACCTTCCAGGCTTTGCTCGCTTCTCGTGACAATGCGCCGGTAACGGATACCAACCGCGTTGCTGCGCAAATCGCAATCGCTCGTGCTTTGTATCAAAAGCAAGATTGGGATGGCGCGATCGAGGCCTATGCACAGGTCCCTCGTGACCACTTCTTGTGGCATGATGCTTTGTTTGAATCTTCATGGGCTATGTTGCGTGCGGCTCGCTTCCGTTCCGTGCTTAGTAACTTCCAGTCATTGCATTCAAGCTACTATGATGACTTCTACATTCCTGAGTCCTTGCTCCTTCGCTCAATTGTTTATTTGTACATCTGCAAATACGACGAGATGGAAAAGGTCTTAAGTCTGTTTGAGAACACGTATGGTCCGGTTCGTGCGAAGATTGGTGATTTTATCCGCGCCAATACAGATGCGATGGAATACTATGTGGAAATCGAAAAAGGCCAACAGATAAAGAAAACCGACAAGAACGTGCCTTTGAGACTCCCTTACAACGTGATTAAGAGCATCTCTGAAGAAGGTAACGTGAAACGTTCCCTCTACTACATCAAGCGTCTGAATGATGAAAAGGCGAAAATTGATGCGAACCCTGGTTTCAGAAATACTCCGGTTGGCCAATACGCTTTGAAAGTTGTTAATAACCGTCAACGCAACGCTAAACTCGCAGTGGGCGATATGGCGAAGGCTCACATGCTGAACATGCGTGTTGAGTTGCGTGACTTGTACGAACAAGCCGGCTTCATCCGTTACGAGATGATCAACGGTAAAAAAGAAGGCTTGAAAATGAAGTTGGCGGGTAAGGACCTTCCAGCAGAACAAATTGACGACAAAATCGACCGTACTTTCTACGTGCAGAACGGCTATGAATACTACCCATTCCAGGGTGAGTACTGGTTGGATGAAATCGGAAACTACCATTATTTAGGTAAACAAAGTTGCGAGTAATTTATGATGAATAAAAAGAACCGACTTGTTATTTCGTCCTTAGTTCTTAGCATGACCCTGGGTGCCGCTCAGGGTGCGCTTGCACAGACTAGTACCAATAATAAGAAAAAGAAGAAAGTCGTACAAACGACAACGACTCGCCGAGTGGCCCCTGCCGCTGCTTCAGCTTCGCAAGCGGCCGGCAAGAAAACCGTCGGTCAGTTGCTGAATCAGATCAGTACTGAGAGCCGTGGTGCGAACGTACAAATGCAAAAGGGTGATACGGCACTTCCTGAGTTCGGTTATAGCTTTAAACCAAGCCAAAACACTCACAACCTTGAAGCGGTCAAGCCACCTCGTTCATCCGAGATCTTGCAAAGCCGTGGCGGTGGTACAAAGGCTGAGTACGAGCGTGTTTTGGATCAGCAGATCCAAGAGCTTTATAAGTTAACTCAAAGATTTAAAAACAGCCCGAACCGCGGTGAATTGTGGCTTCGTTTGGCTGAGTTGTACGTAGAAAAAGCGGGTATCGTTGATGCGCGTAAACAAGATGCGTACGATCAGCAGTTGGCTGATTTCAAAGCCGGCAAAACTAAAATCAAACCTGTTTTGAACACAGCTGAAGCAAAAGACTTCAATCGTCGTGCAATTCAATTGTATGAGTGGTTCGAGCGTGACTTCCCTAAAGACGAAAAGATGGACCAAGCGTTGTTCTTCCTTGGTTACAATTATTTCGAAATGGGCGATACGCATAAAGGTGCTGAGTATTATCAGCGCTTAAATAAGCAATTCCCGAATAGCCCCTTCGTGGGCGAGTCGCATTTCTCGCTGGGTGAATACCACTTCGAGAACGAGAAATGGGCGGATGCTTACAAAGAATATACTTACGTAATCAAAGACAAGAAGCACCGCTTGAACACGTTCGCGTTGTACAAAGGTGCATGGTGTTTATTCCGTTTGGGTAAAACGCAACAATCGTTGTCTTATCTCGAGTACATCATCAAGTCTGCGAAATACGAGCAAGAAGCAAGTTCTCAAAGCCGTCGCGCGGTTAACAAAAACCGTCTTGAGCAAGAAGCACTTCGTGACATCGTGATCTTCTACGCCGAAGCAAGACCTGCGTCTGATGCGACGGCATATTTCCGCGGACTCTTGGGCGACGCTGATATTGTTCCTTATCTTGAAAAGCTCGCGTACTACTACTCTGACAAGGGTGGTAAAGATGATGCCCGCGACGTCTTTAAGATGTTGATCGGCGAGCGTCCGGACAGTCCAAAAGCTTTCGACTGGCAATATCAGATTGTTCAGAACTACTTCTACGCGAAGAACTCTCCGAAGTTCCGTGAAGAGCTCTACATCTGGATTAAGAACTTCGCACCTAATAGTCCTTGGTACGAAGCGAATAAAGCCAATAAAGAGCTGATCGATAACTCTTTCAAAATGCGCGAAACAACTTTGCGTAACTATGTTTTGCAACAACATCAGACTGCGCAGAACTCTCACGCAGCGGGCCCTATGAAGGCCGCGTATGAAGGTTACGGATTCTATCTCGAAGAATTCGGTGCTTCTCCGCAGGGTGCAGATATGCACTTCTACTTTGGTGAGTTGCTCTACGATATGAAACGTTATGACGAAGCTGCAGTACAGTATAAGTGGCTCGTTGATAACTCGCCTCAGAGCAAGTTTGCTGATAAAGCGGCCGCCAATTTGATCTTGGCTCTTGAAAAATCGGTTCCTTCCGATGCTGAGTTGCAAAAACGTGTCGCAAATACTTTGGAACCACAACCGTTGGATCCTAAGGTAGAGCGCTTCATTAAAGCCAGCCAATGGTACATTACGAAGTTCCCTAAGTCTGAAAAGGCTCCAGAGATCAAGTTCCGTATCGGCCGCTTGTACTACATGCACAATCAGTTCGATGAATCGACGAAAGTTTTCCGCGAAATCGTTCAGATCTATCCAAAGACGAAGTACGCGGAATACTCTGCCAATCTTTTGCTCGATACCTACAACTTGCGTAAAGACTACGCGGGTCTCGAGAAAGCCGGTGCGGAGCTCCTCGCGGTTCAGTCGATCGCTAGCTCTAAAGTGGGCGCCGACATCAAAAACGTGATGGAGAAAGCAAGCTTCAAAAAAGGTCAGGATCTCGAGGTTGAGAAGAAGTACGGTGAATCCGCTCAAGCTTTCGAAACTTTTGCGAAGACCAACCCACGTTCTGAGTTGGCAACAACGGCGATCTTCAATGCCGGCGTCAACTATGAGCGTGCAGGTATGATTCCGGCAGCGATCGCGATGTACAACCAAGTTTTGAAGTCCGGCGATCCTAAAATGGAGTCTAATAAACCGAAAGTACGTCGATTGCTCGCGAAACTTTATCAGGACACTGGAAACTTTGAAGAAGCAGCAAGATTGTACAAACAAGCTGCGACCGAGAATCCAAAAGATCCATTGGCTCCTAACTTTATTTACAATACGGCTCTCTTAAACGAAGCCTTGGGTAAGAACGATGCAGCTATTCATTCTTATGAAGAGTTCATCAAGATGGCTAAGAGAAAGAGTGAGACCAGTGATGCTCTTTACTCGGTGGCGACAATGCACCGTAAGGCAAACCACTTAAGCATCGCAATTGATAAATACAAAGATTACTTGAGCTCTGGCGCTGCAAACCCAGAGAAAGTGATCGAGGCTCACTATTGGATTTCAGACATGATGAAGCGTAAGCGCCAAATCTCTGAATCTGAAGCTTGGGCTAATAAGACGATCGCGGTTCAAAGACGTCTTGGCGGCGAAAAGAAACTGGGCGCTCAATGGGCTGCTAAGTTGAAGTTCGCAGACGCTTTGAAAACATTTGCTGAATACAAGCAAGCTCGTATTTCTGCAAATCCAGCAAAGCAAAAGGAAACTCTGGATAAGAAGATCGCATTGCTCGGTAAGCTCAATAAAGAACTTGCTGATGTGATCAAGTACGATGCGGCTGAAGAGATCGTCAGCTCATTGTCACTCTTGGGTGAGTCGAACTTGCACATGTACGAAGCTATCATGGCCGTACCTGTTCCATCCGGTTTGAATGCTGAAGAGACGAAGCAATATAAAGCGGGTGTTGAGCAGATGTCTTCGCCGTTCGTACAAAAGGCGAAAGAGAGCTTTAAGCTTGCTGTCGATCGCGGCTGGGAACTTCAGGTTTATAACGATGGTTACCATATTGCGATGGACCAATATTCAAGACTGCAACCGGGTGCGTACTACAACAACGGTGAACAGGCTTCTGACGTAAGAATTATTAACTGGATGGCACAATGATGAAAAAGATTGTCCTAACTTTAGCAATAAGTGGTTTGCTGGCAGCCTGCGGATCTTCGCCAAAACAAAAAGATGGCGGTGAAGAAGGCTATAGCCCTGTCGCTTCCGGTAGTGGCGGATCTGGCTCTTCTGGCAGCTTTGATATGGGTGACGATAGCGGTGCGGCGGCGGCTCCGGCTAAAGCTTCTCAAAATTTTGCTCAGTCTGCAAAAGCAGCCCCGCCAACGACAGCGGCTCAAGGCCAAGCTGTTAGCCAAGGTGCTTTGGTTGACGCAATTAAGAGTCAAAATGACGAGCAGATCTTTAGAGTTGCCGGTCAGCTTTTAACGCAAAATCCGAATGATGTGAAAGCAATCAACGCGATGGCAATGTACTACTTCAAAAAAGGTAAGATCGATGCCACGAAGTATTTGTTGAACAAGGCAATCGCAGCGAATCCAAATGCCGGTGAAGCCTACAGCAATATGGGTTTAGTACACTTGGCTAATAATGAGCCACGTGATGCAATCATGGCTTTCCGTAAGGCTTTAGATATCAACTCTAACGACAGTATCGCCGCTGCGAACGCGGGCTCGATTTACGTCGCGGAGAAGGACTACAACAAAGCGGCCTCTGTTCTTTCAGTCGCTTATAACGGTGGTGTCCGTGATGCTAAAACTATGAACAACTACGCTGTGGCTTTGACAGCTGTCGGAAAGTTCGACGAGGCAAGCTCGATCTACCAAGCGGCGATGAAGGAACAAAATAATAATCGAGAGTTGCTCTTGAATTATGCTATTCTTCTTATAGATCACATGAACAAGTACAAAGAGGGCATGGACGCTCTGAACAGACTTAAGTTCGTAGGTCCTCCTTCAGAGTCCCGTAACCGCATAATTGCTTTGGAAAACAAAGCAAAAGCTGGTTTAAAATAGGAAGAGGGGGAATAAAGATCATGAAACGTCTTTTACTGTCGGTGATCACATGCAGCTTAGTTATCTTCTTGAGTGCGCCGTCTGCGTTCGCACAAGAAGAAGGTGGTGGCGACGCTCCCGCAGCGGCTCCTTCCTCAGGGGGCTCAAAATCCCGCCCTAAAGGCACTCGTACTCAGAAGTTGAACTTCGAGGATGAGTTGGTCGAGGGGGGAACGCAAAAACCAGAATTGTTTTATCTCTTTCAGAAGAAAAATTTCAACTATAAGCGTTTGATTAAGTTGAGACAAAATTTCATTCCTGAAATGAGAAAGACATCTGAAGACATTCAGCGCATTCGGGGTGGCACTTGAAATCTCCTGTCATACTTAGAGTTTTTAAAGGTACTCAACTGATCGAAGTGAAGCAGTTCGATCTGGATCAAATCGTGATCGGCCGTAACGCCGATGTCGGTTTGAATCTGGAAGCCGATGAGGTTTCACCGATTCACTGTTTGATTGAAATGAGAGATGCCGGCTACTACGTCTGCGATCTTGGCTCAACCACAGGAACTTTCAAGAACGGCCAATCGATTCTTGATGAAGCGCTGACTTCCGGTGATGAAATCGGAATCGGGCCATTCAAAATTAATTTCTTTGTAGGTATTCCTAAGCCAAAAGCGGCACCTCCAGGAAAAGTCGAAGCTCCAGCAGCGCCGGCTCCAACTCCTGTTGCTCCGGCAGCAGCAGTGATTCCAGAGGCTCCGAAGCATGAAGAACCTGCGGTTGTAGTAGCTCCTCCGCCGACTTCGGCTCAGCCGATTTCGATTCCGGATGCAGCGCCTAAGAGTGTCGCTCCGAGCATTCCGGCTGCAACTCCGGTTTTTGAAACGCCAAAAGCAGAAGTGAAGCATGAGCCGATTGCCGTCGTAAGAGAGGAGCAGAAACCTCGTATTGCAACGACTCCGGTTGTTGGTCCTGCGAAGGTTGAGACTCGTGCTCCAGGCAAAGGTTCTAAATTTAGAAAAGAAAAGAATAGAAAAACATATGCTCCTGTCAGCGAGATCAAAGATCTTCGTGATCATCTTCGCCCAGGTAAAGGGAATGTCGTAGAGGTTATTGTCAGCTGGCGCGAGCGCGTCTTGACGACTTACCACTATCGCACTCCAGGCATCGTGCGTTTAGGCCCGGGCGATCAGTACGAAATCAACATGCCAGATGGTGTTTGCCCAACTGGTTGGCCGCTTGTAGAGGTTGGCCCAGAAACTCGCGTTGCTGCGACTTCTGAAATGAATGTTGAAGTCATCACTAAGGCCGGCAAAAAAGGTGTCGATGAACTCATGCGTTCGGGGAAAGCTCAACGCACGGGTAATTCTGTCACTATGAAACTTGATCAAGAAGAAGTCTTCTTCATCGGTTTGCCATACAGTGATTTGCAACTATATGTTCGCTTCGTACCTCAGCCTCCAGTAATTCCAGTTCCGCCTTGGTTCCTCAGCAGTTCCGAGCTGACTGGTATGGTGATGTCTTTGATTCTTGTGGCATTGCTCGCGTTGTATGTTTACGCAACATCGCCTTCAATGATGGAAGAAGAGAAGAAGGAAGAGATCGTCGCGCAAGTTATCTTCGATAAGCCAAAACCAACTCCACCGCCAATTAAAGTGGTTGAGGAAAAGCCTATCGAAACGCCAACTCCAGCGCCTCCGAAGCCAACGCCGACTCCTAAAAAAGTCGTGATGGCTGACAAGCAGCAGGAAGTGGTGAACAAGGCGAAGAAGCCGGATCCAGCTCAAGCGTCTAAAAACTCTAAAGCTGGTGCAGCTTCCGAAGTTGCTCCGAAGCCGAACTCGCAAAACAAACCTAAGATCTACACTTCCGTTCACCAACAAGGTGGCGCGGTTAAGCAAGGTGCTACTGAGTCTGCAAATGCGCAAAGCAAAAACAAAGACGTCAGTAAAGTGGGTATGTTCGCGGCCCTCGGTGGTGGCGGTATCAGAAAGAATCTTGATAAAGCATATTCTGGTGCGGGTGAAATCCTCGGTACGGCTGCAAGTGCAACAGGTACTGCAGGTTCCAACTCAGACCGTGCGGGTGATGATATCGGCGGTAAGTTCAAAGATACAGGTGCCGGTGGTAAGGGAACTGCCACTGTGGGTATCGCCGGTGTCGGAACAAAAGGCCGTGGAACTGGTTACGGAACGGGTGATGGTCTCGGAGATAAAAACTCTGTGGCGATTGAGCCTGGTGGTGCCGAAGAAGACTTCGTAGGTACTATCGACCGTGAAGCCGTTCGCCGTGTGATCCGTGCAGGTCTTCGTGAGATCCGCGGTTGTTACGAGCGTGAGTTGAATAAGTTGAACAAGACACAACGTCTTGAGGGTAAGGTGGTTATCGGTTGGACGATTGCAGATCATGGACGCGCTTTGAATGCCAAAGTTGTGAGTTCATCTCTGAACAATCGTGCGGTTGAAAACTGCGTAAGAGATCGTCTGTCTACATGGAGATTCCCGGATCCGCCGGCGGGCACAGTGGCAGAAGTTAACTACCCATTCTACTTTAGAGCAGAAAATTAATTTTTAAGTTTATAAAATCCTTAAGGAGGAGAAAGTCGTGAACCCTACAGCAACACCTATCGATGCAGCCGCAGCGGCAGCTATGCAAGCCGCAGCAGCAACTGAAAACATGAACTTCATCCAAAGAGCCTTCACTGAAGGTGGATTTGTGATGTACGTGATCGCGTTGATCGCGATCATCTCGATCTTCTTGATCGTTGAGCGCGTAATGAAATTCAAAGCGCTTGCGGTTGATAAGAAAGACTTTACGGATCAAATCTTCCGTATGGTTGTGAGCGGTGACCTTCGCCAGGCGATTTCGTTCTGCGATGCTCGTCCAGCTCCTTTGACGAACACTGTAAAAGCCGGTCTTGTTCAAGCTATGAACAAACGCCCAGATGAAGAAATTCAAGTGGCGATGGATGCGGCAGTCATGAGAGAAATGCCAAAAGTAGAAGGTTGGACTTCTTTCTTGGCGGTATTCGGTAACATCGCCGTACTCGCGGGTCTTTTGGGTACGATCATCGGTATGATCGGTTCCTTCCGTGCGGTATCTGCAGCCGATCCAGCAACTAAAGCTCAAAAGCTCTCTGAAGGTATCTCGCATGCCTTGAATTGTACGGCTTTTGGTCTTTCAGTAGCGATCTTGGCGATCATTACTTACGGTTTGTTCCAGCACCAAATTCAAAAGACAGAAAATGAAGTTGTAGAAACTAGCATGAGTCTTTTGAACCTTGTAGTAGCTAACAGAGACAAAATTAAAGACTAATTTTTACTCTAGATTTCTAATTTTTATTTAAGGATTGAGTCATGGCACATGTAGAAGAGGGTGGTAAAAAGAAAGGTCGCGCGAAGAACGTAGAGTTGAATCTCGTTCCCGTGATCGACTTGATGTCCGTGTTGATCACGTTCCTTTTGATCACCGCCGTATGGACGCAGGTCAATATGATGCAAATCGGTAGCTCTCTCTACGGAAAGCAGCTCGATGATAAGAAGCCAACTCCGCCACCAAAATCGGATGTGGTTTTGAAAATCGATATTAAAGAGACCGGTTATGTTCTGACTGTCGGTAAACAGGTAATCAGTTTGCCTGTTAAAGGCGGTGAGTTCGATGACGCTGGTTTGATGGCTCAGTTACAAAGAGTGAAGCAGCTTTATCCAGAGAAAACGGATGCAGTTGTAACAATGGCTGACGACTTGCCATACGAACAACTTATCCGCGGAATGGATGACTGCTTGCAGTCTGGATTCCCTGCGATCTCAGTGGCGACAGGAGCGCCGATTTAATATGGCGATTTTTAGACCTGGTGAGAGACACCGCTATCATAATATTTTGAAGAAGCAACGGGGCAAGCGTGGCGTAACTGCTTTGCTCTCCCTGACTGCCATGGTGGATATGTTCACGGTTCTCGTGATCTTTCTTCTGCAAAACTACAACTCTACGGGTGAGATCCTTTACATCCCTAAAGAAGTGGTTCTGCCGAAGGCTGCCATCGTAAAAGAGTTGAAGCCGTCGATCGTTGTGACGGTTTCGAATAAAGAAGTTCTTATCGATAAGACGCGCGTTGCTACTTTTGACGAAGTCAAAGGCAACGAAGAGTGGATGATCAAGAACCTTTATGAACCTCTCAAGGTTGCCTTGGATAAAAAGAAGGCAGAATATGAGACCGGCCTGAAGAACAAAGTTAAAACAGCGGTCGACAATGCTCGTGGTCAAGAAGAAGAAGACCAAAACGCGTGGAGAAAAGTCACAATTCAAAGTGATAAAGACGTGGACTTCTTGACGGTGAAAAAGGTCATGTTTACAGTGACTGAAGCTGGCGCTGGTGAGATTAACTTCGCCGTAATGAAGCGCTCTAACGAGCAGACCTCGAATTAGTTTTCCAGGGGCTTCGAAAGAAGCCCTTTTTAAATTGGAAACCGTTCTAACAGCTTGAGGTCAAAGACGCGGTACGTGGCTGATTATGAACCTCAAAAATACATTATTCGTTATTCTCCTCGTCGCTCTCTTCGTTGAAGTTCTAGTTATTTTCCCTAACAGACTCGAACATAAAAAAGACGATGCTCCTATCGAGCTGACCCGCGATGAAAACGCGGAAGATAAAGACAAAGATAAAAATAAAGAACCTGATAAGAGCAAGATTGTTTCGGCGTCGCAAAAGGCGAAGGGCGTTCATCTTGTTGAAACTCAGCTTGGCAGCCGTGACTGGGAGCTTTTTTCGGAGACCGCTGAAGGCGATCAGGCCTCGAGCTGGGAGCTTCGCAATGTGCGGGTCCTTTTCTATAATAAAGAAAAGCTGAGCTTTACAGTGACGGGGGACCGCGGTTCGATTGATGGAAAGTCGAAAGATTTGCATATCCGCGGCAATGTTGTGACTAAATCTGAAAATGGCTACATTTTTAAAACCCCATCAATTTTCTACAATGCCAAGAAGCGCCAGATTCAAAGCCCAGAGAAAGTGAATATGCAGGGACCGAAGGATGAGATGGGCGACGGTTTCGTGTTGGATGGCGTGAATATGCTCGTTTTAGTCGACGAAAATCGTATGACGATGACTCAAAATGTTCGCGGCTCAAAGAAGTTCAAAGATGGTAAAGAGTTCTTTATTGTGAGTGACAAAGCGGATTTCTCGGGACAATCCCGCCAGGCGAAGTTTACCGGAAATGTCGAGGTAAAATACGATAACTTGCGTATGCAAGGTCCAGCCGCGATTTTCCAGTACAAAGGCAAAACAGATTTGATCAACTATATTCAGATGCAGGGTGGCGTTCGCGTTAATGACATGGACAAAGTGGCGACCGCCGAGACGGTGAATTTGGACCTTTTTAAGAATATTTTTACTTTCCGCGGAAAACCGAAGGTCATACAAAACAACGATGAGCTCTCTGGCGAGGAAATCATCTTTCTTGATGGCGGAAAAAAGGTTAAAGTAGAGAAAGTGCGAGCAAGACTCGAAAAGAAAGATTAGTAACAGAGTGAGCTACTTACAGATTAAAGAAATCTCAAAAGCATACAAAAAACGCCAAGTGGTGGATGGAGCCTCTTTTTCTGTAGAGTCCGGTCAAGTCGTCGGCTTGCTCGGACCCAACGGTGCCGGTAAAACGACATCGTTCTATATGGTGGTGGGACTCGTGAAGCCGGATTCGGGCCTTATCGAGCTTGATGCCCAGGATATTTCCAAAGAGCCCATGTACCGTCGTGCTCGTATTGGTTTGAGCTATCTCGCTCAGGAGCCAAGTATTTTCCGTAAGCTGACAGTAAGCGATAATATTATCGTGGCACTTGAAGCTCACGGTTACAGTGGAGCTCAGCGCGCCGAGAAGCTTGAGGCGTTGCTCTCTGACTTCCGCATTACTCATATCCGCGACAGTTACGGTTATGCTCTTTCCGGGGGAGAGCGACGCCGTGTCGAGATCGCCCGAGCCCTCGCAGGATCACCGAAATTCTTGCTCCTCGACGAGCCTTTCGCCGGGATTGACCCGATTGCCGTCAATGATATCCAGAGTATTATTCGCGAACTTAAGGCCAAAGGTATAGGAGTTTTGATTACAGATCATAACGTGCGTGAGACTCTGGGCATTTGCGATTATGCTTATATATTGAAAGACGGTAAAATTCAGGTCAGCGGAAGCACCGATGAAATCGCTAATTCCGAACTGGCCCGCAAATTCTACCTCGGCGAAAACTTCAGACTTTAGGAGATATAACTAGTGGCTCTTCGCCAGACGATGAACTTAAGCCAATCCTTGGTGATCACACCGCAGCTGCAACAGGCTATTAAACTGTTGCAGATGTCGCGTATGGAGCTTGAGTCCGCAGTTCGTTCTGAGCTCGAAGAGAACCCGATTCTCGAAGAAGCTGAAGTTCTAAAAGAAGAGGATCTGCAAAGAACCAAAGATGCTGCGACCGAAGTAGATGGTGGCAGTGCTGAAGTGGTGGATAACAACACCCAAGACCCGCAAAAACAAGATGAGTTCGAATGGGAAAGCTATTTCGAGCAGAATCAAAAGCCTCCGCAGTCGGGCATGGCTGGCAGTGAAGAGATTATGAACTATGAGAATGCGATTTCCGCGTCTCAGACGTTGCATGATCATCTCTATTGGCAGGTCAAAATGAATGGCTTCAGCGAGCACGAAGAAAAAGTCGCTGACTTGTTGTTGAACTTCATGGACGACGATGGCTATATCAAAACTCCGCTTGAGCAAATTGCAGCTGAAGAAAAGCTCGATATCGCTGACCTCGAAGATACATTGAGCCTCATTCACGAGTTCGATCCTCCGGGGGTTGGTGCCCGTGACCTCAAAGAGTGCTTGCTGATTCAGGCGAAGCACCTTGAAGAGGACACTCAAGATCTTGTGACTTTGATTAATAATCACCTGAAAGATCTCGAAAAGAAAAACTACGATGCGATTGCGAAAGCAATGGGCCGAGATATCGAAGAAGTGGTTGAGATGTGTAAGATCATCTACTCCATGGA
The DNA here is from genome assembly GCA_018266295.1 of Bdellovibrionales bacterium. Taxonomy (NCBI): domain Bacteria; kingdom Pseudomonadati; phylum Bdellovibrionota; class Bdellovibrionia; order Bdellovibrionales; species Bdellovibrionales bacterium. The sequence goes on along the minus strand of JAFEAQ010000011.1, from coordinate 870,386 downwards.
TCCGAAGCCGGGCCGCGCCTTCGTCAGTAACGAGACCCAGTATGTAACTCCGGACGTTTATGTCTATAAAGTCGGTGAAGACTTCGTTGTTTCTTTGAACGAAGACGGTCTCCCACGGCTAAAGATTTCAAATTTCTATAAAAACGTTTTAAAATCGGGCGATAAAAAGTCTGAAGATAAGACCCATGACTATATCCAAGAAAAGCTTCGTTCTGCGGTTTGGTTGATCAAGTCGATCCATCAAAGACAAAGAACGATCTACAAAGTGGCTGAAAGTATCGTGAAGCATCAACGCGAGTTCTTTGAAAAAGGCGCGGCATTCTTGAAGCCGATGATCCTCAGAGACATCGCAAATGATATCGGTATGCATGAATCCACCGTCAGCCGTGTAACGACTGCGAAGTATGTTCATACACCGCAAGGTATCTACGAACTTAAATACTTCTTCAATTCCGGCATTAGTTCATCGGATGGTGATGCGCTTGCGAGCGAATCAGTGAAATTGAAAATCAAAGATCTGGTTGCTAAAGAAGATCCAAAGAATCCATTGTCTGACCAAAAGATCGTGGAGATGCTCAAAGTCGAAGGCATTCAAATCGCCCGCCGGACAGTGGCAAAATATCGCGATATGCTGAAGATCTTACCTTCGAGCCAACGTAAAAAATTCTTCTAGAAATTCTTATTAATTCCCTGTTGTAGGCGCTTATATTTAGGTAGTTCACTTTTAATGGCGGCCCTGAGCGCCTTTTCAATCACCGGGATCAAATCGGCACGTTTTTTATTTAGCACGAGATAAAGCCGCATGTCGGTGTAGGGTTTTTCATCGATAACATAAATTTCTTTCCAGCTTGGGTTTCTCTCAAAAAATCCATCGATGATTTCATTCGCGAGGAGCACATAATCTATCCGTCCTGCTTTCACGAGTTGAAATGTTTGCATTGGGCTTTTGAATTCCAGACATTTGATTTTGTCGGCTTCTAGCTTCGCCTGTACCTGACGATTATTCAGCAAAGTACCGCAGCGGAAGTCTTTCATGTTTTCATGCTTAAATTTCGTATTACTCTTGAGATAGACGGCCTTAAAGTGAACGACGGCTAAAGGGTGAGTGCTGGTGATGAGATTTGAGAAGCCTTCAATCGACTCCTTATCACGAATCATTTCTCCATCGAGTTCGCCTTTGTCCGCTAAACTGGTTCCGCGAGTGACCGGCAGCGGGACAAAGGTCACAACGATATTTTCTTTCTTGAGTGCATTGGTGATGAATTCTTTGAGGTCGATAATGACCGGGAGCGCAACAAAGCTTTCCTGGGCCGCCAGAGAAATGTGAATCGACTCAGCCGCAGGGGCCGCAGGAAGCAACATGATGGTCGTCAGGAATAGAAGCAATGCTTTCACAGCTCTCATTCTGCAACTTGCCTTGTGACTAGGCAAATGATTGATCTCGGAACCGGATCGGATCAGAATAGAATTGCAGCCTCAGGGGGACAGAATGTCTGAATTCTTTCAAGAAGCTCCGCAGTTGAAAAATCAGTATACGGAAGATCGTTTGCTACAAGCTTATTTGCACTGGAGAATTCCGGCGCAAATTATGTCAAATCTCACGCCTCACTTGAAGCACCTCGGGCAACGAGTGGTGTCTGAGATGCTCGAATGGGCCGACGAAGCCGAGCGCAATCCGCCAAAGCATATTCCGTATGATCCATGGGGCCGCCGTATCGACGACATCGAAACTTGTCAGGGCTGGAAGAGCCTTGAAAGAGTCGCCGCTGAAGAGGGAATCATTGCTGCAGGCTATGAGCGTAAATACGCTGAATACTCCCGCATCTATCAAATGGCGTTGCTCTATCTTTATCATCCGTCATCGGCGATTTACTCTTGCCCGTTGGCAATGACTGATGGGGCGGCTCGCGCAATTGAACTCTATGGTGACGACTATTTAAAAAACAAAGCTTACAAGCATCTCACAAGCCGTGATCCAAACAGCTTTTGGACATCAGGCCAATGGATGACAGAAAGAACCGGAGGCTCTGACGTCAGCGGCACTTCGACAATCGCAAAAAAAGTCGGTGATCATTACGAGCTTCATGGCACGAAATGGTTTACTTCTGCGACGACTTCGCAAATGGCGATGACTTTGGCGCGTATCGAAGGCTCTGATCCGGGAAGCCGTGGTTTAAGTCTTTTCTATCTCGAGCTTCGCAATGACAAAAATGAACTCAACAAAATAATGGTCCATCGCTTGAAAGACAAGCTCGGCACCAAACCACTGCCCACCGCAGAACTCAGCCTTCAAGGAACTCCGGCTCGTCTTGTCGGCGGAGAAGGTGGCGGCGTTAAAAAAATCGCAAGCTTATTCAATATTACCCGTGTGTATAACTCAATCTGTTCGATCGGCCATATGCGCCGGGGCCTTGCTTTGGCGAAGGACTATTCCACTCGTCGTGTGGCCTTCGGTAAAAAGATCATCGATCATGCACTTCACGTTGAAACGCTGATGGACCAGTACGTGGATTATGCAGCCAGCTTTCACATCGTGATGAGAGCGGTTGAGCTTCTCGGTAAAGAAGAAAACGGTAAGGCCACTCCGGAAGAAAGCGCCTTGCTTCGGTTGCTGACTCCGGTGATTAAGTTGTTTGCGGGAAAAAGGGTCATGTCGGTCACTAGTGAAGTGATGGAGGTTTTCGGCGGTGCGGGTTATGTCGAAGACACCAAAATGCCTCGCATGCTTCGTGACGCTCAGGTGTTTTCAATCTGGGAAGGAACAACCAACGTCCTCAGTCTTGATGTTCTTCGCGCCATCGAGAAGGAAAATGCCTTTGTGCCTTTCATGAAAGAAATCGGCATGCGTTTGCAACACATCATGAAAGAGCCTATGGCCGGGCAGCAGCTCAAAGGCGAAGTTCTGGCCATTGAAAAAGCACTCAAAGACCTTGAGGCTTATTTTCATAAGGTGATTTCAGCCGGCCCCGCGGGGTTGGAGGATCTGCAGACAGGCGCCCGTTACTTTGCCTATAGCCTCGGGAATATTTTCTCGGCGACTTTGATGACGGAGTTTGCACTGCACACGAAGGATCTGCGCGATATTGAAACCGCGCGCCGCTGGTGCACGCGGACGCCGCTGTTTGTGGTGCCTGAGACTTCTTCAAGCCACCGCTTCTCGAACGCGGAAATTATCAAAGGTTTGTAAGCTTATTGAACACCGCGATTGCCGGAAGCGGCATTCGCGGATTTGACTTCACTGGCGACACCGCGGTCGCTTTTCCAATTCGGATCTGCAGCAGCCATGACGGTATCTCGCACTCCACGACAATCGTAGTTCTTAGCGGCCTTGCTTTGCAGCTCATTCGACATTTGATAGTATTGCTGACGATAGTAATCTTTCAGTTCCGTGTAGTTTTTCAGAGTCGGGCAAGGCTCTTCTCTAGGGGCGGCAGCTGTTGGCTGAACTCGGCATTCATAGTTGTCACCGTATGATGAATCACCGCCACCACGATAGCTACTGGTGTTCAGATTCATCGCTGTCGTAAATTTATCGAAGCGGACCTTTTCTTGGTCCATTTCAGTTTTGGCGGCCGCAGCCCCCTCAGTCAAGCTACGGCATTTTTTAAACACCACATTGCCGCGAGCATCACGCACGACGATTCCGTTCGGTGGCAAGAACTCGTCCCAGTCCTTTTGCGTGATTGTGCCGTAATTGCAGTTTTCTACCGTTGGATTCTTTACGCAGTTTTCTGCGCTGTAACTGGCAGAGGCTCCCAAAGAGTCGCCAGAAGCAGGTTTAATGACCGGATTAGAACTCGCGAAACCTGTGGCTCCGGAATTAGAAGGCGAAGCGGTGTTGCTGTTACTACTGGCAGGGGAGTTCACTACATTGCCGTTAGAATCCACCATTTTAGTCATGGCACCGAAGCCAATAGCTCCAGCAACGACGGTGACTGCGGCGGCCTTCTTGACGGCGGCTATTCTTGAATTTCGTAAGAGCTGACTGAGTGACATGATTCCATAATTATAAAACAAACCATGGAATCATGGGGATATAAACCAATAGACACTCTCAAATCGAGACGTTTCTACTGTTTCTTAACGAAGGCATCGATTGCATAGCCTGGGGCCAGAGAGCTGGTCACAGTGACATTTGTGCCTTTCAAAAGGTCTTCAATGGTTTTGTTTTTAAAGTCGATATCAAAGTCGATACGCTTTTGTCGATTTGAAGGACAAGTAAAGACGCCTTTGAAAACTGTGTTATTCGCGAAGGTGTCCATATTCCACGCCAGTTGAGTGTTCAAATTATAAGTGCCATTGCAAACTTCGTCCTCTTTGCCGCTGGGATAAACTCTTTGAATTTCAAAATCATTAGAGTCGATAATGTGGAACTTCAAATAAACTTTTTGAAATCCAACGCTCGCGGAGACCTTATAGTGTCCTACGATATTGCCGGGGCTTAGCTCCGCGGCCATGGTTTGCAAACTGATACCCAATAGCACCAAGGTGCTTAATAAAATTCTTTTCATGATTCCTCCAGGCCGAGAGAGTAAGAGGTCTCGGACTTCTTTTCTATGTTTGAAAGTGTGTTACTGAGAAAAAGCAAAGGAACGCAGGATCACTTATGTTGAAAGTCAGTGTCTCAAATTGAGGAAGGCTCCTGACTGGCGTGGGAACGTCCCTGTCAAGACTAGTCAGACAGTGATAAAAATCCTGACATGGGTTCTCTGTTAATTGCTTCTGAGCGGGAGCGCCTTTTGCATCCATACTCTGAGGGCGGGGGACAACGGATTGATGCGAAGGTATTTCACTTATCTCAAAGTAACTCTTTTGGTGGCTGTGATTTGTCAGAATTGCGGTCGCTATGGCGGTGTATTACCTCAAGATCAGAATGCCTACGCGTTCGTACCTTCCTCTTATACACAAAGCAAAGCCGAAGACATTTTCGATAGCTTCCCGCAAGGCCAAGCTGCCATGGATAATCTCTGCGCGCCGCCGCTGGGGAATGACATCATCAGCCGCGTCTTTTGCCAAGGCAACGTTCCTCAAGTTACAAGTCTTCGTGATCTCCAGAACGCTTTGGGTTTGGGTTTTACGAACGCCAGTCGTACGGGCCAAAACGGCCGTGGCGGAAATCCGGGCTTTGTACTGACGGGGCATTCAAGTTCGCTGGTTGCAAAGAATGTTTCATCTATTAATCCGCGCGCGGTTATCTTTACTCCTAATGTTAGCTTTCCCGGCAGTCCATATACGGTGATGTCGTACTCGCGGGGCGAGCAATTTGTCGAGATTGCAACGACGGATGATGACACTGGAGAACTCAATTTCTATGTCGTCAAATTTGACCAAGCTTGTAACGAAACTCACTCCTGTACACCCGGGGATTTATTGACTCCGGCGGTTGAAAAGAATTGGACGGGCTTTCAAATCTACGAAGACGGGGATCTCGCAAATACTATTTTGGATTGCCGCCAGTGCCATCAGCCGAAGGGGCCGGATCAGGCCCCGGGCCTGCGTATGCAAGAGATTGCGGCTCCTTTTACGCATTTCTTCTGGACAGCAAGTGAGTCAGGCAGTGCGATGATTTCTGATTACATCAATGCTCACGGGAGTACCGAGGACTACGGCGGAGTTCCTGCAAACCTCATTACAAAGTCAGATCCGCGTTTGCTTTCAAGTCTTGTACAGAACGCGGGCTTCGGGAATCAACCGAACGCCTTTCCGAGTGCAACAGTCGAGGCTGAGGTGAAAAGTCGCGGCTTCAGTCCGACATGGGATGGATTATTTATCAACTATGTCCGTGGGCAAGCCATTGCACCACCTTACTATAAAAATAGAATTAGCGATCCGAGTAAGCTTGCTTCGATGACGGCCGCTTATCAAAGTTTCCGCAGCGGCAGTATTCAGTCGCAGCAGCTGCCGGATATTCGCGAGATTTTCCCTGACGACGCGAAGTCGCTTTCTGAAATGGGTTTCCGCGCAAAGCCAGGGCTCGATGGAAAAACGCTTTTCGCCAATATGTGCATGCAATGCCATAACTCGAGCCTGGATCAAACCATCTCGAGAGCTAGGTTCAATGTTGAAAAAATGGATCAGATGAGTGCGGCTCAAAAGAACGCTGTCATGGAACGACTGGCGTTGCCGCAGGAGAGTCTCTATGTCATGCCACCAAGCCGGTTCCGCACTCTGACCGAGGATGAAAAGAGCTTGATGGTTCAGTATCTCAATCGCACGCAGTAGGGTGCTTGACCGGAACCCTAGTAACGAAGGACCGTGGCCCCGCTCGTGAGACCTGCCCCGAACGCCGCAAGCAAAACCGTGTGGCCGCGTTTCAGAGTCCCGTCTTCGATTTTTTCAGTGAGCAAAATCGGAATCGACGCGCTCGAGGTGTTGCCAACATCGGCAATGTTTGTCGGAATTTTTTCTGCAGGAATTTTTAGTTGTTTGGCAACGGCTTCAATAATTCTTAGGTTTGCCTGATGGATAAAGAAGTAGTCGATTTCATCCACTGTAAGCTGGGCTTTTTCAAGCGCCTCCGCACACGTGTCGCGCAAGAACTGCACGGCCGTTTTAAAAACTTCGCGTCCTTGCATCTCAATAAGGTGACGCTTGTTTTCGATATTTGAAACCGAAACCGGGTGGCGTGAAGCTCCCGCTGGAACTTGCAGCATCGAAGTGAAATCTCCACTGCTCAGCATTTTCGAAGAAAGAATCTGTGAACCCGCATCTTGATGCTGAGTCTGAGAAATCACCGCAGCTCCGGCGCCGTCACCAAACAAAATGCAAGAACCGCGGTCTTCATAGTTCACTAAGCGAGTCAGCGTTTCAGCGCCGACAATCAAAACATGCTTGGCGCTGCCTGCGCGAATGAAGTCATGCGCGATATTCATTGCATACAAAAAACCCGAACAAGCGGCGGTGAGGTCAAATGCCATGATTTGGCGACAGCCAAGGCGATTCTGCAAAAAGCACGCAGTGCTCGGAAGCGGTTGATCCGGAGTCACCGTCGCAACGATGATCGCATCGAGATCGTTTGCTTCAAGGCCGGCGCGATCCAGCGCCATTAGTGCCGCACGGTACGCGAGATCCGAAGTTGCCTCTTCGGGAGGGCAGACGTGACGCTGCTGAATACCCGTGCGCTCAATAATCCAGGCATCAGTGGTATCGACGATTTTTTCAAGATCAGCATTGCTCAGAGTTTGCGGTGGAAGGTAAGACCCCACGCCAGAAATTTTTGCTTCGAAAGACAGATTCATAGCCACGACCTTTCATTGCAGATGATGAGGGCGTTTCTACTCCGGACTTTGTTGAAAGCCAAGTGTTATAGATTAATTGCTGTTTACAAAAAACACACAGCATCTTCAAATATTTCTCGAATGAAAACTATTTCGTGGGCCTCCTCGGGCCAACGCCAAAACACCGCTCAGGAAAAGCGGTGATGTTTTAACCTTTTTACACCCTGGACCTGTCTCAAAATGAGAAGACCCCTCCCCCGGGATCTCAACTCATGACAGGAGGCAGAGCATCATTTTTATGTTCGAATAAAAACCACCAAGTTCCACTCATCTTTAGTCGAGCTTGACCGATAAGAAACTAAGACCAAGGCCCTGGAGAAGGGGCCCCAACCGTCCAGAGGAGAAGACATGAAACTCAATTATACCTTTAAGCACCTTGATCACTCAGATGCGCTGGTCACTTACACTGAAGAGAAGATGGAAGAGATCGGTAAGTTCCTGCTTAAAGAGGGCTACGGAAATGTCTATTTCAGTAAAATTAAAAATGAATTCTGTGTGGAGGTTACGGTAAATACCCGCGAAAAATATTTTAAAGCCACTTCGTACAATATGGACGCTTATACGGCGGTGGACTTGGTTGTGGAAAAGCTTGAAAAGCAGTTCTTAAAAACCCGCAAAATCATGCAGCACCATAAGAAGCCTGAACTCAGCCGCGAGGGTAAAATGGATCAATTAAACTCTCGTTTGGAGTTTGAGGCGAAGACTGCCAAAAAGGCGGGCTAAGTCTTTAAAAATAGAGCAAATCTTTGGAGCCCCCGGCCTTAAAAACCGGGGGCTTTTTATTGACCCCTACCTCGGTTTGCGTTAATTTGCGCCGTTACAGGAAAAGTCATAGAATCGTCAACACGGCGGCCAAAGCACAAGAATGGTTACGTCGGCTTACCAAACGAGGACACGAAATTGAAAAACTATCTTTTTACAAGCGAATCTGTTTCTGAAGGCCACCCAGATAAAATGGCGGATCAAATCAGTGATGGCATCTTAGATGCTATCCTGGCTCAAGACCCAAAAGGGCGCGTTGCTTGTGAAACTTTGCTGACGACCGGCTTAGTTGTTGTTGCTGGTGAAATCTCGACGGGCGCGAAAGTGAATTTCGCAGAAGTGGCTCGTAACGTTGTTAAGCGCATCGGTTACGATGACACTGACAAAGGCTTCGACTACAAAACTTGCGGCGTGATGGTTGCAGTTGGCCAACAGAGCCCAGACATCGCTGTCGGCGTGAAAGAAACTTTGAGCGATGATCAAGGCGCGGGCGACCAAGGCTTGATGTTCGGTTACGCTGTGAATGAAACTCCTGAGTTGATGCCACTTTCAATCGCGATGTCACACACTCTCGTGCGTGAGTTGGCAGCTTTGAGAAAAGCAAACAAAGTGAACTGGCTTCGCCCAGACGCTAAGTCACAGGTCACGGTTCAGTATGAAAACGGTCTTGCAAAGCGTATCGACACCATCGTTATTTCTACTCAGCACGCTGAAGACGTGAACAATGCAACGATCAAAGAATTCGTTGTGAACGAACTTATCAAAAAGCATATTCCTTCAAAATGGATCGACAACAACACTAAGTTCCACGTGAACCCAACCGGCCGTTTCGTAACGGGTGGTCCTATGGGTGACGCCGGTTTGACGGGCCGTAAAATCATCGTTGATACCTATGGTGGTCACGGTGCTCACGGTGGTGGCGCATTCTCTGGTAAAGATCCTTCAAAAGTGGACCGTTCTGCAGCCTATGCAGCTCGCCACATCGCTAAGAATATCGTCGGTGCGGGCCTTGCGGACCGTTGCTTGATCCAAGTTGCTTACGCAATCGGCGTGGCTGAACCAGTGAGCATCACTGTGAATGACTACGGCACAAGCAAAGTCGGTGCAGAAGTTTTGGAAAAAGCGGTTCGTAAAGTGTGGGACTTGCGTCCTGCAAGAATCACGAAAGAATTCGATCTTCTTCGCCCCATCTACAGCGCGACTTCGGCGTACGGTCACTTCGGCCGTAACGAAGAAGGCTTCACTTGGGAAAAACTGAACAAGGTTGATCAACTCAAAGAAGCTGTCAAAGGTTTGGCTTAATCCTTCCCCTTGAGGGAGGGAACTCTTCGGCCCTCGCGGGCGGAACTGGAATTTAATGGATCCCAAGTTTATTCGAAATTTCTCTATCATCGCCCACATCGACCACGGGAAGTCCACTCTAGCAGATGGGCTTCTTCAAGCGACGGGAGCGCTTTCTGACCGTGAAAAGAAAGATCAGTTCCTGGATAACATGGAACTCGAACGCGAACGCGGGATCACCATTAAAGCTCAGACCGTTTGTCTGAAGTTTAAATCCAAAGACGGCAACACGTATCAGATCAACTTGATCGATACACCGGGGCACGTGGATTTCTCTTATGAAGTTTCGCGTTCCCTTGCCGCTTGTGAAGGCGCGATCCTTGTGGTCGATGCCGCTCAAGGTGTTGAGGCTCAAACTTTGGCGAACGTTTATCTTGCGATCGAAAATGATCTCGAGATCATTCCTGTATTAAATAAAATCGATCTTCCTTCTGCGGATCCAGAAGGAGTAAAGAAGCAAATCGAAGACACTGTTGGTTTGGACTGTACGGATATCATTCACGCATCGGCAAAAGAGAAAATCGGTATCACTGATATTCTCGAGTCGATCGTTCAAAAAGTTCCGCCACCAGACGCTGACCGCAGCAAAACGCCACGTGCGTTGATCTTTGACTCTTGGTTCGACGCTTACCAAGGCGTTGTCGTCCTGGTCCGCATGGTCGACGGCGTGATCAAAAAAGGCGACCGCATTAAGTTCATGGCCACAGACCGTGACTATGAAGTTTTGCGTATGGGTAAATACACTCCATTCCCCGATATGCTCGACGTGCTTGAGGCCGGTGAAGTGGGTTTTATCATCTGTGGTATCAAAGATATTCGCGACGTCAAAGTCGGCGATACTGTGACGGCGGCAAAGCATGGTGCTTTAGAGCCATTGCCTGGTTTCCAAAAAATCAAGCCCATGGTTTTCGCGGGGATCTTTCCTGTCGTAGCTTCGGAGTACGAAAGCTTGCGCGATGCTTTGGATAAGCTCTGCTTGAACGACTCGTCTTTGACATTCGAAGTAGAAAAATCCATGGCCTTGGGCTTCGGTTACCGCTGCGGTTTCTTGGGTCTTCTGCATATGGAGATCGTGCAAGAGCGTCTCGAACGTGAGTTTAATCTCGATCTCATCACGACGGCGCCAACGGTTGTGTACAGAATCACAAAAACCGACGGCACGACAATGATGCTCGAGAACCCATCGCAAATGCCGGCAGAAACAGCGATTGCCAAGTTCGAAGAGCCCTTCGTGAAGGTGACTGTCCATACTCCGACGGAGTATATCGGTGGCATCCTGAAATTGTGCGAAGACAAACGTGGCATTCAGCAAAAAATGGACTACGTGAATGAAACCAAGGTCATCATCGAATACAAACTTCCGATGAATGAGATGGTGATGGATTTCTATGACCGTTTGAAGTCCATCTCCAAGGGTTATGCTTCCTTGGAATATGAATTCATGGATTTCGAAGAGGCTGACCTTGTGAAGATGGATATTTTGATCAACGGCGAGCCGATTGACGCGCTTTCTTTGATCATCCATCGGTCTAAGGCAGTGACTCGCGGTCGTGCTTTGGCTGAGAAGATGAAAGAATTGATCCCACGACAACAATACCAAGTCGCTATTCAAGCAGCGATTGGTGCTAAGATCGTCGCGCGTGAGACCCTCGGGGCCCTCAGAAAAGACGTGACGGCGAAGTGTTATGGTGGTGATATTTCTCGTAAGCGTAAGCTTCTCGAGAAGCAAAAAGAAGGTAAGAAGCGCATGAAGCAGATCGGTACTGTCGATGTGCCTCAAGAAGCCTTTTTGGCCATTTTGAAGGTTGAGGACTAAAGCATGAGCGGCGAAAATAAAAACAGCTGGGATTTCCGTACGAAGCACTTTTGGACAGATGGATGGGGCTCGCTCTTTTTGGCCGTTTTCATCGCCTTGTTCATCCGTTGGGGCTTCATTGAAGCTTATGTGATTCCATCTGGCTCTATGCTGCCATCTTTGTTGATCCACGATCATATCTTCGTGAACAAGCTCGTTTACGGTATCCGTGTTCCTTTTAGCGAAAACTGGTTGATCAAGTTCGGGACGCCAAAACGCGGTGAAGTGATCGTTTTCAAATATCCTAAAGACATGAGCACGTTCTTCATTAAGCGCGTGGTCGGTGAGCCAGGTGATAAGATTTATTACGAAAACGGTACTTTGTTCATTAATGATAAACCTCAAGAGAAGAAAGTTCCGGTCAGCCAAGATGATTTCAACTGGCTTCGCGATGCGGATTTCCAGCGTGACGGCAACCTCGGTGACGACAAGAACAACTATGTTTTCTTCACTGAAGCTCTCGGTTCAAAAGACCACAGCATTCTTCTTCGCCGTGGCGATGTCTACGAAAGCTATGGCCCTGTGACCGTTCCTGATGGTCAGCTGTTTGTAATGGGAGATAATCGTAATAACTCTGCCGACAGCCGCGTCTGGGGCTTTTTGCCAGAGCAAAACATCCTCGGACGTGCGATGTTTATTTGGCTCAGCTGTGAAGAGACCATTCCGATGGTGCCAGTCCTGTGCAACCCTCTGACGATTCGTTGGGGACGTTTCTTCCACTCTGTAAATTAATCGCAATAGCGAGTCGAGTGAACCATGGATCAAGCAAAGAAAAGTCTTAAAGGAACTTGGCCTCAGGCCATAGGGACTTTTCTTTTACCTCTGCTTGTTGTGTTCGGGATTCGCTGGATTATTATTGAACCGTTTGTGATTCCCTCGGGAAGCATGATTCCCAACCTACTGGTTCACGATCATATCTTCGTTAAAAAATACTCTTTAGGCCTCAAGATTCCATTTTCTGACTACTGGCTGGCGCGCTGGCGAACGCCAAAACGTGGAGAGGTCCTTGTCTTCCGTTACCCAGAAAATCCGGATGTTTTCTATATCAAGCGTTTGATCGGCCTGCCTGGAGATACTGTCGTCGTGCAAGGGAGCGGGAAAATCACTGTGAATGGTGAAGAGTGGACGCTCAAAGAGCATGCGCCGCTTGATGACGACGGCTTTAGATATTACGTCGAGTCTGTCGGCGAACAAAAGCATGTTGTGCGCTTCTATGGATCACCAACAGCAAGTAGTGAAAGTAAAGAGTATAAAGTTCCAGACCATGAGTATTTCTTTATGGGCGACAATCGTGATCAGTCGAGTGACGGTCGCGTCTGGGGCTTTGTGCCTGAAAAATATCTCGTAGGTCCAGCTTCTATTATCTGGTTGAGCTGCGAAAACACCCTCACTTCCGTCTCATATATTTGCGACCCGAGACAAATTCGCTGGCAAAGGCTATTTAATTCAGTACAATAGTCCCATGTTGAGCGGTCAATGGAAGGACTACCTCGTAACAATTCTGATTTCGGTATTGCTGGCACTTTTTGTCAGAAGCTTCATCATGACTGCTTACAAAGTACCGACGGGCTCTATGCAGCCCACCCTTAAAGCTGGCGATTTTATTTTTTCTTATCGTCTTGCCTACGGTTTCCGTTTTCCCTGGGCGAGCTCTGCTCTGAATGAAAAAACGCCGGAAAGAGGCGACTTGGTGGTGTTTTCATATCCTAATCAGCCGGATACGAGCTATGTGAAGCGCGTGATCGGTCTGCCAGGAGATAAAATCCAAATCACGAATGGCAAACTGGTGATTAACGAAACTCCGCTCGATTACGAAATCGAGAATCCGCCCCGTCCCGAAGACAACCCAAATCCAGAAGCGTTTGATATCTATGTTGAACGTGATCTTGGCACTTTTCGCCGAGTGATTTTCCAAAGAAATCGTGAAGAGCAGAATTTCGGCCCCCTGGTGGTTCCGCCTGGAGAAATCTTTCTTTTGGGCGATAATCGTGATGCGAGCGATGATTCCCGCTACTGGGGCACTGTGCCAACTGGTCAAATTTATGGCAAAGTCCTCTTTGTTTGGCTTTCTTTAGACTGGCAAAAACGTTGGGGCGGTGATCGGTATCCGAGCGTGCGTTGGCAACGCGTTTTTTCTGGCGTGCATTAGTCTCACGGCCATTGACACACTCTAGGCCCAGCCAATATTCTCTTATCTCAGATGTCTTATTCTTCCTCGGCACTGATTGAAATTTCAAATCTAGATTTTCCAAAAATTGAGTCTATTTTTCTCTCGGCCTTGGAGTTTTCCAAGCACCCGGGCTCTCAAAATTTCGCCGCGAAAACCGCGGCGTTGTTATTTTTTGAGCCCAGCACTCGCACGCGTTTCAGCTTCGAAGCCGCGGCAGGACGCTTAGGAGTCCATCCGCTGTTGTTAGACGGTGCTGCGGGCACAAGTTTGGAAAAAGGTGAAAGTATTGAGGACACGGTTCTCAATATCGCGGCGATGGAGCCCGCTGCAGTTATTATTCGCTGCGGGGACGATGTCGATCTCTATGATCTGCAAAAGAAGATCAAAATGCCGATTTTGAATGCAGGTTGGGGCAAGAAGGCTCATCCAACTCAAGCTTTGCTAGATGCGATGACCTTGAAAGCTAACGGCCGCGATTTTACAAAAGAAAAGCTGCTCGTGATTGGTGATGTGAAGCATAGCCGTGTGATCGGCTCTCACTTTCAGCTTGCGAAGATTCTCGGTTATGAAATCGCTGTTTGTGGGCCAAAAGAGTTTTTGCCTGAAGGCTATCAAGGTAAGTATTTCTCTCGCTTAGACGAAGGCCTTTCGTGGGCTACGTCTATCATGGCCTTGAGAGTGCAACACGAACGTCACGTCGAGAAGTTCTCTGTGGCAAGTTATCGCGAACAGTTTGGTTTGAATTTGCAAAAGCTAAAATCCTGGAAGTCCGATGGCTTGGTCATGCATCCAGGCCCGGTCAACTACGGAGTAGAATTAGATCTCGATGTGAATCAGGATCCGCGCTGTAAGATTCTCGAGCAGGTAAAATGGGGCACTTATGTGCGCCAGGCTTTGCTTGCAAATGTTTTGTCCCAAAAGGTGGTGTCATGAAAAAAGCTTTTCTCGTTTTAGAAACTGGTGAAGTTTATTTTGGAAAATGGCACGGTGGTGAAGACCGCGCGGGAGAGGTTGTCTTTAATACTTCTCACTCTGGGTATGAGGAGATTGCCACAGATCCATCTTACTTCAGCCAGATTGTGGTGATGACCGCTCCGATGATGGGGAACTACGGTGTTGATAACCAAGTTTGGGAGTCAGGCCGGTTGTGGATCGAAGGCTTTATCGCTCTCCAGCTTCAAGAATCTGGCCGCGATAAAACTTGGATTCAACGTCTCAATGAAAATGGCATTCCAGCAGTTTCTGAGCTCGATACGCGCGAACTGGTTTTGCGCCTTCGTTCAGGAGGAACCCCTTGGGGCGCCCTTGTTCAGGCCGAGAATGAAGCAGATGCTAAGAAAAAGGCGTCCGCTCTGATTGCTGAAAAGAAAAAACTCGACAAAGACTGGGTTTATCTTGCGAGCCGCAAAACTAAAGAAACTCGCCGTGGCGATTTCTTGGGCGGACCCAAAGTGGCTGTCTTAGATTTTGGCTCCAAAGAGAACATTTTGCGTGAGTTGCAGAAATACTGTTCGGAGCTCACGATTTATCCGAGCCGTGCTACGACACAGGAAGTTCTCTCTACAAATCCTGATTTTGTGATGCTGACAAACGGCCCTGGGGATCCTGCGGACGTGCAGGTGGCGCCACAGACCATTCGAGATTTGATTGGCAAAAAGCCGGTTTTCGGGATTTGCATGGGTCATCAGGTTTTGTCGCTCGCTTTGGGGGCTAAAACCTATAAATTGAAGTTCGGTCACCGTGGGGCCAACCATCCGATTAAGGATGACCTCCTGGAGCAGATCTACGTAACGAGCCAAAACCACGGTTATGCCGTGGATCCGAAAACTTTGCCGGTTGAGGCCCGCGTCACCCAGATAAATTTGAATGATGGAACGGTGGCGGGGTTCTATAATCCTGAGAAGAAATATCTTGGAATTCAGTACCATCCTGAAGCATGTCCTGGGCCTCACGAGGCCAAGAACTTGTTTAAGTTTTTTATAGAGAAAGTTTTATGAACGAGTACGAAAAGCTCATAGAAAAAATCCTCAACCACTTTGCTGGGGATATGTTCAAAATCGAATTGGCTCGTGCCAAAAAGGAATTCTTCGAGAACTCCGGCACTTTGGATGAGCATTCAGAGTATTATGAACTGCGCATGTCGCAATTCTATGACTGGTATTTCTTTACTCGCGAGCTCAGCGGCTATGGGCAAACTCCCTTAGAAGCCTGCATGCTCGAGCGTGAGTTGCGTTTTTCTCCGGAAGAGGTGCAGCAGCTCGAGGTTTTGAAACAAAACCGTCATTCTATTTTTGAATTTATTAAGATCAAGGGCAGCGACGTTTACATCAAAGATCTTTTGGCAAATAAGAAGCTTGTCGTGAAATCCTCTCCATGGATTTTTGGATTTGCCGAAGAAGAGCTCTTTGAGGCCCGCCTGATCCCGCACGGGGATACTTTTATATTCACCCGTGGATTTTGCTTTCATCCAGAACTGGCGAAAAAGTTCATTCTGGACGAAGTGAAGCGTCACCGTAAGGATCCGGATTTGGATCCGGATGTGATGATGCTTCGCCTGATTAAAATGCGTTTTAAATACGAGCAGTACAGACACGTGAACCCGGAGATGATTTACACCAACGACGGAAAGCTAGGTTTGTAGAGCTCGCAAGCACCATAGGAGTCTTCCTTGCCTCGCAGAGCTGATATTAAAAGAGTCTTGATTATCGGTAGCGGCCCCATTGTTATCGGCCAAGCCTGTGAATTTGACTATTCCGGAACCCAAGCCTGTAAGGCGCTCATGAAAGAAGGACTCGAAGTCATCCTGGTGAACTCGAACCCTGCGACGATCATGACAGACCCCGAAGTGGCAACACGTGTTTATGTTGAACCACTTAAAGTCGATTTCCTCGAAAAAATTATCGCTAAAGAAAAGCCGGATGCGGTGATCCCGACTCTTGGTGGTCAAACTGCCTTGAATCTTGCGCTTGCGTTGCACAAGCAGGGAATTCTTGAAAAGTACAAAGTAGAACTTTTGGGTGCGACTCCGACGGTGATTGAAGCTGCCGAAGACCGCGAAATTTTCCGCGGCATCCTCGACAAAGTCGGTGCGAAGTATCCAAAGAGCCACATGGTTCGCACTTACGAGCAAGGTCAGCAGGTAGCTGATGAGCTCGGTTACCCTCTCATTTTGCGTCCGAACTACACATTGGGTGGGGGCGGCGGCGGTATCGCTTACACGCCTGAAGCTTACCAAAAAATGTTGGTAGGCGCTCTCCATGAAAGTCCCACATCGGAAGTTCTTGTTGAAGAAAGCATTCTCGGTTGGAAAGAGTATGAACTTGAAGTCATGCGCGATGCTGCGGGCTCTTTCGTTGTTGTTTGTACGATTGAAAATCTGGATCCATGTGGAGTTCACACGGGTGACAGCATCACCGTAGCACCTCAGCAGACGTTGAGCGATCAAGAATATCAATCCATGCGTGATGAAGCTTACAAAATCATCAATGAAGTCGGTCTGGCGACAGGTGGCGCGAATATTCAATTCGCGACTCATCCGACGACGGGTGAACGCGTGGTGATTGAAATGAATCCGCGCGTGAGTCGCTCTTCTGCGCTTGCGAGTAAAGCAACGGGCTTTCCGATTGCCAAGATTGCAGCGATGTTGGCAATTGGCTACCGCTTAGATGAGATCCGCAACGATATCACAAAGACGACGCCTTCTTGCTATGAGCCGGCGTTGGATTACGTTGTTACTAAGATTCCTCGCTTTGCTTTCGAGAAGTTCCCTGGCTCAAAAGATACTTTGAATACACAAATGAAGAGCGTCGGCGAAGTCATGGGGATCGGCCGCACTTTACAAGAGTCTTTGATGAAGGCTCTTTGCTCGATGGAGAAAACTCCGCAGGGCGTCCCTGATGTGACTCTTTCTATCGATAAACTTTCTTATCCGAACAGTCAGCGTATTTATCATCTCTTCCAGAGCTTCCGTGAAGGTAAGACGGTCGCTGAAGTGCAGGATTTGACTCAGATCAACCCTTGGTTCCTCGAACAAATCGAAGCGTTGGTGTTGTTTGAAAAGAAATTTAAAACCGAATTCAGTCCTGCAAATAAAGACCTCTTGCTTGAAGCAAAACGCAAAGGTTTTAGTGACGCGCGTTTAGCGGCTCTTGTTGGCAAAACAGAGCAAGATCTTCGCGATCTGCGTGATAAGCACGATCTTCATCCTCGCTTCCAGCAGGTGGATACTTGCGCAGGCGAGTTTGAATCTTCAACACCTTATTTTTACTCTTCCTACTGGTTCAATAAGAGCGTGCCTTTGAAAGGCAAAAATCCGGTTGTACTTATCGGTAGCGGGCCAAATCGCATCGGGCAGGGGATTGAGTTCGATTACTCTTGTGTTCGTGGGGTGAAGGCATTCCAAAAAGCCGGCTATCCGGTCATCATGGTGAATTCGAATCCTGAGACTGTGTCGACAGACTACGATACTTCGGACGTTTTGTTCTTCGAACCTCTCACTGCGGAGAGCTTGATCGAGATTATGCGCTACGCGAAGCCCATGGGCTTTGTCACTCAGTTGGGTGGTCAAACTCCAATCAACTTGGCGCCGGAGCTGCAAAAGGCCGGTTTCACAGTCTTGGGTTCAAACCTCGAGACCATTGAGTTGGCTGAAGACCGCGGTCTTTTCAGCAAAATCTGCCGCGAACTTGATTTGAAAATTCCAAATTCGGCAATGGCAGCAAACCTCGACGAGGCCCTGGCAAAAGAAACTCTTGTCGGCTATCCGATGATTCTTCGCCCAAGCTATGTTCTTGGTGGTCGTCGCATGGAAGTAGTTGAGAATCGTGAAGAGCTGCAAAGCTACTTTGAACGTCATCGTGACTTTATCTCCGCTGAGCGTCCTTGCCTGATTGATCAGTTCTTGGTTGGAGCTCTTGAAGTGGACGTGGACTTGGTTCGTGGCCTGGATTGGACTCTGATCGGCGGCATCGTTGAACATATCGAAGCGGCCGGCGTACACTCTGGCGATAGTATGGGGGTTTTGCCTCCACAGCGTTTGAAAGAGTCTACGTGTGAGCGCATTGAGCTCTTAAGTATTCAGCTCGCTGAACGCTTGAAAGTCATCGGCCATCTGAATCTGCAGTTGGCGATTAAAAACGATTTGATCTACGTTCTAGAAGCCAATCCGCGTAGTTCCCGTTCGGTTCCGTTTATTGCAAAAGCGACGGGCATTCCGTTGATTGACTTGGGTGTTGCTGCCGTCTGTGGAGTGACCAAATCACAGTTGAAACTTGAGAATCTCCAATGGCGAGACACTTCGACGGTTTCTGTGAAGGGTGTTGTCTTCCCATTCAAGAAATTCCCAGAGGCCGATTCTATTCTTGGTCCAGAAATGAAATCGACGGGCGAGAGCATGGGGCGTGGTAATGACTATGCCGAAGCTCTTATGAAAGCCTTTATTTCGAGCAATGTTTCTCTTCCGCAAAAAGGCGAAGTCTTCTTCTCCTTGCGTGATAAAGATAAAGAGAGCTTGCTTGGCTTGGCCCGTATTTTGGTGAAGATGGGCTACACGATTTCAGCAACGTCAGGGACAGCCGCCTACTTTAATCAGAAAGGCGTTCAATGTCTGGCGCTTCGTAAAGTCGATGAAGGCCGTCCTCACTGTGTGGATAGAATTCGCTCAGGTCATGTCAGTTTGGTTATCAATACGACAGCCGGCCGTCGTGCGATCGAAGCAAGTTTCGATATCCGTCGGGCATGTACGGACTATAGCATTCCGTGCTTGACCGAAAGTGATGCCGCTGAAGCCTTTGTTCTAGCCCTTAGAAAAGCAAGAACAGGTCAAAGCGATGTCCAGCCTTTGAGGGCTACAGAAGTCTTTATTTGAAAATCTATCGAATCTGTCTAAAATAGCTTCATGGCTATTCTAGAAGTGAAGAAGTTAAATAAAACATTTCCTGGCGGGTTGTTTGAAAAGCCCCGCCATGTTCTGAAGGACGTAACCTTTTCCCTCCCCTCCGGCGAGACCACAGGTTTTGTTGGAAGCAATGGCTCCGGGAAAACAACTTCAATTAAGTGCATGCTTGATTTCATGCGGCCAGACTCCGGGGAAATCCTCTTTTTCGGTAAACCCCTGGACCTCGATGCCAAACGACGTATTGGCTATTTGCCAGAGCGCCCCTATTTGTACGAATTTTTGAGCGGGATGGAGTTTCTTCGTCTGCATTGGAATCTCGTACAGGACTCCGAGAAAGATTTTATCGACCGCGCCCATGAGGCCTTGAAACGGGTCGATCTGTTCGAGGCTCGAGATAAAAAACTTCGTCAATACTCCAAAGGGATGTTGCAAAGGGTAGGGATCGCACAAGCGATTCTCAATAAGCCTGATTTGCTTATTTTGGATGAGCCAATGTCAGGTCTAGATCCCGACGGTCGTGGCTTGGTAAAAGATATTCTCCGTGATGAGGCCAAGCGCGGAACTAGCTTGTTTTTTAGTAGCCACTTATTGCAGGACATGGAAGAGCTTTGCTCTCACTTGGTTGTCATTAATAAGGGAATCGTTATATACGACGGCGATCTCACGCCATTTATGAAGCAGTACACGAGTCTTGAGGACGCTTTCCGCTTTGCCAAAGAGGTTAAAGAGGGAGGGGTGTCGTGAAAAAGGTTTTAGTAATTGCTAAGACGACCCTTCAAGAGATGATTCGTGAGCGCTTGTTCATCGTGATTGTCTTTATGGCGGCGGTTCTTTTTGGAATTAGCCTTCTGCTGGGGGCACTCTCTTTTAGTGAACAGCAACGAATTTTAGCCAATCTTGGATTTACTGCGATTGAAGTAGCCTCTGTCGGTATTTCGCTTTTTGCAGGTGCCTTTTTGATTTCAAAAGAAATCGAGAAGCAGACGTTGTTGCTGGTATTGGCGCGCCCTATCTCCCGAGATCAATTTATCATGGGAAAAGTAACCGGTATTCTTGTCTTAAACACGTTAATGGTTTTGGCTTTGGGGATCGTCCTGTACCTTCTTTTGGGTGCGAGTCCTAGTTTCAGCAGTTTTTTCGTTATACTCTCTTCGATTTGGTTTGAGGCCGCCATCGCCTTATCGCTCGTTATCTTTTTTAGCACAGTTGTACGCCCAGTTTTAGCCCTTTTGATGGCCTTCGGTATTCTGATGCTCGGTCAGTGGATTCCTGATTTGCAGTTTTTTGCTGAAAAAAGTAAGGACATGATCTTTATTAATGCCGTGAAAGTTGTGACTTGGGTGACGCCAAATCTTTTCCGTTTCAATTGGAAAAGTTATTACTTCCTCGAGCTCGGTTTTGATAGCCAGGATGTTCTGTGGATGATTGCACATTCTTTTGGCTGGGCATTGATTGTCTTTGTCTTCGCCTGCCTTATTTTTAGGAGAAGAGACATTGTCTGATTTAGACGGATTTTTCTACGTCGTATTCTTTCTTTTCGGGGCCTGCTTTGGCAGTTTTGCCAATGTCATTATCTATCGTATGCCGAAAGGCGAGAGTATCGTTACTCCGCGCAGTCATTGTCAAAACTGCGGAAAAAATGTGGCTTGGTACGACAATATTCCTATGATTTCATGGCTCATTCTGCGCGGCAAATGCCGCCACTGTGGCGCTAAATTTTCTTTCCGCTACTTTTTTGTCGAGCTGCTGACAGCCAGTTTATTTACTTTGGCTTATTTTTATCTAGGCCTTACTTGGAATTTGCTGGAAGCGTTGCTGTTCATATTCCCTCTCGTTTGTTGCGTTTTCATTGATTTTGATCACATGATTCTTCCGGATGAATTTACATTGTCTGGCATTGTGATAGGGCTCATTGGAGCGTGGCTGAATCCTCACCGAGAATTTTTAGACGCACTTCTTGGAGTTCTTATGGGGGGCGGATTTCTTTGGGCGATGGCCTATCTGTATTATGTTTTCACCAAGCAAGAGGGCATGGGCGGCGGCGATATTAAGCTTTTAGCTTGGATCGGAGCTGTCATGGGATGGAAGGCAGTCCCATTTGTGATTATGACTTCTGCGATTATCGGTAGTGTCGTAGGGCTTATTCTCGCGAGAAAACAAAAAGAAGGTTTGAAAACGATGATTCCCTTCGGTCCGTATCTAGCCCTTGGTGCAGTTATCTACATGTTTGGCGGCCAGACTATAGCCCTGTGGTATTTTAATCTGTTTCTTCCAGCCTTTAGCTAGACCCACTCGTTTGACATTCGTGCTCCGTACAGAAATAATTTTACTATTAGACCTGCGTCTAAATATTTGGTTATAGGCCTTAACTAAGTATTTTATTTTTTAGACCAGAGTCTGAAGTGGTGGCTATAAAACATGCTTTTTCCGTCTAAAAAAGTTTTAGGACTCGACATTGGAACGAGTTCTATCAAAATTGCAGAACTCGATGTCTCGCGTGGCGGGGCTCAGCTCAATTCTTTTGGATTTGCGCCGACGCCTGCTAATTCTGTCGCGGCCGGCGAGATCTCTGACATCACTTCAGTGGGTATCGCTGTACAAGGTCTCATTGGCGAGATCGGTACCAAGAGAAAGCATGTCTCTACCGGCATGTGGGGAACAGCGGTTATCGTTAAGAAAATCACCATTCCTAAAATGGATCCGAAACTCATTCAAGATCAGATCCGTTTCGAAGCTGAACAATATATTCCTTTCGATATCAATAACATCAGTCTTGCCCACCACGTTCTTGGAACAAGCTCTTCCGAGGACACCATTGATTTATTGTTGATCGCCGCTCAGAACGAACTCGTATTTCAATACTCTGCAGTGGTTGAAGCCACAGGCCTAAAATGCAGCGTTTTGGATGTGAGCGGTTTTGCCCTCGCAAACTGTTTTGAAGCGAATTACGGAAAATTCACTCGTGATGTCGTCGGCATTTTAAATTTTGGTGCTTCGATCACTAACTTTGTGGTGATCCATAACGGCGATGTGGTTTTTTGCCGCGATATTCCTGTGGGCGGCTTGAACTACACGAACGAGATTCACAAGAGCCTTGGTATTTCCTCTCAAGAAGCCGAGGCCTTGAAATTGAGTGCGGTCTCTCGTCGCGGAGAGGTTCCGGCGGAAGTTCATAGTATTATTACATCTACGAATGACATGGTAACAGAAGAGGTTCGTAACAGTCTCGACTTCTTGAGTGCGACAACAAACGGCCTTACTTTGACCCGCTGTTTTTACACAGGTGGCAGTTCATCGACCACGGGCTTGATCGACAACGTCTCACGTGTGACGGGGATCCCGTTTGAGCCATTTAATCCGTTTGCAAAAATAAAAGCGAATCCAAAAAAATTCTCTCGTGAATACTTGAGTCAAATCAGTCATTTTGCCGCTATTGCGACCGGCCTAGGTATGCGCAAGCTGGGGGATGGCTAATGATTCGTATTAACTTAGCAACCTCAAGACCAATTTCCAGCGGTGGCGGAGGCGGCGGCTCCGCCGAGGGCGGCGGTGAAATCGTCGTCACAGAACAAGTCCGCAAGGATGCGCTGGTCAAGTTGCTAGTTATTTTGCTAGCTCCCATTGGCCTTTATTTTTACGAACAGCAAAATATCCCAAATATTCGAACCGAGCTTGCTCGTAAGCAGAACGCTCTCACTGAGCTTCAAGCCTTTAATGCAAAAGCAGAAAACTCAGTTCAAGAGATAAAAAAATTTAAAGAAGATGAAAAGAAAATCCAAGCACGCATCACAGTTCTCGAAAAGCTTGCTAAGGATCGCTTCCGCGAGGTTAAAGTTCTTGATCTTTTCCAGCAGGTTATTCCAGAGAGAGTTTGGTTTACTCGCGTAGACATTAAAGAAGGCAAAGTTCTTCTCGCGGGATTTTCTACCAGTGATATCGATATTTCTACCTTTATGGATTCCTTGTCTAAAAGCGTTTTCTTGCAGGAAGTGGTTCTTGTAAGCTCCAGCGAGCATATCCAAGAAGGTATGACGTTAAAAAAGTTTGAAATTAGTTGTGTCTTAGAAAAGATGGGGCCACGTCCATGAATCAGCTATTTGAAAAACTAGCAGGGCTGTCGAATGGAAAAGCACTTGTCATCGGATTGATGGTGGGGCTGGCTTACTACTTTATGATGTATGACGATGGTTCGGCTCTTGAGGCGCAGATTGCAGCATTGTCTGGTCAGCTTCAACAAGCGGAAACAAAGAAAAAAGATACGGAAGCAACTTTGGCAGAAGAAGCGCGTATGAAGGATGCTGTCGGTAAACTGAGTGAACAGTATGCTTTTATCGCAAAAAAGCTTCCTTCCGATTTGAAATCCTCTGAAATGATTCGGGGTATCGATAGCGTCGCAAAAATGGCGGGAGTCAGTGTTAAGCTTAAGAAGCCGGGCACGGTGACAAAAAAAGAAGTCGTCGAAGAGTTGCCTGTCGATGTGACTTTAGAGGGCAGTTATTCACAAATAGCGCAGTTTGTATTTTTAACCTCGAATCTTGAACGCTTAACACGCGTATTAAACTTTTCCGTGGTAGCGCAAGATGATGCGAAAGAAAAACCTCTGCGTTTCGAAGGCCAAGTCGTAAGTTACAAACTTGCACCTGAGCCAGAGAAAGCAAAAGAAGGAGCTGCTGCAGCTCCCGCAAATCCACAAGGGCAGGCTGAGTGAAGTCAACACGCTGGGTGATTACATACATTGTGATGGCTTCGGTAGGTCTGTGGGTGGCCTTCTTTATGAGTTTGAAATTCATGACTCCGGGGCATACGCAAACCCCACCAGCAGGTGCCGGAGCTCAGAAGATGGAACCGCCATCTCCGGGGGATTTGCCACCTGAGTTTATGCAGGAGACACAGCAGGCGCCTCAAGGGGGAGGAAATATTCCGCCTCCACCAACTCAGCCGCCACAGGTACCGGCAAACGCAGAGGCCGCACCGCCTCCTCCTCCGCCAAATGTTCCGCCGGCTGCCGGGGGCACTCCGCCGATGGTGCCGGCGACCGCGCCGGGAAGTGTAGCACCTCCGCCTCCTATGGAGTCTAGCGTGCCTATAGTTCCGCAGTTTGCTTCGGACGATCAGTACACTTACGATCCGACGGGCCGTCGTGATCCATTTAAGCCATACCGTACTTATCGCCCGACTCCGACGAATACGGGACCGGCGAAAATGGTGGATATGTCAGATCCTCTTCAAAGATGGGATCTAGACCGTTTTAATGTCGTCGCCATCATGTGGGAGATCCGCCATCCAAAAGCGATGGTTAAAGACCCGGATGGCAAGATGTATATGATTGGTAAAAGTACAAAAATTGGACGTAACTCAGGGCAGGTTGTCGCCATCCGTGAGGGCGAGATCGTAGTTGTTGAGACTATTGAAAATGAAGGCGTCCAGACTAAAGAAGTTAAGATACTCGAACTTAAGAAATAGGTTCGCATAGAATCAGGAGGAACTAATGAAAGGATTCATTAGACTGATGATCATAGGGGCTTTGGCATCGTCGTTGTTGAGCTGCGCGTCTCAGCAAACTGAAGAAGACGATTCTCTTACGACCGAGTCCTACTCTAATAACGGCTCTTCAAGCTCCGGCTCATCCTCTTCGGATGATTTCGCGGACTTTGATAATGCTGACAATGGAAGCAGTAATAAGGGCGGGTCTCAAGCTCAATCATCGTCCTCTAGCAAAGATCCAGATCTCGCTCTTGAAGAAGAGATGAATCAGGCAAGCTCCGCAGATAAGCAGTTTGCCAATGATGATTTGGATGCACAGGCCAAGAATGAGCTGCAGCCTCAGGCTCCAGCAGAGCAGGCTCCGCCACCGGAAATGCCACCTGTCGAGGAAAAACAAGTGGCACAGGAGCCACCGCCTCCGGCTATCGAAGAGCCGATGGCTCCGCCAGCAGCTGAAGAGCCTCCTCCTCCAGCGGTTGTGGAAGAAACTGCTCCGGTTCCAGCGCCTGAGCAGCCGGTAGTTCAATCTTCAGGCGAGCGCGCTGTGGATATCACAGGTTTGAAATTCAAGGCAAACGACAATGGTGGTACCGTCATTGTTGAAGGAAATGGTCCGCTCAACTACACAACTCGTGTCAATCCAGATCTGAAGCAGTACATTGTTGAAATTCAAAATTCAAATCTGCCAAAGCGTCTGAAGAGAACTTTGAATACTAAAGATATCAAAGGTGCCGTCGGTGCTGTTGACGCTTATCAGAGCCCGGGCTCAAAAACTTCTCGCATTGTTATTCAAATGCGTGATGGTTTCGGCGAGCCGACAGTTCAGCAAGAAGGCAACGCTCTTCTTATCGTGAGCTCCGGTCATGGTGGTGAAATGGTGGCAGACGCCGGTGCAGCTCATCACGGTGACGATGATGGTGAGCAGTCTTCTATGACAAAGGGTGAAGGTGAAGTGAACGTAGATCTTAATAGTAATAAGATCCTCGCGAGCCAATCTCTCGAAGAATTCTTGTCAGGTAATACAAAATTCTACGGGCGCAAAATCTCTATCGAAACTAGCAATATCGATGTTCGTGATGCCTTGAAGTTCATCACTGAAGAGAGCGGCGTGAACATGGTTATCACAGACGACGTGAAGGGCAATATCAGCCTGAAGCTCCGTCAGGTTCCATGGGACCAAGCGCTCGTAGTCATCATGAAAGCGCGTAAACTTGGATACAGCCGCCAAGGAAACGTTTTGCGTATTGTCCCTCTTGAAGAACTTCGTAAGGAAGAGGACGATGCAACGAAACTTGCATTGGCTCGTAAGAATATCGAGCCCCTCAAAGTTCGTGCATTCAACATTTCATACGCAAAGGTTGATGAGCTCGATAAAAAAATTAAAGACTTCCTCACAGAAAGAGGAAAAGTCGTTAGTGATATGCGTACGAGTACTATTGTTGTAACGGACGTTGAAGAGAGTCTCAATCGTGTTATGAAGCTCATCCAAGGGTTGGATGCAGCTCCGCCTCAAGTATTGATCGAGGGTAAGATTGTAGAAGCTTTGGATAGCTTCCAAAGAACTGTTGGTGTTCAGTGGAGCTTTACCGGTTCTGATGTACAAATTGGTAATGGTGCTAATGGCCCAGTAAACCTCCGTCCCAACTTGTCTGTAGGTTCGGCGACAAATACACCGGGCGGTTTAGGCTTCGGCTTGAATGTGGGTACCTTGGACGTCTTTGGTGATATCTCTGCCTCATTGGCTCTTTTTGAGAAAGAGGAGAAGGTAAAGGTTCTTTCCTCGCCAAGAATCGTAACGCTTTCAAATGAAAAAGCGGATATCAGCCAAACCAATGAGTTGCCGGTTAAGACACTGACGCCACAACCAAATGGTCAGCCGATTGTAACGTATCAATTTAAGCCACTAACCCTGAAACTTGAGGTAACTCCACAGGTAACAGGCGAAGGAACTGTTATAATGAAAGTGGGCGTAAACCGTCAGATCAAAGGGGCTGCGGTGAGCACAACAGATGATACTTTCTCAGTGAATAGCCGCGAAGCGAATACTCGTGTGATCGTGAAGAACGGTCAAACGGCAGTGATTGGCGGTATCTATCGCTCTGACGTTACTGAGGGTATTACGGGTGTTCCTTGGTTAAAAGATATTCCAGTTCTAGGCGCATTGTTCAAAGGAACTAGCACAGATAAGCAGCGCTCGGAGCTTTTAATTTTCTTAACTCCGAGAATCTTGGCGCAAGCTGAGGGCGGCGGAACTCATGCAGGAGGAGAATAATTATGAATAGCTTAAAATTCATTGCCATCTCCTGTATGCTTTTATCTGCATTGAGTTGTAGTAAGGCTCAGGACAGCGATCTTGTGGTCACGCCAACAGGAACGACCTCTTATCTAATCAATGCCTCTGCACAGTCTTGTACAAATATTGTTGCTGTCTCTAAGAACCCGCAGACTACTGTTACGCAAGATATCACTGGGTATTATTTCAATTACCAAGGAGCGACACTTGCCTGGAAGAATTTGACGGATACGGCGTATGTTGTATCTATCGATTTCGAATTTGCGAGTGGTGCATTTGCGTATAATTGCTCGATCTCAGGGGATGAGTTATTAGCTCTCTTCTATAACTTTACAGATGGAACTAGTTGGGATGGTTCGCTCGCGCCCGCTTCGAACGCGACGACTCCAACACTGAGGCAGACAGCTTCTCTCTGTCGTATCCGTTGTGGTGGAGCTGCAGTTCCAGATCCTAAGAAAACCTTTACTGCTTCTGGTACAATGACGGTGAAGGGCTTCCAAAAGTCTCCAAACGGCGACGAAACACCGTTTAAAGCGAAAACGCAACTCAGACTTCTCTATCAATAGATTTGCCAAGCGGGAAGACCTGGACTATTTCTTCCCGCATGGATCTTTTTTCAGCCGCTCAATCTCAAACGTCCGCTCCGCTTTCCGAGGTCTTGCGCCCCAAGAACCTTGATGAAATCATTGGCCAAGAAAAAACTATTGGTCCTCGCTCCAAGCTCGGCCAAATGCTTCGCAAGGGCATGGTCCCAAGCCTCATTATTTGGGGGCCTCCTGGAACCGGTAAAACGACATTCGCTCTCGCCCTGGCTCAACATATCCAGGCACACTTCGTAAATCTCAACGCCGTAGATTCAGGCGCCAAGGCACTTCGTGAAGTCGGCGAGGCCGGTCGCGAGCGCCGCCTTCAGTACAACCAGAAAACACTTCTTTTTGTCGATGAAATCCATCGTTTTAATAAAGGCCAGCAAGACGTCCTTCTTCCCTATGTGGAAAAAGGCGATCTTATCCTCATTGGAGCAACGACGGAAAATCCGAGCTATGAGCTGAACAAAGCCCTTCTCAGTCGAAGCCGTGTTGTGGTGTTTGAGCGACTAACTACGGATCAGTTGCAATCCATCGTTGATAAGGTCTGCCGTTTCTATGAGGTGACATGCGAAAACCTCTTGAAACCCGAGGCCCGCAAGAATCTCCTAGAGATCGCCGATGGCGATGCTCGCCGCCTTATCAACTCACTGGAGATCATTTTTGATTACTACCGATTTGAAAAAAGCCCAGATTCGCAGGTCGAGCAGCCGAGTTTCCCGCTAGATCTCGAGTCCCTGCGGGAGCTCCTTCAAATGAGCCCGCTTGGCTACGACAAATCTTCTGAAATGCACTACGATGTGATCTCAGCATTTATTAAGAGTGTCCGCGGAAGCGATCCCGATGCCGCCATTTACTACATGGCTCGTATGCTAGAAGGTGGAGAAGACCCCGTTTTTATTGCCCGTCGGTTAATTATCCTCGCTTCAGAAGATATCGGAAACGCCGACCCTCGAGGCCTCTCGCTCGCGGTCGCAGGCCTCCAGGCAGTAGAGGCTATCGGCCTTCCAGAAGCGGCCATTACCCTGGCGCAGGTCACCACCTATTTGGCGTCTTGCCCAAAATCAAATCGTTCTTATATGGCGTTGAATGATGCCCGTGAGATCGTAAAGGAAACAAAGACACTGCCCATTCCATTGCATTTACGCTCCTCAAAAACAGCACTTTCAAAAGAGCTGGGCTACGGCAAGGAGTACAAATACCCACATAATTTTGAAAATGCCTGGGTAGAACAAAGCTATTTACCAGAGGGACTAGAGGATAAGAGGTTCTACGACCCATCTACGCGTGGATTTGAAAAATCATTGAAGGAATATCTTCAGTGGGTGCGAAAAGAGAAGAAGCCATAATATATTTCGCCCCCGAAGCGTTGACGAAAAAATAAAAAGGCCAGGAAACCCTGGCCTTTTTATTTACTATATATGTTGTTTTTAGATAGCCCTTTGGGCGCAGACGCAAACGCAGGTCCCGTTGCCTTGGGCTGTATGGGAGTGCTTTGTATTCGCCGGTACTTCCACGCGATCCCCCGGTCTCAGTAGGAACTGATTCCCCGAGATATTAAAAAGAAGTTCGCCTTCTACGATAAGACGAACTTCGCAGAAGGGGTGACGGTGCTCATGCACTTTCATTTGTGGATCATAGATTTCTTCGTAAGGTTCAAGCCCTTCTGACTCGAGGATCATGTGAGCTTGAGATTTATTCGGCGTTAGTGGGGCCTGCCAGCGTGTGATTAACATGTCTTCTCCGGACAATGAGCGATTACTATTCCTGCCTCTATTTATCTCAAATGTAGACACTTCTCACAAGGCTCTCTGCGTTCAGCTTTGAGACACCTGAGCCCGATACAAGACCGGATTCAGAGGAAAATGAAGAAAAACATAAAGTCCCACAAATCGATCGACGATAGGAGAAGTGTAGAAATTAGAGTGCTATTCTGGGAGGGTTAGTTGAGTAGCTCCAATAAACACAAATCGACCACCACTGATTTGGACAGCATCCTGAATTACGTCGATTCATCACGTGGCTTAAAGGCTAAAGTTGGCGAAGGCGGCAAGGTTCAAATCTTCCAAGATCTCGACGGAAAGATCTTTACCTTCTCTGTGCAAGACATTGGAGAGATCCTTCACCGTATGGATGCAGATGGGAAGCCATTCATTCAGTTGAATCTTAAAGGCGGCCATAAGGTTCTTTTCACAGACACTCTTATTGGCTTTAAACCTGTAGAGACTTTAGGTCTCGATATCACTCGCATCCCTAAGGTAGTAACGACTCCGGACCTTTTAAGCGTCTTTGAGGCTATCGAAGAGTCTATGGGGGCTGAATCTGGAGCCGATGGAGAGGTTGAAATCCTCAAAAAGGTCTATTTTTCGATTTTATCTGGTGGCGAACAGGTGGGGTTTGACCTAGCTTTTGAAAGAAAGTGGCTAAATCGACTAATCGCATCAAGATCCAAGGCTTGCGCCTAATTTTTAATATAAATTAGTGATATCAAATACTTAAATTAAAATACCTGCCAAATATAGGGCAGGTATTTTTGTATGTCTTTTAGGCAGTTTTTCTGCTCGAAAATAATTTTAAAATTGCTATTGACCTTTGGCACCGAATGAAGGAAAACAGCCGAACTTTGAACGGGGGCATAGCTCAGCTGGGAGAGCATCTGATTTGCATTCAGAAGGTCGCAGGTTCGATCCCTGTTGCCTCCACCAAGCATGTTCAAAGTAGACGTTTTTGAAGTAAAGTTTTTCGATAAGAAAAAAAATCGAAAAAAAAGAAAAAAAGATGTTGACGGACGAAAGGTAAGCGAATAAAAACATTACCTCTCGCAACGATGAAAAAGAAAATTGTTAAGAGATTTCGCTCTTTGAAAACTGAATAGCTAGATAGAAAATTTTTTGGGCTCTTTGAGCATACAGTAATGTATAGCTCACAATTTCAAAATATATTCGAACAAACAATAGCGTAAGCTAGTGTTTATTCTAAACAGAATTATAACTGGAGAGTTTGATTCTGGCTCAGAACAAACGCTGGCGGCGTGCCTAATACATGCAAGTCGAACGGGGAAAGTAGCAATATGAGTACTAGTGGCGCACGGGTGAGTAATGCGTGGATAATCTGCCTTCGAGTTGGGGATAACTAGTCGAAAGATTAGCTAATACCGAATAAGACCACAGGATCTGAGGATCTAGGGGTTAAAGGTTTTTCGCTTGAAGATGAGTCCGCGTGAGATTAGCTAGTTGGTGAGGTAATGGCTCACCAAGGCGACGATCTCTAACTGGTCTGAGAGGATGATCAGTCACACTGGAACTGAGACACGGTCCAGACTCCTACGGGAGGCAGCAGTAGGGAATATTGCACAATGGAGGAAACTCTGATGCAGCGACGCCGCGTGAGTGATGAAGGCCTTCGGGTCGTAAAGCTCTGTCGCAGGGGAATAACACAATGAATGTACCCTGTAAGAAAGGATCGGCTAACTTCGTGCCAGCAGCCGCGGTAAGACGAGGGATCCTAGCGTTGTTCGGAATCATTGGGCGTAAAGCGGGTGCAGGTGGCTTTGTAAGTCAGGTGTGAAAGCCCAGGGCTCAACCCTGGAAGTGCACTTGATACTGCGAAGCTTGAGTGTAGGAGAGGTTACTAGAATTCTTGGTGTAGTGGTGAAATACGTAGATATCAAGAGGAATACCGGTGGCGAAGGCGGGTAACTGGCCTAACACTGACACTCAGACCCGAAAGTGCGGGGATCAAACAGGATTAGATACCCTGGTAGTCCGCACCATAAACGATGGATACTTGTTGTTGGAGGTATTGACCCCTTCAGTGACGAAGCTAACGCGTTAAGTATCCCGCCTGGGGAGTACGGTCGCAAGATTAAAACTCAAAGAAATTGACGGGGGCCCGCACAAGCGGTGGAGCATGTGGTTTAATTCGATGCAACGCGAAGAACCTTACCTAGGCTTGACATGTACTGGAAGACTGGCAGAAATGTCGTCGCCCGCAAGGGTCGGTACACAGGTGCTGCATGGCTGTCGTCAGCTCGTGTCGTGAGATGTTGGGTTAAGTCCCGCAACGAGCGCAACCCCTGCATTTAGTTGCCAGCATTCAGTTGGGCACTCTAGATGGACTGCCGGTGTTAAACCGGAG
The DNA here is from genome assembly GCA_018266295.1 of Bdellovibrionales bacterium. Classification (NCBI taxonomy): domain Bacteria; kingdom Pseudomonadati; phylum Bdellovibrionota; class Bdellovibrionia; order Bdellovibrionales; species Bdellovibrionales bacterium. Next base: position 838,584 of record JAFEAQ010000011.1, on the reverse strand, counting down.
GAAGGTGGGGATGACGTCAAGTCCTCATGGCCCTTATGCCTAGGGCTACACACGTGCTACAATGGTAACTACAGACGGATGCTAAATCGCAAGATGGTGCTAATCCTACAAAAGTTATCTAAGTTCAGATTGGGGTCTGCAACTCGACCCCATGAAGGTGGAATCGCTAGTAATCGCGGATCAGAACGCCGCGGTGAATACGTTCCCGGGCCTTGTACACACCGCCCGTCACACCATGAAAGTCGGCTGTACCAGAAGTCGCTGCGCTAACCGCAAGGAGGCAGGCGCCCAAGGTATGGTCGATGATTGGGGTGAAGTCGTAACAAGGTAGCCGTAGGGGAACCTGCGGCTGGATCACCTCCTTTCTAAGGAATTTTTCTCAACTTCGGTTGAGACATTCTTAGGTCAACTCCGATCTTCGGATCGAGAGTGAGTCCCAAAAAATTTTTCTAGCTATTTAGTTTTGAAAGAGTGAAGGCTTTAAGGGCCTGTAGCTCAGTTGGTTAGAGCACACGCTTGATAAGCGTGGGGTCAGAAGTTCAAGTCTTCTCAGGCCCACCAATTGAAAGCCGCTCGAATGTTTATGTGTTTTTAGTTCTTTGACAATTGAATAGATTGATTTAATTGATTTTTAGCGAGGTTAATTACCATTTTAAAGCTACAAAGGGCTTACGGTGGATGCCTTGGCACTAAGAAGCGATGAAGGACGTGGTAAGCTGCGATAAGCTTCGGGGAGTGGCACACACACTTTGATCCGGAGATTTCCGAATGAGGCAACTCACCAATTATTGGTATCTTGCAGTGAATACATAACTGCAAGAAGCGAACGAGGGGAAGTGAAACATCTCAGTACCCTCAGGAAAATAAATCAAATACGAGATTCCCCCAGTAGTGGCGAGCGAACGGGGATCAGGCTAAACCTTATTCATTTTTTGAATGAGGGGTCGTGGGACCATAATGTGCGACTTAAGATTTTAGGTGAACAGTCTGGAAAGACTGGCAAAACAGGGTGATAGCCCCGTAACCGAAAAAGTCGAGAGCGCTAGTGGCATCCCGAGTACCACAGGACACGTGAAATCCTGTGGGAATCTAGGAGGACCACCTTCTAAGCCTAAATATTCCTTAGTGACCGATAGAGGACAAGTACCGTGAGGGAAAGGTGAAAAGAACCCCGAGAGGGGAGTGAAATAGAACCTGAAACCGTAAGTCTACAAGCAGTGGAAGCTCTTTATATGAGCGACCGCGTACCTTTTGCATAATGAGTCAGCGAGTTATCTTTGCAGGCAAGGTTAAGCCGTGACAGGTGTAGCCGTAGCGAAAGCGAGTCTGAATAGGGCGATTTAGTCTGCAGGGATAGACCCGAAACCCGGTGATCTAATCATGGACAGGTTGAAGCGAGGGTAACACCTCGTGGAGGACCGAACAAGTTGAAGTTGAAAATTCTTTTGATGATCTGTGATTAGGGGTGAAAGGCCAATCAAACTGGGTGATAGCTGGTTCTCCCCGAAATATATTTAGGTATAGCTTCAGGTAAATTGTATCACGGAGGTAGAGCACTGAATGGGCTAGGGGTCTTTACCAGATTACCAAACCCAAATAAACTCCGAATGCCGTTGATATGTACCCTGGAAGGCAGTCATAGGGTGATAAGGTCCTGTGACGAGAGGGAAAGAGCCCAGACCATCAGCTAAGGTCCCAAAATCTACACTAAGTGGAGAACGTTGTGGAGTTACTTTGACAACTAGGAGGTTGGCTTAGAAGCAGCAATCCTTTAAAGAAAGCGTAATAGCTCACTAGTCTAGTGACTCTGCGCGGAAGATACAACGGGGCTAAGTGTAGTACCGAAGCTATGGCTTGTACGTAAGTACAGGGGTAGGGGAGCGTTCTAGTATAGGATGAAGGTTGACCGGTAGGACAGCTGGACGAACTAGAAGTGATCATGCTGACATAAGTAGCGTTGAACTCGGGTGAAAAACCCGGGCGCCGAAAACTCAAGGATTCCTGGGCAAGGATAATCCTCCCAGGGTTAGTCGGGTCCTAAGACGAGGCCAAGTGGCGTAGTCGATGGCAAAACGGTTAATATTCCGTTACCGATCTCGGATTGCTATAGGAATGACAGAATAGGATATCTCGGCCTCTTATTGGATTGAGGTGTAAGCGTGTAGGTGGTGTCGTAGGCAAATCCGCGGCACATAACACTGAGGCGTGAATGCGAGGGACTTTGTCCCGGAAGCGAGAAAAGCCATGTTTTCAAGAAAAGTTTCGATAGTTTAAGAGATCGCCCGTACCGTAAACCGACTCAGGTGAGTGGGGTGAATATCCTAAGGCGATGGGGTGAATTTTGGTTAAGGAACTCGGCAACTTAACACCGTAACTTCGGGAAAAGGTGTGCCCACGAGAGTGTAAGGACTTGCTCCCCAAGCTTTTGTGGGTCGCAGAGAAATGGGAGTAGCGACTGTTTATCAAAAACACAGGCATGTGCAAAGTCTCAAGACGAAGTATACATGCTGACGCCTGCCCGGTGCTGGAAGGTTAAAAGGATTGGTTAGCGCAAGCGAAGCCGAGAATTGAAGCCCCAGTAAACGGCGGCCGTAACTATAACGGTCCTAAGGTAGCGAAATTCCTTGTCGGGTAAGTTCCGACCTGCACGAATGGCGTAACGACTTCTCCGGTGTCTCAACCAAATGCCTCGCGAAATTGAATTCTCGGTGAAAATGCCGAGTACCCGCAGAAAGACGGAAAGACCCCGTGAACCTTTACTGTAGCTTGGCAGTGATTTTAGAGTTTTCATGTGTAGGATAGGTGGGAGCCTTTGAAGCCGGGTCGCTAGATCCGGTGGAGGCAACCTTGAAATACCACCCTTGGAAACTTTGACATCTAACTTGCGCTCATTATCAGGGCGAAGGACACTGTCTGGTGGGCAGTTTGACTGGGGCGGTCGCCTCCCAAAAAGTAACGGAGGCGCGCGATGGTCCCCTCAGCCTGATCGGAAACCAGGCGTCGAGTGCATTGGCATAAGGGGGCTTGACTGCGAGACCTACAAGTCGAGCAGGTGCGAAAGCAGGCCAAAGTGATCCGGTGGTCCCGCGTGGAAGGGCCATCGCTCAACGGATAAAAGGTACTCCGGGGATAACAGGCTTATTCCATCCAAGAGTCCATATCGACGATGGAGTTTGGCACCTCGATGTCGGCTCATCACATCCTGGGGCTGGAGCAGGTCCCAAGGGTTTAGCTGTTCGCTAATTAAAGTGGTACGCGAGCTGGGTTCAGAACGTCGTGAGACAGTTTGGTCCTTATCTTCTGTGGGCGTATGAGATTTGAGCAGACCTGTCCTTAGTACGAGAGGACCGGGATGGACGAACCTCTGGTGTTCCTGTTGTCGCGCCAGCGGCAATGCAGGGTAGCTATGTTCGGAATAGATAACCGCTGAAAGCATCTAAGCGGGAAGCTAACTGCGAGATTAGATCTCACTGGGCCTTCGGGCCCCTAAAGACTCCTCGGAGACTACGAGGTTGATAGGCGGAGAGTGTAAGTACAGTAATGTATTCAGCTGATCCGTACTAATAGGTCGTGAGGCTTTTTTTATTAATTTTTTAATATTATTAATATGGTAATTAACCTTTTTGCTAAAAATCAATTAAATCAATCATTCAAGAGTCCTTGAATTAATTAAAATAGAATATGTTTTGCTGGCGTTTATAGCAGCGGGGCCACACCTGATCCCATTCCGAACTCAGAAGTTAAGTCCGCTTGCGGCGATGGTATTGCACGGGCAACCGTGTGGGAGAGTAGCACGATGCCAGCTCTTTTTTGTAAGCCGATTGGGAAACCAATCGGCTTTTTTTATTTGTGCGTTTGAGTTTCAATTTTTAACTTCTGATTTGGATGGATTTTTAGAATCTGAAGTTATCTCTTTTGATGTCTTTTCTGAGTTTTGCTTTTCACTCGTTGAATTGGTTTCTGGGGTTGGACTGACTCCGGTGATCTTTAATTTAAAATCTTTGTCGAAGTCTTTGTAATAGTAAGTTTGGCCAAACTCAGAGATCTTATTTTTGGTCTTTAAATCAAAGACGCTAATTTGCGTGATGAAGCCTGGAGTTTCGTTGTCTTGAAGATCTAAGACTTCAACCTCAAGCCAGATTTTACCTTCTTTATTAATTTGAAATTGTGGTGGATGTTTTTTTAGGAAGTTCAGTGCATCCGTCGATCTATAGACGAACTTCACATGATGAATATTACTTTTATTCTCAACGCTTTCTTGGGAGAGAGAATTATTAATGTCATTTTCGATAGTGCTTTTGAGTTTTACTTCGGGAGAGAAGAAAGAATCCATGAAGCCATCGTAGCTATATTGAAAAACGAGACCCGCGCAGATTAAGAGAATGATGCCGATGATTTTTGTATCCATATATTGATCTCACCCACTTTTCCTTTGAACGACAATGTTGCCGTGAAATTCAGGACTTCCAGGTTTTGTATTTAGTTCAATAGCGGTAACAAAAATTGTTGGTGCTCTTCTGAGATAGGGCCTTTAGTTAAATTATTGAAAGTACTTATATATTTTTAAGTACGGGACATTGATGTCGACAGTATAGACAGTTATGGAGCCTGGGGGAAGGGACTGAAAATGTGGAATTCCTTAGTTATTTCATAATCTTATAGAGAGGGTGAGCGTTTGGCACTGAGCTTGGATGTTTCCTGTTGAGGTGAGGTGTCATCATGAACATCAGTAGAGCTCTTAAATTTCTAGCAGTTCCGGCGCTCGTCAGCATTTATGTTGGATGTTCACCTGTTAATTTTGCCAAGGATGAAGAACTTAACAAGTGTCAAAACTCCGGAAAAAACTGTCTTACTCAAAATGGTAAAGACTATTTTGATGAGACTATTTCTGTGGCCGGTGGCCTAGTAGATATTCTGATTGTTGATGACAATTCAGCATCTATGTCTTTTGAACAAACACAGCTGGCCGCTAGACTTAGCGGGTTTATTCAAAATCTTGAAGCGCAGCATGCAGACTATCGCATCGCAATTACGACAACCGATATTTCAAATTCCAATAATCCTGCTCGCGCTATCAATCAAAATGGCGCATTGCAAGATGGGCGTTTGATTCAATTTGGTAACGGTGCTTATTACCTAACGACAAGTTCGGGCTCGATTGCTCAGAAAGACGCTTGGTTTAAGGCGGCTTTGCAGCGCCCAGAGACTACATCTTGTGAAAATTTCATTAGAAATAACTACGGAAAAAGTGGTTATGATGCTGCTTACTCGACAAATTGCCCGTCTGGTGACGAACGTGGCATTTATGCGGCAAATCTCGTTATTAAAAATAATCCAAATAGCTTTCTTAGAAGCAACTCTCATTTAGCAGTGATTGTTTTGTCTGATGAGGATGAGCGTTCTCAATTATATATGTATCCGTCAGCATATCCGGGCTATAGCTTGGAGTCCTTCGATCAGCCGCAAACTCTTTTGAGTAATTTGCGTGGTATCTACGGCGGTGGAAAAATTCTTACAGTACATTCAATCATTACTTCTTCTGATTCTTGTAAATCAATTCAGGATAATCAGTTAATTGTAAATGGTGCTGCAACTGTGAATGGCAGTATCGGTCAGCTTTACAAGCAGGCCTCGCAGATGACCCAAGGGGTTATTGGTGACATTTGTGCTAGTGACTACACCAGCCAGTTAGGACAAATTAGCACGAATATTTTAGATCGTATTAATAGCGTGACTCTTGCTTGCGCGAATCCGCAAGATTTGAGCGTTACAATTGTTGGTCAAGCAGGAGTGACTTACTCTGTGACTGGTACTTTGATTAAGTTTAGCTCTCAGCTATCTCCTGGCACGACTGTAAAAGTAAAATATACTTGTAACAGTTTGTAGGATCGGAAGTTTCGAAAGTTAATTGCGAGTTGGCTCGAAAAAGTAGGAGTTGAAAGCAGTCGAATTTTCGATTTTTTGCAGAACTTTTAATCAGCGAACATAATAATTCTTAATTTGAAAAGGCTCTCGTGATCGAGGGCCTTTTGCTTTTTCAAGCGACAGTGAAGCCGATCGCAGACTCGCAAAATTTCAGTTAAATCCCGCTTTGAGACGGGAATGAGGTGAAGTTTTCCGAGAAACCGCCGATTTATTTCCCATGGGTATGTTAGATCGTTACAAGAAAAAAGGTGGCTTCGTTCAACTCTTAACTCTCATTGAAACTTCCGGCGGGAAGAAGCAAGAGCAGTTCCTTGGTCTTATCAACCAAGAAAGCCCAGCGTGGGAACAAGAGCTGAAGAAGAAGATGTTAACAGTCGACCGTGTATTTACATGGCCTCAGGATGTTATGTCTGAGATCCTCACGCGCTTGCAGCCGCTCACACTTTGCGTGTGCTTACATGGTCGCTCTTCAGAGGAAATTGAGAAGATTTTGACTCCGCTTCCGCCAATTTCGAAAAGAAAAATTACCGACCAAATGGGTGAGCTCAATCCAAATCCTGCTGAAAAAGCAACTTGTGAAATGAAGCTCATCACTGAAGTTCGTGGTATTGCAGCTTCTGGTTATATCAAGTTTGAAAAATTCGATGCAGATCTTTTCATTGAAGAAAACATCGAAGAGCGATTGAATCACTCTGATTCCGGTCTTGCTTTCTTGAGTAAAATTGAAATTAATTATACAGATGATTCTAAACCTGCTTCTTCAAGTTCTTCTGCGCAACCGTCAAGCTCCGGTGGTGGAAGCGGTGGCGCGGAAATGGATCAGATGAGAAGGAAAGTGAACCAACTCATGTTGGAGAATAACTCTCTGAAACAAGAAGTTCATACACTCAGAGATAAGCTGGCCCAGATCAAAAAGATTGCTTAGAAAATAGATTGAGAAATTTCTTAATAGAACCGCTTTAGTAGCTCACTAAAGCGGTTTTTTTGTTTTTAGGGTTAGTCGCAGCTATTTGCTTGGGCCCACTTTTGGAGGTCTGCGGAGTGGGAGCTCGAAGGTTTGAAGCCAAAGGTTTCGCCGGTATAGGAATAGACTTCTTGATTGATATAAGGATTGTATTGAGACTTATAGACCATTCCTTCGCAAATGCCCTCAGTTCCGATCTCAGCTCGCATAAAATACTCATGGTAGAATCCCGTCACCAAAGCGCCCTGGGAGGCCTCCTGGCCTTCTCCGGTATGGCAGGTGTATTTACAGCTCCAGTCGATCGTATAGCCGATTATGTGCTTTTTACGGGCCTCTCCCTGATAGGTCTTAGACTCCGGAATCGGGTAACAATAGCACGGGTTTTTCGCCCATGCTGAGAGTGTCGAAAAGAGTAACATCAAGACAATATAAGGAACCTTGTTCTTCATAAAAGCCTCTTTATTTTCAGAGGGCCCTGGTTGGCCCGTTTCCCTGTAGATTTAGCAAATGCTGTACCTTACGTGCGACATCCTCGTGAAAAAAAGGAAATGGGGGGCTTCCACATTGACCAGACTCCATGCTTTGGGGATACCTTGGACCTCAACTAAGGAGAGATGAAATGAAGAAAATGGCATTTGTTGCTATGTTGGTTTTCACGGTAGCTATGACTGCAGAAGCAGCTCGTAAAGGCTCTTCTAAAAATCAGCCTGTCAATCCACGTCCTGCTTCCGAGCCTTGTGCGGCTTATGGCTGCAATGATGATCAGGATAATCAAAGCTCTGACGATACATATGTTCCTGGCAGCGGCACTTACGAAGGTAACGACCGCGACACTGGTTCTGATTACATCAACGGAATGCCTTACTAGACTTTTCAAAATCTGATTTGCCGAAAAGGACTAGTTCGGGGAAGCTGACGATATGAATCGCCCGCTCATCATCCTGATACTAGTCCTTGTTATTGGCTCCTATCAGTTTTGGAGCCAGCGTGAAGTCGCACATCCTTATGGGGTTCTCGTTTCAGAGAGTCCTGTTCAAAAAGATATTTCTGAAAAACCTATCAAATATAAAAACGTCGTCTTAGATCCCTTGGCTGAGTATTCGATCAAAGCACGGGTGCTTTCGACAGAGCATTATTGGATCGACAAGCTAGCTCATGTCGTCCCTATAGATGTTGCGCTTGGCTGGGGAGTTATGTCTGACACGAAAGTCATCGAGAGCCTGAACATATGGCAAGAGGGACGTTTTTATTTTTATTCTTGGCGAGGCGATCCGCCGGCTGAACCTCGGCTTATTACTCAAAGCAGTGCTAATATGCATTTGATTCCATCGACAGAATACGTAGAGCAGGAGATTAAAAAGCTTCGACGTGGTCAGCTTGTCGAGCTCAAGGGATTTCTTGTCAGAATCAATTTTCCGGACGGCAGTGATGCGAAGAGTTCTTTGGCCCGGGAGGATTCCGGGGCCGGAGCATGCGAAATTATGTGGGTTCAATCCATTCAAGCCAATTAGTGTTTTTATAGAAGCTGCAGGAGGCGATCGTACTTCATCGCTTGTTCCTTCTGGGCCTGTTCCTGTCTTCTCTGTGAATCGCTGTCGTTTTCAGCGACACCTGCAAACTTATTACGGTCCTTGATTAGAATTTTTGTAGTTGCATCAGAAACAAAGCCAACGATGCTATGAAAGGCACTAAAGACTTTCTCTTTCATCTCGGGACTTAGTTTCTTGGTGAAGTCGCTCTTAGATAAAAGCCCTTCTAACATTTTTTTATCACTGGCATAAATGCTCTCGGTGCTCATCGCAGGGTTGCTGTACTCTGCGGTGAGATCGCGGGTTTTCTTACGGTCTGCGGTAATGCTATCAATGAACTCTACATAGGAAGCTGTGAGCTCTTTAGCGCCACGTACGAAAAAGCCGTTGTTCGTATCCATATAGTAACTGCGAACATCCGCGTTTGCAGAGCCTATAATCATATCATTGCCTAAGACGCTGGCTTTCGTGTGGAGAGAAAGACCGGATCCCGCAGACTCTTTTACATACTCGAAATATTCAAAGCGGGCCGCGCGAGCGTCAGAGTATGAACCGAAGATCTCTCGACGGTTTTGGACTGTTTGGAAGAACTTTGACATAACGTAGCGGGCAGCAATATTGATGTGATTCAAGTCCGTTGTCTCCGGAGAGTTCGTTAGCAATGTCACACGGACTTTATGGCAGTCCCACGTACCGTCCATCATTTTTGCAAAACCACTCAGCAGGAGTGCCGGAGGAAGGAAGTATGCAGAGTGAATAATGACGCGCTTTTCTTTTCCTTCTTTTACAGAAGTATTGCAGGCGTGCTCAAGTCCCTTGTACCAAAGCTGATGGATGTACTTGCCGTATTTAAGTTCTTGACCAGGAATGGAACCGAAGCGGCGCTCGAGATTTGCCTCTTTTTCTCGGCGGTCGAAAGGAAGATTTTCAATATAGGCGAGGAGTAGGCCATTCATATCATTTGGCGAAAGCTCGTCAGAGTATGTGGGGCCTGTCTTCCAAGATTGAGTGTATGCTTTCTTTGGTAAGTAGAGCGTGTTGTAGGCCTTTACTCCGTTTTCGAGTGTTTTAGCGATTTTCGCCATTCGCGCTGGCAAGGTTTCATATTTCGGGTGGCGGGTGATTTCAAACTCGACACATTTTTCGAAGCGAATGCGATCTTCCGGCGTTTGATAATTCTTATTTGCACACTTATCGAAACTAGCTTTCATGGCCTCACTATTGACGACATAATCGTTCGGCATGAGTGAGCGGACATCTTTAAGTGGCACCGTCATTGTGCTAAAGTTCCAAAGGCGATCGTAGGCCTTGGAGATGGCCTCGCCTCCGCCACTGAGCTCCGCTGACATATCAGTATCCATAAAGATATACTTCGTGGTCAGTGTGTTTGGCTTCATATGGTAGGAGTTTTCTATGTTGCGGCCGCCAAGCTGAACAAAGCGGTTTTCAACAATGAGAACTTTGTGATGTGTAAAGTCTGTCACATGCTCCCAGTCCTGCAGAGATTTGTCGCCTTTTTGAGAGAGGGGGACTCGTCCCAAAATTTCGTTGAGGACCGGGTTCAGCTTGTCGCCGTAGAGCTGAAGAGCGAGGAGCACTTTCACTCCGGCGATAGGATCGTGTTTTGCCTTTGCCTTGTAGACAAGCTTAAAGAACTCGAGCAGCTGTTTTTTGTCATCAGAAGAAGCATTTCCACTTTTCATAAGGCCATCGATGTCTAAAATTTGACCTTTGATAATCGCCGTCGTGACGGCTGTGAAATCTAAATCATAGAGGCCTGCTAACAGAAGACGAGCATAGAAATCCGGATAGGCTTTTCCAAGCGTAGCCCACTTAGCATCAGAGCAAGTTGTTGGTTTGACCTTATCTGATGTAGAGGGACATGGAGAAGTCATGAACATCACATCACGTACGATGAGAGGAGTCGGTCGGCCATAGAGCTTGATCTGAATCATGCCGTGTCCTTGAGCCTCTAAGTATGAGAAGAGATCCAAGTTGCCGTAGTTGGTAATAAAATCCGCCATCAGGCGAATATGCACGCCACGGGCTGCCGCTTTGAGAAGTTCTGCTAAGAAAACGGCCGAGGATTCGTCTTGAGAGTATATGTAATATGAAAGGCGAATGGTCTCTCCCGGGCGTGCTGACCGGATCGCCTCGAGCTTGCTATCGAAGGCAGCGTCGTTATCGATCATTACGCGGGCTTTAGTGACTTTTAAGTCCGGTGCAGAGGCAGCTTCGAGGATGTCTTTGGCATCAAGGGCAGAGCCTTTAAAAAGTGATAGCGAGGCAGGCTTGCGAGCTCCGCCAGATTTCGGAGAATCATTGAATTGCAGAAAGTATGAAAGACAAACGGCGATGACAATACCGGAGAGCCAGAATCGAAGCACAAAAACTCCTTTTGCGGTCATATTCTATGATAGCAAAAGGAGTTGTATTTAGCGTTAAGCGGGACGGGAACCTAGACTTCTATCCATTCCGACCTAGTTGCAGACGGTCTTAGGAACCTGGACGGTGTCAGAGATCTGCAGAGTTTGGTTCGAGCTAGCCTCGATGAAGGCGCCAGAACCTAGGCTTGAAATCTTTTGCAGATAAGACTTTTGGGAAGCTGTAGGCACAGCCTGGTTGTAAAGATAAACAGTGTTTAAGCTGATTTGCTTTGGCGCTTCGGCAAGGATCGCATTCACGTCGTTCGTAAGATTTGTTATACCGTTCTTGCTGTCAGTATATGATGTATTTGTTGGTGAACCGTCCGAAACCATGACAACAACATAACCAGCGTCTTTTGTTGCTGTTACCATTTGGTCGTAGTGGATAATACTGCGAACGATACTGAGTGCGGCATCGTAAGGAGTATTACCTTCGTCTTTGATATTCTTAAGATCCATCACTGCCTGATTAATAGCGCTCATGTCTTTAGAGAAAATACCTTGGCCGCTGGAGTTCTTCAGCAAAGCATCGGCCTTCGTGCCTTGGAAATAAGCAAAAGCGAATTCGAAGTTCGGTTTGTTGCCATAAGCAGTAATGAATGAATTGATAGTATTTAAGCGCCAAGTCTTACCGACATCAGTTCCTGCTGCGCCATTGTTGCTGGCGTTGGAGCCGGAGGTATCAATAAGAAAAAGAACTTTTACGTTTTTAGTGCTGTTAATAAGGTCTACGCGGCAGTTGGAGTCGTCGCCACTATTATTATTGTTACTGTTACTGGTTGAGTCGTCAGTAATACCGTTTTTAATTAGAGACGATGCTGCTGCATCTTCGGTAAATGCAACTTTAGAACAGTTTTGGAAGCCGATGAGGCAAGCCAAGATCAATCCTGACAAAGTGGAAATGGCGAATACTTGTTTCATCTGTTTCATGCTGTCCCCCTGCTTACTTACAGTATCGAAATAAGTTTAGTGCAAGTGTCGTGCTAAGGCCGGAAGCATTGAGATGCGTTTCCGTGTTCAAAAAAATGACGTTCTGTTTTTTTTGACTGATTGATCGACGTTTCAATTGGTTTCAAAAGCAATTTTAATGCTGAAATCTCAAGCATTTATGGATTGTACGGACGGAGAACGTTTCAAAGAGAAACGGAAATGTCTAACTTTGAGATCTGTTCGCAGAGGGAACCTAAGAAAAAGACTGAAGCGACGAGGAAGTTTGTCGATCTCTTAGTCGCTTCGCTCATGGAACATGGGTTAAATTGGTGTGTTCTGGTTCGTTTCAGCAGCAAAGTCGAAGAACTGCATCGTCAGACAACAGACGGAATCTCTCTCTGGTGAGGACTCCAATTCGGCCATGAGTTCTTGGCGGAACTTGGTGAGCTTCTCAACCACTTGTGGAAATGCGGACTTCTTAATTTGAATTGTCGAAGCGGACATATTCCATGCGCGACTTTCCTTGCCGATGTGGTCGTTTACCTTTGACATCAATTGAGAATAATAGCGTTTCATTCCATCAAAGTTCGCATGGAAGGCAGCTGTGCGGTGCTGGTTGTTTACGGTCCAACGGCCATCATCTTCTTTGTGGATGAGGCTTACTTTCTCGAGTCTTTCGAGAGCTCTTTCAACCTCGCCGGGTTGGATGCCATATTGAGCACTGATAGCATCGATGCTTTGATCGGCGTTTGGCAATTGAAGGTACTCAAGCAGGACGTGGTGGTACCAGTCCGCGATGATACTAAAAACATTTTCATCGTATTTAGCGCTCATCATTTTGCGTGCATTAATTCTTTTTACAGCCATGTTTTTTACGAGGCCGCTGCGAGCATGTTCACAAAGTGCTAAATCAACAAAGTACTCTTTTTCAGTTGGTGAAAGATAGAGTTTGTCTGCGAGAGCCGGTGCGCGACGTTGGGAAAGGCCACGTTTGCGATTAAGAATTTCCGAGAGGCGAGAGCATGGAATTTCCAAATCTCTGGCAAAGGCGCGAAGAGAATACGAGGGATTCTTCTTTTGGCGTCTTTCAAATTCGCGAAGGATATAGTCTCTGTAATCTGTCGTCGTTACTTGTGTCATAAGTGCGTCCAAGATCTTTGAATATTTGTTATCTGTCATCCATAAAGTGCTTGTTTATGACTACGGATGTTCCCGGAGTTTCCACCAGAGGGGCTTTCCAGGCGATATCAGTGGGGAAAATGAATAGGTAAGGCGTTCCACCTAGTGCAGCAGAGAGGCTCTTTTTGAAAAACTTTTACGGCGTTTTTTGCTTACAGAGTGGTTTGTCCCTCTCGTGGAATGTTGTAAGTTTTGGCAGTGAAAAATAACTTCTGACACCTGTCTAAGAGGTTCAGAGGAGCTTGTGTCAAGATGAGACGTTGTTCAGTTGTTCGTCGAAATTTTGGAGATTCCCCTCGAAAATGGAATTAAGGGGGAAAGATGAAACTCGGCTACATCATGATCTTCAGTCTGCTTTGCCTATCTGCTTCGGATCTCTTTGCCAGTACAGAAACTTGTCGCTGTCCTAAAAAACCAACTTGTGCAAATGCGAACCGCATCTCTCACGCGCAGGAACTTGTCGGAAAAAAAGATTATCGTCAGAGCGTTGTAAATCAGAACGCCAACCTTACTTCGATTAAAAAGTTTATTCAGAAGGTGGTGCGTGAACGTTTAGCCAACCACGGGAGAAAGTACGCAGATCGCGTGAGTAATGCTATATTGAAAGAGAGTGCCAAAGAAGGTATGGATCCCTTATTCGTCTTGGCCGTTATTGAGACGGAAAGCCAGTTTAACCCACGCATTGTAGGTCAGCATGGAGAAATCGGGCTCATGCAAATTATGCCGGATACTGGTGAGTGGATCGCTGGCAAGAATGGCTTTACTTGGAAGGGCAAGCAAACCCTGAGAGACCCAGCGATGAATATTCGTATCGGAGTTTCGTATTTAGCATTTTTAAGAGAGAAATTTGAAGGAACTGCTTATCAGTATGTGGCCGCGTACAATATGGGCCCGGGGAATGTCAGAAAATTAGCATCTTTAGATATTCGTCCAAAAGACTATTCAATGCGTGTCATGAACAACTACTATGGGTTTTACCAAACGCTTGCTGATCGCTCGCCATAGAATAAATTCGCCCGGTTTTCGCCGGGCGAATTAAACTTACTAAATTACTTTTTTGCTACGAGTTTGAGGTTTAACTCAAATTCATCATTGATCACTTTATCAGCCGTCAATTCCTTGAAGAAATTGCCAGAGCCATATTTAAGACCCCATTTAGTGCGGTCTACTTTTACCTGAGCTTCACCTTTTACAGTGCCTTTATCCACAGTTAGTTTCGCAGGGAATTCGATTGGGTTGGTTTTTCCAATCATAGTGAGCTCACCTTTTACTGTGACTTCATCTTTTGCTTTTCCTGGAGTCACGCTCAAGATTTTGAAAGTTGAAGTAGGGTATTTTGTAACTCCGAAGAAATCGTCGCTTGAAAGATGGCCTACTAGTTTCTTTTGATATTCAGGGCTGCCTTTCAAATCTTCATCTGTGATTGTTGCCATGTCGATAGCAACAGTGCCGGAAGTGATTTGATTTTTCTTATCCAATTCGATTTGGCCTTCTTTCACAGAAATGCCACCAGTGTGGAAACTGCCCATTTTCTTAGAGCCTTTCCAGATGACAGAGCTTTCTTTGGTATCGATTTTGTAAATATCAGCTGCGTGTCCAGAAACAGAAGCAAGCAATACGAGAGTTGCGAAAACAGATTTCAACATAGGATTCCCTTTATTTAGAAGTTTGTTGTTTATCAAGTTTGGGACATCACCTACGGCCTGGCAACAATTAAGCGACAAACTAAACGTGTTGATAGGCAAACCTTTGGTCGTGATCATAGGACGCTCGGACTGCAAGTGAGTGAGTATAATAGAGTTCCAATTTGCAGGAGGGGTTATGAAGAAGCTACCTCAATTGATTACAAATGTAGAAGGTAAAGTGGGCTGGGCCATTTTATGGCTTTTAGGAATCCCACTTCCGGTATTGTTAGTGCTTTATGTTTTGCGAGGTTGCCAATAGCTAAACAAGGCTTGTGACAATATCTATTTTTCCACTTAAGGCCTGATGGATAGGACAATGATTTGCGATATCCAGGAGTCTTGCTTTCTGCTCGTCATTAAGTTCACCAACAAGATGAATTTTACGATCAAATTTTGAAGCGGCTTTTTGGTGATCCAAAATCACCGTAGTATCGGCGCTTTGTAGGGGCCAGCCTTTACGAAGTGCATACATTCGCAGAGTCAGCGCTGTGCATGCTGCTAAGGCGACGGCAAGATAGTCATGGGGTGAGGGTCCTAAGTCTTCGCCACCTTCAGCAACTGAAACGTCGCTAACGAGGGTATGGTTGCCGACTTGAATTCCATGGCTCAATTTGCCTTGCTGATATTTTGCGATCGCCGTGTTCATAGAGGCCTTTCTTAAGCAGTAACGAGTTGATATACCACTATAAAATGTAAGAGGCTGGCGACGACAACAAGTAAATGAAAAATTTCGTGATAACCAAAAATTTTTGGAAAGGGATCCGGACGTTTCAGCGCGTAGATAACGGCGCCGATTGTATAAACAATGCCACCCGCCAACATTAAGGCCATATTTGTAGGTCCTAATGCTGTGCTCATTTCGGTAAAATAGAAAACTCCAGCCCACCCCATGATAACATAAAAAATAGCCGAAACCCATTTCGGCGCCGTGACCCAAAAGAGCTCTTTAAAAATACCCGCAATTGCAAGAGACCAGAAAATCCAAAGGAGATGATTGCCTGATTCTCCTTTGATTCCTAAAAGACAAACCGGTGTGCCGGTTCCCGCAATGAGTAAGAAAATTGCCGAGTGATCTAAACGTCGCCACCACATCCGGGCTTGAGCGCTCCAATTGATACGGTGGTAGAGGCTACTGCAGGCAAACATTCCTGCAAGGCTGAGTGCATAGACCAAGCTCACCATACGAGCCGCTTTTTCATGAGCGGTTGCAATAAGCACACTCCCAGCTCCTAGAGCGATAAAAAAAGCAGCTTGATGAAAATGCCCACGCAAAAGCGGTTTCGTTTTTTCAACCATGGCCAAGCATAGCTATGAACTTAGTGCCTGTCACATCAAGAAATTGCAGTGCTGCGACTAGAGCGTTTATTCTCGATCATTTGTCGCCATAGGGTGACCAAGGGACAGATTTTTTTCTCGTGGGACAGAGCTTTGAGCAATTCTTCCGTTCCCGGATCTTTCCACAAAAGAATTTTCACTTTTCTGAGAATTTCAGAACTCAAAGTCACGTTGGTCCATTCATCTTGAGAAACAATTCTTGTAAAGCTCATCGCAAATTCCTTTGCTGAGGTTCGCTATGTTTAGCGTAACAAAAAGAGGGGCCATATTGGAAACTGGATCCTTAGGTTGAAAGACAACTGAAAACCAAATTCAAACGAAACGCGAATCGCAGGGGTTTGTAGGGATGCTGTTGACAAACATAGTCGTCCGAAGATTGGTGCAATTTTACAGCGGAAAAAGGTTACTGCTTATGGGAGCGATTTTGTAAAATGACGGCAAGTGAGGGCTTATATGATTTCAAAACAATCTAAAGGCCAAAAGAAACCCATCGTTCCTCCCGCAAGACCTCAACCTGAAGTCGATAGAGATTTCGATGAAGAGGTGGATCAAGAGGCGAATCTCCATGCTCCTCAACTGGACGACTATGAAACAATGGTCCCGCTTAGTGGTGAGGAAACAGAGATTGAGAATCCGGCAAAAGATATCAAGAAATCTGTCAGCACCGAGGAGCTCACTGCAGATGATGTTTCTTATATGTTGAGCAGACATCCCGAGATAGATGCCTCCGAGATTGTAATTCGCGTCGATAAAGGAGAGGTGATCTTGACTGGATCGGTGCCTGAAGAGCGGATGAAGTTTATGGCGGCGGAAGTGATCAAGCTCATTCATGGAGTTAGATCCGTGAGCAATCAGCTCAAGCACGCGCGGGTTCAATGAAGAGGCGCTGATGCTTCACATAGACTGCCAAAATAAAATTATGCGAAAGAGACGGTGCTTCGTAGAATACCGATAGTTTAAAAACTAATTCGGAGGTCTTATGCATCGGCAAATTTTCTTCATTTTTACTATTATAGTTTCGTTTCTTTTCAATAGTGCGGGATTTGCGAAATCCAAGAAAGAGCTCGATTTCGAAAAATTAGAAAAACAAGTCAAAGGGAATTTGGCAACGTTCGATAAGCTCGATTTTGATTTCTTCTCGAAGCAAGATTGGACTGGCTTCGCCACGACTCACACTAAAAACGTTAAAGTCTATTGGCCCGACGGGCATAAAACAGAAGGTCTCGATAAACATATCGAAGATATGAAGTACATGTTTAGCTATGCTCCTGATACGAGAATTTCAGAGCACCCTATCAAAATTGGACAAGGTGAGTGGACGGCTGTCTATGGCATCATGGAAGGGACGTTTACGAAACCGATGACGACTCCCGAGGGGAAAGTTATTCAACCTACAGGAAAGAAATTTAAAATTCCGATGGCGACAATCGCTCATTGGACCAAGGAAGGCCCTTTGGATGAGGAATATCTCTTTTGGGATAATCAGACGTATATGAATCAAATGGGATTGGGGAAGCAATGATAAAGCAACTCATGAAACAAGCTAGATTGAGGGTTTTGAATTCGCTCGTCATTTTATGCGCACTCAGCGGGGCTGCAAATTCATTTGCAGCAGTTAAGTACGTTAAAGGCAAATACGAAATTGACCCAGCCCATACTCGAGTGTCGTTTACGATCCCACACTTCGTGATTTCTCAAGTGGAAGGCCGATTCGACGATGTCAAAGGTGACTTTACTATTGCTGAGCCATTTGCTGCATCGAAAGCCAACGTTGTTATAGATGTCAAATCTGTCGATACTGGCGTTCAGCAGCGTGACGATGATCTTCGCTCTAAGAATTTTTTTGAAGTCGCCAAATATCCAACGATGAAGTTTGTCACAAAGTCGGTTACAGGGACCCCTGAGTCGTTCAAAGTTGTTGGGGCCCTCACAATAAAAGATGTGACGAAGGATGTGACATTAGATGGGAAGCTCGGCGGGAGCTTGAAGGACCCTTGGGGTAACGAGCGCTCTGCACTGACAATGACAGGTATGGTGAATCGCCGCGACTTCCATATTAATTATAACGAAATGTCAGAATTAGGGCCGGGCGTTGGTGATGAAGTTACGATCAGAATCTCTGTCGACGGTATCATTCCAAAAAAGAAGTAGACCTATGAAACAAAAGATACACACGGCAAATGAGTTGCTCGCTGCAATCAACAACCCGGCGTCTCGAGTTTTGGAGTTGCAGACGTCGCTGCTATTGCCATTTTCTTTGACGCTTCCTCCAGGAGTCCATCTTCGCGGGGTGGATCAGCAGAAGTGCGTTCTGAGCTTTAATAATGGTGATGGTATTGGACTGACTGCCGACAATGAAATCGCCAATTTGACAGTCCTTGCTCCTCACTCTCATCGTGCAATCTTTGCTTTAAGTGATCGGGCGGATTTGGGCACCTTGAAATTAAAAAATCTAACAGTGACTGGACAGATTCAGATTCTGACTCGTGTTGGAACAAAGAAAGCCAAGCTTTTTGCCGATCAAATCGATGTCATCGCCTGTGATGCCCGGAAGTATTCTGAACAGCCACAGAAGTATGGTGTGAACGTCTATCAAGGTGCTTTCACGGTTTATAATTTCAACGGGGATTCTGAGAGTTTGATCGAAGCGACCCTCACGAATATTTCCATTGGTAGAAAGGGAGCCCCTGTTTTTGGGTCGGGTCTTTACATCAGTGGGTTTGGCGATACCGGTGGCCGTGTTGAAGTGGATCAGCTAACGACTGGTGAGGTTCACGCGACAGGAATGATTCCCTATGGAACTGCGGATATAATTACCGGAGGCGTCTTTGTCGTCTATGGAGCCCACGTGAAAAAAGCAGTTCATCATGGCTCGGTTGTCACCTATGGAGTGAACGACATGGTCTTGGATGCTTGGGGAAAAGTCGATCATTGGATCGCTGAGAAGCCGTTGCTATCTTATGGTCCGAGCGGAATCGGGTTTGTGAACTTTGGTGTTGTCGAAAACTTTGAGGCGCAAGATAAAATCGAAACTTTCGGATTGGGAGCTCGAGGATTCAATCAATACGATGGCACGATTGGTAAAGCGAAGTTCGCATCTATCACGACCTATGGAGATGGCTCTATAGGAATGCAGGTGAGTAAACCTGTCGGAAGTATCGAGATCACAGGCTCAGTGAAGACCCATGGCTCTGTCGGCGCGACTCTCGTGAAGGGAGTCATCATGAACCTTCCAGCCAATGCTATCAGCGTAAAACCTGGTGGTGAGATTCGTGAGCTCATCGTTGCAGGCGATGTTCACACTCTCGGTCGTGATGTGACTTCGCTTGAGATCGAAGGAAAAATTTTAACTTTGTCTGTGAAGAAAGAAATTCTCGCGGATCATGGTGTTGCTATTCGAGTTGCTAAAGGTTGTGAGTTGCCGAATCCAGATCGGCTGACTGCAAAAGGTGCCAAAGGAAATATCGTTAAGGAGTGATCGCGAGCTCTCGATGGCTTTCTTAGTTTTTATGAAGGTATTTTTTAAGAGGGCCCTATGAAGGGTAAAAAAGAAAAAATGGTCGGGGAGACAGGATTCGAACCTGCGACCCTCTGGTCCCAAACCAGATGCGCTACCAGACTGCGCTACTCCCCGACAGAGGTGCGAGAATAGTTAGTTTTGGGCCAATTTGTCAATTTCACCCAGACCATAACGCAATATGATATTTGATGCCGGGCTGAGAAGGGTCTAAGCTTGGAGTCATGGAAAAGTTTTTCAATTCTCTGCCGAAGCCCGTTCTTGCTGCCCTCGTGATTGCTGCTGCTTTGATCTTTTTTATGGTGAATGATCCCCCAAATACGGTTTGTGACATACAAGCCGGCAACCTTAAAGAGTCCCTCAAGGGGCAGGTCTTCCCCTCCCAGGATTCTAAAAAGCGCAAGATTCCTCCGGCGATTGTTGGAGCTCAAGAGTCTTGTCAGCAGGGGAACAGTGCGGGCTCTTGCTTTGAGTATTTTAGTATCCTTCGTAAAGCAGCCCGTGAGATTCGTAACTTTTCTAGTAACTGCCGGACCGATCTGCTGGGTATTTCGGAAATCAATAAAGGTCTGCGTGATGGTGTCACGCTCATGACGAAGATGGCTTGGGGGAGCCGCCCACCGGAGCCTGGAATGGCCCGTTTCGGCTGGCTCTCGGATTCTGAGCTGAGTCTCTTCTGCATGATTCGCGATGTCTACATCCAAAGCTACGGTGAAGAGACTTGGAATGGCATTCGAGAGAATATTTTTAAAGAACTCCCCGGCGAGCCCCCTCTGAGCAAGCCGGGAAGCGAGAGTGTCGGTGTTGAGCCGCCCAAAGCGATCGCCACAATGACGGACAAAGACATTTGGGCTCGTAGCGTGTTCTCGGTCCGCTGCGAAAACTATCGTTAGATTGAAACCAATTGGACGGTCTTCCATTCGCGTGAAAGACCTTTCGTCTTTGTGTCGCCCACGAAATAGAAGCTATTATCCGCGATATGGGTGATCTTGAATTTTTTCTTGGTCAGCTTATGAAGCGTCCATTCCGATGGATTCAAACCGAAATTCTTGAGCTCGCTCCTAAGTCTTAATTGTATCTGACACATATCCCCTCCGGATTGATGGTTGCGAAAGGGGTTATTGCAAGATCATGCCCAAGGCGTGGGCGGCGTAAACGGCAATTAGTTCAATCTGACGCCGCTGAGCCGCTTGTTTTGTCCATTTCTTTGGAATACTGTTCCTAAATATGAGACAGAAAAGATTCCTGGCTTATCTTGCCGGACAAGCCGTCGTTATTATTGCCGTCGTTTTTATTTTCAAATTGAACAGTGATGTTAAGCTCGCGTCGGTACAGGCGGGGACGTTGTTTGTTCTATTGCCGCTGATTTTGGGGATCCTAGAGTATAAAAAATCCAAACTCGCGCGCGTCGGCTTTTTTGTAGGCCTCTTGCAATTCTGGGTTTTCTTTGCGCTTCCTATATTAGGACTGCGTTTGCTGAACTGGGATGTGCCATTTAACGAATTATCTTTTATGGGAGTTCCAGGAACGACTCTGCATCAATATGCGAACCACAGTTATATGGTTATGATGGCTTTGACCCTATGGAGCTATATTCGCCGGAAGTAATCGGCGGTAGAGATGTAAGAAATACAAAAAGCCAAGGTGTTTGCCTTGGCTTTTTTGCTTCTAACGAAGTCTGTAGAATCTAATTAGATTTCGAAAGGAACTGGAGAGATAGCTTCAGCTCTGTTGAAAACGTCGTATGCAGGCATACCGTTTGGCAACAAACCAAGGCTACGAGCCTTTTTAACAGCAGCAGCAACTTGTTTTTGCTGAGCTACGCTCAATTTAGAGATACGAGAAGGCGTAATTTTGCCACCATCGCTAACAAAACGAGTTAAAGAAGACGGATCTTTATAGTCGAAAAGATGGTCGCCTGAGAATTCCTGTCTGTATTTGCTTCTTGTAGCTTTTTTCATTATTTGGTCCTCTTCGTTAGTGAGGGACTGTATATACGACAAAAATCAGTTGCCAACAAGTGTCTTTTTTCATATACGGTTGATTCTTGTTTTGACCGGATTGCTTTCTAGGCGCCATTTTGGCGATATTAAGCAGAGAGTTTAGAGGAGTATATACAATGAGCAGATGCGAACTTACTGGAAAAGGCCCTGTTGTTAAGAACTTGGTGAGCCACTCCAACATTAAAACTAAATCTACAGCTCAACCAAATGTTCAAAAGAAACGCATATTTAGCCGCTCTTTGAACGCAATGGTGAGATTGCAAATCGCTACTAGCGCCATCCGTGACATGGAGCATATGGGCGGTTTTGATAACTTTATCTTGAACCAACAAGATGCAGTTCTCTCTAAGCGTGCATTGGCTGTTAAGCTCAGAATCAAAAAGAAAATCGGCTCTAACAAGAAGTAATAAAGGGAGCAGACCGTGATTAAATTGAAAATTAAAAAAGGCGCAACAGTACAAGTGATCGCTGGCCAAGATAAAGGCAAAAAAGGCACTGTATTGTCAGTGAACGTAAAAGCCATGAAGATTCAAGTTCAAGGCGTTAAAGTTCAAACTCACTACGATAAAAAAGATGGCTTGTTGAAAAAAGAAGGCTTCATTGATTATTCAAATGTAAAGCTTTTGGATGCTCCATCTAAAGAGAAGAAAACTTCTAAAAAAGCAGCGAAATCAAAAACTGCTTAATTCTAGATAGTGTTGAAACAAGCAAAGTTTCTTTCTTTCGCATTCTCACGTAAAGGCTCTGGATTCAGGGCCTTTATGCTTTTCTTTTGTCTCAGCACGGCGGCTTCTTTGGCCCCGGCTTTGACGATTATTTGCAAAAATGAAAAATCTGTTCGCACTCTGAGAACTGACAAAACTTCGACTGGTTGCCGTGCTATTTATACAAAGCAAGGTGTTGACCAGGTTGTTGGATCTTCAGTGCGTGATCCGAACGGCTGCGATGGCATCATTGACGGAATCCGTAAGACACTCGAAGGCAGTGTTTGGAAGTGTCGTGATGTTAAAGAAGCTGTCATTTCAAATCTTTCAGAGTAATTCCTAGAAAATCCCATACCCATTGAGGGTAAAACTCCCTAAACTTAATTCACATCTATGTGATGCGGGGAGAGCGTATGTCTCAAGAACTCAAAGTGGCTGTTTGCCAAATGACTTCCGTCGATGATGTTCAGGCGAATTTGCGCCAGATCGAAGCTTTGATCGGCGAGGTGCCTGAGAATTCGGGCGTGCGACTCTTCTGCTTTCCGGAAAATGCTCTCTATCTCCGAGTAAAAGAAGGCGAAGCGATTCCTCCGTTCACTTTTAAGGATCATGTTTTTCAAGACCTCGCAGTTCTTGCACGTCGGAGAAAAGCTTATCTGCATATCGGTTCCGTGCCGTTGCAGATGGGGGATTTCTTATACAACTCTTCGGTGATCATTTCTGACGAAGGGAAGATCGAGACGAGTTATCAAAAAATTCATTTGTTTGATATTCAGCTGGCGGGTCAGAAGGCGATTCGCGAGTCCGACGTTTTTCGCCATGGCGAAGGCACGGGTGTATTTGTTGTTGATGGTTGGAAGATTGCGCAGTCGATTTGTTATGACCTTCGGTTTGCTGAGTTGTATTCCCAATATGCTCGGGAGCAAGTCGATGTGATTCTGGTTCCGGCGGCTTTTTTGACTAAGACTGGAGAGGCTCATTGGGAAGTTCTTTTACGAGCGAGAGCCATCGAGAGTCAGTGTTACGTTGTGGCCGCTGCTCAGGTCGGGCGCCACGAAAGCGTGCGAGCCAGCGGTCATCGTGAAACCTATGGCCACTCTTTGGTTGTCGAGCCCTGGGGAGGCATAGCGACGCATTTGGATGGGGTGAAGAAACAGACTTCTGTCTGTTCACTTTCCAAGGCCAAGATAGAGGCCGTCCGAACACAGATCCCAATGGCTCAGCACCGGCGGATTTCAGTAAAATAGAGCATACTTCCTAGTGACTTTTTTCTCATTATGTTTTCAAATCAGCCCATAGCAGACAAGAGGCCGGAGGCCCTTGTTTTAATTATGGAAATAGCGACTTGTTACGGAGGACCGAGATGACTCAGCCGCCTAAGTTTGGAGTATTGCTCGCTGGAATTTTCATCGCATCTGGAATCGTGCTTTCTTCTGTGGCTCATGCCGAAGAAGTGATTGCGGGTTCTGTTTTTGATGAGTCCAAAGAAGCCGAAATTGCCCAGAAAGCTCGCCGCCGCGCTTATGTTGGTGGACGTGATGAAGGGGATCTTGCGGTCCAACCGCAATTGACGGCTCCAACTCGTAAGATGGCACCTCAAATTGAGGGCGCTGAGAATTCGGCCGACGACTAGTCCCTGTACGTTTTTTGGAGATGAAATATGGCGATCAATGACCAACTCCCTGAAGGAGTCACTCGTGAAACAATGGACGTCGATGTCCTGATCGTGGGTGGCGGAGCTGCGGGCCTTTCTTGTGCCTTGCATTTACAAAATCAAATTGAAAAACATAACGAAGATGTGGCTTCAGGGAAAAAACAAGGTTCTCCGATTCCAGAACAGATGATTGTTGTTTTGGAGAAGGGTGCTGAGATCGGTGCGCACAGTTTCTCGGGCGCGGTTCTCAATACAAAAGCTTTGTCTGAGTTGATTCCTGATTTCAAAGAACAAGGCTGTCCACTGGACGCTGAAGTGACGAAAGATGCGGTTTACTATCTTGGTGAAGAGAGCGCGATGAAGCTTCCGATCACTCCGCCGCCTTTCCATAATATCGGTCACCATATCATTTCATTGTCGAAGTTTAATCGCTGGTTGGCGGAGAAGTGTGAAGCTAAAGGCATCAACATCTTCCCGGGCTTTGCGGCGGTTGAGGCTCTTTATGATGGCGATAAAATTGTCGGTGTTCGCACGGGCGATAAAGGCCGCGACAAGAATGGCAATCCAAAAGGCAATTTCGAGCCAGGCCTTATCTTGAATACAAAATGCGTGATCTTTGCTGAAGGTTCACGTGGTTCTTTGTTCCAAAAAGTGTCTAACAAGCTCAACCTTCGCGATGGCAAAAATGAAGAAGTCTTCGAAGAAGGCGTCAAAGAAATCATTCAGATGCCTGCGGGCACTGTTGAGCCTGGTCAAGTTATTCACACAATGGGCTTCCCATTGCACAAATCAATCGGTGGTACGTTCATCTACACAATCCCTGGCGATAAGATCGTATTGGGTTTGGTGGCGTATTTGGACACACAAGATCCATTGCTTGATCCACACCGTGAATTGCAAAAATTGAAAACTCATCCGTTCATTCAGAAGATGTTGAAGGGCGGTAAGGTCGTTGCTTACGGGGGTAAGACTCTTCCTGCGGGCGGCTGGTACTCTATGCCGAAACTGGCTGGTAACGGTTGGATGGTAGCGGGTGATTCTGCAAGCATGGTCGATGTTCAGAAGCTTAAAGGTATTCACTTGGCGATGAAGTCAGGGATGCTTGCGGCTGAAGCGGCGGTTGAGGGCATCGTAAAAGGTGATTTCTCTGCAGCGACAACAAAGGCTTATGAAGAGAAAGTTCATAATAGCTTCATCAAGTCTGAACTTTATCGCGTTCGTAACTTCCACCAAACTTTGAGCAAAGGCTTCTTTGAATCTTTGCCGTTGATCGCTTTGCAAGAGATCACAGGTGGTCGTGGCTTGTTTGATAATATGAAAGCTCATAAGGATTCTAAGACGACACACAAAGTGGTGGAGATCTGGGGACCTGAAGGCTTGAACGCGCCAGAGAATAAACTTCCGAAGCCAGATGGCGCTCTTTTCTATGACAAACTTTCTAGTGTTTATTTAACCGGAACAATGCACGACGAGGACTCTCCTAATCACCTTTTGGTGAAGGACACTGACGTCTGCCGCACGATCTGTGAGCCCCAGTATAAATCACCATGTAATCATTTCTGCCCAGCGAGTGTTTACGAGATGTTGCCATCTCAAAAGCATCAGGGTCAGTTTGATCTCCAGGTAAATTATACGAATTGTATTCACTGTAAGACTTGTGATATCAAGTGTCCGTTCGAAAACATCGAATGGACGACGCCCGAGGGAGGCGGCGGCCCACAATACAGAGAAACGTAATCTTTTTGGATGAGGAACGTTTCTTAGACAGGAGACGTTCCCATGCCAGAGTTTTTCGCATCCACGCCTAAAGGCCTCGTTGAGGCTCTCGAAAAAGAACTACAAGAATTAGATTTACATGTCCTAGAAAGAACCGCCGGCGGTGTTTTCTTTGAAAGCAGCTGGGAAGGGGCTTACAAAGCCAATCTTCATTCGCGCATTGCGAGCCGTATCTTGAAGCCGGTACTTGAGTTCGTGGCTTATCAGCCTGATGAACTTTATCACAATATTCTGAAGCACGATTTCACGAAGTACATCAAACCAAATCAAACGATTTGCATCGATGCTACGATCAAAGAATCTATGATGCGCGATCAGCGCTTTGTTGCGATGAAAATCAAAGATGCTGTCGTGGATCAGTTCCGTGACAAGTTTGGTGTTCGTCCAGACGTTGATAATAACAATCCAGATCTTCGCATCCATGTTCGCGCTATGAAAAATCAGTTCATGGTAGCCATCGATCTTTCTGGCGACAGTCTCTTCATGCGTGGCTATCGTAAAGAAGTGGGTGAAGCTCCTTTGAAAGAAAACTTGGCGGCGGGCTTGTTGGCTCTGACTGAGTGGGATCGCAAGAGCACGCTTGTTGATTTCATGGCGGGTTCTGGGACTTTGTTGATTGAAGGCGCGATGATGGCGCTCAATATTGCTCCGGGCGTGCACCGTAAACGCTTTGGTTTCCAACGTTGGTTGAACTACGACAAAGAAGTTTGGGAAAAGCTTGTTCAAGAAGCTATGGACCAAGAAAAAGAAGACCTTGATTTTAAATTCCACGGTTACGATATCGACCGCCGTATGATCGTTGTTGCTAAAGACAATGCTCGTAGCGCCGGTGTAGATCACGTGATCGAATTCAAGCGTGAGCCTGTTGCAACAGTCGCTCCGCCAGCTGAAAAAGGTTTGGCGGTGGTCAATCCTCCATACGGGACTCGTATCGGTGATGAGGACAATCTTCGTGACGTTTATCGTGACCTTGGCTTCACTCTTAAGCATCGTTTCAAAGGTTGGGATTGCTGGATTCTTTCTGGCAACAAAGATTTGATTGGCGATTTGAAGTTGAAATCAACTCGTAAGCACTTTGTCTTCAATGGCAATATCGAATGCCGTTGGTTGAAGTACTCGATGTTCTAGGTTTTATGCGCCAGACAAAGAGACTGATCATCAGACCGCTGGAGCTCCATGACTATGAGAATTGGCGCCAGGCTTATTCTATGCTTCGTCCTGCTCAAAACGAGTGGGACGAAGGTGCATGGAAAGACAGCGAACTGACTCTTCCAAAATACAAAGCATTATTGAAGAAACTTGCGAAGATGCGACAAAGCGATGAGTTGCATGATTATGCTGTCTTTCGTAAAGACGATGGCGTGTTTCTTGGTTTTGTGCGATTCATGAACGTTTCGCGCATGATTTTTCAGAATGCTTATCTGGGCTATCGCATTTTTAATAATTACTGGGGCGAAGGTTATGCTTCTGAAGCTTGCCGCGGTGCTATCCAGATTGCGTTCAAAGATTTGAAACTCCATCGCCTTGAGGCTGGCATTGAGCCTCACAATAAAGCTTCCATTCGAGTTGTAAAGGCCATAGGCTTTCGTAAGGAAGGGCTGAGTAAGCATCGTCTTCTAGTTCAGAAGAAGTGGAAAGACATGCTGATCTTTGCAGGAACTTGCGAAGATTTTAAAATCAGATATCGCAAATGACCACAGCTTTGATAGTTTTGCTAAATATGGCCTTCGCAGCGACGCCTGTGGATGGTTCTTACTTGCGTTCTTGTTACACCGTAAATGACGACGACACTCTTCAATCGGTCATTGATATTCAAGCGGATAAATGGACACAAACCCATGTCGCTTTTGAAGACAGCGCATGTAAGACGCCTTATTTGATTTATCAAATAGAATACAATGTAAAAGTCGGGGATCATGATTTAGATCTTGCGATGGCTAGGGCTTCGTATACTCCTTTGAGTGATGAAGTTTCCGAAGCGCTGAATATGATCGCGTATTGCGGTTTCACGACTTGGAAGTCTCATGAGAAAAAAAATGTGACGGGGCTTCTGTGTGATGAGTTTCAAGTGCCGAAAGCTTCTGAAGTTCTTTATTCTAATTTTAAACTCCAAATGAACCCTGATCAGAGTGTGGCTCTGTATCTTGGGGCTTCGGCTCAGGGCGAAGATGGGAAGAGCGTTTCTGCTCGTTATCGCGGTACTGAGTCTGTACCTTATTTAAAACTCCAACCATAGGTCCGTGGTGCCTCTGTTACCTTGTAAAAGCCAAGTAAGGGTTTTTATTGGTCTTTTAAATATTTTTACAAAGTAAATAAAATAAATTCATAACATATTGAAATCAGACGATAATTATCTTAAGTTTGTATTCAAGTTATGGAATTAGAGAACAAAGAAAAACCCCTATTAAGACCGGTCATCAGCGAATCCACGGATCCAGTGGACTTTGTAAAGCAGATGATCGAGTACCGTAAGAAGACTGAAAAAGGCTTCTCGGTGCACGCAGCAACGGCGAGCCTTCGTCGTGTGTCTCCGTCTTTGGTGTCGCTGATTATCGCGCGCAAAAGAAAGATCACGATCGATCGCGTGGAAGAGCTTGCGAAGCTGTTGCAGCTGAATGCCCAGGAAAGAATCTACTTCAAGAACTGGCTTGCGCGCCTGGAGGATAGCGAAGGTGCTGAGCCTGTTCCTGTAAAACCGGAGTTTCAGACGCAGAACCGCCGCAAGGAAGTCGGCACACATATTCTGACGGATTGGATTAACGTGTACGTGAAGGACTGCTTTCAGCTTCCGAAGGTACAAGAGAATCCACAGCTCGTTTATCGTTACTTAGCATCTTACGCGCATCCAAAGCGCCTGGAAAAGTCTGTGGAGTTCTTACTGCGCGAAGGACACTTGCGCAGGACTCTCGACGGTAAAATCGTTGTGGAAGCAAATTTGGCAGTGGCTGACCCGAAAGTGCCAAGTCGCCAAATTCGCCAGTTCCACAAGGGCGCTTTGGGTGTAGCAAAGACGGCCTTGGAAATGTTCCCGCCGACAGAACGCATGGCGAATACTTTGATTATGCCTTTGAATGAAAAAAGTTATGGCGAACTTCTGGAGATCATCCAGGAGTTCTCGGAAAAACTGCAGAACTTTGCAGCTCTGAATCAGGAAACGGGAGATCGCTTGTACCAATTGATTGTGAACTTGAGCCCAACAGGGGGAAAAGTAGAATGAGATTACTAATATTCATCTTCGGATTAATTTCAGCCCAGCACGTGATGGCATCAACGTTTGTTGGAAACGGTGGAAATGCCGGCGATATCGAAATGCAAATCACGATGGGCCAGGCGCAAAAGAGCTTGGCATTTATCGATGGTAATAAAGATAACTACACGGCCGATCTTTGCACTTGTTCCTCGCAATTCGAGGGGCGTCCGGTGTGCGATATTTTAAAGAAATTAAATCAAGAACAGACACGTTTCTGCGCTCGTTTTGTGAGTATGAAGGCGGGTGATCTGTACCGTCTTCTGAGTGAAAAAGGCAACCTCAGTGTGTCTTGGACTCATGATCAAATTGAAGTTCAAGAAGAGGGCCGTCTGCGTGGAGCCGACGCCGTTACAGACCCTAAAAAAATGACGATGACACTAAATCAGAAACGTTTCTTAGATCTGGATGAGAACGAAAGACTTTTTTTATTCAGTCACGAGCTTTTTCATCTGACAACCTACCAAGGAAAAACGTTGAGTGATGAAGGAGAGATTGGGCCGTTTAAAGGACCGGACGGCGGCAGACAATTTATCAATGCAATGGCTGCAACTGTTGTGATGCAAGCAAATGACTACGGCGTTCTGAGAGAATACGCGGCCGCACAGAAGCGTTCAAAGAGTTATAAAAAGACTTATGTCAGTGTCGGTTATGCGGCAATGACGACGCCAAATGATACAACGACGGCCTTTGATGTAAACAAAACAACGGGCGCGCAGTTCGGTGTACGTTATCAACTCACTCCAGAGTTTGGCGTTCTTGGACAGATGTCGCTTCTTCGCGGCGAAAAAGTCGTGATGTCGACGATCAATGCAAAGGAGGAAAGAAATGTGCTCGGGCTCGGCGCTAGTTATCGATTCTTTCCATTCGCTAATCCTCTGACGAGTTGGGGACAGTCTCACTTGGTCTTGAGTGCAACGGTTGATTTGCTGAGCGGAACCTACAAGTACGACGAGCAAGGGGTTGGTGGCAGTGCTAAAACATCGTCTACTGGCTTTACAGTGGGTTGTAACTATTTCATTCCGTTCGACTCTGGTCTCTGGGCTTATGCGGGGGCAAGCTACTCAACACTAAATTATACCTACAATTTGGATAATCAAGTGGACTTAAAATACAAAGATAATGGAACGACTTTTGCTCTAGGAGTGACCTATGGATTCTAAAAAATTATTTGCCATCTTAGGATTTATCTATTGCGCAGGTCTTGTGGGCTGCGGGGTTAACTCGGGTCTCGGTGATGACCGTGATTATTATGTCGGTAACCTGACAAAAGATATCGCTGCGTTGACGACCCCAGATGAAGGCCAGTCCCAGAACTTGGTGATTTTTGATAAAAAAGTTCGCCGTATTCATCAGTTCGATCTGACGGAGATGAAGCACGTTCGCTCCTTCGAAGTGCGTAATCCTGAAATTCCTCACTATGTTTTGTATGGCAACGCTGGAAACTACATTGTCGATCTTTCTGAAAAAGGCATCTCCATTTTCAATCGCTATAATCAGGCGAATCACAATCCGATTAAGTTCTTGGGTAAGCCGGTATCTGCGGCCTTTTTGCCCAGCAAGAGTCTTGTCATTGTTTATGATGATTTGATGACTGTTGGGATGATGAAGCTAGATGCTAACGGGGAAGTTGTTAAGAAATGGGTTGGTGGAGCCTCTATTGCAAACGGTGGCACCATTGCTTCCGGTGATTTGAACGCTGATGGCAAGCTAATCTTAGCATTGAGTGATGGTTCTGTGGTTGTCACAGATCCTGAGGCTAGCATGGATGCCCATAGCTGGGTTGCAAGTACACCGATTGCAACAGGCTTGAATGACATCAAATGGTTGGCGCCCCTCCCGAAGACCCCAAGCCAAGTGATGCTCAGAGCTTACGGAAAAATTGCGTTGCTGGATTTGACCTCCAAGACGATTGTTTCAAGTTATGATATTCAGGACTCAGTCACGAAGCTTTCGAAGTTCAATGATCCGCATGTGGTGATGCAAACCGGAGCGGTCGTAAAAGTGGCGTACGCAAAGAACTCTGCGATTCAAGTAAAGACGTTCTACACAAACGTCGGCAAGCTGGAGATGAATTATCTTTTGAGCTCGAACTTGGATTTGACGAAGAACACGTGGTCATTCGTCGACACGACAGAGCGCACAGACTATTTCTTCTTTAACGATGTCGATGCATCGAAGAAGAACCGTCACTTTGTAAGATATGATTTCGATAATGTGGTTGCAACTCATGAAATGAATGTTGCGAATGATACACAGGTGGAGATTGCAGATGATTTTATCTTCGCTTTGTTTCCACGAGCTCTAGGATATGGAGTTCGCTACGATATCGATACTGAGCGCCAGTCGGAACTGGCGCGCTTTAATCTGAAGTATATTCCTGCAGACTAGAAAGGCTTTGTAACGGCCAACCATGCAGCGGTTGTGCCCAAAGCAACAAAAAGAACCATCAAAGGCCAGCCCATCTGGCCTTTTCTTTTAGCCAAAGCAATCGCTCCGCCCAAAAGAACCCAGATGCCAAGTTTGGCGATAGCCCAGTTCGGCATATTGCCCATGAAGCCCATGCGTGCAAGCAAACCGAAGCCGCCAACGAGCATGATCAACAAACCCACGCCATGAGTAATGAAAGCCATTTTCTTTACGCTGCCGGTGAATTGCACGCCGGCCATTTTCAAGGTCAATGCTGAGCTTAAACCGAAAAACAAAAGCATGAGGCCGCAGAGATGGAGAACTTTGTAGAACTCATAGGACATGGTTGACTCCTCCTGAAGAATTTTAATCTTCGAGATTCAGGTGTTTGATAATCCGGCTCAATTGCTTTCGCATGTTCGTGAGATGAACCGAACTTGCCAAAGTTTTTAGTGAATCTTTCAGAGGTTGTAAAGGATAGCCACCATATTGACCTGCCTCGGTAACATCATTTGTGACGCCCGAGAGCCCCGCGATCATCACATTGTCCGCGATAGTCACGTGATCTGAAACTACTGCGTTGCCGCCAGCCATAAAGTTCTTGCCCAATTTACTTGAACCTGCGGTCATGAAGCCGCCGGCGATCAAGCTGTTGCTGCCGACATCACAATTGTGAGCGATGTGGCATTGTTTATCGAGTTTTGCTCCGGCGCGAATGCGAGTCTCAGTGAGAGCTGCACGGTCCACTGTTGTGCCCGCGCCAATTTCGACGTGATCTTCGATCACCACAATGCCGATCTGCGGAATTTTCACCGGATGGGAGTCTTTAAGCGGGACGAAGCCGAAGCCGTCGGCACCGATGGTGACCTGTGGGTGGATTTCGCAGAACGAACCAATTTCACAGTACGCTCCGATAAAAGCAATCGGATGGATGATGGTGTTGTGACCAATGTGGGCGTGGGACTCGATCACGGAATTGGCGCCGATGATGCTGTTGTCGCCAATGTGAACCTCGGCACCGATGACCGCACAAGGACCGACGATGACGTTTTTGCCAAGCTTCGCGGTTGGATGAACGCAGGCACGTGGGTGAATGTGCTCCTCTTGCTGGAAACGTTGGATCTTCTTGTCAAACAAAGGTCCCACCGTCGCCATTCCCAACTGGATATTGGGTGTCGTAAAGAAGCACGCGTGGGCTTTCTCGGGAATTTTGAGGCTTTTGTGGGCAATGATGATGGAGGCATTTTGCTTTAATGCGAGCTCCAGTTGATCTTGCTTGCCGACGAAGACTAAACACTCAGCGTTCGATTGTTCTGGTGGAAGGATTTTGAGAACCTTCGCTCCGAGAGGACCTTGAACGTAGGTGAGAACTCCGCCTGGAATTTCGTGAATTTTTGCCGCGCTAATCATAAACACCTCTTTGGTGATGCCTTGCACAAGAGAATCCTATTATTTTTTTGATGTCAAGGGACGGGGAAGTAGTATAAGTGTGCTTATGTTAAGGTATTTTGACCATTCGTAGATCTTCTTGAGAAAAAAGGGAGGGCATTTTCGATGGCAAAGAAAGCTGCCAAAAAAGAAACTGCAAAGCCTGCTGCAAAAGCAAAGGCTAAAACACCTGTTGCGAAAGCTGCAGCAAAACCAGCAGCGAAAGCTCCTGCTAAGGCGGCTGGAAAGCCCGCTCCGGCTCCTACGAAGGCAAAACCTGCTGCGGCTGCGAAGCCCGTGAAGGCGGAAAAAGCTGAGAAGGCTCCGAAAGCTCCGAAGGCAGTTGCTCCAGTAAAAGCGGCACCGGTTGAGGAAGAAAAACCAGCCAAGCCTGCAAAAGAGCCGAAAGCTGAAAAGGTTCCTAAAGAAACTAAAAAAGCAAAAGCTGAAAGACTCGCGGTGGCTGAGGGCCAAGTTCGCTGGGCCGATCTTTATCAGAAATATAAGTCTGAAAAACCTCAGGTTTATAACATGTCTGCTCAATTCGAAGCCAATAAACCGATTCAACACAAGGTTTTGGGTTGGGGATATGTATTGTCGAATGAAAATGATCGCTTGGAAGTGCTGTTTGAGCAGGGGATTAAGATGCTCATCAGTAACTATAAGTCGTAGCCATGAAAATTTTATTGCTTAGCCTCCAAATCTCACCTAAATATTGAGGAGCATGGCAAAAGAAGATTTAGCTCAATTAGATGGTAAGGTTATAGATGCCCTCGCTGGGGGTATCTATAAGGTTCAATTGGACAACAATGTGGAAATTGCTGCAAAGTTGTGCGGTAAAATGCGCCGATTCAATATCCGTGTTGTGGTTGGTGACCGCGTGACTGTGGGAGTTTCCCCATACGATCCAACCCATGGCCTTATCATGTACCGTCACAAATAATTCATTTGATCTCTCTCATTCGTTCATCAAAATAGAGGTATTATGGATCAAGCTCTTCAGAGTTATTTAACTCGTATTGTCCCAACGGTTCCCGCAAAATCTGCAGCAGCAGTTATTGAACTTGCTGCCGAAGGTGCGACCGTCCCTTTCATCGCCCGTTATCGCAAAGAGAAAACTGGCAACCTCGATGAGGTTCAAATCCGTGCGGTGATCGAGGGGCACGAAACTTACAATGAAATCGTTAAGCGTAAAGCGTTCTTGATTAAAGAAATCGGCGAGCAGAATAATCTGACGGCCGAAGTTAAGAAACGTATCGATCTTTCTTGGGATCTTGGCGAGCTCGAGGAGATCTACAAGCCATTCAAGAAAAAGAAAAAGACCAAAGCGACGATTGCGCGCGAAGCGGGGCTCGAGCCTTTGGCAAACTGGATTTGGGACATGGGCCACGGTCTGTTGAAAGACACCGAGACGATGGAGATGAAGGCGAAGAACTTCCTCAATCCAACGGCGAAAATCGTGACTTACGAAGAAGCGCTTAAAGGCGCTCAAGATATCATCGTTGATAAAATTGCCAACGATGCGGATCTTCGCAAGATCGTCAGCACGAACTACATGGAAAAAGGCCGCGTGATTGCGAAAGCAGCGAAAGGCTTTAAACCACACTCAAAATTTGAAATGTACAAAGAGTTCGAAGAGCCGGTGAAGAGCTTGCTCGAATCTAAGAGCTCACATCGGTACATGGCGATGAGACGTGGCTGGCAGGAAGAAGAGCTTTCTGTCGACGTGAAAGGTGATGAAGAAGCACTTCTGAAAACTTTCGTTTCCTATGCGACTAAAAATCCTGACAACGCGATTGGTGATTTCTTGTCCCAGTGCGCGCGTTTGGCGATGAACGTTTACGTTGTTCCTTCTGTGGTGAACGAAATTCATCGTTTATTGAAAGAAAAAGGCGACGAAGATGCGATCAAGGTTTTCGCTGAGAACGTTCGTAAGCTGTTGTTGGCTTCTCCGTACGGTCCGAAGTGCATCTTGGGTGTTGACCCTGGTTTGCGTACGGGCTGTAAGGTGGCCTTGATTGATAAGGGCGGTAATTTCATTTCTCACACCGTGCTTTATACTTTGGGCGATAATGCTGAAGAAAAAGCGAAAGTTCTTTTCAAAGAAGTTTTGAAGCAAATCCAAATCGAGGCGATTGCTGTCGGCAACGGAACTGCTGGTCGCGAGACAGAAGTCTTCTTGAGAAAAATTTTGAAAGATTTGAAGTCAACGATCCCAGTTGTCATGGTGAATGAGTCTGGCGCATCTGTTTACTCTGCGTCTGATGTTGCTCGCCAAGAGTTCCCCGATTTGGACGTCACTGTGAAAGGTGCGATCTCGATTGCTCGCCGTTTGCAGGATCCTTTGGCGGAGCTTGTGAAGATCGATCCAAAATCGATCGGCGTAGGTCAGTATCAGCACGACGTGAATCAGTCTTCATTGAAGAAATCTTTAGAAGCTGTGGTTGAGTCTTGCGTGAATAATGTCGGCGTTGATTTGAACACGGCTTCAACGGCCTTGCTGTCATTTGTGTCTGGTATCGGTCCGGCGCTAGCGAATAATATCGTTGAGCATAGAAAGACGAAAGGTTTGTTCACAGACCGGTCGGAGCTTTTGAAGGTTCCTAAGTTCTCTGCAAAAGTTTACGAACAAGCTGCTGGGTTTTTGAGAATTCATGGTGGTAAAGTTGTTCTTGATAATACAGGCATCCATCCTGAGCGTTACACTGCGGTTCGCGACATGGTTCATGAGCTTGGCGTTGCTATTCCTGATGTGGTCGGCGATGGCGCGAAGAAATTGTTGGCTCTCAGAACAAAATGGGCCGCATTGATCGGTGATTTTACGTTTGATGATATCGTGAAAGAGCTTGAGAAACCGGGTCGCGATCCACGTGATCCGTTCAAGGTTTTCCAATTCCGCGATGATATTTTTGAAGTGAAAGACCTTAAAGAGGGCATGATATGCCCGGGTATCGTGACGAACGTAACGAACTTCGGTGCTTTCGTTGATATTGGTGTTCACCAAGATGGCTTGGTTCATATCAGCGCTTTGTCTAATAAGTTCGTCGATGATCCTCGTAAAGTGGTGAATCCAGGGGATCAGGTGAGTGTAAAAGTTCTGAAGGTCGATAAAGAGAAAAATCAAATCTCTTTGACGATGAGAATGGAAGACACACCTGAACAAAGAGCACCTCGTGATACGAAGTCAGCTCAAGGCGGTGGTCCTCGTCGGGACGGCCCTGGTGGTGGCAGACCTCAGCATGGCGGTGGTGGTCCACGCCGTGATCAACCTCGCCATGACCGTGGCGGTGATCGTGATCAGCGCGGAGGCGGCGGCAAACCAGCCGGCAATCCATTTAATAATCCATTTGCAGCATTACTTAACGTAACCGACAAAAAATAGGGGACAACATGGCAGCTAAAAAGAAAAACAAAAGTGCTCGTCACAAAGCTAAGAGACTTGCTACTAAGAAGAGAATGTACAAAGCTAAGATCCGTAAATAATTCGCGATAGCGGAGAGGCTTAGGGCCGCTGGCCCTCAGCTGAGCTAAAACCCTCTGAGAACCAGAGGGTTTTTTGTTTTTTTGCCTTTTAGTTTTGGCAGGCTGATAGAGCCAAAATCTCTTGCTCTAAATTTTGTCCACTGAACGTGCTTGGGGTCTTGGTTGCATCCCAGTTGCTAAGTACAACATCGCTTGTGCTTGGATTTCGACAGGCTTTTCCCCAGTAGTCGATGAATTCGATATCATGGTTTGCATCGTATTGAACCGAAATCTGAACATTTTTGATGCTGTCAGAGCCGATAATAAAATTGTGATTTTTGAGAACGAGCGGGTATGAGAAAAATCCGTAGTTGCTAATTTTAAACGTTCCACTGCTGATTCTAAGATTTCCATCAAAATTAAAATTGAGGTTGTGGGCTCGGGCAAGGAATTGTCGTTTGGTATCGATATTCACCATGCATCGGTTGTAACCAGGAATCCCATCTGGCACTTCGCTCAGGTTCATTATCAGTCCTTGCGGGTTGTAATATGCTACGCCCATCGCAAGAAGATCGTTGTTACTTGTTGAGCAAGTCGAAAATATGGTGACGTCGGCTTGGACTAGAGTCGCACTGGATTCGTACGTAATACTTGCGAGATTGTCGTCTGAGTCAAACTTAAGAGGGAAGTGATACCAGGTGCTGGTCGTTCTGTCTTTGACCGCTAATAACACTGGATTACTCAGATAGTCGGCGCGCACGACGTTCAGCATTTGCAAAGTTCTTAGATATTGAGAGGTCGACATATTGATAAGCTCTTGTGAATTCACAAGAGCATTGAAATAGCGTGCTGATTCCGAAGTTGCGTGTGAGTTAGGTGGCTGGGCAAACTCGCGGTAAGAAAATTCATGAATCAGAAGAGCTGCTTGATCAATGACAGTCAAGGAGTTCCAGCTATCCAAATCAATTGTATAGCGATGAGGGCTCAAAATACTAGGGTCGCGCTGGAAAACAACTTGTCGCAAATCACAGTCAGGCTCTGGAGTCACCAAACCTACGTCACCGATCGGGTTTAAGTGAATACCCGGAAGAAATTCTGCCTCTTGCTTGAAATCCTCGTACCAGCCCTCATAGAGACTGGATCGATTGGGATTCAGGCGTGAGATTTTTTTCAGCAAGTAATGAAAACGGTCATCCAGAGTTTTAAACTCTGTCGTATCTAAACTCATATTGTGGAGGCCGGAAATATCTCTGAATCGATACTGAAGCTCGTAGAGATCGAGAAGCTGAGTTGGCTTATTTGGACAAGAAATGATGAATCCGCCGTTGCCTTTTTCATACCAGTCTCCACCAGCGTGACTGACAGAGGCCGATAGTAGAATCGCGATAAGGGCTTTCATCATTTTACGGGCTCCTTGGAAAGAGGAAATAATTGAATATTTAATGTATAGACCTGATTGTTTTTGCCCTTAGTTAACATTGTAGCCAATCGGCGGCGGAATTGGCGGATGAGCATTTTCGCCTCGTGCAATTTGCGGTCATCGATCGCCAAGGTGATGGAGCTGACATCGCGCTTTTCGACGGCCACGTTTGGGAGGTGATGTATGATGTGACGGAGAGAATCTTGGTGAGACATCATCAAGAATTGGCTTGGAATATCTTCGGTCGTCGTTAAAGAGCCAGGCTGTTTGACGTACTTGCCGTTAAGATTCTTGATTAGTCCAATACGCTCGAGGCGTTCTAACGACGGAGAGACCAGGTCCAACGGAATCCCCAGACGCCCTGAGATCCACTCTGGATTTGACTGAAAATCCTTCGTCGACATGAGGGATAGAATCGCGAAATGATGCCACTCTACGATGAGCGCGAGTTCGTCGTCTTGTAGACGGCGGGTCGTTGGGTTGCGTTTTGTCTCAATGTCGATTTCACAAAGATGAATGAAATAGGCTTCTTGTTTGGCATCCAGTCCGAGATTCTGAGAAATCTTCTGCGCCATTTTTTTGGTAATTTGGCGCTCTCCGGAGAAATAGTGATTCACACGGCCTGGATTGAGATCAATCAGTCGGGCAAAGGCTCTTTGTGAAAAACGTTTGTTTTTATCTTTTCTAAGATTGTATTGGGTCAGTAAAAACTCGGCGGCTCTTGACATGAAAAAAATTATTTCAGCAAGCAAAGAGACCAGTCAAAAAATAATAATGAAGCTGTTGTTCTGCGGAACAGATAAACTCTGTTCCGTAAATGTGCAGAGACTGGCGAAGATCGATTTCTATTTGCAGCTCACGACGAGGTAAGGCGCTTGATCAGGCTTCTGCTGAAGATCGCGAACAAGAATAACGCTAGAGCCTTTTATCAACTGAATACCGTTCAAAGCAGATTTCATCGCGGCTGTCGTATCATCACTGCAAGAGATACTAACGACACCCGTTTGGCGTTCACTTGTTTCAACTTCCGGTGAGGTCACGATAATGTCTTGAACAATGTTCGAAGCTTTAATTTCTTTTAATTCAAACTTGCTTGGATCAAGGGTCGTGAGGTCGACGGTTTTTGCGGCTTCATTACCAGCACATTTCAATGTCACAAATGGATGGAGACCGGCCGTCGTAGAGCCGTCAGGTAGGACATTATTCAGATCACGCGTAAGAACGGCTTTCGAAGACGGCAAAAGCAAAATGCCATTTCTTTTTGAAGTGATGGAGCTTGCAGGATTGGAATCGCAGCTTACGATCGTGATAGCTGAGATCGCTGTCGAGTGATCTTGGTCCGCCGTCATTTTGAAATATTCAAGCCCACCTTTTTCGCTGATTTCCTTCACAGCCATTTTATCCGAAGCCTCGGGAGCATCGGCTCTCAAGTCAGGGGCGCCTTTTTCAACATCAACATTGCCCATACTATCGGAGACGAAAGGTTTGTATGTTCCTTTGCAAAGGGCTTTAAATTTTTCTTCACGGGCTTCTGGCGCGCAGAAGTTATTAAGTTTTTCGTCTTGAAGGCCCGAGCACATAGCTTCTTTGCTGCTGAATTTGCGAAGCTCTGTATCGCAGCCGTTTTCTTCGAGGCGGTAGGAGTACTTTTCAGAAACAGTTTGGCCATTGACGGTTGTGGTTTCGCTGGTGGTTTGTTGCTGACTGGTTTTTGTGGAAACGTTCTTAGCCGTTTTTGAGTTGGTGCAGGCAACGACCGATACTACGAGGCCAGAAATGAGCAGAGTGGATTTCAGCATTGCGAATTTCATGTTCGTCTCCTTAGGGCATGGCGAAGTTGTCGACAACAGCCCTTTCTTGTCTCTTTTTAGGGGGTTAAGGGACAAATTAAGGGTTTTAAAAGCCGTCGGAACCCTACCATCCAAGCCCTGTGCCAAAATTAGGATGAAAGGCCTCTTGCGGTCCCACGCGGACTCGTTTATATTGAGTTCATAGCCAGTTCGGCTATCGCCACACAGGGAGGGCCTATGATTGCAGTACAAATCAATTCAATGTCGGTCCTCTTTGCGTTCTAGGATCTCAAACCAGAGATTTTTAATTTAAACAATTTGAGTTCTCAGAAGCTAAGACGACCTTAAGTTATTTCTATTTTCAATTTTAAACTTAAGGAGTTTTGCTTGAAGCAAAGCAATTTAGAATTCCGCCTCGCGTGGGGTTGGAATGATTTTTTTGAAAAACAATTAAAAGACTCGGATCAGATTATAGGCCGGGTTGTTGGAGAAGAAAAAGACCGTTGGCGGGTGCAGGTTTCTGCGACGGCAACGGTGTGGTCGGAGTTGCCGGGAAAGTATCGCTATCAATCGCACTCAAGAATGGATTTGCCATCCGTCGGCGACTGGATCTCTTGCAAGTATGAAGAGCACCAGGCGGTGGCACTTGTGCAAAAAGTTTTTGCCCGGAAGTCCTGTATGTACCGCAAAGCGGTTGGCGGCGGCGGTGCTGCGCAAATATTAGCGAGCAATATCGATTTTGCTTTTATCCTGACGTCAGTCAATGCGGATATGAATATCGCGCGGCTTGAACGCTATGTGAGCCTGGCGTGGGACAGCGGTGCGATTCCGGTTCTTTGTGTGACCAAAGCGGAGCTTTCAGAAAACCTGGAAGATCTGCTTGAGAACTTACGAGGTGAATTTCCCGGAATCGGAGTGCATGCGTTCAGTGTGAAAGAGAAAATCGGTTTGCAGAATTTGGATCCTTACATTGCCGCGGGAAAAACGGTGGTCTTTGTGGGGTCTTCCGGTGTCGGAAAATCGACTCTGACAAATCATCTTTTGGGAAAAGATGTGTTGCAGACGCAGGAAATCCGCGAGAGCGATGATCGCGGAAAGCACACGACGACGGCGAGGTATTTGTTTCCAACGGATAACGGAGCTTTTGTTATTGATACGCCGGGAATGCGTATGCTGTCGCTAATGGATCAGGAAGACGGAGTTGATACGCTGTTTTCTGATTTAGCGGAACTTGAAAACGCTTGTCGTTTCGGAGATTGCCAACATCGGACGGAGCCTGGCTGTGCTGTGTTAAGCGCGCTTGAAAACGGGGCGCTCGACGAAAATCGTTGGAACCGCTATCAGAAACTAAAGCGGGAACTTCAGCGAAAACAGATCAGCGAGGACCGCGTAAAGCAGCGACAGGCCAGGGAAAAGCTCAAGAAGCAGCAGAAAGAAATGTACGAGCATATTAAAATGAAACGCCGTTGAGGTCCGGAACTGAGAGAAAAAATATTTCCCCGCTAGACAATAAGGAATTTACCGGATAGCGTGGAAAAATCTTTAGAGAGGAGAGCACCATGATTCTAATGCAAGTTAGATTGCAAATTAAAATGCAAGTTCGCATTGAAGCTATGTCGGCCTCTCTTCTCTCTCAGTTCTAAAGGCCTCATTAGTTCCAAATAATAGCGATCAGACCTTTTGTTTCTTTCACAATTTAAGTTTTATGCGCAGTTGCTGACGGCAGCTGCATATCCAGAATGGATTTTTATGGATTTCTTTAGGAAGTTATTTTTTACCCAAGCTGTGCCGTTGATCAAAAAGGCCAAGCTCCAGCATATCGAAGAAAATGATATGTTACCGCTGCCGGATTTGGTGAACCCACGCTCAATTCAAGTACCTGTGAACGAGATTCGCTGGGATTCTCCGTGGTCTCACTTGATGTCTTTGATTAAAGTCCAAAGACGTTTTGTGATTCCGGGATATACCTGGTACGGGCTCAACGCGGTTTTCTCTTTGTCGACACCTGTGTTGGTGCATCACTTTGTCGGTTTGATTTCAAAAGGTGTCACGCAAGAGAATTTAGTTGAGGCGGTCATTGTTGGCCTTTTGCTGGGCTTCTGCGGTTTTGTTTCGGGCTTTTGCTTGCAGCATTTCTTTCACAATACTCTTCGCAGCTATCAGGTATTGACCAATGTTCTGAACGAGAAAATTTTTACTCACAGTTTGAAGCTGAGTCAGAATGCGCGCCAGAAGAATCAACTGGGCGATATCGTAAACTATATGAGCAGTGACAGTGACTCGGTTGCGGATTGGCCGATCATTTTCGCGGACTTCATCATGTCTATATTAATGATGACGGCCGTGATTGTGATGCTTTTCTATTATATCGGCTGGTCGGCACTGGCAGCGTTGATCGTGCTCTTTACGCTGGCCCCGCTGACGAACTATGTAGCAAAGCGCTTTACGAAACTTGATGAAGAGATGATGGCTCATCGCGATCATCGCGTGACTCTGATTACGCAGGCTTTGAATGCGATTCGTGTCGTGAAGTATTTTGCCTGGGAAAAAAGTGTCTCTAAAGAGGTCACGGAGATTCGCGAGAAAGAATTGCACAGCCGTCGCCGCTTGGCGCGCGCGGAAGTGATTGCAAGCCTTGGTTATCTGGCGGTTTCAACGTTTGTGCTTTTTGTCGCTTTGGCGACGCACGTTTTGCGTGGGCAGACTTTGGATGCGGCTTTGATCTTTACTTGTATCTCTTTGTTCGGATTACTTGAAGGGCCATTTGGCGAGTTATCGCGTTTGATTTCTCGCGCGACAGCGGCGAAGGTTGGTGCCACTCGTATATTGAACTTCTTAAAGCAAGAGGAAGTTCCGAATTGGCAAAAGCAATTGGATACCACGGGTGCGTCTGTGGGTGTTGAAATGCATGATCTGACCTTGGTGTATCCGGGGACGGAGCGCGCGGTGTTGAGACATTTGAACTTGAATGTTCCTGCGGGCAGCTCTGTTGCCATTGTAGGTCCAGTCGGTTCGGGGAAGAGCTCGATTCTCAATACGCTCTTAGGTGAGATGCAACTGGCGTCGGGAGGATTTAAATTCACCGGTTTGCCTGAAAGCGTGAGTCCGCGTGTCGCTTATGTGCCGCAAGAAGCCTATATCGTGAATACGACATTGCTGGAGAACCTTCAGTTCGGTGAGAACGTCACGAAAGAAGAACTTCGCCGGGCGTTGCATAACAGCTGTCTTAGTCAGGACTTGCGTCAATGGAAAGGCGGACTGCGCACAGAGATCGGTGAGAAGGGTGTGAATCTTTCCGGCGGTCAGAAGCAGCGTGTAGCCTTGGGTCGGGCGTTCTTGAGTAAACCTCAGGTGGTGTTGCTGGATGATCCTTTGTCTGCGGTGGATGCCGATACTGAGAAGCTTTTGTGCGAGCGTTTGATCTTTGGTGCATGGAAAGATGTCACCCGCGTTGTAGTGACTCATCGTTTGGAATTCTTGGCGCAGTTTGATCAAGTCATTTTCATTGAGAATGGCGAGATTAAGGGCCAAGGGACGCTTGAGCAGGTTAAGAATAGCTGTCCATCCTTTGTGACTTTCTATGCAGAGCACGGGAAGTCCCATGGTGAGGGTGATATTGCTGTTGCAACAGCTGACGCCGGCACGGAAGTAGCGGCTTCGAAAGTAGATGACGAATCTGAAACTCGCGTGACCGAGGATGAGGATCGTGAGAAAGGCGCCGTGAAGGGCTCCGTTTACTGGGATTATATTCTATCATTGGGTGGTGACGGTAAGTACACGCGTCCGTTGATTTTGCTGGCTCTGTTTATTGCAACTTGTGCTGTGAACTTTTTGCCGCTCATTCAGAAGGCGTGGTTGTCTTACTATTCATCTCATCAGACGGAGTGGATGGCTCTGACAGCTGTGGGTATTTACGGCTTGATCGGTTTGGCGTTGCTTGTGCTGACGTTGCTCGATCAGCTCTTCTGGCTCGCGCGTGGTATTCGTGCTGGTCAGAATATTCACAATAAAATGCTTCATAGCGTACTACATGCGCCGGTGCGATTCTTTGACTCGACTCCGGTGGGACGTGTGTTGCAGAGATTTTCACGTGATATCGAATCTGTCGATGTCTATTTGCAGTGGATGTTTAGTGCTGCGGTTAACTGTGCGATGCAAGTGGTTGTGTCGCTCGTGCTGATCTTGGGTTTGATGCCGATGATGATTTTTGTGATAGGTCCTGTGATGGCGTTGTATTATCTCTTGCAGA
Organism: Bdellovibrionales bacterium; assembly: GCA_018266295.1. Classification (NCBI taxonomy): domain Bacteria; kingdom Pseudomonadati; phylum Bdellovibrionota; class Bdellovibrionia; order Bdellovibrionales; species Bdellovibrionales bacterium. Next base: position 794,952 of record JAFEAQ010000011.1, on the reverse strand, counting down.
GGGATTATCGTCGTCCTGCACGTGAAGCGAAACGTCTCGACAGCGTGGCGCGCTCGCCTCGCTATGCTCACTTTAAAGAGAGCTTACAAGGGCTTGTCGTCATCCGCAGTTTCAATAAGCAAGATTGGTTCATGAAGAACTTCTACGACAAGCTCGCGCACAGTCAGAGAATGTTCTATTCGCATTATATGTTGAATCGTTGGTTCTCTTCGCGCATTCCGCTTGTGGGTGGGGTGATTGCGATGGCAACAACTGTGGGTATTGCACTTTCTGCTTACTCGGGTGTGATGAGTGCGGGAACTGCCGGGCTTGTGACGTTATACTCACTTTCGTTCTGGGGATACTTGAACTGGGGCGTGAGAGTTTTTGCCGATATCGAATCGCGCATGACTTCGATTGAGCGTCTAAAGTTCTTTGCGAATCTTCCGGCAGAAAAAGAGACTGTCAGAAAATCGTCTGAAGCTTTGCGTCCGACTTGGCCGGAGTTTGGTGAAATTAAAGTTGAGAATTTGCAGGTTCGCTATGCAGAGCATTTGCCGTTAGTGCTTAAAGGCATCACGTTTGATGTTGCCCCAGGTAGTCGTGTTGGGATCATTGGGAGAACAGGCTCAGGCAAGAGCACGTTCTTTCAATCTCTGTTCCGCTTTATTGAGGCGGAACAGGGAACAATTGCGATTGATGGTGTGGACATTGGGACAGTTCCATTAGAAAAACTGCGCCGCAATCTTGCAATCATTCCGCAAGATCCCACATTGTTCCTTGGAACCATACGGAACAACTTGGATCGCTTTAATGAGTATTCTGACAAAGATGTGACTGAAGCCTTGAAACACGCGTCCATGTGGGAATATGTGGCGAGTCTTCCGCAAGGATTGAATTCGCCGGTGACTGAGAGCGGCCTCAATTTAAGTCAGGGGCAGCGTCAATTGTTGTGTTTAGCAAGGGCTTTGCTGACCAAAGCGCGTGTGATCGTGATGGATGAGGCAACAGCGAGCGTCGATGTGCAGACAGATGCATTACTACAGAAAGTCATCAGAAGCGCGTTTAGCGGAGTGACTATGTTGATTATCGCGCATCGCCTAGGGACCGTCGCGGACTGCGATCAGATCGTGGAGATTTCCGCAGGCGAAGTAAAATCAGTCCGACGTCCAGGAGAATGGACGCGGCAAGAAATCGAAGAGAGTTTGGTGTAAGCTCTTTCTTCGTATACAATCTAGTTTTTGGAGGTAGAAATGATTGTCTCTCAAAGTATTTTGGAAAAAGCCCTGGATGCGGCTCTTTCAACCGGTGCTGACTTCGCAGATATCTTTGTCGAAGATACTTACTCTTCGCAGTTGAGTTTATTGAGTCAGAAAGCAGACAAAGCCATCGTCGGTCAACTTTATGGCGCCGGTGTGCGCTTGTTCTTTGGCCACGAGATTGTTTACGTGACGACAAACGACCTCAGCGAAGCAGGGCTCGTGAAAGCGGCTTTGAATGCGGCCCAAAGCCGTGGTCAAGGAGCAGCAAAAAAATCGATGCCTTTGATGCAAGTCGCGTTTGATTCAATTCACACTTACGGTGAAAAGCCGTGGGAAATGAATCGTGATCAAAAGTTTAAGTGGTTGAATTCGATGGATCAACATGCTCGCGCAAGAAGCTCGCATGTGACTCAAGTTGAATCGATGTTGCACGAGAAATTCCAAAAAGTGCAGATCGCAAACTCAAAGGGGCTAATGGCTTATGATGAGCGCGCGTATTCTCGCGTGATGGTGGAAACGTTTGTTGAACACAATGGTGTGAAGGAAAGTGCTTCCGAGCGCGAAGGTTTGCTCGGCACATCCGAAGTTTTCGACCGCTGGGATTTGAAGTCATTGTCTGAAGGCTGCGTGGATCGTGCGAATTTGCTGACAACAGCGAAGTATGCTCCTGCGGGTGAAATGCCGGTCGTGATTGATAATTCTTTCGGTGGCGTGATCTTCCACGAAGCTTGTGGTCATGGTCTTGAAACCACATCGGTCGCGAAGAACGCTTCCGTTTTTTGCGGCAAGCTCGGAGAGCGTATTGCTCCTGAGTGCGTGACGGCAGTGGATGACGGAACGATGGCGAATAGCTGGGGTTCTTTGAACATCGATGACGAAGGCAATAAAACGAAACGCACGGTTTTGATTGAAAAAGGAATTTTGAAGTCATACATCGTTGATGAAATGGGTGCGAAGCAAACAGGCTATGAAGCAACCGGCAGCGGCCGTCGTCAGTCTTACAAGTACGCACCGGCATCTCGTATGAGAAACACTTTCATCGATGCAGGCAAAGATTCTTTCGAAGATATGATTCGTGATGTGGACTACGGTCTTTATGCGAAAAACATGGGCGGCGGTTCCGTGAATCCTGGAACGGGTGATTATAACTTCCAAGTACGTGAGGCTTACATCATTCGTAAGGGACGTATCGAAGAAGCTGTGAAGGGCGCCTGCTTGATCGGCCGCGGGATTGATACTCTCGGTAAGATCACGAAAGTCTCTAATGATTTGAAACACGCAACAGGTATGTGCGGCTCTGTGAGCGGCAGCATCCCGACATGTGTTGGTCAGCCGCAAATCTTGGTTTCTAGCCTGATGGTCGGCGGGAGGGCGTCGTAATGGATGCTTTGAAAGAAAGTTTTAATAAGATTGCTGCTGAAGCAAAAGGCGAAGGCGCAAAAGTCGAGTTGTTGTTGTCACGAGGTGAAAACCTTAATTTAGGTTACAGCCAGCGCAAGCTTGAAAAGTTTGAATCAACACAAACTCAGATGGCGGGTCTTCGTGTAATTCTTGGCGCAAGCCAAGGTTACGCTTATACCGAGAATCTTTCTTGGGAAGCTCTTCATCGCACTTATAAAGAAGCCCTCAGTAATGCGAAGACTTTGAAGTCTGATGAAAAAAACGAAGTTCTGTTGATGAAACCACAGAGTTTCAAAACGATCGATGGTCTTTTTAGCACGGAAGAAATTCCGATGAACAAAAAGATGGAAGTTGCCAAGCTCCTTGAAGAAGTGGCTTTGAATCAAGATCCACGTATTCAAGCGGTGCCATACTCTTCGTTTAGCGAAGGTATGGGCTCGCGCCGTGTTTTGAATTCTGAAGGCATGGACCAAGAATATAAAACGAGTTATTTCACAGGCTATGCGTATCCGCTGGCAAAAGACGGAGAGAACTCAAAGATGGATGGAGATTCTTTCTTCGTCAGATCTTTTAAAGATGTTCGTCCGGAAGAAACTGCGAAAGAAGGCGCTCGTAAAGCGCTTTCGCGCTTGGGTGCTCAAAAGTTGAAAACCGGTAACTATGCGGTTGTGATCAGCCGTGAGATGTTTCCGATGGTGATGGAGATGTTCACGAGCTATCTTTCAGCGAAAGAAGTTTATGAAGAGAAGTCTCTGTTTAAGGGAAAACTGAATCAGAAGATTGCTAGCGAGAAGTTCCAGGTTGTGGACGATCCGTTTGAGACTCGTGGACCTTCAATGCGTCCGTTTGACTCGGAAGGAGCCCCTTCGCAAAAGACGGTGATTTTTGAGAACGGTGTTTTGAAAAGCTATCTGACGAATCTCGAGTACTCGCAGAAAATGAAACTGCCGCATACGGCACATGCTGCGAGAAGCCCTGCTTCTTCAATGGATATCGGTCCGACAAACCTTGTGGTTTCTAAAGGTACGAAGACATTGCAGCAGTTGCTTGAGAAGTACGATCAGGTTGTTTACCTGACTGAGTTCTCGGCGGGTCTGCATTCAGGTTATAAAGAGACGACGGGTGATATTTCGATGCCTGCCGAGGGATTCCTTTATGAAAAAGGGAAGATGGTTGGTCCGATTGATCAGTTCGTAGTTTCTGGGAATATCATGGATGTCCTTAGTGATATCGATGAACTGGGCAATGAATATGCAAAGCCTGGAAGTTCCTATATCTGTCCTGACGTCCTTATCAAGTCGATGAGCTTCGCGGGAGCCTAAAGCTTTTACAGGGGGCTTTTAACAAGCCCCCTTTTCTTTTATATTGTCTCTATGAAAGTCGTTTCAGCCTGTCTGGCGGGTGTTCCCTGCCGCTTCGATTGCCAAGCCAAAGAGCGCGCTCAGATCCGTGAATGGGTCGAGAAGGGCGAAGCTGTGGCCGTTTGTCCGGAGCAAATGGGCGGGCTTTCTACGCCTCGTCCGCCGTCTGAAATTCAAAATGGCCGTGTAGTGACCAATCAAGGTGCCGATGTGACCGCGCAATTTATCGCAGGCGCTGACGTTGCTTTGAAGGTCGCCTTAGAAAATGGCGCGACAGAGGCTTATCTGAAATCCAAGTCCCCATCTTGCGGCGTAGGTATCATTTACGACGGTTCTTTCAGCGGCAAGACTGTTGAGGGCAACGGCTTCTTTACAGAAGCTCTCCTCAAAGCCGGCATCAAAGTGACTGCTGTCGACTAACCAGCCAAAATAATTTTAGCAATTTCAGCAAAACCCAAACCACCGCGTGATTTCATGATGTGGGCGGGTTTTTGTTTGATATCGTTGATAAAGTTCTGGATATTTGCAACGGCATAGGAATGTGGGAAATAGCCAAACATCGGCTCGTCGTTTGGAGAGTCACCACTAAACGCACAAACTTTTTTTGCCTCTTCAGCGCTCACACCGAATTCTTTTTGTAACATCGTCAGAGTCATCGTGAGTTTGTCGTAAGTGCCGAACCAGCCGTTCACGTGAATCGAAGAAACTTTGGCTTGAGCTCCATGCTGATGGAAGATGTCCACGATCTTTTGCACTTCCGGTTTTGAAAGTGCGGGAACATCTTCGCAGAAATCAATAGCAAGATCCATCAAGCGACAGAACTGATCGCTCGCCAAAGCGCAGCCCGGAACCTTCGCGAGAATTTCGGTCTCTAACTTGTTGAGTTTTTCTCGATTGGCTTTCTGTGCTTTCTCATCGAAGAAAAAATGACGGAGCATCTTTCTGTTGTGGTAGCGAAAATAAAATCCGCCATTTTCTCCAACGACTCCGCTCACAGGCCACTGTCGCGCGATCATTTCGCACCACCCGGCAGGACGTCCAGTAATTGGAACCACATGCACACCAGCTCGATGCAAACTCCACAAGGACTCGTAGGCTTCGGGTCCTAAAAGACCTTCGTCGGTCAAAGTGTCGTCGATATCAGTTAGAAGAAATTTTATTTTCGGCATGAATCGATGATAGTCGGCGACCTTAGGAAGCGCAAAGTCAAAATTTGTACTTGCGCAGTTGGAGAATCGGCTTCATGGTTTGTCTATATATTAGTAGTGCCTGCACATGATGAAGGTGTAAAAAATGGCGAAGAAATCAGCAGATGGTATTAAATTAGTAGTAGTAGAGTCTCCGACCAAGGCCAAAACCATTCGTAAATTCCTCGGGAAGGATTATGTGGTTGAGTCTTGCATGGGCCACATCCGTGATTTGCCGCAATCAGCAAAAGACATTCCTGAAAAAGTAAAGAAAGAGAAATGGGCTCAGCTCGGCGTGAACGTCGATAAAAACTTCGAGCCTCTTTACTGTGTTCCAAAAGACAAAACGAAAGTTGTTAAGAATCTCAAAGACAAACTTGAAGAAGCCGCAGAGCTTTATCTCGCGACGGACGAAGACCGCGAAGGGGAAAGTATTAGCTGGCACTTGCTGGAAGTTTTGAAGCCAAAAGTTCCAACCAAGCGAATGGTGTTCCATGAGATCACGAAAGACGCGATCCAAAAATCTCTGAGTGACACGCGCGAGATTGATTTTAATCTTGTGAAGGCTCAAGAAGCCCGCCGTGTTCTGGATCGTTTGGTGGGTTACACGATTTCTCCGCTGCTATGGAAAAAAGTGGCTTACGGTTTGTCAGCAGGCCGTGTGCAATCGGTGGCGGTTCGGTTGATTGTTGAACGCGAACACGAGCGCATCCGTTTCAAAAGCTCCAGTTACTGGGGCATCCTTGCGAACTTGCAAAAAGACGGCGTTGAATTCGAAGCCCGTTTGCAAAATGTGAAATCACAGCGTGTAGCGACTGGTAAAGATTTCGACGGTACAACAGGTAAGCTTGTTGCCGGTAAAGATGTTTTGGTCCTCGATGAAAAAAGAGCCAAAGACCTTGCAGCTGCGATTAAAACCGGCGCATGGACTGTGACAGACGTTGAGGAAAAGCCAACGACTCGTCGCCCGGCAGCTCCGTTCATCACGTCGACTTTGCAACAGGAAGCCAATAGAAAAATGGGCTTGAGTTCGCGCGAGACGATGCAAGTGGCGCAGAAGCTTTACGAGCAAGGTTTCATCACTTACATGAGAACAGATTCGACATTCTTGTCGAACGAGGCGATCACAGCGTCTCGCAATGGCATTCAAAGCAAGTACGGCAAAGAGTATCTTCCGGATGCTCCGCGCTTCTATGCTGCGAAGAAAGTCAAAGGCGCGCAAGAGGCCCATGAAGCCATCCGTCCAGCGGGAGTGAGCTTCGTGGATCCGGATGAAACGGGTCTGACAGGCACTCAGTTTAAACTTTACGATATGATCTGGAAGCGTACGATCGCCAGCCAAATGGTGGATGCTCGCCAGAAACAAGTGAGTGCAAAAATTCAGGTTGAAGAAGCCCTCTTCGGCGCATCGGGAATGACGATTGAATTCCCGGGCTTTCTCCGCGCCTACGTGGAAGGCAGCGATGATCCTGAAGCAGACTTGGCAGAGCGCGAAGTGCGCTTGCCGGCGTTGAAAGTCAAAGATAGCGTCAAATGCGCGAAAGCTGACCCAACTTCACACGAAACAAAACCACCAGCGCGTTTCACTGAGGCCAGTCTCGTACAAACGATGGAAAAAGAAGGTATCGGCCGTCCGTCAACATACGCGTCGGTTATCGGTACCATCATTGATCGTGGTTATGTTCGTAAGCAGGGGACCGCTCTGATTCCGACATTCACGGCGATGGTTGTTTCAAAACTCCTCAGTCGTTACCTTCCTCAGTACGTGGATCTCGGATTCACTTCTGAAATGGAAAGATCACTCGACGGAATCGCTGATGGCGATTTGGAGCTCGAAAAATATTTGAAATCGATTTACTTCGGACCGAAAGGTTTGAAAGAGCAAGTCGAAGAACAAGCTGACAAAATTGATCCAGAAGATGCACGTACGATCAAACTCGAAGGCATGGAAAAATATGCTTTCCACGTCGGTCGTTACGGCGCTTACCTCACCACACAACGTGATGGTCAGGATGTCAGTGCGTCTTTGCCAGAGAGCGAATCTCCGGCGGATATCACTCCGGAAATCGCAGAAAAGCTCATCGATCAAAAAATCAACGGTGCAGATGCTCTTGGTAAAGACCCTGCAACCGATCAGCCGATTTACGTTTTAAACGGTCGCTATGGGCCTTACGTTCAGTTGGGCGATGTGGGTGATACGGACAAACCAAAACGCGCTTCACTGCCTCCAGGTGTGCAGCCTGAAGACGTGACTTTGCCGATAGCTCTTGAGCTTTTGCAATTACCGAAAACTCTCGGCACTCATCCTGGCACGGGTAAAGAGATCAAAGCGGGTCTTGGCCGCTTCGGTCCGTTCGTTGTTTGTGATGGCGATTACCGTTCTATTCCAAAAGGCGAAAGCATTTTCACTATCACACTCGAGCGAGCTCTCGAGATGTTGAGCACGCCGAAAAAAGGCCGTGGTAAAGCAGCTCCGTTGAAAGACTTGGGTGTGCATCCAGGCACTGAGCAGGCGATTCAGATCTACAACGGTCCTTATGGTCCTTACATCAAATCAGGAAAGACGAATGTGTCTTTGCCTGAAGGTGCGACGGTAGAAACTGTGACACTTGAGCAGGCGATTGAGCTTATCAACGACAAAGCTGGTACGACTTCGACGAAGTCTAAAGGAAAGGCTAAAAAAACCGCCGCTCCGAAAAAAGCAGCGACGCCGAAAGCAGCTAAGAAGGTTGGTAAGTCTGAAAAAGCTCAGCAGCTTCAAGTGGCGAAAGTGGTTACTCGTAAAAAAGCTAAGAAATAAGGAACTCCGGAATGAATAGAGTATTTGCAGTCCTGTTGGTATTTTCGTTCTTTGCAGCCTCTCTTGCTCATGCGTGGGTTGATCCTGAAAAAGAGGCTAAAAAATACCGCCAAGTGAAGGCTTGGCAGGGGATTGATTTTACTTTTACCGGGTTTTCTTCATCGACGGGAACCAGTGCTGTAACCTATCGAAATGCCGTCAATGACATCTGGGAGTGGAATGCCGGAACAGGGGTGGATAGTTTAGGCTGGTTCTTTACCGGCGGAGCAAACTACTTCTTGTATAATTGGCCTAAAACCACCTGTTTCTTTGCCTTTTCTTGCCATGGCCAAGTATTAGCCGGTGGGAACCTCTATTACGCAAATGGCGGTCGTAAAACCTACACCCATAACGGAGCTGACACCTATTACGATCAGGGCAATTCGATGTACATCCTTCCCGGGCTTGCTTTTCGCTCTATTTACCGGGAGTTTTTTTCACTCACCCTAGATGTGGGATACCGAGTCATGGTACAAAAGCCTTCTATCAGACGTAGCTACGGCACACAGGTTCAGAGTGATATCGATGATATGGAAAAGGCCAACGCAAACGGCTTTGGCGCTTCGGTGGCCCTCGGGATCGTGTTCTAAAGCCCTTGAGGTTTTGTTATGACGAACTCCCACAAGGGGCAGTTGGAACTGGGGATTCAACGGCTCCAAGAAAAAGACAGAAATCATCACTTAGGTGGGCGTAGTTTCTATTTCTTCGACTTCGACGATAATATTGCCTTTCTTTCGACTCCGTTAATTCTATTCCACAAAACCACCGGCGAGGAGCTACGTGTGGGGAGTGGCGAATACGCGAAAATTCACTCCATCATTGGCGAACCGGGTCCCTTCCAGGACTACGAAGTTCGTTTTGACGATGAGACAGGGACGTACCGTAATTTCCGTGACATCAACATCAGTGATATTGAAAAACTCGAAGGCAAAAAACAGATCTTCGTGCAAGATTTGGCGGAGGCGTTGGGCTTTCCGGATGTTCAGTGGAAAGGTCCTTCTTGGCAGTGCTTCTACCACGCAACTTTTAACCGTCGTCCCATTTCAGTGATCACGGCCCGCGGTCATCACCCAGAAACCTTGAAGGCGGGGATTCAGCTCTTCGTGGATCGTCAGTTTCTTCCACATGAGCCGAATTACTTAAGCGTGTTCCCTGTGAATCACAAAGCCACTCGTCACGTGCTCGGCGACGCGAATCTGACGATGAATGCGGCTCAGTTAAAACAAAAAGCGATTCGCGCAAGTGTGGAAAGAGCCTTGGAAGTATACGGCCACAGTCCACACCACCGCTTTGGAATGTCTGACGATGATCCCAAGAATATTCAATTGATCGCGGAAGAGATGATTCGTTTGAAGGCGGATTATCCTGAAATGTCTTTCTTTTTGATTGCTACTCACGATGGCAATTTCGTCAAACACGAGATCACTCGTCACGGAACCGAGCCTAAAGTTGGTGACTCTGTGTCTGTAAATCAGCTCAATTTGTTTGATGTTGATAGACATAAGTCCTAACGCATAGCCGACTATTCTTTTTCTTTGTTTAGCCGATAATTTGAATGATCTCGCTTAGATATTTGCTATCCTAAGTAGATCGACCTTACAGGTAGACCATAGGAAGGATATACATGGGCTCATTCAAAGGCATCGCCTCGCTTGTTCTAGCGGGATCTTTTTTGTTCCTCACTTCAAACTCATACGCACAAGGCAAAGACGATCTTGAGTGTCGGTATCTGAGCGCCATCGAAGGCGGTTTCCTTGCAAACCACATTCGCTACGCAAATCGCGACGCTGAATTGGCAAACCACACTGTCGAGCAATATATCAAGCGTATTGACCCTTCGAAAATCTATTTACTTTCAACGGATATCGATCAAATCAAAGGCTGGATGTCCAACCTGTTTGAAAAAACAAAAAACAAAGACTGCGCATTCTTGACTGAAACGCAGAAGTTGTTGGTGAAGCGTGCTGAAGAACGTGCCGCCTTCGCAAAAACGTTCTTGGGTAAAGACTACAAGTTTGATCCAAAGACTGAGTTTACATTCGACCCAGATAAAAAGCCTTTTCCTAAAAACACTGATGAAGCTAATGATTTCATGAAAAAATACATCCACTTCCAGATCGCGAATTACCAGGCGACGGACATGAAGATGGATGAAGCGAAGAAAAATGTGATCAAGACCTATGATCGCGCAGTGAAGCGCTTGCAAGATACCAAAGAAACTGATTTGTACTCAGACTATTTGGACAGTTTCGCAAGAGCTTTGGATCCACATTCAAGTTTCTTTTCTCGCGACAGCTTGGAAGACTTCGAGATCCAAATGCGTTTGTCTTTGGAAGGTATCGGCGCGACACTTTCTTCTCAGGACGGCTTCACGGTTGTTGAACAATTGGTTCCGGGCGGTGCTGCTGCGAAATCGGGTTTGATCGAGCCACAAGATAAGATCATCGCTGTCGGCCAAGAAAAAGGCGCGATGGAAAATGTGATCGACATGGATTTGAAAGATGTGGTTAAGAAAATCCGTGGCGCTAAGGGAACGAAAGTTCGTTTGACGATCCTTCGCAAAAAAGGTGAAAGCAAACAGCGTCTTGATGTTTCTTTGACTCGGGAAAAAGTAAACTTGGAAGACGAAGCAGCTTCTATCATTTACCAAGATAAAGAGATCAACGGTAAAAAGAAGAAGATCGGTATCATCAACTTCCCTTCATTCTACGCGGACTCTCGCCGTGGCGGCCGTTCTTCTGCTGCTGACCTGAAAAAGATCATCAAAGAAGCTAACGAAAAGAAAGTCGACGGGTTGGTTCTTGATCTTTCTAACAACGGTGGCGGTAGCTTGGAAGACGCTGTGAAAATCGCAGGTCTTTTCTTTAAAACGGGTAACGTCGTAAAACAATCTTCGCGCGATGCAAGCCGTGGTGAACAGACGCTGAGTGATACAGATCCTGCAGTAGACTGGGCGGGACCTTTGGTTCTTCTCACAAGCCGTATCAGTGCTTCTGCTTCTGAGATCGTCGCTGGTACTTTGCAAGATTACAAACGTGCTGTCATCGTTGGTGGTGACCACACGTTCGGTAAAGGCTCTGTTCAATCCGTTTTGCCAATGCCAAACAACTTGGGCGCTTTGAAAGTAACGGTCGGCATGTTCTTCGTGCCAGGCGGTAACTCAACTCAGCACCGCGGTGTTGAAGCCGACGTTGTATTGCCAGGCCCTTACAGCACGGACGATATCGGTGAGAAGTTCTTAGATTATTCTTTGCCACCGCAAAAGATCGCTCCATTCTTGTCACCTGAAGCTTACGTGAAAGAAGGTCCAGGCGCTTGGTCAATGCTCAAGCCTGAGTGGATCAAATCTCTGCGTGAAAAGTCAGTGGCTCGCGTTGAGAAAAGCGAAGACTTCAAGAAGATTGAAGATGAGTTGAAGAAGGCAAAAGCTCGCGGCAAGTTGATCAAAGTGAGCGAAGTTCTGAAAGATAAAAACGAGACTAAGAATAAAAAAGAAAAAGAAAAAGTGGCTCGTTACGGCAATAAAGATCAGAAGAACAAAGAATACCTGAAGCGTCCGGATATCAATGAAGCAACGAATGTGTTGATGGATTTGATGGAGTCGGAGGCGGCTCAGCCCACTGGCAAGCAGGCGGCGAATTAAGAGCTGGTAGATAAAGTAAAACTTGTGAAGCCCTGGGAGTGATCCTGGGGCTTTTTTTTGGTTATTTAAAAACTTGGCTAATACCGAGTTGAATGAGTGACTGCGGTGCTATCGGAGCAGTGCTGCCGAAAACGCTGAGGCCGATAAAGAAATCCGTTGAGCCGTCGGTCTTGAAAGGCATGATGATTTTGCCGTACAGACCCGTTGTTGCATTAATAGCTCCGCCCCATGTGTGATAGTCGAGGCCCGACTCTAGTAAAATCTTACGATCCCAACTCCAACCAAGGCCTAGCGAGAACGTGCCACCAACAACGTTCCCTTCTTTATCATCGAGTTGTAGCGGATAGGCACCTATAACCCCTGCGTAATAGTAGCTCGGATTAAACCAACCACGCACTCCACTTTCAACGACGCCTGTTGATAGATGGCCTCCGTTGTTTTGGCCTATATCAAGATAACTAAGACGTACTAAGAATCCATTTTCAGGAATGGCTTTTGTCGAAATCTGCTGACTTGCGAGCGCGAAACTTGGAATGGCAACGAAAAGGAAAAAAACCAGAGACTTCATCTAAAATCCGATAATGAGATTATACAGAGGAAAGCTTAGACCACTTGGAAGCGACCATGGAGTCGTAAGATGAGCAGCTTTCGTAATAGTTCCCGTCGCAGCACCACAACTTGGTGTTGTATTATATGGATAGTAAGAACAAATATATGCGTACGTGATACTTTCGGTAGGTTCTTGGCCGGTATATTTGTAAAAGCTTGTGCCATCAAAAAAAATTGCATTTCTTTGAACGGAGCCGAGTGTATCAACAGGCGTGTAGCAAGCCCCAGAGGCGTTAGATGTTTTATAGAAACAAGAGAATGTAGTTGAAATATCGAAATAGGTCGAAAAGTAGCCCGTAGGGGTGCCCAGTGTAGTGTCGATATTTCCCAAACCGCCATCTGTGAATTGTAAAACGACCGACGCGTTGGAGCCTACTAACATACCGATATACTTTCCAAGAAGTACGCCGTCTTTGGTATAGACTTTGATTGCCGTGTTCATATTCTCAGTTGAGTTTGAGCTTTCGTCGGAAGTTTTCAATTTTCCACACGCAACTGAGAATAGGAGTATTAGGGCCAAAGTTGAAATTAGTTTCATTTTTCTCTCCATGACCTGTCTCTTTTTTATCGGATAGTTCTATAAATAAATTAGATTTATGCACGGAATCTAGACCCTTACGTGAGCCTAAGATCTTGAGAAGTTTTTGATTAACCTGGACTGCAAGGCAGTTCCCCAAGGCCTTTACTCTAAATTTACATCAGCCCCATAAATTTTCTTGGGCTCAGTGCTTGTTTACTCTTCTTTGGCGGCTTAATCGGCTTTCCGGGTAGGTTTTGGGGGTGACGACTTATTGCATTATTGCGATTATTGCGCGACAAAAGCCCTCGTTATCGCTTAGATATTTCTACTTTTGGAGGCTCATAGAAATGTCTAAAAAGACCACGAAATCCAGTGCCAAAGCTAAGGCGCCGGCGAAGGCTGTTGTAGCCAAGTCAGCGGTGAAGGCTAAGAAGGCTGCTCCTAAAAAATCCAAATCTGATTTTGGCGGATTGTCTGAAGAACTTTTGCTGAAAATGCATAATTTGATGGTTAAGTCTCGCGTGCTTGAAGAGCGCGTGATCAAGATTTACAAAGCCGGTGAAGGTTACTTCTGGATCGGTGGGCCAGGTGAGGAAGCTTTCGGCGTTCCACTCGGTTTGCTAGCACGTAAAGGCCAAGGCCTTGCCTATGACTGGTTCCATTTGCACTACCGTTGCACGCCTACCATGGTGGCTCTCGGTATGCCGATGATCGATGCAACTCGATTGATGATGAACCGCGTGACGGATCCATCGACAGGTGGCCGTAACTTCGCAGGTCACTATTGCTTCCCTAAGTGGAACGTAGCACCTGTGACTTCTCCGATCGAAGTTCAGTATCCTTTGGCCTGCGGAACGGCTCACGCGCAAAAGCGCGCGGGTCACAAAGCGATCAGCATCGTGACCGGTGGTGATGCCGGAACTGCGGAAGGTGATTTCGCGACCTGTTTGATTTGGGCCTCTCGTAAGGGCCAAGAACTTCCGGTTTTGATTACAGTTCAAAATAACGGTTTCGGTATTTCGACTCCGTATGAAGGCCAGCATGGTGAGACGCAAATCGCGGATCGTGCAAAAGCTTTCAACATCCGTTCACGCGTCATTAACGGGAATGATCCTGTTGAAGCATATTTGGCCCTTGAAGAAGAGATGGAATACATCCGTAAAACCGGTAAGCCCTCTTTCATTGAAGTTTATGTTTCTCGTTTGTACGGTCACTCTTCTGCGGACGGTGCGAACCGTAAGACAGAACTTGTCGATCCCGTCTTCGCTTTCGAAAAGCGCTTGATCGATGCGGGTATTTTGACAAAAGAAGAATCGGCGAAAATCTGGGAAGGATATGAGGCTGAGGGCGTTGAAGCTCAAGTGCAAGCTCGTAGTGAGCCAAGCCCTTCTGCAGACTCTGTGTGGGATCATGTTTATGTAGGAAACGAAAATGCTGATTGGAGGAAGTTCTAATGGCTAGCGTAGCACAGGCCATCAGAATGGCCCTTCACTATGGTGAAAAACATCTCGGTGTTAAAGATATCTTCGGTCAAGACGTGGGCGCGCCTCTCGGCGGTGTTTTCACAGCGACTCAAGGTTTGAAGACAGCTTGGAACTCTCCGCTGGATGAACGCGGTATCATCAGCATGGCGATGGGTATTGCGATGACGGGTGACCGTTGCGTGGCTGAGATCCAATTTGCAGATTATATTTTCAATACCATCGATTTGCTCAAAATCGCCGGCAATACTTTGTGGGTGACGAACGGACAAGTTGAATTACCGATGGTTGTGATGACTCCAGTGGGCGCAGGAATCTTTGGTTCCGTTTACCACTCGCACTCTTTCGATGCGTGGGCGTCTCGCTTGCCAGGCTGGAAGATCGTGATGCCTTCAAATCCTCTCGACGCTTACGGCTTGATGCTGGCGGCGATTCAGGATCCGAATCCAGTATTATATCTTAAATCAAAAGCTTTGATGCGCCATAAAGGTGATGAATTGATCCCTGGCGAACCTGCGGATGAAAAAGAGCTTAAGTCGATGATCGATAAACCAGTTCAGAACTTTGCCAACTGGAAAGCGAAATGGCCGGAGCTCGAAGAATACATCGTACCTATCGGTAAAGGTAAAATCACTCATGCGGGTGAGCACATCACGGTTGTTACTTACAGCCGCATGGTTCATTTGTGTGATGATGTTGCTAAGAAATTGGCGGACGAAGGCATCTCTGTTGAAGTGATCGATCTTCGTTCTATCTATCCATACGACTGGCAAATGATTAAGTCGTCTGTTGAAAAAACAGGCCGCGTATTATTTGTGAATGAAGACACTGAAGTGACAAACTTCGGTGAGCATTTGGCTTACAGAACGACTCAAGAATGTTTCTATAGCTTGATGGCTCGTCCTCGCGTTGTAGCGGGTAAGAATCTTCCAGGCATCGGTTTGTCGCCGAACCTCGAGAAGAATTCAGTTCCTCAAATGGCAGACATCGAAACAGCGATCCGTGAGATCGTAGCGGAAGTTCCATAATGGCAGTGAAGATTGAACCTCACCGTAAGAAAGTGCGTCGTCGCGTAAATAAAAAACGCGCACGCATCGTGTTTGATAAATACGATTTTTATCGTCGTGCGGTTCAATCCGCGGAAAATGACGTAGTCTTTATCCGTGATACTTACAAAGAATTGAAAAAGCGCAATGCACGGACGTTCCGCGAAGACTTTTGCGGAACTTTTGCGTTGTCGACAGAATGGATTAAGCTGAATCCTCGTCACGAGGCAATCGGTATTGATCTTGATCCGGAGCCAATGGCTTACGGAAAAACTCATTATCTGTCGAAGCTAAAACCCGAGCAGCAAAAGCGCATGACTCTTCATGAGCGCAATGTGCTTCAGCCGAATTTGCCGAAGGCAGATATCGTTGCAGCGATGAATTTTTCTTACTTCTGTTTTAAATCCCGTGAAGTGATGAAGCTATACTTTGCCAATGTTTACAAGACGCTCGGTAAAGAGGGCATCTTTTTGGTGGACTGTTTCGGCGGTTCACAATGTCAGGGGCCGATTGAAGATACAATCAAACTTGATGGCTTTACTTACTACTGGGATCAGAGCAATTACGATCCAGTGAGTGGCGAAGCTCTTTTCTATATTCATTTCAGAGTTGGTGGGCAGAAGATCGAAAAGGTTTTCACTTACGACTGGCGTCTGTGGTCTATTCCTGAACTTCGCGAAATTATGAGCGAAGTGGGTTTCAAGAAAACTCATGTGTACTGGGAAGGAACTGCGAAAGACGGGTCAGGTGACGGTGTTTTCACCCGCACTGAAAAAGGCGAATCCTGCGACAGCTGGATCGCCTATATCGTAGCTGAAAAATAATTACTGAGCGCCGCCGCTGCCGCCCACGCCGTCATAGATGCTTGGGCCGGTTTTCGCTGGCGCCGTTTTCACAGGCTGGCCACCCACAGACTTTCTATTGATCTGAACGCTCAGAGAGCAGAATTTTTTGTCTGGCAAGCCGCACTCGTCTGCCAAGGTTTCACAAACCTTGATGCTCTGTGGGCTACGTTTACCGTTGTGATTGTAGACAGGACTGAGCTTTTCCATGTTTTTCATTTGATTAAAGCACTCTTTCAAGCCGTCGCTATAGCGGCCATTATCAGCGATCGCTTTCTGGAAAAACTCCTGGCGTTGCGCCGGTGTTTGACCTGAGAAATTATCATTTTGGAAGATTGCTTTGATTTGATCGATGTCTTTAAAGCCCAAAAGCTTCACTGTTTGGTCAATTTCTTTTGTTGTAAACTGGTTCTGAGAGAGATTGTCGTTCACACGTTTTGTCCCGGTGCCAAGAACGATCAAGGCCAAGCGGTCAGGCTCTTTTTGATCGCTGCCTTTGATGCCGCCGTAGCCATCACGCTTTGTAGGTTGCCCAGCGCCATCCACAGCCTCTGCTAGGCAGTAACCATTAGCCTGAATGAACTCGATCACTTTTTGCTGATAGGTCTCGCGGTCCAAGCCGGCGTTTCCATTCGTGTCTTTTTGGAATCTCTGCATGCCAAAGCCAACGAGTGCTAAAAATTTTGGAGAAGGAGTCAGGCCAAGTCCACCATTTTGAGAAGTAGCGACTTCCATACCATCAGAAATGCATTTTAATTCTGCGGTATCTAAAAATTGACCATCGCGAGCCGCAAAAGAAATTGCAGGTAAAACGATAAGACTAGCCGCGGCTACGGATTTTGCGAAACGAAGCATGACGTCTCCTTCATGAAAGATTCTATAAGGATAGTATGCTTTAGAGTGGTCTGCTCTCACAAGGCCGGGTTCCAGGTGAAACTGTTCCGGCCTGAGCTTTAGTCCAGGGATTTATTTTAAATGAGCTTTGAGTTCTTCAGATTCAAAGAGCGCACCGAGCTTCAAACCCGCCGCCTTGAGTTTTTCTTCGCCGCCGCCTCTGTGAATCACACACAAAACGTCAGCTACTTTTGCGCCCATTGAACGCAAATCTTCCGTGCTGAGCAAAACCTGGCCACCGGTGGTAACGACGTCTTCGATGATACAGAGCTGAAGGCCCTTAATATCGAGCCCTTCGGCAAACTGGCAAGTGCCGTAATCCTTTGCCTTTTTGCGAACAAAGACGCAAGGAATGCCTGTAATGAGCGATAAAGCCGTCGCCACAGGAATGCCACCCATTTCAAGCGCCGCGAGAGCTTGAGTTCCGGGAGGAATCAGTGCGCGCATGTGCAAGGCAATCTCGTTCAGCAATTCAGGACGAGCTTCGAAGCGATATTTGTCGAAGTATTCGTTAGAAGTTGTACCGGATCGGAGTTTAAATTCGCCCGTGAGATGGGCCACTTCGTAGATCTTTTGTGCGAGTTCTTTTTTGTGCATTAAAAGAGGCTCCCTTTGAGCCATCTTATATATGCTTCAGAACCTTTTTCAATCGGAAGAGTCAGAATACAAGGCGTGTTATAGGGGTGCAGAGACTCAACGCGAGCAGTAATGCGCGCAGAAAGGGCAGTGGTGGATTTCAGAATCAAAACCACTTCTTTGGCAGAATCGATTTTGCCTTCCCACCAATACAAAGACTCCATGCCCGGTAAAATATTTGCGCAGGCAATGAGGCCTTCTTCAAGCATTGTCATCGAGATTTTCTTTGCGGTCTCAGTATCGGGGCAGGTGACGTAGTACAGGCATATATCGTCGGCCATAAATCCCCTTAGCTACGGCGGAGTTGTTTCTTGCGAATCTGCCACTGGTCCAACGCGTATTTGCGCATGTCTTCGATATTATCGAATTCATCAACGATCTCAACACCCAGAAGGGTTTCAACAGCATCCTCAAGAGTGACAAGACCCGTCGTCACGCCGTATTCATCTACTGCAAGCGCCAAGTGTTCTTTTTCTTTAATGAAGAAATCTAAAACCTGAGCCACTGTTAGACGCTCAGACACAGAAGCGATTGGCGTCACGAGATCTGAAACTTTTCGCGTGTGCTGATCATCTGACGAAGCTTCAAGGATTTTATAACGGTGAGTAATACCGATAATGTTATCCAAGCTGTCGCGATAAACCGGAATACGTGAAAAGCGCAGAGGGACATACTTATTCACAACTTCATCGACCGTGATATCGGCTTCCAGCGCAAAGAAAACAGATCGCGGAGTCATGATATCAGAAACGTAGATCTTATCGAGCATCAAAAGATTCTTAATAACATTAGATTCTTTTGTCTTGAGAGTACCTTCTTCAGCACCGAGCTCGGCCGTCATGATCATCTCTTCACGAGTGACCTCAGGAACGTCAGGCTTTGAAACAAGTTTGCCGACGAATTGTGAAAAGCTCACCAGCGGGTAAAGAACGAAGATCATTGCTTGGATCAAATAAGCCGCAAAAGGTGCAATCACTTTCCAGTAAGAAGCACCAATACTTTTTGGCAAAACTTCAGACACGATCAAGATCATGAATGTCAGAATGAAAGAAGACAATGTGACAAAGTCTTCGCCGTAAAGCTGTTGAACTTTGAAAGCAATCGCCGAAGATCCCAGAGTGTGAGAAATCGTATTCAAAGTCAGAATCGCGGAAAGAGGACGGTCGAGGTTTTCTTTCAGATGCTGAAGAAGTAAACCGCTACGCTTTTTGTTTTGCACAGCCACTGCCACGTAAGCAGGTGAAACGGAAAGGATCACAGCTTCCAAGAGTGAACACGTGAATGAAATGAGGAGAGTAACGCAAAATAAGAGAAGGATTGTGGTCATAGATGTAGGATGTATCATACCACGCTACAGCAAAACTTTGTCTAGTGGTCCTTGACCCTTGACGCGGGACTTAGGTCCAGCGCCCAGTAAATAAGCACTCCATTCTGCGGAAAATCAAAAAAAGCACAGAAATTAGGCTAGTTGTTTACATCTCCGGCGCGGAATGCTTCCTTATTTAGCATACAAAAGGAGTTCAGCGTGAAACATGCATTTCTAACACTCATCCTTCTCCTCGGTGCCTTTGTTGCCCGTGCAGAGATCAAAACTGAAACTGTCGAATACAAACAAGGCGACACGACTCTCGAAGGCTATATTGCTTACGACAGCAGTATTAAGGGCAAGCGTCCCGTGATTATGATTGTTCATGAGTGGACGGGGCTTGGTGATTACGTCAAAGGCCGCGCCAAAGAGCTTGCTGAAAAAGGTTACGTGGCGTTTGCCATGGATATCTATGGTAAGGGCGTGCGTCCTGCGCAAGGACCTGAGGCCGCGAAAGAAGCAAGCAAGTACAAAGACAATCGCAAGCTGATGCGTGAGCGAGCAAAAGCGGGATATGATTTTATCAAGACAAAGCCTTATGTTGACTCCAGTAAGATGATCGCAATGGGTTACTGCTTTGGCGGAACTGTGGCGCTCGAGATGGGTCGTGCGGGCTTGCCTCTGGCGGGTGTTGTGAGTTTCCACGGTGGACTTTCAACTCCGAATCCACAAGACGCAGCTAAGAACTTCAAAGCGAAGTTGTTAGTGTTGCACGGAGCTTTGGATCCAAACGTGAAGCCAGAGGTTCCTGGATTTCAAAAAGAGATGGACGATGCGAAGGTGGATTATCAATTCATCAGCTATAGCGGCACGGTTCATGCCTTTACCAACCCTCAAGCCGGCAATGACATGAGCAAGGGTGCGGCTTACAACCCGGTTTCTGACCGTCGCTCGATGGTGGCGTTCCTGGATTTCCTCAATGAGGTGGCGCCGATTACGAAATAATTGAGGCCGTCAGTAAAAAAGAAAAAGGGCCGTTCTCCGAACGACCCTTTTTTATTTTACCCTTAGATTCTGTTTCCGTCTTACTTGTTGATGTATCTCAGGTACAAGTCATAGACCAGACCGTATTGACCATCTTTCATGACAACCACGGATTTATATTTTGTAACGTTACCGTGTTTGTCCGTTTCTCTGTAGCGCTTATCAAATCTCAAGTCGATGGCAACAACACCTTTTTCTTCGAGAGTGTACAGCTCAGATTGTTGAGCGATACCATCAAGGTTGTCGTCTTTCCACAGACGGAGTTGTGAGAACACTTCGTCGTCTTCGCTGATGACCTTATCACCGCTGTCGTCGTACTTAGCGAGAGCTGCGAAACCGTGAGAAGCGTACTTGCCATCTGGACCGAGAGTCGCGTCACCGAACAATTGATCGATGCCAAGAACAAGGCCGTCTTTATTAGGCAATACTAAGTAGTAGTTCTCTGTCTTAG
Organism: Bdellovibrionales bacterium; assembly: GCA_018266295.1. Classification (NCBI taxonomy): domain Bacteria; kingdom Pseudomonadati; phylum Bdellovibrionota; class Bdellovibrionia; order Bdellovibrionales; species Bdellovibrionales bacterium. Next base: position 774,451 of record JAFEAQ010000011.1, on the reverse strand, counting down.
AAGATTCAAACCAAGCAGTCTGAACTTTCTTGTGGTTCAAGCGGTTGCCGAGCAAGTCAAACATCACGCCATCTTCCGGAGCTGATAAAGCAATCGGCTGTGGAGTCGATGTTTTCAACTGAATCAACAATGGGTCAATAGAACCCGCTGTCGCGCAAGCGGCATCGCCTTGCTTACCTACTAAGAGGTTCATAGATTGCACGGCCTTTTGTTTTCCAGAGCTATCAACTTTGAAAGTAGAATTCATATCGACAAAGTGCGCGATAGAATCCTGCAAAGGTGCGATCACATTCTGGCCGGCGCTCCAGTCGTATTTGTAAGGAGCTTTTACTTTGCTCGCATCAAACATAACTACTGAGTAAGTACCCGCCGCCAATGTCTTAGATAATTTCAGAGACAATGGCTTCAAAGAGGCGAGCTGCGTACGGATGTTTGTTACATCTGGCTCTGCATCCCAAGCTTGGATCACAGTTGCGCCACCTGCAGAGAAGTTATCGGACTTAAAGAGCACCGCAACCACTTTGCTTGAAGTCGGCAAAGAAGCTTGGCCTGAAGTGATGCTTGGTCCACAAACTGGATTTGGAACCACCGTGATAGCAGTACCATCACCTGGAACAGCGGTGTCGTCACCAGTTGTAGGCATACCAGGAACACTCGGCATCCGTGGCATGCTTGGGTCGTTACCAGTTGTTGGCATGCCCGGCATATTTGGGTCGTTACCCATGCCCGGGAATTTTGGCATGTTTGGATCGTTGCCCATGCCTGGGAATTTCGGCATAGAGCCGTCGTTACCTGGGTTCATGCCGCCAGGAACGGAGCCATCATCACCAGGTCGTGAGCCTGGAGTATTACCGTCGTCGCCCGGAGTGTTTCCACCGCCTGCGATTTGGCCGTCGTCACCAGGAGTGGTTCCGAAAACGCTGCCGTCACCGAGGGCTTTTTGCTTTGCCGCTTCATCGATAACGAATCTCGCTTTGGTACAGTTCTGGAATCCGAACGTGATAATGGTCAATCCAACAATGACCGTTGCAACTGAAGAATTCAGTTTATGAATTCCCATGGTTTCCCCCCGAAAAAAGTTAGCTCCCGAAAAGATTTAATGCAAACCAGGCACCAGGTGACAAAAACCGTCATCGCAACCGTGATGGATTTAAGACCTAAAAACGGGCTGTCATGGATACCGGTGTATACATCTTCATGATCAGATGTAAAAACCAGCGACACAATAGGTTGTTTGCTGGGCCTAGGCTGAGGAATGGCTCTGGGAGCGTCCAGTTTTGAGAATGCTGGCACTGATTGTGCTAATTTGAGACATACTGAGCTCCGGCTCAAGGAGATTTGCTTATGGAACGTCTATTTAGCCCAATTTTGGCTTTAGGCCTCATTTTCGGCACTTTCACCACTGCGAACGCAGTTCCGGCGGGTGCTCCAAAAGACTTCGCTCTGCAAACGAAGTACTCTTGCCAAGCCAACGGTATCGTCATTCATAACAAGCAAAAGCTTGTCAGCAACGGACGTACTTTGGATGAGGTGAAATACGTTGCGAATGTTGGCAGAAACCAAGCTCTGACGTTTGGGTCCGAGCGCCAATACATGATCTGGCCGCGCGCCGCGAACGGAACTTTCAATAAGTCATTGAACGTGCTTTCGCGCAATAAATCCGGCACCTACAAAATCGTTCAAGAGATCGATATGGGAGACACGGCCAAGACGAAGACCGCTGTCAGCCTGACCGTCAAAGATGGCGAGGGTGATGACAGACCGGTTTCTTGTAAGATCGAAATGGCTTGGACGAAGAAATAAAAAAAGGCTGGTGATGAACCAGCCTTTTGTTTTTTGCGGACCTTTGCAAACTAGTCGTTAGCAGCTTGCTTAGGAACTTTGCTTTCGTCGACAGTGATTTCGATTTCAACGCGACGGTTTTTAGACAAAGAGTCTTTTGTTTTGCCTGGATCAACTGGGTTTTCTGAGCCCATACCTACGAAGCTCACAGTGTTTTCTGGGATACCACCAGAAACCAAAGCATCGCGAACAGCTTTCGCACGTTTTTCAGAAAGTGGCTTGTTCACTTTGTCTGAACCTGTAGAGTCTGTGTAACCTTTGATCGTCAAAACGTTCTCAGGATACTTCTTCATGATAGCCGCAAGTTCGTTGATGTTCGTTTTTGCCGCTGGTTTCAAATCAGCTTTGCCCGTATCGAACAAGATATCGCTTTTCAACTTCGTGATAAGACCTTGCTCTGTACGCTTTGTTTCAGCAATTTTTTCGAGTTCTTTTTGTTGCTTATCTAAACGGTGACCGATGGCTCCGCCCACGCCAGCACCTAAAGCTGCACCGATAAGCGCACCTTCGTTACGATGGCCAGTCTGGTGACCAATAACAGCACCAGCAACCGCGCCGACAGCGGCACCGATTCCTGCTTTGTTGATCGTGTTTTTGTTGTCGCCAGATGCGCACGCAGAAAGCATCGCTGCTGCCGTGGCAATAAGAATGATTTGCTTTTTCATAGTTCAAGCTCCTTTAGTTTCGTGAAATCGAATGGATTTATTATGGAAGTTTTCATCCCAAAAGATCCAGTCAGGATTCGCTGCGTCTTAATCGTGAACGAGGGGGGCGGCCCAGACTTTCGGCCCCTTCTGCATTGCTCGGTCATAGACAAAAGGGGGGAAACTAGATCAAATAGGAGCCTTTCAAACTGAGGTTTAACTATGAGAGACATGTTCGGGGACGACGATTCACAGAATAAGAAAAATGACTTCGCGGCGATGTTCGAGGAGTCCGTTCAAGGTTACACAAAATCCTATGGCAAAGGCGACAAAGTTACTGCTGAAGTTGTCACTCTAGGTAAGGAAGAAGTGTTCGTGAACGTGAGCGGCCGCGACGGCATGGTTCATAGAACCGAGCTTCTCGATGCCAACGGCCAATTGAAAGTGCAAGTCGGAGATCAAATCACTCTTTACGTTGTAAAGTCTCAGGAAGGTCTTTTGGTTCTTTCTGCGAAAGCTTCCGGTAAAGCGCTGGCTGACGATCTCGAAGACGCTTTCGATTTCGAAACTCCGGTTGAGGGCCGAGTCACTGAAGTTGTGAACGGTGGCTTCCGCGTGAACATCATGGGTAAATTGGCTTTCTGTCCAATCAGTCAGATGGACACAAAGATGATTACGGAGCCTGAAAGCTACATCGATAAGAAATTCGACTTCATGATCACGAAGTTCGAAAAAGGCGGCCGCAACATCGTGGTATCTCGCCGTCGTATGATGGACATGGAAAAACTTGAGAACCAAGGCACGTTCATGGATCAGCATCAGGCCGGTGAAATCATGAACGGCCGCGTGACCCGTATCGAAGCTTACGGTGCTTTCGTAGAGCTTGCTTCTGGTATCGATGGCTTGGTTCACATTTCTGAAATCAGCTGGTCTCGTTTAGCTCATCCTTCTGAAGCGCTCGAACTTGGCCAAGAGATCTCTGTGAAGATTTTGAAAATCGAAGAAGATGCCAACGGCCGCTTGAAGATTTCATTGTCTCGTAAGCAGGCTGAGGAGGATCCTTGGATGCTCGCATACAAAGATTTCCCAGTGGGCAGCGTGCACACAGGCAAGATCCGCAGCAAAGAGCGCTTCGGTTTCTTGATGGAGTTGAAACCAGGCATCGTCGGCCTTTTGCCAAAGAGTGCTTTCCGCGAAGTCGCGGATGAGCGTGAGATGGAAAAGAAAAATCCAGGTGAAACTTTGAAAGTTCAAATCCAGAACGTAAACACGGCTGAAAAGAAGATCTCTTTGTCGTTCCCTAAAGAACAAGAAGACACTTCTTGGCAGGGTTTCACTTCAAACAGCACGAGTGGCGGCGGCAAAGGCCTCGGCACTTTGGCGGATCAGTTCAAAAATTTGAATCTTAATAAAAAGTAAGAGCACACCATGATCTTGGGCTTATTGATTTCAATGAATGCGATGGCTTGTATGGGGACGGAGTTAGCACCGCTGGTGTTGACACCCACCAAGAATTACACGCTTGAAGTCGATAAGTCTCAGGAGATCATTCTCGATGGCGGCACTCAGCTGCCAAAGATTACGTCTATCAAAGCGACTGGCCCGAAAGGCAAGCCCATGCTGACAGTGATGTCAGGGTTGCAAGTCCTCGAAAAGGGCCAAATGAGAAGCTATCCTCATCGCATCTCTGTAAAGATGAATGAGATGGAAAAAGACTGGGAAAAGCCAGTCGAAATCTCCCTTGAAAACCAAGGCAAGCCTTATACTGTCTCTGTAAAATGGGTGCAGGCAAAGGGCGGCTGCTTTAAGCCGGTTACAAAATAATTCGAATCGATTTTATCGAGTCATCACGGGAAAACAGTTTATTTCTTTTGCACGCTGGTTTTGGCCCCGGCATTGCTGTAGATTCCCTCACATCGTTTAAAGCATTGAGGGGTTTTTCGTGTCTAAAGCACTGTCTATTTTATTGGTGGGGTCTTTCCTTTTTACATTGGCTGCCTGCCAGAAATCAAGCGATACACCGGCAAATAATGAGGCCGTAAAGCCTCTTTATCTTGGCGATCTTGATAAGAAGATGAACGAGATCTACGCTCAAGAGAATGAGCCGCGAATGGACGTTTGTGACTTGCAATGGCGTCCGAAAATTTTAGAAATCGCCCGTGTCCTCGAAGAAAAGCGTAAAGACATTGAAGCTCTCGCAAAGAAGAAAAATTCTGAAAATAATATTGTCGGAACTGACTTTGGTTCCTTTAAGTTCATCGATGATATGAGCAATCCGCCAGGAAAAGATGAGTGGACGACTTTTACTTCTTCTTGGAGTGAAATAGTTCGGGATTACGAAATCATTAAAGATAATCCGCAAAATCCATACTGGGTTAATTTAAATCGCAAGGCTCGTGGTATGGTGGCGGACGATCAAAGTCGTATTTCGTATGGATCTTTTTATGGCCTGACGAAGGATTCTGGGCCAGTCATTATCGCGATTAAAGAAAAACTAGAGAACTGCCAAAAGGACCTTGTTTGTACAAACCCTGGATTGACGGATGATGAGTGGGTTTATCTTAAAACAAATCCTATCTATAAGTATTATATGGGTATCCTTGATGGGTCCTCTGCGAGTTCCGCGAAAAAGCGTGATGTTTTAGATCGTTTTTTAAAGCGAGTGCAAGACGATGCCTCGAGCTACGGATTTTTTAAAAATCCGGTGATCAGAACAGAGGGCAAAACATTGATAATTCCACTCGACCTTTCTGATCTTGGCGTGGAGGGAGCGCAAAAGTTTGCGGCTCTTATCGAAAAGACGTGGAATATCGACTCTAAGTACTCATTGAAGGTTGAATCTGTCACTGGCGTAGAAAAGTCCTCTTATAAAATTCTTGTAGATAATGAACTAGGCGGCCGAGCCTTCGTAAACTGGAATAAACTTTTTATGCAACTTCACAACTGGGGTCGATTTAAGACCATAACCCATGAGTTCGGACATATTCTGGGTTTCTACGATAACTACTATACGACTTGGAGCACGGATACTTGTGCTTATACCTTCCAAAGTAATAGCGGAGACCTCATGTCGGACTCCACTGAAGGGACTGTGCTAGCACGCCACTGGGCCAAGCTCAAAGAGATCTACTGGCCAGCGCCGACAGCAACGCCGGCACCGGAGCAGGCGTCGTCTACGCCAGCGCCTCAATCGCCGTAAGTTTGCTTGCGACGAGATCAAAAGACTTCTGCCAGAACTTCGGCTGGGTGATATCCTCGCCGAAGTGTTTCTGGATCAAATCCTCCGCCGTCATACGGCCTGTATCACGCAAAACATCCACGTAAGTTTTCATGAAATTCGAACCGAGCTCTTTGCGGCGAGCATAGATGCTGAGGCTGAACAAATACCCGAACGCATACGGGAAGTTATAGAACCCATTATCACCTGCAATCGAGAAATGCAGCTTATGCGCCCAGAAGAGCTTGTCGTTCTTTGAAAGCACAGGTCCATACCACTTCGTCCAAGCCTCATCCATCAATGTGCCAAGCTCCGCGGGGCTGAGGGTTTTTTCTTCGCGCTTCTCATAGAAGCTTTTTTCGAAATCAAAACGGGCAGGGATGTTGATCAAGAATGCCGAAGCGGCTTCGAGCTCGTTCCATGAATGATCGAGCTTTTCAGCGTTGGTTTTAGCTTTTTGTAAAAGCATATCGCGAAGAGCCGTTTCACCAAAGACACTCGCAGTTTCTGCCAGCGTCATCGGGTAGTTCATTTGCACTTGCGGAAGATCACGCATCGACCAAGAGTGGAAGGCGTGGCCGAGCTCATGCGCCAACGTCGTCACATCGTGCTCAGAGCCCATGTAAGTCATGTACACGCGGGGCTGTTTGCTCTTTGTGAAGAATGTGCAGTAAGCGCCAGTGGTTTTATTTGGCGTGACTCGTCCTTCGATCCAGTTATTTTTCACCATCATGTCGACGAAGTCCGCCATCTGTGGATCCACGGCGCCATAGGCTTCGCGTACGAGCTTCACAGCTTCAGAGAACTCGATGGTTTTACCTTCTTCGCCGAGCGGGCTTGGGGCGAGCAAATCCCACGGATCGAGCTGCTTCTTCTTAAGAATCTTCGCCATTAAAGCAGGTGCTTTGCGAGTGTTGCCAACGTTGCTGTGAAGCGAGCTCATCATTGCATCGAGGGTGGCGCGTTGAATGCGGTTCTCATGCAGGGGAGTATCCAAGAAGTGCACAGGTTTTGTGTGCGAGCGTTTTTTATTCACCTCTTGGCGCCAGCCTGCGAGAGAATTCAAAATCGCCGCCGAAGTTTCTTGGTGCTCAGTCCAAGCTTCCTGAACAGCATGCCATGCAGTTTTGCGTAAGACTTCGTCTTTCTGAAAGAATGAACCCAAAGCTTGGGCAAGGCCCACGGTTTCAGTTTTGTCCGGATACTTCATTTCACACTTAATAGTGCCGCAAAGATTTGTATAAAGAGTTTCCCATGCCGTGTGGCCTGAAACGCCGACAGCTGTGAGTAAAGTCTCTTCACCTTCGGAGAGCAGGTACGGAGATTTAGCGCGGTCTTGCTTCCAGGCAAAGCTGTAAGCCGAGAGTGTAGGATGATCCAAAAGCTGTTTTAAAAAGCTCTCGTCGGCAGTCTTCACCAAAATTTCAAGTGGAGTGCAGGCTTGAGACAGGCGTGAGAGCAGCACTGCGATTTGCGAGTTCACGGCCTTTGCATTTTGATCGGAAGCATCGACGGACAGGATGCAGTTCACATAGGTAAAAAGGTTGCCAATTAAAACAGAAGTCTGCTCACGCAAGACAAAGAGATCCTGAACTGTTGCAACGTCTTTCGCGCTATTGCGTTTTTCGATATCAGCAATCCCTTTTTCAACAGCGGCATAATCGGCTTTGAAAGCCGGCGCTTCGAGAGATGCGTATTCAGATTCAATATTCCAAGCAGGGGATGTAGTCATGGGACCTCCGTGAGAGCTATCTGTCTAGCTTCGTTCAGGAGGTCCTGCAAGTCACGGAGTCTTCACAAAGTGGAACTGGGGACATAAAAAAAGCCGGTGTTTCCACCGGCTTTTTGAATTTCGCTTTTATCGCAAAGATTACTTCTGCTCAGCTGCGCGCTTCGCTTGGTATTTCTTAACGAGTTCCTCTTGGATGTTGCGAGGAGCAGCTTGGTATTTAGCGAATTCCATAGAGAACTCACCTTTACCTTTAGTTGCAGAACGCAAATCTGTTGAGTAACCGAACATTTCTGTCAACGGCACTTCTGCTTCAATTACGCAGCTACCTTCGAAAGAAGTTGTACCAACGATAACACCACGGCGTTGGTTGATTTGACCAACCGCTGAACCTTGGTATTCATCTGGAACAGTTGTCTCAAGCTTCATGATCGGCTCAAGAACAGTTGGTTTCGCAGCAGGGTACACTTCACGAAGTGCAGCCATCGCCGCGATTTTGAAGGCCATGTAAGAGGAGTCGACATCATGGTAAGCACCGTCAGTCAATTCTACTTCTACGCCAACGATAGGGAAGCCAATGAGTGGACCCTTCACCGTTTGTTCTTTGAAACCTTCTTCAACAGCTGGGATGAATTCCTTAGGAATACGACCGCCGACAACGCTGTTAGAGAACTTGAATACAGAACCATCTTCTTGCGGAGGCAATGGACGGATCGCGCCCACGATCTTCGCGTACTGACCAGAACCACCTGTTTGCTTCTTATGAGTGTAGTCATAAGGAGCTTCAACAGCGATTGTTTCACGGTAAGCAACTTGAGGCTGACCGACAACAACTTCACAGTTGAATTCGCGCTTCATACGCTCAACGTAGATTTCCAAGTGGAGCTCACCCATACCAGAGATGATAGTTTCGTTAGATTCTTCATCACGGTGTACACGGAAGGTAGGATCTTCTTTACGGAACTTTTGGAGTGCCTTAGAGAAGTTGTTCGCACCTTCTTTGTGCTTAGGAGCAACCGCCAAGCTGATAACCGCGTCTGGAACGTGCATTGATTGCATAGAAGCTTCAATTTTATCGTCACAGAAAGTGTCACCAGATGCGCAATCGATACCGAACAAGGCAACGATGTCACCCGCGTAAGCTACGTCGATATCTTCCATTTTGTCAGAGTGCATACGCACCAAGCGAGGAATCTTCACAGATTTCTTGTTCGTTTGGTTGATGATGAAATCACCTTTCGCCATCTTACCTTGGTAAAGACGCATGTAAGTCAACTGACCGAATGGAGTCTCAGCCAATTTGAACGCCAAAGTAACCAATGGCTTCGTGTTGTCTGGGAACAATTCGAATTTTTCTTCGTTCTTAGTCAAATCCAATGCGTATTCTTTTTTCTCAGCAGGAGATGGCAAGTAGTAAGTCACTGCATCCATCAAGCGCTGAACGCCTTTGTTTTTGAACGCTGAACCGCAAAGAACAGGAACCAATTTCAAACCGATAGTACCAGTGCGGATCGCCGCGCGGATTTCTTCAGTCGTTGGCTCTTCTTCCATCAAGAACTTTTCTTCGATCTTAGGATCGATATCAGCCAATTTGCCGATCATTTTTTGACGGTATTCTTTCGCTTGCTCAACCAAGTCAGCAGGGATTTCACCAACAACAACTTTTTCGCCGTTTTCGCCTTCGTTGATGTAAGACTTCATATCAGTCAAATCAACGTGACCGCGATGTTGATCTTCCAAACCGATTGGGATTTGGATCATCACTGCATTCAATTTCAATTTATCAACCAACGCATCAGCAACGCGGAATGGGTTAGCACCTTGACGGTCCAACTTATTCACGAATGCCAAACGAGGTACGCTGTAACGTTTCATCTGACGGTCAACTGTGATTGACTGAGATTGAACGCCCGCAACACCACACAACAACAAGACCGCACCATCAAGAACGCGCAATGAACGTTCTACCTCAACGGTGAAGTCCACGTGCCCCGGTGTATCGATCAAGTTAATGGTATAATCTTTCCACTGTACCTGAGTCGCAGCAGACTGGATTGTAATACCTTTTTCACGCTCAAGATCCATGGAGTCCATCGTTGCGCCCACGCCGTCTTTACCTTTAACTTCGTGGATAGCGTGGATACGACCTCCATAGAACAAAATACGCTCAGAAGTTGTCGTTTTTCCCGAGTCGATGTGAGCCGAGATACCGATATTTCTAACCGTATCAATATTCCATTTTTTGGACATAACTATACCCTTTTGTGTGTTAATGATTGCTTAAAGAGCCTAAGGAGTTATCATTATTCGGCCCCCATTGCAAAAGAAGAATGTGACGAATCCGTGACGACAGGCCTTTTGCGCAGTGTTTAATCAGGCAAGGATTTATTGAGTGATTCTCTCCCAACTTTTAGCTGAAAATTTTCCCTATAAACAGTTTCGAGGTGAACAGGAAAAGATCCTGGAAAGGGTCATGGCTGGGAAAGACACGTTGGCACTCATGCCGACAGGGATGGGAAAAAGCCTGTGCTTCCAGTTTCCGGCAAAGGTGCAAAAAGACCTCGTGCTAGTGATCTCGCCCCTGATCGCTTTGATGGAAGATCAGGTCCAAAAAGCCCAGAAGCTGGGCATTTCAGCGACGTATTTAAGTTCAACCGTGAGTCGCGAAGACCGCGAATCCCGCCAAAAACGCCTCGCCGCCGGAGAGTTCCAGCTCTTTTATGTGACGCCCGAGCGCTTTCGCAAATCGGAATTTCTTGAAGCCATTCAAAAACGAAAACTTTTTTGCCTGGCAGTTGATGAGGCCCATTGCATTAGCCAGTGGGGCCATGATTTCCGTCCCGATTATTCGCGCTTAGGCGAGTTCCGGAAGCTTTTGGGGAACCCGCCAGTTCTGGCTTTGACTGCGACCGCGACGCCGGCTGTGCAGAAAGACATTTTGAAGCAGCTCGATATGGAAAACTCCGGGGAAATCATCTTCGGAGGGCTCGAGCGTCCGAATCTCCAGCTCAGCGTGCATGATGTCTATGGGATCGATGAGAAGATCCGCGCGATCATTGGTCTTCATCATCAGACGCCGGGGGCGGCTATTATTTATTGCTCGCTGATTCAGACTTTGAAAAAAGTATCTAGTGATCTCCGCCGCCTAGGGGTGGAACATCTGGTTTATCATGGCGATTTGCCGGGGCAGGACCGTAAGCGCAATCTGAAGCGCTTCGTTTCTGAAGAAGCGCCGCTGATGGTGGCAACGCCGGCGTTTGGCTTGGGGATCGACAAAGAGAACGTGCGTTTGCTTGTGCACGTGGAGATTCCTGGCTCAGTGGAGGCCTACTACCAAGAAGTGGGGCGTGCCGGCCGCGATGGGCTGCCTTCGCAGTGTCATTTGCTCTATGATCAAGACGATGTCTCAATTCAGATGGAGTTCTTGAAGTGGTCGCATCCGGAGCCTGAGTTCATCAATCAGGTTTACCAGTTGATTGTGAAAAACCGCGGGCCCCTCGACCAAGAGGGCTTCGATTATCTGCGCGGGCAGATGAGCTTTAGAAACCGCCGCGACTTTCGAGTTGAGAGCGCCGTGCGTATCCTGGAACGCTGGGATTGTCTGGAGGCCGCGCCGGATATGCCATTCCCATACATTGCGGTTCGTGAACCCACGCCGGAAATGTTTGCGGCAGAAAACTCGCCGGCGCTGCTGAAGAGTCAAAACCAAAAGCTCTATGACATCGTTCGCTACGCCACTCGCGAAGACGAGTGTCGCTTGTTGCAGGTTTATGAATATTTTGGTTACCAAGGTGCCAGCAAGTGCGGGCACTGTGATGTGTGCCTCGCAGGGAATGCTAAATAGCCAGATCGCCGAATTCCAAATAGAGATTTGTTTTTACTTGGATTTTTATGTCCGGCGTTTCAATTTCACCGGGATTGAGAGCTTGGTCATTGTTGCGGTCTTTGAAGACTAAGACATCCCCATTGTTTTTTTCTTGAAAGCCTTGAGCTTCAACGCTGAGAAGCTGATCAAAATCCGGCTTTACTGTGATTTGATGAGCAAGGAACTGCTCCTTCTTATCGCCAAATAAAATGAATCTGGCTTCCGTATGTTTGTTCTCGGTGGGTGAAAATTTATTGAAGTAAATCACCTTGCTGATGGTGACGCTGGCTTCATCGATGAAAACGCTGCCGCCTCTTTCAAAGTGACCTCTGTAGAAAGCTGCCTTAAACGGGCGTGGGTGAGCCACCATTTCTGGTAAAACAAAAGTTTCAGGCACCATGGTGATCAGTTCACTGCCGGTCGTCGCTTTCATTTTCAGATACTGAGCCTGAGACGCGGTATCCAGCGTGACTTCTAAAATCACTTGGTAATCGTGCGGTGAATGAAACATCGGTAGGTGGGACAGGTAAATATGCTGAGTGCCTACAACCGCCATACCGTGAGTAGAAGGACGGTCGGAGGAGTGTGAAGAATGATGTAGAACTTGCGCATAGCTGAATTCGGTTAAGAAACTCAAGGCTAGGTATAAGAATGACTTCATCATAAAACCTCCGCACTCTTTGTAGGTCGATGTGAGGAAACTGTAAAATTAATAGATCTGATGACGGCATTAGAATTATTAATTGGCGTTGTCCTGGACTTTGCGAGAGAGATTTTGGAGAAACCTGTCGGGTTTTGTTCCTGTTTTTCTCCAATCGGTTTTTTCGATTGAAATACGTTTACGGCGACCCAAAGATATTTCTTATCAGTCCTTGGGAGGGTACGGGCGTGGGGCCACGGTTTCTCTTAAGCGGCTCCCCAAACGCCAGGTTAAAGGAGGCTTTTAATGGGAAAAAAAATCTACGTAGGAAATTTGTCTTATTCTTTGAACGATCAATCTTTGATGGATGTGTTCTCTGAGTTTGGTAGTGTGCAATCTGCTCGCATTATCATGGATCGTGATTCCGGTCGCAGCAAAGGTTTTGCCTTTGTTGAAATGGCCACAGACGATGAGGCCGCGACAGCGATCTCAAGACTCAATGGTTTTCAGCTGGCAGGACGTGCGATGAATGTCAGCGAAGCAAAGCCCATGATGCCGCGTGAAGGGGGGCGTGGGCCACGCGATCACCGCGACCATCGTGAGCATCGCGGTGGTGATCAAAACCGCATGCGCGGTTAGAAAATTTTAAATTGTAAATAGAAAAAGGGGCCGGAAACACCGGCCCTTTTTTATTGCCTTTTCAGAGAATCGGCCGATACTGATTTCGAAAGTAGGTCTTATGTTAGCTCGAATTCTGTTTCCATTGGCTGGGCTTCTCTGTTTGGCTCCTTTTATTTCTTCCGGAACCGCGCTTTTTATGGGTGTGGCGCTGGCTCTGATTTTCGGAAATCCTTATTTAGATCTTGCACGTAAATATACCCACCGACTGCTCGCAATTTCAGTTGTTGGGATGGGATTCGGAATGGATCTCGCGGTGATTGGCCGTGTGGGCCTGCAGGGGATCGGTTACACCATCGCGGGGATTTCGCTCACACTCACTCTGGGATATTTTATCGGTAAACTGCTGAAAACTGATCGCAATGTTTCTATCTTAGTTTCGGTGGGAACTGCGATTTGCGGTGGTAGCGCCATTGCAGCCGTCGCGCCGGTGATTCGCGCAAAGTCCCATGAGGTGTCTGTGGCTTTGGGCACAGTGTTTGTGCTGAATGCTGTGGCGTTGTTTCTGTTTCCACCTCTGGGGCATTATTTCGGTCTCACTCAACATCAGTTTGGCTTGTGGAGTGCGCTGGCGATTCACGACACAAGCTCTGTCGTCGGAGCCTCTCTTCAATACGGTGCTGAAGCTTTGCAGGTAGGGACCACAGTGAAATTGGCGCGCGCGCTTTGGATCGTACCAATTGCATTTGCGATCGGCTGGGTTGTGGCTCGCAATCAGCAAACGGGCGCTGCGGGGAAAGGCAAAAAGCCGTGGTTTATTCTGGGTTTTATTCTTGCGGCAGCCTTGGTGACATGGGTCCCGGTGTTGCAGCCAGCGGGACATGTGATTGAATCGATTGCAAAGCGCTTGCTGGTTTTGACTTTGTTTCTGATTGGCAGTGGGTTGACGCGGGAAACTCTTCGCAGTGTTGGGGCGCGGCCTTTCTTTCAAGGGGTCTTGCTTTGGATTATCGCGGCGTCCGCGACCTTCGGTGCCATTGAGGCCGGCTGGATTCACTAAGGGCGAAAAATACTGAAATGATCAAAGACCTGAGGCTCATTCATGGCATACAGCCATGGATGACCTTGATAAATCCAGTTGCGGATGCCACGTCCACGGGCCACCACTGTGATAGATTTTTGCAGGGAAATCTTTTTAAGATCTTCGAGAGTTTTCTCAATAGCCGGCCGGCTGCCAAAATCAAAAATAAAATAATACTCTGCCAGTGGCGGAATGAAATCTGAAGCGCTGAGATCCGCGGTCTCAAGACGACAGCGTGGGTAATCGAATTTCGCCAGAACTCTGCGACCTTCTTGCACGCGCTCGTCGACGAGTTCGTAGCCGATGAAATTCACGTGGGGGTAGTGATGACCAATGACGTGAGCCATGCGCCCATAGGCACAGCCAAGATCGACGACAGTGCTGTCGTTTTCAGGCGAAAGTAAAGCCAAAATCTGGCGCAACTCCGTGTAGGGAGTTTGCATTGCTTGAACAGGGAGTCCCACCCATGCTTGGACATCCGAGGAAACAGTTTTTGGTCCCCACTCATTGAGCAGACTTTTTTCGATTTCTTTGGTTTGAAATCCAAGATGCGCATCAACCATGACGGCATGCTCCTGGGCCTCCGTGTAAGAATGAGAAGCCTCCGGCAATTGTGGAAATAAATCCATAAAGTTTAAAACGATTTTAGCCAGAGAGGACGCCCTTTTCGATTTTGTTGAAGCTTATTTCTCGAATGGAAACACAGTATCAGAGGAATTAAAAAAAGTTAATCGGGTTCTCATAGGTTCTTAATCCGTCCGGAGTAAGATTTTTTTATAAGCAATAAGTCCTAACGAAAAAAACAAGGAGTTCGTATGAAAAGTCTTATTACTGCAATGGTTCTTTTGGGTTCTGTTTCTGCATTTGCTGGCCACGAAGGCTCAAAGCCTTGCCAAGAAATCAACCTCGCTTGCCAATCTGCTGGCTTCAAAAAAGGCGACCATAAAGAGAAAAAGGGTCTTTATAAAGACTGCGTTCAGCCTATCTTGGCTGGTCAATCTGTTGCTGGCGTCAACGTTGGTGCGGATGTTGTGTCTGCTTGTAAAGCAAAGAAAATGGCCCACAATAAATAGTTTGAATTGCGGACAAACAATAAAAAAAGCCTTCGAGAAATCGAAGGCTTTTTTATTTGTCACGTAGGCATCGTGACTCTGCAAATGTCTGGTGCGAATGATCGGCTTGAAAAACTAGTTGCCGATATGGATTGTCGTCGTTGCGCCGGTTGAATTTACAGGCTGATTGCTATCTTTGCCGCCCGTGATTTGTTTCATTTCATGCTGATTTTTAAGAGCTGCAAGGCATGTATCGTAGCCGGTTTCACCGATGCGGTAAGTTTGGCCTGTGGTTGTTGTGCAAGTCGTTTGGATCGCCATTTTGCCGCCAGAAGTCTTGCTGCCGTTCATGAGGAACTTTCTGTACTCAGTAAAGTTCAAATCTTGAGCAAAAGACATAGAGCTAAATAGAACGCTGATCCCGAGCAGAACCTGAACAAACAAGAACTTCATTGATTAAAACCTCCGCAAGTTTTTTTGAAGCTACACAAAGGAGATCCCATGAATCAAGCAAAAAAAGCCCCGGGGGGTAAACCCCCGAGGCTCCATGAGATCTTACGTTAGCTCCACACCTGCGGATTAGCGAGAAAGCTGTAAGAACACATTTCTGATATACAAGTTACCGTTTCCGTAGATCACGATGCTATCCGCGCCATAACCAATATAAGTCGCTTGGTTAGGGAAAATGCGGAAATTGTTAGGATAAGCGTTCAAGTTGATCGTTGGAGCAACTTGGAAACCGTTGATCAAAACATCGATGAGCGCCGTGTTGTACTGAGCATTCGCTGTGAAATCGACAGCAACCAATCTGTAACCTTGGTATTGGTACAAATTGACGTACTGACCGATATCAATGCGATCGTTGCCCATCATGTAGCGGTCTACATAAACTGGAACGCTGATTGTGCCGTAACCTGGATTTGGCGGATACGGATTGCCTGGGTAAGGCGCCGGACCCGGATCAGGTCTGACTGGTGGACGAGGGCGAGGGCCCGGGCCCGGACGAACCGGGTAACCTGGGCCGCGGCCAGGACCATATCCAGGGCCCGGTGGGTTGCCTGGAGTGATGTAGGCTTCAGCAACAACCGCTGACAGAGTCAACGCGGCTGTGAGAATGAGTAATAATTTTTTCATAAAAATATTTCCTTGTTAAAACTGATTACCAGTTCACTTGGTCTACATCGTAACCCCAGCTAGCGAGGGATTTACGATACATACCTTTTACGAATTTTTGCGCTTGGTCTGGTTTCAAACCGAGAGCCGCAGCAGATCTGTTTGTCAAATCAGCCATGCCCGCAGTGCTACCGTTCTGCAATTCTTTAACTGCCGTCAAAGCGTCAGCGAACTTAACACCGAATACAGATTTGAAAGTTTTGTCCATATCTGCAGGAGTTGTTTGACCGCGCTCAGCAGCAGCAACAGCCCAAGAGTTCAAAGCAGAAGCAACAGCAACAGCTTTGTCTTGTTTGAAGCCGTATTCTTTCATCAACTTATCAGTTGCCATCTTCACGAGTTTTTTGTTCGTGTCTGACTTAAGGGCTGCGAAGTTTGAATCAGATGCTTTTGAAGAAGACTTATCGTTGATCGCTTGACCGTAGTTAGACTCGCCTGGGTTCGCATTGTAAAGAACGCCGTTTTTACCAAGCCAGTAGGTGCCGCCAGTGATGTCTTCCCAGAAGAGACCCGTAGTACCAACACCGATTGTTGTACCGCCGATGTAACCTGCGAAGTCTTTAGGGTTTGCGTAGTATTGGAAACGGCCGTATTGGTCATAAACCGCAGCAGTTCCAGCACCGTCAAACTTGACGTACCACATGTCATCAGAGCCGTGGCCGTTTTTGCCGTAGTCAGTATCTTCAGTTACTTTGATACGTTGACCGTTTTTAGTTAAGAATGTGCAACCCGGAGTTGGCTGTTGAGTTGTACATACGTCGCCGTAGACAGTTTCATATGGGTAGTAAAGTACGTCACTGCTGTGACCACCGCCACCACCGCCGCCGCCACCGCAAGCTGCGAGAGTCGCAAGTACCATCCCTGTCAGGGCTGTCGTGATTTGTTTTTTCATGTGGTTTCCTCCTCTTTTGGTCTCTAGTTTTATGAGACCTTTAATTTAAATAAAAATCTAATAGGTTAAAGGCATTCTCAAAATCGTGTCTTTGCAGTGGAAGTCGAGGGCATGGCCCGTCGCTCCGCCCACAAAAACCGGTGTCGCAAGCGGCGTGCATCCGACCGTATCGAATCTCAAGCGCGCTGGTGACACCACTTCAATGACCTTGGAATCCTTTGCAAAAACTGGGACAAGCATTTTGACACCGCGATTGAGGCCCGATCTCTCGGTTGTGAAGAGAGCCGGCAAGCGCGTTGACGGATTTTTCGTATCTCCGAGAGTCACTGGGAAATACAAGTTCGTCATGAGCATGTCTGGATAGAACGTGTAGCGCTCCATGCTATGCGATGCGACCTGGTGATGATCCAAATCGTGATACTGAATCTCGCTGTTCGTGAGCACAAAGGCGCCGTTTCGGTTGTCTCCGGCAAATGCCGCGCGCACCCACAGTGCAGAGTCCGTTTGCGTGTTCTGAGCTTGCAGAGTGTTGTCGATGATATCGAGGTTCTTATTGTCGAAGATCGACAGACGCTGCTCGCGAAGCAGACCTTCACCGAACCAGAAGTTACCGGCGAATACGCGGTTGTCGGTAGATGTGTTGTACACTTTATCGACGCGGGTTTCGAAGATGTTGCGGTAGTTGCCGGCCTGACCGAAGCTGCCCATTTCTGAGAAGTTGATCACTTGGCCGTCAAGAACTTCAGCCACTGCGAACTTATAGAGGTAAGAAGCTTTGGCTTCTGTTCCTTCGTTCTTTGCAAGCAAGACCGGAACTGCACCGCGCTGGATTTGATCTGGGCGGGCCTCGATCACGTCGACGAAGCGGTAACCTTGGTACTCATCAAGGCTGCGCAAAGTCGTTTCGTTCTCAAGGTAGTAGAAACGGGTTTTGTTGCCTTCAATATTGTCTGGATTTTCCCAACGATCTTTGAGGCCGCGTTTTTTCTGCGGATCTTTACCGCCGCCAACCCACGCCGGGAATTTCTTGCCGTGGCTTGTGTGCCAGTAGATATCGTAAGGGATCAAAGCTTTTTCACTCGTGTATTTGAACTTCTTCACCACGTGCATGTCTTGATCAAAGATGAAGAACTGCATGTTGGTTTTTGTTTCATCGTCCGATGATTCGTCCAAATAGCCGATCACGTATTCACTGCGACCATCGCCATCCCAGTCGAGACGGGCAGCCACTTGCTCACGGAACGCATCTGGATCGCCGACAGGCTCGTCAAGATCGATTTTTGTCGTACCACGAACTTGATACTGATTTTTTTCTTGGCGCACTAACCAGAGCTCACGGCTGTTGCCGTCTTCAGAGTAGGCGACGTAATCGCGACCTGTTGGTTGGCCATCCAAGTTTTGGTCAATCGGAAGGAAGTCAAGGCGGTCACGCTGAGGCATGCCTTTGATCGGCAGAACTTGCATCTCTGCATCTTTGATTGTCGGCGAAACAGGGACTGTGACGTCGACATCGAGGATGAAACGGCGCTGAGAACCGTTTGGCAAATTGACTTGACCAATGAGATCTAATTCGCCCGGCATCCGCGGAGCTGTCTGCAAGCGCACCACATAAGTGCGAACTTCGCCTTGGGCCCAAGTGCTGCCATAACTTTGTTTTGGATTCACAGCCAAGACCGCTGGGCGAATCGCTTCAGCATGCGGCTTAGAGAAATAGAACTGCGTTTGTACTTTTGAAGCATCTACGGAAGCCCATCTGTTCACAAGACTGACTTCAACGTCGATGCTTGAAGCTTGACGGTTCCACTGGATTTCAATTTTTTCTTTTGTCGCAGGAACGATCAATGGCTGTGCGCTGACCGCAAGAGCTTTCTTCACATCCAACTGACCTGCCAAAAGATATCTCGGAGCTGCATCGGTATTCACCGTGATCTTTTGTCCGCCGATCAGGTTCTCAATCAAGTTGAGGCTTTGTTGAAGTGGGCGAGAGCCCAAGACCAAACGTGGCATGATCTCGTTTGCTGGAATTCCGCGGGCAAGCATTTCAGCCACGGCGCCTGTTACGAAGGGTGTCGCCTGAGAAGTCCCAGACAAGTATTCATAGCCGAGAGTAGATCTAAATCTGACGGGGCGGATGCTTTCAGGGAATGTGCTAAGGATGTTCACACCCGGAGCTGCGATATCAACACCGCTGCCGAAGTTTGAAAAGTGCGCAAGCGCGCCATCCGGACCTGTGGCACCGACGCAGATAACACCTGGGTATGTGCAAGGACGAAGAAGCGCGCGAGTTGAATCGTTACCCGCGGCGGCAACAATGATAATGCCGCGGCGCTGAGCTTCGGCGATCGTGTCACGCATGATTTGCGAGTCTTGTCCTGCCGGCCAACCCATTGAGAAAGTAATGACTTTTGCGCCTGAGTGAATGGCGTACATCACACCCCGAGCCACGCTGTCACCAAGACTGCGCGGAGGTGTGCGATTGTCTTCTGTCGGCGCAATGTCGACAGAGTAAGGCTTGATCGGCTCAGAAGGCTGTTCACCCAAAACCTGAACCGGAAGAATTTCTACGTTGTTGCTGATGCCGCGAACACCGATGCCGTTACCAGCGATCGCTGCGATGATACCGGCTACGTGAGTTCCGTGACCTTGATCGTCGTCAAAGTCCGGACGGCCCATGATGTTGGCGGCGTTTTTACCACCGAGCAAGCTCCATCCTTCACAATCTAAAGGATAGCCGTTGTGATCTTGGTCAACTTCTGGATTTTTTAAATCCATCCATTTCTTTTCGCACGCTTTGCGATCGCCATCTTGAACGCAGGCGAGGAATTTTTCGAGGGCCGCGCACTCCGTCGGGTTGCGATGAATGATGCCTTTCAAATCCGGGTGATCTTTTTGAATACCGGTATCAAGAACCGCTACAAGAATCTTTTTAGATGCTTGAACAGGTGCTGGCATATCGACGTCTTCACCAGTGCGAGCAGGCACTTTATAAGTGTGCATCGGATCCAAGTCGATGATCTGAGCTGTACCGTCATTATGAAGACCCCATTGATTTTTCTCAAAAAGGTCGGCGGCATGAGCTGAAAGAGCGGCGAACGTAACTAGCGGAAGAAGCTTCAAATATCTCATCGGAAACCTGCCTGTGATCTGTCCATTTCGATCGGAGAAATACGTGTCTTGTTCGCATACATATTGATCAAACCGTTTGCGTACTCGATGTTTGATTTTGGATCGCCCAAGCTGTTAGAGAAGTACTCAAGGTCACCGTCCTCATCACCTTCACGGAAGCCGTTGATGCGGATGACAAAGATGTAATTCTCATCGCCCAAGTACTTCAGCAATTGTGGCAATGGGATTTGCTCGTCAAGAACGTAGAGGACCTTCGTCGTCCAACGCACTTGTTCTGCTTTGTCCTTTGGATATTCGCCAGCGAGGTCAATCAGCTTTTTAGTCCAACCGTTCAAACAGTCGTAGTAAGTGCCATTCCACCAGATGCCAGTGTCATCCGGGCGGTAGCTTGTGTCGCCACGGCTTTGTTGTTTTTCGGCCTGACATTGAACATTGTAGTTCGCAAGACCTGCTTTTTGATCGCCGTTACCGAGGATTGTCATCAAGTCGAGGAAGAACTCTTTGTCGCCAGGACGGCCTGGGCGGCCGATCTTCTCACTGAGTTTCTGGGCGAGTTTGCCGAGGAAGTTTTGCTTCGGCATTGGCTTGCCTTCCCATTCAGGCTGGATCAGCAAGTCGCGGAGCTTATCAAGACCGCCAGGTAAAACCGATAACTGAGCTGTAATACGATAGAAGTTGATGGCTGTTGTATTCGCAAATGCTTCAGGCTCGATCAAGCGGTACGGAGCTAGCGGAGTATTTTTAAACTGCGCTTGAACTTCGTCGATCAATTTGAAGAACTTTTTCGAGTTCAAGTGCCAGCCGCCCCAGACGTGCTGAAGAACAGCCACGTTGGGATACTGAGTTCCGTTAGGGCTCAAGTCGCCTTCGGTGTTGATGATACGCCAGTAAGCTTTACCGAATGGAGTGTTCGCTGGATTTGGATCGTCGGAACCGCCCAAATCGACTTTTGAGTTGCTCCATTTTTTGTTGATGATCGCTTGGATCCAGTCTGTCGCAAAACCAAGGAGGTCACGACCTACGAGCTCACCACGTTTGTTCGAGAGCAAGATCACTTCTTCATCTTTTGGATCAAGCTCAGGAGCATCCGGGCTGCGCGGGTAGAGAATCTTTACAAGATGATCTTCGTTGAAGTTATCCAGGCGCATTGCCAAGAACTTACTGCGAACTTCTTTTGTTTTCAGTTCGTGCGTGATTTCAAACTTCTGGTATTTGAAACGCGAGTACAGAATCTCTGTATCGTTTCCGCGGAAGAGAGCAATCAACGCCGGGCGAAGGTTTTCACGAGTTTGGAGGAAATCCTTTGCGTACTTCTGATCCGCAGAGCCATCATCGATCATATCGCCCAAAGCTGGATTGTAGTCGATGACGAAAGCATCTGTGTGAAGATCCGCCGTGTTTGTACTTGCGCGAATGTTGACGATGTTAATGAAGTAGTTCAAGTCAAAGCTCAGACCGAAGACTTTGTTATTTTGTTCACGAACATAGACTTGAATGCCTTGAGCTGTACGCATGAAGCTTGTTTGACGAAGGATTGCGCGAGCTCCGTCTGCACCGATACTGACCGAGTTCATAAAATTCAACGGCGTGATACCCATTAAGGCATCTAAAGGCGCATTGATCTGTGCATAGCCGGCAAGAGTCACTGAATCAGTGATCGTGAAAACTTCTCCCTCACGGAGATCGTTCAACATCACGTCGACGGCGTATTTGCCATCCTCTGTTTTTTCTCGGGCAAGAACGTTGGTAAGGCCCTTCATGAATTTTGGAATAACAAGGTCTTTCCAAGAAACTTTTGTACCTTCAGTAATAGAAAGCAACGGGCGAACGTGAGTGTAATCACGTTGAATCATCACATTGGCGCCACCCACAGGAGTGATGTTTGGAACACCATCCAGAGCGAGGAAGAAACCAAGACGAGCAGCCACAGACACGTTGTCGACAAGCTGAATCGCCGCAGAACTTCCGTAGTAAGTACCCGTTGTCACATTGCGAGTTGCCGAAAGATTGAAACCACCAACAGGTCCGCCCCAAGCCTCTACGTTTTGGTAGAGTGGCTGATCCGGGTGCTGAGAGATGTGCTGGGCAATTCTATTCTGAATGTCCATGCGGCGGTTGTTCGCGAGATCGCCAACGCTCAACAGATCCAATTTCTCATTGATGTGATTCATCACTGTAGAAATCGCCGCAGAACGTCCGCGGATACCAAGGTAGCGCTCGAAGTCGCCGTCTTTGAACGGGGATTCACGATCGCCGTGGGCAAAACGCTGAGGATAACCTGGAACCAATTCTTTCGTGACTTTACCGTCTTTCACAAGGCCAGACGGAGAGTTGATTTTCAGGCTTGGCAATTTCCAAGGCTTTGAAAGGTTGAAAAGTTCCATCGCGTTGTTTGCGCGATAAAGAAGCTTTGTATAGATGAGTTGTTCAAGCTCGGCAGGGAAGGCGCCGGCTCTGACGATCTCCATGAAGTCTTGCTCAGTAAATTGATTTAACCGGCGAAGCAACCAACGAGCGTCTTCATAAGAGCACGCAGAGAAAGACTCTGCAGAAGGGTGAGTGATGACGATGTAGTTAGAAAGGACAGAAGCATATTTAGGAGAGAAACGGTTCACACTCTCAGGAAGATCTACGAGAGAGAAAGGAATAATCAAGGCACGATAAGCACGATAACGAGAGAATCTTTGCACCACAGAGACTTGTGCAGGATCATTTGGATCTGGAGCATAACCCCACTGAATATCGAAATAGTCCGCAGTTGCTTGTTCAAGAACTGCATCTGAGAAAACAAGAGAGTGATTTTTTGTGTCGTTCTCAGTCACCCAGCCACGGCTGTCGAAATCCGAGATCATGGTCTCTTGGGCCATTCTTAAGAAATCTTCTTTGTCCGCTTCTGTTTTAAAATAAACACGTAGATTTTTTGAATACTGCGGAGTTGGTACAAAATAGCCGAGCTTCTTTAAGAGAGCGGCCCGCATCAGTGTCGTATGGGTCATGCGGCTCAAGCTCAGGCGGTAAAAAAGTGCAGGGTTGGTGTTTGATTGCACCCGGGCCATGAACGTGAATGGCAGCTGGGCTTCAGAAGACTGATAGAGGACTGCTGTTTCTTTTGGTTGCGAAGCATCTGTCAGCGGGTACTTCTGATTCTGCCACATCTTATTTTCTTGGGGATTCAGAACACTTAGGTCTTGCCCGGCTTGAGCCATGCTCGCAGCCTGACCAACGTCCAAAACCGCACCATTCGAGGCAACGAGGTCGGAAGCGGGCTTCTTAACTACTTTAAGTGGGATAGAGACGCTTTCGGCATGTGCTTGAGCGCTCAAGAAAAAGGCGACTAAGACAAAAAGACTTCTTAAAGTGTTCACGAATACCCCTCCGCAGTGGTGTCACATTGACCTAAGTCCAGGTCCGACACTGTACTAAGCAAGGGCCGTACCTACCGCGCTGCGTGCAGCTTTTAAGCTGAAAGGTCTGGGGTACTTATATTTCGCGGGGACTTTATTTAAACTAAGAGAAGATGAAAAAATATCTCTTACTAGGTCTGTTATCAGCAAATGTGCTCCTTGCCTGCGGACGTGTACCGAAGGTGGGGCCAGAGACCGACGAAAAAATCGCGACCGCGTCCGAGAAGGATTGCGGTTTTGTCCAAAACAGTTACGGGCAACGTGTTTCTTGGAAGCAAAGTCTTCCGGTAAAGATCTATATAGATCCGACGGTGCCGACCGAATACGATTCTGTTCTGCGCGATGCTGCGAAAAAGTGGGAAGATGTCTTGGGGCGCACGTTGTTTGTTTTCGAACGAGCGGCGGCGACATCTACACCTGCTAAGGATAATCGCAACGTTATTTACTGGATGAATCCTTGGAACAACACAGATACGAAGCTCCAAGCGATGAGTTCCTTATCATGGACCAATAATCAGTTGGTTGAAGCCGACGTCAAAGTTGATGCTCAATTTTATACTTATTATGTGACTAATCCGAATTCGAATACGGATGTGCACTTGCTGAGCTTGCTTGTGCATGAGCTCGGTCATGTGTTGGGCCTGAAGCATCTCGCTAACGGAAGTTCGTCTGTGATGTTATCTGTGCTTGATTATCTAGTGAAGCGGGAAATTCCGACCGCTGAAGATATCGCTAACTTGAAGTGCGAATATAATTAGGAGTTTTGTGAAAACATCAAAAAGTCGTTTTTTATTCGGACTCGCGTTGTTACTTGTCGGGGGAATTTACCTCGGTGACCGCTTGTTCCTGCAAAAGCGCCATGTTGCTTCTTTTGATGGAACAATCACGACGAGCAACGGGACGAGCTATTATGATTTGAGTGATCTGACGGGGCCTTCGTTCTCGAAGTCCGCGAAGGTTGCGATGTCCCAGGGGTTGCAAGTTCAGCGCGGAGCCGCCACCGCGGGACTGACTGTTGGTAATTTTCTCGTCAAGAATTCTCAAGGTTCAAAAGTGTACGCGTGTGAAGTGTATCCTGATTTGGAAATCACTTTGCAAGCAGAGGGTGTTGCTTATTCCGGAAGTATTCCGACGATCATCGTGCGCGGCCCTTGTTTGAACTCTGATGACGGTCAAACCATTCAGGCTTTGCCGCTTCCGTTGAAGGGCCTTTATCAGAATGTCCGCCAGAATCCGATGTGGAAAGTTCCACTCGGGGATCGTGGCGACAGCTTTATGGTTTCTGCACAGTTTTTATACAATGAGTGGCCGACTGCTTGGAACGTTGTTGGGGTGAAATTGTCCAATGACCAAGAAAGTATCGCGATGGACGGCTACGAAATCATTTCCCTTCTTGACCAGCCGCTGACTTTAGATTTGTCTGAAGAACAGTGATGGTGAGCAGAAAAAAAAGTTTTCAATCAACCGTAGACTTTCCAGATCCGAGAGACGCCATGGCCGAAGGAGTTTTGGCCGTGGGAGGCCTCTTGGACGTAGGCACTCTTTATACTGCTTACAGCCTCGGTGTCTTTCCGTGGCCGCATCCCGATTATCCATTACTGTGGTTTTCGCCTGAAAAGCGCGGGATCATCGAGTTCTCAGATCTGCATATCAGCCGCAGCTTCGATAAATTTGTGCGCCAGCATGGTGATGAGTTTGAAATCACTGTCGATCAGGCGTTCGCACAAGTCGTTCGCGAGTGTGCGAAGCAGCCACGCCCCGGCCAGGAAGGCACTTGGATTTTGCCGCCGATGATAAAGGCGTATATCGACTTTCACAATGCGGGTTATGCTCATAGTGTGGAGGTCTGGCATAAACGTCAGTTAGTGGGCGGTATCTACGGTGTCTTCGTAAAAGGGATGTTTAGTGGCGAAAGCATGTTTTATAAGACGCCGAATGCGTCGAAGCTCGCTTTGTTTCATTTGATTAAGCTTTTAGAGTCCTGGGGCCTTGAGTGGATGGATATCCAGATGGTGACGCCGGTGACAAAATCCTTTGGTGGCAAATACCTTGAGCGTGAAGAGTTTTTATATAAACTCGCTCACACTCAGGACGAGAATGAGAATGCAATCTTCCCCTGGACGTGTTAAGACGTCTCATGGCTTTGCTTATCAGTACTCATCAGCTCGAAAAATCCTTTGCAGGTAAAACTTTGTTTTCTGGCGTCAGCCTCGGTATCGAGGACGGCGATAAAGTCGGTCTCGTGGGTCCTAATGGGGCTGGTAAATCGACATTGATGAAGATCTTGGCTGGCAAGAGCCAAGCTGACGGCGGTAAAGTCACGCCAAAGAAAGGCTTGCGCCTCGGTTTCTTGCCGCAGACGCCAGTGTTTGCCGAGCGCGAAACGATCATGCAGGCTTTGCTAAGCCATGCTCATGATCCAGACGAAGCTTTGGGACTGGCCTATGAGTGGCTGGCGCGTTTGGATCTGACTCAGTTCGGAGAAGATTTTCTCGTGTCGGATTTGAGCGGTGGCTGGCAAAAGCGCGTAGCCTTGGCGCGCGAATTGGTGACAGAGCCTGAATTGTTGCTTCTGGATGAGCCGACGAATCACTTGGACGTTGTCAGTATTTTATGGCTTGAAGAGTTTTTGCAGAAAGCACCGTTTGCTTTTTTAATGGTCACGCATGACCGCTTGTTTCTCCAGCGTGTGGTGAATAAGGTCTTCGACCTGGATCCTCGCAATCCAAATAATTTGCTATCTGTGAACGGGGACTACGTTCAGTATCTTGAAACGAAAGAGCAGCTTTTAGCGGCGCAAGCAAAGCATGAGCAAGTTATGAAGAACACTCTTCGTCGTGAAACTGAATGGCTTCGCCGTGGAGCGATCGCGCGTTTGGCAAAACAGAAAGCTCGTATCAATCGTGCGGGCGATCTGAAGGACGACGTTGAGAACCTTGTTGAAAAAAACCGTCACCGCGTTGCGAATATTAATTTTGGTGATGCCGAGAGAAATCCGCAGAAGCTGATTGAAATTAAAGACGTCTACAAAAGCTACGATCATCGTGCTCTGATTGAAAACTTCAGTTATTTGATCACACCCAAAACACGGTTGGCTCTTTTAGGTGAAAATGGCAGCGGGAAGAGTACGCTGATTAAGATGATGCTCGGCTATGAACAGCCGGACAGCGGCAGCGTCTTTTTATCCGACAAAGTGAAGGTTTCCTACTTCGAGCAAAATCGCGGCAATTTGAATATGGAAAAAAGCGTACTCAAAAATATCTGCCCGGATGGAGACTATGTTTCCTTCCAAGGACAGTACGTTTTTGCGCGCAGTTACCTTGAACGCTTCTTATTCTCGCGCCAGCAGATGGATTTACCAGTGGGCCGCCTTTCAGGCGGTGAGCAAAGCCGTTTGCGTATCGCGCAGCTGATGTTGCAAGAGGCTTCGGTTTTGGTGCTCGATGAACCGACGAATGATTTGGACGTAGCAACCTTGGAAGTTTTGAGTGACGCCATTCAGAACTTTAACGGGGCTGTGATTTTGGTAACGCATGATCGTTACTTCATGGATCAAGTCGCGACGGATATTTTGAGTTTCCCGCGAAAAGACAACCCTTCGAAAAAACTCGAACGCTTTGTTGGATATTTACAGTGGGAAGAAGCTTGGCTCGCCGAAGAGTCGGGCGAAGTAAAACCAGCCGACGTCGTCGCGCCTGTTGAGGCGGCGAAACCTGCGGCAAAAGTGCAACGAATGTCCTTTAAGCTCAAAAATGAACTTGAGGGAATGGAAGCAAAAATCCTGGGCATGGAAGAGGACCTCGCAAAAATGGAAGCTGAATCCATCTCTGCAGAGGTCATTAGTAATGCCACGCGGCTGCAGGAGCTTCATATGAAGATGTCTAGACTGCAAACCGAGATCGAAACTTCATATGCTCGCTGGGCGGAACTTGAGAAAATCGCAAAGGGTGAATAACACATCTTGCGACAAGCACATTGACAAATTTGCACAGGCATAAGTTAATTAATTTAAAGGTGGTTTAAATGAAAAAACTTCGTTTGATTTGTGCAATGGTTTTGTCTCTTGGTTTTGTCAGTGCGGCTCACGCAGAACTTGGCGTAGGCGTATTTGGCTCTTATCCGCTTTCAACTAATTACACTGCAACAGGCACAGGTATTGACAGCGTTAAAAGTAAGGGTGGCAACACTTTCGGTGCGTTGTTATTTATTCCGGTTCTTCCGTGGTTCTCGATTCGCGGTGGCGTCGCTTATGAAAGCGCAAAATTTGAGACCAACTCGATCTTGGGTTCTTCTGATACGACTTTGAACAATATGTTAATCCCAGTGGACCTTCAGTTTCATTTCCCCGTTGTGGGCCTATACGCATTTGCAGGAGCTGTTTTCGTATCGAATCAAAAAACAGATCCAGATACAAATGGCAAAGCGGGGAGCGACACTAGAACAAATTTGGGTGTTGGTTATGACTTCTTTAGCTTCACATTGCTGACTTTGAGCGCGGAAGTTGAGTACCAAAAAGGTTCTAAGAATATTTCTCCGGTTTCTGGTAACGACCTCAAAACAGATTCAACGAATCTGAACTTGATGGCTCGCTTTACTTTGTAATTGAGATATTAAATTTAAAAAGAAAAGGCGTTGGGTTTCCGACGCCTTTTTTATTTTGTGACTAGTGCCAAGTGATTTTCTCTTTGCTGCGTCGGACTCCTCGCAGAGTCATAAAGGCCGCTGCCAGGAAAATAGTGCCGATCATCAGATGGAGAACGTGATCGGCCGTACCAAGTTCAAAACGTCCCGGAACTAACTGCCATAGGAACGAGGTCTCTTCGGCAATTCCCGTCGAGGTCGGACGAGTTAAAGAAATCGCACGGTGGCCGAAGGCAAATCCGGCAAGGCCTACAACAAAGTAAACAGCACCGAGCCAACCGCAGAACTTTTTCGCCGTATAGTCGGGGGCGGTGATTCCACACCAAACGGCAAGGGCTCCTGAAACAATGAACAGTAAATTGTGAACCGGATTTAAGTGTAATAAAAATAAGCCTGGAACCACAAAGCCCACAAGGCCTGTGGCAAGAACGATCGCCCCCAGGTACCAACAGGTTTGGTTCGCAGGCGAGACTTTATTAGGTGCTGGCAATTCGGGAAGTGGACCTTGAGTGGTCGGTCTTCGTTGTCGCTCGGGTGTTGGCTCAGGGGTGGACGTAGGGGGCTGTAAATCCATAGCTGGCTCCTTTTTTTGGAGCCAGCATATTGAGTTTTTGTGAGATTAATTCAGCGAGACCAAGATATTCTCTTCACGCTTGTTTTATGGCATGAATTTCAGCCATTTGAAGTAAGCTTCTGAAGAGTCCTCAGTGTCGTTGGAGTCGTGTTGGATCGTGATACCCACGATGTCCATATCTTCGACTTTCTTATTCGGGAACGCATGCTTTAAGTCTTCAGCAAGATTGCGCTCGAACAATTGCGGCTTACCGAGCATATCTGGGTTGTTGAGTACCAGCTGTTTTGCTTCTGGCAATGTCGCAACCACGATGTTTTTATTCGAGTACCAGTTTTCAAAGATGTCACCAGCTTTACGGTTTTCACCTGGTACTGGATCACTCCAGTAGTAACCGAACAAGAACACCTTGTCGTTCTTTGTATCCACCAAAGCGCGGTTGCCATTGGCGCGGCCATCGCGGATTGTGAACCATACCTGGAAAGCAGAGTCATCTTTACCAGTGTGACCTTTTACGGGGTCCGCACCTTTCACGCCTTTAGTGACAGCAAGCTTCAAAGACATCTTGCTGAACTCAACCGGTGAGAATCTGTAAGACAGAGTCGTCATGCGGATCGAGTTGTTCACGCTTCTCATTGCAACCCAGTCTTTTTCGCCGTTGAAATCAGAATTAATGTAACCATAATTCTTGTTGTCATCGTTACCGAGTGGCGAACGAGATTCATAGTTGAACTGGTGATCCATGCGGAAGTGCACCATGTTTTTATGATGGAATTCCATGTTGATCCCTTGAGGCATGTTTTTAACACTCACGGGAGTCACGCTCGTCGCCGACATGATATCCGGTAACTTTTGGACATCGAGGATTCCATAAGGGTCATACTTAATTTGTGACTGTGGCAGAGTCACTTGCGGTTGATAGTCGTCTGCCGGATCGTTTACCGGTGGCAGGAGCAAGCGGTTTAATTCCCAAGTTTGTGAGAATGGGAAGACGTCGCCGCGCTCAGCAACGATGCTTGAATCCAAGTGAACGCGTTGAATGAGCCCATTTTTAGTCACACGGTAATACATGCGGTCACGAACAGGGTGAGCATTTGCAACCGACAAGATCGTATTTGTATTCCACTGCATATTTGCTTGGTCGTTATTCGCATCCAACTCGCCCAACGTATTCACAAGGCCTTTCATAAAGGCTTTTTGGTTAAAGCGAGATGCCAAGATGCCTGCCAAGTGATCAGCTTTCATGGTGCCAAGATCCAACGCAGCCAAATTATCCGGGAATTTCGAAGAAGATGTCGTAACAACACCGTCGTTGTTCTCGTCAAACTGTGCAATGAGCTTTGTTGCTTTCATAAAGATATGAGAATCTTCAGGATCACTTTCGAAAGTCACAGAGTAGTAACGAGTCAGACCAATCAGAGATCTTTCGTTCTTTCTCCAGAAGCTTTGCATCGCGCTTGGAACAAGTGATTTCGCAGCGGCCTTTTCGTTTTTGCAAACTTCAGGTCCGTCTTTTTCAGACAGCGCCGACACGAGTGCAAATGGCAGGTCCGTCTTGTTGAGGATCGAAGAGCCGTGGAGTGGGGCTGCGATCGCGACAAAGCCTTTCACGTAAGTTGACGTGAACTGGCGATTTTTCACCATGAAATTCAATGTATCAACGGCTCCTTTTGAGTAACCGAGAATCATGTACTTCGGAGCCACTTGACCACGGGCGATGCGGGTTTTTGTATCCTGCTTGAGGAAGTCCGCGATGATATCGCCATTGAAATCACCTGAGCACGTAGCTTCAACTGGCGGCTGAATCACGCGAAGGCCCATTTCATCAGAAAGAGCATTCAAGCCAAGACTGAAAATCTCTTTATCGAAGATGCTGTTATAAATTCCAGGAACATAGACGATCGTCAGACCATCCATGTTTTTACGGTTATAAGCTTTATTAAGCGGCGTCGGGAAGATGCGGTCTTCTAGCTCCGCTTCTTTGATGGCTTCTTTCATCAACGCCTGCACTTTTGTCACGCGCTCTTGAGTGTTGCCGATCTTGTTGAGGGCTTTAAATGTTTTGATATCACTGTCACGACCGTTTAGCCAATCTTGAGCAAAGCGAAGATCGCGTGTGTCCTTAATAAATGGTTTTTCCTGAACGATCAGGGATTTCTCAAGCAAGTACGGGATCTGGTAGAGCTTCATAGCACTGCGCTTCGCTGGCAAAACATAATTGCGAAGTTTAGAAACGTAGCTATCATCCAGCTTAAGTTCTTTCTGTTCAACCGAGGCTTCTTTGATGCCGCGGAGAGAGTTCACTTTATCTTTAAGCTTATTGATGCGTGGATCTTTCATCAGGTTCTCAGCGGAACCTGCAGTCAAAACAGCATCCGTCACTTGACCAATATCATCCGGGCTAATCATGCCCTGAACATCAAACTTAGAGATATCGAAGTTCATAGGAGACAAGGTCTGAACGCCTGGTTGTTTCAACGGGTCAAACTTGAAGGCATCCATAAAACTCTTCATTTCAGAAACTACGAAGTAGGGACGAGTATCAGATACAAAGCGAGTCAGGTATTGGAAAATACGCTGTTGAGAAAGATCCTTGGCGTCGGTTTCAACACCGCGCTGATAATTTCTCATGGCTTCTCTAACGTTTGTACCGGTGTTGCTGGCGTCGGACTCGTAAGTACGGCCGAAGAGAGTGCGTGTGTCAACGCCGAGCAAAGGCATGATGTCTTTAGAGCGAACTTGGCCAGGTATTGTGCGCTTTGTGGAAGCCATTAAACCGAAGCTTGAGTTCGCAGACAAAGAACCGTGTGTGCGAATCATCTTGGTGAAAGCGCCGAGAGAAGATTGAATATAGAAACCGTCTTTTAGCGTCAGAATGAAATCAGGGAAGTCGAAGTTTCTTTCAGATGCCGACTCGATAATGCGGAAGAGTGAATCTGGATAGGAAGTCTTTGCGGCAACAGCCATAGCTTGTTCGGCAGTCAATGGTTTTAAGGCTGCTTTTGTTGAAATCGCCGTCGCAGGAATCTGCAACGGATTGTTTTTCACATCATAGTAGTAATAGAGCTTCGTTTTTTTGTCGTATTGAACCTGGGCTTCACCCTGGCTTGAAACCACGGTCATAATCGTGTCTGTGCTATTGTTGCGGTTGATATAAACCGCGAGATCAAACCAAGACTCTTTACGGAACTCGGCGATCACTGCAGGCATGTTCTTGCGGTTCTTCAGGTACATTGGCCCCCAAGAGCCCAAGGCCATTAGTGGTGAAGTCACATCGTTATCTTCACGAAGCTGCTGAACGAAATTGAAACCGCCGCGCTTTAATGGAGCGCTGATATCGACCCCAACCAATTCTTGCTCTGGTTTACCTTCCGCAAAGCGGCCGATATTACCGTGGTCCGACAAGAGTACGATTTCAACATCGCGGCCCTTGTCTTTATAAGATTTAATAAGACGTTTTACTTCTGCATCCAAAAGCTTCATCGTCGGAAAGAGGCGATCTTTCTGAGTGTGTGCCATAGAATCAATCGCACCCACATAACCCGTCAAAACCTTACGAGGTTTCGCGGCCGCCAAGTCATCAATTACAGATTTTACTTCAAGTTTAGGAACTTCCTCGGTTGGGAAGTACATGAGGCCTTCAACATAAGGATTAAAATAAGCGCCGAAGCCGCCCATATAATATTTGGGGAAAGCCAAGCGGCGATAGTAGTCGCGTGGGTCACCCTGAACGGATTGAGTCGATTCGTCAAAGTAAGTAGCTTCGACGGATTTGATACGGCCGGCGGCACCGAAGATCTCAGCGGTGTGCATGATTGTTGACCAGGAAAGGTCGGTCATCGATGGAAAGGGTGCTACGTGAGCTCCGACGTTGGTGAATTCTTTAAAAAGACCCTGTGCTTGGGCCGCTTTAAAAGCGTTGTAGCTAAGGCCGTCTGCCGCCAAGACGATGGTTTCGACCTGGGCCGGTTGCTCTTTTGAGGAGGCTTTGCTTGAAATCGCCGCGGTCAAAGCGCCTAGTCGGCCAACTCCTTGGGCGTGGGCCGTAACCGAACCCATGCCAGTTGCAACAGCGATGGCAGCCAATAAAACGGAGCGGAAAGTGGCAGAATATGGACGCATAGAAATTCCTCCTCAGGATCTTCCTGGAAAGATCTAAGGCAAGGAGGGTGCCACGGCGCTCGTGTTGCCGGAGAGCACATTCGTTTTAAGAGGATCAAAGAAGGAGAATGGCGTCTCAGATTGAGACAGGGACTTTTTTCGGTCAACTGCTGCCTAGAGTTTATCTAGGCAGCGTTCTTAATATAGATAATTATCTTTTTACTAAACGAACAGTTCCGCGTTGAGCGCGTTTGTTCGTGAAAGTGCCGTCGATCACGCCGTTGTTGATTGTGCCGGCGATTGTTACGGAGTATTCCGCGCGAACTTCATTAGAAACAAGGCTGATATAAGGTGGAACTGTGTCCGGCTTATAATCAACGTCCATCGCCAAAGCAAGGTTTCTAGCAGGATCATTTTCGCGAGTGTAATCCGCTTTCAAAGCAGGAACATAGTAACCGTCCTTGTCTTTAACTTGGTCGATCACGATCGTTACAGTGACATTGAAATCGCTGGCAGAGCTATTGTGAGGGAAATCCACTTTACCTTTGTAAGTACCCACAACGCCTTCGTAGATTTTCGTCAAACGAGCATTGCGTTCTGCGCGATCGTTGGCGTCATTGGGTGCTGAGGATTCACGGCTCACGAGAGAAACATTGATTGTTCCCCAGATGCCACCGTTGCGAGTGACGTTACCAGTGATTGTTTCACCATTAAAGATACCGCTCACGCCCAATGAGTTGTCGTTAGTAGACATCAACACTTGAGATGTTTGATCCAAATAAGTGGACTCCATCACCACGTCATCAACAACGTTTGAAAGATTACGGTAACGAACCATCAAAGCCGGCAAGAACTTCGGTTCGCCGTTAGCAGTTTGGCCGATTTTCTTTTCAACAGTGTAAAAAGAAAGCTCAACAGCTTGAGAAGAAACACCGGCTTGGATCGTGCCGCGATAGACGCCGAGGATAGGGCTGTATTTTTCCATCAAGGCAGCGCGGTTCTCGAGCTCCTTTTGAGTGTCAGTGTTGCTGTTCTTGTCAAACGCGCAAGCTGCGAGATTGAGCGCAACAAAACCTGTTAATAACCATTTAAGAGACTTCATAATAATTCCCCTTATTATTCTTCCTGCGCGTCTGGGATGAGTTCATCACGAGTCGCCGCCCATTCGTTCAAGGCTGTTTGGTAGTCGCCAATAGCCCGGCTGTATTGAATTTCCGCAAGTGAAAACTTATTCATAGCATCGATGTAGATGCTGATATCGGTACGACCTTGGTTGAAGCTGCGATTGAGCTCTGACAATGCCTTTTCACGATATTTTTTTTGCTCTGCTGTGCTGAGCACGGCCGCGTAAGTCGCCTGAACTTGGCGCTGAGCCTGAGCTTGAGCATCGGCATTTTCCTGAGCCACGCGAGACAAACGAACTTCCGCAAGGTCCTTCGCATACTTCTTATTCAAGCGCGTTTCGCTCAAGATATCTGCACCAAATGGATACTCAAACTGAACACCGGCATAGTATTGCGGGTGAGAGCCAGAAACCATGTCGCTGTATGCGCCGTTACCGTCGTCTTGCACGCCATAACTATAGATCTTACCAACCAATTGCAGTGTAGGAGCATCTTTAGACTTTGCTGAGTCGTAAGCACGTTGAGCGGCTTCTACCGCCAACTTGCCCGAACGAATCACGCGGAGGTCTTCTTGGTTTTTCTCTGGCAATTGAGGCACCGCTGGAACCGCGTTGGAAACAACAAATTTCACTTCGCAGTTTTGTGGCAAGCTCAAAAGGGTGTTCAGAGTATCAAGATTCGCCAAGTAGTTTGTCGAAGCCGTTTTGACGTCTTGGACGCGCGCTTCATAGTCCGCTTGAGCCTGAGCCAATTCACCAGGGTTCGCGTAACCGAAACCGCTTTTCTTTTTCACAGCGTCCGTGAGCTTTTTAGAACGATCGCGGGAGCTCATCGCTTCTTTGAAGTTCTGTTCAGACACGTAAGCTGTCCAGAAAGTACGGATCGTATCCAGAACGAGGTTCTCAAGATCATTGGTTCTTAGAATCGTCGAAGCCTTGTAGCTCAATGCTGCTGCATCGACGTCACCACGATTGGCGATACCAAAGAAGTTCGCCCAGAGATCTTGAGTGATGTTCAGGCCCAGCAAGTCTTGCGTGCCGACGCTGCGAGTATTGGCAGTGCCATTCGCATTCACATCACCTTTGAACGAAGTTCTTTTGTATTCAAAGCTCAAGTCCGTACCAGTGATAAAGCTTTTGCTTAGCTTTACATCTGATACGAGGCTTTCGGTTTTATCATAAGCCGTTGTCGTGAGGCCGACAGATTTATCAAACAATAGGCCTGAGCTTGCCACTAAATCCCATTGGAATGGCACCAATGATTGAGCGACAGAGAGACGGAGCTGTTGGTATTGCAAGTTAACTTCTTGCGTACGTCGACCTTGTTTCAAGACCAACTCCGCAACGTCTTTTTGCGAGAGTGAGATGCCTTGCTTACAACTCAAGTCGGTTGGCAACGCCAACGCCGCTTGAGAGCCCAGCAAGAGAGAAAGAAAGAGTGTTTTTACCATGTGACCTGTGTTCCGATTTCTACGTTATTCTTTTGAAGATTTGAGGTCTCGGCTTTCTTGGCTTCAGCATCGCGGTAGCTATACTGGGCCAAAAGAGCCCACTTTGGAGTAAATGAGTATTCTGCTCCAACGCCAACCCCCCAGAAGTTATTTTGCTGGGAAAAGTTAGCAAGAGTCGAGCTATTATTTGTCTGAGTATAGTTCACGAAACCAATTTCTGGATTGAACAAGAAAGCAACTTTGGGAGCAAAACCAGTTTTAATGCGATTGTTCCAAACAGCGCTGACTAGAGTCGTCGTCAAACGGCTATCCTTGAAATTGTAACCATTTGGAGCCACGAGGTCTGTCTTCTGAGACATATAACCTGCGTGAGCAGACAAGCCGGAAGCCCAAGTCGCTTTCGAGCCTTCCACAGTGTTTACAAGAAATCCAAATTCCAAAGAAGGCATGACGCCTGTGCCGTAGCTGTCCAAGTCGAAGTTGTAGCTAGCGACAGTGCCGGTGCCGAGGGGCTGCATGCTCTGCAATTTGAATGCGAAAGTCCAAAGCCAAGGACGGTTACGGAGTTCTGGAGCCGGATCTTGCAACTTCAAGAATGTAGAAACATTGGCTTGTTGAGCTTCCGAAGCTTGGATGGTCTTCTTATAAGCTTTCGTATCGAGAGACTCAGTTTCTTTAACTGCTTCCGCGCGAATAGAAGCTTGCTCTTCTGCTGCGGGAGCTTTTACTTTGGTGGAAGACTTCGGAGCAGCAAATACCGTCAATGATGATGCAAATACAACTGATGTTACGATAAATTTATTCATTTGTTACCTCGATTCCCCATGCTGGATTATAGCAAGCAGAACCACTGATCGCTCCGTGAGTACGCCAGCTATAGCTATTTAAATCAAAACTTACCAATCCGCCGACAGCGCTAAATGAAGAGAACACACGGCCAGAAATAGGATCTACAAAAAGTCCGTTGAGAACGCCACCGGCAAGAACAGTCGGGTTGACCGACCCG
Organism: Bdellovibrionales bacterium; assembly: GCA_018266295.1. Lineage (NCBI taxonomy): Bacteria > Pseudomonadati > Bdellovibrionota > Bdellovibrionia > Bdellovibrionales > Bdellovibrionales bacterium. The sequence goes on along the minus strand of JAFEAQ010000011.1, from coordinate 738,275 downwards.
TTTTTAATCTCTTCCGAGTAAGAAACTGTTTTGTCAGAAGTGATTTTAACTTGAGAAGCGCTTGCTTTCACGACGTGGATCGCGCCGGACTTCATAAAAAGGCGGCCTCTGCTGTCTGTTGCAAATTGCTCTTCAAGATAAGTCAAAACAGTTTCGCCATCACGATTCACAAATGTCATTGGCAAGCGAATCGCTGAGCCAGAAAGCGTCCCTACGGTCATGCCTTTAGAAGGCGAGTTGAGGCTCGCCATGCGGATTTTCCAAGTGCCTTCAAGACGGCCTTCAACCCAAAACACGTTCTTTTTGGCACCATCAATGAAGCCAAAGAGTTGAGAGTCCTTGTCGTCCAGGGGCGACGGCAAAGAGAATGTTTTCTTGGTATCGAAGTTATAGAACTTCTGAGTGAGCGTGCCGTAACCCGTGCGCTCTTGTTCAAAGCGGAGATAGTCATCGCCGCCGATGAACTCCGGATTGAAGGAATCATTGGCATTGAATGGAACGGTGAACTTACTACCCTTGAGACTTTCCCAAGTGTATGTGCCATCTGTTGCAGGATAGAGGTATGCCGTGCGTTTCCAGTTGGCACTCAGAACATGTCTGCTTAGCTTTAGATTTTCGTAAGGGAAGCCACCTTGAGATGGAACACCCGCAAAGTTAGAAAGAACTTGAGCATTCGCAGCGCCTGACAACAGGTTTCCAGTAGAACGGTAGATTTTTAGCGGACTTCCGAGTTGCTCTTGTCCTTGCATGACAAAGAACACCGTGTTGCCGTCGCTTTGCAAAGGCACTGCTGTAGATACCCAATACATTGGGAAATCGCTCATTGTTGGAGTAAGGGATGGCATTTGGAAGTTTGACGCTGCATCTGAACGAAGCGTGTTGAAAGATTTTGACATCGCACCTTCACACATGAAGCGCGCGACACGTTTTGCGACAGGGGCCGGTGTAGGTGTCGGAGTCGGCTGAGTGCCAGGAGCGCCCGGGTTTGTCACATCGCCTGGAGACGGCAATGGTACTGGAGTTGATCCAGGTTTTTCACCAGGATTTGAGGGCTTTGGTTGCTCGCCCGGAGCAGGAGTGGCAGTGCCATCGCGAAGGGCAACGCTCTTGTTGTTGTTAGAACAACCGGCCACTAGAACAGCTGAAAGAAGAACAGAAAAAAGAGTCGAAGATAGAGACGCACAGACAGAGTTTTTCATTGAGGGCCCCTCGATTGAGACTATAGAAAGCCCCTCACAGATAGACCCGGGTATGTCACTTGTCAACTCTTGGCATAGCAAGGAAAACGAATCGACTTCGTCAGTGAAAAGATGACATAAACACTTGTTTTAGTTCGAGCTTTGCGAATCTTGCATTTGCAAGGAAAGAGGGGAAATATGAGCTTTATATCGTCTTAAAGACCGAGCCACATCTTGAAAGTTTGCAGCCAGTTTTCATGCGAAAGAACTTGCATTAAAAGCACCCAGAGCACGAAATAATTTGCCATCAGCATGAGTTGTGGAAAGGAGTCCACAAAAGAAAAGCGAGTGCCCTCTTGCATTTGCATGATCTTCTCACGGTCTGAGATGTCCTTGAGTTTTCGTGCAAGTCCCTGTGCCAGAACCACGCGGTGCCCCATCTCCATTTTATAGAAATGCAGACCGACTAAAATTTTCGCGGTGTCTGCCATTGGATCCAAGCGAGTGACGATAGCATAGCTCGCCATCTGTTTTCCGCCTGGGGCCTGGAATTGAATTTTGATGATCTCGCCGAGAACCGGGCAGAGATCTTCAGGTGCTGTGAACGCCAACCCGGTCAGAGAAACATTTTTGATTTCAGTGCCTTCTTCCCAAGGAATTTGGCGAGGGCCGGCGACTCGAATGAGCGAATCATCCTCGGTGTTGAGGATATATCTTGGTGAGCGAGCGTGGTAGCGGGCAAGATTCTGATTCATACCCTCTTTTTATCGGCTACGGATGAGCAAGACCTAAGGCAAATCAGGTCCAGCCTCAGAAATTCTCATTTTGAGAAATGGTTCCAACCCTTAAATTCGCGGATTTCCTCAACCTCGCCTTGTGGATTCTTCAGAGTGATTTTACCGCTGTCGTTGAATTTGCCAATAAGGAACAAATCCAGATCTGCGGACTCGAAAATGTATTTGATTTCATCTTTCTTGTTGGCAGGGAAGGCGAGGAGGAGCTCATAGTCTTCGCCGCCCCAAAGAGCGCTGTCGAGTGGTGATTGCTTGAGACTCATTGCAAGTCCCTCAGTATCGCTATCAATCGGCAGATCTTCTTGGTTGATCTCAACACCGAGTTTGCCGCGAGTGAGATGCAGAAGTTCGTTCACTAAACCATCGCTGCAATCCATGAGTGCGTGAATGTGCGTGCGCGTGAGGTTGTGCTGTTTCAAAAGTAGTGCGACATCAAGACGCGGCTTTGGGCGCAGATGTTTTTGTGTCGCTTCAGCGTAAATGTAGAGTTCTTTTTCAAGCGCGAGTCTGCCGGTTTGAGAAAGCCCCAGTGGGCCGGTGACCGCCAGCCAATCGCCGGGTTCCGCGCCAGAGCGAGTGTAGGCTTCGCCGACTTCGCCAATGACACTGACATCGACCATAATTGGACCGGGACTTTGGCTGAGATCTCCGCCGGCAATTTCCACCCCGAACTGGTCCGCAAGAGCGGTCATGCCCGAGTAAAAACTCAGGATCCAGTTTTCGTCCACGTCTTTCGGCACGGCCAGGGAAACCTGCGCAAAGTGGGGTTTTGCCCCCATGGCCGCAAGATCGCTTAAGTTCACTGCAAGAGCCTTATACCCAAGGTCTGCTGGGCTGAAGTAGTTCGTTTTAAAGTGAACACCTTCGACCATCATGTCCTGGGCCATGACCGTATTTTCAGCAAAGCTTTTGAACACAAAAGCATCATCACCCAGTGGGACGACGGTGCGGGGGCTGTGTCGGTTCACGAGTTTTTTTAGGTTTTGAATAAGATTGTGTTCGCGCGGTGTGTTTTGCATCTTGTTGACCTTAGGCCCCGTTGCCAAATGAGAGGGTTTAATGGGAAAATAATCCTTTAGGAGTCCAGCGATGATAGGGCCAAAGCCTTCCAGCAGCAAGAAAACAACCAGCAAAAAACGCAGTACGCGAAAGCCCAAGGTTGTTGAACACCCATTGTCATCTGAAAAACTCTTCACCAACCGTGAAGTCGGTTGGTTGCATTTTAATCGTCGTGTATTGGCTGAGGCCGAGGATTCTCGCAATCCTTTATTGGAGCGTCTGCGCTTTTTAAGCATCTCGTCTTCGAACATGGACGAGTTTTTCATGAAACGCGTGGGGGGCCTTAAGCGGCAAGTGGCTTACGGGATTGCGCCGAAAAGTTCCGATGCGCAGACTCCGCAGCAGCAGTTGACGGCGATCCGTCAGATCGTAACGCCGATGATTGCCGAGCAAGACACTTGCTTTGAAAAAAAACTCAAGCCGGCCCTGGCTGAAGAGGGAATTCATCTCATCAAGTGGAAAGACCTCGCGGTTAAAGAAAAAGAGCTGGTAAAGAAGTATTATCATAAAAACGTCTTTCCTGTGTTGACGCCGCTGTCGGTGGATCCAGGACATCCGTTTCCATTTATTTCAAATCTTTCAACTTCGCTGGGTGTGACACTGAAGCATCCAGAGCGCGATGAAAAACTTTTTGCTCGCGTGAAGATTCCGAAAGTGTTGCCGCAGTGGATTCGTGCCAATCCAGACGGCGTGAATTATCGCTTCGTGAGTCTCGTGGAAGTCATTCGCGAAAATCTCGCGGATTTGTTTCCATCAATGCAAGTCACGAGTGCCATGGCATTTCGTCTGACTCGTAATGCGGACTCTGAGCACGATCAAGAAGACAGTGAAGATTTGCTCGAGACGATCGAGGAAGAACTCCGTCAGCGTCGCTTTGCCGAAGTGGTGCGCTTGGAGCATGGGCCAAATCCAGATCCATGGATGATTCAGTTTTTGATGGAAGAGCTCGAGCTGTCTGAAGAGTTCCTATACGAACTTAAAGGCGAGCTTGATTACACGGATTTGAACATGGTCTACGATACTTTGAATCTGCCGAAGCTTAAATACGAGCCGTGGACAGCGGTTGTGCCGCCGACACTTGCGGTGGATGACGCCAATGGTTTCTTCGGTGCGATTAAAGTTCAAGATCATATTTTGCATCACCCGTATGAAAGCTTTTCTTCGACGGTCGAGAAGTTTATTCGCTTGGCTTCGGATGATCCAAAAGTATTAGCGATCAAAATGACTTTATACCGTACCGGCGACAATTCGCCGTTTATCCGCTCCCTGATTCGTGCGGCGGAAGCAGGTAAGCAAGTTGTTTGCTTGGTTGAGCTGAAAGCGCGCTTTGATGAAGAAAGAAATATCTACTGGGCGCAGGAGCTTGAAAATGCCGGCGTTCACGTGGTGTACGGAGTTGTGGGATTGAAGACGCACGCGAAGACGGCGTTGGTCGTTCGTCAAGAAAGCGAAGGACTGCATTGCTATTCGCACATCGGAACCGGCAACTACAACGTGACGACGTCGCGTTTTTACACGGACTTAGGATTACTGACTGCGCGCGAGGAGCTGACCAACGAGATCGTTGAGTTCTTCCATTACCTCACGGGTCGTTCATTGAAAAACTCTTACGAGAAATTATTGGTAGCGCCGGTGAATATGTTCCCGCGCTTTAAAGCCATGATTGAGCGCGAAGGCGAGCTTGCGAAGGCTGGCAAGCCGGCGCAGATCATTGCTAAGTTTAACAATATGGAAGAAAACGATATTGCGATTTCGCTTTATCAAGCATCGCAAAAAGGCGCTGAGATTGATTTGATCGTGCGCGGTTTCTGCTGTTTGCGTCCGAAAGTTCCGGGCATGAGCGAACGCTTGCGGGTGACTTCGATCATCGGCCGCTTCCTAGAGCATTCGCGCATTTTCTATTTCAGAAATGGTGCTGCAGATCCTATCGACGGAGAATTTTATATTGGCTCGGCCGATTGGATGTATCGCAACCTGCATGCGCGGGTCGAGGCGGTGGTGCCGATCATCGATCGTGGTGCTCGTGAGAAAATCTGGGAAATTTTGCAACTATCTTTGAAAGACGAACGCCAGAGCTGGCAAATGACATCCGAAGGCAATTATATCCAACGTAAGTCAAATGAGCCGGGCGTGCAGCAAGTGCTCATGCAGCTTGCCAAGCAGCGCGCGAAAAACATTGAAGAAAGCAATTCCAGCGGAGAATCTTGAGGTGTTGTGGAATTGATTATTATGCGCCACGGTCTCGCTGAAGACCGTGAGGAATTTGCCAAGAAGAATGCCGAAGATGCTTTGCGTCCTTTAACCATGAAGGGCCGTAAACGCACCCAAAAGGTCGCTATGAAGTTGCGTGATTGGATTGATGAAATTGATCTCATCGTTTCAAGTCCTTTTACTCGCGCCCGTCAGACGGCCGAACTCGTGTCGCAGATCTTTATTGAAACCAAAGTCGTCGAGGCTGCCGAGCTTGTGCCAACAAGTCCTCCCCATGCCTTTAAGCGCTGGCTCCGGGCCCATGGGGACGAGCATAAGCGCATCCTCATTGTCGGCCACGAACCTCAGCTGAGCATTCTGGCAAGCTTCCTGATGTCGGGCCAGACGGAAGCATTGCTGGAACTAAAGAAGAGCGGAATGCTCTGTTTAAAAATCGAGAGCTTCAAAACGGTGACCCCAGGCTCCGCGAAATTGCTCTGGCTGATGCAGCCGCGACATATTGTGGGGTGAGGTTTGGTGGTGGCTCCGCCGTGGGTGCCTCCGGCCATCCGGGCCGGCCTTTCGGCATTTAGTACAAGCTTTCTTTCAAAGCCCCAATAAGAATCAAAGTACGCCACTTCGGCAAGTGAAGAGATTTATTTCTTCACCCTCTGATTAAGGTCAACTTATAGGTTTACCATAATCAGAGGGAGAGGGATGGCTGGTAGTCAGTTATACCATTACATCTGCATATGTTTTTTAAGCTCTTAGGCTTCTGCTAAGAGGTCTTTGCTTTCTTCTTGGGTCTTTGAAACCCACGAGCCTCCATATCATTGAGTTCATGATAGTGAATGACATTTCTAAAATCCCTTCCCCAGGAAAGAATCCTGGTAAAGGGGCGAAGGTTAAAAAGGCCTTTTAAGGATTTTCCTTTAAGCTTTGAGAGTAAACTTACAAGAAGAGAAGTAAGCGTTCTAATAAAAGCTAAATAGGCTTTCTTTGATGGGAATAACATCACCATATGGATATGTGACCAATTTAGAGAAAACTTATTCCGGGCGGGCGTGAGGAGAAGGGGCGGAAGAGTTTTGGACTCTTGGTCGGACTCGGTCGCGTGTTCTTTATCTCGTGCTGGGGACTGTTTTAGCCAGGGGGACAATGGTTTTCGGCAGGCTTCGGTGTCGAGTTTTTTGACGATCAAGGAGTGTTTGCAGACTCCACCCATTTCCATTTAAGTGTGGAGTCCATTCCTTTATAGTGAGCCCTTCAAATTAAAAAGTGAGGGGTTATGCGTTTAGGGGTGTTGGTTTTGGTGGCGGGAGCTTTGGCTCTTTCGGCTTGTGCTAAAAATGAAAAAGATGCTGGCGTCGATAATGGGGCCTGTACTCAGGCGACGTTGGATGCTTATAACAATATTATCACACGTGGTATTATGAAGTATGATGGCGAAAACAACGTCACAGCTTCTTGCCAAAAGATCCAAGGCCTTTTGAATGGCCGTTCTTGTAAAGCGCAAAGAATTTCCACGGGCGAAGAGTTCTCCGTTTCCTATACGACGGTTCAAGAGATTTGCAATCCTCTTGTTAATAAAAGCACGGATCCCTCTGTGCCGACTCCAGCTCCGAAAAAATATTCTAAATATGTTGATGAAGATGGTCGTTGCTCTACATCATACGAGACCGACATTAAAACTCTTCGCAACTATTTGAATAAATCAATTCAGTATAAATCAAAAAACATCGCAGACGGGGCATTCTATCTCTGCGCGACGATGGGGAATGATTTTAATGGCCTCAGTTGCAAAACATACGATGCTAAGCGCGGCGAGTTCGTTGTGAATTCTGCAAAAGCCGGTGAGCTTCCGCAGCTTTGCAATGGCGCTAAGCGCCTCTCGGATCGTTTCAATAAATAGATTCAGCCAGTGATTTTCTGTGGCGGGGCTTAAATCAGCCCCGCAGTAGACCAAAGCAATCCATCGCGAAGGCCTACCTTGGGAATAACTATCTTCTCTACGTGCGCCTGACGGAGCGCCGTCAACACGATCAGTGTTGCTGGCAGGATGACATCGGCTCTGTCTGGGCGCAATTCTAATTTTTCCATACGATCTTTATAACTCAAAGACTTTAATTTCTCGGCGATCTCATTGAGTTCGCGCAGAGTGATGTAAGTTGTCGGAGTTTTCTTCAGAATCTGAGCTTTGAGTTGTGCCATGCACTCCAAGTTGCCGCCGGTTCCCACGGCAAAGTGCAACGGACCCGCCGCGATATGGGAATCCATATAGTTCGTCAACGGCGCCACGAACTCACCCATAATCACATTAATTTGGTTCTCATTCAGTTTACGGCGGTGCATTTGATCTAAAACGCGCACTGTTCCCATCGGGAAGCTCTCTGTAGCGCTCATCATTCCATTTTCGGAGAAGGTGATTTCGACACTGCCACCGCCGACATCGACAGACAGGATGCGTTTGTTTTCTAAATCAATTTCTTTACGAATAGCATTGTGAACAAGGCGAGCTTCTTCCACGCCATCAATGACTTCGATTTGAATTTTGGACGCCGCAAAAATACTTTTAACAAAGTTCGCTTTGTTTTTCGCTTCTCGAACAGCGCTGGTCGCGACCGCACGGCAGCGAGTGACTTTGAATTCGCGGTTGGTTTTTGCAAATGTTTTGAAGGCATCTTTGGCTTCGGCCAAAGTTTTGTCAGAGATATTGCCGTTCATGAAAACATCTTTGCCAAGACGAACGGGGGCGCGAAGTTTTTTGACGATTTTCATCTCGGAGTTATCCACTTCGCCGACGATCATGCGAATGGCATTGGAACCGATATCGATAGCAGAAAATTTTGCGCCCATGGGAATAGCTTGCGACAGAGTTTAAACAGTGTCAGCATGAGTTTATGAAAAAAATCAAATTTTATATCTTTTTGACTCTTTTTTCGGGTCTGAGTGTGAAGTCATTTGCTGTCACCGACGTGGGTTTTTCCGGAGAGCTGGATGTTGCCTTCACATACAAGCAATTGCCAACCCGCGATCAAGGTGTGACCGCGTTTACAATTCCACGATTGAACCTCGATATTGAAGCCCCGCTTCGTGATAATAACGAAATTTTCATACAGCTTGAGACCTCTGAATATCGCGATAGCACTTCGAAGCGTTTCGATACGCAGCTCAAAGAAGGCTATCTCAGCTTGACTAGCATTTTGCCACCTCGCTCTGAGTTGCGTTATGGTTTGATCCCGGATTTCTACATTGAACTTCAGCGTGAGCAATGGGACTACGATTTCTGGGGCGTCACGAGCCAAGTACCGATGATTAAGTACAAGTATGCGGCATGGTCCGACCTGGGAGCTATGTACCAGAGCGAGCTGCCGGATGATTTGGGGCAGTGGGCTTTGAGTTTCACCAATGGCGAGGGTTATCAAAGCGATGAAACCGGTCAGCGTAAACAGGCCCAGCTGCTTTTCGGTTTTACGAAAGCGGCACCGTTTTATGCGATGCTTGCGTACACCTACGGTGCCTATGATGACTACGACAGCAGTTTTAACAAGAAAACTCGTCTGGCCGTGAATCTAAGCTATGAGTTCACTGCCGGCCTGCTCGCATTAGAGTATTATGCGACTCAAGATCCAGCGGACGCGATGACGGCCGGGCACATGGCGGCAGGAGTCGATGTTTCGGCCCTGCATGCAACTGTGGTTGATGGTGAGGGCGCAAGTTTGTTCGGGCGTTGGGATATGACTGAAAAAGCAGATCTCTTTGTCCGTTTGGATTACCTCACGCCGGTGAAGCCAGAGAAGAATAAAAACCTGAAATCCGTCTCGGGCGGGGTGTCTTATGACTCGAGCGAAGACATCCGTTGGGCCTTGGCTTACGAGTATACGGATTACAGCGAGGACTTCTCGCCATCTATTCGCGACGAAAGCCAGCTAGTTTTAGCAACAAGGGTCAGTTTTTAGAGGAAAAATGTTAGGATTTTGTTAGAATCCTGTAAGGGTTTTCTCAGGTTCGCTTGACGCACTCCATTTGAAGAAAATGAAATGCGGGGCGCTCCTGAGTGTATTTGCTTTTTAAAATCAATTTCAGTAAGTAAAGGTCAGGAGTTAGCGTGGAAAGAACAATGGATTCGCAATTGGACGAGCTCAAGAGACTTATTCTCGTAATGGGTGGTCACGTTGAAAGAGCTCTGAACGAAGCCACGAATGCTCTGATGTCTCGCAATGTCGATAGTTTCGCCCAAGTACACGACATCGAGAAAAAAATTAACGAAGGTCACATCGCCGTCGATAATGCCTGCTTGGCGGTTCTTGCAAAACAAGGCCCTGTAGCGAAGGATCTTCGTTTGATTCTTTCCATCGTTAAAATCAATACCGATCTTGAGCGCATGGGCGACCAATGCGTGAACATCGCCTACACCGGTAAAGACTATTGTGGCCGTAAGCCTCTGCAAAACCTTGATGATATCAGCCGCATGTCGAATGTCGTGCGTGCGATGGTGAAGGAATCTTTGGATTGCTTCGTTCGTGGCGATGTCGAGCTGGCTAAGAAAATTTTGATGATGGATGACGAAGTCGATGGTTTGAAAAACAAAGTTTTCAAAGATCAACTCAGTCACATGAAAACGGCTTCTCAAGATGTAGAAGCGTCCTTGGATCTCATTCTTGTGGCCCGAAACCTAGAACGTCTCGGGGACCACGCGACCAATATTGCTGAAGATGTTATTTTTGCGTTCACAGGTAAGGATGTCAGACATGGTGGGAAATACACATGATTCCAACGCCGCAATCTTAGTGGTGGAGGATGAACAGGAAATTCGCGAACTGATGGCTTTGCACTTGCTCCGTCAGGGCTTTAAAGTCAAAGAGTGCTCTTCCGCTGAAGAGGCTCAAAGCGAAATCCAAAAACAAAAGTTTCATCTTGTCATCCTGGATTGGATGCTTCCTGGAATCAGTGGACACGACTTCCTGCAACAGATTAAACAAACTGCCGGCGCTCCGAATGTTTTGATGGTGACGGCAAAGACTGAGCCCCAAGACATCGTGACCGGCCTTGAGGGCGGCGCCGATGACTACCTCACAAAACCTTTTGATCCGGGCGTCTTTATGGCGCGTGTCCGGGCGCTTCTCCGTCGCTCCAGTCTGCAAAATGCACCGGCTGCGAAAGATGCAGAGTTTATCCAACTTGCGGGTTTGAGCGTGAATTTCAAAACCTACGAAGTAAAGCTAAATGACGAGCCTTTGCATCTGACGCCGTCAGAGTTCAAGCTTCTTGGCAATTTGATTGAAAGTCAGGGGCGTGTGTTGACTCGTGATCAATTGATTGAAAATATTCAAGGTGAAGGCATTAACGTCACCGGCCGTACCATCGACACTCACGTCTTTGGTCTTCGCAAGAAGCTGGGGGCGTGGAGCGATAACATCGAAACCATTCGTGGTGTCGGTTATCGCGTGAAAATGGACACCCAATAATGAATTTAGCACGATTCCCATGGAAGCTTTTCTGGCAATTTTATTTTATTCAAGTTGTTCTCTACAACTTGCTTTTTGTTGTCAGCCTGGGAATCGTTAGCACCTACCGTCCTTTCGGCACGGGATACTTCTGGTCCATCGTTTTACAATACAGCTTTGTCACTTTGTTGCTCGCAGCCGGCATCGCTTGGCGTTTTACGCGCCCATTGCATAAGATCATCCTCAAGGCTTTCCGTGTAGCCAGTAAAAAATTTGAAAATCAGAGTGAAGACGACGAAGACCTCCTCGATGAAGAGCTTGGTGAGTACGCGCAAATTGAAAACGCCTTGAACCGCATTCATCGTAAAATGAAAAAACGCCGTGATCAGCTTCAGCAAGAGCGCGAAGAGACTCAAGCCTTCATGAGCGCGGTTGAAGAGGGGATTGTCAGCGTCAGCACGGATCTGCGTGTTTTGTATTTCAACTCACAATTCGCGACGCAGTTTATGGACTCGAAACAAGTTCAAAGCGCGATGACTTTGGCGGATATCTTTCGCTATCCTGAAATCCATGAGGCGTTCTTGCGGGCTTTGAATGAAGGCCGCGGTTTTCGCGTTCAGGTAAAGCTTGAAACGAAACTCGAAAAAAACGTCCGCTATTTCTGGGTGTCGGTCAATCCGCTTCGTAAAAGCAAAAGCAACGAAGTCTATGGTGCCATGGGGATCTTCCACGACATCACGGAGCTTAAGAAAGCCGAGCTGGTGCGCATCGAGTTCGTCGGCAATGCTTCGCATGAGCTGAGGACTCCACTGACGTCGATCAAGGGTTATGTTGACACGCTGAAGGCCGACGTCAATAAAGGCAACTTTGATCACGCGGCGAAATTTGTTGATATTATTTCTCGCAATGTCGAACGTCTTGCGGACCTTGTGAATGATCTTTTGAGCATTTCGACTCTGGAGTCCAATCCAGAGATTAAGTTCGAGCCGGTGAATCCATTGCAGGTTTCTGAGCACATCGTTTCGGAGTTTGCGCCGATGATGCGTGATAAAAACCAAGTGGTGATGGTCGTCGGGGCTCAGGATGTGACGAGTTTCAACGCCGATGTTCGTAAGGTCGAGCAAGTTTTGCGTAATTTGGTTTCTAATGCCGTGAAATACATCGGTGCGGGTAAAACCGTGCAAATCCGCTGGGAAAAAGCCAGCGATGGGGCAGTCATCCTGCGTGTGCTTGATAACGGCCCGGGAATTCCGGCGGAACATCACGATCGCTTGTTTGAAAGATTCTATCGTATCGATAAAGGCCGTTCTCGCGATGCCGGCGGCACGGGGCTAGGATTAGCCATCGTAAAGCACATTATGCAAAGCCACGGCGGTTCTGTGCAGGTTAAAAGCGAAATGGGCAAAGGTTCTGAATTTATTTGCACTTTCCCTCTGAAAACTGTTTCATCTAAGTCTTAGGACTTAGAATGAAAGACACTTTCTATCAGCATTTTGAAAAGATCTATGTTTCGCGTTGGGGCGACCTCTTTGACGCCCTCAAAGCGCCGGAGCGCCAAGTCGCGCGTTTAAATCTTTTAAGCTCGGCACAGCCAGTGGTCTTAGAAGACGCGGCTCCCGCACATCCGTCGCTTCATCATTCCTATTGGCTGCCGTTGCAGGCCTTTTATCAGCCAGAGCGAACGCCAGAAGACCTTTTGAATGTTTATATTATGGATCCGGCCAGTGTGATCGTCGCACGCGCACTCGAAGTGGAAGAGGGCGACCGCGTTTTGGATATGTGTGCAGCTCCAGGCGGTAAGACATTGATTCTGATCGAAGGACTTAAAAACTCCGGCGAGATTTTTGCGAACGATCTATCTCCTGAACGTCGGGAACGTTTGAAAAAAGTGATTCAGCAATACGTACCTCGAAATATTCGTGACCGCGTGTGGGTCACGGGCAAAGACGGCGTGCAGTTTGGTCTTAAAGAGCCGAACAGCTTTGACAAGATTCTGTTGGATGCTCCGTGTTCGGGAGAGCGCCATGTGCTTGAAAATAAGAAAGCCATGGAGGAGTGGAGCCCTCGCCGCGGAGAAAACCTAGCGACTCGCCAATATGCCCTCCTAGCAGGGGCTTTACTTGCGGCAAAGCCGGGTGGGCGGATCGTGTATTCCACCTGCAGTATTAACCCCGATGAAAACGACGGCGTGATTCATAAGCTTTTAAAGAAGAAAAAAGACTACGTGACACTGATTCCGCAAGAGACCACCGACATCGGTGAAAAAACCCAGTACGGCGTGGCGTTTATGCCAGACCGTTGTGGGTTTGGACCGCTTTATTATTCTGTGATCGAAAAAAATCCGTAACTATTTTTCCGGCGCCCCTGCATTGATCCAGCGTTTTATAAATTCGATTTGGTCGGCAGTCAGAGATGCCCCGTCTTCGGGAGGCGGCATTCGGTCGTCATCGGTCCGTGCGACATATTTGTAAAGCTTGCTGTGAGTCGCATCGGCGGCAATGACCATGTTCTTTTGCGCGACCAGATCGGCAAACGGATAGAGCGCGATGTCTTTCGCATCTGGATCATCGCTTTTTGGGTTATGGCAGTGCAGGCAGCGAGGCTGCAAGACCTCTGTGGTGAGCGTTTCATAAGTCAGCGGCATCTCTAAAATAGGAGGTTTAGGCGGAGTTTGCGGTACGCCGCTTTGACAGTGGGCTAGATCAAAAACCTTCTTGCTAGAGTTGTCCGGCATGCCTTCTTGGATCCACTCTTGCAAAATGTCTTTTTCGCAGTCGCTGAGAGGTTTATAGCCGGCATCTGCCGGTGGCATAGAATTACTCAGGACCTCATCTTGTATTTTGCTAATGTTTGCTTTGATGGCATCGAGAGTGTTGAGCGTCGGCGAGTTGCTTCCACTATGACAGCGCAGGCAAGTGTCGAGAACACTTTTTTGCACGACCTCAGCACCCACAGTTGTTGTTTCTGAAAATGTATCTTGAGAAGAGGCACCAGGATCTTTGAGGACGTGATAGTTACAGGATCCAAGAATCAATAAGCTAGAGATAATAATGCAGTAAAAGCCACGCATAGTCGCCCTCCTGAGCGGTGATTTGTGGAGCCCGTTCTCTCATCCACACTCCTTCGATTTCAAAGTGGGGGCGTGGAAAAAATTGAACGCCAAGTCCATAGTGAGCCGTCTGTGTCGCCGGACTTTCTAAGGTGGTGCGCTGGGCATCGGCAACCAAAAGTCCGATCACACCTTTGTAAAATTCGTAGCCCCATTTTTGATAGGTCGCGCCGGAGTGTTGGGTCACTGAAGTGCTTTTGGCAGTATCTTCTTGCCAGTCAAACTCGGTGAGCCAGAAGAATTTTTTTGTAAATCCGAGAAGACCGTGCAGGCCCAATATCTGACGACGGCTTTGTGGTAGGTCGCCGCTCCAGTAGCTGACTCCGGGTTTAAGAGTGTCAGCAAAAACCCGTTCAATTTTTAAAGCCCAGGCTTTTTCATCCGAATTTGTATGATCCTTCGGGGCGATGCTATAGGTTCCGGTGACGGTCCAATTCTCGTTGGCAAATTGAGCTTCGGCGGCATTGCGCTCGTCGTAAGCGCCAAATCCAAGAGGGCCACGCGTCGGTGAGACGTGTTCCGGAATACTCAAGCCAAATTGCGGTAGGAACTTCCCGGCGCGGATTGAAAAATAATCGTTCGCCTGAAATAGGACGTAATAATGGTTGGTTTCTGAGCTCCAGGAGCTATTTTCTTCGAAGCGGCCAAAGGCATAATCAAAGACCCAGTTTTTAATTCTTATAGCGGCCTCGAGTGCCCCTTGCATATTGATCCACTGACCGTCTTTAACCTGATCGTTTTCATAGTGATACTGTAAACCGCGGTAGTCACCGCCGACAGAAAGCCATTCGTTCACAGTTTCAAGATTGACGACACCATGAAGAAACTGAGCTTCTTTCTCGGTTCCCCAAGTGCTGAGGAGTTCCGCAGAAAGACCCCGTCCATAGGGTGTGAGCACTCCGCCACCCCCGGGGGAGGTGTGGCAGGCGGTGCAGTTTACATATCCGTATCGAATCATTTCCGGAAACGCTTTTGCGAAAATGGGTGCGAGAAAAAAGGCGAAAAGTAAAATAGCTCTCATATCTACTCCGGACGGAGATTCGTGCGAACCTCTACCTGAACCTCATCAGCCACTGTCATGCCGGCATAATTTGGAATCGCGATATTAAAATCACTCAAATGAATTTTAAATTCTACCTGGCTTTTTTTAGTCCCTTGGCTGGTTTCATAAGAGAAATGTCCCTCGATTTTTTTGGTGACTCCGTGAAGAGTCAGGTCCCCGCCAAATGGCAGGTCGCTTCCTGCATCGCTGGCGGGTAAGTTCAAGGAAGTGATGGTGAGTATCGCCCTTGGGTTTTTATCGATCTCGAGATATTTTTTCTTCATATGCTCATCGCGAAGATCAATTCCGGTGTTTAGATCGCTGAGGAGCAAGGTGAATTCGCCATGAGCTTTGCCGCCGTCGACGTCGATTTGACCTTGTGGGCCCGGTGACTCACCCTTGATGCGAATCATTGCGGGGCGGCCGATGGCGAGAAATTGCAGGTGACCATCGTCACGCCCTGTTTTGTATTTTGTAGTTGTGGAGGCCTGAGCCTGCACAGAGGACATCAGAAACAGAATAGCGAAAAGGCACTTCATAAATCCCCCTAGAACAAATTTTTGACAATAGAAGGGGCGCGCTGCGGGTTTTTTGCCTGCAGCGGCTCTCTGAATAAAAGCTTTTTGTGGTTTTAAAAATTAATTTTTGAACTGATCGTGGCCGTCTTTTTTTGCCTGAACAAGTTGGTTCAGCAAGGCAGCCGCTTGGGTATTGTTGTTATTACGGAAAGCATCAGCAAGTTGTCGGCCTAAGTCAGCAGCTTGATCCAGTTGCTTATCATATTCGGCTTTGGCAGCCGCTCGTTTATCACTCGAAAGCGAGCTGATCGAGTCTGGCGTAAAATCCTTTGCATGCAATGTCAACTGAACGAACTCATCTGCCAAAGTCGCAGAGCTTGAATTCATTTGTGGATTGCTTCCTTGGGTCGTGATGGTCTTCAAATCGTTCGACATTGCTTTCATTGTCTTTCCCAGTGAAGAAGGCAATGCGGAAGTCTCGATTTGGGCGTGGGCTGTAATCACAGCCAGAGTGAGCAGAGTTGCTGTAACAAATTTTTTCATAGATCCCCTCTTAGTTCTAAAATTTTTCACATTCCACGCAGCTCGGAAAGAGCTGCTGATTGGACTTTGACAGCTTGGTCTTCAGAGAGCCCCACAAGCTCTCCATACTCATGGAGCATCAGCGCCGCAGATTGTGGTGTGATATCTGAGACATCCACTTTGCGAGAAATATTGTACGCACTGATGCAAATTGAGTTTGGTGTCGGTGTGATCGTGCTGCCATCCACAGGATTGTTGTTCTCATCCTTGCATGCGTGTCGATCACTGACATGGAGGTGTGCCTTTTCGATGGTGTCTTCGACTCTGGCTTTTGCACTAAATACTGGAGCAAAGGCGGCCATTTGTTCAATAGGGAGGGCGCCGACCAGGTAGGCTTGTTTCTTCAATGTCAGGTAATTTTTTAAAACACCGCGAGCATTGTAGATCATATGTTCCGCGGTTTCAGGATCTACCGGGTAACTTGGAGCTCTCGGAGAAAGGGTGTTGCCGCCGCCGCCACTGACGCCGCCTTCAAAGGACCAAGCGGAGTTGACAGTTATGAGTAACAACAGAGACATCAGGTATTTCATGAGTTCCCCCTCTACGGACATACAATAATACATGGACTCTAGAAAGCCATTGCAATTTGCTAAAAAATAAGGTTTTTATTTAGTATTACTAAACTATGGAAAAACTCTCAGTTTTTGAATTTCAGGATTATAAGAAGTTTATCCTCCAATGGATGGAGCGTGCTCCTAACCAGGGAAGGGGGCAGCGAAAGCTTTTGGCTGAGGCAATTCAATGCCAAACCCCTTTTATTACTCACGTTTTGACCGGGCACTATCATTTCAGCTTAGAGCAGGCAGAGGCCTGCGCGCGCTGGATGGGGCTTAACGACAATGAAACGGAGTTCTTTGTTTTATTGGTCGTGCGCCAACGGGCGGGCACGAAAAGTCTTGAAAATCTTATCAATAAACAGATCTCTCAGCGGCGTGAAGCGGAGACGGTGCTTAAAAAACGCCTGCGGATCCAAGAAAAAATGAGCGCTGAAGATCAGATGATCTATTACAGCAACTGGCATTACGCCGCCATTCACATGGCCTGCTTGATCCCGCAATTGCAGACCATTGAAGCGCTTCAGCGTTATTTTAATTTGAGCCTGCCGCAGATTGTGAATGCACTGGAGTTTTTGACTGAGCATGGATTGATTGAAGAGCATCGCTCAAAGTTCCGTGTTTTAAAACCAGTTCTGCATCTCGAGCGTGAGTCGCCTCTGATGGCTCAGCATCACACTCAGTGGCGTTTAAAGGCCATCGATGCAATTCAGCGGCGTCGTAGCGCGGATCTTTTTTATTCCGGAGTCATCAGTCTTTCTAAGGATGACTATGAGTGGCTGCGCGAACGGCTTTCCGTATTGTTGGAAGAAGCGATCGATCGTGTGAAAGATTCTAAGGATGAGGCTTTGGCGTGTTTAAACTTAGACTGGTTCGAGGTTTAATCTTTGGTAAAAGATTACGGTTGCTCATCCAGTTTTTTTTTAACACTGTCGCGGTATTCTTTAAGCGAGTAATGGCCGTAAGTTTTTTTACGGTACATTTCTAGCACTTCCGCTTCGAGGTCTTCGATGACATCTTGCAGATGGCCGTCGGGAATATTTCCAGATCGGGAAATAAAAACGAGGTAAGTGCCAACGATCTTCTGGATCAGTTCCTTTGGCGACTCGATTTGGCAATCGGGATCATGTAAATGCTGATGAAAGATTTGAAAGAGAAGATCTGTTGTCATATGCTGATTTATCGGTAAAGCGTTGGGAAACTGAATGAAAGCGATGAGTTTATTAGAGCTTAGGACCTTGGTCACCGAGTTGGGAAGCCTGCTGGAGGATGCCCAACTTCAGGACGTGATTTCCAATGACCGTGGCTTGGCTCTAGGCTTTCGTGGGACCCAGCACTTCTGGCTGACCCTCGACATGAATCCTTCGAATCCCTTTTGTCTGGTTTTTGCCGACTATTGTCCTTTCAAAAAAGGATCTAAGCCTAAACCGATCGCATTATTCCTGAATTCCCATGGAAAAAACCTGTACTTTCGCAAGATATGGCTCGCGGAGGACTACGGCCGCGTCCTGCATATAGAACTCGCCAATAGCCAGAAAGTTTGCGAACTCAAGCTGATTCTCATCCCACGACAAGCCAATATGTTGGTTGAGTCCGAGGGTAAAAGTATCGCTTGGGAAAAACCCCGCGAGTTGCAAGTACAGACTGAAACCGGTGAGCTTCCCGAGCCTCGCGATATCGGAGAAATCCACGAAGAGTGGCTTGCCGAGTTCCAAGGTGGTGCACGTCCGTCGATTGATCCGCGCGCGCAGTGGGAGAAAAAGAAAACCAAAGATCTTGAGAAAAAGCGCAAAGCTCTTGAAGAAATCGAAAGGACGCTGGCTGAGAATTCTTCCGAAAAATACTACGAGCTTGGGAGTTATTTAAAATCTATTTCGCCTGAAGACTTCACTCCGAAAAAAGTTCCGACGGAGTGGCACGGACTTCTAGATTTTAAGCAGAAACTTTTTGCCAATATCGAAATGGTTTTTGAAAAGGGCAAGCAGGCTGCGAACAAAGTTCAGGGGACTGAAGAACGCCGTAAGATCCTTGTGGAAGAGATTGTAAAGCTCGAGAAAAGCACCTTTGAATCGAGTCAACGCGATCAGGGCGCGCGCCCAAAAGTAGATGACCTGATGAAAAATACGGAGGCCAAAGGACGTAAGCTTCATTTGGAATCCGGTGCGATCGTTTACTGCGGAAAATCGGCGGCTGACAACCTGGCGCTTCTTCGCCGGGCAAAGGCGTGGGACTATTGGTTGCACCTGAAGGACTATCCGGGGGCCCACGCCATTGTGCATAGGTCCCGTGATCAGGAATTGCCATTCGAAGAGCTGCAAAAGGCGGCTCTTTGGGTGCTAAAAGAGTCTCTTTCGTCAAAGACCTTTATGCCGGGGGAGAAGTACGCGGTTGTCATTGTGGAATGCCGTTTTGTTCGTCCTATTAAGGGCGATAAACTGGGCCGCGTGACCTATCATTCCGAGAAGCAATTCATGGTGACGGCTTAATCGTATCTTGACCCTTTGCTTCCTAGCTCGATGCCTTGACTGTCTCTCTCAGCAGAATAGAATTTTCTATTATTCTACAGAGGACGGAACATGATTGAAGTGCGCGATCTCACCAAGGACTACGGTCCACGTAGAGCTATCAACCAGCTCAACTTCACGATCAATAAAGGCGAAGTCGTTGGCTTCTTGGGCCCGAACGGGGCGGGGAAGTCCACCACAATGAAAATTATCACAGGCTTTATGGCGCCAAGTTCAGGCACGGCGAAAGTGGCTGGCTTTGACGTGTTTGAAAGTCCTTTGGAGGTAAAGAAGCGTATCGGTTACCTGCCTGAAACTCCACCTGTGTACACCGATATGTATGTTCGCGATTATTTGACCTACGTGGCAGAGCTTAAACAAGTGCCGCGCGAGAATATTCAAAAACAAGTCGACCATGCTTTAGAGAAAACCAATCTCGGCAGCGTCCAAAAGCGTTTGATTCATAACTTGTCTAAAGGGTATCGGCAGCGCGTGGGAATTGCTCAGGCTCTGGTTTCAAATCCGGAAGTTCTGATTCTCGATGAGCCGACAGTCGGTCTTGATCCAAAACAAGTGGCTGAGATCCGCGAGCTTATCAAAGAACTCCGTGGTCATCACACGGTCATCCTGTCGACGCACATCTTAAGCGAAGTTCAAGCCACTTGTGAGCGCGTGATCATCATCAATCAAGGTCAAATCGTAGCTCAGGACCGTATCGAAAATCTTGCGAGCCAAGAGCGTGGTCAAAGTCGTCTGACCATCCGACTGCGTAAAGAAGTTGAAGACTTCAAAAAAGTTCTTAGCGGAATCGAAGGAGTTCTTGCCGTTGCAGCTGGCAGCAGCCGTCGCGATTGGGAAGTGAACTTCCGCGGTGACGATGCGGTTGTTGATGCTATTTCTGCGCGCGTTGTGAAGGAGGGCTTGGGATTATTAGAACTCAGCCCTCACAAAGTGGATTTGGAAGACGTCTTCTTGAAGCTGACCTATGGCGCTGAACAAACTGGGGTGCAATCATGAGTGGAACAATCACGATCTTTAAAAAAGAACTGAAAGGCTTTTTCTTAAGCCCAAGTTTTTATGTGATCGCTTTCTTGGTTTCTGTAGTCTTGAGTTGGTCGTATCCGATTCAGTTGAACTTGTTCTCGCAGCTTTTGCAGAACTACGTGTTCCAGCAAAACTTGCCGAATATGAATCAACTGAACATCCATTATGGCTTGTTCTTAAGACATCTTTCTTACTTGAACCTGATGCTGATCTTCGTGGTCCCTGCACTGACGATGCGTTTGCTGGCTGAAGAAAAGAAGCTGCGTACCTTTGATCTGCTCTTAACCTCACCCGTAACTTCCACAGACATCGTTCTTGGCAAATACTTGGCGGCGCTGGCAGCGGTCGGCGGAATTGTTTTGTTAGCACTTTCTTATCCGGTTGCAACGGCGACAATGACAAAGCTGAGCTGGGGTCCGCTCTTGATAGCCTTCCTTGGAATCTTTCTGGTCGGTGCGGCTTACGCAGCAATGAATTTATTTTGCTCAAGCCTCACTGAAAATGCTTTGGTTGCGTATGTGACTTCGGTGGTTTTCAACGTTTCGATCTGGTTTGTCGGCATCGGCGTTGAGATGACCGATAGCCAAACCATCCGTCAGATCATTGAACATGTTTCTATCAATACACACTTAAGCAGCCTTGTAGAGGGCACCATCCGTACGAGTGCGTTGGTGTTCTTAGTCAGTCTTGTGGCTTTATTTTGTTTCTTGGCCGAGAGGGTCGTTGAATCCTCTCGTTGGAGGTAGTGTCCATGAATAAAATCAGTAAAATCCTCTTTGGCATCTCCGGCGTTAGTTTGCTGTGCTTTATTGTGACTCGTTTGTTGGTCGGTGTGTGGATTCCATTCCTTTGGATTCCGTTATCATTCTTCGTTTGTTGCTTTATCGGTGCGATCATCCAAGAAAGAAGAACCATTGCAGAGTTTATGACAATGAAGACCACAAAACACGGCATGAACATGGGCGCTTTGATTGCGCTTGTGTTTGTGGTGCTGGTGGTTGTGAACTTCTTGTCGGTTCGGCATTACAAAGTTTGGGACTTCTCGGGCGCACAAAGCAATACCCTGTCTGACCAATCCATTAAACTGGTAAAGAGTTTGAACTCGGAATTGCTGATTCGCTTTTTCTATAAAAAAGGCGTTGAAGGTAACGAGGACAATCGTAAAAACTTCCGTGAGCTGATCAAAAAATATCAAGATCAAACTCCGAACATCCGTTTGGAGTTTGTTGAAGTGAATGAGCGCCCGGATCTGGCTGAAGAGTACGGTGTCACAAAAGGCAGCGGTGTGATCTTCTTGGATTACAAAGGCCGCCGTAATCGTGTCGAGAAAATCGACGAGCAAGAAGTCACCACAGCGCTTGTAAAGGTGACCCGTGAAAAAGAAAAGAACATCTACTTCGTCGTCGGTCATGGCGAGCGCGACCTGGAAGAACCTAAAGAGGCAACGGGCTTAAACGCCCTGAAAGTGATGCTCGAGAACAACCGCTATGTGGTTAAAACTCAGGCGACGAACTTGAATGCAAAAATTCCTGAGGACGCCGATGTTGTCATGATCATTGGTCCAACCCAAAAGTTCCTGGATTACGAGATCAAGGCTCTTGAGGACTATCTCCAGCGTGGTGGCAGTCTTTTGATGGCATTGAAGTCAAAACAAACCCAAGGGCTCGAGGCTGTCTTGAGTCAAGTCGGTCTTGAGCCGATGAATAACTACATCATGAACCTCGTCGATACGCCGATGGGTAAGGGTGTGCAGCAGGGGCAAACTCTGGGTACAGTTTTCTCTAGCACGAATGAGATCACAAAAGTTTTTGGTAAAAGTGAAGCGACGATTTTCAGAAACCCAATGTCATTTAAGCGTGGCAAAGTTCCTGAAGGTGTGGCGATTGATGATCTGGTGAAGACTCAAGAAAACTCAATGTCCTTTACAAATTTGGATTTGAAAAACCAAGGACCTCAAGGGGCGTTTACAATCGTCGCTGAAGCTAAAGGAAAATTCCCCGGTAACAAAGGCCAGGATTTTCAGTTGATTGTCGCGGGTGATGCTGACTTTCTCGGGAACCAGCTTTTAATGCAAAGCCTGAACCGTGACTTGGTTTTGAACTCGGTGGCGGCTCTCGCAAAAGAAAGCAATTTGATCAGCATTACTCCGCGCGAGGCGCAAGTAACGAAGCTACAGATGACGGATTCGAATTTCTATCTATTCTTATTCTTATTTGCCATTCCATTGCCGGTATTACTACTCGGTACAAGCGTTACTCTGTGGATGAGAAGGAGACATGCTTAATGAAGAAAACGACCTGGTTCGCAGTTTTTGTTGCTGTCCTCGTAGGGGCTACTTACTATTTTGAGTTCTATCAAGCCAACCGCGAAGAAAACAAGAAAGCGGACGCGGCCAGGATCGTGGCCTTTCCGGTTGATCAAATCAATCAGATCGAAGTGCAAAATAAAACCGGAAAGATTCTTCTCAAGCGAGATACTGAGGGCTGGCGTCTCGAAGAGCCAGTTAAGGACTGGGCCGACAATCAATTCACTGAAGACTTCGTTAACGGCCTGGTTAGCGAAAAGAGCATCGACACCATTGCCGCTGAAGGTGAAACCAACTGGCCTGTCTATGGCCTTGATAAAGAATATTCAAAAGTGATCTTTACGAACCAGGCCGGGCAGTCAGTGCTGGTGGATGTCTCTAGTAAAAAGAACTTCGAAGGTAATAGCTTCTTAAGACGTGGGTCCGAGAATCAGGTCCTTGTGGCGACGTCGCAGTGGGCACTGCGGGCGAATAAAACACCGATGGATTTCCGCGATAAGCGTTTCTTCCGTGGCAAGATCGGCAGTGTCGAAGAAATTAAAATCAAATCTCAGAAAGATGATTTTACGCTCGTTAACAAGGATAACAAATGGATCAACGAGAAAAATCCAAAGCTGAAGTTGGATCAAAACAAAGTGCGTGAGATTTTGACTTCGCTGAATGAAATTCATGCGACGGAGTTTTTGGATAAAGCGCCGTCGGCACCGGCTCTGGCTAAAATCAGCTTGAAACTGAAAGATAAATCATGGAGCGGCGAAATCAGACAGGGCCTGGATAAGACTTTCTATGGTGTTACTTCTGAGCCGGTGTTTAACTTGAAGCTCGAAGCGGGGCAGGTGGATAAATTCACCAACATGACCTTGATGAGCCTTCGTGATCGCAAAGAGCCATTTGATTTCCAAAACCTGATGGTTCGTAAAATCGAAATCAATACGACGCTCAAGAAAATGGCATTGGTTAAGGCTGGCGACAAATGGACGATGGAAGGTAATGAAAAAGCGAACATCGATCAAAATGCGGTTCGCGCATTTATCACTCGTTTCAGCGACACGGGAGTCACCGAGTACCTAGATAAGAAAGAGCAGACATCATTTAAGAATCCTCAGAACAAGATTATTCTAAAAGGCGATGATCAAAAAGTTCTCTTCGACGTTGAATGGGGCCCCGAGATTAGCAAAAAAGCCCTCGTTGGAGAAAAGAAGCTAATTTTAGCAAAAACGAGCTTGTTCGACGACGTTTTTGGTCTGGATCCGACGGTGATCGAAGCTTGGGGCTTGATGGGACTCCTGCCGGTAGAGCAGACTAAGGATAAAGCACAAAAGGAAACTCCGTGAAAATTCATATTAAATCCCCAACGCGTGTTGATCTTGCGGGCGGGACGCTAGATCTATGGCCTTTGTATCTCTTTGTTGGCGGTGCGAGCACCGTGAATGTGGCCATTGATATTTACACCCACGCCATCATTGAGTCGTTGGATAACGGTCGCGTGATGTTGGATTCAAAAGATCTGAATTTACAAAAAGACTATAAGAGTTTGAGCGAAGCCCTCGCCGATACAGATCCACGCATGATCTTGTTGCAAACACAATTGCGTTACTGGCAGCCAAAGCAGGGTTTTAAACTCACGACTCAATCCGATAGCCCGGTGGGCGGCGGACTTGGTGGTAGTTCCAGCTTAACGATTTCAATTATGAAGGCGTTTGCGCAGTTCACGGGCCGCAGTTTTAAAGACAGCCACGAGATGGTCCATACGGCTCACAATATTGAAGCAGAAATTCTCAATGCGCTGACGGGAACACAAGATTACTATCCGGCGGTGAGTGGTGGTTTGAATATTTTGAAATATAATTACGACGGCATTACTCAAGAAGTGTTGCCTATCGAAAACTCTCCGCTCGCTCAACACTTTTTGTTGGTTTACACCGGCAAAACCCATCACTCCGGAATGAATAACTTTGAAGTGATGAAGGGAGCTGTTGCCAAAGATCCTCGAACCGTTCAAGCTCTGAAAGATATCCGTGTTATTGCGGACAAAACGGAGAAAGTCGTTCGTGAGTCCCGCTGGAGCGATCTGCCGGATTTATTCCGTCAAGAGTTCGAAGCCCGCGTGAGATTAGCGCCGGCGTTCACCAGCCCCGAAATCGAAAAGTTGAATGAGCTTTCTTTGCAGAACGGGGCTCATGCTGTTAAAATTTGTGGAGCCGGGGGCGGAGGCTGTGTCCTAGTTTGGACCCCTGAAAACAAGAAAGAAGGAGTAGCGAGCGCATGCCAAAAAGCCGGGTTTCAAGTACTCGCAACTCGTCCCGTGAACCCTCTCCAGTAGGAGATGTGATCCGCTTTGTCGGTCTGTCTCTGGGCGGCGGCAAAGCGGACAAAGCATGCATGGCGATTTTGGAGTATTATCCAAAACACCATAAGGTCTTCCTTGCTAAAATCTTTGAGCGCATCCGTACCGAAGATAATATTTCTGCTGATCTGAAAATCCACGAAATCCTCGAGCAATATGATGGCATGATTCACACCCTGGCGGTCGATACGCCGTGGAAAGTGCCTTATTGCATGAGCTGCAAATTGAAATGCCCAGGTTACGAAGCCTGCGGCGAAGACCACATCAAGTGGATGTGGGAATACAATAAAGAGCACACCGCAAAGAAACGTCCGAAAAAACTTTTTACTCCGTACACTCAGCGTGCGGTGGAATTGCACTTAGCAACCGAGTTGGAAGAGCCTTTCCAAATGTCAAACGCGATGGGCGCCAACGCCGCTCCGCTATTGGCGCGTGCTTCGTTTATTTTACGCCGCTTGAATGTTCCTGCGATTGAAGTTTATCCGAAGCTCTCGGTCTGGCGCATTGGCTTGTCACTGCATGTTTTGAAATCGCACCTGCGTTCACACAAACATGCTGCAGTCGGAGAAGACAGCCGTCGTGGAATTCTCAAAGAACTCGGCGAGCACAATATCGCTTTCGTTTACGATCAAGATCGTCGTCTGATGATTGAAAACAATCACGCCTTTGAAGCCTTCATCTGCGCGATAACGGCCTTCTTGGAGTACAAAGGCCAGACGGAATCACGCCCGAAGGGCTTTCCGAAAACCGAAGACTGGATTGCTTTTCCTAAAGAGCGCATCAACTGGAAGTTCTAATAGGGCCCAAAAAAAAGCGAGGCGGTTTCCCGTCTCGCTTTGGTGGTTCAGATTTGATTCTCAATACTAGCGGTAGAAAGTACCGTATAAGTACACAGGAGTTTGTTCCCAGTGGCAAACTTGTGCCGGCGGAACGTTTGGCGGATTGCCTGGAGTCCAACTGCATACTTCACGTTGCATGAGATCTCTTAAGATTGAAACGTTGATACGCATGCCTTTGTCAGTCTGTTTGAAGCTCAAAGAAGCATCACGGCCACGAACCATCAACGAGCAGCCGCCAGCATCGAAAGCAAAAGTCGCCGAGCTCACTGTTGGATTTTTATTTTCATTTTTAATAGTCACATCCAACATATTGCCGAATTCGGAGTGGCAGTTGTTGTTCAAGATGTCTTCGCCGCGCTTGTTAACGTAAGCGAGCGTGGGCTTGTTACCGTTGAAATCAACGATCAGATTTCCAGGAACGCCTTCGAAGTCACCCTTGTAAGTGCCAGCGAGTTTTTTAGCTTGAGAAAGATATTGGCTTGGAACTTCACCATTTTTGATTTTAACAGTTTTGCAGGCAGCCAGAGAAAGAAGAGCAAAAGATGCAACGAGTAGTTGAGTCAGTTTCATAAAAAAAGCCTCCATTTGTAGCAACTATAGTCGCAAATGGAGGCTAAATTCAATTTCTAAATCAAAGCTAAAAACTACTTGGTAGCTTTAGCAACAGTATTTTGATCTTGTACTGCAGGAACTTGAGAAACTTCAACTTTAGCTTGAGCCAACCAAGTCATCAATTTCGGAGAAGTGATTTCAGAGTACAATACGTAACCGTTGCAACCACGAGTTCCGCGGCTAGTAACACCGAAGAGCTGGTAGCCTTGGTTTGTTTTTACGTAAGCAGGACCGCCAGAGTCACCTTCGCAAGAAGCTTTGCCATTGCGTTGGTCAAAAGCGATTTCTGTATCATTGTAGTTACCAGCAACAACCAATTCAGTTGTTCTCAAGATACCAGAACCATCCAATTGCTCTTCGTAGCATTTTTCAGTTTTGCCATCTTCAGACTGCTCACAGAAAACTTCGCCCTTCGCTTGTTTTTCTTTGAAGTTAGGATAAGTCGCTTTGTCGATTTCGATCAATTTATCGCTGTTCACGCCGTAACCAGCAACAGTGATTGTTGAACCTTCAGTCAAGACGCTGTTGTCAGCCAACAGAGTTGCAGGCTCGAAACCAGCTGGTACATCGCCTTGGAACTTGATCAAAGCAGTGTCGCCCCATGCTTGAGCGCCAGCACCTTTTTGTTTTTTGCCCCAGTTAGGGTTCACAACAGTTTTAACACCGCGACGAACTTTAGAAAGAACGAAGTTTCTATCTTGGCTTTTGAAAACAGCTTCTAGGTCCGCAGCAAAGATAATGATGTGGTCTTGTGCGTTTGCACCGATGCAATGAGCTGCCGTCAAAACGATGTTGTTTTCAAGCAAAGAACCCGTGCAAAGAGCGTGTTCAGTTACGTTGTAGATACCAACGATGCTCTTATGGAGAGTAGAGCCTTCAGCAACTTCGGTACCGCCAATGATTGAAGGAGCGCCTGATGTGTTGATTGCGTTAGAAGATGTATTGTTAGAGCAACCTACAGCCAAAGCCGCGAAAGCAGAAACAACAAGGAGAGAACGAGAACGTGCTAGTAGTTTCATTTTTTGATTCCCCTCAAAAAAGATTAAAACCCCTCAAAGACCCTATAAAAAGTGGACAACAAGTACCCAAGTTGGAACCAGAGGGCAATCTTTATTTTGCAGTATTTTTTAATGGGAGCCATAAAATTTGCTTATGGCAATTGTGGAAGCAGAACTGGGGCTTGGCAAAGGCTAAACCTCTGGTAATACTAGGGTCTACAGCGTCTATATATTATAAGGAGGCCGGGGATGGCAGATTGGGAACAGAGGAGTGAGATCAATTCAGACGTGGTCTTCTTCCCTTACGTACCTGCCGGCCTGGAGAAAAACTCCGAAGAGGTCTTCATTTGGGACCTGGATAAGACCTATTTAGACACCACCATCGACTCCTTGCGTGGCCTGATGCAGACGGTGCTTGAACGGGCCTGGAACAAGCGCAACATCCCGGGCACAAGCACCCTGATCCGAGCTCTTTCCATGTACCGCGCAAAACAGAGCGGGCAGAAGTACTTCCCCATTTACTTTATTACAGCTTCTCCGCCACAGATGGAGGAGCGGATCTCCGAAAAATTTTCTATCGATGAGATTCATCCATTTGGTTCCTTTTACAAAGACAACCTTAAGAACCTCCGCCCGGGTCGTTTCTGGCGCCTGACAAAACAGGTTGGCTACAAGCTCCAGGCGCTGATGCAGTTGCGGACGCGCCTTCATCCGAACGTGCGCCAGATCTGCTGGGGTGATGACAGCGAGTCGGATGCGATCATCTATAATCTTTACTCTGACATCTGCGCGCGCCGTATTGGCCCGCACGAGATTCGCAGTATTCTTGAAAAGCTTCACGTCACCGGTGAACAAGTGGATCAGATCCTCACGCTGCAAGCGCAGGTTTCTGAGAACGATCCTGTCGAGAAAATCTATATCAATCTCGCGACGGATACGGATCCTGATTACTACCTCAAATTCGGTCGCAGGACTCTTGCGACTTACAACACTTATCAAGTGGCCCTCGATCTTGTGCAAGATCAGCGCTTGTCACTCGAAGGTCTCTACGCCGTGGCCCAGGACATGATTTACAATTACGGTTTCTCACCAGAGGAGCTGATGAAGAGTTTCGACGAACTCATTCGCCGGGGTGTGATCGGCCAGGCTTGCTATGAGCGTGTTCGCCCGTTCCTCGAAGAGAAGGGCTTGATCTTCCATGACTTTGCTCCTTCCATGGCGCCTCTCAAGGAAAAGCATGTCATTGATGGCAAGGTTTTCGAGATGGAAGGCGTGCATGAGCCGTGGGTTCTCGAGCGGGTCGATTACCTCCACGAGAGCCGCTAACCTCAAGGGTTTCAAAGCATTTTCTCAAGCCTTGTTCAGTCACAGGTCCTGCTGTCTGGCGGTTCCGGGCTAGGCCTACGTACTGTTCATATCAATTTCCGTGAACATCCATAAATAAATAAAAAATTGTGTCGAAAGATATCGAACAAATATTTGAAGACACAACTTTAGAAAAACAACTTAGAGAGAGCAGCTATGAACAAAAGTTTCAGTTTGAATACTAAACTATTATTGTTATGTGGGTTTTTACTTGGCATGAGCGTTATCGTCGGATCCACGTCTTATTACTTCAATCAAAGAACAAGCAGCGATTATGATTTCGTTCTGAGCAAAGTGGTTCCAAAAACCAAGCTCAGTTACGAAATGATGTTGCAGTATCGTGCGACTCGAATTCGCCTGAGAACCCTGGGCCTACAGGGATTGTCACAGGTCGATGCGGCTGAAGCCGTAAAGTCCGCTTTAGAAGCGATGACAGAATACGAAAAAGTAGAAGCGGAGTATATTTCACACGGTTTTATTCCCGGCCAAAAAGAAGCTTTCGATAAAGTTCACGACTCTTGGCAGGCGTTCAAGGACGTCGGTCAAAAGGTGCTGACTTTGCAAAAAGAAGGCACAGCGGAAGCTCACGCCAAAATGGTTGCGATCTTTCTGAAAGACTGTCCTGACGCCGCCAAAATTTATACTGAGAACATCCTGGCTTTGATCGAATTCCATCAAGGCGTTTTAAAGGCCCGTGAAGCGGAGGCTCATGCGACGGCGTCGATTGGCAATCAAGTGGCGCTCTTCGTGATTCTTTTCGGCCTGTGCTCGGGGCTGGCAATTGGCTTTGTGATTGCCCGTAATATCACTCGTGCGATCAGCGCCGTGGCGAAAGATCTTTCACTGGGTTCTGAGCAAGTGGCTCAGGCATCAACCCAAATCGCCGAATCCTCACAGAGTCTTTCGGGCGCGGCCACTGAGCAGGCGTCTTCATTAGAGGAAACAGTTGCAACAATGGAAGAACTCACATCGATGGTTCGTATGAATACCGAGAACGGCAAGCAGGCGGCGGCCCTTGCTGTCAGCACACGCGATATCGCAGTGAAGGGCGAGATTGAAATTAAGACGCTCATCAACTCCATTCATAGTATTTCAGAAGATTCTAAGAAGATCGAAGAGATCACGACGGTCATTGATGATATCGCCTTCCAAACGAATTTGCTGGCGCTAAATGCCGCGGTCGAAGCCGCGCGCGCCGGCGAACAAGGCAAGGGCTTCGCCGTTGTGGCCGACGCCGTGAGAAGCCTCGCTCAGCGTAGTTCTGTAGCGGCGAAAGATATTGCCGAGCTCATCAAAAACAGTGTCGCGAAAATCGAAGTGGGCAGCCAACAAGCGAACCAAGGCGGCGTCGTGTTTGCCGAGATCGTTGATTCTGTCAAGAAGGTTGCGGACTTGAATAATGAGATCGCAACAGCCAGCGAAGAGCAAAGCAATGGCATCGGTCAGATCGGTAAAGCGATGAATCAGATGGATCAGACGACTCAGCAGAATGCGGCCGCAGCAGAACAAACAGCCGCGGCGGCGGAAGAGCTTTCAGCGCAATCGGAAAATCTTCGCAACAACGTCGCGATTTTAGAACAAGTGGTGTATGGCGCGAACGGCAGCCCGGTTGCGAAAACGGCTCCTGCGGCAAAGGTTATTCAGATGCCGGCCTCACGAGCTGCGAAAGATCGCAAGCTCAAAGCGACAGGCACTGACGGGTTTTAATTATTCAAAGCCCAGCGGGAATGTGCTGGTAATGGGATCGCCGCGGAATGATTTAAATTCTACGCGGCGAAGAGCCTCACTCAGGCAACGTTTAAAATCGGCATTGTTAATTGTTGAGGTCGTCACGTCCGCGCTGACGATCTTACCACTTCTTTCAATCGTGAAGGTCATAACGACCTGACCGACAACTCCCGGAGTGCGCTGCAAAAGCTGCTTGTAGCATTTATCAAACGCCGGAATCTGTCGTTTCAACGTGTCTTGGATGTAGTCCGAGCTCAAGCTATCCCCGGCAGAGGGTGCCGGCGAGTTATCTGCCACAACTGGAGCCATTTCTGGAAAGCCTGCCGCCGCATTTTCCTTTCGCAGCTGGCTTTCGTATTCGCTCAGACTCATGCGTTGGCCGTTCTTGGAAATCATCACGGTCTTGTCGCGGCCCATAGCTTCGACTTGCACATCACCGCGTTTTAAAATCAGGATGGCTTTCTCGCCCTCTTGATCCAGAGTGATGAGCGCATTGTCGAGGACACGCAGACGGTAGCCGCCATCCATTTCGAAAGTCGCGTCACCATTCGGTCCCGTTTCAACGGTGTCGAGGTAATACAAAGACGCGCTCTTTTTCAGAGTCTCTTTCTCAGTCATATTTTTATGGAGAACATAGACTTCGCCGGAGTTGTAGGCGATGCGGGCGAGAACTTTAAGACCAGCAGACTGGTTCTCAAGACGGGAGGACATGAACCAAGAGAGGCTCATGAAAAACAGACCAGCAATAATGAGAGAAGGTATGAACCACTTGTTCTTCGCCATAAGTTAAAGATTATAGCGAAGAACCGAGATGTGGACAGGATTATTTTGCAGGATTTGCCGGAGCTTCAGCAGGCGCAGCAGGAGCCGCTGGTGCAGAAGTCGCAGGTGCTGCATTTTCAACAGGAGCTGCGTTAACCGGTGCAGTCGCTGGAGCTGTAGGAGCTGCAGACGCTGCAGGCAATTTGTCCAAGATGGACTTAGATTGCTGAGAAGAAAGAACAGACAAACCGATCGAAGTCAGAGCGAAGATGATCGCTGCGATGCGAGTCATTTTAGCTGCCAAAGTGCTAGCACCAGTTGCGCCCAAAACGGAGTTAGATCCGCCGCCACCACCCATACCGAGTGCGCCGCCGCCTTTAGAGTCTTGGATCAAAACCAAGCCAATAAGAATAAGTGCTACAAGAACGTGCATAATCGCAATGAAAGTAGTCATGATTTATGAGTCTCCTAAAGGGGGCCACTTTACTGAATAGGCGGTGAAAAAGTCCACCTAAAATCCGCGCCCCTGGCTATGATGCAAGGCATAAACTTTAACTTTGACACCCGGATAGGGGGCCTGTCATAAGAATTCCATGGCATTTCTTGTATTTGAAGGCCTTGATGGCTCTGGAAAAAGTTCACTAATGCGGGCCTTGGAAGCGGAGCTTTCCAAGAAAGGCATTTCATTTCACCGGACTCGTGAACCCGGTGGCACTCCTTTGGGCGATGAAGTCCGAAATATGATTTTACGCAAACAAGAGGGCACGGTTCCAGTTCCACGCGCGGAGCTGCTTTTGTACGAAGTCAGCCGCGCTCAACATGTCGATGAAGTCATCAAACCAAAACTTGCTGAAGGTGTTTGGGTTCTCAGCGATCGCTTTTCTGCAAGCTCCGTGGCGTTTCAGGCTGCGGGTCGCGCGATTCGTGAAGAAGATGTCGTGATGCTCAACACTTTTGCGACGGGTGGCCTCAAAGCCGATTTGACGGTACTATTAGATCTGACGGTGGCGGAGTCTCGTCAGCGCCAAGCGCAGCGAACTTCGCAAACAGGCGAAGCAGCCGATCGCATTGAATCTGAAAAAGACTCTTTCCATCAGCTCGTACGTGATTCTTTCCTGAAACAGGCGAAAGAAGATCCGACAGGCTGGTTGGTGCTCGATGCGCGCTCTTCAACGGAAGAAATGCTTAAAATCCTTTTGCAAACTTTGAAGGAGAAAAAGTGGCTCGTCTCTTAGACCAAGTGTTTGGTCACAAAGATGTGATTGCCAAGCTTCTCGGGACTTTCGCCAGCGATAGACCCGGGCAGACCTTTCTCTTTGTTGGCCCGAGCGGCATCGGTAAAAAGAAGATTGCTCTGGGGCTTGCACAGGCGCTTTTGTGCGAAAATTCCCGTTCGGCTTGCGGCAGTTGCGGCTCATGCTTGCGTGTCGCAGCCGGTGCCCATGAATCTTTGAAAGTCATTGCTTCGGAAGGCCCACAGATCAAGATCGAAGAAAGCCGCGAGGTTATCGAGTTCTTGAACCTGCAAGGGATCACCAAGCGCCGCGTGATCGTCATTGATCAAGCGCAGAGCTTGAATCTGCAAGCGGCGAATTCGTTGTTAAAAACTCTCGAGGAGCCACCTCCTGAAACTTATTTCTTTTTGATTGCGCCGACGAATGCGGGCGTTCTTTCGACGATCCGTTCGCGCTCTCGCACGGTGAGCTTTAAGCCCTTGTCGCCAGCGGAAATTTCCCGCGGGGCCCCGGGTGCTCCGGAGTGGGCTGTGCGTGCGAGCCAAGGCAGTTTTGAAAAGCTCGCGCAATTGCAAGAAGGTCCCGAGCAGGAAATCCGCAACGAGGCTCTATCCCTTTTGCAGCAGTTCCTCGAGGATAAAGAATTTCTGACTGATAATAGCTGGCGCGATTCGTTCAAAGAGCGGGCGCGTTCACAACGAATTCTTTCTTACTGGATTTCGTTCTTGCGAGATGTTTTGTACTTTCAGGAAGATCAGAAAAAGCAAATTATGAATGTAGACCAGGGCGAGTTTTTGAAAACTCTGGCGAGCCGTCCACGTGAGAAAGTTTTGGACCTTTTAGACAAATCTCTCGTGACTGAAAAAGAGATCTTCGCCAATCGCGATGTCCAATTGCTGATGGAAGAGTTCTGGATCGGTCAACAATCTGCGGAGGCCTAACGTGACTGAGTGGATGGATTTACACGCACATCTGAATATGCTTGAAGAAGGACCCGTCGAGGCCCTGCGTATCGCCCGCGAAGCCGGAGTTGTGAAAGTTGCAACCATTGGCACTGAACCGAAGGATTTGCCTCTGGTTTTGGAACTGGCTGAAAAGAATTATCCGGATGTGTTCTGTACTCTCGGCATTCACCCGCATGAAGGCCAGATTTATACTCCTGAAATCGGCGCCTTCATCGAAGCCAATGTCGCTAAACCGTGGGTGATCGCTGTGGGCGAGATCGGGCTTGATTACTATTACGAGCATTCTCCGCATGAAGAGCAAAAACAGGCCTTCCGCGCCCAGCTTGAGATTGCGGCCCGCACCGGAATGCCGGTGCAAATCCATACTCGCGATGCCGACGAAGACACGATCGAGATCATGAAAGAATTCAAAGGCCGCGTGAAGGGGATTATCCACTGCTTTACTGGAACACAGTGGCTGGCGGATCAGGCTCTGGATTTGGGCTATAATATCTCGATCAGCGGGGTTGTGACCTTTAAAAACGCCGATAGCCTGCGCGCCATTGTGAAGTCTTTACCATTAGACCGTATTCATGTTGAAACCGATGCCCCTTTCTTGGCGCCTGTGCCGATGCGTGGTAAGAAGAACACGCCGGCTTTCGTGGTTCACACTGCGAAATTCGTGGCAGATCTGAAAGGCATTACCGTCGAGGAGCTTGCCAAAGTGACCCGCGAAAATGCCCTCAAGATGTTCCCAAAAATCCAATGGTAGGGGGATTCATGAAAAAGTTTGTATTCGCTTTAGCCACGGTTGTGACCTTGGCTGCGTGCTCGGGAAACAAAACCGATGTGACGGCTCCTGGTTCGCAGCCCCCACAATCTGAAACTCCCGCTCCGACCCCAGCTCCGCAAAAAGGGATTCAAACGAATCCTGTCGATCCAGGCGCTTTGACGGCGGTGGATGCCTTAACAGTTCAAGGTTATAAGTTTGTGCTTGTTGCAACTAAAAATAACGTCGACCAGGTTTTGGTGAACGAGGAAGCCAACAACTTGGAATTCAACGTTGGCGATACTGTTTGCCGCACGAAAATCCTTTCTAAAGAAGATCCGACATACCCGGGTGAAGAGCTCGGCGTCTTGCAAGTCGTGTGCGACAGCCACGGTGTGAAGCTCACATCATCTGCGAGCTGTTCGCCTCGTTACCCTGAAGTGCAAAGCCACTTCGAAGTGGCTGATGGTCAGGATAATTACATCTTGGATCTCGTCTGCCGCGTAAAGGCCCCTTAATTCTGTGAGCCTCGAACTTCTTTATCAAGATGAACACTTTATCGCCGTGGATAAGCCCTCGGGATTTCATGTTCATCCTCATGAAGACCGCCGCAATAAAGTGCCGCGTGAAAAGATTTGTCTCTACATCGCTCGCGATATGATGGGTCAGCACGTGTATCCGGTGCATCGCTTAGATGCCGGTACCAGCGGCGTATTGCTCTTTGCGCTGTCATCGGATTCGGCACGGGAGATCAGTAAGCTTTTTGCTGAAAAAGCTCTTAAGAAAACTTATCACGCAGTGACCCGCGGCTATGTGCCTGAAGGTGGGGATATTGAGTTACCACTGGAACTTGATTCCACCGGCGATCTGGTCGAGGCGAAGACTACTTACAAACGTATGGCTACCGTGGAGTTTCCGGTGAGTGTGGCGAAGCGCTTTCCGACTTCGCGTTACTCGCTGGTTGAAGCAAAACCTGTGACCGGCCGCTGGCATCAGTTGCGCCGTCACTTCAATCGCATTTCGCACCCGTTAATCGGTGACGCCGATCACGGAGACTGCCGTCAGAACCGTTTTTTCCGCAATGAATTGGGCGTTCCGGGTTTGTGTTTGAAAGCGCAAACTCTTGAGCTCCGTCATCCATGGACGGGCGAAGCCGTCAAAATTGAAGCGCGCTCGTGTGAAAAGTGGGAAAAGATTTACAGTCTTTTTAATTACGCGGAACAATCACCAGTTCTTTAAAGCCGGTCGCTGGATCTTGCTCACGTTTAAAAATCATCTCGGTATTTTCTAGTAAAACCAATTCTGCCGTCGTGTGAATTAAGCAACCATCGAGCAAATGCCCCCCAACAACTTTGCCTTCGCGATCGGCGATAGCGATGTGGAGGTGCAGACCTTCACAGCCCAGAGTTCCCGTCAGGGACACGATCTCAAACGGTCCTTGCAGCACAACCTTCTGCTTTTCATCAGCGAGGCGCATTTCTGCGACCTTGAGACTGCCAACTCCTGAGACGATCGTCGACGCTTGTAGTTTGTTTGCTTGGCAGAAGTTGGCGAGTTCTTTTTTCAGATCCTGACCGGGTTTTAAGCGAAGGGCGTAGGTTTGCAGAGACATCATTAAGCCTTTTTCTGGAAAACCCAGTATGGGGTTTGCGCTTTGATCAGATCCAAATTGAAGTGGTCGGCGATCCAGCGCATGGTTTTTTCAGTAAAGAAAATCACATGGGTCAAATCGCGGCGATACTGCCAATCGTGGAAAAGCCCAACACCCGGGTGGGCGGCCGTCATCACGGCCAGCAAACCGAAGGTTTTTAAAATCTTCATGAGCTGAGTGATTTCTTCGCGCGGGTGATGGAAATGTTCCCACACCTCGGTGCTGGTGATCACGTCGTAGCTTGTTTGCAGCGGTTTCTGGTCAGTGAGGTAGAACGGGTCATAGTTCGCGGGCCTGTAAGCAAGCTCGCTGAGCATCGAGCCCAAAAATGCTGTCGGGCCACACCCGTAATCGAGGATTTTCACGTCCGGTGCGTGTTTACCAAGCATCACGCTGTAGTTTTGAATGTCCTGAATCAGAGGAGCTAAAAACTGACGGTATCCGCTGGTGTCTTCGTTCTGGTGCTGGTCGTAGCGGGCTTTTTCCTGCTCAGGCAGCAGGCGCTCATCGGGATCCATAAAAATGAGGTCGCACTGGTCGCAGTGGAAGTAATTGCGCGCCGGTTTCTTTTCCACGGCAAAAGCGGCAGTTCTAGTCGACTCACAGAGAATGCATTTCATGTCAAAATCAGTCCCGAATTCAGTGTCTACGTTCTGGTAAATACTCTCAGTTTACAGGGGAAAGCGCCAGTCTTAGGTGGCAGGGTCGAGGAGAGCGTAATGGCACGGCGCATCCGAGTAAGGAACAGTGTACCTTCTGTTGATTTTTAGGGCGGTTTGGCTCAGATTGGGGCCACTTAAATCCCTATTTTTTCAGGAGTCCTAACTATGGCAAAATTGCGTGTTGGTATTAATGGTTTCGGTCGTATCGGTCGTGTATTTTTCAGAGCTGGTTTTGAAAAACTCGACATCGTCGGTATCAACACGTTGGACAGCATCGAGGGTGATGCTCACTTGCTGAAGTATGACTCGGCTCACGGCCGTTTCGGTGCGGATGTTTCTCACGACGGTGAAAACTTGATCGTGAACGGCAAAAAGATTCACGTGTCTAAAACTCGCAACCCTGCTGAGATTCCTTGGAAAGCGTGGGGCGTTGACTTGGTTTTGGATTGCACAGGCGCTTTCAAAACAAAAGAAGAGTTCACACAACACATTCAAGCCGGCGCGAAAAAAGTCATGGTTTCTGGCCCTGCTGAAAAAGGTGCGGACCTCACTTTGGTTTACGGGATCAACCACACTCAGTACGATGCTGCAAAACACACAGTCGTATCAAACGCGTCTTGCACGACAAACTGCTTGGCACCTCTCGCAAAAGTTTTGAATGATAAATTCGGTATCGATCATGGCACAATGATGACGATCCACTCTTACACGAACGATCAGAAAATTTTGGATGCTCCTCACAAAGATTTGCGCCGTGCTCGTGCAGCAGCGGTGAGCATGATTCCTACAACAACCGGTGCTGCGAAAAACGTGGGCCTTGTGTTGCCGGAACTCAAAGGCAAAATCGACGGCACCTCTGTGCGCGTGCCAACTCCGAACGTGAGCTTGGTGGATTTCACTTTCCAAGCCAAAACAGACGTGACGAAAGAAGCTGTGAACAACGCTTTGATCGAAGCTTCTAAAGGCGCTTTGAAAGGCATCCTTGCGGTTGAGACTTCTGAATTGGTTTCTATCGACTTTAACGGCAACACACACTCTTCCATCGTAGACTTGGCTTCTACGATGGTTGTAGGCCCGCGCATGGTGAAAGTTCTTGCTTGGTACGATAACGAAACTGGCTTCTCGAACCGCATGGTCGACGTTGCTCAATACATGGCTTCTAAGGGAATGTAATCGATGGCAAACAAGGGACTTAAAGGGATTAAGACAGTTCGTGAAATGGACGTAACGGGGAAAGTTGTTTTCCTCCGTTTGGATTTGAACGTTCCTCTCGAGGACGGAAAAATCACGGACGAGACTCGTATCGTAGCGAGCTTGCCGACGGTTCAGTACTTGATGGAAAAAGGCGCAAAGATCGTCATGTGCTCTCACTTGGGCCGTCCGAAATCTGAAGCCGATCGCCAGTTCTCTTTGGAGCCGGTAGCAAAGCGTATGTCTGAGCTCCTCAAGTCGGAAGTCATCCTTTGGGAAGACATCGAGAGCGACGGTATCAAGGCGCTCTTGCAAAACTTGAAAAAGAATCAGTTGCTCCTTTTGGAAAACGTGCGTTTTGCTCCGGGCGAAACGAAAGACAGCGAAGAGTTGGCAACAGTATGGGCTGGCTACTCTGACGTTTACGTGAACGATGCTTTCGGGGCTTCTCACAGAGCGCACGCGAGCATTCATGCTTTGCCAAATATCATGAAAGAAAAAGCGATTGGTTTCTTGATCGAAAAAGAAATCACAATGTTGGAAAGCCTTTTGGAAAATCCAAAACGTCCTTACTTGGCAGTTCTTGGTGGATCTAAGGTGTCTGACAAAATTGCGGTGATCGAGAAGTTCCTTGATATCGTTGATGGCTTCATCATCGGTGGCGCGATGGCTTATACTTTCTTGAAAGCAAAAGGCCACAACATCGGTAAATCATTGGTTGAAACCGATAAGCTGAATTACGCACGTCAAATGATCGAGCGTATTGAAGCCCGTGACAAGACTTTGCTTTTGCCTGTGGATCACGTTGTAACGACGTCTATCAGCGATACAAAATCAGCACATGTGACGAACGATGTGAATATTCCTGACAATGAACTGGGTGTCGACATCGGCCCGAAAACACAACGTGCTTACACCGTCGCGTTGAGTGAAGCGGCGACGGTTTTCTGGAACGGTCCTATGGGCGTTTTTGAAACTCCGGAGTTTTCTAAAGGCACTTTCGCCATTGCGAAAGCGTTGGCAGAAAACACGGGTAACAAGATCGTGGGTGGCGGTGACTCTGCAGCGGCGGCGGAAGCTTCTGGTTATGCAGACAAGATGACTCACATTTCTACAGGTGGTGGCGCGAGCTTGGAATATCTCCAAGGGGATCGTTTGCCAGGTCTTGAAATTCTTCGTGCACGTATCAGATAGGATCGCGACAGCGAAGATGTGTAGGGCCAGAGGCCCGGAACTGGATTAATACATGAAAATTTTTGCTGCTAACTGGAAGCTTTTTAAATCTCCCAAAGAGACTCGTGAATTTTTCGCTCAATGGGGTGAAGCTTTCCAGGGTAGCGGCAAAAATGAAGTGGTGTTTTTTCCGTCAGCAATTTCTCTTGAGGCGGCAAGCACTTCAATTCAAAAACTCAATGTAAAATACCCTCTCAATTTCGGCGTGCAAAACGCTTACACTCAAGCAACGGGTGCCTTCACAGGTGAAAACTCGGTCGCTGTGGTGAAAGAGCTCGGCGCGAAGTATGTTCTGATCGGGCACAGTGAGCGTCGTCAGTTGTTTGGCGAAAAGAACGAACTGCTTGCCGACAAAGTGGCGTTCACACAGAGCCAAGGTCTTGTCCCGATGCTTTGTATCGGTGAAACTTTGCAAGAGCGCGAAGGCAACCACACCAAAGACGTTTTGAAAACTCAGCTGACTCAAGGGCTTGCGAAAGCGGACAAATCAAAGCCGCTCGTGGTGGCTTATGAGCCTGTTTGGGCGATCGGCACCGGTAAAGTGGCAACGCCGGAGCAAGTGCAAGAGACTCACAAAGACGTCTTTGAAATCCTGAAAGGCCTTGGTTTTACAGCGCCGATTCTCTACGGTGGCAGTGTAAAACCGGACAATGCTGGCGGCCTTGCGGCCCTTCCCCACGTCGATGGGTTCCTTGTAGGGGGCGCTTCGCTGGAAGTGGCTTCCTTCCAAAAAATCTGTAGTATCTAGTAGTTAGCGACGACAATCTTTGTTCACCGCCAAGAGCATCAACAGCTAAAGGTCCTTCAAGTATTATATATTTGAGATGGTCGGGCCTTTGGCTTGCATCTCTCCGGGCATGAGAAATTTTCTGATGAACGTCCTTCGCGGATTTATTGCTCTGATGCTGGTTTTGCTCCTGGCTCCGTTGGCTTTTGCCCAATCCGAGGTGGCCTGCCACTCGGCTTTTGCGCCGGCAATTACGCTTAATCAAACTGCCCCTGGTAAGTACAACCCTCTGACCTATTATGCTGATAAGATGCGTGAGTTGAAGGAACTCGATTCTTCGGCCCCGTATGCGGTCGCGCTCCGCGGACTGATTATGTCGACGACAAAGGAAGTGAAGAAAGAGCTGATTCCTCTGAGTCAATTAAAGCCCATCCATCCGATCACTCGTGGAGCTGCTTTGGAGAAACTCGATAAACGCACGAAGGCTCTTCAGACGCTTCCTCAGGCTGCAGACACTCATATTCATTTGGATGAGAATACTCTTAACTCCATCATGCCTTCAAAAAACTCCATGCGGGCCATTCGTGCCGACAACGGGGATGCGGTTGTCTTTGACGGCAATGGACGCCTTGTGGCTATCCAGCAAGCTTTTGCCGAAAAGCAACAAGACGTGATGGTGGAGGTCGAAATGCACTACTCTAAATCCAAGCTATTGCAGAAGACGTTGAAAAAAGTCCGTCAGATGAGAAATGTTCTATATTAAACGGGATTGCAATTGACAACCATGCCGGGTTTTTCGACAGTACCGGCATGGAAAGAGCTCTCCTTGCAGTTCTCCTCATTCTAGGATTCCAGTCTATGGCCCAAGCTTTCAGCGTTGGTACCCAAAATCTTTATCACTACAGAACTGCTTATCCCACGCGCTTAGAGCATCTTCGCGCTGAAGTTGCTACGGGAACTCTGCCTCAGATCTTGGGTGTTCAAGAAGCCGCTCGCTGGTCTCTTTCAGAAAACATTTTCGATGAACTTACAAGGCTTACTGGCTACAAGGGCATTTATCAGAACACCAACGAGTTTGGTGTGATGAATGAAGGTCTTGCACTGATCGGGGGGCTTCCGGGCCGTAACTTCGAGTCGTTTGAATTGCCGGCGACAAAAATGTTCTCGCGTCAGTATATGAACATGGGCATCTTCCAAACAGACAGCGGTGAAGTGATGGTCGTTAATGTTCACTTTAGCCCATTCAGTGAAGCTCGTCCGAATCGCCTGATTCAGGCGAAGTTTGTTCTCTATATGATTGCAAAAAAATCCGAAGGCTTGCCGGTGGTCATCATTGGTGACTGCAATGATAGCTATGATTCTGAAACGCTCAAGATTTTCAGAGACGTGGGCTACACAGATGCTTTGGATGGCAAAGAGTTCACTTACAATCCTGATACGAACCCCCTCGTGACGGACAAAAAATACGGTCCGACGCGTTTAGATTATATTTTGTATCAGCCTGCCCAGCTGAAGGTGAATAAAGCCGGTTTGATCTTCCATGATAACTGGATTTCAGATCACTACGGTCTTAGTGCTGAGTTCTCACATATCCAGTAATATCCTTTTTTATTCTTATAAAAGACGTTGAACAAAAGTGACCTTTGTTATGGGATGTCTCTATTGGAGGATCCATGACGAAATGGTTTTTGCTTTGCCTTCTTTTCTCGGCAACGACAGTCTCTGCCGCCAAAAAACTTCCCCTAGAAAAAATCACTTTGCCTCCAGGTTTTAAGATCAAGGTCTTTGCCGAAGTTCCAGGGGCAAGGTCGCTGACGATCGCTCCGTCAGGAACTGTCTTTGTTGGCAGCCGTGGCTTGGGTGGCGAACACAATGTGTATCGAATTAAAAATGGCAAAGTGGATATCATTTCCAGTGATTTTAAATCTCCGAACGGAGTGGCGTTTAAAGACGGCAAGCTTTACGTCGCGGATATTGATAAGATCACGGTCTTTACGGATCCTGAAAATAAAACCGGCAAAGACTTGAATCCCAAAGTTTTGCCCCAACGCTTTCCCACGGATACACATCATGGCTGGAAGTTCATTCGCTTCGGGCCTGACGGCAAACTCTATGTGCCGGTGGGGGCGAATTGCAATATCTGTGATCCGGGGAAAGAGTACGCCCGCATTTATCGCATCGACGTGAACGGCACAGCCAAAGAAGAAATCGCCTCGGGGGTGCGTAATACCGTAGGTTTTGATTTTCACCCAGTGACCAAGGAGCTTTGGTTCACGGATAACGGCCGCGATTGGATGGGTGATGATCTGCCACCGGATGAGTTGAATCATCTAACGAAGGTGGGACAGGACTTTGGCTTTCCATACTGTCATGGCAAAGACACACCTGATCCTGAATTTAAAAATAAGAAGTGCGGTGAACAGACGCCTCCGGAGGTAGAGCTGCGGGCGCATGTCGCCGCCTTAGGAATGCGTTTTTATACTGGAAAGCAGTTCCCGGCAGAGTATGAAAACCAGATTTTTCTTGCTGAGCACGGCTCTTGGAATAGAGCAAAACCTCAAGGTTATAGACTGACGCTTGTGAAATCGGGGAAGGCCGAAGGTTTCGCTGAAGGGTGGTTGCAGGGTGATGACGCTTGGGGGCGTCCTGTTGACGTAGAAATATACAAAGATGGTTCTCTGCTGGTATCAGATGATAAGGCGGGAGTCGTTTATCAGATAAGTTATTCTCCGCCGAAAAAATAGCGCGGAGAACTCTGTGAGCAAAATCGTCGTCTCTAAATTCGGTGGCACTTCTATGGGTGATGCTTCATGCATGTTGAGAAGTGCAGAAGTGTCTTTCAAACAAAATTCCACAATCGTCGTCGTTTCTGCAACTTCCGGCACGACCAACGATTTGATCGAACTTGGTAAGACCTCTCAAACCAAATCGTGGGCCGAAGCGGAAGCGATTCTGACAAAGATCCGTCAAAAACACATGAAGATTGCTGACGAGCTCAAGATCTCTGCGGATTCCAATACAAAGTTGCAAACTCTTTTTGAAGAGATGGAATCACTCGCACGCGGTGTTCACTTGCTGAAAGACTGCTCGGTGAAAGCTCTCGATACTTTGATGAGCTTGGGAGAGCGTATGTCTTCAGTTCTTTTCGCTGAAGCCATGAAACAAGTCTTAGCGAAGAAGGGTTCAGCTTTGAAGGCGGAACTCTTTGATGTGCGCGAGGTGCTTCGTACCGATGAAACTTTCAGTAAAGCTCGCCCGTTGACGGCGGAAATTGCGAATCTTTGCCAGCAGAAATTAAAACACATTCGTGAGCATAAGACAGTGACGGTCACTCAAGGTTATATCGGTCGCACCGAAGACGGTATGACAACGACTCTGGGCCGCGGTGGCAGTGATTACTCCGCCGCAATTTTGGCTGAAGGCGTGAATGCTGACATTCTCGAAATTTGGACGGATGTGGCGGGGATTGCGACGACGGATCCACGTTTATGCCCGAAGGCCAAACCGATCGATGAGATTTCATTCAAAGAGGCCTCTGAGCTTGCAACCTTCGGTGCGAAGGTTCTGCATCCGGCGACATTGCTTCCGGCGATTCGTAAGAACATCCCGGTATTCGTGGGTTCAAGTTTTGATGCTGAAGCCAAGGGAACCTGGGTTCGTAAAGAAGTCGAAGCGCATCCGCTCATCCGCGCGATGGCATTGAGAAAGAAACAAATCCTTGTGACGCTTTCAACGCCTGAGATGTTGCATGCACACGGCTTCTTGTATCAGATCTTTAAGATCTTCAACGACCACAAAGTCAGTATCGATGCGATTACCACGT
This sequence comes from Bdellovibrionales bacterium, assembly GCA_018266295.1. Taxonomy (NCBI): domain Bacteria; kingdom Pseudomonadati; phylum Bdellovibrionota; class Bdellovibrionia; order Bdellovibrionales; species Bdellovibrionales bacterium. Next base: position 695,063 of record JAFEAQ010000011.1, on the reverse strand, counting down.
CAGAGATCTCTGTCAGTGTGACTTTGGATGATTCGACATTGTTGAATAAAAAATTGATCGCGGATTTGTCTGAGATTGCTGATGTGCAGGTCGAAGAGAATTTGGCGCTGGTGTCTTTGATAGGCAATAATATTAACCACACGCCGGGATTGGGTAAGCAGGTCTTCGAAACGATTTCAGATATCAATGTTCGGATGATCTGTTTGGGAGCCAGTAAGCATAACTTCTGTTTTATCGTGAACGAAGAGCAGGGGGCTTTGGCCATTCAAAAACTTCATCACAAGTTTATTGAAGGCCAATAGCACTATTTCGCGCCTTTACTTTCTTTCACTGCTGGCATGGTTGGTGGTGCAGGGCTGTCTTTCTTAGGTGTTCTAAAGAGACTGTAACGAGTACGGATTTCCTGCATACGAACACGGGCATTATCGCAAGTGCGTTTGATATCCGCTTTTGTGCGGGCCATGTTTTTAGGTTTGTGCTGACCTTCGTAGCTGTTGAAGTTGATCAGTTGTTTGTTGCAGAGCTCACCGAAACTTTTCGAGTAGAGATTGAACGCTTCTCGGTTGTTATCGATGAGGTGAACAGCGGCATCTTTTGCGGAATCACTTGTGCTGTTGTCATTGCAGTTTTTGGTTGCATACAAACCGGGTTTTACGCAAAAAGGTTTTGCATCTTGAAAGCAAGCGGCGGTGCCTTTTTCATCGGTTGCTTTAGACCAATCACAAGCGGTTTTAAAGCCAAACAGGAACGGGTTACACATGACCGAACCCTTGTCGCACTTAAATTTCGCATTATCGAGACCTTTAAGATCCCAAGGCAAATCACTCGGCGCCATACACGGGTGATTCTTAATTACGAACCCGGCGTACATGCAGCGATAGAAAGCATCTGAACGTTCGCTCTCAGTTGCCGGTTCTTGCTTGGTGGTGGTTGCTTCAGGCTTAGCGTTTTTGTGAGCTGCTTCCGCGGCTTTTTGTTTTTCACGCTCGAGGTCTTTATTTGGATCGGCGTCCTTTTTCTTTACTTCTTTTTTCTTATCCTTGCTAGCCACCGCAGGCTCGGTTTTCTTTTCTTCTTTTGGCAGAGCTTTAACAACGGCAGGGGCCGATGCTGCCACCGCAGAACTTACAACCGTGCCATCGGCCTTGATAGACAAAGGTGGAAGACGTTCGCCAGCAGCGATGAGCTTCTCAGGAGTATTTTGGATATTGGGGATGCTGCCGGTAGAGAATTTTCCGCTATACGCTTGGTCCATGTATTGCTTTGCTTTTTCATACGAAGCGGCTCCCGCAGCGTTCTTGACTCTGGCTTCGTCGTCCTCAACACGTTTTTTTACCGCATTGATGGAGTCAAAAGCTTCTTTGTGTTTTGCAGGATCTTGAATGGTGTGAGCCCAAGCAGAGCCCATGCCAGTCCAAACCAGCAATTGGCGATACTGGCGAACGTACTGTCCTCGTTGCTCGTCTGACATCTGGTCTGTTTTTGTCGATTCGACCATTTTGAAGTAAGAATCTGTATATTGTTTGAACTTTTTGAGAAATTCCATCTTGGCATCATCGTTTGGAACGTAGCCACCTGTGTTGGAGTTGCTGTCTTCACCGACGGCTGAAGCAACCACGAATGTCCAAAGCTGGGCATAGAATTCAGAATGGGCTGACATGGTCTCGGCCATTTCTGGATAAGCCTTTGCCGTTTCAACCATGATCTCGCGGAGTTTTTTTACGTAGGTTTTTTTCTCAGCATAAGTGAGTTGCGAGAACTCTTCGTAGTTTAACAAAATATTTTCATCGTCTTCAGTGCTTTGCGGAGTTGCTTGAGCGAAGGACTGAAGGGAAATTGTTAAACTTAAAAATGGGATCAGGAACCATCTTTTCATTGCGAAGCCTTTCAGCAAAAATCCATCTTTGCTTGTTTTCATTTTAAGCCCTCTGCAGTGATTTCCATAGGATAAGTCGTTCTTCCGGACCAAGGCCTCACAATGGAACAGGGGGCTCGTCTCAGCTAGGGAAGTAAAGGGGTTTATTTTGTGGAAACGCGGGTGTTCGGAGCTTTTCATCAAGCTGTGAATACCTCAGCAATTTGCGTCTGACGCGTAAAGTCATTATGCGTTATTTTGCGGGATTTCAAGTACTTAGATATGGCCCCTTGGCTTGCAAGACCAAAGACTAAGTAACAAGATCAGGGAGAGGTTCAAAAACTATGGAAACAAAGATTCACTTTAGGCGCTGTCATATGTGCGGAACTCTAAACGAAGCCAGCGGGCAACTCGTTGGAAATTGCAGCTCTTGCGGGAAGCACCTTGCACCCTTTCATTATTTCGATGAAAGTATCTTCATGGGACTGCCCCTTCGTAAGGAGCTGCAGAACCGTGAAACGAATCTGCCGTTCAAATCTTATCCACCGATTTGGGGGCTGACAGCTTACTGGTAGAAAATACTGTTAGAAAGTACTTATGAAGGTCACGTTAGAGGATATCCGCAAGGCCCGCGAAACTTTAAGAAACATCTCACAAAATACAGAAACTGATTACTCAGTCAGTGCCAGCAAGATGCTGGGCTGTGAGGTGTTTTTGAAATTTGAAAACACTCAGCGTACTGGGAGTTTCAAAATCCGCGGAGCTTACAATAAAATCATCAACCTGACCCCCGAAGAAAAAAAGCGCGGAGTGGTTGCAAGCTCTGCCGGTAATCATGCTCAAGGTGTCGCTTTGAGCGCGGCACTTGCCGGAGTTAAAGCCACGATCGTTATGCCAGAGAACGCGCCTCTGACAAAAGTAAATGCGACTCGCGGTTACGGTGCTGAAGTGATTCTTCATGGCGAAATCTATGACGATGCTTACGAACATGCCCGCCATCTTGAGAAAGAAAAGGGTTATGTTTTCGTTCATCCTTACGAAGACCCCTACATCATTGCCGGTCAAGGAACCATTGGCTTGGAGCTTCACGATAAACTTCCGGATTTGGATTCCGTCGTCGTGCCTATCGGCGGTGGCGGCCTGATCAGCGGCATTTCAACGGCGCTAAAAGCTTTGAATCCTAAAATCCGTATCATCGGTGTTCAGTCGGAGCAAGCTCCGGGCATGTCTCAGCTTTTCCATCACCAGACACCCGAAGATCGAAAACGCATTTCAACAATCGCCGACGGTATTGCGATTAAGAAACCATCGAAGATCGTCTATGAAAGTTTCATCGCCAAGAATGTCGATGAAGTTGTCACCGTTTCTGATGATGAACTCGCGGAAGCCATCGTGTTCTTGCTGGAAAGAGCAAAGACAATGACCGAGGGTTCAGGAGCTGCGGCTATGGCAGCTGTTATGAATCGTCAGTTAAATCTCGGCAAAAAGACGTGTGTGATTTTGAGTGGTGGCAATGTTGATCTCAATGTGATTGCTAAGATCATCGAAAAAGGGCAAATCAAGCGCGGTCGTTTGGCGGAGCTGTCCGTGGTCGTCGATGATTTGCCGGGCAATCTGAATCGCCTGACAAAAGCCATTGCTGAACAAAAGGCAAACATCTTAGAAGTGCATCACGACCGTATTTCTCAGGGCTTGTTCTTGCGCGAAACACGCATCGACTTCGTGCTTGAGACCAGCAGCCCGGAGCACATTCAAAAAATCAAGCAGGCACTCATCGCAGCCGGCGGCAAAATTTTATAATTTAATTATTTAACAGTGAGGGCTTCCCAACAACCTAGTGGGAAAGCCCGATAGGCAACGAAATGGCTCCAGGTTGATCGTGTACCTTTTCAGGTACTGCGCCTGGCGTTTTCACTAGAAAGCTGCCATCGGCGGTGTCGTACATTGTCGCGCCTGACACAACATAGAAATTGAGAATTGTTTCGCTGCTAGAAGTATATAACTGAGCGGTGCTTCCAGCTTCAAGCTTTTGAACGTAGATTTCATTATCAATGTTTTTCCAATACAGATAGTCGCCATGTACCTGAACTATATTGTTCACATAGCTTGAGTCGCGCGGAACGGCTGAAAGATTCAAATCAACCCACTCCATAGTGAGATTCGAGTTTGTATCTAGATATGTATGGAGAAATCCTTTTTCGCTTAAAATATAGCGATTTGTATCTGTGATCTTATCTTCTGTTGTGAAGTAGATCAGATTATTCTTAAAATCTTGCATTTTAGATTCGGGAACAATTTCTGTTACTGTCGTTTTGAGATTGATCCAATTGTCTGTGCGCGCGGCCGTAATCCAGCTGGTGATGTTCCATTTTCTCAAATGATCGCCGCAGTCAATCGGCTTGGGTATTATTAAGCAGTTTTGACTATTGATTATCTCGACTTGGTATAGATCGCCTAAATAAGAAATAAAGCCGCCATGGAAGCCCCCGCCGACATGCGAGAGTTCGTAAGCGGACAGATCATAAGCCCCTGCATCTGTGAATATCATTGCTCTCAAATTTCCGTCGGAGGTGATTGTAAAGGCGATAACGCCTTCTGTGGTGACAGCATAGTTGGGACTAGCGACATTCACGGAAGCGAAGAAGTCTCTATAGTTTGCTGTCCCGGCTATGACATGCAAATAGTCAAAGTTAAGCCAGCTAGGTGCTATAAACGTCGGGAAGCCCGTATTGAGCGATACGCCCAAAGGATTGTTAATCGGAACGATGACAGGTTTTTTGAGAGAAAGATCGATTTTTGCTAAGAGGCCTTGCGACGTATTAATCGTGTATAGCCAATTGTTCACAAGACTCGTTTCTCTTAAGCTATAGCCAGGATAGCGGAGAATTCTCTTTTTGCTAACCTCATAAATTAGGAGATCATTGTTGGTCAATTCGACGCCGATAATATCCTCTGATATTTGTTTTATGTATCTAATTTGAAAATATACTTTTTTAGTACGGCTATTATTAGATTTATCTTTCAATTCCATTTCAGCCGGCACTAATTGATAGTTTTTATCGAGCCTCCAAAGGTATTGATTATCCCTTCCGGCGGATTTCAACTGCAATGAATTAGCGCTCAGCTGTGATTCTGAGTCATTTTTCATCATGAGACCTTTATCATCAGTTTGAATGCCCAGGGATGTGATCTCGTAACCGTCAAGAGATTCAAGGGCATCTTCCGTAGATGCGCTATCTTGAAGGCTTTTAGAGCATCCTAGAAGTGAAGTAGTAGTAACTATAGCCAATACCAATTTAAAAGAAGGAGTTAAAACGTACATAGTTCCTCCAATACCGACATTTAGTATATAACGAGTATGGTATTAGAATTGTTGCAAGTTTATACGTCTTAGAGTCGAACACTCTCTGTAAATTAATTAAGTTTATAGAAAATTGATGAGAATTTGATGTCTCATTTCAGGATAAGTGGCATAAGAAATTTTGTAATTTAATTACTGAGTGTAAAGACCCCACAGGTTCAAGCGCAAGCTTGTCCCCGGGGCGAGATCCGTGCTGCCTTGAGAAGGCAGCGCAGTCCATTCTCCGTTCGGTGCTAGCACTTCGATCTGAGTTGCTTCAGGGGCTTTAAGGCCCTTTGGCATTTTAGGAGTTTGTTTGGTGAAATCACTCAACCAGCGGATCTGGCAAGCGGCGAGGGCTTTGAATTCCATTTGCAGGTGCATCTTCTCAGCGCTCTTCTCAACGCGTGTGAACTGTACCGGCAATTGAGTTTCGATATTTTCCAACGAAACACTTTCGCAGCATCTCTTTGCGGACCAAGCGCTGAGCCAGCGTTTACCATCGGCAAACGAGACTTCTATCACGGCCATATTTTCTGAAACGAACGGCTGAGTGCTTTTCACGATTTGGCGTAAAGCTAAAGTCATTGCCATGCGAACCGCAGCCACACCAGTTTGCATGCCTTGATGTGTTGAAGCAGGGTACTTCGCATTCAAGAAGCACCCTAAAGGTTTAATCACTTGCATGACTGAGAATGTACCGGAGTTTCTGAGGCAGTTGAGTTCGTAGAACTGAGCAACGGCTTCATAACAAGCGCCAAACGTCGCAAGGTCCGGAACGAAAGTCTTCACACCTGCTGTGGTACCGCTGAAATCGGCTTTAACCAGGCCATTATTCACTTCCAGGTGAAGTTTTAAAATTTCGCCGCTGTCGAGAGCCACTTCAGAACGGGCTTCGCCTTGTGCTTTTTCGAGAATTTTCTCTGTCGCGTAATTCTTCGAGAAGGTGATGTATTTTTTAAATTCATTAGCAGTAAATGGCAGTTTGCAGTGCTTTTCAGCGTGACTCCATTTTTTATAGTAAGCGGCCATATCGCCGACAGTGCTTTGTAACCATGCCTGGAAGCCTTGAGGACAAAGCGGGTGCATAGACATCGCTTCGATAATTGGTGCAATCAACTGACCATTCTGGAAAACAGGAGTCGGTGGAATACGAAGACCTTCGTTATCCAGCCTGTCGCTGAGATTCAGACCTGCCGCAAATTCGCGGCGCACGCACAAAAGAACGCCCGGCTGAGTGCCCACGGCGTTTGAAAGCGGCATCAAGAACGTATAACGATGTAAGAAACTGCCACCGCTATAAGAATCGTTGGTGACAAGAATTTCGCCCGGTTTCAATGCGATATACTTTAAAGAACTTTCGGCGATATTTTTGAAACTGGAAGCTTCAAATCCCAGATCGGATTTTGCGTGCAAGATCTCTCCATCACGTGAAAGTAAAGCGGCGCTTCTTTCGTTTTTCAAAAATAGATCTGCGAATTCAAAAATCCAACTTGAGAGCATTCTAGTGACCTTGATTCAACAAAAGAGAAGTTTCAGTTTCAGGCAAAAGTTCGAACTGCAGTTGTGGCAGGCGTTTCTTGAGTTCCGGCAAGAATAGCGGAGCTAAGGCTCCCATGCAAACAACCTTCGAGTTCTCGGTCATGAGGGCAATATCCACAGTCAATTTATGTAAAGCCACTTCCCGCAAGTGCGAGAAGAGGAGTTCTTCGGAATCAATTTTCTGAGTCGAAGCTTTGTTCAGCGCTAAAAGCTGATTTTTAAACTTCTGAACGCCCTGCGGAGAGCGTCTTTCGCCGACACCCTTTAAAGAGGCGGTTTTTTCTTCCCACAAGTCAATCAAAGTTGGGACTTGGCCGCGACCCATGAACATAGGTCCCGGCTCGTAGCCAAGTACGTCGCGAGAGTAAGTGAGTTCGCCCCACGGTCCAATTTCAATCGAAGTGGTCGGCTGTAAAGACAGCACGGCATTTTGAATTTGTGGAGCACGGATCATGCCCCATGGGCTGTTCCAGTTTTGCATCTCTTTAAGAGGTGTAATCACGCTGAATTGTTCAAGGCCGAGATAAAGAATATCGAACTCGCCCTTGATGCGTTTTTGCAAAGCGCGGCTCCAAGCAGCGGCTGCTCCCCAAAGGCTGCCAAGGCGCTGATGATTTTCTTTGTCAAAGAATTGGCAGTCAGCGCCGAAGAACACGGCACGTTCGCCTTCCGGCAAAATGCCGGTGAGGCCTTCGTTCAGCTCTTCTTGGACTTCTTCGAAGGTTCCGCTCAGTGAGGCATTCAGAATATTTTTGCGCCATTGAGAAACTTCGTCACAGTTGGCGGTGTCGAATGCCGGGGCAAAGACCTCAAAAGATTCTTTAATAAGAGCTTCTTTTAATTTGTTCTGATTGTGCGGATTTTTACCGGCATTCAAGAAATGAATGCAAACTCGTTTGGCCTGTTTCTGGCGAAGCTTCTCGACGAGCTCGGTGATTTCACTGTCGGCGAGTTCTTTTTCGATGGTGCCCGCAGCATTGCAACGCTCTTCCACGCTGAAATTCAACTCTGTCGACGACAGTGGGCCGACTTTTTGATTTTGCGGTTGGCGGAATCCCGCCCAGCTTTCAAAGCCTTTCGTGGTCACGGTCGCAACACTGCCGCCCAAACGATAAGAGAGAATTTTTTCAACGAAGCGGGATGCAACGTAGGCTTTATGGATCTTTTGGACGTTGGCTTCCTGGAAGAATCTCTGCAGACCGGCTTTAAAGCCCTCTTTGCCGAGATACCAGCGGCCGAAATGAACTGTTTTTTGATTATGGCAGAGGTGAGCTTCTACAAAAGATTCACCAATGTAGAGCGCTAAATTAACATCCGTTTCCGCTAGAGCCATGGGTCCTTGAATATCTGCAAGATTGTTGTTAAAGCATAGTTGTAAAACTTGGAACCAATATAACTAAAGCGAACCTCAAAAGGTAGTCCGAAAGGGGCCCCCTGTGAAAGTTTCACCGGAAATTGTTAGCCTGATCCCTTACAAGCCAGGGAAGCCAATCTCAGAAACTCAGCGAGAATACGGACTTACAAAAGTCATCAAACTTGCGAGCAACGAAAACCCACTAGGCCCAAGTCCCAAAGCAATCTCTGCAATCAAGAATCTTTTACAGCAATTGCATCGCTATCCAGATCCGTCAGCGTACGAATTGCTCCAAGTGTTGTCTAAAAAATGGAACTTTCCGACGAACCAATTGGGCTTCGGCAACGGCTCTGATGAGTTGATTGATCTTCTGACTAGAATTTACTGTGAGCCTGGAGACGGCGTGCTGACTTCGGTTGCGGCGTTCTCAGCATACGAGATCAGCGCACAGGCGAACCGTGCTAAAGTCCACACTGTTCCATTAACGTCCGAGTACAAATTTAATTTAAAAGCGATGGCGGATTATTTCTTCGCTCATCCGGAAGCAAAAATCCGTCTTATCTTTATCGCAAATCCCAACAATCCAACGGGAACATATGCGACCCGTGCGGAAGTGGCTGAGTTCATGTCTCGCCTTGGAAATCGCGAAGACGTGTTGGTTGTTTTTGACGAAGCTTACAATGAGTTTGTCAGAGCAAAAGATTATGCAAACGCAGACGAATTTATGCGTCAGTACTCCAACGTTGTAGCCCTGAGGACATTCTCGAAAATCTTTGGTTTGGCAGGTCTTCGCTTAGGTGCGATGGTGGCCCCTAAGGAAGTCATCGAAGTTTTCAATCGCGTGCGCAAGCCTTTTAATGTCAATGATTTAGCACAAGTCGCGGCTGTTGCTGCTTTGCAGGATCAGGAATTTATTGCGGCATCGCAACAGATTGTGTGGAAAGGACTTGATTACTTCTACGAGAAGTTACAAAAAATGGGGCTGCCTTTTATAGAATCCCAAGGTAATTTTGTGATGTTCGATACTCTTCGCGACGCGGCTCAAGTCAATGAGTCTCTTCTACGAAAAGGGATCATCATGAGACCGATTAAGAACTACGGCTTTGCCACGCACTTGCGTCTGAGCGTTGGTCTTGAGGATGAAAACCAGGCAGCAATGAAGGCGTTGGAAGAAGTTTTAAAAACTATTTCACCAGTAAAATAGTCGAACACAGATTTAGGAATGAAATGGGAATGGTAGTAACAATCGACGGACCTGCAGCCTCTGGAAAATCCACCGTAAGCCGCCAACTTGCTCAGCGTCTTGGCTGGCAATGGGTTTCTACGGGTGCGTTTTACCGTGGCTTGGGCTATGCCGCCCTTCATTCGAATATCGATATCACCGATGTGAAAGCTTTGATGGACCTAGCTCATTCTGACAAATGGGCGGTGAAAATGGCTCAGAGCCGCACTCAAGTTTTCTTTGAAGGCCAAGATGTGACAGACGAAATTTCTCACGAAGACGTCGGCAACATCGCTAGTAAAATCTCTCATTATCCTGAAGTTAGAAAAGCCTTGCTCGATGCTCAACGCAATTGCAGCGCCGGCCCTCAGGGGCTCGTGGCTGAGGGCCGTGACTGTGGCACTGTGGTGTTCCCACAGGCTCAAGCGAAGATCTACCTGACGGCTTCGAGTGAACACCGCGCGGCTCGCCGTGCGACGGAACTCGGACTTGATCAAGAGAAGATGCAAGAAGAGCAAAAAGTCCGCGATCACCAGGATTCCACTCGTAAAGCGGCTCCGTTGGCCGTTCCTGAAAACGCGCTTGTTGTGGACACCACTGAGCTGAACCTCGATGAGGTTGTGGCGAAAGTTGAAAACTTCGTCCGCGGGAAGATTTAGTTAATCTCTGCTCATAATTTATAGTTTGGTAGTGGCTCCGCAGGTATTTCTGCGTCCATGCAATCGAGGCTTCCGCCTCGAGCTCCGCTTCCTGACGGCCGTCCGGGCCGTCAGGTTCCCGTACACTAGGACCCTTCGAGTTGTTTGTGCACGGCCATCGCTGTTCCTCTCACTGGGCGAACGTGTCTCAGAATATTTTAAGTCCGCAGTTCTGACGACGCGCCATAAGATCGGGACAACTTGTGCCGATTTCGTAATAATTCCGTTGCAGAAAATTCACAATAATTGATAGCTAGAGCCATCTCATCTTGTTGTCCCGGAGGGTTCTGTGCGTTCTTTGTTGATTCTTCTTTCTACGGTTTCTTTCTTAGCTGCTTGTTCACCTGAAAATGGCATTCGCGTGCATGCAAATCCTCAGCAGGATTCTTTGCAAGATGTGGCTTCTCCAGATGAAGTCGCGGCGGAGCTCGGCCTTGAACAGCCGACTATAGAAATGGACCAAGTCCTGCCGTTGTCACTTGAGCAGCACAATAAAACAGCGAAGCTCGATCTGCTCCAGTACTTCCCAGTTGTGGTGGTTGTGAATAAAGCGGTGAAGGGTCCCAGTGCACAAACGATGAAGCTCTATCATCGTGGTGTTTTGATGAATACGTTTAAGGTTTCTACCGGCCGTGAAAAAGATGAAATCGCGAAAAGTGGTCGCAAGTATTTCTCGGTAACTCCAGTGGGCTGGTACGCGCCAACGCAGACTTTTGAAAAGTACTGGTCAAATACGTGGCAAGCCTGGATGGAATACTCTGTGTTCTTCGTGGGTGGGATTGCGACTCACGCGACGACTCCGGATCATTATAAAGAGCTCGGCTCACGCGCGTCCGGTGGCTGCGTTCGTCTTGAAAAGAAGAACGCGAAAATCGTTTATGATCTCGTTCTTGGCGAAGGACAGGGCGAAGTCCCTGTGTTCACCCGCGAAGGTAAAATCGCAAAAGATCTTTGGGGCAACGTAAAGACTAAAAAATCCTGGAACACGATCATCATTGTTGAGGACAACAGCGCCGAGTAACCGGCGCTTAGACCGCCCCCGGAGGCGGTGTCAGCAGCCAGAACGCGAGAGAACTTAGGACGGCGATGATCAGCGCCCCTAAAAAGGCCGTGCCCCAGGAGTTCACGGCAAAGCCCGGCGTCAGCGCTGCGCACAGTTTTAAAATTATCGCGTTGATCACCCATAGGAAAAGACCCAGGGTCAGCAGGGTGATTGGCAACGTCAGCAAAATCAAAATCGGTTTTACTAGCACATTCGCGCAGCCAATCACAAACGCCGCCAAAAGGGCGCTTCCGAAACTGCGCACTTCGAATCCTGGCAGCAAGTACGCGGTCCCCATTAATACCAAAGCTGAAACGATCCATTGAATTAAAATACCAGACATGGGTCCTCCTTAATATTTTTCGGCGAGCTGAAGCGCGCGAGCCGCCAGCACCGTTGTATAGGAACTTGATCTCCAGACAACTGAAAATCGCGCCTGAGCCACGGCCGAGAAAAACACCTGGCCTTTCCAGTATAAATTTCCATTTTCATCACGCCGAGATGTGCTGAGGAGATACTCGATACCACCGCGTACTTTGCGGCGATGTTCTGGGTTGGCGGGGTTTCCGAGCATCATCAGAGCGTTCAGAGCTAAAGCCGTTGCGTGAATGCGGTCGGGTCTATTTGGCGGAGAGTTGCTCCATGAGCCATTCGGGTGCTGAGTGTCCAGCACATACTGCAGAACTTTGGCTTCGTAACTTTGCAGGCAGCGTCCGCCAAGATTTCCAATCTCTGCGACCTGCACGGTCAGCTGATAGTTGCTTGGGTAATAGATGCCGCAAGTGCCAAGTTGATTGCGGTCGATGGAGTCTTTCACCAGCCTGCAGGCTTCTTCATAGCCAGGGGTGCGGGTTTTTCCTTGCGAGGCGAGCAGCTTTAAAACATTGGCATTGACCACGCAGTCAACGTCGTTGGTGCCGAAGGGAATGCGCTGGCCGAGTTCGGGATGACCGAACTTGCGTGGCATCTGAGGATCTTTTTCGTCCATCAACCAGGTCATGAAGGCGCCGGAGTTAATAATACCTAAATCCTTATCATAGTAGTGCGGCTTACGATCGAGATCGCGGAAGCGCGCAAACGCCGCCATCACTTTGTCAGGCACTGGTCTCCGCAGTGCCAGGTAAGTGACGGAGTTGGTATCGGCGTCCGGTGGAACATTGGCCAGGCCGCGGAGGTAGGGAGCTAGATAAAAATTCCTTGGCCCGCGCACCCAGGCTCCGTTGCGTTGGCGGAGGGGGTAGAAATTGTAGAATGGCGGGTCCGCGTGGGCCGGAAAGCCCGCCATCGCCCGGTTGATAAGGGGATTGATTTCATTTCGGTACTCAGGTCCGTCCTCTTCGATTTGGCGAAGGACATTAATAATCGTCGAGGTGGTAAAGATCGTGGCTTCGGGATAGGGCTTTCCCCAGCGGCCGACGCCCAGGAGGCTTGGGGCCAAGATGGCCGTCACGACAGTGGGCCACTGGCCGGGCTCGTAAGCGCCTTTGGTTTTGGCTTGAGAACTCTCTAAGTGCTTGAGGGCAGAGAGGATTTCGGTCCGGTAGCTCCGGGCCTGGGCCGTCACGGCAGTCAAAATCAGGGCGGTTGTCAGAGTTAGAAATCGCATTTCTTGTGTTTACAGGAAGGCTGTGAACCCCTCTGGAATGGCTGATGAAATTAAGACGTAAACGTCTAACAACGCAGAGTTTAACTTTCCGCATTGACTCAATGATATCGGGCCTATACAACCATTCTTCAATAATTAAACGGGTAGGACCCGGCAAGCCTTTAAACACCCAGGGCAAGCCACCGAGAGGACCTATTTCGTGGGAGGTACATATTATTACTATGGGGAAACAATTAAACAAAGCCGCTCAAGAAAAGCAGAAAGTTCTAGCTTTCTTGGACGCAGAAGATTCTAAAGTTGCTGCTAACCCAGGAATCTACGGAAACACAGACAAAGGCGAGTTCACTTCGATTTTCGAAGCGTCCATGAAAGACCAAGATTTCAAAATCGGTGACGTTGTTACTGGTAAAGTTGTCGAAGTTCAATCTGACTACGTTCTTGTCGACATCAACTATAAGTCTGAAGGACTTATTGCAATCAACGAATTCCGCGTTGTTGACGGCGTACGTGAAGTAAAAGCCGGCGACACTGTAGAAGTGTTGATCGACCGTATCGAAAACGAAAACGGTATGATCGTTCTCTCTAAGGACAAAGCCGACATGCTTCGCGCTTGGTCTGATATCTCTAAAGCAGCTGAGAACGAAGAAGTTATTGAAGGTACTGTTGTTGCTAAGGTTAAAGGCGGCTTGAGCGTTGATATCGGCGTTAAAGCATTCTTGCCTGGTTCACAAATCGATCTTCGTCCTGTTCGCAACATGGACGTTTACATCGGCAAGAAGTACAAATTCAAAGTTATCAAGTTCAATAAAAAACGTGGCAACATCGTTCTTTCTCGCCGCGCTCTTCTTGAAGAAGAACGTGACAGTCTCAGAGCAGAAACTCTTGATACTATGAAAGAAGGTTCAATCGTTACAGGTCTTGTTAAGAACATCACTGATTACGGTGCGTTCATTGACTTGGGCGGTATGGACGGTCTTCTCCACATCACAGACATGTCTTGGGGCCGCGTAAAGCACCCTTCAGAATTGTTGAAAGTGGGCGACGAAATCCAAGTAAAAGTATTGAAATACGACCAGGAAAAAGAGCGCGTGTCTTTGGGCATGAAGCAATTGCATCCTGATCCTTGGGAATCTGTAAAAGCATCTTACCCTCCAGGCACTAAGCTTAAGGGCAAAGTTGTTTCATTGGCTGAATACGGCGCATTCGTAGAACTTGGTGAAGGCATCGAAGGTCTTATCCACGTTTCTGAAATGTCTTGGACTAAGCGCGTGAAGCACCCATCTCAAGTTGTAGCGGTTGATCAAGAAGTTGAAGTTGTCGTTCTTGAAGTAGACACTGAAAACCGTCGCATCAGCTTGGGCATGAAACAACTCCAAGCTAACCCTTGGGTTGAGTTGAAAGAATCTTACGCTCCAGGAACAATCATTGAAGGTGAAGTTAAGTCTGTTACTGACTTCGGTATCTTCATCGGTATCGAAGAAGGCATCGACGGCCTTGTTCACATCTCTGACTTCTCATGGACTAAACGTGTAAATCACCCTAACGAACTCTACGCTAAAGGCCAAAAAGTTCGCGCGGTTGTTTTGGGCGTAGACATCGAGAACGAAAGATTCTCTTTGGGTATCAAACAGCTTGAGTCTGACCCTTGGTCAAACATCGAGAACAAATACGCTATCGGCACACAACACGATGTTAAAGTAACTAAAGTCGCTGACTTCGGTGCTTTCGTTGAGTTGGAATCTGATATCGAAGGTTTGATCCACATTTCTGAGCTTACAACTGACAAAATCAACAGCACTGAAGAGTTCGTAAAACCAGGGACTGTTTTGAAAGCAGAAGTAATCTCTATCGATAAAGACGCTCGTAAGATCGGTCTTTCTTCTAAACTTGTTAAACTCCGTGAATCAAAAGCGGACGTTGACGATTACGTGAAGAAAGCGACTGCGACATCTAAGTCGACTTTGGGCGATTTGTTCGCAGATCAGCTCAAAAACATGAAAACTGATGGTAAAAACTAATTAGTTTTCTTGCGCTAAGCAGCACGAAAGGGAGTCCACATGGACTCCCTTTTTTTTTGGCTGCTAGAATAGACTCCTTAATGGAGTTCCTATGAAAAATCCTTTCGTACGTTTTATCATTGTTATTCTTGTGATCGTTGGTCTTGTGAGCACTGTGAAATGGATCAGTGGAATGGTTGGCTCGAAGTCTTCTGAAGAAGCGATGCTGGTTTCTAAGAACAGCATTCTTCAATTGGATCTTGAAGGCGTGATCATGAACGGCAAGAAGTTCCTGAAGAAGCTCAAAAAATACAAAGATGAAGATAAGATCAAAGCGATCGTTATCAATATCAACTCTCCGGGCGGAGCGGTTGGTCCTTCACAAGAGCTCTATGCTGCGATCAAAGCGTTGAAAGAAGAAACTAAAAAACCTGTGATTTGTTCTTCATCGGGATTGCTTGCGAGTGGCGCTTACTACACGGCGGTTGCGTGCGATAAAATCGTGGTGGCTCCGGGGGCGCTGGTGGGCTCGATCGGCGTGATCATGGAGTTTGCGAATCTTGAAAAACTTTATGACTGGGCAAAGATCTCTCGCTTCTCGATCAACTCCGGCAAGTTCAAGGACTCGGGCGCTGAATACCGCGCGATGAGACCCGATGAAAAGGCTTTGTTCCAAGATTTGATCAACGACGTTTATGGTCAGTTCAAGCAAGCCGTGATTGACGGACGTAAGATGAAAGACGAAGTCGTGAGCCAATATGCTGACGGACGCGTAATGACCGGTAAGCAAGCTGTGGCTTTGGGTTTTGCCGATCAATTGGGAACTCTGGATGATGCCATCAAGGTGGCGGCAGAAGCGGCCAATCTTGGGACGGATTACAAACTTTTTGAAGCGCCTAAAAAGAAGCCAAGCTTCTGGGATTTGCTGGAGCAACAAGATGACGATGACTTGAACTCTGCTGAAGAGGCGGCTCGTTACTTCTCGAAGTTTTCAAGCGATAAAGGAATGGAGGCGTCCATTCGTAAGGTTTTGCGCGTT
This sequence comes from Bdellovibrionales bacterium, assembly GCA_018266295.1. NCBI lineage: Bacteria > Pseudomonadati > Bdellovibrionota > Bdellovibrionia > Bdellovibrionales > Bdellovibrionales bacterium. The sequence continues at coordinate 679,368 of JAFEAQ010000011.1, read as the reverse complement.
CAAGGTTTGAATCAGCCGATGCTGATTATGCCGGGATTCTGGGAGTAAGTTTTGGCAAAAAAGAAAGCCGCAAAGAAAACATCTGCGAAAAAGACAGCAAAGCCGGTTGCAGTGAAAAAGCTTCAGCCGCCGAAAGAGGCTTTCTTAAAAGTAGCTAAAGATCTTTGGCCGATGGAACGTGATGTGCTCTTTCGCCCGGATCGATTTAAGTACGTCCGTAAATTGATGAAGCCGGAAGGCTGCGTTTTTTGTAAAGCCGCCAAAAGCGAGCCGTCTTTTGAAACTCTTTGTGTCTATAAATCGAAATATTCGATGATTGTGTTGAATAAGTTTCCGTACAACAGCGGGCATCTTTTGATCATTCCACTAAAGCACGAAGGCGATCTTTTGGCACTTAGCAAAGAAGCTTATGCAGATTTGAACGATACTTTGCGTTTGGCGATGAAGGCCTTGCAAGACACCTATCAACCTGGTGGAGTCAATGTAGGCCTGAATCATGGCGCAGTGGCAGGGGCCGGAATTCCGGACCATTTACACTACCATTTGATTCCGCGTTGGGCGGGGGATCTGAATTTCTTCCCGTTGATTGCCGAGACTAAGGTCGTTGTTGAAAGTCTAGAGCAGACGTATGACCGCCTTTTGAGTTATTTTACTAGGAAGTCGTAGAGGAGAATCTCCATGAATCGTGGACCACAAATGAGCATGGCACTTCCGTTCACTCCAGTCGTGAAGTGGCTGGTGATTGTGAACGTGGCAATCTGGTTTGTTTTCCAGGTTTTGGTGGAGGGCTTTTTCAAAGTTCCTTTCACACATTATCTGAGCCTGGTTCCGGCGCGGGTTATTTTTGAATTCCACGTTTGGGAACTTTTCACTTATATGTTCCTGCACTCGATGCAGATCACGCATATCCTCTTTAACATGCTGATGCTCTGGTTCTTTGGCGCCGAATTGGAACAGCGCTGGGGCGGGAAGTACTTCCTGTTCTTTTATCTGTTTACAGGGATTGGGGCTGCGATCTTGTATTGTGGCGGGATGGCGGCTTATGCGGCGGCGACGGGCTCCCAGGCGGGGTTGATGGTACCGGTGGTCGGGGCTTCGGGTGCCATCTTTGGTTTGATGCTCGCTCAGGGGATCTTGTTCGGCGAGCGTATTATCTACTTCTTCATGCTTTTCCCAATGAAAATGCGCTATTTCGTAATGGTGATGGGGGTGGTTCAGATCGCTTCCATGCTGACTTCTGGCGTCAGCGGCGGGGAAGTGGCTTATTTGGCCCACATTGGGGGCTTAGCTTCGGGCTACGTGGCTTTATTGCTCATGAGCCGCATGAAGAACTACGAAAACTTTAAAAAGAGTAAGAAGAAGGGCCGTAATCTGCGTCTTGTAGTAGACAATGAAAATCCGAAAAAATCGGATAATGGTCCTAGATATTGGAACTGAATTCTTATATATAATGGGTCTTTGATAAGGAGTCCGCTAATGTCTCTAGCTAAAGCAATGAAGAACTTGAAATTCGATAAACGTTTGACTGAATGGTATATCAACAACGGTCAGTTGACGAAAGAAGAACTCGAAGCTTACTTGAAGACTTTGCCTGATATGGCTCACAATATCGATTTGTCTGAAGACACTGACAGCGAAAGCCAAGAACAACACTAGTTCTTTCGTTTTTAAGTGATCATAAAAAACCCACGTTTATAGCGTGGGTTTTTTATTTTGGTCTGGCTATTTTCCGATAACTAGCAAGCACCGCTAACGAAAGTGAGTTCGTAGATCACTTTGGTTTTAACGTCGATCACGTAGATCGTTGCATAGCTCACGCCGCAAACACCTGAGCCGCCAGCATTGTAGCCGAATACGGCGCCTTCTTGCGAAAGTTTTTGAAGAAGAGTTTCTGCTTGTGAAGTGATGAGGTTGTAATCGCCTTTGCTTAGATCTGGCTGAGAAGCATCCAGCAAACCGTAGATCGCATTGAGAGTCGCTGTTTCAGTCGCAGTACCATAACCGTTACCGTCAGCGTATTCAATACTGTCAACATTCTCAGAGAATTCAAAATCCTCATCGAGTTGAGAGATTTTATTTTCTTTCATGTAAGCTTCTTCGATCAATGCACGAGCCGTTGTGCCTTTTTGCAATTTGTAAGTATAGACACCGCTGTCAGTGATTTTTGCCAAAGCTTTTACAAGAGTTTCGATATTGTTTGCTGGAGTAGCGGCTTGAGCAGAAGTGAAGCCTGCGAAAGTAACAAGAGTCAGAGCTAAAATTTGATTAAAAAGTTTCATAAGTCCCTCACGTGTTTTGTTGATGAGGGACCTTTTATCAAAGGGCGATGTGGATATGAAATGAATAGAATTCTATTTGTTATTCAATAAAAGAATAATACTAAAAGCAGTCATTTGAGTTCGCAAACATCACGGCTTCGCCGGATGAGAGCTTCACGAGGATCACGGCGGTCATCCAGCCTGTCTGACCATCCAAATAGTCGCCAAATAGAACATAGTAGTTTTTAGTGTCTTTCTGAACTTCGCGGGCAATGGCCGTGCTTAACTGGGCAACGCCGTACTTATCGACGAGGAGGCGGTTTCTATCCGCCAGCAAAGTGATCTTCTCGTTGATATCTTTATAGGTCAATTTCACGGCATTCAACTTCAAGTCTTCATCCTGATTCAGGGCCGCCAACTCAGCGCCGATGCCATGGATCCAAGTGCGGAGGCTTTTTGGATTCATATTATCTTGCGGGCCACGGAACGTGAGGGCTTCGCCACAAGAATTCTGGTGAGTTGAAAGTTTGTGGGTATTGATCAAGCCGACACCGACGTCGCGGATGTGGATGAGGTTTTGATCTTTAAGATCGGCGGCATGAACTTCGAGGAAATCTTGGGTCACTGCTGCGTGAGCCTGCAAGCTCAAGAGAGTGAATGCGAGAGCTAAAAATTTCATAAAAAAACCTCCTAGAGGTCGGTGGAAAGGTTCCACTTTCTAGGAGGATTCTATGCGAGTTTCAACAATAAATTAGTTGGTAGGAGCGGCGGGTTGTGTGGTCGTAGAAACTGTTGAAGCTGTATTGGCAACACTCTCTCGAACTGGCACCCATTCTTCACGGATGATTTTATACCCCGAGTCAGCTTTGACTGCATAGAGCGTTTTAACTCCGAAGTCGGCGTGACCATTGGATTCGTAGCGTTGGAAGGTCTTCACGATGAGCTGATCTTTGTGAAGTAGCAAGAAGGGTTGAGAGAGCTGAACTTTGATGTATTCGTACTGATTCTTTAGTTTGTTCTTATGGGCTTTCCAGCTGTCATAGTTAAAGCCAGGAGCTTTGAACTGAGCATCATAGTATTTCATGTACTCATCAATGTTCTGGGACTGCCATGCTTTTCTCCAACCCTCGATGAACTCGTTCAAAGCGACACGGCGCTTGTCGTGTTCTTCTTTGGAAACGTAGCTGACTTTATCGAAGATCAAGATCGGAGTCTCTTTGAGCTTGATATATTCTTTGAGCTTACGGATCACTTCGTTACGAACTACCACGCAGCCGCGGGAGCCGCGAGTCAATGGAACCGTGTCGGGAACGGCATGGAGCCAGATCCCAGAGCCGGTTTTGCTGTCACGGCGGTCAAAGATATTTGGGTAGTCTGTGGTGAAAGCCAATTCGCCGTAGAGGTTGTAAGGAATTTCAGGCTGGTTCAATTTCTTTTCGAAAAAGTAGATCCCCTCTGGAGTGCGGAAGTCATCGCGCTTGCTTTTGTTGCCGGCTGCTTTTCCCATATCAGACGGGAAGTCGAGGATTTTCTCGATGGTTTCGCCTTTGCGCTCGTAGACTTGGAGATGGCGTTCTGATTTGTCGACCAGGAACACGTATTTGCTAAAGGCCTCGGTGCTTGAAATCTGCAGAAGGTCTGAAGGAAGCAGGTCCGTGTTTGTCTTGTTTTGAGAAATGGGTGCGGTTTCCTCAGCGGCAAAAGCTGACGAGGTAACAAGTCCCCATGATGCGGTTACAGCAACGCACGAAATAATCCCGGTATAGAATCTTCTGGTCATATATAGATATTAGAATGATTCTCTCAAGGTATTGTCAATACTGCTCTATCAGAGGCCCAGGCCTGTTTAAAGTTTCGACAATTTCTGTTAAATATTTTTGCTTAAAACCAGGCCCTAGGTTGTTAAGACCTAGGTCACGAACGCCGATATAATCCTTAGGAAACGAGGATTTTATGGCAGAGAAAAAAGACGAAGCACAGCAGCCTGAGAAGCCAAAAAATACCGGTATGATTCTGACGGCGATCTTCGCGGTGCTGAATTTAGGTGTTTTAGGTGGCGGAGCCTTCTTGGTCTATTCTTCCACAATGGCGTGGGAGAGCCCTAAAATCACGGAAGCTGCTTTGGAAGCAGAGATGTCATCAAAGTCCGAGGATGAGCGTTACGCTCCGTATATCTTCACAATGGAAAAGTTCACAGTGAACCTGGACGGAGAGCCTAAGCGCAGTATCCGCCTTGAGGTCAGTTTGCAGATGCTCGGCAAAGAGGGTTACGAGGAAATCATGAGCCCCGACAGCCGCGCGAAGGCCCGTGACAAGATCGTGCGTGTTTTGAATGATAAGACCTTCAATGAACTCGAAAGCATTCAGGGAAAACTCTTCCTCAAAGATACCATCGCAATGGAAGTAAACAGCATCCTCCATGAGGGTGTCGTGAAAGATGTTTTCTTCTCTGATTTTGTCGTTCAGTAGAACGCAGGTTATCTGGTTCAATAGACTCGGCTTTAGGCCCGCCAGCTTCCTGTAAAATCATTGCCTTTGATTCGGGACTCCTTAAAATAAATACATTATTGGGAGTCCCTATGAAACACCTTGTTTGGTCTGTTCTTTTCTTTATGCTTTCCTTGGCTCACGCACAAGAGAAAGACAATCTGAAAATCAATCTGCCGGTGACGAAGTACAAGCTGCAAAATGGCCTGACTGTTTTGTTGCATGAAGATCATTCGGTACCACTGATCTCTTACCACACATGGTACAAGGTCGGCTCGCGTGACGAGGCTCCGGGTATTACGGGCTCTGCTCACATGCTCGAGCATATGATGTTTAAGGGATCAAAGAACTATCCTGGCAAGTCTTTCGACCGCATCTTGCATGAGAACGGCATCGTTAACAATGCGTTTACTACTTACGACTACACTGGATTCTATGAGACTTTGCCAAGTTCAAAGCTTGAGATGATGATGCAGATCGAAGTTGATCGCATGAGCAACCTGAACCTGAATCCGGATGATCTCCAGAGCGAACGTGAAGTCGTGAAAGAAGAGCGTCGCTGGCGTATTGACAACAACCCGATGGGCTTGTTGATGGAAACAGTGATGGGCACGGTGTTTAAGACTTCGAACTATCGCTGGCCGGTGATTGGGACGATGAAAGATATTTCTGACTACAAAATCGAGACTCTCAGAAATTTCCACAGCACTTACTATGTGCCGAACAACGCGATCTTGGTTTTGGCGGGTGACTTTAAAACTTCTGAAGCAAAGAGATTGATCGAGAAGTATTACGGCCCTGTGGCCTATCGCCCGATGCCTCGCCGTGAGTATCCGCGCGAGACGACTCAAGATACGCAAAGAAATGCGAGCGTGAAAAAAGACGTTCAAGGGATTTCATTCACGGTGGCTTTCGGTGGTGTGCCGAATGCGCATCCGGATATGTATGCTTTGGATCTTGCCGCGAACATTCTTGGCAATGGCAGCTCGAGCCGCTTGTACAAGCGCCTTGTCTATGCAAAGCAAACGGCGACATCCGCCTATTCGTATGATTCCACTATGCAAGACCAAGGTGTCTTTGCCGTGGGTGTGAACTTGAAGCCAGGTGTAGCAATGCAAGAAAGCCTCGATCTTGTGTATCAAGAAATCTGGAAAATGCGTAATAAGCTTGTGACCGATGAAGAGCTTGCAAAAGCGAAGACTCAGGTCATGAAAGAAATGGTCGATGGTTTGACAACAATCGACGGCAAAGCGCGCGCTTTGGCGGTGAATGAGATCATGACGGGTTCGTACGAGAATCTCTTCAAAGATCTGGATAAGTACAATGCTGTCACTGCAGAGCAGGTGAAGGACGTTTCTAATAAATACCTCAATCAAAATCAAAGATCGATCGTCGTTCTTGAGCCGAAAGCGAAGAAGGAGTAGTCCATGAAACAGTTTGCAATAAAAACTCTTCCAAGCTTGATGGTCGTAACGACATTGGCGGCTTGTGGTTCTGCTGAAAAGAAAACCGAGATTGTGAATAAAGAAGAAAAGCCTGCCGTGGCCGCTTCTGCGGGGAGCTTTAAACTCCGCCCGATGCGCGAAGTGCAACTTGAAAACGGCTTGCGCATTCTATTTATCACGGATAACACTTTACCGCGTGTGAGCATGACAATGCTGGTGAAAGTAGGAGCCCGTCAAGATCCACAAGGCAAGGAAGGTCTCAACAATTTGGCAGCCCAGTTGCTTGAGCAGGGGACCCAGTCTAAAAACGCCACCGTGGTGGCCGATGAGCTCGGTCAGCTCGGAACTGAAATTAATATCGAGCCAAGCAATGACTTCACAGTGATTGCGATGGACGCGTTGGTGAACTCTTCAGATAAGCTTTTGTCTTTGTATTCCGACATCGTAATGAACCCGGCGTTCATGGATGCTGAGGTGGCTCGTGCGAAAGCTCAGACGATCGCTCAACAGCAGAAGAAGGTGGATAACCCTTCTGCTTACGCGAACGACGCGTTTGATGAGTTCTTGTTCAAAGGTCATCCATATGCAAATGATGTCACGGGAACTCCGGCTTCGGTGAAAAAGATCACGAAGCAGGATATTATCCGGCACTACTTGAATAACTATCGTCCAAACAATGCACAACTTGCCGTGGTGGGCCGCTTTGATAAGGCTTTCGAGGCAAAAGTGGGCGAGGCATTCAAAAAGTGGTCAGGTAAGCCGATCCGCGATTTCACGACACCGGAGTTAAAGCCTATCGAAGGTTTGGAAGTCAAAGTGCTGAGCAAGCCGGGCTTGCAGCAGGCTCAAATCCGTATCGGTGAGTTCGGTATTCGCCGTAACGATCCGGACTTCTTGAAATTGCGTTTGGCGAACGTGGCATTGGGTGGAGAATTCGGTAGCCGCTTGAATCAGCATGTACGTGATGATCTCGGTTTGACGTACTCTATTTACTCTTACTTTGATGCTCGTGCCGATCGTGGCGCGTTTGCCATCAATACATTCACGAAGAACGAAACGATCGGCAAAACTCTCGACGAGAGCTTGAAGGTCTTTACTGACTTTGTAGAAAAGGGTCTGACTGAAGCTGAGTTTAAAGCATCCAAAGAGCAAATGCTCGGTCAATTCCCACGTGCGATCGAGACTGCGGACCGCTTGGCGTATAATATTTTGATCTTGAATTACTATGGCGTTCCACTCAGTTACTTGCAGGATTTCAATAAGAATGTCGCTGCGATGACATTAGCGGATGTAAACCAGACAATTCAAAAGCATCTGGATGCAAAGAAGCTCCGCGTGCTTGTCTATGCTGACGAAAAGAAAGTCGGCGATCAGCTGAAGGAATACAAACCAGTTGTTGAAAAAGTGAAATAGTCGCGAATAATTTTTTAGATTTTAATGAAGCCCACATCTTGAAGAGGTGTGGGCTTTTTTATTAGAACACTTCTGAGCAGTTCAGCGCAGAGGCTTTTGTTTTCATGCCGGTTCTTTGCATCCAAGAGAGGATGAAGGCCTTCGAGGTTTCAAGACGGTCACCCGCAAACTTCGTGAAATCCAATCTGAAAATATAGTGGCGCTTTGTTTCGTTTGTGAAAACGAGGATCGCGCCGATTGCTGGTGGGAAGCTCATGCCCGTTGAAGCCGCCCAACCGAATTGGTTCGTGCCTTGGCGGAAAACTCCGGCCACGCCACCGTATGAAGTTTCTGTGGTTTGTGTTTTGAAGTGGCCTTCGCGCAATTCATAAACCACTCCGTAAGTGCCGGCTGCAGAGACTTCCAGCATGCCGGTCATAGTTGATTTCAATTTCTCTGTATCAACGAAGACGTCGAGAACCCAGTGGGGACGTCCGTCTTCTTTCATCGTGCGGGAAATGCCAACACCAAGACCAAGCAAGTAAGCGAAGCCTCCGGTTTTTGGAATAAATTTTCCGAGCGAACGGGTTTGCAATTTCTCAACGATTTTTCTCGGCAAGGCAAGGCCCCCAGAAACTGAGAACATCACAGCAACGCCCGCGGAGTTGCTATTGGCAATCAGACGGGAAGAGTTATAAAACTTGGTATTTACTTCTGCCAAAACCTTATTCACAAACTTCGGTTTCAAGCGCAAGAAGAGAAGCGCTTTTGCCATTCTCTCGAGGAACTTTTGTTTTTTACCCAAAAAGGATTGCAACTCCGGCTCAGAAAGACTCGAAAGTTTTTCGAGAAGCTCGGCGCTCACAGGCGCGCGAGGGACATAAAGATCTTTCTGATCGCGAGCGGTGTTCATTTCTTCGCGTAAAGATTTGAGCAGTTGTTCCTTGGTGCCGGAGGTATCTGTTTCACCGTCGAAGTCTTTAGGGTCGTAAGTAAATGCAAAGTCCTGATCCAAGAGTGCAGGATCACTGGCTTGCAGGATGTCTGATGCCGGCGAGGTCTCGCGCACATTGGTCACAATGAGGTCCTGGTCGGTAGACTCTGAATTGTGGAGTGTTGAAGCCATCACAGGGCTTGTGAAGGCCAAAAGCAAAGAAGCCATTAGGAAAGTACGTACTTGGAAAAGCATAACGATACCTCGTTTGCAGGAATTCATAGCAAACGGGGCGCCAACATGAGTTCAACTATTGGAAATTAGAAGGAGTTTTACTGACAAAGGCTTCGACGAGGGGACGAAATCAGTCAGGGTGTCGGTGGATTAGACACCCTGACCTGGTCTAAGGTCTTACTTTTTGCGTTTCTTCAGGAAGATATAAATACCGGCTGCCGCGAGGATCACCGCGACCAGCAAGAGCATCATCTTATTGCCGCCCTTACCGCCATTGCCACCCATATCGTCGGGGTTCGCCATATCTGCCGGCATGGCGTTCTGGAAGCTGCCCGGGCCAAGAGGACCGCCGCTGCCCGGGCGAATTTCAGGGTTGTTATTGAGATTCTTAGTCTCGATCACGCGCAAGCTCATCACAGCTTTAAAGAAGTCGTTGCTGTATTTTGTGTAGAACTGTTTGTGCGCACTGAATGTCACGAGAACAGCAATGCGGCCTTTGATTGTTGCCAAGTAACGAGTGAAGTAGTTCGGAACTTCGCTCCCCATGTGAAGGCCGTCAATCCACGGTTGATCGTTGATTTGAACTGTTTTTGCTTTGTAGACGATTTTAGATTCTGCGGTCCCACCGGTTTTCAAATTCATTGTGATCGGACTGTTTAAGTGAGCTTCGTATTGTGGAAAAGAATCCGTTGGTCCAACTTCTTTTGCGGTGAGGATGATGATGGCCTCTTTGGATTCTTTAGAGCTTTCACTGCGGCAAACCCACTCCGTTTGTTCTAGATTACAGTTCCAAGAAGGGGGAAGTTCGAAGGAGATATAGGCATTACGAAAAGGTTTGGCCTGAGCCACACTTGTGAGTAAGATAGGCAGCAAAGCAATCAGAGAATAGTTGAGAAACTTCATGTTTGGACCTCAATCGTGGTTTAGATATAAGTATAAGGAATAATAGGGCTCTGATCAAAGGAGAAAACTCATGATGAACCTTTATCAGCTTACGACTTTTGTTACCGTCATTAGCGAAGGCAGTATGACCGCAGCAGCTGATAAACTCTATTTGACCCAGCCAGCGGTCAGTCAGCAGATCAGAAACCTGGAGGAAGATCTAGGTGTTGAACTTCTGGTCAGAGGCGTTCGTCAAATTAAGGCCACTCCACAAGGTGAAGTGCTCTTCGAGCACGCTCGTAAAATTCTCCAATTGGCACAGCAAACGGAAATCGCTATCAAATCTATCGGCGCAGAACTGAAAGGCCAAATTCGTATCGGAACTTTGAACTCCATCGGTCTTCACATCATGAGCCCATTGATGGGCCGATTGATGCGCCACAATCCAGATCTGCAAATCAAAGTCGAATACAAATCCGGTGATGAACTTGTGAAGGGTTTCAAAAAAGGCAACTTCGACGTTTTGATTTTGCCGCAGCTTCAAGAAGAGTTTGGTTTGGAGCTTGAAGGCGTTGAAGAAAAGTTTTTGCTGAAAGAAGAAATGTGGCTTGTTGTTTCTGGCAAAGAAACGGACATTCCAGCGCAGATCGCGGCCAAAGAACTCAGTCACTTTCCACTCGTGAATTTCGTTGATGAGTTCCCTGGATTTAATGACAAATTACAAAGTCTGATGAGTAAAGCGGGGATTAATCCAAAACCGATTTTTGAATCTTCAAATGTCGGAACTTTAAAACGCGTGATCGAATCTGGATTGGGCTGGGGATTTTTGCCGGCGCACTCTATTCGTAAGCAAGTGCGTTCAGGCCGTTTGAATCACGTTCACGTCAAAGAGTTCCACTACGAAATTGACATGACTTACTACTTCCGCAAAACATCGGAAGCACGTCAGCTCGCAGAGATTTTATATCAAACAATTGCGACTCAGGAAAAAGCTTAAGGCCTGAAAACCTGGCTGCACATAAAGACATTCATTTTTTCGAGGCCTTTGATGGCAAAGGCTCTGATGTTTTCTTCTTCGCTGTTTTTCAAGATGCTCGTATAGGTATACATTCTGAGGTCTTTTTTATTGTTCACGACTTTCCAAAGAAGTTGTACAGCCGAGCTTGAAAGACGGCTTTTTGATTTCAGCAGCGGAACTACTAAATCCACGGTTTCTTCATTGGCGTATTTCGGACGAAATTCAAAAAGGCTTTCTTCAATCAGTCTTTGCTCACCCCTTGAAATCAATTTCTCCGTGGCCGCGGTTACTTTTTCGATATCAGTGGACTTAAGATCTTTTTTTAACTGCTTTAGCTCAGTAACGAGGTCTTTGTAAGTTTGTTCGTTTTTTAAGCCGGGAATCTTTTTTTCGAAGTCTGCAAGCATATCGGCTCTTGGAATTTTATTGAAATGATAGGCTTTAAAAAACTGTGCATCAGCAACTTGTTCTCTTGTCAGTGCCTCAGAGTCGAGAATCGTCGCCCAGGATTCCATATGGGAAACTGTGATGGCAGAAATATGAAAGCCCTCAAGTTGAGAATGCAATCGGTTCCAATCAATCGTGCCGGTCACATGGGATTTGAGCACGCGGATGTCATTTGGAAGTTCAATGACCACAAGAGTATTGCCATAGCCATGGGAGTCGACCGGACTGGTCGAGACATAAAATCCTCCGCCGGAAAATCCTTCCTGTGTTTTTAGATAGCCTAAAAGTTCCGGAGAGATTCGGCCGGCATCGTTCCAAGCTTTTGCTTGCTCGGGTGTGGCGTCGCCCCAGTGAAACAAGAACATGCCTTTTTTCCAAACTTCAATTTTGCCAAGAAGAGTTTCTACACGTCCGTCGTGAAGCCATGCCTCTTGTCCGCCGTTTTTACTTACAATCTCAACGCGCGGGGATTGTGCCTGGCTTGGTGAGGATGCCAAAAAAACGAAGAGGCTAATAATGAGGATGGAAAGAGGCAAGTGTTTCATCGGAAGACCAGCTCACACATCATTGGCGGATTCCATCGGCCTTTTTCTTTTAGATCTTCGATGGCTTTTCTAATGTAGTAAGGATTCTCTTTCGCTAAATAGTATTTAGCTTCCTGGAGAAGTGCGGAATATCTATCAGATGACAGCTGATGTTTCATCGGCGCTAAAAGATCAGTCATGAGTAAGAGATTCTTCGTTGCATTAGCAAAAACATAGTTATTGATTTGTCGGGGCTGTTTGACGAGATAAGCCAAAGCATACTGGGCCTCTTGGGCCAATGTATTGTTCCCTTTTAAAGCCTTTAATGCGTAATCCACGGTCTTCTTATCGCTTAGGGCAGCGTATCTTTGATTCATGTAAGTACTGCTGAGAGCCTTCGTTTTGCTTAAATCGTTTCCGTGCTCAAAAACTTCCGTGAATGCGGCAATGGCTGCTGGTCTGTCTGTCGACATGATGTCAGTAGCAAGTTTGTCGATTTTTTGTCCGAACTCTTGATAAAATGGATCCGCCTCCAATTCAGGAAACTTACTCATAAAGTCGGTGAATCGTTCGCGCGTTGTCAGCTGTTTGAGGTGATTCTTTTTATAAAATTCGCTCGTTGCCACGAACTCTTTTGTAAGGGCTTCAGCATCGATAATATTCATCCATGTGTGTGTATGAGTCACTCCCACTCCTGAAATTCCATTTTTTTCCAGAGTTGGCCAGAGTCTCATGCCCCAGGTGACGCCTGGTTCGCTCTTGATCACTTGGATATCTTTTGTCAGCTCAACGACAACTTGAACATTGCCGTAGGAGCTAGAGTCGGTAGGATCCTTTGAAACATAGAAGCCACCGCCGACGAAGCCTTGGCCCTGCTTTAGACGCTCCAAGAGGTCCGGTGAGATCTTACCGGCTTCATCCCATGCCTTCGCTTGTTCTGGAGTGGCTTTACCCCAGTGATAGAGCAGGGTGCCTTTGGGAATCGTCTCGATGGTTCCGGCTAGGAATGTCGAAGCACCAGGTGGAGTGATCCAAACCTGGTTCATGTTGTCGACTTTGAAAATATACTCCTGCGCCATCGCTGCATTTGCGATAGACAGAAGAATCAAAATCATAAAAATAAACTTGAGGCTTCTCATGGCATAGGCCTTAGTGAAATACGCCGTTGCAAGTCATTGCAGATTTAGCAAATGCCGCTTCAAGCTTTTGCAGTTCTTCATTCATCTGAGCCGGTCTTGAAGCAAGTCTCGCGATTCTTTGTTGAATCAAGCTAATGAAGTTCTCGCCACTCAAAGAGTCCGTGAGTTCTGCCGGACCGCGGGCCTGTTGCATCGCTGTCAGCATGTACTTCGCCGTTTCTTGCGAAAAACCATTCTGAACCGCGTAAAGGAGCTTACCTTCTAAGATTGTTTTTTCTTCACGAGCAAGAAACGCAGCACGAGTGGCGTCTGCATTCTGCGGTCGCATTTGTTGAACGCGGGCCGAAGTCTCGCGGATAATTTTCACGCGGTCAGTAACTAATTCTTGAATTGTGACCACACGCTTAAAGTAACGAGACATCGAGTTCGCGCCGGCAGAGTTCGAGCGAATTTCGAACTCAACGCCGATCTTACCGATACCCATGTAATCCAAACCGCCACCGATATTGTCAGTGAAAGTGCCGCGCATATCAAAGTTGTTATGTGCTTGCTTTGTCAGCTCGGTTCCTAAAGTCAAATCCGGCCAACGACCTTCTTGAGTCAGGCGTTTAAACTCTGCCAACGGAACTTCAAACACATAAATAGGCGGTTTTCCGTCGATCAGTTCTTGTAAGAAAGTTGCGTTCTTACGTGCGTATCTCCAGCCATAGTTTGCGGTTGGTGTCCAGTAGCGAGAGCCTTTTGGGCGCACGCCGCGCAACCAGTCGCCGGTCTCGGTCGCACGTTCACCACCGCGATAGAGAACAACTTTGCCGTCTTGAACGAAGTTCTTCATGTAGTACTCGGAAAGAAACTGTTGCAAGCGAACGCTTGAAACTTTTTGTTTTGCATCAATCTGCAAAACTATCGGGTTCGTAGAAAGTTTCATCTTTTTCAACCACTCTGCCACTTCCGCTGAGTCTTGTTGAGGCGGACGCATGCCTTTGCGCTTGGCTTCGTCGATTTCAGCTTTATGAGCATCCCACCACTCGTCGGTTTGATAATAAGTCGGAGCATAGCGGCTCGTTGCCATTGGAATCAGAGTGATCGGGCTCTTGGGATCTGCGGGATTTTCGGTCTGAATGTAATAGGAGTATTTTACTTCTTTATTCACATCGACGCGGCCAATGCCGTCCTTGATTTTGACGTCGTCCGCAGTAAGAGTGCCCACGAATTCTTGTGAATAAGTATTGAATGCTTTTACGATGAGCTCGCGGCGGATGTCGTCAGCGCTCTTTTCTTGCGCGAAGGCCACGAGTGGCAAGAACGCAAGCCCCATCAGGGTCATTTTTTTAGAAATAGTTTTGAGTGAAGCAGTGTTCATAATATTTCCTCTGATTATGGCAAAAGCGCACGGTCACAAGTGATAGTTGATAAAGCTTTACTAATCGTTGCTGAACTACGAACGGACATGAGAGCCAAGTTCACAGCGCGGCGGCGAGCATCGGCTTTGAGCTCTTTATTTACACGGCTCAAATCATGGTCAGATTTCCAGTCATGGGTGTAGCTGCTAGGTTTATCCGTAATTAAGTTTAAAGCGATGAAAGATGCCGGCATTGCCGCTTTCTTATTGTACTCCGCGATGGTTTCGGCGATCAGATTCTGCTCTACATCGTAAGAATCAATCTGAGAGTTCACGCGTTTTTCAACATAAGCCTTGGTTTGCTCAATAGGGCTGTTGGTGTGCCCGTGTTTGACGTCTACGACGGTTGAACGCCAAGGGCCTGAAACAGCGTACATTCCCTCCATCGCCGCGTTTTTAATATCAATGGTGCGGTCGCCCAATTGAAAAGAAGAAGGAACAGAAATATCATAGTGACGAGTTGTTTCGCGAATACCGCCGGCGGAACCCATAAATACGACGGCTCTTGGTTTTAAGCTCATGGCGGCTTCAACCATCAAGGAGCTGCTTTCGCCCCAGATGGCCATATCAGATTTAATAATAAGATAGCGGACCGGTTTGTCAGCGATGCGGGTTTCTTCGATCATTTGCACTGTGAGGCCGTCGCTCATCGGAATTTCCGGGGAAATAGCCTTCAAACCATCTTTGTTTTCTTGAATGACATTATAGTAACCCAAGGCAAGCACATCCACTGGGGCTGGGAGTTGCAGAGCCACACGTTGGAACTCGAGGCGAAGGCGCTCGACTTGGCGACGCTGATCGGTGTGATTCAGGATCGCATTTTCAACGTTGATATTAAGGAAGTTAAAAATAGCCGCATAGTGAATCACATACTGACGGGAAGGTGGAATAACCATCAGGTAGCGTGCTTTCTTATCGAGAGTCGCTGTCGAAGGAATGTAAGCCTTGTGAATACCCCAAGCATCATAAGGGGATGGCAGATACTTGATCTGTTTGCCGTCGACTTTTAAAGCATTGGCGACGGATTCTTTCGTCCCACCGTAAATAGATGCGGTGATTTTATTCTGCTGCAAAGCTTTGGCAATTTCACCACCAACGCGCTCTTCAGAATAGTGGGCAGCATCCTCAATGGAATGAGCCGCCGTTGTATTGATCTTTACTTTCAGTCGCTCATTATCATCCGGCATAATCTTTAAAGGCGCAGAGGAGCCTTCAAAAAGGAAGGCATTTAAATAACGGGACCAGCTATAGCCCTCGAGCCACTTCGGTGGGAGGGGTCTTTTGCCGCTAATAAAGGCCGCCCAGTCTGCGGAAAAGGCAGCAACCACCTCTGGTGGCTCTTTGGTTTGATCGAAGCCTTTAACCTCTACGGGGAACTCTTTTAAGAGCTGGCGGTAGATCAGCTCATCGCGAGTGTCTCGAAATGAGAATGGGGCCGCAACAGCATGCAAGCTGAACAAAAGGACAATAGCAGTGATTGAGAAGTGTGTCTTCATACCAACGGGTTAGAGCAAAAAGAAAGCCCGGTTCCAGAGTTTTAAAGCGACTCCAGCGGGGGAGCATCGGGACACTCCACGGCCCATCCTCATATTGTCACTGGGCTGTTAAAACTTTGGACAGACTCAGGATTTAGTTTAGATAATCATTACAAAATCTTAGGCCCCGGATGCGGGTGGGGACAAAATCGATTAAATTCTCAATTCATGAAATTCATCCTTGGCTTGTTCCTACTATTAGCCCCGCTGGTCTCAATGGCCAGCGATGTTTGCGAGCCGAATGTCGACTCGTGCGGTTTTTATCTGTGCCAAGAAAAATCTCATCATTGCGGCTCAAAAGGTTATCCAGTTGGATTTGGTTTTAAGTTCTGTCAGATCTATCTCCACAGCGAAAAAAACTATTCACCGGCAGCCCATACATGGCTTCGCCGTGTACGTGTTTGCTTGATGGAAGAATTCGCAAAAGCAGATATTGAAAATTCGCGACGCACTTGTAGCGAAATTAAGGGCGACGGTTTTGAAAGTCACGCAGGTTGCTACGTTAAAACAGGTTTCTGTGAACTCAGCGGAGCGGATTATCTTCAGATTTTCTGGGCAATGAAATCAAGTGCGATCCACGCAGAAATCTTCAAAGACGCCCATAGCGTGGCCAAGGCGTGTGCACATCGCGGAAATCCAGTTCCCGCGTTTTTCTTCTCGAAATTTCAATAGTGTTTTTGTTAGATATTTTTCGGTGTGAGATTAAAAAAATCGAAATTTAATCCGTATATTTCTTCTTCTTTTGATACTTGAATAACTTTGTTCATAGTCGTCAGATTCTGAATCAAAATTTCTTTGATTTTTGCAACGTCTTCCCGTGAAAGGGTGACGGCTGAGGAGTAGTGCAGGTTATTTTTAGGATCGTGATCGATGGCCTCCATAGCTCTGAGTCGCCAATTGAGGTGGTGATTACGGATTTGAGGTGAATCAGATCCTAGGTGAATATGTTTTGGCCCGATTTCAAAAGTGCGAAGGTCTTTGGCTTTTGCCAGCCCTATTCGAGTCAAGAATTCAAGAATCGCGCGCACTTGCTGGAGAGGAACATTTAGATTTTTCGAGAGAGCTTCTGGATTTGAAAGCTCCGGAATAGAAAGAGCCACATGAATAGCGGCGAACTGCCAAGAGCTATAATAGCGAAGTTCTTCATCACTTGAAATAAAGTCTGTTTTGCCAACCCGTTTTTTTATATTCTGGCGATTTTTTAAAACCTGGGTCATTTGCGCCAAGAAATAGCTTTCGAGAGACTTTGTGCCGGCTCGTTCTTTTTGAACAAGTAAAAGAAAGTAGTGAGATTCTTCTTCGCTGTGGCCAAGAAATTCGTTCATGCGTTCTGCTTGTTCTAAATTTAAAGTCACTTGTCCGTGGAGTACTTGAGATATCAGTGTAGTATGGCAGCCAATTGATTTGGCCGCTTGAGACTTGAGGCCTTTTCTTTGATCTTTGTCGCCGAAAACCTTCAGAAGGTAGGGTCTATAACTCTTAAAATCAAAAATGCTTAAGTCCATGAAAACATCTCGCGAAATGGTTTTAATTTTATTAATTTATAAAATTAAATATACTTATTTTATAAATTAAATCTATTCTTTTTTTGCGAGACATCGATACTAAAGTTGCCAGAGACAAGGATAGCTCTGTAAAAATAAAAACGGGGGAGTTATGAAGAAGATTTTTGTGACAGGTTTGTTACTCGCAGGGATGCACGCACATGCTACCGGTGCTATTAGCGGCGGTGGAGGTAAGGGTGTCGTTTGTCGTGATCCTTCCGGGGCGATCGCATCGGCCCAAACTTTGGATATTTACGAAGGAAGAGTTCTTTACGGTCTGAATATTCCGGTCTTCAACAAAGTGACGATGGAAACGCAGTTAAATCATGCTTTCGGAGTTATTCCGAAGAGTGTAAGGCCACTTATTGAAGGTTATGCGAAAAGTGTACAACAGAATATGCGGCTAGTTCATGGCGTGGAGCTTCAGCCGGTCGACGACGCCTTGGTTGTAGCGCTTCCGCAGGGTTGTCAGGCCGAGCAGCTTGCTAACTATTTTTCTGACACAAATATCTTGGTGAATGGGGATATTTGGGATCGAATGACAGAGTCGAATCGCGCCGCACTGATTTTGCACGAGGCTGTCTATAAAGCAGCGCGCCTATATGGTGCTACTGATTCCCAAAGATCACGTCATGTTGTTGCAAGCCTTTTTGACCCTGGTACTGTTTGGAATGAACCGCAAATTCAGATGCCGCAAAATGGTCTTAAGTGTTTTGCTAAAGGAAATTATTTTGTCGCATATCCTCAGGGAGATTCATGGGTACTGAATTTTCAAGTGCTTGGTGGGCATATTCGTATGAGCGAAACGCAAGGAATCATCTTTGGTTCCAACGGTGAATTCGATTTAACAGAGGCTAAGACATTCCCCATTGTTAAAGGCGAGGACCGAATTGGAAGTAGCACTAAAATGTCCATGACGATCAGCTCTAATTTTGAAGATGGAGATCTTGTAACCATCACGAAGCGATGGGAAGCTCTCAAAGATTATAATTCAGGGCAAGTCATTCCTGGATACCAAATGCCTAAATATTATATTTCCTGGCTTTCGCAAAATTATCCATCTACGAGCGTAGAGGAGCAGCCGCTAAATTGTTCTGTGCAGACTCCGTAAGATAAAGGGTCGGGCTTGGTTAGAACAGAACTGAGTCCGGCAAACCTAAGCGGGCAGAGATAATACGAACGATCTCTCCCGCAGTTTCTTCCAACGCACGTTCAGTGACGTTAAAGACCGGCCAGCGTTTATTCACCTTAAAGATCTGATGCGCGTACTCGATCTCTTTGACGATGTGTGAAACCGATGCGTACTCGCCACCAGGATCCTGACCGAACTTCTCAAGGCGGTTTTTGCGAATGCGGTGAAGACTATCGATATCAATAATCAAACCCACCACGCGACGCTGATCCACCTTAAACAATTCTTCTGGCAATGGTGTATTCAAAACCAAAGGAACGTTAGCAACCTTCCAGCCCTTGTGGCTTAGAAAGATCGAAAGCGGTGTCTT
The DNA here is from genome assembly GCA_018266295.1 of Bdellovibrionales bacterium. Taxonomy (NCBI): domain Bacteria; kingdom Pseudomonadati; phylum Bdellovibrionota; class Bdellovibrionia; order Bdellovibrionales; species Bdellovibrionales bacterium. Next base: position 660,625 of record JAFEAQ010000011.1, on the reverse strand, counting down.
ACTCGTGCGGCTGATGCCAACGAGCACGATGTCTGCTTTATCCAAATGCGTGAGTGTCTTTCCGTCGTCGTGTTTAACTGTGTACTCGATGGCTTCAATGCGCTTGAAGTAAGTTTCGTCCACCGTGCGAAGCACGTTCACGGTACTTGTATTCTCGACGCCGAAGAAACTGTCGAGTGTATTCAGCAATGGTCCCAGCAAGTCGAAAGAAGGCAGACCCTTCGCGGAGGCGAGCTCGTGAATCTTTTTACGCATACCAGGGCTCGCGACGGTGTAGGCGATAAAGCCACGGCGCTCGAAGCATTCGTCAATGATGGATTCAATCTGCGCTTCAGTGCGGACGTTTTTACAACGGACGATATTAATATCTTTGTTGGCGTACTGTACGAGAGCCGCACGAATCATCGTAGCAGCGGTTTCGCCCGTACCATCCGACAAAATATAAATCGTCCACGTTGTCATAGTCATTCGTTGTTAATTCCGCGGTGAATAGCTTCTGTGACTGCGCGGATATGGTCTTTCAACCAAAGATCCGGCAAAGAAGAGAATAATAAAAATGCAAAGTCAGTTCCCGGACGAATGAACAGACAAACCGTTCTTCCTTCCGCATCCAAATTCTTTAAATCCATTTTTTGTAATAAAGGTTTTGCATCCGTGCGCAAAACACTCATCAGGTCGGACTTCGGCAGAGAAATCTTTTTCTTCTGCGCCGGTTTCAACACGCTCACATGGCCACGATGAAACTGCGCTTGCGGTTCCCACTGAGTTTTGTCAGCTTCCAAAAACACGCCGGCATCAAAATACAAAGCCAAGCGTGAAAACAAGATCACCGCTTTGTCGGTGTTGTCATTTGGCAGGCTTTCCGCAAGACCGCGGAGCAGGCGAGGATCGGTGAGCACTTCGAAATTTTTCTTCGCAAGAAGAACTTCCTCACTCGGAGTTTCCAGATCGTGATCAAGAATAGATTCAATGCGTTTTTGCAGATGGGTGATGATGTTCATGCTCTTATTTCCTCAAGTTTGAGGAGATTAATCAAGCACGACGGTGAAATCTTCGAAGTTATGAAGCTTCTGCCACTCTTTGTTGAAGGACCCGGCATTTTGTCCAGTGGGCAGGAAAATGCGCAAAGACGGCTGTTTCAGGTTTTCCCAGATGCCTAAAACTTCGCGGACCCAGATGCCGAAGTTCGCGGTCATTGGAACGACCACAACCCACTTATTCGGAAAGAAGGCCTCTGAGGTAATCATCAAAGGCGCGTCTTTTGGCAAACTGATCTCATAAGTCTCGAGACCAGATTCCTTTTGAATGTATTTTGTAAAATTGCGTGTTTCAGGGCTGAGATGTCTTTGGCTTTTGACGATCTGAAAATTCAGATACCAGTCGAGCTTCTGTACCCAATGACAGCTGGCAGAGTCTGGAACAATCCAGAGATCCGAGCCAGGGTTAAAGGCACTCGCCGAAGACAAAATATTCATCAGTGAGCCTTAGCGACCTGATCCAGAAGACCGTTCACAAAGCTGGCAGACTCGGTCGTTCCGAATTTTTTCGCGATCTCGACAGCTTCGTTAATAACGATGTTTTCTTTCAGTGGATTCGGTGCAAAACGCATTTCGTAAACCGCAATACGCAAAATATTGCGGTCGATGGTTGCCATGCGCTCGAGTTTCCAGTGAGCGCTGGCAGATTGAATTTTAGAATCAATCGCTGATTTTTGTGCCTGAACACCACGGATAATGTCCGTGGCAAAAGTCACCACTTCAGGTTCGACGGCAGCCCCAAGGACCTCCATCAAATCAGAATTAGAAATTTGCGGCGCAAACTCAGTTTGAAAGAGGACTTGTAGTGCGAGTTCCCGGGATTGTCTTCTCATCTTCTTCAGGCTTTCCAGAATAGTTCACAGAGGTTAATGGCAATTGCGGATTGTTCGGATCAGCAAGGTCGATCATTTCCAGATCTTCGAGAGTTTCTACAAACTCCTGAACATCTTTGAACGTCCGATAGACGCTGGCGAAACGAATGTAGGCGACATCGTCGAGTTGTTTCAGCTCCGCCATCACCCGCAGACCGAGCAAGCGAGCAGGGACTTCATTGTCACCGCGGCTAATGATCCACGAAGAGATGCGTTCAACAACGTTTTCGATTTGCGCGAGACTCACAGGGCGCTTTTGACAAGCAGCTTGCAACCCTTTCAGAATTTTTTCTTTGCTGAAAGGCTCACGACGTCCGTCTTTTTTGATCACGAACGGGAAGCTCAACATCAATGTTTCCATTGTTGAGAATCGAGCTTTGCACTCAAGGCATTCGCGACGGCGTCGAATCGAGCCGTCTTTCTGCACTCTCGTGTCTAAAACTCTGTCTTCACTGTGACTGCAATAAGGACATTTCATGGTCTAAAGTCTCGTTTCCTACTAGTTTCTAGACTACGAAAACCGTGAAAGGGGCGTCAATCAAGGCCGTCAGAAAACCCATAGTGTGACCATGTGAGTCATTTGCTTACATGGCGCCGAGACTTTGCATATCATAAAAGTATGAAACAACTTCTTCCTTTTCTGATTGTTTTCCTAGGGTTCCAGTCTTTTTCCCATGCTGACGAGGCGCCTCGCGTAGGCCGTGGTGCGGCAGCCAAATACTTCGAAAAGCGCAGTCCCGATGCGAGCGAAGAGGAAGAAACCAACAACGCGCCAGCGACGAAGAGCACTTCCGGCAGCGATAGTGCCCATTACTTAGCCATTCACTATGGCAAAATGATGAGCTCCACTTCTTACGAGTGGGGCACTCCGAATAAACAAACGGATGTGGGGGACTTCACGGCGGGCCTCACTTACCGCATCGGTGAATGGCATAACTCCATGGACCTCAATTTGCGCATTGATTTCATTCAATACAAAGTCGATGGCGAGGGCGAGCAGAAGCCTTTGAAGATGTCGATCTTGCCACTCATTACTTTTCCGGATGCGGCTTCGAAGTTTCCGCTCTATTTCGGTTTCGGTATCGGCCCGGGCGTGTTCTTCCGTCAGACCGATCATGAAGCCTCATTGTCGTTGGATTATCAGCTGATCGCGGGGGCGAGATTTTTCGATGTCTTCGAGAATGCTGGATTTTTCATTGAGTCTGGTCTAAAAAACCACCTGCAGTTATGGGACCAGGGCCAATTTAATGGCACCTTCCTCTCGGCAGGAGCGGTTTTCACATTCTAAAGTTACATCGTCATCTCGTAGATAATATCGTTCACATCGTGGAGGAAATCTTCACGACGTCCCTTCACGCCGATAAGGTGCTTGAGTGTGCTTTCAAATCTCAAAAAAAGTGGGGCGCCCGCGATCGCCGCTTTGTCGCTGAAAGCACTTACGAGATCGTTCGCTGGTGGCGCTATTTTGGTGTGCTCGCCGGTTTTGATCCGACAGAGATAGAAATCACGCGCGATCACGTTTGGCAAATCTGGGCCGCCTGGTGCTTGAAAACCTACCATGAAATTCCTGAATGGGCGGAGCTCAAGTCCTTTGATAGAGCAGGTTTTGAAGAGCGCCGCCGCCGAGAATATCCAGTGGCGATCCGCGAATCCGTTCCTCAGTGGTTGTATGATTATGGTCGGGAGCAGGTCGGACCAGAGTGGGATGCGATGCTTAAATCTCTGAACCAGCCCGCGGAAGTTTTCTTGCGTGTGAACACTCTTCGTGCCACTCGCGAAGAGCTGATTCGTAAATTGCAAATTGAAAACGTGCACGTCGTTGAAGTGGATGGATTGCCGACAGCTTTGCGCTTGGCGGAGAGAAAAAATCTTGCGACGACGGAAGCTTTCAAACAGGGACTTTTTGAAGTTCAAGATGCGGCCTCGCAAATGGTGGCGCCACTTTTAAAACCGGAATCAAATACAACCGTGATTGATGCTTGCGCCGGTGGCGGAGGAAAAACTCTGCACTTGGCGGCGCTCATGAAAAACCGCGGCCGCTTGGTGGCGATGGACGTGAATGAAGGCAAGCTCAGTAAGCTTTTGGAACGTGCTGAACGTAACGGCGTGAAGGTGGTGAGCACGCAGCCGATATCTCCCGAGGCGCTTGAAAGCTTCGTGGGTAAAGCAGATCGTCTCTTGCTCGATGTCCCTTGCTCAGGGCTGGGGGTTCTTCGCCGCAATCCGGATACGAAATGGAAATTGTCGCTGACGGAAGTGCAGCGCCTGCAGAAACTTCAGGCTGAGATCTTAGAAAACTACTCCCGCATGGTGAAGCCGGGCGGAATGATGGTCTATGCCACATGTAGCGTGATGCCGGCTGAGAACGAGCGTCAGGTTCAGGCGTTCCTCGCGAAGCATGGCCAAGACTGGAAGTTGGCCGAGGAAATTCACCTTGCACCACAAAAGCAAGGTTTCGACGGATTCTACGGAGCAAGTCTTGAGCGTAAGGCCTAAGTTCTAGGCCCAGGTCCTGTCTTAAAATCAGTCACGCACTCCGATAAAGATTGCAGATGAAAAGGATTTTATTTTTCTTATTCTGCTGTCTGTTTTCCGTTTCGGCGTTGGCTGATATGCAGTTTGATTTGGGCTTTGCCTACAGCGGCGACACTCTTCACAAGACGACGGATAATAGTAATACATCGACGTTTTATAATACCGATGTCCTTTTCAACCTGGACAGTCGCAAAGCGTGGAATGTCGGGTGGACGGTTTACGGGATTTCGCAAACCTCAGTTCAGGGCTCAACGACGACGACGTATTCCTCGATGGATATGGGGCCTGCGGTTCGTTGGAATATCGACCGCTCAGGAATGTTCAGCATGACCTTGGCGTACGGTTACCTTGCCAAGGGGACTTATGGCGCCACAGGAGCGACCGATGAGAAATGGGAAGGCACCAGTTACCTTGCCCAGTTTGCGGCGCAAATCCCACTAGGTGAAAAATTTTACATGGGTGTGAGCCTGAACTACTATGGGGCGAATTACTCCCAAAAGACCGTCAGCAATGTGGAATCAAACAACGATGCCACAAAGACGTGGATTTTCCCTATGTTCAGTATGACTTGGAAGCCTTAGTCTGTCCGGGTTTCGGACGTATAAGCCGTTCTAATACAAGGCATCATAATTAAAAAACTAAAAAAAGTTTGAAATTAACAAGGCCCCTGTTAGAACAGCGCCAACTAAACCAAACCTAGGGGGCGCTAATGACAAAAATTCTTTCACTGGTTTTTGTTTCTGCTTTGGCATTGAATGCACAAGCTGCTGACAAAGATGCAAAATACTACACTCTTGCAAAAGTAAAAATGACTGACGTGACTGAGCAGTACGCTGCTAAAAATCACCAGTTGGCACAAGCGGGTCTTTATGAAGACTGCAACGCGAACCAAGCACCAAACAACGTGAAGCCATTCGACAATACAGTTCCTGGCATCAGCTTGGATCCAATCGATCAAGCAAATATCATTCTCGATAAAATCGTGAATCTCGGTAAAAAAGTATGGGCTCTTGTTGAGACTGGTCGTCCGGTTGTTAACATCACTACTTACACTGCAAATGCACTTCCTGCAGGTTTGCAATGCTGGTCTGATTTGGCTGGTTGGCAAATTCCTCAATCTAAAGTTTACCGCGTACAATACGAAAATGCTTACGGCATGAACGTCGTTGATTTCGCTTACCGCGTGACTTTCACTGCTGGTGGTAACTTGAACGGTCACGGTAAGTTCCTTACTAACGCGACGATCGCTCCAGCTGACTTGAACGTTTCTTGGGGTTTCAACATCACTGCAAACGCAGAAGTTCCTAGCGTATTCAACATGGGTACTAAAGAAGATCCAGTTGCTGGTATGCAAATGTTGATGAAATGGAACATCAAGACTGTTATGAGCCACGTAGAACAAGCTGAGACTTTCTATGTTGGTGGCGACAACACAATGAAGCACTTGGAATAGTTTTTTAACTGATTCCTGTTGTGAATTCGAAAACCCGGGCATTGTCCCGGGTTTTTTTATGTGGTCGAAGCAGGGATTTCAAGGAAGGCCTGGCACTTCCTTCACTTCAAATTTGCTCCGAACATAAAAAACTTCGGCCAATCTGCGCTCTGGTTACTTCTTATTCATGTAAGCGCGAAATTCGTTTGTAAATTCGTCGAGGGAGGAGAGGTCGCATTTCTTCTTTAGGGCGGCGAGCATTTTCTCGTTTGAAAAAGGGCTTTGTTGATTTTTCTTTTCGACGATTTCTTTGTAATTGGGAAGCTTATTGTTTGGGTTAAGCTTGTTTTCAATAGCGAACCCCACCGCATATTCGAGGGCAAACCAATCTATATCTGCGAGGACATTTTTTTCATCCAGTCCGGCCCGAGTCATCTGCTCGGCAAAGATTCGAGAGTCGCGGGCTTTTAAATATTTTGTGATTGCGGCATAGTCAGGTCCAGGTAGATGCGACCAAAAAGCATAGGCCTGGATCAGATCCGAGGAGCTTCGTACCTGGCTGAAGATGCTTTTCGAGACGGTCATAATATAAGTATCAAATCTATTCGAATTTTGAGCCATGGCGAACAGTCTTTGCGCTTCGGCTTCGTTGCCTCTTTTACTCTCGATCATTGCCGCGTAAATCAGCGGCGCAGAGTTGCCGGGATCCAAAGCATAAACTTTTTCAAAAAGATCGAGGGCGCGTTCCTCTTGTGACTCATAGAGGAGCTGCCCATAGAGTTGGCCTGAAAAGAGGAGCGCTTGCATGAACATTCCAGGTGCAGAGGTCTCTGGGGTATTCAGAGCATCGCCGTCCGGACCGTAATACCACTCGCCGACAAGACTTTGCCAAGCTTCGCGGTTTTGACGGACGAATTCGCCTTCTTGCACTTGAGCACTGAGCTTATTCCAGCAATCTTCTTCGGGGAGGTTTTCTCCGATCATTGGCATTGTTGGCGCTGGATTCGGTGCCGTCGTCGTAGACTTTTCTTTGGTCAGAGTCTGACGAAAAGCGCTCACCGTCGGAGAAACAAAAGTCGTAGAAACTTCCGATTGAGATCGTGAAATAAAAAGACCGATAAGGAAAATCACGAGCACAAGTAAAAGCAGGGCAGAGATTTTTTTGAACATGGATTTATTTTAGAGAGGAATAAGGGGGTGGGCAAGAAGCCTCCGAGCAGGACTCGACGTTGCCTGGAGCAACGCGGATAACATTCTTCGCTCATAAATGAGTAGGGAGTTGTCAGTTGTGGAACGGCGGAGGATTTAGAGACTTTTAGGAGTGGCTTAAATTTTGAATAGTATCTCGGCATATTTAGGAGATCTTATGAAAAAACTATTTATGATTTCTATTTTGACCTTCGCTGCGACGGCCGTTCAGGCCGAGATGTTTCCTTCCATCACGCATTTGCAATCTATTTATGCGGAAGAGAGTAATCGCTATGAGTTCACTTTTGTCGGCTCTTCCGAGGTTAAAACTGGCAGCATCTATATGGTGAGTGGGGGCCTCATTGACGATGCGAATGGTTATATTAATGGAGCGGTCATTAACGGGCCTCTTTTACTGACGACGACTTCTAAGTTAAAACCCGGTGAATACATTCCTTTTGCGGCTGATGAAAAGGCATGCGCGGCAATTGCTGAGATTAACGCCAAAAAAGTTGAAATGAAAACCGTGCCGGTGAAGTCCTCTCAAAAAGTGGTCGCGATCCAAAATGGCAAGCTTCTCGTAGGAACTCCAGATCAGCTTTTCAAGGTGACGGGTAAGCGCATCACTGAAATCGTTAAATCGTTGGATTGTGATAGCCTATAAGCAGGGGAGGACTCGCAGGACTTCGGTTCTAAAGAGCCTTCTTGATATTGTCGCTTTTTTCTTTGAGCTGCTTTTCTACCGCAAGCAGCTCATCCAAACGGCTCTCGAGGGACTCGAGCAGCGTCTCCATATTGGATTGCGGATCGATGGTGTAGTTTTGCAGTTCATCGCCCAAGAGTAAACGGATGTGAGAGTAAGACTCACGCAGTTTTGCCATGATGTCGCGCATTTGGCGACGAGTTTTGAGGATGCGGTTTTCTGTCATCAGCTCATCGATGCACGCCAGAATCTGCGGAATCTCTGCCGGCTTTTCTAGGACGCGCATGACGCCGCAACCGACGGCTGTCATCAGGTTCTTTTTGTCGAGATAGCCTGAGAGTAAAATGGATGGAAATTGGAAACCCTTTTGATGAGCTCGTTCGATCAATTGCAAGCCACTCATCTTTGGCATTTTCAAATCCGTGATGAGGACTTCGAAAGGGCACTCTTCGTGGAACTCGAGGAATTTCAGAAGCTCTTCCGGCTGGTTGAAGGTCAGCACTTTATAGTGCTCCGACAAAATAGCGGCGTACACTTCCGTGATGTCTTTTTCATCATCACAAAAAGCGATCGTTGGCTTCTCATTATCGTTAATTAATAAGCCCTTCATGGATGATCCCACACCGTTGCTCCTTGCTCTTCTTTTCGGTTATAACTGGACTCTACCGCAATCAATTTATCTTTACGGTCTTGTCTCAGAGTGATTAAAGATTGATCGGTCCTATACTCCTTACAAGCCCCCGGTTTCCGTCGCGTTCTTAAACAGCCCTCAGTTGGCCCTGGGTTTGCTTTGTTTTTGAAGTTCGAAGCCATGAAAAAGTATATGAAATTGGCCCTTGGGGTCCTTACAGTTCTGCTTGTGTCCGGGGGTTGTCAAAGAGACAAAACCGAGCCTGATCGCGATCCTTTGGATGCCAATTACCAGCTTATTGATAAAGGCGACTACGATGGCGCGATCCGCGAGCTGCAAAAGCTTGCGCTGGAAGATCAGCGCCCTTCAGTGAAGGTTGCCTTGGCGTCAGCCTACGCCGCCCGCGGGGGAATTCGCGTCGAGAACTACTGGGGATTTGTGATCGGCTTTGATGCGCCGTTGGTCCCGCCAGATTCCATTCCGACAAATGCCACCATTGAAAGCCTGCAGAAAATTGCAAAACAAGCAAAAGGCGATATCGACCCACGTGACTTAAATGCTCTCGGCGGCATCGTCAATGCGTTGTCGGTGTGGGAGCGTTACAAAGACCGCGTCGATGCGATTCCGGTTGTGACGGGAGCCGCGCTGGCGGATGTGCAGATCGCGGCTGAAACTCTGAAGACGGTGCAAACTCCAGGTGGGCGCTTGTACCGCGCGATTTTAAATCTGATTCTTTTTAAGTCCTATATTACAGCTTCGCAAGGTTTATGGGATCAGTTCAATGCGGCGATTGCAGAACTTCTGGCGGGCCATATTGAAGTGCTTTGCAAATTTGATTTTGAGAAAATTCTGAATTGGCTTAATCCGATCACGTATCATCTGACTGAAACCCTGGATGATTTGATTATTGCTTATCCGGATGAACGTAAGGATCTCGAGGGGGCCCGCAATATTGTGCAGGCTGTTTATGGGTTCACCCAACAAGCGGTGGACGAGCTCCGCAAAAAACGGATGTGCCGGCCATGAAAATCCTAGCGTTGCTTTTAGTTCTGCTGAGTGTACAAGCGCGAGCCTTTGAGGTGCCGCGCTCGATTGCTTTGGGGAATTCGGATTTTACCAGCCGCACTTTGAGCTATGCTTGTTTCGGGATGGATGCGCTCATCGAGGGACTGCCTTGCAATCCCGCGTTCACGGCAAAAGAACGCCGCAGTCATTTCCAAACGCAGTTTTTTTTCGGCAATAATGTTTCCTATGTGCATGAAGTGACGAAGCTGCTGGATGGCTCTGGAGATCCCGCAACTGTTGAAAAGCTCTTTAGCCAAAAAGCCAGTGCGGAAGCTGAAGCTAATATTCAAGCAAGTTACCTGCGTGAAACCTGGGGTGTGCAGTTTGCTCCTTATCGTCTTTATTACTATGCTTTGATCCGTAACTCCGCATTGCCGGTGGTGACTCTCTACACGGGGCAAGAGCAGACACTCTCAGCACAAGTGGCAAGCTTCGCCGGCGAAAATGGCAAAGACAACTGGTTCTGGGGTGTACAGCTTCGCGGCGTGGATCGCAGGTTTATTTTAAGCGAATTCACTTTGACCGATGCTCTGGCATCAGGGGGTTCGCAGTATTTTGAAACCAAGAATCAGCGCGCCCTTTATCTCGAGCCGGGTTTACTCTACGAATTCGCCGACAAGAGCTGGAAGCCGCAACTGGGACTGACGATCAAGAATTCAGGCTTCGTTGATAAAAAATTTGATGAGATCCCGGCGAGCCCTGATTGGAACTTTGCGGGTTCGGTTCGCCCGCCAGTGGCTTACGGAGAGTTAGAACTCGGTCTGAATTTGCGCGTGAATTCTTATACCGAAGAATTCAAAGATCTGCCGCACTTGGGTTTCTCCTATAAGCTCGGAGCGATGCAGGGACTTGCGAGCTATTCCGATCGCGAATACTCGCTGGGTTTTGTTTTGCACTACGATGACTGGAACGGCGGCCTGACTTACTGGCGTAAGAAGTATGAAAATCTCTTAGGCGAACAAGACCAGTTGCAGACCGTTTATCTTGAGCTGGGGTTCATCATATGAAAAAGCTTTTGCTGATTTTCATGATGATGTTCTTGGTAGTGACGGCGGCCCGCGCCGATGATGCGGATTCCGACTACGGGGGGCCTGTGCAATGGAACTCCTTTCAGACTTACATGAAAGAGCGCCAAGAAGAAGACCGCATTCGCGGCATGAGCTACATGATTAGCGGTGCCATTGCGACGATTGGTGGTGTCGCCGGCTATTACAACTCTGAGGATTCTTTCAGCCGCGGGATTTATGCCATCGCTCAGTCGGTGGGAGTGGCAGCCATCGGTTATGGTGCGACTAATTACTGGAACGGTAACGAGTACAATTCGTTCTTCTATGCTGTTGAAGGGGCGCATCTCACTTCAGGTCAGAAGGCAGAGTTGCTTCAAAGATTCCTCGAGAAGGAGAAAGAAGAGCGCCACAGAGCCCGTTGGATCAAGGTTGCCACGCACTCTCTCATCGCCGTAGCGAACCTTTACAGCGCTTCTCACGAGCAAGACCGTAACGTACGTGGTGTCCTGAATTTCCTTGCGGGCACCAATGCTGTGATCGCGTTCTCATACGCTTTTTAGAGCATCTCAGATTGAGATTTCGCTCTCGAAAATCATACAGTTTTGGGTGAATTCCGCCGATTTAGTTTAGGCCAAGGGGGACCACCTATGTTCGCAGCAGTTTTTGCCGGAATCGTCGTGCTCGTCATTCTTTTTATGGGGGTTTCCGTCTACAACGGGCTCGTCAGCCAAAAGAATCAAATGGACCGCGCGTGGGCCAATATCGAAGTCATTCTCAAACAACGCTTTGACGAAATCCCGCAGCTCATCGAAGTGATCGAGCAGTATGCGTCGTATGAGCAAAATACTTTGAAGAAAGTGATCGAAGCCCGTAATCACTATTCGGCGGCAAATTCTATCGATTCGAAAATCGCGGCATCGAATGAAATGTCGATGGCCCTGAAAGGGATCGTTGCCTTGGGTGAAGCTTATCCTGATCTGAAAGCCAATCAGTCTTTCGTGCAATTGCAAAGCCGCGTGTCTGAGCTCGAGGGTTTGATTGCCGATCGCCGCGAGTTCTTCAATGAAACGGTGACGAATTTTAACACGCGCATCGCCCAGATTCCGGATATGTTCTTTGCAAACATGCTCGGCTATACGGAAAAGCCGATGTATCATCCGCCGGCGTCTGAAACAACACGTCCGTCTTTAAAAATGAACATTGGATAATCTGTGAACTTCGTCGAAGCGGCACGAGATCAACAAGAGGTTTTTAAGGTCGCGTTGACCTTGATGCTCTTTGGGGGCATGAGTGTCGCGTTTGGCCTTAAGAAGTTTCTGACCAAGCGAAAAGTCGAAGACACTGCTCGCAGTAAAATCTCTTCGGCTCCGCAAGGTCTTGTCGAAGTCGAAGGGCAGGCTTGGCCGACGATTGCACGTAAATGTCTGGATGGCCGTCCTGTTTGTTTTTGGAGTATTCGAGTGCAAGAGTACCGTCGCAGCGGTAAGAGCTCGTCATGGCATACAGTGTATAGTTATGCGACCTCGGATGAGGTTCTGGTGCTTGATGAAAGCGGCGCATGCCTCGTGCATCCTGAGAATGCTCAGCTCGAGATCACGGAGCGCACAATTCCTCGCAATAAAATGTCCTCTGTCCAAATGGAGTTTCTTGCGGCGGCGGCTCCGATGGCGGCTCGCTACTTTAATGGTGGCACCGGCTTTTGGAACTCGTTCACTGGCGGCAATGTGCGCGTGATCGAGGCGAAGCTTTTAGCTGGCGGTCCGGTGTATGTGCGTGGCGAGTTTCGTACCAGTGCCGATCAAACTCACGCAGTGGCTGTCGGCGATATTGCTTCGTATTCGGGGCAGCTCAAGAAAATGAACTCACAGGCTTATCAGCGGGTGATGTTTGACACCAATCGCGACGGCAAACTTTCAGAAGATGAACTTATCAACGGCTATTCAGCTGCTGCAAATGCGTTCTTACGTATTGGCGGAGTTCAGTCCGTCAAAGTCAGCGGCAAAATCACGGCTGAATCCGAGCATGGACTGATTCTTGCTGATATATATCAAGGTTATTTAGTGAAGCGCGCAGCCTTTATTTCGATGGCAGGGATTTGGGGTGGCCTCGCGCTTGTCGGAGCCGGTTTATTTATTTTCTTTAAGCAGATCGGCCTTTAGAAGAAGATCTTCAGCCCGCTGCGGATGCCGGTGCGGGTGTTGTCGGTGATGGTGCTACTCAAGTTTGAATTCTGAACCTCTTTGTACCAAGTCCCAAACACGCGGAAATTTTTAAAGTCGATGAACGCGCCGGCTTCGGTCAAATTTCCTTTAACCTCGCCAAGGGTGTCATCGGTCACGGGCATGTAGTAGCGATAGAGCCCATCAAAACCAAATTGCTTGATCACATACATTTGTAAACTGGCCTGGGCAAATTGTTGGCGGAGAGCCACCTGAGGGTTTGTTTGTGTATGTGTCCGCATTCCATAGTGTAAGGTCAGATAAGAGCCCTGGATGGAGCTTCCGAGCAGGCGCAGGTTGAAAAGGCCGCTCAGGTCGTTAAAGCCCTCTTGAGTGTTGTTCTCGTACTCCGCGGTGAGTCCCACAAACTGGGCATAGGCAGAAAAAGTGCCCTGGTAAGAGGTGTACTTGTTCGTTGTTCCTGCCGCCGCTGAGCTTTCCTGGCTGTAGCTATTGTATGAGATGCCAAGCATCAATTCGTAGGGAGATGGCGAATTCATGGAAAGCCACATGTCCATCATGTTGTTGCGGTCTTTTTGCGCGAGCCATTCTTGCAGGGTCCAGCGCTGAGACTGGCGCCGTTCGGCCCTTTGCAGGAAATCGCCGCTATTGCCGCCGCCGCCTCCACCGCTGGATCCGGCCGCGAAGGTCGTGGAAGCAAAAGCCAGCAGTATCAAAATGAGGATGTGGTTGAAACGTTTCATAAAATCCTCCATTTTTAATTTTGCTCTTTGGGGGGAGTTAGGTCTAAGATTTTATCTGTTCGTCCAAGATTGAGACTGGGGTTGTATGTACATCCATGATTTGAATCCATTTGCTATACAGTTTTCCGAAAATTTCGGTATTCGTTGGTATGGATTATCGTACATGCTTGGCTTTATCTGCGCGTACTTGCTGATTCGTTGGTTGACGTATCGTCAGCGTGCGGGTCTCAACCCAAACATGGTCGGTGATTTTATCACTTACGTTGCGATCGGCACTCTGGTCGGCGGCCGTTTGGGCTATGTGCTTTTCTATGCGCCGGATTTGTTTTTAAAATTCAAAGGCGATTTCCCATTCTGGGGAGTCTTCGCCGTGAACGAAGGCGGCATGGCCAGCCACGGTGGCATGATCGGAATCGTGGTTGCGTGTATTTTGTTTGCGCGCCGTTATGGTGTGAATTTCCTGTATTTGCTAGATCTCGTATCTGTGTCAGGACCCATCGGCGTATTTTTCGGACGTATCGCCAACTTCATCAATGGCGAACTTGTGGGGCGTCCGGCTCCCGAGGGCTATCCGCTGGCGGTGAAGTTTCCCCAGGATATTTTGAACTGGCCAAGTACAGACTTTGATAAGCTTAAAACCCTGACAGATGTGACGGAGAAGGTGAATGTGACTCCCGATCAGTGGCTCGGGATGCTTGAAAAGTTCCAGCTCGACACTTTGTCGAAGGCTCAGGTCTATGAAACTTTGCAAAAAATCGTGCTTGAAGTGCAAAAAGGCAATAGCGGTGTGAAAGAGGCTCTGGCGCCGTTGTTGACGGCTCGTTATCCGTCACAGCTTTTTGCGGCGGCAGGCGAGGGCTTATTGATGTTTTTGATCCTCTTTTTCCTGTGGAGAAAGGGTCGCAAGCCGGGCTTTATCGCCGCTTCGTTTATTATTTTGTATGCGCTCGTCAGAATTGGTGATGAGTACTTCCGTATGCCAGATATTCAAATTGGTTATCAGTGGTTGGGCCTCACGCGGGGGCAGTGGCTCAGCATCGGCATGTTCGGGATCGGTGTGAGCATGATGTTCCTGTGGATGAGATCGAATTCGCTCAATATCCCAGGCTGGCGCCAAGGTCACAGCATTCGTTTGGGTCGCAAGTAAAAGGGGCCGTCCCCGGTCCTTAAAATCGATTCGCAAATTGATCACAATAAAGTATAAATTCTTATTTTGATATAATTTATATCATATATATCTATATGAAATTACTGAATTAACTCCATTTTCAATTTTATAAATGATCACAATATTGATCAAAATAGAGTTCCGTGAGATCCTTTTTATGTGGCCGATACAAAGGCTTTTGAATACGAAGGATGGATTTATGAACTTGAAATCAATGAATACGAAATCAGTCATGGGCATCTTAGTGGTCGCATTGGTTCTTACTGCTTGCGGTAAGAAGGCGGGAGACGACATTTCGTCTTCATCGGCGGATGAGTCTGCATCAGGTGCCGCAGCAAGTGCTGTGGGTGGAGCATTGAGTGGTACAAGTGCCAATGGCTCTTTGGCGATCTATAAAATGCGCGAGCAAGATCCCGTGCATGGTTTCTGGATGATGGTGGCAAAAGCGGTTGAGCCTGCTCAAGCGATGGCTTCGAGCCTTTGTCCAACTTTTGCAACGACTGGAACAGGCTGTTCTGCAAGTGGCAGCAGCATGTGGCTGACATACTCAGGCTGCACTTTCCAAGGCTATGCAACTTGGACGGGTGTTCAGAAAATTACCAAATCTTCGGGCGCAGCGACCTGCGGAAGTTTTCCGACTCCACCCGCGAGCGGCACTCTCTATAGACAATTTGTTTCAGCCTCTGGCTCTAATACTCCGGGCTCTGTGACGGTCATTGCAGATAACTGGTCGGGTGTGATCGACAACACGTCAAGTAACTTAAGCAACTTTGACGGTCAAACTATCAACACAATTCAAAACGGCGGTTATGGTGCAGCAGTGAGTTTCAACTCAAGCGGAGCAAGAACCGGCATTACACTTGGCCATCGCACCTATGTAACAGGCGTGTTTGATCACTCTGTGACGGGGAGTTTGTCAGTGACAGAAGGTAACGGTGCTTCTTCGCGCACAGTGAGTGGTCAGGTCACTGTGTACCACAACCGTGTGCGTGTAGTGGGAACTTCAACATTCTCGAATGTTGTGCATGAAGATGTTTGCTGCTTGCCGGTGTCAGGCACAATCACGACTTCGTTTGCAGCCGGCAGCAACGTGAGCCCCACAGTATTGGGTAGCGCACTTGTTGGTAAAACGGAAACATTAACGTTTACGGGTTGCGGAACTGCAACTTACACTTCAACAACAGGCGCCGTTTCTAACGTCAGCTTGCATCGTTGTTTCTAGGAAGAGGGTTGGGGGAATGAACGTGAAAACGCAACGACCAGATATTTTCGCATACCACGATCATCTGGCATTTTTGAAGGACTGGGTGGCTTATTTAAAAGCCACTCAATCTCGTTTTTCGTTGCGTTCACTGGCGAAGGCCGCAGGTCTTGCGTCGGGATACTTGCCGATGGTTTTGAATGGCACTCGCCCGATTTCGGCCGCAGCTTTAGCGAAAATGATTCCACACTTGAACTTGAATGCAAACGAGCAATCTTTCTTGGATTGTTTACTGGTCCTGGGAACGTCGGATTCCCACGATGCTCGAGTGATGGCGCTCGAGCGTATGAAAAAGTTCAGCCAGTTCCGCTCTCATAACGAGCGTGAAACGGCGGCTTATCAGTACTTGACCCATTGGTATTATGTCGCAATCCGTGAAATGGCGACGCTCAAAGGTTTTAAAGATGATCCAGAATGGATTCAAGAGCAGCTACGCTTTCAAGTATCGCTGAAAGAAGTAAAGGACACGCTGGAGTTTTTATTCAAATACAAATTCCTCGAGCGGAGTAAGAACGGCAAGATCCTGGCTCCGACAGAAGCCTTGAATTGCCAAGGTGGCATCTATCGAGTGGGACTGTCGCACTTTCATCGGGAAATCATGCGACTGGCCGGCGAGGCCATTGACAAAGTTCCTCGCGAGGAACGCAATATTATGGGGCATACGTGTTCTCTGAGTGAAAAGAATTTTCTGAAAGCCCGCGCGATTGCCGAGGAAGCGATTCAAAAAATCCAGGCCCTCACTGCGACGGAGCAAGATGGAGAAACAGTTTATCATATGGAAGTGGCTTTGTTTCCGCTGACGCAAAAGCAAAATGGGAGTAAGTCATGAGTTTGCGCACTTCAAAAAATCTATTATCGGCCTTTGTAAGTCTTTTGCTTGGGATGCAAGTGGCCTGCTCTTCTTCAGGCTCAGGTGGAACGACGACTGGTAATCCACTCGTTGAAGATACTTCGGCATCGGGTGCGGTGGCTGGCGCGATTGGTGGAGCTCTCAGCAGTTCTGCTTCTGGTGGTGCGAGCGAGATGAAGGTGATGAGCACGGCTGCAACGGTATCTCCGCTAGGTGGAGTCTGTCCAACCTTTGCAACAACCGGAACTGGTTGTGCTACGAGCGGCGGAACGATGTGGCTGAATTACAGCTCTTGTAAATTTTCTGGTTCAACCGCAAGTTTCACAGGGACACAGGCTTTAATTATGTCTTCAGGCACTGCGAGCTGCGGAACATTCCCGCATCCGGGGGTGAACTCAACATTGAAGCGTCAGTATGTAACTGCTTCGGGTTCAACCACTCCGTCGTCTTTAGTGCGTCAGAGTGCTGCGGGCACATATTTAGCCATCGATAATCATACAACGAATTTGTCTAATTTTGATTCGGCAACACTCGCGACCATCGTGAATGGTGGTTATGGTGTGTCGGTCAGCTTCAATAGCGTGGGCGCTCGTGACCAAATTACTTTCGGCCATCGCGTGAATGTTGTCGGTGACTTTGATCAGACCGTGTATGGAACTTTGAATATTACCGAGAGTTCATCTGGTGCAACGTCGCGTTCCGTGTCGGGTACGGTGACAGTTTACCATAATGGCTTGCAAGTAATTGGGACGTCGACTCTGAGCGGTTTGGTTCATAGCAATACCTGCTGCTTGCCGGTGTCGGGTTCTATCACGACGACCTTTTTGGCCGGAACGAATGTCAGCCCAACAGCGCTGGGAAGTTTGTATGTCGGAAAAACGGAGACTTTAGCCTTTACTGCGTGTGGAGAGGGAAGGCTTACGAAGTACGATGGGAGCATCGTTAATGTCTCCCTGAATCGTTGTTTCTAGTGTTTGAGTTTTTTAATCAGCTCGTCTGCAGAGAGATTTTCTTGCAGGCCTGATTTCAAATCTTTGACCGCGATATGGTGGGCTTTGACTTCGTTTTCACCCATGACCAGCGCGTGTGTGGCGCCCATCTTGTCGGCCTTTTGGAAGCGCTTACCCATTTTACCTGAGATAATCATTTCGCATTTCAAACCGTGTGAACGAAGTTTGTGTGCGACTTTCAAAGATTCTGCTTCGCCGGTCTCATCTGCTGGGATGATCGCGAGCAAGGCTTCGTGCTTTTGATATTTCTCAGCAGGAACGAGGTCTGAAAGGCGGTCTATACCCGCAGCCCAGCCGACGCCCGGAGTTTTCGGTCCACCCATCATTTCGATGAGGCCGTCATAGCGTCCACCAGCGAGAACCGTGCCTTGAGCGCCGAGTTCTTCGGTGACGAATTCAAAAACCGTATGGCAATAGTAATCCAAACCGCGCACGAGTTTTTGATTGATCTCGCACGGAATGCCCAATGAGCGAATGGCTTTCAGCAAATCATCGAAGAATTTTTTCGAAGTTTCATTCAAGTGATCGTGCAAAGACGGGGCATTGGCAATAATAGCGCGATCACCTTCGTCTTTAGAGTCGAGAATACGCAATGGATTTTTCTCAAGGCGTACTTTGCTGTCAGCCGATAGCTTTTCTTTGTGCTGGCTGAAGTAAGCCACCAAAGCATCGCGGTAGTTCGCGCGGCTTTCGTTATCGCCCAAAGTATTGAGCTCCAAGTGGCATTTGCCGGCAATACCGATTTGATTGAGCAAATCCCAAGCCATCGCAATGCACTCAGCATCTGCGAGCGGGGAATCCACGCCAAGGCACTCAACACCGAGTTGCTTGAACTGGCGGTAGCGGCCTTTTTGCGGGCGCTCGTAGCGGAACATCGGGCCTGAATAGTAAAACTTCAATGGCAAGTTTTGCGCCATGCCTTCCGACACGAACGCGCGCGCAACACCCGCAGTCCCTTCAGGGCGAAGAGTGATGCTATCGCCGCCTCGGTCTGCAAACGTGTAAGTCTCTTTGCTGACGACGTCGGAAGTTTCGCCGAGAGTACGATGGAAGACTTCAGAGAATTCAAAGATCGGCGTTTCGATTTCGCCATAGCCGTAGAGCAAAGAAAGCTTATGGGCTGTGGACTCCACGAAACGGAATTTAACATTATCTTCTGGCAACAAATCGCGAGTCCCACGGACCCTCTGGAATTTCGTACTCATCCCCGCAACCTACCATAGAACCCCGAAAAGGTACCAGGTCGCTTTTCCGGGACGCAACGCTCCAAGGGGCAGTAAGTCGGAGGGGTTTCTCATAGGTCAGAATGTCAATTCCGAAAAGCGACCTGGTACCTTTTCGGAGTTGCAAATGAGTTGCGTTTTGGTGGGGGTGGGGGGATAGTGGTGGGTATGAAAAAGTGGATGATCGCGTGCGGAATACTAGTGCTTTCTGTGGTTATTGGAGCTTTGGCTTTCCATCGTTTCGGTGGCGGAGCTAAAGGCGGCGGAGTCGAGGTCGACTGGCGTTTGCTCGGAACCATGGACTATGTCAGCGGCAAAGCGGGTTCGGAGCTTGAGGCCCTGAACGGTCGCGAGATCAAAATCCCGGGTTTCATGGTGCCCCTCGAAGACAGCCAGAAGGCCGTGACCGAGTTTTTGCTCGTGCCAAGCCCGCAGGCTTGTATTCATGTTCCGGCACCTCCGCCGAATCAAATGGTCTATGTCAAAATGCGCGCAGGAACTGAAGTGGCGTTTGGCCCGATCTGGGTCTATGGCACTTTGAACCTGGTCACGAAAAAATCCATGTACGGTGAAGCCTCTTTCGAACTCGTCGGGGATAGCATTGAACCCTATAGGTAATTCAACATGTCCAAACTCATCGAAGTCAGAAATCTCCAGTTCCGCTATGCGAACGCGACTCATGATACTTTGCAAATTCCTGAGTTCAGTGTCGCAAAAGGTGAACGCGTTTATCTCTATGGTCCGAGCGGCTCAGGGAAAACCACTCTTTTAGAAATTCTTGCCGGCATTTTAAAGGCCGAACAGGGCGAGGTCAAAATCCTCGGCCGTGATCTGACCAAGCTTTCTGAAAAAGAGCGCGATCATTTCCGCGCCGAGCATCTCGGTTATATTTTTCAGAGCTTCAATTTAATTCCTTACTTGAGCGTTCAAGAAAATATTGAGCTGCCAATTCATCTCAGTCCTTCACGCAAAGAACGCCTGAAAGGCGAAGACCCGGTATCGGTGCTTCGCCATCTGTGCACGCGTTTGGGAATCATCACTTTGGTTGATAAAAAAGTGACGGAGCTTAGCGTGGGACAGCAGCAGCGGGTCGCGGTGGCTCGCGCGCTCTTCGGCCGTCCGGAGTTTATTCTCGCCGATGAACCGACGTCGTCCCTTGATATGGATCATCGCGAGAAATTCCTCGAATTGATGTTTGAGCTGTGCGAGCAATTCGGGACGACCGTTTTGTTTGTGAGCCATGACCGCAGTATTCAGCATTTGTTCTCGCGCTCGGTGGCGTTGGATTCCATCAATCACGCCGGGAAGGGGAAGTAAGACATGGTCTTTTTAAATCTTGCTCTCAAATCCCTCAAAAATCGCTCGTTGGCTTCGATCCTGACAGTGATCTCGATTGCGCTCAGTGTGACCTTGCTTTTGTCTGTGGAGCGCGCAAAGCGTGCCGCTGAAGACGGTTTCACACAAACCATCAGTCAGACAGATTTGATCGTTGGCGCGCGCAGTGGCCCGACACAGTTGATTCTATATACTGTGTTCAATATGGGAAATGCCACTCACAATATTTCCTATCAGACGTATCAGGACATCAAAAAGAATCCGGCGATTGAATGGACGATTCCGTACTCTTTAGGCGACGGGCATCGTGGCTTCCGCGTCGTTGGTACGACCAATGATTTCTTTGATCATTATCGTTTCCGTGGCGATGGCAAGATCGAATTGCAAGAGGGAAAAACTCTCGAGGGCCTTTGGGATGTTGTCATCGGTGCCGATGTCGCGCGCAAGCTCGGCTATAAGCTCGGTCAGAAAATCGTCGTCGCCCACGGTGTGACTCACGGTGAAGGCATTCAAAAGCACGACGACAAACCGTTTACGGTGGTCGGTATCATGAAGCCGACAGGCACGGCCCTGGATCAGTCCTTGTATGTGAGCCTCGAGGGAATCGAAGCCATGCACATCGACTGGAAAGATGGCGCAGCTCCAACTCCTGAAACAGCGATCGGGGCTGATAAGATCAAAAAAGAAGATATCAAGATTGATCAGATCACGGCGTTCTTCTTAAGAACCAAGTCGCGCATCGATACGTTGCGACTCCAGCGTGAGATCAATAACTACAAAGAAGAGCCATTGCTCGCGATCATTCCAGGGGTGACTCTGAGTGAGCTTTGGCACAGTCTTTCTTACGTCGAGCAGGTGCTGAAAGCCATCTCGTGGATGGTGGTCGCTGTTGGTTTCATGGCGATGCTGATTGCGCTGACCACAAGCCTGAACGAACGTCGCCGTGAGATGGCCATTCTTCGTGCGCTCGGTGCGAGCACCACCAAGATTTTGGCTCTCCTTGTCTTTGAATCGACACTTCTGACTCTGGCGGGGATTGTGTTAGGGACCGCGATTGCGATGATCGGGACTGCGATCTTGCGCCCTTGGCTTGAAGTGGAATTCGGTTTCTACCTCGAAGGTGGGGCCCTCGGTACGACGGAGATTGTTTACCTCTTGGCAACTCTAGTTGGTGGTATTCTCATCGGCTTGATCCCGGCATATCGCGCTCAAAAGATGGCTCTCAAAGATGGCCTCAGCGTTAAGATTTAAGCCCGTTTTCCCTCTTAAAATGTCTTCGATAATGTTTCAATTCAGGACGCACTCAAGGTGGGTGCTCCCCTGAATTGGCGTCAATGAAAGTTGTTAGACACCTGAGCTCTAACTTAAAAGAGCAGAGCCAGGCCCGAACTTCGCAAGATATTGGGCAAACCCTTGCGAGGTAACTATGAAAAACTTGAAATTGTTTGTAATTGCATTTTTGACAACAGCCCACGCGTTTGCCGCGGACAACGTTAAGACGGATCCCGTTGGCGACATCGATAACTCCATTACAGCTTGCCCCGATGTGGGGACTGATATGGTTGAAACCAGCTTTTCCCGAGAAGGCGAGAACTTTGTAGCGACGATGAAGATGTCGAAGAATATCGACAATACTTTCGGCTATAAAGAATACTACTTCTGGATCGACGTTAATCAGACAGATAAAAAAGGCCATCCGGTAGGCTATCAGCCTTATGATCCCGAATCGGTTGCTTGGCCAAATATGTATGCGGACTATCGCATTTTCCTATCACTCGATGCGAATAATGAATCACACAGAGCTTATCCAAGCGTGCGTATGCAAGATTGTGCAGCCTCAGATTGTTCAAAAGACGGCGGTCTACGTTATGAAGACAATATCAAAGTCGATATCAAAGGGAATGAAGTGATTTTCACTTGGCCGAAATCTTTGGTTCCTGCCATTGAATCAGCGGCTTCTTTGAAAGTGGGCTACACGACTTATTATGAAATCGGCGGCGCTTGCCACGGTGAAGACGATAGCCCTCAATGGGGTCGTAACGCTTACGTGATTGCAAAGCCAAAGTCTCCGGCTCCTGCACCAGCTCCGAAGCCACAGTAATTAAACTTCTGCTAAGGCCTGCTTCTCAAGCTCTTTCATCGAAGGGTGTGAGAGCATGGCCTTAGAGTATTCCAAAGCCAGGCCTTCTAATTTCACTGCATAGGTTTGAAAACGGAAGACCACCGGCGCATAGAAACAATCCGCCAAACTCCATTCACCAAATAAATACGGTCCTTTTGATTGATGAGCCTTGCGACATTCAGTCCAGATCTCTTGAATGCGGGCAACGTCGCCAGCCACTGAAGAGGAGTCGAACTGAGTCAGGCGCTTTTTGATATCGCCCGGCATTTTCTTGCGAAGATCAGCAAAACCCGAATGCATTTCACAAACCACCGCGCGAGCCCAAGCACGCTCGTTGATATCTTTTGGCCACATTTGTTTTTCAGGATACTTGTCGTTAAGGTATTCGTTGATAGCCAAAGAATCCCAGATACCATTTTTACCATCAATCAGGAAAGGCACGCGAGCTGTCGGGGAGTATTTCAAAATCTCTTCAGTGGTGTTGTCTTGATTGAGTTTAATCACGACCTCATCAAACGGAATGCCGTAAGAATGCAAAGCGAGCCAAACGCGCCAAGACCAAGTCGATAGATTTTTATCACCGATAATAAGCTTCATGAAGCCTCCAGAGATTCCGTCATCTCACGCGGAATCTCTGAGGGCAAGCGATAGCGCGGTCTGATTAGGCCGCGTCTTTGATTTTTACTTTATCCGCGCCTTCTGCTTCGTAGTCAGAATACGGAGTTGCCACGATGTGCTTTTCGCCATTTTCAACGTAGCCACGGATTTTATACATTTTCAGTGCATCGGAACGGCCTTTCACTTCGGCAGAACCGGCGTAATCAACGATAAACTCTTCACCCACGCGCGAGATTACATCATCAGTCACCAGCAAATCCGCACCGAATGCTTTTGTCGAGGCTTCGATACGAGAAGCGGTATTCACCGTATTACCGATGACGGTGTACTCCATACGCTCGTCAGAACCGATGGTGCCAGAGATCGCTGTGCCTGCATGCAGACCCATACCGATCATCAGAGCCGGTTCGCCGCGGGCGATACGTGCTTCATTCAATTTTTCAAGGCCACGGCGCATTTCAATACAAGCGCGCAAAGCATTGTGGGGATCGCGGTCCGAGCCTTTCGGAGCGCCCCAGATCGCCATGATCGCATCGCCGATAAATTTATCCACGACGCCACCGTGTTTATTGATGATACCCACCATGACAGCAAAGTATTCATTCAACATCGCAACGACCTCTTCTGGTTTACGTTTCTCTGAGAACGCTGTAAAACCACGAATATCCGAGAAGAAGACCACGACTTCTTTCGACTGACCGCCAACACCGATATCTTTATTGATCAAGTCTTCCGCGACAGAAGAGCCGTGGAACTTACTAAAGAGGCTTTTCACTTTATCGCGCTCTTTCAAGCCGTCCGTCATATGGTCAAAGGCTTTGGCAAGATCGCCCACTTCATCGTGGGATTTTACGTGCGCGGTTGCTTTCACGTCGAAATTCCCTTTAGAAACGATCTCGATCAGTCCCGCAAGCTTCTCGATTGGAGAAGTCAGTGTCATTGAGAAGACGAAGATAAAGAACAAGGCTAAGGACAACACGATTCCTGTAATCAGGAAGGCTTGGCGTTTTGCATCTTGCGCAGGCTCGAGAACGAGCTCCTGAGGAATTTGCGAAATAACGGTCACACCAAAAGAAGTTTTATTGTAAGCGCCGATGAACTCAGCACCGGTATCCGGATCAACGAAGCGCATCTGACGACGAGGAGTTTGCTCTTTCATTGCTTTTTGCACGATCGGGGAGGCTGCCATACTCAAGCGAGCCATCGCTTTTTGCTCGTCTTGGTGAGCAATCAATTCGCCGTTACGGTCTACGAGGAAGAACGTTCTTTCAGAACGCTCGCCAAATGGTTTTTGCAAAACAGAAAGATCCACATCAACCAAAGCCACATGCGTAATTCGGCCTTGTTGGTCTTTTACCAACGGCAGACCAATCGTGACCATCGCTGGACCTTTGCCGAATGATCCGTTGCGGATTTCAACAGAACCTTGCGCCACAGAACGAATCGGGAATTTCTGTTGATCACGAACACGCGTGATGTATTCAGGACCGAGGTTAAAGGTTTTCAAGAAGTCGTCCTTCGCACGACGAGAGATCAGCTCGACTGTGGGGCCTTGGAGTTTTAAAATCTCAACAGAAATAAAACGTTTATCTTTGGTAAAGTTCAGTTCGAATTCATCTGTCGAAGTGGCGGCAGGATTCGTGACGCTTTTATAGAGGATCGAAGCGGATATTTTGGATTTATCGACCAACGAAGAAAGAATATTTTCAATTTCAGTCGCGCGGGATGCGGCGAACGCCTGATTGGCATATTCCTCACGTTGCATGGAGCTATTTGCAAAAATCTTTGAAGTTTGTAGAGCAATCGGAACTGTCGCCACTAATAGCAGAGCTACTGTAACCCCAACTAGTTTTGTTGAAATAGGTATCTTCATATGCATCCTCTCCTAAAATCCGTATTCCGCAAAGAAACTCAAGTACTGTCCAGTAATTTGTGTCGTATTGAAATCACCCGGTGCTTCTGTAGTTGCCCCGGTTTTATTCGCTTTGTAAGCCACTTGATCCATTTTCTGAGTCAAACCCATGAGACCCGTGAAGCGATTGTTGAAGCGGTAACTGCCCATCAAACCCAGCTGATAAGACATGCGCGGATCTGCGGAGTTGCCGTTCGGCGTCTTCATCGTAAATAAGTTGTAATAAATGTGTGCATTCACCTGGAATCCAAGCTTCGGCGAAAGGGAATGCCAGTACTCGCCACCGACATGGGGGCCTGCGACAGCTGTTTGCGAGAATTCAACAGTGCCGTTCGTACCGACCGCCGGAGTGCCGATGAGCTGCGGAATTTCTTTATAGTAAAGACCCGCAAGAACGCGTGCTTCACCGAGATCGCCGACGACAAAACGGCGAATGCCGTTCATCTCGATAGACGAGTAGGTGTGGTTTGAACCGTACATAATGAAGCCGCTCATATCAACGATACCGACAAAGCCCCAGATATCATTCGGGCTGAAGTAACCAGCGCCCACACGGCCAGTACCGCCGAGCACGCTGTTTGTCGTCTTCGCATTATTTTCGAGAGTTTCACCATGATAGTTAATTTTTGTAATGAGGTAACTCGCAATCCCGTACCAGCCGGTGAGGCGGTCGATGGATTTTCTGACAAGGGCCGTATACTCGGCAGCCGGTGAGCGGTTGCCGTTGATCACCTTAAAGTTGATCTTTGCCGTTTCTGAGTCCGTACGCATGTTCCCTTTAGCTTTGACCTCAAGGCGGTAAGTGCCGCCAGGGTGCTTTTCGTCGAAGTTAAAGGTTTCATCCTTTACCTCCTCTTGGACCAACACTTTTTCCCAGCGCTTTGTTGCTGGATTGATACGACTTAAAGTCAGATCGTACTTGTCAACATTGTCAGGGCGTGACCATTTGATTTCACGGACGAACTCTGTTTCCGGAGCCGTGATTTTCGGAGCGGAAATCTTTTTACCGATCACGGCAAATTCGCTGACCGTGACAGAATCACTTTGCATATCGTTTTGACCGAAACCCGTGATCTTCCAAGTATAATTTTTCGCCACCGGAACTTTCGCAGTAAAGTGAGTGTCTTTCACGGTCTCAATAATTTGTGTTTTGCCGTCTTCGGAAGTCAGCTCGAAACGGTATTCGCCGGCGCCGTTGACCGGTTCCCATTCGAATTTCTGCGAGATCTCTTCAGCGTCATTCCCTTTGATCTGTGCTTTTGCCAGAGGGGATTTGATTTTTACGGGGTCTAAATTCACGTTAAATTCCGCCGGCGGACTCCAGTCACCTGGAACACCACGCATGTCACGAGCACGCAATGACATCGTATATTTACCCGGTACGAGTTTGCCGGACCAGATGGCTTCTTTGGTTTTAAAAATCATGGGCTTGCCGAGAGTGCCGTCTTTAGCGACAGAGCGGATCTCGACGTCATAAGTTTTAGCGTCGGTTACTTCTTCAAACTCAAAGCTGACGTCGCGGCGATAGGTCTCCGCCAGCGCGCTCTTCGCGGCCGTCAACAAAGTGAGAGTGATAAAGATTCCGAACACTAGACGCATCAATTAACCTTAATTTTCTTTAAAGTCGGTGCCTTCAAGTTACTCTTATCAGGAACAATCAATTTACGAGGCGCACTGATTTCGCTGGTGCGACCATGCTGGTCTACCGCCGAGATTCTCAACTGATACTCACCCGGCATGAGGTTTTTCAATGCCGTTTGATTTGTTGTATATTTCAAAGTCTTCAGCTCTTTACCGTCTTTGTTCGAGATGGTGAGCATGTACTCTTTCGCGCCGTCCAGTTTTTCCCATTTTAATTCCGTACGGCCATCAGCTTGCGCCGTCAGATTCCCTTCAAGAGGCAGCAACTTCGGTGGCGGGAGGAGTGGAAGTGGTGCCACTGCGATTTTTCTATGCGGAGCCGAACCAATCACGCGGCCTTCTTTATCAATCGCTTCCAAAGATGCGATATAACGGCCCGGTTTTGTGATCTGTGGTTCGGCCTTGTTTTCTTTGACTTCAATGGTCTGCAATTTTGACGGATCATCGCCTTCCTCGAAGTATTTCACGCGCCAAGAAGCGACGTCTTCATTGTGGTTCACCGCCCAAGAAAGATCCAACTTAGGATTATCTAAGTAAAATTGAATGCGATCTTCCGGAGTCAGCCACTTGATATCGACAGGATCTTTTGCAACCGGTTTTTCTTCGACCTTTGAGACCGTGAATTTCTGAATCTTACCAAGAACGGGCTTGTCAGAACCCTCATAATAAGAAGACATGCGCCAGTAGTATTCGCCTTCATTTAATGATGGCAAAGTATAGCCGTCTTCAGATGTAAAGTTTTTTGTCAGGACCTTTTGACGGAGGCCCGGGTCTTTTGCAACTTCCAAAACGATGTGTGAAGTCTCATCACCTTTTTCCCATTTAAAGGACATATCAAAAGGAGCTTTATTCACTGGAATCTTCGCATCCGCCATTGGGAAGACCATTGTCGGAGCATAGCGAGCTTGGATGTCGGTGCGATAGACGGAACTTTCAGCAACGACTTTGCCGCTGCGAGGATCTTTGGCAACGAGCTTCCAGTAGGGTTTTCCAATCGGCAGAGACGTCTTGAAACTCTCATCGCCTTGAGCCGTCACGGCGGTCCACTCTTTCATGTCTTTACGGCTGTTACCCGTGTGCAAAGAAACTTTTAAGCCCGCAGGGAAGCCCTTCCACTTGAATGTGAGATTGTCTTTTTCATCCGCATCGACGTACGCCACTTTGCCCGGAGTGGGAGAGATGATTTGTAAATCCGCTTTGTTGAACTGAAGACCGTTGGCACCCAACGCGCCCGCAGCACCGGTTGAAAGAACTTTGTTGGTGCCGTTTTTGTCTTTGATCGAAGCCGAACCTTCGAGGACTTGGACATCGACTTGGCTACCGCCGGATTTTGACAAGCTTGCAGAGGCTTTACTCAAATCAACTTTACCGGATGCTGAATTCAAAACGAGAGATGTGCCAGCGCCGTCGGTTCCTTCTTTTGCGGCGGCAACGAAGAGACTACCTTCCATCAAGTCTAAGGCAATTTCACCCTTGTTTTGCTGAATGACGATCAAAGAATCCGGCTCCAAATCCAGATAGCGTGAGGAATCCGCAAACTGAATGCGAACTTCGCCTTTGTCGGAGGTACGAATCGCTTCGCCGTTGTAGAGCGGCTCACCCGTCGCAACTTCTTGCCAGAGGAGACGAGTGGCCGGACGACGCTGAATTTCTTCGTGCGTTTTTCCTACGAAGGCGAGAGGTTTTTCATTCTCATTCGTGTGCGAATTTGTTTTTGTGAGATAATACCAGGCAAAGGTTGCCATCAAGCAGCAGCCTGAAAGCACAGCAGCCCACAATAATCTTTTCCATTGCGATCTCATCAGAGACCTCCTCAGATTTCGTTTCGGCTAAAATATCTCAATAGTTTAGCATAGTTAGCCAAAGGTCTATGGCGAAAGTGCTCGCGTTCGAGGGCTGGACTTTTCACTGGAGAAAACGATTTGTGGAAAGCAATAAATTGGCTCTCAGGAGGTTCTTCGGCGGACTTTGCGGACTGGGTCCGGGCGCAGGATCCGAGTAGGAGTGCAGAAGCCCTGCTTTGGTCGAGCGACTGAGAGGTTTGTGGGTGATCGTGACGAATGCGCGGGATGTTCAAACAGAGTTGGCCAATGTGGCGAAGAGCGGCTAAGATCTCCCATTATGGCAATGGATCAGTCGAAAAATTACATCACTCCCACTGGCATCGCTGCACTCAAAGCGGAGTACCACGAACTCATGCATGTGGAGCGACCGAAGGTCGTCGAAGTCGTGACGTGGGCCGCGGGCAATGGAGATCGCTCGGAGAACGCCGACTACCAATACGGAAAAAAGCGTCTGCGCGAAATCGACAAGCGCGTGCGTTTTCTGATTGGCCGCATTGACAAGGCGGAAGTGGTGGATCCAAAAACCGTGAAATCCGCGACGGTCGTGTTTGGCGCGACGGTCACGATCATGAATGAAGACGAAAAAGAAGTGACTTACCAAATCGTCGGCGAAGACGAATTCGACGCCAAGGCCGGTAAAGTTTCGTGGAAATCGCCAATCGCTCGCGCCTTGCTCGGCAAAAAAGTCGGTGACGAGGTGGCGATTCAAAAGCCGACCGGCGAAGAGTACGTCACAATCGAAGAGATTGAGTATAAGTAAGTTTTTTTGTTCTCGGTTCGCACTTCTTTCTACATCCTGTTAATCGGGAGTGGGCTTCGCCTCCCTGGGGGGCCGCCCGAGCCGGCAGATCTCTGTAAACTTAGGATCGTTTCTCGCCAGTTTTGTGACTACAAAAAATTTCGATAAACCTTTTGAGAGAATTGCGTTTGCGGCACCGTCGGTTAAACTCCGCGTTGGTATAAACTTATTTTAATGAATATATTTGACAGTTGTTTTGGCGGGATTTCGCCGCGGGATTCAGGTGTTGAGAGGCTCTGCTCAAAGGCAGTTCTGAGCTATTAGCGGGTGTGCTCGCAATGGATTTATTTGTGCGAGTCTCCGGAGATAGGTCGAATTTTTCTTTCTCTGTAATGGTAAAATAGGGCGTAAAAATTGGTTTTAAAAACACGTGTTATACCTCTTTCAGAAAAAGTATTCTCGGAGGTGAATGCTATGAACCAAGAATTAATTAAATCTTTGAGTAATGAAGATCTTCTTTTAAGTACTGAGCGCGTTGTGGAAGAAGAAAGAAAAATCGTTCAAGTTTTAATCTGGCATTTACAAGAAATCCAAGACCGAAAGTTATATTTATTATTGGGCTACGAGAGTTTATATAAGTGTTTAATTTTGCATTTTAAAATGAGTGACACAACCGCGTATAGCCGAATCAAGGTGTTAAAGATTTTAGAAGAAGTCCCTGAAGTATTAGAAGGCTTAAAGTCAGGAGAACTTAATATTTCAAACATCGCTCTCGCGCATAGTTTTATAGAAAAACATCAAAAGCTTACAGGTGAAGAGTTAAGCCAAGAAAACAAAGCTGAGATCTTTGAAAGTTTAAAAGACAAAACAACCACAGAAGCTAAAGAGTTCTTTGCGAGATGCAACCCGGAAACTGCCTTACCTCATGACGAGATTCGTCTGCTGACTGAAACTCATTACCAAATAAGATCCACGGTCACAAATAAGCTCATAGAAAAAATGGATTATTTAAAATCCCTGATTTCCCATGAACACATCAACCCAAGTCACGAAGAGCTACTAAGTCTCGCCTTTGATGCACTTATTGAAAAAGCAGAAAAGAAAAGGGGAGTGAATCAGAAAAGCCCCGAAAGCGGTGAAATGACGACGCAGAGTTTAACCGACGGGACTCGATACATTCCGAGAGATGTGAAGAGATATGTCCTAAAGCGAGCCCAAAACCAGTGCGAACATATTCACACTAACGGTGAAAGATGTGAGTCGAGGTTCCAATTGCAGTTTGATCACATCGTTGCGTTTAGCAAAGGCGGCAAGGCAACGATAGAAAACATGCAGCTGCTCTGTCGGGTTGACAATGCTTTTAAAAGCAGTTTCGAAGTGCATTAAACCTGTATTGAATTGCATACAATCATGGTTCACAGTCTGCAATAATATGAAAATGAAGAAGCCATATAACCAAATATATTCAAGCCGCAGGCTTATCATTCGTGCATTTAAACTAAAAGACTTCTTAAAGTGGTCTGAAGCAATGGCTTCACGTAGTAAACCCGTGGATAAGTTTGATTATGGTCCAATCCCCAAAAAGTATTTAACAAAGGCTGCATTTCAAAAAAGGTTACGTGCTCATCAAAAGGCAGCAGAAAAAGATGAATGTTATATCTTCGGGATTTTCGAAAAGAAATCGGGAGATCACCTTGGCAATATTTCTATTTACATTCTTCAACGCAATCCCATGCAATGGGCGAACTTAGGATATCACATTCATAATCACCAGCGCGGCCGCGGCTATGCCAAAGAGTCTGCTAAATTACTCCTTAAAGTGGCTTTTGAATCATTTGGTCTGCAAAGAATAGAAGCCGTAATGGAAAAAGACCATAAGGCTTCTATTGCAATTGCGAAGGCTGCCGGAATGAAAAAAGAATGTGTGAGAAAACATTTTCTACCTACAGAACATGGCAAATGGGTCGATGGACTAGTATATACGGCGGTCCGCTAACCTGTGCCACAGCGCTCAGTGCGGCACATAGATCTGATAGTGAATCGGCTTACAAACCCGGTTGTTGGTTTCTTCGTGCGAGCAGGCGGTCAGTCCCACTAACAAATCCATACAAGCTTCAAAAACCACGTAGTCTCCCGCTTTGGCGAGAGGTGGATTGATCTTGATCGCGCCCTTGTTGTTCAGCTTCACGTTCATGAAAATATTAAACGTAGTTGAGATTTCGTGCTCATCGATGCCGAAAGGACCAAAATGTCTTGCGAGATTTTCGTGACAGCTTGGGTGGTAGTAGTCGTCATCGCCTGCGACGATTTGGAACATCCTCAGGCTGCACGGAGTGAGCAAGACGTCGTGACGGCCGCAGGTGTCTTCGCAGATCGTGAGCATGGCTTGGCTTTGGTTGGAGTACAGCGTGTGCCCTGTGCTCAGAAAAATCGAATCGTTGTAGTCGATGGTTCTGCCAGCTGAAAAGCTTTCGCGGTAATCGTTGGCGTTAAAGCAAAACAAGTCTGAGACTTGTTGATGCTGGGGCGTAATCACTTTCAGGTGATGGCCCTTCTTCAAAGGAAAACACGTTCCCTTTTGCGGTGGTATTTGTCTAATCATTGTTGTTGTTCTCGTTGTAATGCAAATTGAAAAGGGCACTTCCAATCCGGCGGATTTTCTCGACCGGAAAATTGAATGGACTCCCAAGTCTCACCATATTTTTCGACCATGGGATTTAGATCCCCCTGGAAGATTTGTTCGCGACGACGGTTGATATGAACCATCTTCGCAAAATCATTGTTGTCATTCATCAGCGCACGAAACTGATCGTAGAGATTAAAGATCAGCGCCGGGTATGGAAAACGCCGGGCCAGGCGGGAGCTGTGCGGGTGCAAGCCAAGGACATAGTAAGCGCTTCCATGCAGACTAAAACAAAAGTTTTTGTCCTTGGGGTCCTTACTAAAATGAGGATCCCAGCTTGCTGTGAACTCCTCATAAGAAGTTAGAAACGAAAGCTCTCTCCACATCCGGATTTCAAATGTGCTTTCATCGAGTTCGCAATCGTCTTCAAAGACGGCCCAGAAACTCATAAAGGGAGATTTGGAACTTTGTTGTCGTTTCTTAAAATCCAGCAGCGCCATTCCCAGCTCATAACTGTGAGTGCCGTCGCCAAAGTTTTTATAGGTGCCGACGATGTAGTCTTTTTTGAGAAAAGATTGGACCGCAGCTACACAAGGATAGTTTTTCTGCAGGAGAAGGGAAGAGATGGAGGTTTCAATATTTGTGTCCATAAACATGGTTAATTTAAATGAACACAAACAGGGTCACAATTGATCTTCTCGTCATAACTATGTCATGAGAAATTCTCAATTGTATTAAAGAGCAAAAAACTTAAGTGAAGAGGGGACGGCGGAATTAGTCGCTGAAATAAAAAAAGCCACTCGCGAAGGAGTGGCTTTTCAAAGCTAAGAAATGCTTTGCTCGTGAAAGAGCAAATTACATTTTCTTGTCAGTGCCCATGTGTTTTTTTACACAAGCTTCTTTGTTAGCTTCTTTAGCGCAAGCTTTTTCAGCTTCTTCTTTAGTCATACCTTTAGTAGTCGTCGCTTTAGCTTCTTTAGTAGTTGTTGTAGTAGTAGTCGTAGTTGCAGTTGTACCAGTAGCAGTAGTGCCAGTAGTAGCTGCAGCTGGAGCTGTAGTAGTTGTGCCGTGAGCAGCTGGAGCAGTTGGGTTAGCGAAAGCAGCAACTGCAGACAAAGTAACGATCGCAGAAAGGATCATTTTCATAGTTATTCCCCTTTTAGTTTGTTATTTAGGACCGGCCACCATGGCCTTCTTCCTTCAAAACTTTTGTTATTCGAAACAAGATTAAGTTTTTTTTCACAGATTTCAAGCAAGATATTGCAATAATTACACGTGCTAGAAGCGCCACGTTACTTATAATGCGTTTCTTGCCTTTTTATATGCATTTAAAGTTTAAAGTTGAAAAACTGTTCGACCCAAGGGAGAGTTTCGCCATTCGCAATTAATCAATAAGCAGAGGGGGCTTGATTGACTAAAAAACTGGCATTGTACCTGGGTGTTGTTCTAATTTCTTTAACTTCTTTCCAAGTTGCAAAGGCCGATGATTTTGTAGCCTATAAAAAGCGCGGTGATAACTACCAGCACGGCAACAAAAATGGCAATCAAGACTACCGCGATAAACACAACTATCCAAAAAATTCTGAAGATCAAAACAATGATGGCCCTGTTCAGTCTGGCCAACCAGCGACAGGCGGCGATGCGAAAATCGTTGCAGCGGTGAACAGCAAACGTCGCCTCGACTTCGTTGAAGGTTCAGGTATGGTTGTGACGAAGCTTCTTCCTGACGACCGCAACGGTTTGGAACACCAAAAATGGGTGGTTCGTCTTTCTAACGGCGCGACAATGCAAGCCGTTTATAATTTAGATATGTGTGAATACATTCCTCTGAAAGTCGGTGACGTCGTTTCTATGGGTGGCCAATTCATTTGGACCAACCAGGGAGCTCTGTTGCACTGGCTGCACTACGACCCACGCCAGAATCGTCCGGATGGCTACGTTGAAGTGAATGGCAAAGTATACTGCGGCGATGGACCTCGCCACCAGTAAGTCGTAAAATTATTTACCTTGCGTAGAACCCCGGTGATGAACCGGGGTTTTTTATTTGATGCCTTGGAAGTTTGTGCAGATCCAAACTTTAAAGATGCGCGCTACTTCGTCGTGGCGGTAAGTTTTGAATTCCTCAGGCTTGCACTCGTCGAACTTTGCCCAACCCATCGGATCTGTCGGATACTTGTCTGTCGTTACAAAGAGAGCCGTGTCGCCATGGAGAGCTTCCATCTCTTGCGGAGTTTGCGTCACCGTGTATTGGCTTTTTGTGGTGCTGAGCATATAGGTCTTTTGCTTCGTGCCCCAGTAAGTTTGAGCGGTGGTTTCGTAGCGGTTGCTGGCAATAAAAGGTTTCTTGCCACTTTCAGCATGGATTTCACGCTGACGGCGATTGACGTAATCACCTAGCTCCGGCCAGCCGCTGAACTCATTACTAAGATCATATTTGGGGTGCCACTCGGCCTGTGGGTTGATTGCCCGCGCGGCTTTCGGCATCCATGGATATACGAATGGCAAGTACGTGATCAGGTTCACTAAAAGAATGAAACCTAAAATGCCCCAAGTGATTTTACTGCTAAAAGGTTTGATCTTGGTTTTGCCATGCCACTCAACGCCTTCCGACCACAGAGCTCCGGCGCCCATCGCGAGCAGCAAGAATGCAGGACCGCTCCAGTGCGGCTTGTACTCGGCCCACAACGGCTGAGGATAGAACATCACGATACTTGGCACCGTCATGCAGAACAGCCAGCGCCAGCGCGCTTCTTGGCGTTTTACGAATGAATAACCGAAAGTGTAGAGCATCAAACCGTAAGCCACCGGCGTATAAAAGAGAATCTGTGCTGTAAAGAATTGGAGCCAGCGATTGAAGCTGAACTCGGTTGTTGTGTGACGGTCATGGAATTGGTATCTAAAACCCGGCCAGTCATAGTGCAGATTCCAAATAAAAATCGGTAAGCAGATCACGGTTGCGATTAGCATCCCGGTCCATGGCCATTTCGACAGCAAATCTTTGCGGTGTTTTGGCGTCATCAAAAGATACAAACCAAAACCCGGCGCCAGTAAAGCGATAATGAATTTTGAATTGAGCCCCAAGCCCATGATCACGCCAAGCCACAGCCAGGTTTTTTTCAAAGGCCAGGCCTTGCCGTCTTCGCGCACGTTCTGCCAGAAGACGTAAGCAGCAGCGACCCAGCAAAGCATGAACGGAGTTTCAGGCGAAGCCACGTAGCCGCCAAAACCCCAAAGCGGCGTCCACAGCATCAAGAAGGCACAGAAGTTTGCGGCCCAAATGCCGAAGACTTCGCGGGCGAGTTTCCATGCAAGATAGGCCGTGCCGAGATAACACAAGAAGGCTGGCAAGCGCACACCCCAACGAGTGTCGCCCAAGATGGATGTGCTGATGGCCTCAAGCCACGCTATCATCGCCGGATGGTCGTAGTAAGAAAGGGAAAGATTTTTTGTCCAGCTCCAGTGATAAGCTTCGTCGTCGGCAAGGCCCACAACGGATGCAAAGAAAATACGGAAGAGAATGCTCAGACCGAAGAAGACAAATACCTTTTGTAAGGTGTTGGATTTTTTCCAAAACTCAGCCAGCACGCGAGGTCCTTTCACAAGTGATCCCACGGAGTTAGCACTAGTTAGGGGCTATTTCAATGCTTTTTGATTCTTCAAACCGAGCGTGAGGACTTCTTGGAATTGTTTGGCGACAGCTTCGCGCCATTCAGGGGCTGACGGATAGAACATCTCTTGAAACAAGCGAGTGATTTCATCATGTTGTTCTTTGTTCTGAGCCCCGTGGTGGAATTTTTGATTTTCACGCACCATGCGATAAAGGGAATCGAGTGAGCCTAGCGTTTTTTGGCTGTCGAGAGTGCCGAACTCAAAGACGATGCCGGCATAGCGGGATTTGTTTTGCAGAACCTTCGCGCCGAAAACAACAAAGCCACCAGAGACTTCGTAGAAATCTTTCTTCTGGCCATAATCCATGTCATAGCCATTGAACACTTTTTTGAGGTACTCAGCGTCCATGGATGGCGCCATGTCGGCAAACAGATGTAAATGACCGCGTTGGCCGTAGCCCGTGTGCAGATCAACTAAGAGTGTCTGCTCATACCCTGGAGCGACCGCGAGGATTTCTTTTTCCATCAGATCTTTTTGCGGCTCAAAGTCTTTGCCGCCGAAATAGAGACCTTCGGATTCTTCATACTGACCACGCAGAATCGCGCGACGAAGGCTGTCCATGGAGTATTTCGCAATGGCTTTTACGCACTCGTAGTAAAAACCCAGGCGATCAAAAAATCCCGCATGGGCAATGTCCGGCGGATTCAGCATGTAGCTGATTTTTTCGTAGCCTTCGTTCTTCTGAGAAAAGAGTTTGTTATCCGTATCGAAGTTGCGATTGAGGTCGACGTTGTTTTCGGTCACCCGGCGCATGAACTTAAAGCCGTAAGGATTCACGGCGTGAACAAAGAGAATCCCAAGGTTTTCATCGCGCATGTTCCAGAAGTTTTCCTGGATGAACTGATTTTGCAAAGCACTTCCGACAAAGCCTTCCATGCCGTGCATGCCTGAAGTCAGAATTAATAGGCGTTCTTTCTTGCCGGATTTCGGCGGCAAGTAAGCCACATCCATCATCAAGGTTTCGCGGGTGCGAGTGGGGATTTGAACCGCGTGGATTTCGATTCCGGGATTTGATTTTTTAAGAGTTTCCAGGTTCGCAAGAAATGCGGAGCGGGCCTCTTCGTATGTCGATTTGAAATTTTCAAGGCGTTGAGAAACGGAAAACTCTTCGGCATACGCCGAAGAGTTCATCGTTAAAACAGAAATGATGCTTAAAATTAAGAGTCTTACCAAGCTGGCAAACGGCGGCGGCTACGACGGCGTGCTGGAGGGCGTTCAGTAGGTGCAGGTTGTTGCTTTTCAGTGATCAGAGTTGTTGGCGTCGTTTCTTTTTCTGTTTTATTCTGGATCATCTTAGTTTCCATATAAAACTCCTTTGTGTTTTGATTCGTCCATGAATGGCAATCATTCTATCGAACCCCATGAGGGCCCACAACGAGCATTTTAGAGTTCTCACCCAGCACCCCGCTAACCCTATGCGTCATTGGCTGAATGAAAGTGAAATGATTATTCTTCGGGAACGAAGTCAGTCTTCTCAAATATAGGCGAGTACAAACCGATGTATTCGCGTGTCCACCACTCGCCCTTTTCGAACAAAGTTTTGGTTGTTGAGAATTTGTACTGGTATTTTACCAGACGCATGTACTTCGGAGCATTTGGAAAAGGATTGTTTTTGAGCAGATCAATTACAGGCTCTGATTTCATAAATATGCGTGCCATCAGATTTTGCAGCCATAGATTCTGACTAAAGGTGCCGAGGGCGGCAAACCACATCTGCCAATCTAAACGCGGATGATAAGGAGCCACAATTGGCGGCATCTTATCAAGGCGGCTGGGCTTGTAGCGGAATTCATAGTCCACCCAGATCTCGTTGTCATTGCTGCCTTGTAAAACCAATTCGGGGCGATCTTTCGTCATCACCGCAAAAAGACCGTAGCTCGAATTAAAACGATAATTGTAAATCGCCCGAATAATCGGAATGGCCGGGTTGAGGAGTTTTGAGTTTTCGCGAAAAGCAAGGCCGAACCAGAAAAGATTGAGCGGTATCATTAGCACAGCCAGCACAAGACCCATTGATTCATAGAAGAAAGGATTGTCGGTGACGACGGTCATAGCTGGAAAGATTTTCGGTAGAAACAGCCGCCAAATAGAATCATCCAAGAGAAAAAGACAGAGGACGATACTTAAGACATTAAAGAATGCATAGTTGCCGGTTAAAACGATTAACAACTGCAGGCCGATCATCAAAGCCGCCGCTAGCCAGCGCAGAGGTCCCGGAATAAAAATTAAAAACGGAACTGCGAGTTCGATAAAGAACATCAGCACGCAGCTGGCTTTTTGAAACCACAGTGGCAATTTATCCATGAAGTAAGCCAGGGGATTGGGGATGGGCTGTGTCCAGTAGTGATATTTCAAAGCGGTGAAGTCGCGCCACGAAAAGTCTTTGCTGAGAATTTTCACAACACCGGAAAGAAACATTAATTTGAAAAGCAAAATCCAAAAGAGCCAGCGTACAAACACGGAGGGTTCGTAGGCAGTCCATGGTTTCCAGTCAAATCCCCACGGCGTCAGAAAGATTGCGAGCACACCGACTTCTAAAAGCAGTGAGTCCCACTGAAAACCAAGGAAGTCCTGGCCAGAATTGACAAAGGATAAATAGCAAACCCATGCGGTGATCATCATGAGCGGTGGGCAAAATCCCATCAGTGCCAGCGTCGAAGTGGCAAGCCCCAGGCCGCCGATAAAGTAAAGAAATGCGTCGCTTGCATTAAACCAAAAAATCGTCGGTAACTCGTAATATCTTTGTGGGCCGGTCTGTTCTTCCAGCACTCTCATGAATTGCTGAATTGAAAGAATGCCGTTTTTTCCATAGAGACCCATGACTTGTGGAATGAGAGCGAGAAACGCGAGTATAAAACAAAATGCGATGCCCTTTGAAAGGACCCAGGCGGACATGGCATAGCTGGTTTCATTCATAGTTGGCACCTCGCAAATAATTTTAGAAGATGCGTATTAAAACTTACAAGTGAATCTTCTGGTGTGAATAAGTAACAACTGCTAGTGTGCCCTCATGAAGACATCAAAACGTCAAAAGATCATCAAGGCGATTGAAAAAGAAGGATGTCTGCTGGTGTATCCTCTTGATAATCGCAAAGAGCCGAAAAGTATCTGGTCGTGTCTTTATCCGCGCTCTGAAATGCGTTGGGAATGGGATGAAGGCGGTGACAATCGTGTTGGCGAGTTGTGGGGTTTGCGCACTGAGCTTTCTGAAAGTCATGACGTCGTTTATTCGAAATGGTATCGGAATCGTGCGACGTTTTTTTCCAAAGAAATTTTCGTAAATCTTCTGGCTTATCTCGGCACATCCCAAGGAAAAATTTTTCTCGAAAGACCTTCACAGGAAGCCCTGGATGCTTTGCTGATGGATTCACCCCAATCCACACCAACTTTGAAGGAAACCCTGGGCCTGCGTGGGCGTTTTCTTGAGGGACAGTACAACCGGACCTTGAAGCCGCTGTGGAATTATCTTTTTCTTGTGGGCTTTGGTGAAACAGAGGACTCCAGCTTCCCGTCATTGAATGTGGGGGCCACAGCCACGCTGTTTGAAGAGCTTTGGTTGCAATCGCAAGAAATTTCCGCAGAAGAGGCCGAAGC
The DNA here is from genome assembly GCA_018266295.1 of Bdellovibrionales bacterium. NCBI lineage: Bacteria > Pseudomonadati > Bdellovibrionota > Bdellovibrionia > Bdellovibrionales > Bdellovibrionales bacterium. Next base: position 621,623 of record JAFEAQ010000011.1, on the reverse strand, counting down.
CAAGCTCCTGAAGGTGCTTGGCGAAGATAATTTATTTTTTAAATACGCGAAAAAATTAAGAACGGCGTTTGCGTGATTGTTCGTGGTGCTCTTGGTGCCACACTTTGCGAGCTTCTGCAGCCTCTTCCACCGAGTATTCTTTTGGCGGCTTCGGCAACTTGTTCATACTTTCGCGGAGATGGCCGTGGGATACGACGAATGGCGCTCCGGATTTCATCAGGTTTTGATAGTGCTTGTTGAACTCAGACGTTGATTCCGGATGGAAGAACATGCGCTCAACTTCAGAGCGCGCGACACCGGCTTGCTCCGGAGTGATTTCTTGTAATTCTGTTAAAAGATCAATGTCAGCGACCAAAGAGGTCAATTCACGCAACCAAGCGAAGCGTTGTGCCACCATGATCACTTGCAACCATTCTCCAGGTCCTACACTGCGGCCGTTCTCTTTTTCAAAGATCTCTTTCAGATGGCCTAAGAGTTCCTTCTGCAAATTAAGCAGAGCTTTGCGCAGTTGAAGTGTGGATTCGTGGTGTCCGTGAGCTGTCATGAAGCCTCCCTCCACACTTTAAGCACAGGACTCGGTCTGTTGTCATTGAGTTTTCACCCTGTTTTCGTATTGAACCCCGCATTGACAACGGGTGAGGGGCTTACTAGTTAAGGGTTGCACACAACCTGCGGAGGTTTTCTTGAAAGCTCTTATTCAGCTTCTGGTGTTCTATTTTGCGCTTATGGGCACTGCGCACGCTCAGTCGACTTTGACATTGCCGCAACCTGCGACATCGAGCGAAACGCAAACGATGACCTCGGATGTGAAGATCAAGAATAAAAAATTCGAAGACACGCGCGAGATCACGGATGCGAAGATGCGTGCGGATCTGGGGTCTTTGTCTCGTTATAGCTTTAAATTGGATCTCGGCTATAATGGACCTACGATTGGCAAACCGCTCGAGAAGGATCTGCCGAACCCTGATAACATGAGACGGGTGAATGCGACGAACATCAAAGGCAACATCAGCGGTCGTTATCGGTTGGATTCAAACTCGGCGATTTTCTTGGGCGGGGGTTTGAGCGCTCTTTATCCTTTCCATGGCATGAACCGTATGGACGTGAACACGCCCCAGATCGGTTACGATATGTTTCACCGTGTGGGTGATGTGCAAATGAGAAATGCCTTTGGTGTTTCGTTTGAAACAGTTCCGACTTATCAGGCGGTGGGAATTGCCGGAGGTTTGAACTACATTGGTTCCACATTGTTTGACCTAGGCACTAGCGGCTTTACAAGCGGCGTGGATTTGATGTTCTTTTATAAAGTCTATAACCGTGATTATCAGCCGACTGATGGCAATACGCCTCGCTACACGGGGATTCTGTCGCCGTCTCTGAAATATAATTTTTCAGACCGTGCGAGCCTCAGCACGAGCTTGGGATTTGCTTTCTGGAATCCACGCGCGAAGGATAATACGACGGCGTTGGTACCACAGACGGTGACTCAAAAGCTTTCTTTTGGTTATGCGTTTAAGAAAACAGTGTTTGTATCTCCATATTTGAATTTCTATCCGGGCAAGTTGGCGATGGACACTACCACCGTCAATCTTTCGACAGTGTTCTCGTTGCTGTAGAGTTTTTTAAAATAGGAAGAGTTGCGGCCCATAGGGGATCCGCAACTCTCGAACAAGGGGCACCCGCTCTAATGTGCCACTTGGGATACGATCTCTTGAGTGAGTTTTTCGTTTCTGGCATTTCGGGCCATGTCGGTTAAACTGATGATGCCTACAAGTCTTTTATTTCGGTTGATGACTGGTAAACGTCTTACTTGGACAGAGGCCATTTTTCGAGCGACGGCATCTGCATCCTCATCATCATAACAGTAGCTGATTCCTTCAGTCATACAATCGATGACTTTGGTTTCTTTGGGATCTAGTCCTTCCGCAACGACGCGAATCGTGATGTCACGGTCAGTAATCATACCCACCATTCTGTCATTCTGCTCTACGGGCAGGGAACCGAAATTGCCTTTCTTCATCATTTGCGCGGCTTCTTCGACCGAGTGGTCAAAGTGAATCACTTCGGCTTTGTCGCGCATTATTTCCCTGACTAACATAAGATCCTCCTTGTGAACGGTTTTATTTTAACAAACGACAAGATCCATAAATGTTGCGAACTGTGGATGATTTTACGAAATCAAGGTGTACTTGATTGGCATTCTAAACGAACATAGGTGTCACCCTTTTCATCGCGTGTGCCTGGGGGATTGGCGACGTACTTCGTGGCGTTGCCATAGTAAGAACCATCGTATGATTTATTGAGTTCAATGACGTAGCCCAAATCATCGTCATCGCCTTGCGGGCCGGTGCTGACGATAATAAGCACGTTGCTGTTATAGTTGCTGTATTGTTTGACTGTGGAGGGGACTTGTTTGCTGTTCTCGCTGAGAATGAAAGTGCCTTCGAAGAGATCGCCGGTAAACTGGTTGATGACCATTTCAAATTTAAAATCGGTGTCGGTGGCAGAGCAAAGGAGGCCGAGCGCCGGGCGAGTCGTTGGAAATAGGATTGCTGCGGAAGCAGGAAGCGCCAATGCCTGAAGCAAGAATGCCAAGATGATGAATTTCATAAGAAGCCTCCTCAAGTGATTCTGATTTTTTAATCATCATGACTTGAGGAGATTTCTTAAAAAGGAAGATTCTGTACCGATTCTATGAACTATAGTACTTATGAAGCTTCTTTTTTGACTTGGATTTAGCGCTCATTTTTGTTTTCTTCGAAGAGCTTTTCTTTGCATGCTTTTTGGCACTCGCCGGTGCACGCTTACTCATATACTTTGAAGCGTTCTTGTAGCTTGCAGTATGCTGCTTTTTAGACTTCTTATTCGAAGCGTGAGATTTGGCCTTTGAAGACTTCTTCGCAGACTTGGACTTTTTCTTTTTCAAGTTCATGCTGACGTCAGTCTTAGACTTCTTTTTGTGGGCTGTTTTCTTTTTCGCCAATGCGGCTTCGCCAGAAAACATCAATGCCATTGTCAGAAACATTGCCGACATCATCTTTAACGGTAAATTCATGAGTCACCTTCCCCTATGGTCTAGAGATTTGTCGGAGGCCTTTATGCTAAACTTAAGACTTGTTATAAATGATAAACAAATTGACGTCTTATAAAGAGATTTTTTGAGGTAAGTATGAGTGACCAGGAAAAACCCCCGATGACCACGGCCGTTCGAGAACTTTTGGATCATCAGGTGCATTTTACCAGCCATCTTTTCAGGTATGAGGAAAAGGGTGGGACCTCGGTTTCTTCCCGCGAGCTCGGGGTTCCGGAACACGCTGTGATTAAGACCCTGATCATGGAAAATGACGCCAAAGAGCCCCTGGTTATCCTTATGCACGGGGATATGCAGGTTTCTACGAAGGAAATGGCTCGGGAGCTGGGGGTAAAAAAGGTGAGCCCCTGTAAACCCGAGGTTGCTGAGCGACATTCGGGCTATCAGGTCGGCGGGACGTCACCGTTTGGAACCAGAAAGAAAATGCCTGTTTACCTTGAAAAAAGCATCCTGGATCTCGAAAGGATTTTTATTAATGGCGGGCGTCGGGGTTATTTGGTATCTCTCTCCCCACAAGAATTGATCCGGGTCCTTAAACCGACGCTTGTCAGTGTCGGCATTAAGGGGTGATTGAAGGGGCTTCTGTCATGAAATTCGTTTTTGCGGCTGTTTCCACAGTATTGATGGCTTTGCAAATCTCTACAACGGCTTTTGCAGCTTCTGACTCTGTCGCTGTTTTCCATAAACCTAACAAAGTCGTTGTACTTGTAAACACCCGCCAGGGCGATTTGCGTCTTGAGCAATTCGTCGACATGCTCGGCGGCCAAGGCTCTTTGGTCGCGGCCACCAGCGATGGCAGTATCCGTATCAAATGCGGTGTGGGTGACACTTCTGCAAGCTGCACATTTGGTTTTGCGCCGTCAGCCCATGTGACGATTATGCCAAAGTCAGTAAAGGCCCAAATAAGTCTTCGCGATTTAAATCTGCCGGCGTCTGAGGACTATTGGACGGAGTTTGAAAGCTCTCAAGGCGATAAGTTTATTTTAGAAATTCGCGCTGGCGAATTAGTTCTGACAGCCAGCAAACGCGGAGCTTAGTTCTTAACCCGAAAATTATGAAGCGAACCTGGCAATCTCTCATTCTGCGCACCGTTCTTTTTTGCTTCCTCAGTAGCCTGGGTGCTGTTTTGCTTTATGCATTTATGCCGGTGTACCTGACGCCTTTGATGGTCATCCGTACCACGGTGTCAATCTTTGAGCCTGAGTTCGTGGGCATGCACAAAACCTGGGTGCCGATAGAGCAGATCTCGCCAAGCATTCAGCGCGCAGTTTTAAAAGCCGAAGACTATCGTTTCTACGACCACAAGGGTTTTGATTTCGAGGCCATTGAAAAGGCCATGAAGTACAATAAAACTCATAAGCGTAAAAAGGGTGCGAGCACGATTAGTCAGCAGACGGCAAAGAATGTGTTCTTGTGGCCGAACCGTGATTGGGTTCGTAAGGGGCTTGAGGCTTACTTCACGGTTTTGATTGAGTCGATTTGGTCTAAAGAACGCATCATGGAAGTTTACTTGAACGTGATTGAATTCGGCCCGGGAGTTTATGGAGTTGAAGCGGCTGCTCAGCGCTATTTCCATCGCCCGGCTGCGAAGCTGACACCGTCGCAAGCAGCTATGATGGCGGCGGTTCTGCCGAATCCAAATCGCTTCCGCATAGATCGTCCATCACCTTATGTGCTGGCCCGCCAGCGCCGCATTTTGTATCGCGTCTCTCCGAATGTTCCGAAGGTCGAAGAAGCGAACATGTGGGATTTTCTGAAGTTCGGCTCTTCTGACGACGACGCCACTCAATAAGCAAGCGATCTGTTTACTAAATCCTGGAAATTTATTCTAGCGCTGCCAGCGACGGCCTTGGCAGTATTGACGGAAGTCATTGTAACGAGCTTGGATCGCGCAACGGTTGTTACGGATATCGTTACGAAGACCTTCGCAGTAGTGATTCAGCGTTGGATATTGCTGAGGGCCTGTCGTGCAGCCGTTGTCATTGTAGTTGTAACCGTAAGGATATTGGCCAGGACGTGCCCCAGAATTTTGTGGACCATTTTGGTAAACGTTGTTGTTCACGTTCGGAGCAGGAACTGTCGCTACCGATGTGTCGCTATCGCCGTGACCGTTCTTTGCACAAGCACCTAAAACCAAGAATAAAGAAATCAAAAGAATGTTTTTCATGGCGCTAGCAATATTTGTTACTGCGGAAAAAGCCAATCGAAAAGAAACACTAGGAAAAAAGGAGAAGATAGAATGACACCACCTTCTCCTTCGGAGTCAATTTGCCCCTGAAATCTTCCATACTATGGATGCTGTTCCATGACTTTTTCCTGATTCACGCCTTGGGGAGGAATACGCAGGTTTTGTCCGGGATAAATCTTGTCCGGATGAGAGAGCATCGGACGATTTGCATCGAAGATCAGATTGTATTTTTTTGCGTCCCCATAGAAGCGAGCCGCGATTTTTGAAAGTGTATCGCCACTCTGAACGGTGTAGTACTGAGATTCTTGGGAAGGACTTGAGACTTTCAAATTATCCTGCACCTTTGCCACGCCTTGAACGTTGCCACAGCAAAGAAGAATTTTTTCTTTAGTTGTTTGATCCGCCACCTGGCCCGCCACTGTCACAGTGTCGGTGCCTTTATCGAAGCTGATGTCGAGTCCTTCGGTAGAAAGACCTTGCGACTGAATGTATTTTTTAATGGATTCAGCATCAGGCTCTTTCGCCGTGCCGAAAAGTTTTTCGCCCGCATTTTTGAAGAAACTAACCAATCCCATAAATAAATCCTTTCTCGTGAATAGAGTTTTCACTTCAGAGTTTAGCAAGAGCCTTGGATGTTCTGGAGGACGTGCTTTCGCTTTTTCTTCAAAACTTCGCCACAGGAATTCGTCATCACTGGCTTAGAATGAGTTCGATATAAAGGAGTTTTCTATGCGCTTCGGTTTTCATTCGTGGGACGAGCAAATGTATGATGATCTTTCGCATTTGTTGCGAGTCCATATAGAAGTCGATACGACGAATATTCAATTCGACCTCGAAGAAGGTGAAGTCTGCCTTGTCGGTTCCGTGCCTGACGATGAAATGCGTTTTATCGCCGAAGACCTTGTGGCAAGGTCTCCGGGGGTCAAAGGTGTTCGTAACTACCTTGAAGTAAAGTATAACGAAACCATTTTTCCTTAAACTCAGTCTGGTGGATCATTCGGATCCGGTGGAATTGGCGGCATCTCTTCGTAGATATCGCTGATCTTTGTCATGTGGATCACAAAACTCTGATGTTGGTTAAATCCCGGCATCTCGCTTTGTGTGACCAGTAGATAATTTTGCTCGGCGATGCGCGTGATCGTCGTTGTCGTATTATAGTCGTATTTGGGATTTCCAGTGCTCATTGTGCGCGCGAGAGACGCATAGATATTTGTGATCTCTTGGTACTCATAGCCGATGTTGCTTTTGGCGTCGAGTGGGTAAGCCGTGACCTCATGGGCGTGAGTCGCATCATTCACTGTGAAGAAGTGAAAAACGGTTGCGATCGAATTCACGCCGATCGAGAGCTTGTCATAGTTGCAGAATTTATTGCCTGAGTAATGATCCGAGGACTCTTTGCAGTCCGTGATCTGGTATGTGCCGATCATCTTATCAAAAGACGCAGCATGAGCCAGGCTGCTTGCGAACAGCAGGTTCAGTAAAAACATGGGACCTCCTTGAGGATTTCGAATCTATTCCAGGCCACGGGAGTTGTCCCGTGACGAAATCCTGCCAGAGATTTGACGAATAATTGATCTACTATTCGTCGGCTGTTTTGTTCTTAGCGGCTGTTTTTTGCTTGGACTTCAATTCGAGTTCGCAAACTTTCACTTTTGTTTCGTACTCTTCTTGGCGATCCATCAAAACTTTGCGGTAGTTTTTGAATCTTTCGAGGCGGTCTTTTAAGTATTCTTCAGAGACGCCCACGATTTTCTTCTTGTCTTCAACTCCGATTTTGCTGACATCGTCCTCGGCGGTTACGTACTCGCGTTTTTCAGTCCACAAGAGCTTCCCGTCGCCGCCGTTGGACTTCTCGCTCATTTCAGCGCGGCAGTCTTTCAGCACTCCATACAATCCACGGTTGTCCAAGTAACGAGGACCGCCGTAAACTTTGGCTTCTAGATTATAAACTTCAGTTTCAAGGTTACGAAGCTCTTCGTTCATTTGCACTTTTCTTTGATAAACCATATCGCCGTCTTTGACGCCGATCACGCCACCAGCATTGACCGGAGCGGTCATGTCGACTTTTGTGTCGAGGTCTTTGGCCTTATTAGGATTTGCACAGGCTGCAAGCACCATACTGAGGGCGATAAAAGCGAACTTTTTCATAGGAGAAGATCCTTTCTGTTTCACTTGTCGTGAAAGAATAGACCTCAGTTTATTAGCTTTTTTCCAAAAGAAAATAGATGTATAAGAGCCTACGAGGTGCAGCAATGCCACATATACGCTTCCGCGCAGTAAAGAGTGAGTACATTCAAGAACTTAGCGCATTACTTTGTAAAGAGCTCGCGCAGGAAATGGGGACCAGCGAAGACAACTTTACGTTCGAAAGTATTGCCACGCAGTTTTTCTCTCAAGGAGCAAAGACGGAGTCCTATCCTTTCGTCGAAGTGCTGATGTTCGCGCGGCCACAGAACATTCAGGATCGAACTGCACAAATTATTACCGACCATCTGAAGCGGCTCGGAAAGTATGAAGATGTGATTGTGGTTTTTCAGCATCTCCCCAAAGAGCAGTACTACGAGAACGGCCGTCATTTCTAGTTTGTTAATTGAAATTAACAAAAATTAACAAAAACCAAATTGGTATGTCACGGAGAGAAGGTTTATTCTACCTTCATGGCAAAAGAGAACACTCTCTGGTCTCAGATCATCACCTTCGATAAAACAAAAATGGAAGCCTGGGTTGGCTTTCGGAGTGCGCTCGGTGTGGCACTTTCAATGGTGCTTGGTAGTTTCCTGTCGTCACCGGCAGCAGGATTGTCGATTGCAATCGGTGCGCTGAACGTTTGCTTCTCGGATAAATCGGATTCGTATTCAACTCGCGGCAAGCGCATGCTGACAGCATCGCTGTTTTCGGCGTTGGCCGTCTTCATGGGCGCGGTGTCGGCGAACAACTCCGTGCTTTTTCTTGTCATGCTTGTGGTGATTGCCTTTTTCTGCGCGATGCTCGTGGTCGTTGATAATGTCGCCGCGGATATCGGTGTGGTCGTTGTGGCGACTTACTTGATTTTCTCTGCACAAGGACTCACTCCTTTGGTTGCTTTAGAACTCAGTGCCTATGCATTTTTCGGCGGTTGCCTTCAGGCGTTTATCAGTGTGGCTCTATGGCCAATACGAAAGTACAAACCCGAGCGCAGGGCTTTGAGCAATCTGTATTTACAAATTGCCATGCTTGCTGTCAGCAGTGATGAAACGACGAGTGCGCCGGCAGGAAGTGCCCAGTCGATCGAAACTCAGGCGCAACTGGCCGCTTTGGCCGGGGATACCGATCCGGAAGCGCGCCGCTATCGCTCATTGCTTAGCCAAGCAGAGCGTGTTCGCGTGACGGTGATTTCTTTGAATCGCTTGGGGCGCAGGCTGACCCGTGACGGCAAGTCCCATGGCAGTGCCGTATTACTTAACGAGGCCCTCGGGTTTGCCTCGCAGCTTTTAAAGGCCGTTGCTGAAGTCATCAATTTCGGGCCGGTTCGTGGTGTTGGGCCGAAGTACATCGCCGAAATTCAAGCTCGCATCGACAAAATCGGCGAACAAAAGAATCTTGAGCAGAGCCCGTTTTTTACCGCCGTTTTAAATGACCTGACTTATCAGCTTGAAGCGATGGCCGGGCAGTTGCGCGCGATTGTTGAACTGACTGAAAAGACCACGCCCCAAGGGATGGAGGCTGCGGCAAAGAAAGAATCACAGAAGCCGATTCATCTGCGTTACTGGAGTGGTCTGGCCGCTATTCGCGCCAATATGACTTTTCAATCTCCGGGATTCCGTCACGCGGTTCGCTTGGCAGTGTGTATGATTTTAGGGGAGATGCTCAGTCACACGCTGAAGATTCCACGTCCTTATTGGCTGCCGATGACGATTGCGGTGGTGTTAAAGCCGGACTATGCTTCGACAGTCACTCGCAGTTTCTTGCGTGTTGGTGGGACTTTGATCGGCCTTGTGATTTCGACCTTTTTATTTCACTACTTGCCGGCAGGTCCGGTCTCGGCCGTTGTGTTGATTTTTATTTTTACTTTCCTGATCCGTTGGGCGGGGTCGAGCAACTACGGTGTGTTTGCGATGTGTGTATCGGGCTTTGTGGTGGTGCTCTTGGCGTTGACGGGCGTGGCGCCCAAAGATGTGATTTGGTCCCGTGGGATTAACACTCTGCTCGGCGGGGCAGTGGCTTTGATAGTGTACTGGCTGTGGCCGACCTCTGAGAACTTGCAACTCCGTGAAGTGATCGCGCGGATGCTGGAAGGCTATCGTGATTATCTTCATGCGGTGGTTTATCGGGACCAAGCGCCACTGGAAGTGGATCGCATTCGTCAGCAGTCACGTGTGACACGGGCCAACTTTTTGGCAGCCTCTGGGCGGTTTACCGTCGAACGCCGCGCGGATGTGGAAGACATCCAGGTCCTGAGCGCCATGACGGTCGCCGCAAACCGATTTGCCCATGGCTCGATGTCACTTGAGGCCGCGAATCTCAGTGCGTTGTCAGAAGAGCAGCGAAAAGCATTTTTGATTTTTTCTGAACACGTCGAAAAAACCTTGAGCTTGCAAGCAGAAGCCCTGCGTGGCCGTGATATTCCACACAGTGAGTTTCCGGATATCCGGGCGGCCTATGTTGCGTTAGCAAAGACAGACGGATCGGAAGCGGCGGAAGCCTACGGCAGCATCTTTTTTGAAGCTGATCGTATGACGAATAGTCTTAATACTTTGACGGAATACGTACTTAAATATCTCCGTCGAAAGCGTCGCCAACTGCTGCACGCCGACAATTAAGCCATCTTGTGTTTTGTTAGTAATCGGGCCAAGATCTTTCAATATATTTATTGAAAGGATACCGTATGAAATACTTGGCCCTATTAACGTCCCTTCTAGGTGGTTTTCTTATGCTCGAATCCGTTCATGCCGCAGAACTCAAAGTGAATGATCCAGCTCCTCTCTTTGTTGCAAAAACTCATGAAGGCAAAGACTTCGATCTGAAGTCGCGCAAAGGTCAATGGACCGTTCTGTATTTCTATCCAAAAGCGGGGACTCCGGGCTGCACCAAACAAGCCTGCGCCTTCCGCGATAATATCGAAAAAATTCGTGCGCAAGGCGCCGATGTCTATGGCATCAGTGCGGACACCGTTGCCGAGCAAGCGGAGTTTCATAAAACTCATCACTTGAATTTCAACCTGCTGGCAGATCCGGATGATCACGTGATTGATCTTTACGGTACAAAGATGGCAGCCATGAAGATGTCAAAGCGCTGGACTTACATTGTTGATCCAGACTTGAAAATCCGCTCGATCCAGAAAGACGTGGATCCCGTGGTCGATTCGGAAAAAATTGCCGGCGAGATTTCTAAGTTGAAGGCTAAAAAATAGCGCGTATTCTATGCGAGATCCCACGAAGCGACGCTTAGGAATAGTCCTTACTGGCGGTGGTGCCCGGGCGGCCTACCAAGTGGGGGTCTTGCGTGCGATCTCGGCGATTACGAATTTCGAAACAAATCCATTTCGTGTGATCTCCGGCTATTCGGCCGGAGCAATTAACGGGACTTGGCTTGCCGGCCGGACTGAAAATTTCGAGCGGGCTGTGCAAAGTATGTGGGATGAATGGGCTGGCCTGACCACAGAAAAAGTTTTTAATACTGAAATTCCCAATGTGGTCTCCATGGCTTTGCGATGGATTAAAGACCGCAGTCTGGGCGGCGTTCACCAAAATCACAAGCAGATCAACTATCTTTTAGATACAGCCCCCTTGCAGAAGTTCATCGAGTCTAAGATTAACTATCACGGTTTGCGCGAGCACTTGAGAACGGGCGCCTTGCATGCTCTGTCGGTGACCACCGTCAATTATCAGACAGGCCAATCGGTGACGTTCTATGGTGGCAATGGGAGCATCGAGGATTGGAAAACTCTGAACCGGATTAGTGTGCGGGCAGAATTGAAGGCGGAGCATGTGATTGCCTCGTCATCGATTCCGATCTTTTTTCCGCCGAAAAAAATCGGTGAATATCACTATGGCGACGGCATGGTGCGCTTGAATTCGCCTCTGAGTGCTGCGGTTCGAATGGGTGCCGAGAAATTGCTCGTGATCGGGATTCGCGGTCCGAGTGCCGAGTCGACCAATGAAAATCAGCATGTCGGTCACGTGACTATCGGAGAGATCGCCGGAACTATTTTGAATGGTCTTTTTTTCGATGCTCTGGATGCGGATCTGGCGCGGCTAGCGCGGATCAACCGGACCGTGTCCCTGATGAGTGAGGAAGAGTTGGGTCGGGGCAAGGATCACCTCCGAAATATTCCAGTGTTGGTGATGAAGCCCACCGTGGAAATTGGTCAAATGTCCGAGGTTGGATTGTCGCAACTTCCGGCAACATTGCGATTTCTGCTAAAGGGCATTGGACTTAAGGAAGATCGTGGTACTGATTTATTGAGTTATCTCTCTTTTGAGCCCCAGTACATCAGAACGCTTCTGGAGGCCGGCTACGAAGATACGATGAAAAGAAAAGACGAAATCATCGATTTTTTCTCCTAGGCTCCGATTTTTTCTCCTCAGCCGGGGCTGTCCAGCCTAAAGGCCACTGGACGAAGACCACGTCTTCGATCTCGGGAATGATGAAAAAGATCACTCCGTCTCTGAGTGATGCAGAAGCCGCCAAAAGAACTGTTATCCTCTTGTTGTACGGTCGGTAAAACCTTAAAGAAAATCGCATTCTGCCGATAAGTATTTATGCGCAAAATACTGATCACTTCGCTTTTGGTTGTTTCGGCCTGTGCCAGCAAAGAACGTCGTCCGGCGGCGGTTCCCGTCTTGATCCCCGCATCTGATGGAGCGGTGGAGTTAGACCAAGCACTCCAGCAAGGTGCCACACCGACAGTGGCCTATTTGAAAACGCAAGTGACAGCAAAAAGTTATGACGGCTTGAATGGCCGTGATCCTGCGGCGCAATTGCCGACAGCGATTCGTGCCGAGCGTATCACGCAGGCGATTCCTAAAGATCGCAATGTTCTGACAGCGTTTATTCGTAAATTCCGTGAATGGACTCCGGCGCGCCGTGCGCACTATGCAACGCAATTGCAGGGTGAGAACTTCCATTGTGGTCAAGCGGTGGAAGCTCAAGCCATGGCGATGACTTTGGAAATCGATTTCCCAGAAGAAGGGGCGATGGCGTCTTCGCAAGCGTTGCATGAAAAAGGCTTGGTGTGCCAGGCGTTCTCGCGCCAGGAAAGCCTGTTTAAACTGGCCGTCTTTGCGATTCAAAAAGGTGATTGTAATAAAGCGACGGAATATCTTGGTAAATTTCCTGATACGGTCGAGCGTGGTGTGAGTGATCGTTTGAATTACTTGCGCAGTTTCTGCTCGGGTGGTGCGGCGAATGTGGCAGAGCGCAATCCGTGGGGCGGCTACGGGATTTTGCTCGGCGATGCCAAAAATGTAGAGCGTGGCAGTTATCGCTGGACTCTCGGTACGAAGAGCGGATCTGAAGACTGGGACCGATTGCTGGCGTCGTTTGTCGAGCTCTATGAAAAGAACCAGCCGGAGACGATTCAGTATCTGGCAAGCAAAATCAATTACGATAAATTGCGCGCTTTGCCTGTGCCGTTTCAGACTTCGATGCTGGTGATGATGAATTTTGCTGGGGCCGATCTGCCGGTATTCCAAACGCTGCATAAATTCCTCGGCGAACATCCTGAGATGGCGACTCCGGCAGTGGCCAATCTGCTTTTCCCGGTTCGTTACTGGAATCAAATTTTAGAAAACAGCAAAAACACGGACCCGGTTCTGGTGAAAGCTTTGATCCGTCAGGAAAGTGCGTTTAATCCGATGGCTCGTAGTCGTGCGAGGGCAGCGGGTTTAATGCAGCTGATTTATCCGACTGCGAAGAACTTCGGCGTGAAGAAGCAGAAGGATCTCGTTGATCCGAATGTGAATATTCATGCAGGCTCTGAGTTCCTCGCTCAGCTGATTAATGACTTCGGTTCTGTAGAACTCGCCTTAGCGGCTTATAATGCCGGTCCCGCGGCGGTTCGCCAGTGGCAGAAGCGCTATCAAACGAAAAACATCGATCTCTTCGTAGAGATGATTCCTTACACTGAGACCCGCGAGTACGTGCGCCTAGTGCGCCGTAATTATAAGGTCTATCAGGCGATCTTGCCGAAGCCGACAGCCGGCGCTCAGACTTTGTCTGGAATGTAGCACCTCCGTGCCCCAATTCGTCAGTGTCTCATTTTGATCTAGGCCGCTTGGGATTTATTTAATCTCAACCGGTCCGTGGCTTGCATTCTTGTTCAGTCATCTAACAGGAGTGCTTATGAGAACATCTTTTAAATTCTTATTACCTGTCGCTTTATTGCTTCTTTCTGGATGCGCAGAAATGGTTAAAAAAGACTATAGACCCACTCGCGGCGGGACCGTTCGCTATAGCACTGCTTGGTTCATGGGTGATAAAAATCGCGCGAAGGCCGTTGAAGAGATGAATGCTTATTGCAGCCCAGGCCGTCCTCAATTGATGGGCGAAAACTCTCAGCGTGAATTCACCGGACAAACTTATTCAAACTCGAATGTCTCTAATAACCACATTTCGACTTCATCTACACAGTCGCAAGAACAATACGTCTACATGCACTTCAAATGTAGCAAGGGCAGAACGACTGTTGCTCGCTAAGAATTTCTTCATCTTTGATACCGTTCCCTCTCCGAGGCCACTCTGTAGGGAACGGGCAAAAGTGTTGTCCGTTGATAACACTTTTGGGTTTCGTGTCTAATTGCTATTCAATGAATTCTCGGGAGCACCCCTTAAATTGAAGGCCATCGTGGCGACCTCTTTGCTTGGTAAGTCGCAAGCTTTATATGGAAGTGAGGTTCCCGATGAATTTGAAGTTCAATTTTGCCATTTTTTCTGTGCTGACTCTGCTGACCGCAGTCCAACCCGTGGAGGCCCGTAATAAAAGTGCCAACACCTGTGTCACTGTTGGTAGCGACTGCTATCAAGAGACTTACACGGTGCCTGTCGGCAGTTCGAGTCCTATGGATATCCTTTTCGTTGTCGATACATCGGATTCAATGACTGATGAACTTGGCAGAATAAAAACCGGCATTTCTCAACTGATGAATTCTCTGCCTGTGGGTGCCGATATTAATGTCGGTGTGATGCTGGCCCATGGAAGTCTTTCTACTCAGTCCGGAGCGATGTTTAAAGCCACGGGCGAACCAGCTGTTTTGAAATCAAAAATGCTGACTTCATCACAGATGAACACATTCATGAATCATAAGCTGAGCTCTTTGCCTCAGGATGCCAACGCAGGCGGTGGTGAAGAGGGAATGTTTTCTTTATTTAACGGCATAACGACTCCGGGACTTCTCGCGGCTTCGCAAGCTGATGGCATGTTCCGCGCAGAAGCTTCTTTGACCGTGATCTTCGTTGCCGATCAACGAGATATTTGTGCGATCACACCTGCAGGAGTTCCTGCAGAGACCGATCCTGCAAAACTTGCGGCACGTATTCGTGACTGTGAAGGTTTGACGGCTCAAGGTCTTACAAGTCGTTTAAAGACTCTTAAAGGGGCGCAGTCTTTAGCTGTGTCTGGAATTATTCATGCTCAAGCTCCGGCACCGTCGGCTGATGGCGATGAAATCGGTTATGGTTATACAGATATGATTTCACTCAGCAAGGGCACGGCGATTGATTTGGATAAGAGCCAGATCGGTGCTTCGTTGCAGAAACTCGTGTTGGGTGAAGGCTCGAGTGCGAATGCGGCATTTACTTTGACTCATGATGGAGTCGATCCGTCTTCTGTGAAAGTAACAGTGAATGGAATGGAAGTTCCTTTCGTGTTGTCAGGCCAAACTGTGACGATTCAACAGAATATTCCGGCCGGCGCAACAGTTGTGATTAACTACTGCGTGAATAAGTCGGATCTTTCTGGCAAAGCGAAAAAGCTTGCAGCGATCATGACGATGGCTTGTCCGATCTACAATAAGAGTTATCCGCAGCCTTACGTTGCGCCAACGGCGGCTGAGATTTGGACACATTTAACTTCGTGTACACCTGAGCGCTATCCAGAGACGCCGACGACAACAGCTCAGCAGAAGACTTTGGATCAGTTGTTAAACACTCAAGATCCTTCGTTGCGAGTGAAGATGTTCAAACGACTTTGGTACACTCCGGAATTCTCGGATCATTTCGAATTCTACTTTGGGCTTGAGATCAAAGAGGCCGTGCAATTGTTCTGTTTGAACAATCCGTACTTGCCAGAAATGTTAGTGACCTCAGAGTATGCCAAAGTTCTTTATGATCATCTCGATAGCTGGAAAGCCAATCCAGCAGCGCAAAAGCGCTGGAACTTCGTCCAGGGAATTCGCAAGCAAATACGTTCGTGCGTGAATCAGTAGTCTATTTTTCGGTCGTTCCCTCTTTACGTTTGTAAAACAGGGAACGATAAAAAATTTATGAGGATGGAAGCATTTTTCCTGCGTGCTACGATATAAAGATGAATTTGTTGAACGTAGTACTGTGGCTGGAAAGCGCTCTCGCCGCAACAATTCCCTTCGCATTTTGGAAAGGCCCCACTCCAACACCGATCGTGTGTGTGAATAAGGTTCTACTAACAAACGGAACCACTTGGACCATCCCGGGAGGCTGGCTCACCAATTTTCAAGTAGAGATGATCGGCGCTGGCGGAGCCGGCGGCGTCGGAACTTCCGGTGAAGGCGGCGGCGGTGGCGGCGGTGGGGCTTACATAAAAATAATGGGCGCAAGCCTTTCTGGAACCATCACATACCAAATTGGTATTGGTGGGGACCCTACGGCTTCAAAGCGTGATACCTGCATATTCAATTGTGCAATCATGGTTGCAAAAGGTGGCGCCAATGGCACATCGACCGCAGGGGGCGCTGGCGGTTCTGATACAGCTTCATTACCATCAACAAGTTCTGTGAGATACAAAGGCGGAAAAGGGGCCGGCCAAGGAGTCTTCTGGATGGGCGGAGGCGGCGGCGGTGCCGGTGGTCCCACGGGTGCCGGGGGTGATGGTACGACGGGGGGAATCAGCACGGGTGGTGCGGGCGGAGCCGGCGGTGGTGGCGGCGGAGCTGGTGGTACGGCAGGGCCTGGCTCAGGAACTGGCAATGGCGGAGCCGGTGGCAATGGTTCTAATATTGATGTTTCACTCGTCTTCGGTAGTGGTGGCGGCGGCGGCGGTGGCGGCGACGGAGCGGCGACAGCTAACGGAATCGGCGGCAACGGCGGTAACTACGGCGGTGGTGGTGGCGGCGGATTTAAAACGCCGGCTAGTGCTGCCGGCAATGGGGCGATTTTTATTTGTAACTACTAAAAACTGGCCCCTTTAAATGTTGATGGCAAGAGTCTTGCTCTTGCCATTCTTCATGCATCCCCAGTGTGTTTATTGTACATCTCAACTAAAAGATCCGTCCGACTCTCCGAAATCGGTCGTCTGTTTCGGCCACTTTACCCGCAAAAGTGATCTTAAACGCCTGCAGCGCTACCGATGCCTTGATTGCAAGAAAACGTTTTCTGAAGCAAAGCTGAGCCGCTGTTATTACCAAAAAAAGCGTCATTTAAACGGACCTCTTTACGAACTCTACGTGAGTGGTCTCTCGCAGCGACGGCTTGCTAAGGTTCTTCGTGTAAATCGCAAAACCATTGTGAGAAAGTTTTTGTTCATAGGACTATTTGCTTATGATTATCTACTTTTACAAAATAGAAAATTCCCCAAAGCCACCTCGGTGCAATTTGATGACCTAGAGACCTTTGAACATTCAAAGTGTAAGCCAGTATCTGTAATTATGGCGGTTGAAGAACACTCGCGAAGGATCTTGGGATTTAGAGTCGCAAAAATGCCAGCAAAGGGTTTACTCGCCAAAGTCTCTCGTAAAAAATATGGGGCGAGAAAAGATGAAAGACCTCAAGCAAGGCACGAGCTTTTTAGTGAATTAAAAGAGTTCGCTGAGGGAGATGCACTTTTTCAGTCTGACCAGAATCCTCATTACGGAGGGGATCTTAAATCTCACTTTCCTATGAGTAAACATGTCACATATAAAGGACGTCGAGGCTGCGTCGTGGGCCAGGGCGAACTTAAAGCCGGAGGCTTTGATCCACTATTTAGCCTTAATCATTCCTTTGCCATGGCCCGAGCGAATATGAATCGGTTATTTCGTAGGACTTGGTGTACGACGAAAAAGCCTGAGAGATTATCTCTGCATTTTGCGCTCTATGCGCTTTATCACAATTTAAGTCTTATAAATAAAATCCGAACTATTTAAAATGCCTGGATGGCCGTCAGGAAGCGGAGATCGAGGCAGTGCCTCGATGAGCTGCGCTGCCCTTCGGGTATCAGGATATAGGAAGACCTTCGGAGCTAGTAGTTTTCCATCAACATTTAAAGGGGCCAGTTTTTTTAGTCTAAGAACTGCACGCCGATTTGAATTAGTGAAGGCTCAAGCTCTTTACCCCAAACAATCTTGCAGGGAAGAACGCCGATGCGACCGACCGAGACTTTGATTTTCTGTCCTGGAGTGAGTGTCTGACTGGTGTTGATCACCAAAGAACAACCGGTGTAGGACTCATTGCGGATGAGGGCAACGGCTGTCGGAGAAAAATCTTTTCCCTCGAAATTAAAATCAATCAATGCGTGGTCTAAAGGATCTGGCTGAAAGCGAATAGATCTTGTCGTCATGGATTTATGTTAGCGCGTCCCACTGAGAGCGAAAAGAAAATTTCTGCTAGGACTTGTTCGAGCCTGCGTCTTCGTCGGAACTGAGCGCTTTGTTTAGTACAGTCTTAAGGTCGAGTTTCTTCAGTGCATCCAGGGCTAAATCCCAGCGGCCTTCGGCGCAGAGGCCACTCATGCCGCCGTCTTCATAAGCCTCCATCAAAGCAGAGCGAGCGGCTTCGAGAACGGCTTTGCCGGCTTTGTCCGCCATCTCATCGCAGCGGACACAGTTCAGTACGTGACCCAAGCGGCTATTCCGTCCTTCGAGTGTCAGGACCCAAGGTCTTTCCATCCACGGGGGATCATGGCGCATGTGTTGGTTGTGACCGCATTCAAGCTCCGCCACCCAGTGATTTTCAACATCGACATGAAAGCCTGTGATTTTTTGTTTCATAATATTTCTACTTCTCAGTCTTCACGTTGTTTGAAATTTCAATAAGATTTAAATCGGAATCGCGAAAATAGATCGATAAAATGGGGCCGGTCGCGCCGGTTCTTTCAACCGGGCCTTCGATGATTTTAATGCCTTGAGATTCGAGATGTTTTTGCGCTTCGTGAACCGGAGTCGTTGTAATAAAACACAAATCCGCAGAGCCGGGTGTGGGGCGCTCTGCTTTTGGTTCAAATTCTTTGCCGGCTTGGTGGAGGTTTATCTTTTGCTGTCCGAAAGAAAGCGCTTTGCGTGTGCCTTTAAAGGTAACGACTTCCATCCCGAGAGCTTTTTGATAAAACTCACAGGTGGCGTCGATATCTTTCACCGTTAAAACAAGATGATCTAGGCGATCAATTTTCATTCTTCAATGATAGCGCGCCCGTTGGGGGATGTACAAGTCACTAGGCTTCAGGGATGGACACGCGGCGTGCTTTCACGGCCGCGGATGTCTTCTGGAATCCTGTAACCCATTCAGTTCCATAATAAACAAGTGCGCTGAGTGGAAAAAGCAAGCCAACAAAAGCTGTCAACGGCCAGCCTCCACGGGAGAACGCCCAGGCGCCGAAGTAAGAGCCCATCGCGCCGCCGATGAAGATGGTGGCGATATAAAGACCGTTCATGCGGCTACGGTATTTTGCTCTGAGTGAGAAGATCGCACGCTGGCCAAGAACCAAGTTTGCCGTCACACCTGCATCCAGCAGGATCGCCGCAATCACCAAGAGTGCTAGGGCCGTCATGGATCCGGGCTCAAACAGACGAGTCAGTAAAAAGGCGACGATCCCGCCGATCATCGCAAGGGCGGTGACGCTTCGGCTGAAGCCACGATCGGCATAGCGGCCCGCAAATGGCGCGGCGATCGCGCCAGAAACTCCGGCGAGTGCAAAGAGCGCAATGGCCGTTTGTGAAAGATGAAACTCAGGGCCCGAAAGCAGCAACGGCGTTGCGGTCCAGAACAGGCAGAACGCTCCGAACATGCAAGCCTGATAAATCGCGCGACGGCGAAGCACCGGCGTGCGCACTAAGAGATGTCCCATCGAGGCAATCAACGCCGAGTAGCTTTGGGCTCCGGAGTTCGGGTGACGCTCGGGCAAGAACTTATAAAGAGCCACTCCGAGGGCTGTCATAAACGCCGCCGATAAGAAAAACACCGCATGCCAACTTAATAAATCCGTCAGCAAACTTGCAATCGGGCGCGACAGCATGATTCCGAGCATAAGGCCGCTCATGAGATTACCAACAATACGACCACGCGCATGTTCTGGCGCCAAGTGAGCCGCATAGGGGACGATGATTTGCACCGAGGAGGCGCCGAGGCCCACGGCAAAGGCCGCTGCAAAATAGGGAATGAGCTGAGTCGCAACGCCCAGTGAAAGAATCGCGAGAATCCCAAGCCCTAGCATACTGAGAATAAGCTTACGGTTTTCAACCAAGTCACCGAGGGGAACAATAAAGAGGACGCCGAGTCCGTAACCTATTTGTGTGAGCGTGACAACGAGTCCCGCCATCGCCGGGTCGAGATTCAGTGATTTTGCGATCAGGGCGACGAGTGGCTGGGCATAGTAGAGGTTGGCGGCAATCGTGCCGACCGCAGCGCCCAGAAGAAGTGTTAAGCCAGAAGAAAGATTTTTAGCGTGAGCAGGAGAGTGAGAGTGTGCCACATTGAGCCTTTCAGCTTGTTAGACAAGCATCGAACAATAAAAACTTAATCCCGGGCTTGAAAAAGGGCAAGAAGATTGTTAGATATTTATCTAACAATGGAAACTATTAGTCATCCGAACTTAAAAAGTATTACTTTGGAACAGGTCCTGAAAGCTCTCGGCGATCCTGTGCGTATCTCTATTGTAAAGCAGCTACTGACCGCCCCTGACGAAGAGAAAGCCTGCGGCACCTTCGACTATACAATTACCAAAGCGACCTTCTCGCATCACCTGCAAATCCTGCGGGAGGCCGGCGTTATTCGGACTCGGCAGGAGGGCACCCGCCGTATGACTTCGCTCCGAACCACGGAGCTCAAAAAGAGATTTCCGGGCTTGCTCGAGCTGGTTGTTTCTACCAAGTAGAGCGTACAGAATTCTTGTTTCATTTTTGGACAGGACGCACTCGTCGCTTTACCGATAAACACTTTCTTGGTGCAATAGTGAAGGACCTCAGCAGGAGCACTCATTGAAATACACACTACTTATTGCCTTAAGTTTAGGCTTATCGGCCTGTTCGCTTTTTACGCCTAAAAGAGCCGCGGAAGTGGTGCCGAGCTGCTTTAGCGACGGCGAAGACCAGACAAAAATTTGTAAGGCTCAGCGGGTGAATGATGACTCGAGAATCGTCGTCACTCGTTGTATTGGTACACAGAACCGTGAAGCCAATCCTGTGCTGCGCGGAAAGTGCGTTGAAAAAATCTGCTCTGAGGGCTCCAACACTGATTGCTCAGTCAAGGGCGATATTCGCGTGCTTGAGCAATATGCCGAACTCGTGACTTCAAATATGTTTGCGGACGGGGACTCGGCACCGTCTCCTAAGAGACACTCGGCAAAGGAAAAGAAATTAAAAACAAAAGCTGCAAAATCCGCTGCGAATGTCGCGACTCCAGCTCCAGCCGCCGCGCCTGCTGCGGTCGCAGCGGCTGATTCGACGGCATCTGCGAGTGAAGTGGACACGGATCCTTCTGCGGTTTTGCCACCACTGCCTGAGAAAAAGGTGGTTGTAGAAGCCACTCCGACTCCGGTACCAAAGTTCACCGAGGAAGAAGCCGCAGCCCCGGCTATGTCGATTGCCTTAAAACCGGCAAAACCATCTAAGAAGAAAGTCACGGCACCATCTGCGGCAGCTCGTGCCATTGCGAGCGTTAAAGGCGACGAAGGATTTAAAAAAGTCTGTGTTGCGAAAAACGATTCCTCTGCGCCCGAAATCCTTCGCGGCAAGTGCGCGACCCGCAGCTGCAGTAGCAGCGGTAAGTGCAGCTATAAAGGCCGTAAAGAGATGTTCGATTATGTGGCCCGAAGCGAAGCCGGCTAACAGCGAAGCCGGGTATTCGCGGAACAGTCTAAAATCCTTACTATTTGACAAGATCTTTAGAGGCATGGATGAAGAACCATGCTTCTTGATCTCAATTATCGCACAATTCTCCAGACAGAATTTAAAAGGCGTCAGGCAAAGAACTCAGCATATTCTTTGCGCGCTTTCGCCCGTGATCTGGGACTTTCCAGCACACATCTCAGTGACATCTTAAGAGCGAAAAGCCAGCTATCTACCGATCGCGCGGCGACTCTCGTTGAAAAGCTTGATCTCAAGGGCAACGACAGCGAACTCTTTCTAGATTTGGTTGAAATCGAGTGTGCGGGAACCGGGCCGGCAAAGCGTCTGGCTGAAAATCGTCTTAAAACCCGTTTCGCCAATGTGAAGGTGCTGAAGCCTGAACAATTGAATCTGCTTTCGGAATGGCATTATCTACCGCTGATGGAGCTTCTGTCGACGCGCTTGAAAGATCACTCGGCGCTTACCTTGGGTCGGCGTCTGGGCATGTCGAGAGTGAAAATCGGCGAAGCGCTCGAGTTTTTACTGAACAAAGGATTCATTACGCGAAACGAAGACCGCTATGAAGTGGTTGCAAACCACACGGCGGCCCAGGATATTCCGTCCGCGACCATCCGCCAACACTACAGAACCGTCCTAGAACAGGCAGCGGAGGCCATCGAGGATCAAGAGCTGAATCAGCGTGAGTTTTCAGTCGTCACCATGGCGTTGAGTAAAAAGAAAATCGCCCTGGCGAAAGAGCGCATCCGTCATTTCCGCCGTCAGCTAGCGGAAGAACTCGGTGCTGATGATGACAAAGATGCGGTCTATACGCTCTCGGTTTGTTTTTTCGAAAACACAAAGGATAGGCAATGAAGTACTTCTTTTTCCTCGGGGTTTTCTTGGCGACGATGAACGGCTGGAGCTGGCAAGAACTGCCGAACGCCGGCGGCGGTATCAAAGCCAACGGTGGATATCTGACGTTTTACTCTGCAAAGGTGCCGGTGGTGCCGACCGAGTTAATGGCTGCGGAGATTCCGGGGATGAAGTACCTTACAGATCAGATTATGAGTTGGCCGATGTCGGCGAAAAATCGCTATCACATGCTTTCGCTGGTCTATCCGACTCAGATGCGTAGTTACTATAAGTTGGATCAGAGCAAACTGAGCGCGGAGCAACTCAGTACTTTATTAAAAGAATATTCTCATTTAGCAGGTGTGCCGGAGTCGTCGCTGGTGCTTTTTGCGGTGACAAGCCCGAGCCAGCAGATCACGGCGCTTTTTCCGACTTTCTATGAACTCAAGAAAGAAACCGAGCAAGCAGCGCTTTTGTTGCATGAAGCTTCGTGGATCGGAGTTTCGCAGCTCTATTCCGATGTTGTGCGCTTCGAGATGGCGGCCCAGGCCTATTTTGAACACGCCGAAAATCCGGATAACTATTACCGCTTCTTTAGTGCCTTTGACCGTGTTTTTAAAACCGGCGGAATGGAGGACACTCTTTTGCCGGCGAGTTTGCGCTTTGACTTGAAGTCAGGTCAGCTCCAAGGTCAGATGCTGTTAAAAGATATCTTGGGACGGGATTATCTGCAGTGTCTCAGTCATGATAAAAGTCGTCGTTTGTCAGAGATTCAATCGGCCTGTAATCCCGCGCTTGCCATGGAGATATTAAAAATATCCCAGGCAAAATCTCAGAGCCTTTTCTTTCGTGCTTTTGCGGAAAGGCCGTTGATTATAACCTCGGTCCCTCCGGTGATTTTCTCAACGGACACTGATTTTGATATCAGCTGGAATAAAGTGGATATCGACGATGTCTATGTTGATTTCACGAAAGAGCGCGGCGAGTATTCTATGAGCTTCCCCCTTCGTTCGAAGAAATCAAAAGCACTTTTGGGTTATGTCGGATTTTAGATCTGCGTGTTTAAGATGCATTGTTAAGAGATCTAAATATCGAAGATGACTTAGCACAAATTTACGGATGTTTTATCACAGAATGTCCGTGAAAATTTGCGTCCCCTGAAATTTTCCCACAAGCTCTCCTAAATTTTTTAAAAAAGGAGAGAGTATGAAATTCACGACAGGTTTTTTCGGATTTATCACAGCAACGGCTTTGGCATTCTCAGCGCACGCGGCAACGCCACCAGCACCTCCAGCGACACCCCTTAGCGATGCAGAGGTCCTCGGTCTCTTGGCAACAGCGAACGACGCTGAAATCAATGCCGGTCAAGTGGCAATCACAAAAGGTCAAAAACAAGAAGTTAAAGACTTCGGCCTTAAGATGGTCACCGATCACACGGCTAATAATCTGAAAATCAAAGAGACGGAAGTAAAAAGTTCTATCGCCCGCGCTGACAGCGATGCGAGCCGTGAACTTAAAAAGAACGCCGATGCAGCGATCGATAATTTAAAAAATGCCAAAGATGCGGACTTTGACAAATCATACATTGACGGTCAGGTGATGATGCACCAAGAGTTGCTGACAAGCCTCGATACGTCTTTGATTCCTAATGCACAAAATGCAGATGTTAAAGCTTATCTGACTGACACACGCGCCGCTGTGGAAAGTCACCTCAAAGAGGCTCAAGCGATCCAAGCCTCTTTGAATCAGCCATAGTCCGCGAAATCAGCTTCAGTAAACAACCAACAACACCTGGCGCCCGCAGTGTCTTCGCGAAGAAGTTACTGCGGGCGTTTTTCCTTGTGGAATATGTGATTAATATAAAAGCATTCCGATGTAATTTTGTCTTAAAACATATTGCCGCAAAGTGAGTTTGTGAAAACCTATGGAGCCAGGAGGCTCCATGTTGCGGTTTCAAAGAGCACTTGCGGGAATTTTTGTTGGCCTTGTTTCGGCCATCGCTATTGCAAAACCTATTGAGAGTTTACAGCAGAAAGCAGTGGATGCTGCTCTCTGGGGATATCCGATGGTCGCCATGGACTTTGTCCGCCAAGCCTATTTCCGTGACGCCCACGCAAAATACAATGATCTTGTCTATCTGCCGTTGGATGCTAAGAACCAAATGACGACTCCGAACTCGAGCGTGCTGATTTTGTACGTGAATTATAATACCAAGAACGGTCCTGTGGTCGTCGAAATTCCCGAATCAAAAGATGCTGAAATTTTTGGATCTATTAATAACGCCTGGCAAACGCCGATGGAGGATGTTGATCTCGATGGCGCCAAGTATTTAATTTTACCACCAGGTTATAATAAGCCCCTACCAAAGGGTTATGTGGTTGTGAAGCCAGAGACCTTTAATAGCTACTCGCTCTTTCGCGTTATTCCTGATCCGTTGGCCATCGAAGTCACGGCCAAAGAGTTTCAGCAGGCGATGGATCTTTCGGCCAAAATCAAAGTCTATCCCTTGAGCCAAGCGAAGAAGCCGCCCATGAACAGGTTTATCGATCTTCGTAAGAAAAATTTTAATGCTTTGGTTTCGTTTGATCGAAACTTCTTTACGAGTCTTGCGCGAATGTTTGCCGAAGAGCCTTCATTGGCACAAGATGCGGAAATGGCAAAAGCCTTCAAAGCGATCGGCATTGAGAAGGGAAGAAAATTTAATCCTGATCGGCAAACGGGGATCTTGATCGCGGCGATGAAAGAAGTTCATCAGCATCTGCAAGATAGCTCTGCGGGTGCGTTGGTCCCTTGGTTTAAGAATTCACACTGGGGGCTGAATGAAAGCCTTATCGCGGGAAGTAAAAGCCGTTTTAGTTTTAAAACCGAAAAGACTTTCGATTACCGCGCGCGAGCCGTTGCATTCTTTTTGGTTTTTGCGCCACCGGCAACACTCGGCGAGAAAGCTTTATACCTTGAAGCATTCAAAGACGCACAGGGAATGGTTCTGCGTGGAGAGCAGAATTATTCTTTACGGATTCCTGCTGAAGTTCCGTCTGAGATTTTTTGGGCTCTGAATGTCTATGATTTACAGACGGGCGGCTTTTTTGAAAATTCACCTAAAGTGGGAATAGATTCTTATCAAAAAATAAAAGCCAATGACGATGGTACTATCGATGTCGTCTTTGGCCCGCATGAGCCTAAGGACAAAAAGGCGAATTGGATTTATACCCGACCGGGAAAAACTTGGTTCGCTCTTTTCAGGCTTTACGGCCCTGAAAAGCCGGTGCTGATGCAGGCATGGCCCATGCCGGATATTCAGAAGCAACCCTTGCAGAAGCTGAGTAAAATGTAGCTTCTGCGTTATCACGATAATAGATGATTTTAAGTTTAAAAAATCATAGCGTTTATTCATAGCTTCATCTGAGGGGACTGTTGAATGAAACGCTGGTTGATGTGTTTGGTATTGGGATCTTCTGTTGCCCATGCGAATTTAGATTTAATGCAAAGCTCGCCGTCATTAAATTGGCACTCGATTGAAAATCAGTCTGTTCGTTTGATTTATCCCGACTATCTTCAGGCAGAATCTATCTATATTGCCAATCTGGTGGAGCATTACTCTCAGTTTGTTGGACAGACTTACGGTATTCAGCAGCCAAAGTTATTTAATCTTATACTCCGTCCCGAGATGGCACTGCCGAACGGCTATGTGACATTGGCGCCGCGACGAAGTGAATGGTATGCATCTTCGATCTTTTTCCCGTACGTTGGCGCCACGGAGTGGTATCAAACTCTGTCGATTCATGAATACCGTCACGTTAATCAGTTCGATTACTTTAACCGCAACGGCACTCGATATTTTTATTATTTTATGGGAGATATGGGGGAAGTCGTCGCGGTCTTCTTGTCGCTCCCGTCGTGGTACATGGAAGGGGACGCCGTTTGGGCTGAAACCAAGTACACGGATGCCGGCCGGGGACGCTCACCCAGATTTATGGCGCGTTTAAAGGCCTTGGTATTGAGCGACCGCGTTCCGTCTTATGATGAATTTCTGAACGGCACTTATAAAACGGATCTGCCGAATCAGTATGTCTACGGCTATGCTTTGATTTCATATGCAACTCAGAAGTATGGCGATGATATTTGGCAACGAGTGATTGCCGATGTCGCGCGCTTTCCAAATCCGTTTCGCTTGTACAGCTCTTTCGAGCGGGTGACGGGGCAGAGCTTTGAAGCCTTTTATGGCGAAGCCATGTTTGATCTTCGTCAAAAATGGTCGGCGGACATGCCGCCGGGGCAGGAGCCGGTGGAGTATCGCGATAACGTATCGCCTTATAAACAGGGGAATAAGCTTTATTACATTCACCAGGATTTAGACTCTTCGCCGGCCCTGATGAAAGAGGAAAATGGTGTATCAGAAAAACTGACAGAGCTTGTTTACAGCAAAGACTTTATGTCGATGGCATATGGCCCGAGGCATGCCGTGACGACGGAGTTTTTACCTGACGCCCGCTATGCGCACAAAAGCAGTTCTGATTTGCTTCTCATCAATCTTAAGAATGGCCAGAAAAGTAAAATCACCTCCGGGCAAAGACTTTATAATCCTAGCTTCAACGCGACTGAAAACAAAATCATTGCAACAGATTTTCGCGAAGACCAATCGTGGAATATCTCCGAGTACGATCTTCAAGGAAATCTTTTACAGACGTTCTCGCTGCCGGATATGAAGGTGGCAGAGGCGCGCTACTTAGATGACGAACACGCGGTCGCCATTGTCTCGACAAAAACCGGTTATAAATCCATCGTCGAAGTAAGCCTTAAAGATAAAAAAATCGGGAAGACCTTTCTGCAGGGGAGCCGCAACCTGCTTTATGGAATTTTCGTAGACGGAAATAGAAATCTTTTCTTCGAAGCTCAGTACAAAGGTCAAAATGAAATCTTCCGTCTCGGTGAGAATGGCGTTGCCCGTTGCACGCGTTCGAAGCTGAGTTCCTTTACGCCCTCTACAGATGGGAAAGAAGTTTTTTATAGCGAAATGGATTTTTATGGGACAAAGATCATGTCAGCGCCGCTTGCGGCCTGCGAGTCCCTACCTGCAACAGAGTTGGTGGATTTCAATTATCTTGGTAACGGCCCGTCGGATAATTACAATAAGTTCCCATTGCAGAAATTTCCCGAGCAATTGGCACTGTATACAAAAAACGCCGATAAGTATCAGCCGAAACCTTACGGTGATTTGGACCGCCAGCTTTTCATCCCCCATTCCTGGGGATTCTTGTTGGGCCGTGGTGGCAGCCTCGGAGTCCAAACAGATAACTACTTGCGGACGCTGAGCCTTGGCGCCGGTGTTGGTTCAAGTCCTGAAGAAAAAGGCTCAGTTGTCGATTTTAGTTTTGATTTTAAAAAATACTATCCGCTGTTTTCTGTGCAAGCTGAAGAGCGAAAACGCAACGTTAAAGACTTCGATACGGAAGATAAAACACAGTGGAAGGAAGACACTGCGGGCCTTTTAATGGTGATTCCATACCAGTACAAAAGCGGACTTTATAATTTTGCGGTGAGCTTATCAGGATCCGGTGCTTACACCAATACCAAGGACTACAAATTCAACGAGGCTGAACTTTCCGGCAGCAATTATTTTTATAAAACTTCAAGCAGCCTTACTTTGGCGTGGAGCAAAGACCCGAATGCGCGATCCATTCAAGCGCCCTGGGCAGTGGCCTATTTGGCAAAGTACGACAATGCCGAGCAGCCGTCAAAATCGGTGCTGTCTTCATACAGGCTTTTCCAAACGGCGATTCTTGAGACCCGGGGGTTTTTCAAGCACGATGGTTTCAAGCTGAGTTATGATCAACAGAAGCAGGGCGCCACGGGATATAGGTTTCTGCCGGAGCAAGAAAACGCCGCCGGTTATGTTTTCTCGCGCGGTTATGACTATGAAGATGTGCCGGGCTACCAAAAGTACTCGGTGAATTACACATTTCCGGTTAGCTACGACAATTTCAATATTCCACAGTGGTATTACTTGCTCCGCGCCTATGGAAATATCTTTTATGATTCAACCTCTGTGAACGGCGCACTCGAAAATAAAACTCTCAATAGCTATGGGGCGGAGCTTTTATTGGAATCGAAAATCCTGCGCTTCCTGCCTTTGACTGTGGGGCTTCGCTCCGTCAAACGTCTTTTAGATAACGAAAACCGTTTTGAAGTGTTTGTGGGCTCTTCATTGGGGTTGTAAGCGTTTGGCAAGTATAGGAATTATTGTTAGGCTCATGGCATGAATAAAGACACTGCTTTGTTATTGATTGATGCCCAGATGAACATGTTTGACCCGAAGAACCCGGTTTTCGAAGCCGAGCAGGTTTTAAGCAGACTGGTGAAGCTTCTTGCTTTGGCTCGCGCCTCGGGAACGCAAGTGGTGTTCATTCAAAATAACGGCGGCATCGGTGAGCCTGACGAGCCCCGTACCGAGGGGTGGCTCCTTCATCCGGAATTCGCGTTACAAAATGGCGATATCATCCTGCAGAAAACTCAGAACGACGCGTTCACTGAGACCGATCTTTTGGACCGTCTTCGCCGTCAAGGCATTCAAAAGTTGATCGTTGCCGGCCTTCAATCAGAATTTTGTATAGCCGCAAACTGTAAAAAGGCTTCTGAACTTGGTTTTGGCGTCACGTTGGTGAGTGACGCTCATAGTACCTACGATCAGCCTGGCGAGACAGCTGCGGACATTCGGGCTCGCATCAATCGTGAACTCGGCGCCGTTGTGACTCTGTGGCGAATTGAGGAGCTCAGCCTTTAAGTCACTTGCCAACTGCAATTTAGTCGAGGAAATATAAATTATACTTTGACGAAAATAAGCGGGGTCTGTGGATAGTTCAATTTCTTGGTTATCGATAGTTTCATGTATGACGACTTTCGTGGCGGTCGCCGTGGCTTGGTTTTTCTACCGCCAGTTGAAGGAGCGCCAGTACACCGATAAACAGATCCAATTCGTTCACGATAATCTAGAGTTTGCATTGCAGTCAGGTCGCATGGGCACCTGGGATATTCATCTCGCAGACGGTTCAGTCAGCTGTTCCAAAGAAATGCTGGATTTGTGGGGCGTCACCGCCCATGAGTATGCCAATCGTCGCTCCATCCTTCAGAGTAAAGTCCATTCCGAAGATGTGGGGCTCATGAATGCCGCGATCAATAATGCGATTGAAGGAAACGGGATTTACGAACTCGCTTATCGTATCTTTCCAGAGCCGGGACAGCTTCGCTGGGTTTTGTCCCGGGGGCGCTGTGCGTTTGCGCCAGGGTCTAGAACTCCCGAGCGCTTTTCCGGAGTCGTTTTTGATATTACCGACAGCAAACTGCGTGAAGAAGCCTTGCAACAGGCGATTCAGGCCCGTGATCAGTTTTTGACAATCGCGGGCCATGAGCTGAAAACGCCGCTGACTAATTTGCATATGCAGATTCAGCTTCGTCAGCGCGATTTACAACGCAATTATCCGTCGTCCTTTACCCCCGAGAAAATCGCCGCGGGCCTTGCTGAGCAGCTTAGCTATGTACGCCGCTTGAATCAGCTCGTGGATAATTTGCTCGACGCCACCCAGATTGCCGAAGGGCGTTTGAAGTTGTCGTATGAGTATTTTGATCTGTGCAAACTTGTTCGCGATGTCGTGGAGCGCTTTCGTGAAGCAACCGAAAATACAAATATTATTCTCGATCTGTCAGAGACAAAGTCCTTATATGGTCACTGGGACTGGTTCCGTCTCGAGCAGGTTTTGTTGAATTTGCTGAGCAATGCTCTCAAATATGGCGATAACAAACCGGTGCATCTTTCTTTAAGACCGGAACAAAACCGGATTTGCATCATCGTAAAAGATCACGGTAAGGGAATTTCACAGGGCGATCAACTGCGGATCTTTGAACGTTTCGAGCGCGCGATTAGCGCAAATGAGGTCAGCGGCATGGGGCTTGGCTTGTATATTTCACAAAGCATTGCCCATCTTCATGGCGGAGAAATCCACCTTAAGAGCGAAGTAGGTGAGGGAGCTGAGTTCTCTGTCATCTTGCCGGTGGAGAAAGAGATGGTTTTATGAGCCTTTCTAAAAAAGCGGTTTTGATTATTGAGGATGAAGCCGCCATTTGCATGTACATGGAAGAAGTTTTTAAAGGCGAGGGGTTTCCGGTTTTGACCGCTGAAAACGGCCGGCTTGCGCTGGAGTTGCTACATCGTCAACAGACCCTGCCGGGGCTGATCTTTCTTGATCTGATGATGCCTGTGATGGATGGACATCGATTTATTCATGAGTTGCAAGAAAATCCCGAGAATGCGCGTTTTAAAGATATTCCCATTGTCGTGGTGACGGCGTCGCAGATGAATGTGCGGGGAAACGTAGTAACAGTTTTACGCAAGCCCGTCGATCTGCAACAGCTTTGTGACTTTGCTGAAAAATACGCGACGATGTCGGTCGGATAGTGGGCTCATGTTTGATAGTAGAATCCCGTGGCCGTTAAGGCCACGGGATGGCATTATGTGAAGTCACTCTCACGAGACCTTCACGTCTTTGAGTTCCTGATTGTTTTTTCTAGAGCTCAATAGTTTTTCAATGAAACCGCCTTGGCCGGTTTGGATGGCGATTTGTCGTGGTTTCGCTGACTCTGCCTTTGGCAGATAAAGCTCGAGAACGCCATTTTCATAGCGCGCTTCTGCTTTGTCGATCTCAAGAGAGGCTGAGAGAGGAAAACTGCGTTTAAAGAAGCCATACTTTTTATGCTCGCCGGAAACGGTCAACATATTATTGACGGCTTCTATTTTGATATCCTCTTTTTTCATGCCAGGAAGATCAACACTGAATAAGATGTGATCGGCGGTCTCATTGATGTCGTATCTCGGAGAAAACGCCCGCTCATCATAGACTGAGGTGAAAGGTGACATACCGAAGTCCGTGAAAAAGCGGTCCATCTCATTCCAGAGTACTGAAGTAAGATCGGCATTTTTCCAATAAGGCGTTAACATTGTAGTTCTCATTTCAAACCTCCTTTGTGAAATAGAGTTCAATAGTTTCTAATAAAAAAATTAGTTCAAAAAATATTTTGTCAAGCTACTAAACCAGTGGCGACGGATAGAAGCGCTGTTAAAACGACAGCAACAAACAAGTTATCCAGTATATTACGCCACGCTGTCTGACGAGTCATAGTACACCTCCTTTATCTGTTGATTGTTCGCTCCACGAGGGAGTTTTTCACGTTCGTAAAAGCGCGATCTGCGCGATTTCCATTGCTCCAGTTGCCGCCGGATCTGACGGAGTATTTGATCCGTTACGTTCTTGAGTTTTCGCCCGGTGGCGGTCGCAAAGAATTTTCCCGCAGACGAGTAGATAGTGACCGTTGCTTTGAACTGATCTTCTCTGCGCATAAAAATCCCTTTGAGGGTGGCTCCATAGGGTGCCTCATCTTGAAGCTCGCTCATGACAAGACTCACGTGTGAGCGAGTAAATTCAGAGGGATGGAATCCCTGATATTGAATAGAAACTTCATCCTTAAACATTCAGACCTCCTTTTAGAAAAAGTTTGTCCTTGGCCTAAGTGATAGACCGAAGTGAATACTAAAAATGAAAGAATGAATATTTATAAGGGCGGTGGAACCGCGAGAAGATGGAATTCGATCTCTTTATGCTGTTTCATAGTCCTCCTCCTTTCGGTTTGTATTTAGAAATGAAACAGAAAATTGAATCTCACTAAAAATTTTGACAATTCTGATTTTAGTGTCAAGTCCCGGCAAGAATTTTTTTTTTGGATTTCGTAAGGCCGAGAGAGAGGTCTGGATGCGGAGCTTCAATCGAGCTCCGCCAGTGTATTAACCTTGCGGTGGAACGATTTCGAGCTCCACGACGAGAGGCAAGTGATCTGAAGTTTGAATATTTTTAAGTGTCTGAGCGGAACGCACTTTGAGGCCGCGAATAAAAATATGGTCGTAAGGATAGATGATCGGAGAACTGTAGTAGTTGTCCATTGGGATGCGCTCGGTTCCGAGGGCCTTGGCGGCTTGAGCAAGGCGGAAGATTCTGCTGTCACTCCAGGTATTGAAATCGCCGGCCATTAAGAGCGGGCCTTTGTGATTTTTTGCCGTATCGATGATTTGCCCCAGCTGAGTGATGAAAGGCCCGTCGCCGACAAAGTTAATCATATGTACATTGATCACAAGCAAAGTCTCGGCGGAACCTTCGATAGCGTATTCCGCCACTAGAGCGGTTTTTGGAGTATTTGAAAAAGGCTCCGTCACGGTTGAAATCAGCGGCGTTTCTTGAAGCGATGCCACCATCGAACCCAAGGCCACGCCGGTATAGCCATGATAATCACTTTCTTTTTGGCTAAAGAAAGAACGCACCAGCGACCAGCGAAGGATGGGCTGAGCTTGGGTCAGATTCGCCGTCCAAAGATCGTTTTCAACCGCTTCCTGGAAAAGGCTGAAGTGAACGCCTTGGCCGATGGTTGCAAAATCTGTGGTTAAAGCCTTGTTCGCCCCTTTATGCACGTTCCAATCAAGAACGCGGAAAACTTTCGGCACCGCCGTGAGCGCCGGCGTTTCGGCGCCGAAATGCGTGAGCGAGTCTATCGCAAACGCGAACGACTGAAATCCAACAAAGAGTAAAATTGAAATAAAATAAGAAATGCGTGCAGTCTTCATAGATGAAGCTCCCCCCGGATCCCAGAGGCTTATCGGGGGGACAAACCCGAGTCAAAACCAAAAGCGATTTTGACCTTCAGCAGCCCATCCTTTATTTGTGACGGATCGACGCGGCTTTGCTCCAATGACGTCATAGCCAATATAAGCGGTCCGAAACGGCCCGTGCGGTATCAAGTTGGCCCATGAAAACGACCCCGGGGCTTTTTTGTTTTACCAGCTCTGACTGCGGGCTTTTTCGGTGAGATAGTCGATAAAGAGCCGCACCTGAGGCGCGATGAACTTTCTGTTGGTAAAAACAATGTGCAGGCCGATCTCTGGCAACTCCCAGTCGGGGAGGATCTGCACCAGGCGCTTTTGCTGAATCTGTTTTTGCACCAGATAGCGCGGTAACATCACGATGCCGAGGCCTTCAGTGACGGCTTCAAGTAAAAGCAAAGTTTCATTCGAACTAAAAGGGCTCGTGAAAGCAAGTTCCTCCGTGCGGCCATCTTTACGAAGAACGAGACGGTGGCTTTTAAAATGATTGTGAGCCACGAGTTTGTGTTTCTTCAGATCTTCGATTTTTTTAATGGTTCCGTGTTCTTTCATATATTCCGGCGAAGCGACGAGGCATGAGCGACATACACCGAGCTGCTTTGAAACAATGCTCGGATCCAAGTTATTAGAAATGCGAATCGCAAAATCAACGTGGGATTCAATCAGGTTGACCGGCCGGTCTGACACGATCATATCGATCGTAATCTCGGGATATTTTTTCAGAAAATCTGTGACGAGCATCTTAAACTGCGACTGGGCAAACGACACACTTGCCGCCACACGGATCGCGCCGCGCGGCTGGGTGGCGCTGGCTTTGGACTTCACCTCGATATCAAAGGCGATATCCTGGATCTGTTTGCATTTTTCTAAGTAAGCTTCGCCGCCGGGAGTGACGGAAACATTGCGCGTGGTTCTTTGCAGCAAGCTCACGCCGGCCCATTCTTCGAGCGCCGTCATGTAGCGGGTCACCATCGGACGAGACATATCGAGATTGTCCGCGGCTTTAGTAAAGCTTCCGGTCTTTGCGACTTCTATAAACACCTGTATTGCAGTTAATCGGTCCATTGTTTCATTATATGCAACAGTGTATTCATTATAAAGGGATATATTGCTACGAAATAAGAAACTATACTGAGGACGAACTAGAAACGTTTAAAAGGAGTTCGTCTATGATTCTCGTCACCGGTGCCACAGGTCAGCTTGGCCAATTAGTCATTCAATCACTACTTAAAAAAGTACCAGCAAATCAAATTATCGCCGCCGTCAGAAACCCGCAAAAAGCTCAGGGCTTAAAAGACCTCGGAGTGCAGGTGCGCGTGGCGGACTACAACAATCCCGAATCTTGGTCCGCGGCTCTTACTGGCGTGGATAAGCTCTTACTGATTTCGGCAAACGAAGTCGGCTCGCGCTTGAAGCAGCATAAGACTGTGATCGATGCCGCGAAAAAATACGGAAAATTAAAACTCATTGCTTACACGAGCATTCTTCGTGCCGACACCTCGAACCTGGTTTTGGCCGAAGAGCACAAAGCCACTGAGCAAATGATTAAAGACAGCGGCATCCCGTATAGCTTCCTCCGTAACGGCTGGTACACCGAGAACTACACGATGTCGGCAAAATCAGCGGTCGAGCACGGCGCTGTTTTCGGAGCTGTGAAAGACGGACGAATCTCGTCAGCGGCTCGTCAGGATTATGCCGAAGCAGCGGCGAAAGTCATGACGATGGAAAAACCAAAAGCGATCTATGAGTTGGCAGGAGATACAAGTTACAGCCTCACGGAGCTTGCGGCTGAAATCGCCAAACAATCCGGAAAATCTGTGAAGTACAACAATCTGCCCGAGGCGGACTACAAGGCCTTTCTGACGAAGGTGGGATTGCCTGAGGGCTTTGCCGGAGTGCTCGCCCAGTCCGATGCGGCAGCGGCGGTGGGCGGTCTTTATCACGAAGGCCACGAGCTCAGCGAGCTCATCGGCAGAAAGACGACGCCCCTTGCGGACGTCGTGAAGGTGTCGCTGAAATAGCATTGAGCTTATCCAGTGGCCATCATGCCACTGGAGATCCCCGCGACGGTGATTCGTAGGAGATTGGCGTCTTTGTTTTTCATTGCAAGGATTTGCAATAAATTGAGCGGATGAATCATGGGTGAGCGAAGCCGGATGGATTCATCCAGCCAGGCACGATGTCTGAGGAAATCTTTTGTACCAAGAACGGCCACGGCACAGCGACAGGCTTTGTCGTGTTCAGCGGAGAAGTCTTGCCAAGCCTGAGTCTTTTCATCGCGGCTGAGCGCACTTTCCTCGAGATACATTTTCCACACAGCTAGCTCTGATTTCGCCAGCGTCAAACCTAGCACATTCATATAAGTTTTAAAAACCGGATGAGTTTTGTAGGCGTGCTTCAGCACCCGGCGCTCTGCGGGACTGGATTCGTCCCAGGCGCTGCCGATGCCCCACCACACCGGGAAGAGAATGCGAGTTTGGGTCCAGCACATGATCCACGGAATCGCGCGAAGGCCCGCGACGGAAACCGAGGTCGAGCGTTTTGTCGGGCGCGAGCCGATTTTAATCAGGCTTAAAAAACTGTAGGGCGTTGCCTTTTCAACCACGCGCAAAAAACCAGCGGAGGCGACTTGCGATTCATAGTGGCGCGCGACTTTTCCGGCGAATTCATCCACCGCTTGGACTTTGATGAGTTTTCTTTTTTCGGCTTTCTTCCACTGACCGGCGTGATAAGCGATCTTTTCAATCTGCCCCCAAGTGATCTCCGAGTTGGCCAGACTGCGCTCAACCATTTCACCTTGAGTAGTGACTTTGTAGTTTTTCAAAGACGATGAAGACCACCACGAGGTTTGCTCTTCGATCGTTCCACCGCCACGATCGCTGCTGCCACCGGAGCCTTGAAAGAATTGCGCTTGGATTTTTTTCTTCCGGCAGAAATCGTCCAGCGCATACATGGTCTCTGCCACTTTGAGGCGACTCGGCAGGACGCCGCTTTCTTTGGAGCTATCCGAATAGCCGAGCATGATCTCGAGATGATTGTTCCAGTATTTTTTTAGCGCATGATGAAGCTCGCGATCTTGCAGTATTTCGCCAGCAATGACGACAGCTTTGTCTTGCGCATGGGCTTGTTCAAAGAGCGGCACGATCGGGAGGTAAAGAGCCCCCAGATTCTTTTTCACAAGAAAGGCCGCCGTTTTCACATGATCTATCGTATCCGCCATGCTGATAATGAATTCACCGACATAATAGCGTGGCTTTCCGCCGCGGGAGATCTGCGCCAGCGTCTTTAACATCCGATCTATGGCAAGGCCACGGCCTGTGGGACTCGACATCAAGAGGTCCGAAGATTCACGGAACTCAAGCGGTACTACCAGGGCCGGAAACATCTCTAGCAGCCCGCGAACTTCCTCGAGTTCCGGATGAACACTGCCGAGGGTTTTCGTGTAGAGCGCTATCAAGCTTTGCAGAGCTTTATCAGCTTTCACCACCCGGCCGCCATCACCACTGCGGACGTGCTCGATGCTGCGAAGAAGTTTGTTGAATTGATGAATGCGGTCTTTAAGTTCCGCGAAGTGCGAACCCTCAAGGATCTGCAAAACCGAATGCAGGCGCTTATGAATAAAAATCAGAATCTTACGGCGTGAAACCTGCAGGCTTTCGCGAAAGACTTTCTCATTCACTCCGGGATGGCCGTCTTTGTCGCCGCCGACCCAACTGCGCACAAAAATCGGCGCAAGCTCGCGGCGCGCCCGGAGCAGGGGACAGAGAGCTTCATCCCGTAGCAGAGTCGAAAAGATATGCTCCGCCTCGTCGCGCACTTGGGGCTTATGCGTACGCACCATCGATGTATCCCAAGCCACTGCAAAGAGATGGCGCAAGATCCTGCGATCATTGTCTTGCAGCTCGGTGTGGGGCCGCGACAGCACCTCAGTGAGAACACCCAGGACATGATGAAAGATCAAAATATTCTGTGGCGCCCGGGCCTCGGTGGGGTGGGCTGTCAGAACGAAGATAATAGATTCAGGTTTGTTTTCAGAAAGAAGCGGCTGAGTCAGCGTGCGTTCACGAATGCGGAAGCTCCGATAAGCATTCTCACAGGTGTTCATCACTTCAAGCATCAGCGCAAAGGCCTGGGCGATTTCGAGTTTTTCCTGGGCGCTGACTTTTGCAAGCTGCTGATAGGTGCGCTGAAGCGTTTTAAACTCGGTGGCTCGCTCACGGCCGCGCAGGGACTCCATGGTTTGGCGGAGCTTCTCGATGCGCTGAAATTTCTGCGGGCCGACCTTCTGCTGTAAGACCTCGCCGAAGAGGGCGACGGTTTCTTTCACGAGATGTCGTAACACAGGGGATAGATCGGCAATCATAGGACCTCCATTCATTTTATAACGCCGAGGTGCGGAGGCCGTCATGCGAAGTTTTTTGGATAGCTCTGGTCCAGGGAGTTTGCTAGATTCTTTCTGGGAAGAAACTATGAACGAGATTTTAGACAACCTCTACTGGATTGAAGAACTTTTGCCGCCGGGGCTCGAGGCCATCCCTAAGCATGGTGGTATGGCGTATTTCATGGATCAGAAAATGGTTCTCATTTTGGTCGAGGAACGCAATGGCACCAATGAACACAAGGGTGTCGTCTATCCTTTTGAAATCTGGAATGGTGCGATCTTTCCGATTGAGTATAAAAAACAAAGTGCCTTTTTCCTGAAGTACTCGTTCTTAGAAAATCATCCGGCGAACAGAGACTGGCTCTATATTCCGGCCAACACCGATTCCTTCGAAGAAGAAGTCCGTCAGATGATTCGCGAGATCAATAAGCACAATCCGCTGCTGGGAACTCCGGTGAAATTCAAAGCTCCACCAAAAGAAAAGACGGCGGAGGCAAAACCGAAAAAGAAAGCGGCCCCCAAAGCGGTGAAGACCGATAAAAAACGCGAGAATAAATTTCTTCTCGCGATGGTGAGTAAACCTAAAAAATAAATTAGCGGCTTTGCGCTTTGATGTGATCGATAAAGGCGCGCAGTTTTGGTAACATTTGCTCGCGATTCGGATAATACAGGTAAAACCCTTCGCTCTCAGCGGCATACGGACTGAGAATAACTTCGAGCTTTCCGGACTTCACTTTGTCGCGAATGATGTCTTCACTGGCATAGATAACCCCATGACCATCGACTGCGGCATCCACCATTAAAAGAGAATCACTGAAAATCAGCGAGCCCTTCACTTGCACTTGGAAGTCTTTGCCTTTGTGTTCAAACTCCCAGCGGTCATAGAGGCCACTGCCCAGACGGATGCGAATGCAGTTGTGACTGAGAAGATCCTTCGGGTGCTTGGGCCGTCCCACTTTATCGAGGTATTTGGGCGAGGCCGCGGTGATAAACTTCACCGGTCCATAAAGTTTGGTTGCGACCATGTCCTTGGCTAAAATATCAGACAGGCGAATGCCGGCATCAAAGCCCTGCTCAAACACATCCGAAGCGACGTCTTCAAAGAAGAGCTCCAAAGTGACGTCGGGATATTTTTTTGTGAAGCTTGAAATAATCGGCGCAAGATACACCGGATAAATCGCCCGTGGCATATTTAAACGGAGCAGCCCCGAGGGTTTTGTCCCCAGAGTGCTGATCTCATCCATCGTCACAAGGATTTGCTCAAGCGCGGGCCCCATTTGCGTTAGAAATCTTTGACCCGCTTCCGTGAGGCTCGTCGTACGAGTCGTCCGCACCAGCAGAGTGACGCCGAGTTTGCTTTCAAGCTGGCGGATCATCTGACTGACCGCGGAGGGCGAAACATCGAGTTCTGCAGCCGCACTTGAGAAGTTTCTTTTTTCAGCGACGAGTTTGAGGGCGATCAGCCCATTTAAGCGATCTTTATCCATTTTGAGCACCTCTTAGGTCTTTTGTACTCCAAACCCCAGAGGAGCGTAACAATAATATTAATTTAAACGTCGCAATGCGGGACCATTATGAAGCTGAGCTTCAAAGTACGTGAAGCCAGAGGGCGTATTTCTTAGAAGATCTTCGGCGTATGCTTTGGGAATCGAATCCTTTCCACCCAGGAGTAAATCATGATCCAAGCAAAAGGCATGGCAGCCCCAAAAGCAAAGGCGCCTCTGACACCGTATTCATTCGAGAGACGCGATCCAAAACCACACGACGTGGTGATCGATATTAAGTACTGTGGCATTTGCCACTCAGACATTCACATGACTCGCGATGAGTGGGGATTTGGTTCTGCCTTCCCGATGGTGCCTGGTCATGAAATTGCGGGTGTCGTCCGTGCCGTCGGTTCGAGTGTCAAAAAATATAAAGTCGGTGATCATGTAGGCGTTGGTTGCATGGTGGATTCTTGCCGTGAGTGTGACCATTGCAAGCAAGAACTTGAACAGTACTGCATCCCCGGTAACACCATGACTTATGGTTCGCAGGAGCGAGACGGCTCGGCAATCACGCAAGGCGGATACTCGAATGTGATTGTTGTGAATGAGGACTTCGTTTTGAGAATTCCGGACTCTTTGCCACTGGAGAAGGCGGCGCCCCTTTTGTGTGCGGGCATTACTTTGTATTCGCCACTGACTCACTGGAAGGCGGGACCAGGCAAAAAAGTCGGCATCATGGGCCTCGGTGGTCTTGGTCATATGGGAGTCAAAATCGCAGCCGCCCTGGGAACTGAAGTGACAGTACTGAGTCATTCCGAAAGCAAGCGTGAAGATGCTCAGAAATTGGGGGCCCACAAATTTCTTCTGACAAAAACTCCCGACGTGTTTCAGCAGAATGCGCTGACTTTTGACTTGATCATTAACACGGTCTCATCGTCAGAGCTTGATATGGCTAGTTATTTCAGTTTGCTTAAGATGGATGGAACGATGGTCTCCGTTGGCGCGCCCGAGAAGCCGCTTTCGATTCATCCGTTTCCGCTCATTATGATGAGAAGAAATTATGCGGGGTCGGTGATT
The DNA here is from genome assembly GCA_018266295.1 of Bdellovibrionales bacterium. NCBI lineage: Bacteria > Pseudomonadati > Bdellovibrionota > Bdellovibrionia > Bdellovibrionales > Bdellovibrionales bacterium. The sequence continues at coordinate 581,664 of JAFEAQ010000011.1, read as the reverse complement.
GGTTCTATTAAAGAGACGCAAGAAATGCTGGATTTCTGCGCCGAACATAAGATCACTCCGGAAATCGAAGTGATCAAACCGAGCCTCGTCAACGAAGCTTACGAGCGCGTGCTGAAAAGCGATGTTCGTTATCGTTTCGTGATGGATATGGGGCAAATTTAACAAGGAGCAGAGTATGCAAAAGCGAAAATTAGGAAAATCCGGTCTTGAAGTTTCTGCCATCGGCTTTGGCTGTATGGGCCTCAGCTTTGGCTATGCCGAAAAACTCGAAAAAGCAGATGCGATCAAAGTGATTCAAGCTGCTTACAATGAAGGTGTCACGTTCTTTGATACCGCCGAGGTGTATGGACCTTTTGTGAATGAAGAAGTCGTAGGTGAAGCCCTTGCCCCCTATAAAGGCAAAGTCGTCATTGCGACAAAATTCGGATTTAAACATGATGCTTGGAGTGAAACCGACAGCCGACCGGAGCAAATCCGCAAGGTGTGCGAGGCCTCATTAAAGCGCCTTCGCGTTGATGCGATTGATTTATTTTATCAGCACCGAGTGGATAAAAACGTGCCGATGGAAGATGTCGCGGGAACTGTTCGCGATCTCATCAAAGAGGGCAAAGTAAAACACTTTGGTCTTTCTGAAGCAGGCGTTGCCAATATCCGTAAAGCCCATGCGGTGCAATCGGTGACAGCGCTTCAGAGCGAGTACTCTCTCTGGTGGCGTGAACCTGAAGAGAAGATCCTGCCGGTTCTTGAAGAGCTTGGCATTGGCTTTGTGCCGTTTAGTCCTCTCGGTAAAGGTTTCCTGACAGGAAAAATGTCGGCTGATACGAAGTTCGGTACGGGGGACTTCCGCAATATCGTTCCGCGCTTTCAGCCCGAGAACCTTGCCGTGAACCACGCCTTTGTTGATTTGCTGGGACGAGTAGCAGCAGAAAAGAAAGCGACGACAGCGCAAGTGGCTTTGGCGTGGGTCTTGGCACAAAAGCCATGGATCGTGCCGATTCCTGGAACGACAAAGATCTCTCGCGTGAAAGAAAACACGGCAGCCATCAATGTCGTACTCAGTCCTACAGAGCTTGAGGCCATTAACACAGCGGCTGCAAAACTCGAAGTGAAGGGCGAACGTTACCCAGAGAATTTACAAAAACGCATTGACCGTTAGGTAGGTGAGCTATGAGTTCAAGTCCACGTCCCAGTGAGCAGCTGACAGCGGCTGCTCACAGAAATCACGAAGCAATGTTTCCAAACTATAAGTCGGTTTTGAAAGAAACGGATCCTGAGTTGATTGCGATTTTCGATAACTGGGCTTTTGATGATGTTCTTGAACTCAGCCAAATCGACGAGCAGACGCGGATCATGGTGATAGTCGCTTCAACCATTGGCAGCGGGGCTCTGTCTGAGTACAAAATCATGATAGGGGCGGCACTCAATGCGGGTGTCACTCCGGTTGCCATCAAAGAGATTCTCTATCAAGCAACCGCCTACGTTGGCATGGCGAAGGCTTTTGATTTCTTGCATGCGACGAATGAGATTTTTGCTAATAGAAAAATTCAGCTGCCAATCGAAGGACAATCAACGACGACGCGTGAAACACGATTTGATAAAGGTCTTGCGACACAAAAAGAGATCTTCGGGTCGTCGGCGATTGATCAAATGTATGTGAATTCGCCCAGAGACCTTATGCACATTCAAAGATTTCTATCAGGGCATTGCTTCGGAGATTTCTATACGCGTAAAGGCTTAGACCTTAAACACCGTGAGCTTGTGACTTTAGCAATTCTTATTGCGATGGGCGGGACTGAAGGGCAAATCAAAGGGCATGTTCGCGGTAATCTCAACGTCGGCAATGACCGGGGAGTCCTGCTGAACGTGATCACTCAGCTTCTGCCGTGGGTGGGATATCCGAGAACTCTGAATGCCATTACTTGTGTCAATGAATTGGCTCCGAGCATAGACCCTGGGTGAAAAGATCCATAAGCGGGCGCCACCATGGCAACCCGCATATGGAGGGAGCGCTATTTGATTGCGTCGTTCAGAATATTAAAGAGCGGCGTCTTCGTCGACGGCACCATCTCTTCAGCATAGTACCACCAGAAGTAACCACCGATATAGCTTGCAGGCATTTGCGTGGTTTTCGCCATCGGATAGAATTGCTTGATCAGGTTCACTTCATAGGCCGAGCCATTTTGGGGGCTTTCGGTACCGATCTCGCCAAAGCCCACTTTTGAATTCGGAAAAATCTCTGCGAGCTTGGCATAGATCTGAGACCAATTCGGTTGAATATCGTTGCATTGCTGCGGATACCAACTAATCAGAGCATAAGTCAGACCTAGGCGAACTTTTTCGTTTTCTGGATTGCGCTGCTCAGGTGGCAAGTCCAGCTGGAAGTTGGTGCGAATCCAAGTGAACATATCATTGCCAGTGTTGGCTTTATCGATACAGTTTTTCGCATCCGTGGGTTCGCCTTCATAGAAGAAAGTCACAGCCGTAGCGCCTTTGGCGGCCGTCACAATATTATAAGCCGCGCGGATTTGTGCTTGAGTATTTGCGCTGAGCCAGCCACCGTTGACTTCGTTACCGATTTCCCAAATGTCGACTTGACTGCTCATCGCATCGACATAGCTTTGGGTGCGCTGCTGATACTGAGCTACCGTGAGTTTACCCATTTCTGTCGAATCAAGAATCTGTCCCATGATATATGAGACCGAACGCAGTTTTTGAACCGGACCGGTGTAATAAGACGGATTCACGCCGCCATCAAACACCACACGTGTCGTTGGCATTTGCGCCAGCGATTGCAACGATGTTACTTGGGCTGAGACATTCGACACGTCATCAAGAGTCACGCCATAAAGCGGTGAGGGGACCGAGCGTCCTGCTGTGACCGGAGCGGCAGGAGTAGGAGTAGATGCGGGAGTTGGCGTCGGCGCCGGCGTCGCCACAGGAGCCGGAGTTGCCGTCGGTGCCGGTGTCATCGATGGAGCCGGCGTCGGTGCTGCCGAGCTGAGAATATTGGCCGATTGGCGATCATCCATGTAATTCATCGTCGCGACGATCACTGTTTGTGCGCCTGCCGTGAGGCCTTTAAAATAAAAGTTAGCTTGGCTCTTTCCTGAGCGCAGGGTGATTTTTGAAACGGCGATGGAGCAGGTTGCATCGGCATAAAACTTGAGCGATTTACTCGAACCTGTGAAATAAATCAGAGTGTCCTTAGTAACGGCCGTCGCAACCGAGGCACTGCTTTGTGACTGAACGTTGACTGCGCCGGAACATTGCCCCAGCGGGATTGACTGTGCTTTAGACAGGATCACCATTTTAGAAACTTTGGCTGCAGAAGCCGTGCTAGCACTGGCAAGCAGAGCTAAAGTGAAAATCAGTTGCTTCATCGAAGGTCCCCCTCAGTTGTAAGATCTAGTAAGAATAATATTTAATAACGATCACGCCAGGTGCACCGTTGCCGCCGGTTCCTTTAGTCGAACCGACACCGCCGCCACCACCACCACCGGCTCCGTAGTTTCCTCCGGCGCCGCCCGCTCCATCGGTGCCGTTGGTGCCGCCACCGCCACCTCCGCCGCCGCCGCTTCCTGCCGTTGCAAGAAGGTCCGTGCCTGCGCCTCCTGCGCCGCCGGCATACCCAGTCGAAGCGCCATTCCAGACGCCGTAGCCACCGCCACCGCCGCCGCCATTCGTGCCGGCACTGCCGGTTTTAGTGACCGAGGTTCCGCCCGCTCCATTGCCAGAGCCTGCTTGATTTTTTCCTCCAGCGGCGCCGTTGTCGTTGGTGGCGGTACTGCCATTCGTGCCTCCGCCGTTACCGCCGCCACCGCCCGCACCTTCGCCGCTGCTGACTCCTTGGCCGCCGTTACCGCCATTGCCAAGGGGCCCGGCCGCTCCGCCGCCGCCACCGCCACCATCTGTGGTGGTGCCCGAGGTGAGAATTTCATTTCCGCCGCTGCCGCCTGAATAGGCGAGTGTGCCGACACTGCTGGCGGCACTTCCGCCGGCTCCGCCGCCACTGGTGCCATTTGCAAGAAGTGCGAAGCCTCCGCCACCGCCTTTAGCCAGGACAGTCGATGTCGTACCAAACCATGTGTCGCCACCGGCACCGCCTGTGTTTGCGCCGGCAGCGGAGCCCGCAGCGCCATTGCCGCCGCTACCGATTTGGTAGGAAACAAGATTTCCAGGAGTGAGTCCAATATTATTGACTTTGGCGTAAGCTCCGCCGCCGCCGCCACCTGCGCCGCCATCGACATTGCCGCCGCCGCCGCCACCGCCACCACCGATGCATTCGATGGAGTTATTGCCGTTGTTCCAGTCCGTAGGAACTGTCCAAGAGGTTCCCGACGTCAAAGTAACTGTATGGAGAACTTGCGGACGCCAGAAGGCCATGGGAATCATCGCCGCCGAGGAGTCGACAGCAACAAAGAGGGCGCACAAGGTGATGTACAGAGGAAGTAAACTTGTTTTAGTGATCATGCATCTAGGATAGCTAGAAACATTTTAGAGAGAAGGGACTGACTCAATTCTAGACAGTGGTTTCGTACCAGGCAGATTTGCGGGGAACGAAAAGCTCCGCTCGGGGAGCGGAACTCTTGATAACGAGCGAAACTTAATGAGCGGCTGTCTGAATATCACCGTCAGGAGTGAGCATCACGCGGCCATATTGCGGAACAAAACTCTGCCACTGACTTTGCTGATTTTTTTCGTAAAACCAATGCTTCGTGGTGCTGGTTTCGACCATTGAGGGCAGGCCATTTTCATAGAACGTCACGGAAGCAAAACTCGGTTTCTCGAACAGCATCCCGCTGATATGAACTTTTGAAGACCAGTATCTAAAAATCGCAGCCTGACTATTCTCGGTAAATATATTGTAAATATGTCCGGCATCGTCATAGGTAAAAGTAGAACCAAAGCTGAATCCGCTGACGTCACCTGACTTAAAGCTATAGGCCACGTCGCCGCAGCCAATATGTATAGTCGCGATATTGCCGGACTCAAAGAAGTAGATACTGTGCTCGTCGGTGATGGCTTTGTGACAAGTGATTTCGTCTTTGCTCACACCCGGAAGAAAGAAATGGTTTGCTAACGTCGCTTTTGCAACTTTACCGTTTGTATGAAATTCGATGTCCTGCACGATCTTTTGAGGTTTGTCTGCGTTCCAGACGAAGAGAACAACGGGCTCTGCTTGAACCACGACTTCTTGGTAACCAATGGCGCGCATCTCAACGATATATTCCTGCAGGCTCAATCGAGCTATTTTCGTTGAGTGAACTAGGGCATTGAAATATCGAACTCCCGAAGAGGTGCGGAAGTTGTTTTGAGCAAAGCGGCCTTCACGGTACATAAATTCATGAATCAGCAAGCCCGCACGATTTTCTTCATCAAGATGGCTCCAAAGATCTTGATTCACCATATAGCGCACACCATCCGGAGTTGGAATATCGTATTGAACGACGATCTGGCGCAGAGTGCATCCGGCCGGGGGAGCTTTGAAGCCTTCGTCAGGAATGTCGGTGAAATCGCTGTTAGGAACAAAACGCGCTTCAGCCATGAAGCTTGCCATGTATCCTCGGTAAAGAGCCGCACGGGTCGCATCGATTCCTTCGAGTGCTTTCATCCTTTGTTCAAAAATGTCAGCTAGCGCCGTGCCCTGTGGCGGTACCAGGTCTAGACGATGAAGAGCTTTGGCCTCGTAGAGATCCAGTAGTTCGTAGCTGCTGGAATCGCCGGTTCCACAGACAATGACATCGCCGCCGTTTTCTTTTTCGTCACCGATGGCCCAGGCGTGGCAAAAGGACAGAGTGAGAATTGCCAAAACCAGAGTTTTCATAATCTTTTTCCTTCGTTCGATTGTAATTTGGTCACAGGGTAAAGTTGAATATTCAGATTATAAACTTCATCTTTTGGCCCTGTTTCCATCAGGAGGCACAGGTTACGGCGAAACTTGCGGATCAATTTGCGAGCTTCCTCGATCTTAGCGGTATTTATTGGCATCGTAATCGAAGTGTAGGAGCGGGCCGACAGAGGAGTTTTCTCTAACATTTCGATGGCCTTCAAAAGGTCTTTTTTATGAGCCTCAACAATATAGCGACTTGGAATTTCTCGCGTGGTGGAAATGCTGTTGTGATTTCGTATCCACTCGCCTTGGCGAGAGATAATCAAATCTAAATCCATCATCACTTTTACCGATTTTTTAACTTGGCTCTCGGGAATAGCCAAGCGTTCGGCGATCCAGGCTACATCGCTACGAAAATCTTTGGTTTTCATCAGATTCAAAATGGCATAGTTTTCCCAGTCGGTGATCATGCTGAACTCATTCTCGGCGAGGATTTTTTGTTTGCCGAACTTGCGTGAACGGGTCGTGACGGCAGCAAAGAGGGCTTTTCTTTCCTCTTCTTTCAAATGAAGACCCGCAGCGATCTTTTCTGCATAGAAATCACTGAGCGCACGTTTGCCCTTCATCAGGTCGCCGAGAGCTCCCGGGGAAATACCAATCTTTGCGGCCAGCGAGCGCATTGAAAAACGGGTGTTTTTCGTCTGAATGTCTTTGAGTTTCTTTTTAAGCAATACTTCCAACGGACTGGTCATGATAAGAATCCCCCTGCGAAATCTTTGCGTTAACGGAAAAGCGCGGCAAATAGTTTCTGCCGTACCAGAGAAATATTTGTGGAATATTTGGTGTCTACGTTCTCCTGAGCGCAGGAGAACGTGGCAAAAGTGTATCTTTTATTTCCGATACTCTGTTCGATTTACTTCAAAGCTCCACATTTGTTAGCGCTATAAAATTCACCGAGAACTCGAGAAGGGCCCTGATTTTGAGTTTTCAACATTCCAGACCGAGAATTGATCCAGTTGCAGAATCCCTGAAACCGCCGCGGCCTTGTTGCTTTTGGCGTTGATTTCCATAAGGGACAGATTTTGATACTTCTTTAAAATCTCCATCAGGTCCCGCGAAAAGTCTTTTTTGTGATTGGCGGTGAGTAAAAACTCAAAGGGCTTGCACAGGGAGCCGGTCTCTTCGTTGTAGGTCGAGGATTTATAATTGCTGGCGATATAGCTAAAAATCGATTGCAGATTCATTTGGTAGTAGGCCTTTTGCAGAAGACCATCTTCGCGCCATTTAAACGGAAAGCGCGCCAGCAATGAAATCCGGTCCCGCGACATGAGCTGAATCAATTCGACCTCTTCGAGGCGGCGCAATTTTTTGCGCAGGTCAGATTCTTTTAAATTCAATTCGCTCTTTAGCTGAGTGAAATTAAGACCCATGAGGATGGATCTAAATAGCATCATGTAACTCAAATCACCGGCAAAGAGCTTTTCTTGTTCTTCGGAAAACAAGTAGGCCTCTTGAGTGTTCTGCTTGCTTATTTCGATGAGTTCATAAAACGAAGTCCCCAGGCACGAGGCAATTTCACTGAGTTCTGAGATGCTGAGTTCTCCTTTATTCAAGCGTCGTTTGACAGTGGCAGTTGATACGCGAAGAGTTTTCGCCAAATCGTTATACTGGATGCCTTGCTGTTTCATCAGGCCTTTGAGGCTGTTTTTGATTTTTGCTTCTTCGATCTTCATAAAAGGGCCTCATTCTGGGGTCCGGAGGGTCAAAATTTGACCCTTTCATAAAACGGGTTCATGAAGGGGTCAAAGTGAATTATTCCTGTTTTTATCAAAAGGGGGATTTTTATGACAAAAATGATTCTAGCAGTGATGGCATCGATCTTGGTCGGTCAGGCTGCAAGCGCAGCCTGCAATCCATGTGTTTGCAGTAAGCCGAAGCCAGCAGAGTGCGGTGGCGGCAATGGCGGCATTGGCAGCGGCGATCCTATTGCGATCGTCCATCAGATCCTTGCAGGAACTCTTGCAAAGTAGTGCTTTCTAAAGAGCCGGTTTTTATCTCTCATTCTCAAAAAGCCGGCTCTTTATTTTCTAGATCCTTTGAGACAGGGGCTTGAGAATCTTCCCGGGTTTAGCTATACTCAAGATCTAGGTGCCGCGGAGGTGCCTTGCCCGTCAAAGAGAAGCTCACTCCGTATCTTTCGATAGATTCAACTCTTTTGGTTGCCGATAGCGGGATGGCAACAAAACCAAAGGAGATCCTCGTGAACTCTTCATTTGATCCATTGAAAATCTGCCCCACAGACATCTGTGGCAAGGTGGAAAACGTAACCCCGTTGACATTAGGCATGTCGGGCGCCGCTGTCTTTGCGGTAAAAGCCGAAAAAGGAAAGTTCGTCGTGCGCTTTCACGCGCATTCGCCCGCCGATTGGACGACGTCGCTCGCGAATTATCGTTTAGCCTCGGGTTGCGGAGTCGCGCCTCGGCTTCTTCACGTCGACGAGCAAGAAAAAGCCATTTTGACCGTACAAATCGAAGGCCCACATTTCGGTTCGGCCTTGATGGATCCGGCAAAGCGGCCGCTGGTTTTTAAAAGCCTCGTGCAGAATCTTCGGACTTTGCAAATGCAGCCCTATGCTCTGCCGGCAGCCGAAGACTCAGTCCTTGCGGGCCGGCAGGTGTGGCTTTCGCAATATCAACGGCCTGGCTTTCCGGTGGGGGCGTCGGACTTTGTGAAGTACATCCATAAAGCGGGCGAAGCCATGACCGCGGATCGCCGTCGAGTATTCAGTCACGGAGATTTAAACCCTGCCAATGTCCTCTGGGACGAGGTGCGTTTATGGTTTGTCGACTGGGAAGTTTCAAAGCTCGATCATCCCTATATGGATTTGGCAACGCTGAGTAACTTCTTAAGCCTGCCGGACGTCGCGGTGATATCGATGGCGGCGGCTCTGGATGGAACAACGGCAGAAAATTTCAGCGCTGAAAAACAGCAGACTCTTCAGGCGCTGCGGAACTATTCGCGCGTCGTCTATGGAGCTTTGTTTTTGAGTTTGATCAAAGACCTGCAAACGGTGGATGTGAACTCCCCACTGACACTGTCGGAGTGCTTCGCGCAGTTTGCCGCAGGGAAATTGTCGCTGACATCCGATGGCGGAAGGGCTGCTATTGCTGCGGCCTTCTTCCGTCAGGTGACTGTGATCTAGGGAGCGTCATTCAATCAAATCAACCACTTAGCAATCCGGACTGTCTCAAGTCTGGATTGCTAATCCTCATTCTTGACTACAGCTGTAGTTTCTATAAACTACAAGTGTAGTCAAGGAGTGTGCGTGAAGAACCTTCCTAGTTTAGGCGAGCAAGAAACCCAGATCCTTCGGTACATCTCTCAACAAGGAGAGGTTTCGGTTCGCGATGTGGCTGAGTATTTTGAAAAGCAAAAGGGTCTGGCCCGCACGACGATTTTGACGGTGATGGAGCGCCTTCGTAAAAAAGGTTATCTCGCCCGCAATAAAGTTGACGGCATCTTTATATATTCAGAAAAAATCGAAGCCGAAACTGTGATGAAGGGCAAAGTCGCTGAATTTGTTGAGCGCACGCTGGGCGGATCACTGACTCCGTTGCTGAATCACTTCGCGGGTGCCAAAGGTTTGTCGGCGGAAGAAATCGAAAAGCTCCGCGATATTGTAAAAGAATTTGATAAGAAGAAGGGAGCTCGCTAATGCCTTCTCTTGCAACTTTCTCAGACTTCCTCTGGAAACTTTTAATCATCACCTCTGTTTCTTCAGTCATCATCTTTGGCGTGTTCTTGTTGCTGCAACCTTTTTTAAGAAGAATCTCCGGCGGGCTTTACAATAAAGTGGCCCGTATCTCTCTGGTCACGGTCTTAGGAACGATGATTCTAGGAACGGTCCTTCTTTTAAGTGTGGATCAGGATATTCAAGACAGCTGTTTCGGAAGTTTTGCTTCTGCGCAGGGATCTTTTGGTGTCACAAGAATCGTGGCTCTTGTTTGGTTGGTCGGAGTTGTCGCTTTCAGCGCCGTGGATTTTATTCGTATAGCGCGATTTCAGCGATTTTTGAAAAAATCCACCCTCAGTCAAGAAAGCGAATACTTGCGAGTCGATGACTCTCTCGCTCCGGCAAGTTTTGGTTTCTTAAGCCCGCGCATCCTATTGCCAGTGCAAGTGGCTGACAGCGAAGTTCTGAAACACTTTGTTCTGAGCCATGAAAAAACTCACGTGCGCAATCGCGATGGTCTGTGGACGGGGATCGCGCTTTTGGTGTCTCGCCTTTGCTGGTTTAATCCCATCGTGATTTTCTTTGAGCACGGTCGACGCCTTGCCATGGAAATGGCGACGGACGAAGAAGTCATTCAGCGACACTCGTTCCATCCGGCGGAATACGCGACAGCGATGTTGCGAGTTCTTGAGATGAGTGGCCCACAGCAAGCTCCACATCTTGCTGTGGGCGCGGCTCTTGGATTTAATGAAATGAAATTCCGCTTAGAAAATCTCAAAGCCTTAAACAACGAAAAGCCAAAAGCTCTGCGCGTTACTGTGCTAGCAGTGATGTGCATCGGCTGGTTTATCGGGATCAGTGAGGCCTTTGCTTCAATGAATCTTAGTTCTGAAAAGTCGCCTGAGGCCAATATGTGCTATCAGGTTCAGCATGAAAAGATCATTGAACGCATGCTAAATATGGAAACACGCACAAACAAGTGTGAATAGGAGTTAACAGATGAAGAAGTTTTTAATTGCGGGTCTCGCCCTTGCCTTAGGTGCATGCTCTACGACGGATCAGCAGGTAGCTGAGGCCCTCAAGAAAAATCCAAAGCTTGTCTTTGATGCGATCGAGCAGAACCCCGAGCAATTTATCGAAGTGGTGAATAAAGCGGCTCGCAAAGCTCAAGAGGGCGCGCAAGAAAAGCAAATGGCCGATATGAAACGCCGCCAAGATGATCAGTTGAAAAATCCACTCAAGCCTGCGCTGTCAGAAGATCGCCTGCTCTTCGGGAATGCGAAGGGGGACATCACGATCGTGGAGTATGCGGATTTCGAATGCCCGTACTGTGAAGTTGCTTACAAGAACCTAAAACCGATCAAAGAAAAATACAAAGACCGCATTAAGTTTTATTATAAGCACGTTCCACTGAGCTTCCATAAGATGGCGATGCCTGCGGCGATCCGCTACGAAGCGGTCTACAAGCAGGATAAAGAAAAAGCTCGCAAGTACTATACTTATCTCTTTGAAAACCAAAGACAGATGCAGGATGAGAAGTTCCTAAACGACGCTGCGAAAAAGCTCGGTGTCGATATGAAGAAAATGGAAGCTGACATGAAATCAGCGGCCACTGAAAAACAAATCAGCGACGACACGGCGGAGTTTGAAAAGTTCGGTTTCTCGGGCACTCCGGCGATTGTCATCAACGGTGTCGCTCTGGAAGGTGCCCAGCCAACGGCTGAACTTGAAAAAGTCATTCAGTTAACAACGACGAAGTAGGCTCCTTAGGGAGCCTTCATTGGGTCAAAGTATATACTGAGAACATAAGACAAGGACCTTTCTGAGGAATTGCTTCTCATTCGGCCGGCGGCAGCCAGAAAGGCCCACGAAGCCACAATTACATCAACATGGGCTCACAACGGTTCCATCAACATGAAATTCCAGCGGAGAGTATCGCCGGGTGGGCAATCCGAATTGGAAGGTAATTGAAAAGAGAGCTCCTGAGCATTGAGTTGGAAGTCCCAGCATGTGGGGCGGCCCGGCTGTGTAAAAGGGGGCTGTTTTGGAAAGATGAGTTCGGTGGTACTAAAACACATCTGCTTATCAGTATTGGTATAGGTCCCGCGTGCAACGATCCAGCCATCAGCGCGCAACATGATTTGTTCAAACTTCGTATCATCGTAGAGATGAAAATCCACTCGCACCGTCGAAGGCATTCCTGGATTTGGGACGGCCCCTGAAGCGCAGGTCAAGTCCTTCAGTGTCCAGTGACCAAAGGGTTTGACCATTGCAAATGACAAAGGCGATGTCAAAGTCACAAACGCAAAAAGAAACACGATGAATTTCATGGCGTACTCCTAAATTGTTTTCACTTATTGCAGCGAGAGTCAGTCCGAGAGTCATGCGAAGTTTTCATGACGTTGCTGACTCGCAATGAAGGTTTGATTGCAAAGATCCATCCGATCAAATCGTCTATTATACGACCAGGTTGTCTTATAGACGATTCGCTCGGAAGGACGCTTTTAGTGAGATGGTCTCTTACCATCATGTTCATGTAGTGCACAGGCTGTGCATGACATGAACAATATGCCGAAGGGTCCTAAAGTGACAAGGACCTGACGGCCCGGACGGGCCGGTAATCGCGCCATCATCAACAGCAGGAACCGGTTTACAAGAATCGCGCGAATTTATTTATCGTTTGATTTCTGCTGAATCGCTGTCGCGGCCTTGACTCGGTTATTTAAAAGGAATAATCATTAACCATGCGCAAAACTCGGCAGCTGGTTACTTACGCACTTCTTTTTGTCTTGAGCACTCTGTTGCTAAAGGCATTGCTGCCATCGACAGGTCTGAATGATTGTAATGAGTTCGCGCATATTCACAGATTCACTCTCAGTAAGCTCTCGACAAACACCTCTTCGGTCCCAGTGATCAGTACCAGTGGTGAAAGCCATGATGACGATGATAACTGCCACGCAGCGCAGTCTCTTTTTAGTGCGTCGCTCTTACCTGTTCAAGTTTTCGTTTGGGAAAACCCAATTCCTAAAGTTAATTTCAAATACGTTTTAAAACTCGAAAGCCGATTTAAGTCTCCAGATCTGGAGACTCCACGTCGGCCTCCACGCGACGCTTAAGCTTTCCCCAAAAATTTAAATTACGTCTCTTTCATTATTTTTAAAGGAAACTTTTAAATGCGTATTCTATTTGCGTTATTGTGTCTTTCTATTGCCCACTCTGCATTTGCTGCAGACTCAAGTTTGAAAACTCCAAACATCAGTGCCAACACTTTATTTCTTTATCAAAACTCGAATTTTCATAAAGACGATGTGGATCCTGCGAATCCCGACCAGAATCGAAACGGTTTTGATATCCAAGAAGCCGAGCTGCAGTTTTACTCGGACGTCGATCCTTATACGCGTCTTAACATGTTGCTTTCGGTCCATCCTGAATATGAAAGCGACGGCACGAAAGTGGAAGAAAAATGGATTCTAGAGCCCGAAGAGCTTTTTGTCGAATCCACAAGCCTGCCAAGTGTTTTGCTAAAACTGGGTAAATTCAAAGCGGCGATGGGTAAGCACAATATGCTACACACTCATGCGTATCCGTTTATTCAAGCCCCTCTTGCGAATCAAGCGCTCTTGGGTGACGAAGGCCTGAATGATGTGGGTCTTTCTGGCGCCATTATGCTGCCGGCTCCGTGGTTCAGTGAACTGACATTGCAAGCGCTGCGTGGTGAAGGCGAAAATGCAGAGTTCAATTCTCCTTCGCCAAGTGACGGGGTCGGGCTCGCGCACTGGAAAAATCTTTTCGATCTTTCAGATGCACTTACGATGGAATTAGGTTTGTCTTATGCGACAGGTGGTAATTCACTCAAAGGAACAACGGCTTTGTCGGGTGCTGATTTGACATTTAAGTGGCGTCCAAATGAAGGCGGCCGTTATCACTCGTTAATTTGGTCCACCGAGTACTTAGCAAGAAACGAAAGCCAAAGTGGCGTGAGTGACAATGAGAAGTCCTATGGCGTTTCAAGTTTCATTCAATATCAATTCGCAGAGCGATGGGCGGCCCTTTATCGCTACGACAATCTGAATGTTGAAAATACTTTTAATCCTGCGACGCTGCCAAACGGCCCTTCGGAGCGAAATTCCCTCGCGATCGCTTATATGCCGTCGGAGTTTTCTTCGTTCAAACTGGAATATGATCAGCGTCATGGGGGCGTCCCAAGCTCCAGCGGCGAAGACACTGAAAAAGCCATTTTCTTGCAAGCGAATTTCACAATCGGGTCTCATCCCGCTCATGCGTATTAAGGAAAATCATTTATGAAAAATACAATTTTCATTTTACTGTTAAGCTTATTTTCACCAATAGCTTTCGCGAAGATTCAAGTGGCGGCGACAACCACGGACATCGCGGCCCTTGTTAAAGAAGTTGGCCAGAATCAAGTCGATGTCTTTGCCATTGGGAAAGGCACACAAGATGCACACCAGATCGAAGCAAAGCCTTCGTTCATGGTGAAGCTCCGGTCGACAGATCTGGTGATTGCTCACGGACTTGAACTGGAGTCCGCATGGATCGATCCTTTGATCCAAGGAGCCCGCAATCCAAAGCTTGCGGCAAAGGGCGGAGTCCTCGAGCTCGCCGGAGAGTTGGACCCTATTGAGATTCCAAAAGGGAATATCTCCCGCGCGGAAGGGGATGTGCATCCCGGCGGAAATCCGCATTTTCAGTTGGACCCCCTTCGCCTTGGGAAGGCGGCGGTCATCATTGCCGGAAAACTGGCAGAGCTCGATCCTGGGCAAAAAGATTTTTTCAACAAAAACGCAGATCAGTTTCAAAAGCAGATGGAGGCAAAGACCAAAGAGTGGCAGGCTCGCATCGCAAAAACCGGAGTTAAAGAATTCGTAACGTATCATAAGAATTTTGCGTATTTCTGCGCGCGTTTTGGCTTGGAATGCCAGCTACAGCTTGAGCCCAAGCCGGGCATTCCGCCGACGGCGAGCCATTTGATGTCGGTGATTGATCAAATGAAGAAAAGAAAAATCAAGATCGTTCTCATCGAGAATCTCTATGACGATTCGGTCGGAGCTAAAATCAAAACGGACATTCCGAATGCACATGTTGAGCGCGTGCCGGTCTCTGTGGAAGGAGAGCCGGGCATTACCACGAATCAACAGTTGATCGAACGAATCGTTAAATCGATTGAAGAAGGATCAAAATAGATGGAAGCATTGCAATTCCTGGCGGCGCCACTGGTTCTGGGTTTTTTACTCATTGGCATTCATGCTTATCTTGGCCTGCATGTTCTTAAGCGTGAGGTGATTTTTGTCGACATCAGTCTTTCTCAGGTGGCCGCGCTAGGAGGCGCAATCAGTCTTTTCGTGGTTCATGGCGAAGACGGGGGCCTTGTGGGCCTCGGTTTCTCGTTGGGGCTTTGCTTGCTTGTGGCGTTTTCATTAGCCCTTCTAAAGCGCTATGAAAAATCAACTTCGCAAGAAGCTCTCATCGGGATGACGTACGCTCTGGCCAGCGGAGCTCTCATTCTAGTTGCCGACAAGCTCCCGCATGGTGCCGAGCATCTGAAAGAGGCTTTAATCGGAAATATTCTTTTTATCACCTGGCCTCAGGTTTTAGAAACGGCGGTGATCTATGCGATCATCGGCGCTTTGCACTGGCGTTTTAGAAAGCAATTCTGGCGGGCCTCTCAAGGCGAAGAGGGAGTGTTTTGGTGGGATTTTCTTTTCTATTTTCTCTTTGGAATTGTGATCACATTTTCAACTCGTCACGCAGGCGTGCTGGTGGTGTTCTCGATTCTTGTGGCGCCCGCGGCGTTGTCCTCAAGATTTTTCACAAGCCTGAGTTCGCGACTGCTCTTTGCCTGGGCCGTGGGTTCTTTAGGAATCTCTTTGGCCTTTATCCTGAGTTATTTCCTCGATCTGCCTTCGGGCGCGACGGTGGTGTGCACATTGACGAGTTTGTTTTTCTTGGCACTGCTTAAGCGAAGCGGACGTGTTGCGAATACAATCAGTAGCAGAAAATAATTATTCCGGAGGCGCCACTGCCACCGCTGTTGGAGACAGGGGCATCGACGGAGCCGGCACCGCCGCCTCCGCCGCCGTAGTTTCCGCCGCTGCCGCCATTATAGCTATTCCAACCGCCGCCACCGCCGCCGCCACTTCCGTACAGTGAGCTGATATCGGTTCCAGCAGCCGGTGTTGAGGGAGTGGCACTCGTCGTAGAGCCAATTCCTCCGGGCCCCCCTTTCGTCGCTCCTCCGGCACCGCCGTTGGCTCCGTTGGCATTTGCAGTGACAGCGTTAGCTCCTGCCACGCCGTCGCCCTCGGGACCGCCGGCACCGCCACCGCCGCCGCCACCTCCGGATTTATTGGGGCCACGGGAATTTCCTAATCCACCGGCGCCGCCCTTGCTGACAAGGACGTTGCCGGAGGAAGAACTCGGAGTCGGCAACCCTGCAGAGCCCGCAGCGCCCTGTCCATTGATGAGAGTTCCGCCGCCTCCACCGCCACCGGCGGTGTAGGTGGTGCCGCCGATCGTGACGCTCGTGTTTCCGCCAGCGCCGCCGGGAGTGGGAGACATTGTCGAAGTCGCTGCGCCGGCACCACTGGCTCCGACGCTATAAGAAATGGAAGCATTGGCTGTTGTGGAAAAGTTCGTCACCTTCACAAACGCACCACCCCCACCTCCGGAGCCGCCATAGGCCCCGGTGCTTGTATCCGACAAAGAACCGCCGCCACCGCCACCGATGAGAATGACATAATTGTTTGTGTTATTAGCCGCAGACCAAGTCGCGGGAACGTTCCATGTTCCGCTGCCAGAGGTAAAGACAGTTTGTATTCGGCAAGGCGCTTTCCAAAAAGCAAACGGTATCAACTGAGCTGACGAAATTTCAGAATAGGATGCCAGCCCAAAGAGCAGCCAAATTTTTATGAATTGAACTTTCATGAAGGCAGTTTAAAAGTGGCGCGCGCGCTCCCTGAATCGCAAAAACCGGGGGAGCATTTTAAACTGTCCCAACAGATAGTGAGACTATCGAGTAAAACCCAAGTGCTTCATCAGATCTCTGTACTGTGAAGGTGTTCGCTTGCCGAGTTCGCCGGAAAAAATAAGTGCGTTCAAATAGCGAACTTTTTCAGAAGTCCGCACGGCCGGATTTATTTCAAGCAGATCCCGGTAAATCACTTCATGAAGCATGGTCGCGGCTCGGTCGAGAACCCCCATTTTTTGCCAAAGGTCGCTGTTGATCAAGTAACGTCGATCTTCGGGGCCCACGGGCTCATGCTGAATGACGAGTTGTTCAAGGCGGCAGCCTTTCGGCAGAATACTAAAGCCAATATCACCGACTGGACCCATCTCTGCTGAGGGGAGTGCACGGGCATTCTTTGGAAAATCTTCGATCCAGGTTTTATATTTCTTGTAGCGGTTTGGATCTAAATTTTTAATGCTGTTTAAATACAGCAAAGCCGTATCAATCAGCGAGATTCCGGCATAGGGGGAAGGCCGGGGATCCTGAACAGACAAGTTATAGCGAAGTTTGGCCTCGACGGTGTCATAGAGGAAAACATTCGTACCATCGACGCTCGGACAGGAAACTCCATACCCGCCATTGCCTTTTTCGTGTCCAGAAACTTGCGCCCAAGTGCTGACAGAAAAGAGTGTCATGAAAATGGCAATGAGTGTGCGAAACATAGATTAACCTCGAAGATTTTGTGAACGGGAATTTTTAGTCACAGGAAAGAGCTGAACATTCAAAAGGTACACCTCGGTTTTTTCGCCTTGTTCAAGAAAGCGGCTCATCTTACGGCGAAAATCTCGGATCATCTGTTTGGCTTGTGGAATCTGATTCACATCAATGGCCATGCAGATATTCGAGATCTCCCGCAGGGTGACGGGATCTTCGTACAACGAGGTTAGTGCTTGCTGAATATTCTGGCGATGAGATTCTTTTAAAGCCGCGGACGGAATATCGGTGGTTGTGACAACACGTTTATGCGTGAGGTAGTACTTTTTCTTCTTAAGCACGATCATTTTCATCCGCTCAAGTCGTGCGAGGACTTCTTCAGCTCGCGCCACAGAGATCCCTAGGCGATCCGCGGCCCAAGCGGTGGTAATACCGGCATCGCGAGTTTCAAGCAGGCTCAGAGTCGCGAAGTATTCCCAATCGACCATGGCATTGAGTTCATCTTGATTGAGGCTATAAAGGGGACGGCCGAGATTAGAAAAGTAATGAATTTGTTTTTCGAGAAGGAGTTCAAATTCCTCTTTCTCTGCGACGGAAAGATGAAGGGCTTCGACGATCCGTTGGGCTACTTGCGGCCCAAGACCGCGGCGGCCTTTGAGAATGTCAGAAAGTCTGCCGGAGGAAATTTTAAGATCGCGGGCGAAGGCTCTTAAGGAATATTTCGGATCCTGAAGTTTACGCTTATTCAGCTCGTTGAGTAAAAAAATTCCGACGTCCGTTTTTCCCATCGACATAAAAAGCTAGTAAGGAACAAATCACTTGTAAAGACGAATTGGATTTTGAATCAACGAGCGAGGCACATATCGTTCCCAGGATATTTGGATTGTGAGTGAAACGGGTTCAATCATGATATCACAGAGCTTACCCCTCTATTGACCTGTCGCTACTACTCATATAGTAATGACCAAAATTTTAAATATGAAACTCAAACGTCAGGAGATGTTTATGAAAAAAACATTGTTTGTTCTCTGCGCTTTAGCCATGCAATCAATTTCAGCTTATGCTGGTCAAGCGCCGTTAGAGATTAAAGAGTTTCTATTAAACTCTGTGCCTGCAAAGTGTGCTTATGTTTTTCTAGCGAAATGCGATAGCGGATTCTGTTATGGCGAGCCTGAAGCCTTCTTCTTTGGAATCAAGGGCAAGGTACCTCAAAACCCTCAAGGCCATAGCTTTGAAAATTACTCTTCAGATAACGAAATTTTTAAAACCCAATTTTCAATTTCGGAAAATAATAATTTAGAAACACTGAGAATGAGTCTTTATCGTGAGGCATGGGCCCCAGCACTTCCAGATAACGATGGCCGCAATCTTGGAGTTACTAAATTTGAGTATACAATTGCTAAAAGGGTCAGTGACGGAAAAATTATTTTTGCCGAAGAAACTGAATTCGTCAAAAAACGCAATATTTTTGGATCGCTAGCTAAGACTTGGAAAGTAAATACCGCTCCACAAACTTGCAAAGATAATTAACTCTTCGATCTCAGATGAGCGAGTTTTAATAATTTACTTCCTACATAATAGACTGCTTTGAAGTCTGGAACGTTTGGAACATTTTATTTTTTTCGGGTGTCGGACTTTTTTGCAGCTCCTTTCCTCAGTCTCGACGTGAGACGGGCGAGGAAAGAAAAAAAATCCTCCTCTCGATTGTGCGCTGCTTTGATCGTCCGTGTGCAAAAGTATCCTTTTACAAAATCGTGCTCCCACTTAGACTATTATTACGGGGGAACACATGAAACAGCGTGGAATGTTATGGTTATTTGCGGTGCCAGCGGCAGTGGCCTTAGTTTTTACTTTTCAAAACTGTTCAAAAGTAAATTTCACTCTCGATAACTCCGCCGTCGACGGGATCAACGCCAACGGCAATGGCGATAGCGGCCGCTCTTCAGGTGAAGACGCCGCTGTGGCGATCAAAACCCTGAAACCCGTTTTTGCCGTCCGAGCGATGAACTGCGTGGCTTGTCACGGCTCTTTCGGTGCAAGCATTGTCACGGACTTCGGCTATGGCGGTCCGAACTTCTCAGTGAACGGCAATCCTTTCTTACCAAGTACAAAAGGCTCTGAGCGCACGGCTTACAATAACGTCGATGCTGGTGGCGGTATCGGCGGCTGGCAATCGATGACGGTGGCCGGAGGTTCTATCCACGTGCCCAAGGTGAGTTTCTCGGCTCAAGACTCAGCAAATCTGTTTGGCCTCAATGCGGCGACGACGCTCGCCCAGGTTCTTCAGTGGAACGGGGGGCTTTATGCCAACGGCCGCTCGATGGTGGACGGGGTCACGCCGGCTGCGGGTCCGTCGCGGGTGGTGGAGATGTCAAAAATCGTGATCGGTTATCCTTCCGAGGCCGAGATTTTATCTTTAGCCCCAGCGATACAAGCCCAAGCGGTGGGTGTGACGACGATTCAACTAGCGGGTAAGCCTGCCACACAGATGTCGGGCTTTGTTGCCGATAGCAGCGGCAAATTTATTCGTAACTCGGGTAATGTCACTTGTTATGGTGATGTGGTCGTCAAAGGTCCGCTCTTTTTAAAAAACCTCAATCTCATCACCGACAGCAACGGCTGTCGTCTGTATGTTTCTCAATCGGTCTTTATCCAGGGTCCGATTACGTACATCAACGGCGGTGCGAGCAACTTACAAATCACAAGTCCGCGCGCGATCACGATGGGCATAAGTGCCGAGCGCATGGGCGCAGCGACTTCGGGTGGCAGTGTGCGCGTGACGGACACGCCATTGACGACAGCGGGCGGTCCATGGCCACGTTTTATGAGTGACTTAGACACGGCCTACGACCCCAGCGGTGGAGCGATTAACGGAGTTGCGATGTCGAAGTACTTTGACAATATCGTGAGCGACGCAAAATCCATCGGCAGTGAATTGCTGGACGTGGGGGACAAGGCTTACACCGACAACCCCGTTGCGGGGCGCGAGAGTGTGATCTATGAGGATCCTTCGAGTGAAAACGCGGGTGTGGGTGGCAATCGCATTGCAGTGAACTACGAGGGGCTGTTGCTAAATGCTCCGCATATTCATAGCCGTTACTTCGGTGACTTTAAGGGTGTGATCATTGCCGAGGTCGCGATGCTCGCAAGGAATCCATCGTCAAAAGTCTTCGAACAATTCCTCTACGACGCCAGATTCGATTCGATCCCGGTGGGCTCGATCTTGCCGGCGCTGTCGACTCCGATCTTTGATATTAAGCAGTAGGTGAGCGGTATTTTCGGAGCCAGGACAAGAAAGTCCGGGCTCTTTTTTTTAATGAGTCACGCCGACTTTGCCAACGGCCCCGCGAAGCCCCACACATCCGACGCAGCCAACGCAGTCGACACTGCCCGCGACGGCGAGGCTGTTGGGATGGCTTATCTATGCAGTTTTCGGAATATAAACGAAATATTTATTTCGCTTTCGAGCGGGCCTCTTAAAAACCATCTTGCCATTGTTTTATAATGTGCTTATAATTGTTACTTATTTGATGGAAGTTTTCTATTCTCAAGGGGTAAGAAAGACATTATGGAAAGTATTCTTTTTCAACCGACACAAATTGGCCGTATGAAATTAGCAAATCACATCGTGATGGCACCGATGACCCGATCGCGGGCTATTGGTAATGTGCCGAATGATATTATGGTAAAGTACTATAGCGACCGTTCTAGTGCGGGACTTATTATCACCGAGGGCACCTCTCCTTCGGCAAATGGCTTGGGTTATGCCCGCATTCCGGGGCTCTTTAATCAAGAGCAAGTGGCGGGATGGAAAAAGATCACTGACGCTGTTCATGCCAAGGGATCTCATATTTTTATTCAGCTGATGCATACGGGGCGAGTTGCTCATCCGGCAAATATGCCTCAAGGCACTAAAATTTTGGCACCTTCGGCCATCGCTCTTTCTGGAAAAATGTGGACTGATAGTGAAGGTCAACAAGATCACCCAGTTCCGCATGAAATGAGTGATGCTGAAATCAAGGCAACGATTCGGGAATACATTCACTCAGCGGAGCTTGCGATCCAAGCGGGCTTTGACGGTGTCGAGCTTCACGCTGCCAATGGATATTTGATTGAACAATTCTTAAATCCGAATGTGAATAAGCGCACGGACCAATATGGTGGCTCAGCGGAAAACCGCATGCGTTTTGCTTTGGAAATCGCCAAGGGCACCATCGAGAAAATTGGCGCCGACCGCTTGGGTATTCGTGTCTCTCCGTATGGTGTTTTCAACGACACCGGCGCCTTTGAGGGGATTGAGAAATTCTATATTGATTTCAGCCAGAAACTTTCGGCCCTCGGTCTTCTTTATATCCATGTCGTCGATCACAGCGCGATGGGGGCCCCGGCGGTCAGTCCCGAGATCAAGCGCGCGATCCGTGAGAACTTCAAAGGTAAATACATTTTATCCGGCGGCTACGACGCCAAAAGAGCGGAGCAAGATCTGCTAGAGAAAAAAGGCGACCTCGTAGCCTTTGGCCGTCCATTTATTTCCAATCCTCATTTAGTAGCAAAACTGCGCGACGGAATACCATTAACGCCGCCGGACCTCACAACCTCGTACACTCCGGGGGAGAAGGGGTATAACGATTATACGTAGCTGCGGAGAGGTTTCGAGAGCTGGGGATTATTTAGCCTCAGCTTTCGAATAGGATTCAGACCGGCCTCCGTAACTTCTATTGAAGATACCCGACAGAACTTAAGAAAAATGGTCGAGAACCAAAGTGCTAGTATCGAGAAACTCGAACGATAACAAAGTCCTTTTTATCACGGCGAACTTGAGCTCGGGCGCTGTCAGCGCTGTCTGCGTTGATCTGAAAGTGAATAGTGTAGGATTTCTGCCCAACATAGTGGCCCTCAACCCGCCACTGGGTAATTTCTGGTTCACTCGAGGATGAGTAGGCAGGGTTTGGTGAGGAGCTGTCGCTATTTCCATAACCAAAATCAATATTGACCTTATCATTTGCGAAATAGTTTGGATCGGTATCGCTGCTTGAGAAGTTCTGTTGGCGATTTGCCTTCTCAAGTCTTCTTGCTTCTCGCCCTATTTCTGAATCCATTGCATTCCAGACGCGAGAAAGACCGCCAAAGGCAACGCGTGTTCCTTTAACGAAAGCTTTGTACAAAAGATAAAGACCTAACAACGTGAAGATGCTGCCCCATAGACCGAGGCCACTTTTCTCTGATGCGGGAGATCGTTCTGGTTCAGGCAGTGAGGCTCTTTGCCAGTGAATATAAGCCATACAGGTGTTTTGCAATTCACCGCAGTTTTTTTCGATGGATTTAAAAAATAGCTTTTGCTGTTCGCTATATGGTTTTTCATCGGCAACATAAGGTTTTTTTGTGATCCGATTAAGATCCTCGAGCTTTTGTAAATCGCACTTGCCGATGTCGGAGTTTTCTCCACAGAAAGCGGCAATGTCGGCGGGCCCGGCCACTGAAATTTGGGGGGACAAGATTGAAAATAGAAGTACCGCAAGAAGTAATTTTACCGACATGTTTTCTCCTCGTAGGCTCTTCGGATTTTTAAACAAAAATTAAACTATAATCATAAAATTACCGATAAATTTGTATATAGCATGAGGAAGCATGTCTCGATTTAGTTCATTAAAGTCTATGATTGAAAAAGCGCCCATGTTTCAGGTGGAAAGCGTTTGGCTTAAGCTGACGGTCTCAACGATTTTGGCATCGATACTAAAGTCCGGGATCTCTTCGCCAAGTATGATTTCAGTGTGGTTTGTATTCATAGTTTTGTGTAACGCCGATAGATTCGCTGGCTTAGAGGCCGCCACTCACTGGTTCTCGAAATACGTGGCGGCCCTTTTGGGAGTTCTGGTTTTGCCGCAGGTGTTAGTGCATGTTCTTCGCCGTGAACTCATCATTGGGTTAGCAGTTCTTTCTTATTTTTATCCAAATATTTTAGCGATTGATTCCGTTGTCTTTCTTTCAAGCTATTGCTTGATAGCCTTGATAGAAGGCATTTGGCCAAAAATATTTTCCTATATTGTGATGGTATTGATGATTGTTGTTCCGGCCTTTACCATTTATACGTTCTTGCGATCCGATTACAGCATATGGGCTATTGTTGGTGCGACGCTTGGAAATTTTTTGTTTTTCATGCTCGGCCGGATCACGCTTTGGAACTATAAATTGCGATGGCAGCCAAAAGCGCCGGATAAAGATGCCGTTCTCCCGGAAGAACGCCGGCTGGTGGAGTAGAGTGGCTTCCTTTGACAGGCGAGCCTGAAAAAATTTTGGAAAAACTATATAAGACTCCGCTGTGGTTATAGTGATTGAGTGAATTTTGAGTCTCGAACCTTGGTCTAGTTCCTTGATGGTATCCTCAAGCTTGTTTAATAATTATCCGTTTATAAATAATGAATAATTTAAAACAAAAAGCCGCGAGTATTTTTCTAATTCTTTTCATCTCTTCATTTTTTAGCCTGAGAGCTTATGCACAGAACTACTCCCCAGAGAGTTGCCCTGTCGTTGGGAACACAAATTCATATATCTATCATGTTCCAGGCGGGCAGTTTTACCAACGCATGCTGATTAAGAATAAAGGCCGCGATAATCGTCGCTGCTTTAATACGGAGTCAGAAGCGGTGAAAAACGGCTATAGAAAATCTAAGAGATAGACCGACATGAAATTTGCATTCTTGATCTTATTCGTAATTTTGTCAGCGTGTGCGAAAGATGGGGGTAGCTCCTCAAGCTCTGAAGGAACGAGCTGCTTGGCCCAGCGTCACTCACATTCAGGATGCTGTTCATCTCACGGAGGGTTCGGCGGCTCCTGTGCTGCCGGTGAAGCACTGTATGGTTCCTCCTCTGGAAAATTGGTTTGTAACGACGGGACGTTTAGTCCTTCGTGTGTGTACTAAAATAGGAGTCTTATGCGCAAATCTATCTGGAAATATGTTGTAATTGCTATGGCGTTTGACTTCACTTACTTATGACAAGAAGACCAAATTGTACTGCTATAAGTTCAAACTTCCTTAAGTTTGCTTTGTAGTGATCAATCACTACAAAAATCACGATCACTACAGCCGCCCACTACAAACCCTTGCAAGAGCGAATAGGTTGGAGTTGGAACAAGTAAGTCGAGGAGTGGTTAACAGAAACCTTTTGCTATCTATGTTGTTGAAATTAAAGATCTATATCTGAAAAAACAAAAACCCGCTTGCGGCGGGTTTAAAAATGGATGGGGCGGCTGGACTCGAACCAGCGAATGGCAGAATCAAAATCTGCTAACTTACCAACTTGTCGACGCCCCAACAGTGGACTGATTACGAAGCTCGTAAATTAAAAAAAAGCGGTCTCAAGAGCAAGTAGTTTCTTGAAACCGCTTAAATATCAAGCATCATTATGCATTGCGAAATCAGCCTCAGGGGCCTCTAGAGCTCATCGTCGTAGGTATTTACCGGGGCTTTTTGGCGTTTGAGGTTTACCAGAGTGGCGCCCATCGACTTGAGTTCCTTTTCGTAGGCTTCGAAGACCATGTCTTCGATCATCGTCCGTGTTTCCTGATTGAGGGGGTGAGCTATATCGCGGAATTGGCCATCTTTTCGCTTTTTACTGGGCATCGCTACAAAAAGCCCACTGGGCCCTTGTATGATTTTTAGATCTCGGACGACAAAGCTGCTCTCGATGGTGATTGATACATAGGCCTTCAACCGATCTTCGTTTACGGGAAAGACCTTAACTTCGGTGATCTTCATGTGTCCATCCTTTGCTGTTACGTGCTTAATTAGGGGACTTCTGTTGTTATGTTCTTTTGTTTCTTCCATATAAACCAACGGCTCTTTCGGGTTAAAGCTTAAGACCTAAGTCTAAATTAACTGCGTCCCATCCCGGGTTTATGCGAAAGATGTCTCATTTTGGAATGCGTACAAAAAACATAAAAAAAGCCCACGTATCAACGTGAGCTTTTTAAGAAAACATTTTTTTATCTATAAATCAAATTCTATTTTGTGTCGATAGTCACAATCATTAAGCGATTCCCGCGTGCCAGACGCAATGTATTGGTTCCCTTCTTCAATGCCTTAGCGACATCCAGAGCTTTAGTAACCTCTTTTTTGTTTATGTCTAAGACTAGGTCTCCGACTCTAAGCCCCGCCATGGAGGCAACGCTGCTGCGTTCAACTTCGATGATCATCGGGTTTTGGACATCCGGTGGAATCATGTACTCGGTGCGAAGTTCCGACGTCAGATCTGCAACCGAAAAGCCCAAGCCGAAGGGAGCTTTTTGACCCTTGTAGTTTCCAGGTGCTGGAGCATTTTTCGCAGCATTGAAATCCGGGCGCTCAAGCACGGCAACGCGTGCGTTGACCGGCTTGCGTTCGCGAATCAGTTTCACGGGAACCGTGCTGCCGATTTTTGCATCGCCCACAGCATCCATCAAATCCATGGAGGACTTGATTTTGCGGCCGTTGAATTCAACGACGATGTCGTACGCACGAAGCCCCGCTTTTGCGGCAGGACCGTTTTTCTCTAAGCCCGTGATCACAGCTCCCTCAGCCTCTTCAAGGCCCAGGTACGATGGATCCACGCTCGGATCCAAATCGCCGAGTCTCACACCGATGAAGCCTTTTTCAATGCGGCCTGATTTTTCAAGCTGCGGAATGATGGCTTTCACTTCATCGATCGGAATCGCAAAGCCAATGCCTTGCGCGCGCGCATCGATCGCTGAGTTCACGCCGATCACATAACCTTTGGTGTTTACGAGCGGACCGCCGGAGTTCCCCGGGTTGATGCTCGCATCTGTTTGCAGCAGAGGGATCTTGTTGATTTCGCCGATCTCACGACCCTTGGAGGAAATAATCCCCTTCGTCATTGAGTGACCGTGGCCGTAAGGATTCCCGAAGGCTGCAACCCATTCGCCGACTTCGAGGTCTTTGCTTGAGCCCAAAGCTGCGACCGGGAGTTTGCCATCCGGATTGATTTTGATCAG
This sequence comes from Bdellovibrionales bacterium, assembly GCA_018266295.1. Taxonomy (NCBI): domain Bacteria; kingdom Pseudomonadati; phylum Bdellovibrionota; class Bdellovibrionia; order Bdellovibrionales; species Bdellovibrionales bacterium. The sequence goes on along the minus strand of JAFEAQ010000011.1, from coordinate 555,434 downwards.
CGCAATATCCGTGCGCTCGTCGTAACCGATGACTTTGGCATCATAGAGCTTGTCGGATTTTTCCGTGAGCTGAACTTGAATGCCGTCAGCGCCTTGGATCACGTGATTGTTTGTGACGATAAGACCGTCTTCACGGATGATAAAGCCTGTGCCCAAACCGTAGGGGCGTGGTTTGCCCGGTTGAACCGGCGCTTGCTGGCGTGGCTGGAGTGGCACGCCATAGAATTGCTCAAGCATGTCGAGCATAGGATCGCGTTGCATGCCGCCTCTCGGGACGCGGGGGATGGCAAGGGTAGAGATGTTCACAACCGCCGGATTGATGGCTTTGCCAAGCTCAACAAAGAGGTTGGCCGGCAATGGATCCGACAGCTTCATTGGCGGCGGAGTTCTTTGCGGAATTTGAGCGTATCCCAATCCCGCTGCGAGGACGACGATGAGAGCAAAAAATGCTTTTTTCATGGGTATCTTCTCCTAAAAACGTGCTTTATGACTGCACGAACTTAACTTGCAAATCGCTAATGATATTTTCAAGGAACTGCTGCTCTTCCTTGTTGAGGTTATTCTTGGTTTTTTCTTGCAACATCATGAGCAGGTCGATGTTGAAGCGAGCCATGTTTTTATCCTTGCTGGTTTTGCCGGTGTTGGGATCCGGCGCAAGGCCCATGGACATCACAGCGGATGAAGCGATGGACATAGCAAGAATTGAAAACGATGCTTCCATTTTGTCAGGCATGAACAACCTCTTTTAGATCGGATAATATCCCATCAGTTTTTGCAAACGCACTTCGATCGAAGGATGGGATTTGAATAATAATTTCTGACGATAACCTTCTGGGTTCACAATAAACAAATGACTCGAGCACGGCGGCGGACGCAGAGGCTGGGTTTGTGCCAAGCCCTCAAGGCGCCACAAGACTTCAGCCAGGCGGAAGCGGTCGTGAATAAGCTCTGCCGCTTGCAAGTCATTTTGGTAAAAACGTTTGTGACCGTTGGCGAGCTTAATCAGCCCCCAGCCGATCGGAGTGAAAAGTCTCAAGAAGGGTTTTTGTTTCTGGCCCTTGAGTAAGAAATAATTCGGCGGCCAGAAGTGATCGAGCAAAAGACCCAGGCCCACGAGCGCGTTCGCCAGAGTGCTGGTTACGCCCACCATGAAAGAATCAAGCTTATTCAATGAGCAAAGTTGGTAAGCAAGGACCGCTTCGAGGTCCTCTTTGTGGAAGCTCTTCAATAATCCTGTTGTGATCGCCAGCGATCCTCGGCGCCACAGGTGATTTACGCAGAACGCGGTTTCAGTTTCAGAAGGGACCAGGTACAGATCCGGAGCTTCAATACCCAAGTGGGCCGAGTATTTTTCTAAAATCTCTTCAAGGCCCCAGGCGTCTTGGCCTTTGATTTGTTTAGCGTGGAGTGAATTCAATATTTGCGACTCTCCGTAGAAGAACACGAAGAAGTTCAGGCCCACCGCACAGAGAAACCCAATGAAGAGTCCTAAGCGTTCGCCGATTTCATAGCCGAGAATCAGCAGTGTGAGGGAGCTTATAAGAATGAAAATCCAGACCTTGGTAGAGTTCACTGTCATACTCTTATTTTGTCCCATGCACAGAAGTTGTTGGCAACTGTAAGTAGTGCGTAGCAGCAGTAAGACTTAGCTTGCGAATATCACAGCAAAATTGTGAAATAAACCTTGGTCTCATCGGAGGTATTTTGTGAGCGAAATCGATATTCTGGCGTTGAATGCTGCGATAAAACAAGAAAGCCAATTCGTTGATAAGATGATGCAAGAAATCAGCAAGGTCGTGGTGGGCCAGAAAGAGATGGTCGAGGGAATCATGATGGGTCTCCTCACCGGTGGACATATCCTTTTGGAAGGTGTGCCTGGACTGGCTAAGACTCTGACGATTGCGACGGTTTCAAAAACAATTTCTCTGGATTTCCAGCGCATTCAGTTCACGCCTGATTTGTTGCCGACAGATTTGATTGGTACGATGATCTTTAATCCGAAGACGGGTGAATTCAATCCGCGCAAGGGTCCTGTGTTCACAAATATCGTTCTGGCCGATGAGATCAATCGTGCGCCGGCAAAAGTGCAATCAGCCCTGCTTGAAGCCATGGCTGAAAAGCAAGTCACCATCGGCGAGCAGTCTTACAAGCTTGAAAATCCGTTCTTGGTTCTAGCGACGCAAAATCCGCTCGAGCAAGAGGGAACCTATCCATTGCCTGAAGCCCAAATGGACCGTTTCATGTTCAAGATCAACGTCGTTTACCCGACAAAGGGGGACGAGCTTGAAATCCTTAATCGCATGGGCACGAATGAAAAACCGGTCGTGAGCCCGGTGATTTCAAAAGAAGATCTTTTGCGGGTGTCTGAGCGCGCGGATCAAATCTATGTTGATAATAAAATTAAAAACTACATCGTTGAAATCGTGATGGCGTCTCGTCATCCGGGGGAATATGGCTTGAGCCGTATTGCCAACCTCGTGAACGTCGGCGGCTCGCCGCGTGCGACGATTGGACTTTTCCGTGCCGCCAAGGCCCACGCGTTTATTCGTGGACGTGGTTACGTCACGGCAGAAGACGTGAAGGCGATTGCTTACAACGTTCTTCGTCACCGTTTGATTCTGACTTACGAAGCCGAAGCTGAAAATATTAAAACGGACGATGTGATCAAAGAAATTTTGACACAAATTGAGGTGAATTAGTTTGAGCCTACCTCCTGAGGTCCTCAAGAAGGTTAAACTTCTTGAGATCAACACAAGAAAGCTTGTGAACAATCTCTTTGCAGGTGAGTACCATACTCACTTCAAAGGGCAGGGGATGACTTTCTCGGATTTCCGTGAATACGTTCCGGGCGATGATGTGCGCGCGATTTCATGGCCACTCACTGCCCGTACCGGAAAGCCTTACATCAAAACCTTCGAGGAAGAACGTGAATTAACCATTATTCTTGCGGTGGATGTCAGCGGTTCCACAGATTTCGGTACCGGTGGCTACTTTAAAGGCGAAGTGATGACTCACTTGGCGGCGTTGCTTGCGTTTTCTGCCGTCAAAAATAATGACCAAGTGGGTTTGTTATTGTTTAGCGATCAAGTAGAGCACTTTGTGCCGCCGAAAAAAGGCCGTGGTCACGTTCATCGGATCTTGCGCGACTTGTTCTACTATAAACCGAAGAGCCATGAAACCAAGATCTCTTCGGCTTTGACATACTTGCAGGGTTTATTGAAAAAGCGCGCCACCGTGTTTATTTTCTCGGACTTCTTTGATGATAACTATGAGCAGGCTTTGCGTCTTTTGGGACGAAAGCATGAAGTCGTTGCGTGTGTTGTGAATGATGCGGCCGAAGCGCAGTTGCCGGATTTGGGAGTGGTGGAACTCCAAGATCCTGAAACCGGCGAAGTGCTCACAGTCGATACCTCCTCTTCGGTGTTTAAGCGCGACTATTTGCGTGAGCTTAAAAAGCGTCAAGAGGTTCGTGATAAACAGCTTCGTCTGGCACAAGTGGAAAGAGTGGATGTGAACTCGAGCGGGAACTACGTGGATCCGTTAGTCGCGTTCTTCAAAAAGAGATAGTTGAGATTGTAGATATATATGCAGTGCAATTTGGACATTCCTAAAATCTCAGGTCTTGAGGACAATCAGCTCACTGTGGGCCGGGAATTCTATTTGAATTGCAAAGGCGACTGGCCAAAGGATCTCAATCAAGAAAAGTTAAGCTTTAAGGGCGATGCCAATATGAAGTACGTGCTTAAAGTTTTAGGCTTTGAGTTCCGTTCGCCCGAAGAAGCCGACATCAAAGTGACGACCTACATCGCCGGCAAAGTTCAAGTGCCGCAGTTGGTGCTGACCGACGGAGCCAAAGAAGTGGATCTTGGTCCTTTGCAGTTTGAAGTCACCAGCGTTTTGCCAAAGCCAGATCCTGCGGCGGCCATGCAACAAGGTCAGCAGCAGCCGGCAAAGCCGGAACCATTTGGTCCCTTCGGTCCTGCGGTGATTCCGGTGCCTTTGCTTTACTGGTTGGTTTTGTTGGGAACTATCGGCTTTATGGCCTTGATGATTTTTTTACGCATCTGGCGCTTTAATCAGCGCCGTGAAATGTTGCTCCGCTTGAAAGAGCACGATGTGGCGTTAAGCCCCCTACAGGAATTTCACCAATCGATGCGCAAACTTCAGCGTGCAAATCCGGTTTTTTATGGCAAAGAAGGCACGGTGGAAGAACTTCATGACGGCGTGAAAGAACTTTCGCGAATGTTTAAAGTTTTCGTGAGCCGTCGCCTGCATGTGCCGGCATTCGAGTGGGGCGAAAGATTGATCTTAAACGACATCCGCCGCTATCATCCGCTGGTCTATGCGGAGTATGCGAGTAAAATCCGTACGTTGTTCAATGAGTTTAAAAAAGCAGAGGCGACGAAGGCGAAGCTTTCAGCCAGCGACGTGAGTCAGCTGTCTGAGACTCTTCGTAAGACTCTTGAGGGCATTGATGGCTTCATGAACCGTGAAGAGACTGTGAAGAAGGGGGCGCGATGACCTCGTGGAAAACCCTTTGGGCGCTGGCTCTTTTCATTCCTCTGATTGCGATTCTGGTATGGAACTTCTTGCATCGTAAACGCAAGATTCCGTCTTTGCAGTTTAGTTCTTTAAAACTCATCAAGTCGATTCCACCAAGCCCGCGCACACGTTTTATGATGTTGCCGTCGCTTTTAAAGGCTATAGCGTTGGGGCTGGCAATCATCGCGCTGGCGCGTCCGCAGGAAGCGAATACAAAAGTGAAAAAGAACGTTGAAGGGATTGATATCGTGATCGCTCTCGACGTTTCTGACAGTATGCTCATTGAAGATATGAAGCCGACAAACCGCCTGGAAGCTGCGAAAGAAACGATTAAGCAGTTTATCGAAAAGCGGACGTCGGACCGTATCGGTCTTTTGGTGTTTGCCGGTGAAAGCTTTACCCTCGTGCCGCTGACGTTGGATTATCAACTGATCCTTGAGCGCGTCAAAGAGATCACAACAGCGGCAAATGCCAATATCAAAGATGGTACGGCGATTGGGGTGGCTTTGGCGAATGCCGCCGGCCGTTTGAAAGACTCCACGGCGAAAAGCCGTATCATTGTTTTTATGACGGACGGGGAAAACAACAGCGGAACGATTGACCCTGAAACCGCGCTTGAAATCGCAAAGGGTTATGATTTGAAAATCTACTCGATCGGGATCGGTAAAGACGGTCCGACGAAGATTCCGATTTATCAGCGCGACCTCTTCGGTAATAAAGTAAAAACCTATCAGCCGTTTGATAGCACGGTGAATGAAGACCTGCTCTCGCGGATGGCGAAGGACACCGGTGGTAAATACTTCCGCGCTTCGAAAGAAGACTCTCTTGATGGCATCTTTAAAGAAATCGACTCTTTGGAAAAAACCAAAGTCGACGTGAATAAGTACACTCGTTATACAGAATTGTTTCCGCCGTACCTGCAAGCCGCTTTGATTTGTTATCTGATTGCGGTTCTTCTGGCGAAAACATTCTTAAGGAGGGTGCCATAATGCGATTTGAAAATCCCATGGCGTTTTACTTCCTTTGGGCGATCCCGCTGTTGTGGGTGCTAGCCGTGATTTTCCAAAAACGCGCCCACGCAAAAATGGCTAAAGTCATCGGCACGCGTTTGTATCCGTTTCTTTCAAGCTCGGTGTCTTCGAAAAAACGCAACATCAAGCGCATTTTGCAGAGCTTAGTGATTTTATTCTTTGTCGTGGCTCTGGCGCGCCCGCAAATGGGACAAAGCATGCAAGAGATTAAAAGCGAAGGCGTCGAGATCATGTTCGCCGTCGACGTCTCTGAAAGTATGCTGGCTGAAGACGTCCGCCCCAGCCGTTTGGAACAAGCAAAGACGGATTTAAGCCGCTTGCTCGACCGCATGCCGGGCAATCGCGTGGGGGTTATTGCCTTTGCGGGATCGGCAGCAGTGCTTTCGCCGCTCTCAAATGACCCGAACGCAATTAAAATGTACCTTGAATCTTTAAGTCCTTCTTCTGTCAGCAGCCAAGGGACTAGCTTTGAAGAGGCTCTGAAACTTGCGGTGGATTCGTTTAAGCGCGGCGGGGTTGCCAACGATGACACGACAAAAGTGACTCGTGTGATCTTGATTGCCTCTGACGGTGAAGATCACGAGCCCGGCGCGATTGAAGCGGCGAAGAAGCTCGCGGAATCCGGTGTGAAGATCTTTACTCTGGCTTACGGGACTGAAAAAGGCGGCCCGATTCCGATGAAAGACGGCATGGGGTTCTGGAAAGCCAATAAAAAAGACCGCTCAGGTCAAACGATTATTACCACCGTAAAGGGGGATGAGCTGCGTGCGCTTGCTTCCGCCGGTGAAGGCTCTTTCTATTTTGCCACCTACGGCAGTGACTATATTAAGAACGTCGCAAGCGATCTTGAAAAACTCGAAAAAGCGGAATTTGAATCCAAGATGGCCGTTCAGTACGAAGAGCGTTTTCAGTTGTTCTTGCTGATTGGGATTTTATTGGGACTTGTGGAATTGTTCCTGGGTGAACGACGTGCGGGCTTCCGCTTGTGGAAGGGCCGTTATGAGGTGCCGCCGGTATGAAGAAGCTGACTGTGGCCGTTCTCGTAATCGTCATGCTGGTTTTGTCGCTGTGTTTTTTAAACTGGAGCGGCATCATTCGCTTTTCGCCGTCCTGGGCGTACTCTCCGAATTTTCCGCATTTGAAATCTCTGTGGCTCAACCGTCAGGCGAATACGCAGTTGAAAGCGCAGAACTACGCAACCGCATTTGATAATTATATTAAAACTCTCGAGTTTGATCCGTTCTCGGCGGAAACGCATTTGGATTTGGGTCTAACTTACGAAGGCCAACAGCAGCCTGAAAAAGCCGCACCGTCTTACGAGAACGCATTAAAGTATGCTAAGAACGACGACGTCAAATTCATGGCTTATTTCAATCAAGCTCAACTTCTTGGTAAAGATAAGAAAGTCGATGAGGCTTTAGAGCTCTATCAAAAAGCTCTCGGTATTGAGCCCGCTTCAAAAGAGACCAAACACAATATTGAACTTTTGATCCAAATGCAGCAGCAAGACCAAAAAGGCGGCGGCGACGATAAGAAAGATCAAAAGGATCAAAAAGACAAACAAGATCAACAAGACAAGCAGGATCAAAAAGATAATAAAGATCAGAAGAAAGACCAGAAAGACAATAAGGATCAAAAGAAGGACGATAAAGACGGCAAGGATAAGAAAAAAGAGCAGCCTCAGCAGTATGGTAAGAACCAGAAATACCAGCCGCGTCCTTTCAAAGGCCAAGAACTTTCCGAAGGGGATGTGAAAAAGATCCTCGGTGAAATTAAGCAGCAAGAACAAAAAATTCGTTCTGAGTACAATCGTAAGGACGTGAAGGAGCAACCTCGTGACAAAGATTGGTAAACATTTGTGTCAGGCTCTTTTATTAGCGGCGTTCGCGGCACCGGCGGCGATGGCCAAAGTCAGCGTTCAAGCCACGGTCGATCGCAATGAAATGGCTGTGGGGGATTCATTTACTCTCGCCGTCTCTGTGAGTTCTGATGAGTCTGTCGATATCAAAGAGCCGCGCGCTCCGGACATGGACGGCTTTGAGCTTCTCAATAGCTGGCAGTCGAGCAGCACCTCACAAAGATTAGTGAACGGCTCCGGCGGCATGCAGTTTGAAGTTCAGCGCCGCAAAGATTTTAATTACCTCCTGGCTCCTCGTAAAAAAGGCACTTACAGCGTCGGCGCTTTTGAAGTTGTGGTTGAAGGCAAAGTTTATAACACTCAGCCTGTGACGATTTCAGTCGGCGAAGCCGGATCTGGCAGTGGTGCTCAACCGCGTGGAGGCTCGCGTGCGCAGCAGCTGCGACGTCAGATGCAGCAAGGTTTTGGCGGCAATGTGCCTGGCCAAGATATGCTGGATGAAATGGATCGTGCCGAAGAAGAGCTTTTCAATCAGCTGCTTCAACGCCGCGGTGGGGGCGGGATGCCTCCGAGCGTGGGCGGTGGAATGGGTCCCGGGGTCAACACCGGCCGTCCTCAGGCAGAACCGCAATATAGATCCATGCCCTCAAATCCGAACGAAGCTTTCTTTATTCAGGTCGAAGTGGATAAAACCGATGTCTACGAAGGCGAACAAGTCACTGCGAGCTGGTACATTTACACACGCGGGCAGATGGAGAGCCTGGATCGTTTGAAGTTTCCGGATCTAAAAGGTTTCTGGAAAGAGATCATCGAAGAAGTTCCATCCATCCAGTTCAGCGAAGAAATTATCAACGGCGTGGTCTATAAGAAAGCTTTGCTGGCTTCGCACGCTTTGTTTCCGATCAAAGCGGGGACGGCGGTGATTGATGAATACAAAATCAAATCCCGCGTGCGTCTTCCGACCAGTGGCTTTGGCGGTTTTGGTTTTGGCCAAGCTTATGAATACACCAAGAGTTCTCAGCGCGTAAAGATCAACGTGAAGCCACTTCCGCAAGAAGGCCGTCCGTCTGATTTCTCGGGCGCGGTGGGACAATTTGACGTGCATGCCACGGCCGATGGGCAGAATTTTCTGGTCAATCAACCCTTCAGTTTGAAAGTGCGCTTTGAGGGAACCGGCAATGCAAAACTGATTGAACTCCCGGCGATTGATTGGCCAAAGACCGTCGAAGTTTACGATACCAAATCAGATGCGAAGTTCTTTAAAAACGGCCGCAGTTATAAAGAGTTTGAAATTCTTTTGATCCCGCGCCAAGAAGGTGAATTGAAAATCCCGGCGATCAGTGTTGGCACTTTTGATCCGCAGGCGAAAAAATACGAAAAACGCCAGACTCAGGAAATTATTTTGCACATCGAACCAAATCCAAACGCGCCTTCTGGTAATGTGGGAGCTGTTGGTGCGACGACTCCCGGGGGAAAAGCTCCGGCAACCCCTGCGCCGAACAAACTTTCAGGCAATGTTCTGCCGGATTTGATTCTGACTTGGGATAATCCAAGCAGCTTCCGTTTTGCGTCGATGCCGGGCTTCTGGGGCGGCATTTATGGTTTGGTGGCTTTGTTCCTCGTATGGCGCTCAAAAGTGGAGCTCGGCTGGGGACGCCGTCGGCAAAATCTGCGTGATCTTGTGAATAAGCGCTACAAGAAGTTGGATGCGCTTTTAAAGAAAAACGATTATCGCGGCATTGGTGCAGAGATGATGAATATCTTTAACCTCGTGCTCGGAAACATTTCAGGCCAAGAGGCTTCGGGGCTTGAGCTGGAGCGCATGCTCGCGCGAATTCCGCCAAGTCTTCGCCGTGAATACGGGGATGCGATCACAAAACAGTATGAGGTCTTCCAAGTGATGAGTTTTGCGCCGGAAGATATGCTGGGAACATACAAAGACGCCGCCACCGTTCAGAAACAAGTGGGACAGGCTAAAGAGTTGCTGCAAAAATTGATCAACTCAAACCCGGAACAAAACGAAGTGAAGTAAATGCAAAGCCTCCGATTTCGGGGGCTTTGTTCCTTTTCGGGAGCCCATGTAGAGCGGGATTTCCTGATACTTCAACTCGTGTGTGAGGGCGACGCGCTGAAGCTCTTGCGTCCAGTGCCAGCCACGAGGTTTTAAAGCAGCTTTGATCTTTTCAAAGCTCGTGCGGCGAATGGCCACAAGCGGGCAGAAGGGATCGGCAAAAGGCCACTGAGTTTTATCCTTCAGCACGTCTCGGAAAAAGCTTTCCATCTTGTCGGCTTCGACAATCAGAGTTTCGAGATTTTTCTTCGATTTAAAGCGATTGCCGAAAACAACCTCTGTTTCTTTATCAGAGTAGAAAACCTCGAGCATCTTGAACACTTCACTGAGCGGCGCAGCCAGATCAAGGTCGGTTGCGATCAACACATCACCGCGCGCTTGAGAAAATAAATTGCATATGTTTTGAGCACGACTGAGCTTGGATTTGTTCTCGACGATTCGGTAATGGGGATTTCTTTCAGCTAAGTATTGCAGTAAAGACAGACTTTGATCCTGATTCGGATTCACAGAGAAGAGAACTTCATACAACAACGGGAACTTTTGAAAGAATTGACTGACGTTTTCCACAAACTCTTGAATCAGGCCGGTATCCATTGTCACCGGGATGCAGAGAGAGAGTTGTGGGCGTGGAGTCATTTTTCACTTTTCCTTCTAACTATCGAAACTTAGAATAATTTCATGACAAACATTATGGCGAAATTCAAAGAAAAACCACTGGCCTGCATTTTTAGTATCACCTTTTTGCTGTTTGCGGCGATGTTGCGCTTTGTTCTTCTCGACAACAAGCCGATTCATTTCGACGAAAGCATCAACATGTGGTTCGTACAAAGAATCTGGGAGGACGGATATTTCACTTATGATCCGACCAATTACCACGGCCCACTGATGTTTTACATGGTCCACTTCGTGCAGTTTTTCACCGGCTTTGATTTTTTGAGTACACGCATTGTGGCGTCGATCTTTTCTTTTCTGACGATTTTCATTTTGTGGATGGGGCCGGTGAAACATCGCACGGCTTTTCGCTGGGCCAGTTTGCTGCTTCTGGTGAGTCCCGCGATGTCTTTTTACGGACGCTCGGGGATTCACGAATCCTCTTTTGTGTTTTTCCAAGTCTTGGGCTTCATGTCGTTTCATTACCTCACCGAAAAAGAATTTAAAAAATTCTGGTGGGCGTTTGCGGCGAGCCTCCTTGGAATGATGGCTCTTAAAGAAACCTTCGTGGTTTTGATTCTGGCACTGGTGCCGGCGTTCCTGATGGTGATGCTGACCGAGCGTAAGACGATCAAGTACTCGGTGTGGTGGAAAGATTTGAAATTAAATTTTAAAAAGCGCGAAGTCTATATGCCGCTGTTTGCGATGCTGTTGCTTTTTATCGGCGTCTATTCGGGCTTTGGCGGTAATCCCAAAGGCCTGCGTGATTTCTTTGTTGCATTGATGCCTTGGTTGAAAACCGGCGTGGGCGGCAGCGGTCACGAAAAAGAATTCCTGCATTGGACAAAGCTGATGGGTGTGAACGAGTTCGCCGTGCTTGTGGGCTACTTGGTGGCCATTCCCTTTGCGCTTAAAAACAAGTGGATCCGCTTTTACCTCGTCATGACGTTCTTCTTGTGGCTGATCTATTCGGCGATCCCGTATAAGACTCCGTGGTGTATTATCTCAATCATTTGGCCGTTTGCGATTGTCAGCGGTTTGGTCCTCGAGGACATCACAACGCGCTGGCCGGGCTGGCAGCGTGCTGTGGCCTGTGTGCTTGTCTTTGGCATGTGTGCGTGGGAAGCCAAGATTCAGTATCAGATTGTGTATAATAATCCGATCGACATGACCCACCCTTATGTCTATGTCAATTCGACTTATCAGATGAAAGAGTTCATCGCGAAAACGCAGGAGCTCGTGCGTGAGCAACCGCTCTTGCGTGAACAGACGGTTCAGGTCGGCACCGAAGAATCTTGGCCGATTCCGATTGTCTTCGCGAAGTTTTATAACTTGAGCTACTTCAAAACAAACCAGAAAGTTGAAGACGGCGCTTTGATCTACATGGTGGACACCAAAGACCAAAAGATCATCGAAGATAAATTAAAAGAAACCGGAAAAGCGGGCGAGTATGGGGTGTTTACATTGGACGTACGCCAAAGCCGCTCGCCGATTTATGTGTATGTGAAACGCGATTCATTCCAAAACAGATTCTCTTGGGAACTCAAGGACATCGGAGCCCCTCTATGATCATCTTCTCGTTGCTGTTTCTGTCTCTGAGCGCCTTTATCGGCTGCTTGGGGGCTTTGCTCGTTGGTCATCTGGTGCCGGCGGTGAGCCTCTTAAGTCTTGTGGGGGGTGCGGGCGCGGCTCTTTGGCTTTCGCGCCACTGGAAACTCCAGCTGCGAGTTCCGCCGGTCAGTCTTCCGGTGTTTTTTCTCTATGCTCTCATTGTTGTTGGGATTTATTTCCACTCCATCTTTCTTGTGTATTTTAAAGGCGGCAATTACTGGATTCAGAACAATTTTAATCTGGGTGATATGTCTTTCCACTGGAGCGCGATTCGTTCCATCGCGAAAGGCATGCACTTCTGGCCCGAGAATCCAATCTATGGCGGCTATCGCTTCCGTTATCCGTTTGGTATGGATTTCTTTAATTCGTTCTTTGAAAATCTCGGCTTTGATATCATGAACCACTTGCCGCTAGTGACTTTGCTGGCGCTTCTCGTGGTGCTTTTTACTTTGCACAGCGTGGGTGGCCCGCTGCTGGTTTTTGCCGTGTTCTTTAGCTGCGGTTATTTTAACTTTATCGGTGGAATCCCCAGCACTGATTACTTTCAGCTCCAACAGCCGCTGGATTTTAAAAATATCTTCTTAACGATTCTTCTGACTCAGCGGGGATTTCTGTATGCGATGCCGGCGGGGGTTTTGTTATATCGTGCGGTTCAAAAGTCCTTCGCCGGAGAATGGGTGCCGTCGTTGATTGAAAAAATCATTGTTGGCATTGTCTGGGGCGCTCTGGGTTTTTTCCATCTACACACATTCTTCTTTGTCAGCATGTTCTTGGGACTTTGGATTTTATCGCGACGGGCCCTGCGTCTGTGGATTTTGCCAATCGTGATTGCAGGTCTTTTGGGCCTTCCGTTTGTGGTGAACGCCCTGATTCCCGAGGCCGGCACGAATTCTCTGATTCACTGGAACTGGCGCGGCTGGAACCGCCCTGCAGAGGTGAATTACTTCGCCTACTGGAGCCTGAACTTAGGTTTCTGGATCGTGGCAGTGATTGCGGCCTTGGTGACTTTCGCACGCCAAAAGAAATGGAATCTCTTTGTACCGACGGCGATGTCTTTTGTATTCTTCATGCTGTTTTCGCATCTGATTCTGGCGCCTTGGGACTGGGACAATATTAAGCTCTTGGTTTGGTGTTACCTCTTTGCGCTGATGGGCCTCACGGACTTTTTATGGTACGACCGCAATCGCTGGTTTAAAGCAATTGTTTGCTTCTGTTTAATTCCGGGCTTTATCGTGTTCGTGCGTTCGCTGCCGATGTACTCTCATGGCATTCAGTGGGGATCGGAGCGTGAGCTCAATAAAACCGCGGTCCTCATGAAAGACCGCGACGTGAATGAAGCGGTGATGATTACACCGACCTACGATCATCCCGTGATGCTTCTCGGGCACAAATTATTTATGGGATACCCAGGGCATGTTTGGTCGCATGGTTACAACTACACCGCACGTGAAGCCTTGGTGAATCGGGTTTACGACGGAGAATCCGAAGCCGTCGACAGCCTGCCGAAAGACCAGGTGAAATGGATTTACAGCGGTCCCCTGGAAAAGCGTCGAGAAAAACTACCTTTTCCACCTAATAATCTGTTAAAAGTGGGCGAAGCTTTGGATCATGAACTGTACACTTTCGAACAGAAGTAGGCGGGTATGACTTTTCGTGGATTGAAATTCAATGCGATCATCGGTTCTGTCTTTTTATCTCAAGCTGTTTTTGCGGCGAACGGGGAAGCGCAGAAAGTGGATTTAACCAAAGAGCTGTCGAAGCTCTCTGCGATGAATTTGTATGATCTTGATCCCAAAGTGAAAGAATCAGGTTTGCCTGTTCTATCGCGCATGAAGTATTTCGAAATCAAAAAGCGCTGGAAGGAATGCGGTGCTTTGGGAGCGAAAGTTATTGCCGGCAATAAAGATCTCCAAGGCTGGATTGCGAGCAGCTGGATCCGCTGTGAGATCAAAAACACCGACGGAGCGAAGGATAAAAAATCACTCACAAAACCAGTGGAGTGGATTCACAAACACAAAGAGTTCGTGAACAGCGGTCCTTGGCGCACAGCTTTGTGGCAGGATTATATTACGGCCTCGATGACTTTGCTGGACACCAGCCGCACGCCAGCGCGCGTGAATGAGCTTTTAGATTATACCGAACAAATTCCCAAGGACGCGCGTGCGACTTTGCTTTTCTACGCCGGCGAGTTTGCGGAAAAGAAAAAAGACAATCGCAAAGCTTTGTTCTATTACGAGCAAAGTTTGCAACTGCGGGATAACAAGCCGACGCGGGATCGCTTTGAAGCGATGAAAAATGCGCTCTCTCTGAAATTCAATACAAGCTCACCGCAAATCGAAGGCGTGCTTGAAAATGAAGGTGCTGAGGCGGCTTTAGAAGAGAAAATGAATAAAAGTCTCAAGGCCGGCGACCTGATGGGGGCGTTAAAAACTTCTGTGGTGATTCAAACGGAATACGCCGGCAGTAAAGTGGCTCGCAGACTGCGGGATAAGCCGTTTGAAATTTATCAGCAGGTTTTTGAAGGCAGTCCGAGTGATGAAAAAGACGAAAAGGGTTTTGCCGAACTTGAAAAAATCGATTCTCTCCGTCGCGCGGAATGGGCGCAAACTTTGCACCGACGTGCGGATTATGATCAAGCTCTGATCTTTGCTGAAAGTGCCTTAAAGGATCTTCATCACAGCCAGCAGGCGACTGTGTTGTACTGGATCGCGGGCCGCTCTGCTCATCTGGTCGGGCAGTATGAACGCGCCCAAATGCATTTTGCAAAACTCATTGAGTTTCATGCAGGAACCGATGAGGCCGCCGAAGCGATGTTGCGTTCAGGGCTTATCAGTTTGCGTCTGAAAAACTTTAGTACGGCGAAATCGCAATTTGAAAAATTGCTGGCCCAGAAAAAAGACCGCTATGATCTTCAAGCTCGTTACTGGCTGGTTCGCAGTCTTGAAAATATCGATAAAGAAAAAGAGCGCGCGACTTCTGAAGCAAAAGCCTTGGTGGAAAGATATCCCTTTTCATACTATGGCCTGCGTTTGACCGCAGAGGGAAACAAAGGCGAATACCTGTGGCCCAACGCGAGCACCACGATTCCTGCAAATACCGGCGAGATCTGGGTTTCAGGTGAGCAGAAAAATGCCTGGAATCGTTTTAAGGGACTGACAAAAGCCGGCTGGTTGTTGGAAGCACAGTCCGAGATTCAACTTTTACCCATCGTCAAAAATCCTTGGCTTGAGTATCACTACGCAAAGTTCATGTCGCGAAGCAATCAGTTCCCGACGGCGATTCGTTGGATGAGTGACGCTATGGATTTAGAAAATTCTCTGCGCAGTCCTGAGACCCTGTCTTTCATTTATCCGAAGGCTTTTGGGCCATGGATTGATGCTGAAGCTAAGAAATATAATCTAAATCCGATTTTGGTACGCAGCCTCATTCGTCAAGAGAGTGCTTTTGGTATCCGTGCGCAGTCGACTTCCAACGCACAAGGTCTCATGCAGCTCATTCCACCGACGGCGCAAGAAGTGGCGCGCCGTTTGGGAATTAAAAAACTCGAAATTCCTGAAGACGTGTTCCGTCCAGAGATTAATATTCCTCTCGGTACGACCTACATCTCGATGATGCTCGATCAATTCGGTGGCAGCGTGCCTTTCGCTCTGGGAGCCTATAACGCGGGACCGACGAAGATGAAAATCTTCGCGGAAGCGCGTGATGAAGTGAAAGATCTGATGACAAAACCATCGTCAAATCCGATGGACGAAATCTGGTTTGACGAACTTCCGTGGACAGAAACGAGCTTCTATATCAAAGCCATTCTGCGAAATACATTGCTCTATAAATTGTTAGATTCCACGAAAGTAGAGTGGAACCTGGTCCTTTGGCAGGACTTGCATAATAAAAAAGCAATTATCAAGTGATGTTTTATTGATAATCCCGAGTCCTTTTTGTAGCCTGGAAATTACTTGGAGGATTCATGCGGAAGTATATTACCCTGACCTTGGTCCTGGCGTTCTTGAGCGCTTGTGCTCATAATCCGACTGCGCCAGATGCGACTAAGGGTTCAACAGCTGCGACGACAAAAGACGGCGATGCCACTCCATTGAAAGACCTCGATTCTTTCCGCGTGAAAGATGCTGACGGACCTCAAGTTGTCGACCAAGAATTGGAATCTATTCCCACAGAAGTAAACCCATTGGTTGAACAATGGATTTCTTATTTTCAAGGCCGTGGCCGTCGCCACATGGAACGCTATTTGGCGCGTTCGACTCGCTATGAAAAGCTCATGAAGAAAGTTTTGAAAGACAACGGTCTTCCTGAAGATCTTTTCTACATTGCTTTGATCGAATCCGGTTTCAACACGCAGGCGCGTTCACATGCGGCGGCAGTGGGTTACTGGCAGTTCATCCGCGGAACTGGTAAACGCTATGGTTTGCAAATCAATACCATGTTGGATGAGCGTAAAGACCCGGTTTTGGCGACTCAAGCAGCGGCTGAATACTTCAAAGGTCTCTACAGCGTTTTCGGTTCTTGGTACTTGGCGATGGCTTCCTACAACGTGGGTGAAAACCGCGTAAAACGTGAAGTGATGAATCACTACACGCGTGACTTCTGGGAATTGGCAAAAAAGAAACGTTTCCCGAAAGAAACGATTCACTACATTCCTAAATTTATCGCGGCAAAGTTGATTGCAAAAGATCCAGTGAAGTATGGCTTTGGCGAAATCGATTACATGACTCCGATCGAGTTTGACCACGTGACAATGGATAAGCCAGTGAACCTTCGTGTGATGGCTGAAAAAATGGGTATCAACTACGAAGACTTCAAAGACTTGAATCCAAAGTTCAAGGGCGAGGTCGCTCCTTTGATGGCTGATAATAAGTTGGAACTTCGTATTCCACCGGGAATGTCTGAGCAAGCCACAGTGGCCGCGAACGAGAGTATCGTAGAAAAAGCGGAATTCATTGCTGATGCCGGTGACACAGAAGTTTACCGCATTCGCCGTGGTGATACTCTCCACACGGTGGCTCGTAAGTACCGTACGACGGTGGCGTACCTTCGTGACCTCAATGACATTCCAAAAGGCAAGCGCTTGAAAGTCGGCATGAAGCTCTATGTTCCTGACCGTACTCCAGTGGCTCCTAAGCGCAGTGTCGTGGCAAGAAAGAAAACAGATCCTAAGCCGTCGCCATCAGCGACGCCTGAAAACATCGTTGCAGGAAACGGCCGTTTCTACACGGTTCAATCTGGCGACACCTTGTCTTCTATTGCTAAGAAATACTCTGTGAGCATCAATCAATTAAAGCGTGCGAATAATATCCGCCGCGGTCGTATGTTGAAAGTGGGCATTCGTTTGTCGATCCCTGGCAACACCGAGAACTCTTCAAACGACGGCGCGAAACGTATGCCGGCAACTGCTAAAAATAGAGTGGCTTTGAAAAACAAATACCACGTTGTTAGAAAAGGCGACAACCTCGCAAGCATCGCAGACAAATACAAAGTGTCTTTGGCTTCGATCCAGAATTCCAACAAGAAGATCAACCCATCAAAACTATACGTAGGTGCGAAGATCTTTATTCCTCAGGCCATAGCCGCAGAATAATCGCGCACGTCCACACAGCCTCATTGCTAAAAAAGCCCTTCGGGGCTTTTTTTATTTCTGCTTGTGCGCAGCGCGATCATGCTTTTTACACTTTCTAATTGAAAACCAAATGAAAAGTCATAGGATATTTAAATAGATCAAATGGAGGCTATAGAATGAGTAAAAATTTAAATCGTCGTGAGTTTTTCAAAGCGGCTGCTTCACTTGCTGGAGTTACTCTGGTGGCACCGACTGTTTTAAATACTGTTTTCGGTTCCAAAGCTGCGGCTGAAGAAAGAAGACGTAAAGCAGGTCCTGCTGAAAGCGGTGGTAGTGCGGCCGGTGCGATGCCAATGGTGGATCCAAATGACTCCGTGGCAAAGGCCGTAAAGTACACTGAAGACCATACAAAAGCGGCTGATTCCAAAGGAAATAAGTGCGCTACTTGCGGCTTCTATGCGAAAAAAGAAGATCGTAATGGCAAAGAGGTCGGCACTTGCACTATTTTCGCCGGCAAATTGGTTGTTGGTAACGGCTGGTGTGCTTCTTGGAATAAGAAGGCTTAGTTTTTAGAAGCGTCGAGGAGGGCCACGGTTCTCCTCGGTCGTAAAGTTCAAGAAATTGATTCTGATCAAGGAAGATTCTTGAGGTGCCCTGTATGCTTTTTAAAAGTTACCAGAGGAGTCTCAAATGAAAGAATTTATCATCGAAGCACAAACCATCCCACCTCGGGAGCGTCATGGTTTTATTTTCCAAAGTTTTGATAATTTAGAGGGCGGCGACAGTTTGGTGATCGTTAATAATCACGATCCCATTCCTCTCTTAAGACAGTTTCAGGAAGTCCGCCCAGAGCAGTTCGCTTTTGAATATTTGGAGCAGGGCCCGAAAACCTGGCGTCTGCGCCTTACCAAAAAGGCGAAAGAAGGCTGCTGCGGTTTCTGCGGATCTTAAGCGACATTTATTTCAGATTCATTTCACACATGACAAAGAGGCAATGGTCCTCTTTGTCGATGTGCATTTTCATCAGTTCGCAAAAATCGTTATACAGAACCGGAAAGAATTCACGGGCGAGAGAAGCTTCACGGTCTTTACAAAGCTCCTTGAGGGCTTCAGAGAGGCGATGACTGACAGCGTGTTCTTCCATTGGCACGCTCAGAGGATTTTGCGGCGTAAGCCAGCGTGGGCTCACAAATGGCGTCGGTATCCATCCTGATTTTCGTGAATAGTCTAAGAGATGTTTCTCAATCTTTCCTAGCGGATCTTGTTCCAGCCTGATCCCCATGTGCAAAGAGCACCGAGGGCCGCCCTGACAGATCCAGGGAGCTTGACTGATCAGTGGGAAAAGAGCGCTTTCTTCCAAAGGATGATGGATCTCTTCTATAAACTGAATCAGTCCAACTAAGTTGTCAGGATCGTCGAGTCGCTGCAGAATAAATTGATGTTGTTCGCGAAGATCTGCGAGAACACTTTTCATTGAGGACCTCCTCGAGCTTGGCGCGGTTGATAATTTCAATATGTTTGTTTTCTGTGCGGATCCAACCATTCTTCGTCCATTCACTGATAAAGCGGATGACCGTCTCGGCCTGCGAGCCGATTTTCCGGGCCATATCGTGTCGCGTGAGGGGGATATGGATGCGATGGCCGTGCTCTTTCGGCTGTCGGTCCAAAGTACGAAGCAGAAGATCCGCCAGTTTTTGGGGTGTCAGCGCTTTTGTCATGCAACGGTCATTTTGAAACTCAAAAAAACGATCTGAAATTTGCCGGCTAACGATTTCTCTCAGGGAAGGATGTTGCAAAAATCTGTCGTTGTAAAATCTTAACGGCAGTTTAAGAACCGCACTCTCTTCATTGGCGAGGGCTGAAGCCGGATAAAGGGCGTTGCTAAGGCCCGCCATGGCGATTCCGAGAAAATCTCCGCGACTTAAAAAATAAAAAACCACGGCTTCTTCACTGCGGGTCTTTTGCTGAATTTTAAAGGACCCATACAAAATAAGATAAACAGCGTCAATCGCCGTCCCTTCCTTAAACAAAGTCCGGCCGTGATTGACGTGCATCAGCTCAGTATGGGAGGCAATGGTGGCAAGCTCCAATGGGGAAAGCTTCTGAAAACAATCGAAACTTTGTAGTTTGCGTAGGATCGAATGGTCAGGCATTTTGGTCTCCTTATCGATAGAATGCCTGAACAGGGATTCAGAAAACATGATCCAGATCATATTTTGCCATTCTTTTATCATTGAGTCTTTTATTGACCTGGATCATGGACGGCTCCTGCACTCGTTTAATACGTTGGTTTTGAAGTGAGGTTCTTATGAGTGCATCAGCGCAACTTGACGGTTATAGGTACTTTTTTCCGGCCGGCTGGATACTGGGAATTTGGGGCGTTTTGCTCTGGATTTTATTTCCGCACCAATGGAGTGTTTATCCCGGCCTGTTTCATCCGGAAGTCATGATGGGAGGCTTTCTTCTCTGTTTTGTGTGCGGATTTTTGATGACGGCAGCCCCGCGTTTTACCGAATCCTTTGGGCCGCAATCCTGGGAACATATTATCGCTCAGGGATTGATAGCGTTGCTTCTTGTGAGCTCTGTTGCCGCAGGGAAGATTTTTTTCTATAGCGTCGATTTTTTGCTGTTTTTGTTTTTGATACAGTTCTTGTGCCGCCGCTTTTTAGCCCGTAAGGCAAATCCTCCGGATGCATTCGTATTCGTCGGGTTTGGCTTGCTTTCGGGCCTCATCGGAAATGGAATCCTATTGTGTGCGGAATTCATGAATGTTCCCGGGAGTCTTTTTACTCTCGGCCGGTTGTTCTTTCTTCAGGCTTATATTCTTTCGTTGGTGATGGGGGTTGGCAGCCGCCTGATTCCGGCTCTGCTGGGGTGGGCACCGATGCCCTTGGAGGGACGCTTGCCGCCGAAGCTGAAAGTATTTGTGGCTTTAGCCGTGGTCTATTTTGCGACTTATATACTGGAAGTATTTTATAATTCTCAGGCGGCCAATGTTTTGCGCGCGATTGTGTATTCCGTGATCGGATTTAATTTCTGGTACCTATATAAGCTGCCGAAACGGAAAGACCGTCAAGCTTTCTGGCTGTGGGTCTCAGCGTGGTTTTTAATTCTCGGCCAATGGGGAGTTGCTTTGTTTCCGGACTATCGCATTCATTTGCTGCATGTGATTTTTATTTCAGGA
This sequence comes from Bdellovibrionales bacterium, assembly GCA_018266295.1. Classification (NCBI taxonomy): domain Bacteria; kingdom Pseudomonadati; phylum Bdellovibrionota; class Bdellovibrionia; order Bdellovibrionales; species Bdellovibrionales bacterium. The sequence continues at coordinate 534,917 of JAFEAQ010000011.1, read as the reverse complement.
CTTGCGTTGATGACTTTGATGATCGCGACTCGAGTGTGCCTATCTCATGGCAAGCATGATATGAATCTCGAGAAGAACTCCAAAGCATTGCTCTTCGGAGCTCTTCTCGTGATCCTTGCGGGTCTTACACGCTTATCGGCGGGGTTTGCTCCGCATATTTACCAGTCGCATCTGATCTATGCATCGTATGCATGGATTCTAGGGCTGCTCGTATGGGGTGGCGTATTTCTACCGAAGATTTTGCGTCTGAAGCCGATGCCGTAACGTGATAGAATCTGCGCGCGGCTTCTTTGCGGCGGGCGGCGCTAAAGTTGGAGATCCGCTTCAGGTAGCCAATCACGCGAGTGGCATGGTCCACATCCTCACTGCCGCACTGAGGGCAGGCATACAACGTGCGTTTGTCAAGATGGTCGCACTTGTTGCAGATTGTGATTTTGATATTCACACACCAATAATTACAGCCAGAGAGGGCAGCGGCATTAATGAGTTTCTGAAAACCTTCGGCGGTCAGTTTTTCTTCCAGATTCAAATGCAGGGCCGAACCACCATCAAGGTATTGCATCATCTCGTGTCCGTGTAGATCCATTTTGTCGAGAGCGTTGACCGAGTCGTCTTCGACAATATAGAAGTATGAATTATAGCAGTCTCTGGGGACCTTCAGTCCATCGCGTCGGTCCCATTGAGCGTTTTTTACTCCCAGGTTTTCCGCCGGTACGAACTCGGTGTTGAACATAAATTGGAAATTTTTCTTCGCCTTTTTATTGGCTTCATAAATGACTTTCAGCTTTTCGCGCACGAAGTCTTTATAAGGCTGGTTGTTACCAACGCAAAGTCCCTGGGATTCCGCGGCCTCAGCCATACCATTGATGCCTATTGTGAGAAATTGTTTTTCTAAAGAGATAAAGCCCGCGCGATAGGCTGTCAGGAGGCCGGCATCGAAATACTCTTGCATTAAATGGCGATAGGCCACCTGGTATTTTTGCACTTTTTCAACGGTGGCCAAGAGGTCGATTTTCTTTTGTACCAAACGATTCATATTGATCGTGATGACATTGATAGACCCCGTCGCAACACCTCCGGCCCCAAGGGAGTAACTAAAGGTATTGTCGGAAATTTCGTTACGCAGCCGGCAACAGCTGGCCAGGCTGTCGGCCGAAGGGCTCATGTACATAAAGAAGCTGTTTCCCTGGCTGAGCTCTTGAGCGCACATTCTTGCGAAGTCGGTGTCCTTTGGGCTCCCGTTCTTAATTAACATCGCCGCCGTCACCACGGGGAAGGTCAGGAGAGCTTTTTTTCTTTCCTCGTTGAACCAGGACATAAAATGTTTTTGGAGTTTCTGAACACTGGTCCAAACGGGTTTTTCTCCGGTGGGAAAAACAAAATCGCCGAAGAGGGATTTGAAATAGGACTCGTCATAGACGGAGATATTCCAAAACACTGATTGATAGCCACGGGCCGCTGCAGGTTGATTGAGGGCGTAAACTACGTGCTGCAGATGATTGTTGATCAGTTGCGAGTGGGTTTCCAAGTAGTTATCGCCGTAATCTTTGCGAGCGAAGTGGTCAAAGTACATGATCCACTCCACCGTCGCTACAGCGCCGGCAAATTGCGAGGAAATAGCAAAGACCAAATTCACAAAACAGCCGCAGAAACTTTCAAGATGCCTTGGCGCCGCGGATTCGCCGCCAAGGCCTTTAAGGCCTTCGAGCAACAGCGGATACATTGAAATCGAAGCGCAGTAAGGTTTCAAAGACGTTTCATCATGCACATAGATTTCGTGTTCTTCGATCTGGCGCAGATATTCCTTGCTGAGCTCCGCGCCAAAAAGCCGTGCGATTTTATCGGCTACGAGCGCGCGATTGACTTGAATATTGATATCCTTATTGATCTCAGCCTCGAGAGTCGCCACGTTCTTATGTGTGACATTGGCATTCGCATCGAGCCGAGAGCCATCCGCCGCATTAGCGGCATGAAGATAGCTGTTTATAAAATCCATTTTTTGCTGAATCTGTTCAGCAGAGAGTCGAACCATCATGGGGTCTCCTTTGGTTGTGCAGCTTGTTGGAACAAGTGATTGAGTTTAATTTTATTTTTTACATCCCAGAAAATCTGATTAGTCGTCGGAGATGAAAGGCCGCCAAGCGCGGCGATCCACCGGCCACATTTTAGAAAATGAAGATGTGACTTTATATTTTCAGAGACGTCTTAATGACCTGTATAAAGAGCAGTCATTAGATTTCTATCTTCCACGAGGCGTAAAAATAGGATGAGTTCCTGAGGGCACCATTCACCGCCAAGAAAAAGTACGCAGCTGATTTTGCCGGCGTATTTATCGAGAAGAGATCTGAAGAGAGATTCAGTCAGAGTAAAGCCGTTGTGCTCAAACCAGAGTTCCGGAGAATGACAGCCCTGGCAGCGGAGCGGACAGCCACATACGTAAAAAGCCAGACTCATGTGACCGGGAACTTCCTGGAAGAGAATATCGAACTTGTAGATCTTCATGGGAACCGCCTTCGTTATTCTGACGATACCCACTCATGTAAGAAACACACTAGGGATTGTATCCATCCCTGATCTATCTCACTAGTAATTGATTTTTAGGTCTAAGTTTCTTTGTTAATCAAAATCTGAATCTGCTTGTGATTCATTTTAATCAGGCCTTCAGTTTCAAGTTCCGCCAGGGTGCGCGAAAAGGTTTCAGGACGAAGTCCCAACATCAAAGCGACCTCGTGTTTTTTACCTGTGAGATGGATCAGGGTTCGCTGTTGTTCTTTTTGTATTTTCATAAGGTAGGCATAGACTCGGTCCTTGGCGGACGAAATGTTGATATTTTCGATCACCGCATTGAGCTTATCCATCCATTGAACCAGGCTGTGGAGAACGTTTTGATAAAGTTGAGGATGATCCGCCAGAAGTTTTTTGAAATCATCTTTCGGAATAAGAAACAGCTCTGCATTCTCAGCAGTGACGGCCGTATCGGAGTGTTGGCCTTGGCCGAAGAGGCTGCTTTCGCCAAGGGTTTTTCCGGAGCCCAAGATCTCGATGATAATTTCTTTTCCCGCGGGCGAAATGCGCGACACTTTGACAGTGCCCTTGTAGATCAGGAAAAGCCCGCTGCTGGCTTGCTCCTGGCTGAAAACAATCGTTCCTTTGGGATAGGTCTTATGCTGAATAGCTTTCAGGATCTGGTCTGTCACTGTCTCTTCTTGAGACGAGCAAATAGGACAATGATCCGTAGGGCGGGTTTTAAAAAGGGCGGGGTTGGGACTTTTTGTCACAAGCTCTCTCCTCAGGCAGTCCAGATGGAGTTTAATTTAAACAATTTGATTCAAATCAATTTGCTCTTACACATACTATATTAATCTATAGTCATCGGAGGCTCAAATGAAAACCCTGAAACTTGTCTCGTCGGTTGCTGTCATCCTGGCGCTGGAAACTGCCTGGAGTGCGGAAAAGATCGATATTAATTCTCTACCTGTGGAGAAGGCGACCCTGACCCATGCTCCGGAAGTTCCTCCGCCCATCACAAGAAAAAAACCGGCGCGTGTGAAAATTCATCTTGAAACTAAAGAAGTTGTTAAAAGGCTGGCCGACGGAGTTGAATATACTTTTTGGACTTTCGGCGGCTCTGTTCCGGGACCTTTCATTCGTATTCGTGAAGGGGACTATGTCGACTTTACTTTGGCCAATCATCCTAGCAGCAAAATGCCACACAATATTGACCTTCACGCGGTGACTGGCCAAGGTGGCGGAGCCGAAGGCTCCTTCACGGCTCCTGGGCATAGCTCGACATTTTCTTTCCGTGCTCTCAACCCGGGCCTTTACATCTATCATTGTGCAACAGCTCCGGTGGGGATGCATATTGCCAACGGAATGTATGGTCTGATTTTTGTGGAGCCTGAAAAGGGCCTGCCACCGGTGGACAAAGAGTTCTACATTCTTCAGAGTGAGTTCTACACGAAAGGCAAATACGGTGCACGCGGCCTGCAACCATTTGATATGAATAAAGCCGTGAAAGAACAGCCGGACTATGTGGTGTTTAATGGTTCCGTCGGTGCCATTACTAACGACAATGCCTTAAAGGCAAAAGCGGGTGATTCTATTCGTATGTTCGTCGGCAACGGTGGACCGAGTTTAGTCTCTTCATTTCACATCATTGGTGAGATTTTTGATCAGGTTTACACCGAAGGCGGCGTCATTCCGAATCAAAAAAACGTCCAGACGACTTTGATCCCGGCGGGCGGCTCTTCGATTGTTGAATTCAAAACTCAGATTCCAGCGACTTATATTCTGGTCGATCACTCGATCTTCCGGGCCTTTAACAAAGGCGCATTGGGAATGCTGAAAGTCGAAGGCGATAAAGATGCAACCATTTACAGTGGTAAAACTGAAGACGGAATCTATCTGCCGGAAGGTGGCGCGATCCAAGAAATCCCGGTGTCTGAGAAAAAAGAAGAAATCACAGAGAAAACTTTTGCGCAACGTATGGACGCCGGTAAGGCCGTCTTCACACAAAACTGCGCGGCCTGCCATCAGCTGCAAGGCGAGGGAATTCCAAATGCCTTCCCGCCACTGGCGAAATCTGATTTCTTGATGAAAGATAAAAAGCGAGCCATCGGGGTGGTGTTGAACGGTCTCACTGGAAATGTGACTGTGAACGGTCAAACTTATAATGGTGTGATGCCGGCGTTGGGCTTGAGTGACGACGATGTTGCCAATGTTCTGACTTATGTGCGTAACTCATGGGGCAACAAAGGGGATCTTGTGAATATGAAAGAAGTTAAAGCCCTTCGCGGAAAATAGTTTATGAAGCTAACGGCGCTGTTTTTTATTCTCTTGCTTGCAGGTGTGGCGGGGGCGAAGGCTCCCCCTGTCGGCATGGTGGAAGTCAAAGCCGGCGCTTATAAATTATTTTATAGAGAAAAAGATCAAAAGGAACTTGCTCAGGTAAGTTCTTTTTTTATTGATAAATTTCCCGTCACCAATAAAGACTACTTAGAGTTTGTAAAGAAAAATCCTGAATGGAAAAGGGCGGCGGTGCCGACGGTTTTTGCGACCGAGAATTATCTCCAGAGCTGGCCGGGCGCGGAAGTGATCCCCGCGAACAAAGAAAATCATCCAGTGGTTTCGGTTTCGTGGTTTGCCGCAAGAAAGTATTGCGAATTCAAGGGCAAACGTTTGTTAACCGTGAACGAATGGGAGTATGCCAGCGACAGTGAGAATCCCGCTCATTCGGAAAAAATCCTGGAATGGTATGGCCGCCCGAACTCGCAACTGGGTGCGATCAAGACTGGGAAAGCCAATAAATTCGGCGTTTACGATATGCATGGGCTGATTTGGGAGTGGGTCGAGGACTATGCCTCGGTAATGATCAAAGGTGATTCACGCTCGGATAATACCCGTGAAAAAAATCTTTTTTGTGGCAGTGGCGCTCTCGGAGCGGCCTCGACAGAGGAGTATGCGACCTTCATGCGTTTCGCTTTTCGGAGCAGTCTTAAAGGAAATTACGTCACTGAAAATTTAGGGTTCCGTTGTGGAAAGGACATGCAGCCATGAAATCACTAGGCGTCGTCATTTTATTACTAATGTCTTTCAGTGCGCAGGCGCTGAGTCCGAATTCGGTATATCACCTGCAAGGAAAGTGGACCAACCAAGACGGTAAAACGGAGGAGTTCGCAAATCTCAAGGGCCGGGTAAGGATCGTCTCGATGATTTTTACCCAGTGCACTTCCGCATGTCCCATGTTGGTTGGGGATGTGAAGCATTTCCTCGCGAAGCTGTCAGCGAAAGAGGCCGAAAAGGTCGGAGTGGATTTGTTTTCTTTTGATCATGAGCGAGAGACTCCGGAGTCTTTAAAGAATTTTACGAAAAAGTACAAAATCACTTCTTCGCAGTGGAATATTTATCGCGGTGATAAAACGGCCGTCGCGGAACTTGCGGGTCTTTTGGGTGTACAATATAAACGCTTAGCGGGTGGCGCTTATGTTCATTCGAATAATATTATTTTGCTGAATAAAGAAGGCGAGATTTTGAAAACGATTGAAGGTTACGATGCTTCGGCGGATGATTTTTTGGCTTTGCTGAAGAAGACCTTGGCTGAACCTTAGTCCAGAGTAGACACAAAAAAAAGTGCCTATGAGAAATAATCCTAATAACTCATAGGCTAGGGGAATGAAACCAATCCGTGATAGAATTTTTAGAAACTTGACCTTCCATTTGCTCACCTATTCCTCGGGTGACTCATTACCTTTGGCAGACTGGCTGACTTGGCTCATAGTGTACGAGCTGTAGTCCCTGTAGCTTTGTGCCCCACCGTTTCCGATGGTTTACCTTGAGGCAAAAGAAGGATCTAAATCCTTAGAGAATGACCGCTAGGAACCTCCTATAAGATATCCTGGGTTAATTATTTAAAGAGTCTTAGAACTTTCAAACCGCATCGTCACTTTGGTGACTTGTCATTGTGATCGCGATGGCGAATCAACATTCTGAACCCCCTTATGCCGGCCCTCAGAGCGGAAGTTAACCGGGCCTCATCGTTTCAACATTCATAGAATACCTAGACCAAAGTCTTTTTGAAAGTTTCTCTCTGCATTTTCTCAAATAAGTTCGCGAAGTTAAATCTCACTTTGAGAATCATGTTTTTCATTGGGAAAATTCACGAGGCCACGGGGGTTTACGATGTACTCATGTTGTTCGCTTTGATCCTCTTTTGTCCTCCAAATCAGCTCCGGGAAAAAAGGGAAAAGGAACAAGCAGGGCACAGCGAAGCACCCTCTGTTTTTGGTCAACCTATAAGTTGACAATAATCAGAGGGGTGGGAAGGCGACCGTTGTGAATTCGAAGTTTTATGGTGCTAGTGCGGAGCTAGTAATTTTTGGCGCTAGAGAGGGGCTTGGATTTTATGATTTCCATGCTTTGTGGGTGCTGGATGCCCGTCCCCGCAGGAAGTACTACTAACTCCCTCGGGCCGGCCCGGCGGAGCCAGTACTCCCCATCAGTACTTTAGACCGGCAACAACTCGCGAACGCGATCGGCGATGCGGAAGAATTCCTGTGCTTCGACGCCGTTCTTATTGCTCTCGACGATCGGAATACCCGCTTCGCATGAAAGGCCCACAGACGGGTTGAATGGAATCTCGCCGATTTTAGGGATGTTCTTCGAGGCCATATAAGACTCGAGTTCGCCCTTAGGGAACATCTGAATCTTTTCGCCGTTCGCTGGGTTGATCATGTACGCCATGTTTTCAACGAGGCCGAGCATCTTAATGCCCACTCGTTGGAACATATCCACGCCGCGCTTTACATCTGTGAGTGCCACGTTCTGTGGCGTACAAACCATCACGGCGCCTGCCACTGGAACTTTTTGTGCCAATGAAAGTTGAACATCACCGGTGCCTGGAGGCAAATCGACCACGAGGTAATCGAGCTCGCCCCAGTCTACATCGCGCAGGAATTGGTCCATTGCTTTAAAGAGCATGGGACCACGCCAAACAACTGCAGCGTTTTCTTCGATCAAAAAGCCAATGCTCATCAATTTGATACCATAACGTTGAACTGGTTCGAGGCGTTGTGCTGAAGTGATACCGGGTTTTTGATTCAACGAACCTAACATGCGAGGAATACTCGGCCCGTAGATATCAGCGTCCAGCAACCCCACCTTGTTTTTTTGCCCAAGAGCCGTGGCTAAATTAGTAGCAACCGTGCTTTTGCCAACACCTCCCTTGCCCGAACTCACAGCAATAATGTGTTTAACTCCAGGAATAGCGACTTGTTGGTCGAAAGGATTGGGGGCTGCCATCGAGAACTCCTACTTGCTAAATAAGCGCTCAACACCAATAATAAAAATTAAGTGAATAGCCAACAGTTTTTGCTTATCAACATCGCTATTTTGTCGTTCTTCATCATCTGGTTTCTCGCTGGGCGGCGAGGATCGTCTAAAAAGACCACTCAGCTGAAAATGAGGGAGGGGAATCAGACCCCTGGCGGTGTATTGCAAAAGACCGAGAACGGGGTCCGAACCCAGAGCGGTCGCTACAGTCACCCACGCTATCAGAAGTATCTTGAAGAGGCTCCACTTCCGAGCAATCAAAGTAAAGATCTCAATATTTTGTTTAATTATAACGGTCACACCTGGGACGCCTACGAGGTCCTTGGCCTGCCGGCGGGGGCAAGTCTCGTGGATGTTACCAAAGCCTATCAGGGCATGCTGAAAACTTCTGAACCAGATTCACATGAGTTTTTAGAGACCGCGTTCAAAACAATTCTTTCGAGAAAATAGAGCTCTTACCAAAGCCACGTTTGGTCTCCGGTCCAGTACACACTCAAGCATTCCTCATCTATTCTAGAAAAGCAAAACGCTCACACGCGTAGGGGAAGTGTATGAAAAGAGTTGTGTCTTTTGGTGTTGTACTGTCGTTGTTCCTTTCTACTCAGCCAATTTGGGCGCAAGAGAAAAAAGAAGCCGCTGCCGCGAAAGAAGCTGCAAGAGAGGCTGCAAAAAGCGTGGTGATTCCACCGCGTGAAAGCAAAGAAGAAGACATTTTGAAAGGCCTCGACTATCCGGAACTGCAGGTCGTTCCGCGCGCGTCGGATCGCCTGGCGATGGAAACGCAGAACGAAAAAGAATACGGTTGGGTGGCGTTCTGGCCTTACCAAGTTTCCTCGATTGCAACTTTGCTTGCCGGGAATCGCCTGCGCGGCAACTACAAAGACGATGTGGTCACTGATCAGCAAAAGAAAGATAGCGACAACATCGGTATGACCGCCATGGCGATCGGTATCGGCGGTATCGGGCTTTCGGTCTATCTGATTAAGAGTGATCTTTATGGGGACTCTTACAAACGCATCAAAACTATGAAGGTCACTGATAAACGTAGTGAGCTTCTGCGTGAGCGCATGTCGGAAGAGGCTTTGGAAAAGCCCGCACATCTGATCAATATGCTCACGACCGTGTCTGTGACTTTGAATGCATTAGCCAACGTTGCCGTGGCTTCTCAGGCCAACGGCGACGTCCGTGCTTATGCGGCGGTGGGGTTGGTGTCCTCGTTCTTACCATGGATGTTCAGCAATCGTTATGTTGATAATTGGAATAAGCAGCTTGAATACAAACGCAAAATCTACACGCCGTTCATCGGTTTTGACTGGCAATACCACAAAGACACTCGTGAGTTCACTCCGCAGTTGAGCGCTAACTGGAGCTTCTAATGAAGTCCCTTAGAACGGCCCTCTATCTTATCAGCCTGCTCTTTCTGCTGCGTACACATGCCGAGGTGAAAACTCCGCAAGAGCGAGAAAACACCTATCCAGACGGTCCGATAGCGCAGGCTCAGGCCGCCGCTAAAGAAGCCGAGAAAAGTAAACCTTGTGAAAGCTTCAAAGAATTTCAAAGTGCTTATGAAGCCTTGATGAAAGACGAAGATCTTTCTCTCGGTGAAGAAAAATCCGCGCGCTTGGCTCTAAGAATCAGCAAAGGCTGCAACGGTTCTTCGGCAAGGTTCTTTAAGGCTTACGAGATGATGAAAAAAACCGGCGTGGCTCTGACAAAAGCGGTCGAAGTCGGGTTGGATTTCTCGGGCCTGGATGATGAGCGCCTGAAAAACTTTAACGAAGTCTTCGCCAAGATGTATCTTGAAAGCATTCTCGATTTTGATTTCGCCACAGCTTACAAAGTGAGTTTTCAACTGTCGCGCGATTACGAAGGCAAAGCCCAGGACGTGCGGGAAGACTTCATTAAGCTAGTTAAATTCTGCACAAACAACGATAAAGCAGCATTGCCACTGCGTCAGTGTGCAGAGCTGGCGCTGAAGATCGTTGATCATACTCCGAAGTTTCCGGGTGGGCTGTTTAATTCTTTTGAAAAATTTTATACTTTTTTACGTGCCGATAAACGCATGGGACTTTCGGTGATTGATTCACTTAATTTGGTGCCAAAGGTTTTTGCCTACGGGCCGAAAGCTCCTGAGAACTTTCAGGCGGCGATGGAATACGCACTGAGCTCAAGTAAGATCACGATTGATCACACCAATGCCATGAACCTTGCTCTGCGTTTAGCAAAGCAATCCCTGCGGACGCCGGGCAAAGAAGATATCGATGAGCCTGCAAAGAAATAGCATCCTTTTTATGCTATTGATGTCTTCAGCCGCCCTTGCTGAAGACCCACCGGCGGCACCGGGCCCGGTGCTGAAAGGCGTTCATCTTGCTGTAGAGAGCGAGAAAGTTCCCGTGGAGCTGGAGTGGGAAGAAATCTCTGGGGCCAAAGTTTATGAAACCGAATTTCAGAACTTCGACGGGAAAACCCTCGCTGTCTTTAAATCTCCGAATCATACTTTCAAATTTAAATTCAAAGTCGGAAAGTACAAAGTTCGCAGCCGTGTGGCGGATGCACGCAAGGTCTTCGGTGACTGGTCCGCATTGACTGAGTTTACAGTGCAACCAAAACCTGTGAAGCTCCCGGAAAAGCCCGTGGCGACCAAAGGTGTGATCGATCCAAAGACGCTCACCTCGGAAGTGGTATGGCACTGGGGAGAGGCCGCAGGGGCGACGCAGTTCCGCGTGAAGGTCATCGACCACAATGAAAAAGTTGTGCGTGATGAAATCGTGAAGGGGTTTTCGTACAAAACTCAGCTTGCCGCCGGCGTTTATACAACGACGCTGACCTCGATCGGTGCCGACGGCATCGAGTCTGACCCTGTGACATTGCCGGGAAAAGTTGTGATCGAAACCGTGCAACTGGAAAAACCGGTCTTTGCGTTTGAAGAAGTACCGGACGTTGCTGATCCAAAATTAAAAACCCAGCGCTTGCCGCAAACCAAAGGGGTGCCGACCCTTCGCTGGAAAGATGCTTCGGCGGTGGCGGATACCGTCGGAACTCTCGAGTATCGATACTTTTTTGGTGATGAATGGATTCCGGTTGATAAATTCACTTCGAAGAATGCCAAGGAAGTGATTTTAGACAAAGCCATGAAGCCGGGGCGTTACCGCATCACTGCGTGGGCTGAGTCCTCGGGCCTAAAAAAGTCTGAGACCACAACCTATGAATTCGTGGTCAAACCGACCAGCTATTAATTATTTTTCGACAGTTTCTTTGTAGTCGGGGCGAAGCTCGCCCTGGTGGCACATGTAGCAGCTGGCTTCGGGGCCTTTTTTGCCATCAAAGCCGCTGGTGCGCAGAGTTTCTACGATGCGCATATGGTCTTTAGCGACTTTAAAACTTTTCTTTTCATCCGATGTGAAATTCTGAACGTTGTGGCACTCCGAACAGGTCACTCCGAGCTGCCGAGAGATCACGATCATGTCTTGGCGAACTTTGTCTTCACTGGTTTTGATTTTGCTCGCAGATTCAGTGTAGCCCTTCGGAGAAAGGATCATCATGATGATGAAAATCGCGGCACCGAAGACGACGAGGGATTTGTAATATGTTGCGTTATTCTTCATTTTCCATCCTGGAATTACTTCCTCTATTTTCAGTGAACCCCTCTCGCCACACAAGTCTGATTTCTTGACTGGTCCAGGGCTCAATGTTACCCAAATAGAAGGCCTTTTTTCTGCCATAGGGGATTTCATGAAAATCAAGCATCTCGAGGACTTAAGTACTCTCGTTTCACTATCCAAACGTCGTGGTTTTGTATTTCCAAGTAGTGAGATCTACGGGGGCTTGGCTTCGTGCTGGGACTATGGTCCTTTGGGCTCAATCCTGAAGCAAAACGTAAAGCGTATTTGGTGGAATGCGATGACTCGCAGAAACGACATCGTCGGTCTTGATGCTGCGATCCTTATGCACCCCATGGTGTGGAAGGCCTCGGGTCACGTTGATGGTTTCTCGGATCCTTTGGTCGATTGTAAAGACTGTAAAACTCGCTTCCGCGCTGACAACACAGAGTCTTACATCAATGAAAAGAAATGCCCGAACTGCGGTAGCAAAAACTTGTCTGAAGAGCGCAGCTTCAACTTGATGTTCAAAACTCATATGGGCCCTGTCGAGGATTCTGGTAGCGTCATTTACTTGCGTCCTGAGACAGCTCAAGGTCACTTCGTGAATTTCTTGAACTGCCAACAGAGCTCTCGTTACAAAGTGCCATTCGGTATTGCAGCCATCGGTAAATCATTCCGTAACGAAATCACGCCAGGTAATTTTATTTTCCGTACGCGTGAGTTTGAACAAATGGAAATGCAATATTTCGTAAAACCGGGCACAGACGCTGGTTTCTTTGATCAATGGAAAGAAACGCGTATGGCGTTCTACTTGAAGTACGGTATCAAAAAAGAAAACCTGAACTTCAAGCCACACGAAAAGCTCGCTCACTACGCGAAAGCAGCTGTGGACGTTGAATACAAATTCCCAATGGGCTTTAGCGAGTTGGAAGGTATTCATAACCGTTCTGATTTCGACTTGTCTCAACATATGAAGTTCTCTGGTAAGTCCCTTGAGTACTTCGATGAAGCGACCAAAGAAAAGTTCATTCCTTACGTCATTGAGACTGCCGTTGGTTGTGATCGTTTGATCTTGGCGTTCATGTGCGATGCTTACCGCGAAGAAATCACGTCGGACGAAAAGGGCAGTGAAGACGTTCGTGTGGTGATGGGCTTCCACCCAGATATCGCGCCAATGAAAGTGGCGGTGTTGCCGCTTTCTAAAAAAGAAGAGCTCGCCGTGCCGGCAAATCAGTTGCGTGATCAGCTCGCAGCGGATTTTGATGTCACATACGATGAAGCGGCGTCGATCGGTAAACGTTATCGTCGTCAGGATGAGATCGGGACTCCGTTCTGCGTGACTGTCGACTTTGATACTTTGAACGACAAAGCCGTGACTGTTCGCCATCGCGATACGATGTTGCAGGAACGCGTTCCCATGGAAGGTCTTAACGAATACATCGCGAAGAGACTTAAAAATTTCTACGCGAAGTAATTTTATGCCCGGAATTTTTTGAAACTATTTGCAGGCGGCTTTGTCGGTGAAGGATTTGCCGAGATCTTTTCCTTCAAATTTTGCACTGACTGTCTTTTGGGTCAGAGTGCCCTTGCGGATGATTTTAGCGGCTCTTTCAGCTTTCTTAAGGCAGGTTTCAGCATCATTGGCCGGGGCTTTTTCAACGGTGGGATTTTTACCTTCGTAAGGTTTTAAAGCCTCGGACTCTTTACCGGCACAGGGTGTTCTATCAATCGTCAAATCGCATTCGGCGGCGAAGCTTGCCGGGGCTGCAAAGAAGGCTGCAATCAGTAGGAGCGTGATTTTCATGGCGTTCATCCTTGTCAGTGGGTGCGTCCCTCATTTTAAGCGAGCCGCTGAGATTTTGACAAGGGGTCACCATCGCTTATGCTCCCTAAAAACACGTGAATTCAAGCACCTAGGAAAAGATGCTCGCTTTGGTGGCAAGTGTTTTAGCAAATGCTCTAGGGAACAAGGTGCTAAATGACCGGAAGTGTTCACGAAAATCCTTGATAGCGCAGCATCTCCTATGGTCTTGTGAGAGCGCATAACAGGAGACAAAAATGCACACACAAACAACGACCACTGGCTCTGGCGCGAAAACAGCCGTGCCACAAAAGTTCGTTTATTTTTTTGCAGCTGGCGATTCTGAAGGAAACGCTGGTATGAAGAACATCCTTGGCGGCAAAGGTGCGAACCTCGCTGAGATGACTTCGTTGGGTATTCCGGTTCCTCCGGGCTTCACGATTTCAACTGAAATCTGTGCGCACTTCTATGAAGCCGGCGGAAAACTTCCTGAGTGGGTTCGTCCCGCTGTTCTGGAAGCGATGAAAAAAGTCGAAGCTAAAATCGGCAAAAAATTCGGCGATGTTACCAATCCGTTGTTGGTTTCTGTTCGTTCGGGTGCGCGTGCTTCTATGCCGGGCATGATGGATACAATCTTAAATCTTGGCCTGAACGATCAAACGGTTGAGGGCCTTGCTAAATCTTCTAACAACCCTCGCTTTGCTTGGGATTCTTACCGTCGTTTCATTCAGATGTACTCTGATGTTGTGATGGGTATGAACTCTTCATTGCTTGAAGTGACTCTCGAGGACCTGAAAGACGAAAAAGGTTATAAACTCGATACAGAACTTCAAGTCGATGACCTCAAACACTTGGTTAAAAAATTCAAAGACCTCGTTCACCAAATGACAGGTCGTACGTTCCCGGCGGATCCTTACGAGCAGCTCTGGGGATCGATCTCGGCGGTTTTCCATTCTTGGAATACTCCGCGCGCGATCACTTACCGTGAACTTCATGACATCCCGGCGGCTTGGGGCACGGCTGTGAATATCCAGTCGATGGTCTTCGGCAACATGGGCGATGACTCTGCAACGGGTGTGGCGTTCACGCGCGATCCAAGCACGGGTGACAAAGCTTTCTACGGCGAATTCTTGATCAATGCTCAAGGTGAAGACGTGGTTGCTGGTATCCGTACTCCGCAGCCGATCACGATTGCGGCAGCTGCGAAGTCGGGCGCAAAATCTCTCGAAGAAGCAATGCCTGAAGCTTACGCTCAGCTCGTTGCGATCTACAAAAAACTTGAAGCTCACTACCGCGATATGCAGGATATTGAGTTCACGATTGAAAAAGACAAACTCTGGATGTTGCAAACTCGTAACGGTAAACGGACGGCGAAAGCTGCATTGAAAATTGCTTGCGACATGATCGATGAAAAACTCATCAGCGAAGAAGATGCGATCTTGCGTTTGGATCCTTCTTCTTTGGATCAGTTGCTGCATCCGACACTGGATCCTAAAGCGCAAAAAACTATTTTGGCTAAAGGTCTTCCAGCAAGCCCGGGCGGTGTTCACGGTCAAATCGTGTTCACTCCGGAAGATGCGGTTGAGTGGAAAGAGCAAGGCAAAAAAGTGATCCTCGTGCGTATTGAAACTTCTCCGGAAGACATCGCCGGGATGGTGGCAGCTCAAGGGATCTTTACTACTCGCGGTGGTATGACATCGCACGCGGCGGTTGTTGCTCGCGGTATGGGTAAGTGCTGCGTTGCCGGTTGCGGTGAAGTCGAAGTCGATTACAACTCTGAAACCATGAAAGTGAAAGGTTACGTTCTTAAAAAGGGCGACGTGATCACTTTGGATGGCGGTACGGGTGAAGTGTTCTTGGGCGAAGTAAAAACCATCGAGCCAAAACTTGATGCAGACTTTGAACGCATCATGAAAATCGCTGATAAAACTCGCCGCTTGAAAGTTCGCACGAACGCAGACACTCCGAAAGACGCGCAAACAGCTCGTACGTTCGGGGCTGAAGGTATCGGTCTTTGCCGTACTGAGCACATGTTCTTCGGCGCTGATCGTATCGATTCTGTTCGTGAAATGATCTTGGCTGAAAGTAAGCAAGAGCGCGAAAAAGCTTTGGCGAAACTTTTGCCAATGCAGCGTTCAGACTTCCACGAGCTTTTCAAAATCATGGATGGCTTGCCAGTGACAATCCGTCTCTTGGATCCACCATTGCACGAGTTTGTTCCTCACACAGATAAAGAAATGATCGAGCTTGCAGGTCGCATTGGCTATGACGTTGATAAACTCCGCGCGAAAGTTAAATCTTTGCACGAGTTCAATCCAATGTTGGGTCACCGTGGTTGCCGTTTGGCGATCACTTACCCTGAAATCTATCAAATGCAGGTTCGTGCGATTGCTGAAGCTGCAGCTGAAATGGTGAAGGCGGGTAAGAAGCTTGTTCCAGAAATCATGATTCCACTCATTGCGACAGACAAAGAACTCGAAATGCTTCGTGGTTTGACTGTGGCTGAAGTAGAAAAAGTGCAAAGAGAGAAGGGTGTGAAGTTCGACTACCTCGTTGGTACAATGATCGAGCTTCCACGTGCGGCTGTGACTGCGGATGCGATTGCAGACTGTGCAGACTTCTTCAGCTTCGGTACGAATGACCTGACGCAAACAGCGCTCGGCTTGTCTCGTGACGATGCCGGCAGATTCTTGGGCTCTTACGTGAGCAACGGGATCTTCGCCAAAGATCCATTCGTGACGATCGATAAGGTCGGCGTAGGTTCTTTGGTTCGCACGGCTACTGAATTGGGCCGTCGCTCTAAGCCGCACTTGAAAGTCGGCGTGTGCGGTGAGCACGGTGGTGATCCAGATTCTATCGAGTTCTTTAACTCTGTCGGTTTGGACTACGTTTCTTGTTCTCCATTCCGCGTACCGATTGCTCGTTTGGCAGCGGCTCGCGCAACTTTGATGAGCAAGAAATTGCACTAAGGTGCCAGGTTCTGCGAGATGTTCATACATCTCGCTTTGATGAACTTAAAAGGGTCCTTGAAATCAGCATAAGAGCGCGGCGTAAATCGCTGCGCTCTGCGGGCGAAAGCATCTGCAGCCGCTCGCCGAGTCTTCGGCTGGTGGTTCCGCGGATATCTTGAAATAGTTTTTGCCCGTGTTCTGTCAGATTAATTTTCATTTCACGGCGATTGTCAGGGTTTTCGGTGCGAATGAGCAGTTCACGGCGAACTAGGCCAGTGATCAGCCGGGACATCGCTGCCACACTCAGCCCAATATCATCGGCCAGTTCTTTATTGGTATAGGTTCCATGCCAGAGTCTCGCAAGCACGCGAAACTGAACAACGCTTAAAGAAGCTTCTTGGAAAGAGCTATGACGACGGATCTCGCGCATCGTGCGCGGGATGATCTCGATCATTAGTGCTGAAATATCAAATCCGGCTTCCTCATTTGGAAACAAACTTAAATTGGACATAAGTGCTCCTGAGACTGCTTATGTACGTACAAGTAAATGAATACTTAGTGGCCGAGAAGCCAAAGTTCTGACAGGACAGCGAAAGATTGTTGGATTGATTGTCGACAACCATGGTCTGATTCGCATCTAAGGTCTGCCGGTTCACATCCCATTTTGTGGTCGGAAAACTGATACCGACTTGTGCGCCCGGAAAAGAAATAGACACTTGCAGGATTTTCTCTGAAGGAGGGAAAAGCAGATCCGTAATCTCTTGCATGCGAGTTTGCGCCGGATCGACCACATTCATCGTCGCTGGAATCCACGACGCCCCCGGAGTTAACTGCGCCGAGCCATTATAGACGCGAATGACGGCATCAACTTGGCTGTTTTTATCTTGCGGTGGTTCTTGGTTTGAACTGGAACTTGCTTGCAATTGCAGGTGCGCGACGGGACCTTGCGAACTGCTGGTTGAGATCGAGCAATCAATGCGAGTCGTGTCTTGGGACACCTGACAAGGGTTCAGGTATAAGGTGATTGTCTGAGTGCTGGTATTGTCTCCAGGAATCAGGGTGCGTGACAGAGGTGTTTGACCAGTCAGACTTCCGGTGCGCTGATCCCAGGTGCCATTGTTAAAAATAATATGGGCGCCATTACCATAGTTGAGATTGATCTGAAGGGCGCGCTCAGGCGTTAGCAGGCTTAAAAAATCAATTTCCGAAGTCGTCGGCGGCTTTAATAAAATCATCACCACCGCTTTCGATGTTCCATCGGCAAACTGGGTCGTACCCACGTAGTTTTTTTGCGTAAACACGGTGCTTGGATCGATATCGGATTCCCCGGCGAGGGCTCCAATATCCCGGCCGTCTCTGGTTAGCAGAAAGGTGCTGCCATAATCGGAATAGCCGGCGGCCTCGAGAGTTCCTGAGATTGCGCCGTTTTGAATAGCGGCGGTGATGCTGATGTTTTCAGTTTGAGTTTGGCCAGAGGCATCGGTTTCTTGAACCGGGATATTTGCCTGAAACTTACCACTGTTGGGATCAAAATAACTATTCTGTGCGACGACTGAAATGCGAGAGGCGCCTTGAAAGTCGACGTTGGCAACAAGCACCGGCTGAGCTGTGGCTTTCGATTCATCGGGACTCGGCTGAACTTGAGTGGTGGCTTTCAAGGTTAACTGCAAAGCACCCAGAGTTTTTCCATTGCGCTTTGAAGTCATGATCCCTGAATAACGTCCCTGAACGGCTTGGAGCTGAGCTAAGTTCTGATTAAGGCGCGTTTGTTTGTAATCATCCAAAGATTGATCTTTGCTACAAGCCAGTAGCCCGAGCATTGAGGCGAGAAGAAGGAAGAGAAGGGTTTTCATAAAAAGCTCCTTATAATTAATTCTTTAGTGCCAATTCACCCGGGTCGCGATCCACAACCCGGATCCGGAGTAATCCTCGGCGCTGATGTTTTTCGTAGCCTCCGCTCCTAACAAAAGAGATGTGTCAGCAAGGCCGATGGAAGCGGCAAACTTAGGAAAGCTCCAAGAGATACCGGCCGTCATACGCACGAGCCAGTCCACTTGACTGATGCCATCGTTAAATTCTGAAGCCGGGGCTTGGCTCCAAGTGGGGTTTAAACTCAGTCCGATCAGAGGATGCAGTTGATCTTTAAATATTTTTTTAAAAGTCGCTTCAACTCCGAGCTGCAATTGATACAGGTTGAGATTCTGCGACACCGTAAACGCATTCACGTCATAGCCAAGGGTTCCTGAGCGTTGCATTTCGACATAGGAAACTCCCATGAGGGTGGTCCAGCGAACGATTTCGCCTTCACTCAAGGGGCTTCCCATCAGCAGAGAAAACTGCGGTGAAATGCTTTTGAAGCCCGTTGTGTTTGGCAAGTAACTGGGCTGGAGAATCTGGTTCGGAGCCCATGACGAGACTTGAAGCTGAAAAAAATAGTTCGAGATCGGCGGCGGCGGCGTTGTCAGACTTTCTGGATAGACGATCTCGCTTTGCGGAATAGGCACGACAATGTCTGTCGGAGTCTTCGCGGCGGCTAGGACGGTCGAACCCGCGATCCATAGCAAGAATATCAGTAAGGACTTCATGCGCGTCATTTGTTGGTCCTTTCTAACAGCGCCACAAGCTTGGCCATGTCCTGCCCAGAGGCCGCATAATAGTTTGCCAATGCCGTAATGTAATTATAGCGAGAGGCGTTGAGGGTTTGCTCGGCTTGAACGAAGGATTGTTCCACCGTAAGGAGCTGAACGAAGTCGATGGTTGCATTACGAAAATTGCGGCGAGCTTCATTTGAAGAAGCCTCCGCCAATTTAAGGGCGTCGATACCGGTGACAATGGAGTCTTTGGCAGTCTCGAGGTTTTTGCGGCTGGTGATCTGTTGATAGGCCACTTGGTTCTCGACGTTTTTCTTATCGAACTCCAATTGCAGACGCTGCGACAGTAAAGAACGGTTCTGATAAATCGTCGAGAGACCCGAGAACAGAGGAATCGTGAGCTGTAAGCCAAAGTTCCAAGAATTCGCACTATCATCAAAAAGATCGGACTGTTTGTAGTTGGTAAAATTATAATTACCAAAAAGGCTTATATTAGGCAGGTTTTGCCCCCACATGACCTGACGTTGATCATCAATACGCTGGATCGAAAGGAGATCCGATTCGATTTCCGGGATCGTATAGTTTTTAAGATCCACATCCTGATCGACTTCAGTAATATCCGGGGCCTCTAAGTGATCTTTTACACGGATCAAATTCTTCGTTGTTCCTCCGATGGTATTGGCAAGATTTGCAACGGCAATAGCTAGTTGATTGCGGGCTGTTGCGATCTGGCCGTCAAGCAGAGCTAGCTGTGTCTTTACTTGTAAAACATCTAAGAGCTGGCCACGGCCGTTACGCTCTCTGTGCTGAGCCACACCTAAAGATTCTTTTACGATACGTTGTTGGCGAAGCAGAGTTTCAATGTTGCGGGAGCTGAGCACTACTTGATAGTAGGCTTGAATGGTCGCACTCATCAGATTGCGGGCCGAGATTTGGGCATTGAGTTTGCTAATGCCCACGTCTTTTTGTGCCGCACTGATGCCCGACAAGGTTCCCATTTGAAAAACAATTTGTGTCAACCTTAAGGACGCGTCGTATTGATTAAAAGGCTTGCCGTCAAAGCGCGGAGCTTGATTGAGATTGGCATCTTTAACCCGCTGAGCATCACCCACCGCAGTGAGGGTTGGAAAAATCAGAGCTCGGGCCAAAGGAACTTCAGTTTCAGTCTGCGTGATTTTTTCGAGGGACTGACGGAAAGACGGATTATTTTCTATAGCAAGCTGGACAGCATCGTGAATGCTCAGGTCTTGTACCGGCGCTTGGGCATGAGCCACCGATAGAAAAAGCATGCTTAAGACGAAAAACCTTTTCATAATAATGTCCTTGTGACCTCACGCTAGCACAACTTTGTAATTGCAAGGCGCAACTATTTCTTCGCGTTTTCAGGATACAACCCGGATTTGACAGTGGGGAAAAGTCGTCCCAATCTCCAACGCGGGGGCGACATGTTTAGACGAAGAATCATTCCGTGTGTGCTGACTTTGAGTTTGGGAGTGCAATCCGCTTTCGCAGGAGACGATGTAGGGCCGATGGCGGTGAAGACAGTGCGGGTCAATCCTCAATCTTTACAAACTCTACTTCTGGCGCAGAACAATAATCTTCTTCAAGAGCTCAACAATGTTTACAAAGCAAAAGTGAATGTTGATCTTGCCAGAGCACAGTTATTGCCTTCGTTGAATCTCGGTATAGGAGTGAGCGGCGGCGGTTTTTCTCTAGCCTCTGCGGTGTTCCTGTTGCCGTTCTTGTTACCCAGCAATTGGATCAATCTGCGTGAAAGCCAGCACCTTCTAAATGCCGAAGTAAAATCCTACTATATTTTGCAACTCAATGAATATGCCTCGGCCTATTCACTCTATATGACCATCGTTGGCGACTTTGCTTTGCGAGACGTTTTGTATTCTCAGTATAAGAATCTCTTAGATATTCAAAACAATGTCGATCTCGCGGTGAAGCTGGGACTTCGTCCGACCACGGATCTCTATTCTGCTCAAGCACAGACTTCGATGATGAAAACTCAAGTCGGCCAGTTTGAAGAGTTGATCGCGCAGGAGCGAGCCTCTATCCGGCAAATGCTGGGACTTGATCTGAGTGTTGATATCCGTTTTGATCTTCTTCATCCGGACCGGGTTGATGGCTACGAGAATGCCGACGCAGAAAGTTTGTTACCGACAGTTTTAAAGAAAGCACCGGAAATGGCGCAAATCGATGCACTCATTTTAGCAGCCAAGGCAGATAAGTGGAGCAAAGTTTTTAGTTTCTTCAACGGCGCCACCGTCAGCGCTCAGAGTAGTGGCCAAGGCGGCGGAGTTTCTTTCGGAAAGGTTGTCGGCGAAGGATCATTTAATTTTGGTTTTGGCTATTTTCCCAACATCACTCTGAGTAATCTCAATATTCAAGATATGTACTTGCGCCGTCAGGCGGTGGTGCAAGAGCAGGCGCAGATTCTGGAATCAGCCCTGGCCTCGGTGCGATCGGCGAAGCAGCAATTGGTGTCCGCCACGGATGCTGAAAACAATTTTAAGAGAGCCTATAATGCCTACTTAACCCAGTACACACTTGGTACCACGGATCTTCTGCATGTTCTGACTGCCGCGAACTCGCTCGCGCAGGCATCGGTGGCGCGTTTACAGGCGCAGATCGATCTGGATTCGCAGCGTGTGACATTGAACCGTTCTTTGATTTTGGACAAGTTCGCAGATATTCGCGCCTGTAAAGTTTCACAAATCGGCGGCGGTGGCGTGATCCGTCGTATAGTTCACCCAAACAAACTCGTTCCATTGATGGAGCTTTGCCGAGCAAAGTAGAAATCTATGACTCTTTCGGATATCTCGATTAAAAGGCCTGTCTTTGCATGGATGCTGATGGCGGGGCTTTTGGTCTTTGGCACGATTTCCTATTTTCTCATGGGGATTAGCCAGCTGCCGGATGTGGATTTTCCAGTTGTGACTGTCACCGTCACCTGGGCCGGCGCTTCGCCGGATGTGATGGAGTCTTCGGTTGCGGACGTGATCGAGGATGCGGTGATGAGTGTCGACGGAGTTGATCACGTGCAATCGACTTCGCAGCTAGGCTCGACACAGATTGTGATCCAATTCCATTTGGATCAGGATATCAATGTAGCCTTACAACAAGTTCAGACCAAAATCTCGCAGGCCCAAAAGAACTTACCGCAAACCATCGATCCGCCGATCATTACAAAAACCAATCCTAACGATCAGCCGATTATGTGGACGGCGGTTTATAGTCGCACGGGAACGCTGCGCGAGCTGGCTTTATTTGTGCGCGATCATTTGAAAGACACTATCACAACCATTTCCGGAGTCGGTGACGTGGCTCTTGGTGGTTATGTTGATCCCCAGATGAGGATCTGGCTGCATTCGAAAAAAATGTATGATCTGGAAATAACCTCCGAGGATGTCATCGCAGCCATCAATAATGAGCATCAGCTTGTTCCAACGGGATATCAGGATTTAGGCGAAAAAGAAAACTTCATCCGGGTTCAGTCCGAGTTCACAAACGCTGAGCAATGTAACAATCTGACGATTCCAACTCGCTTGGGCTTGCCGGTCTGGCGGCAAATCCGCATTAAACAAGTCGCGACCTGTGAAGAGGGGACGGACGAAATTCGCAGAATTTCCCGCTATGACGGGATTCAGCCGACCATTGGTGTGGGTGTTATTAAACAGCACGGAACCAACGCGGTTGAAATCGCCGACAACGTGAAAAAGAAATTAAAGCAACTGGCGCCGTCCTTGCCGAAGGGGACCGAGATGGCAGTCGTTGCCGATACGACGGTGTTTATTCAAGACGCCATTGCGGAGTTGTTGCGCACCTTGGGGATGGCGGTGTTGCTGACAGCCCTTGTGTGTTATCTATTCCTTGGAAATTTCAGCTCAGCGTTTAACGTGATTTTGGCGATTCCCGTTTCCTTGATCGGTTCATTTTTAATTTTACACTTTCTTGGTTTTACGATTAACACCTTTACGCTGATGGCGCTGTCGCTTTCGGTGGGAATCGTCGTGGATGACGCGATCATGGTGCTGGAGAATATCACACGCCACTTTGAAGAAGGTAAAAACCGCGTACTGGCCGCCCTCATCGGAGCCCGCGAAATCACCGGCGCCGCCGTGGCGGCTTCTTTGGCAATTCTTGCGATCTTTGTGCCCGTGGTTTTCATGCAGGGAATTATCGGTAAGTTCTTCTTTCAATTCGGTATCACCATGGCGACTGCCGTGTCGCTTTCACTCCTAGAGGCTCTGACTCTCGCGCCTATGCGTTGTTCGCAGTTTCTACAAGTCGGACGTGAAAACGTGGTCACCCATAAAGTCAGCCAAGGGATGGAAATTCTTTCGGGCTTTTATAAAAAAACTTTGCGTCTTTGCTTGAATTGGCGATGGACGGTCCTGGCTGTCGCGACCGGATTTTTTATCGTGTCGCTGCTTACTATTGGCGGCTTAAGAAAAGAATTTTTACCTCCACAGGATCAAAGCCGCTTTTTGGTGACACTTTACACTGAAATGGGCTCGTCGATATCTTACACCGATACCGTCTTTCGCCGAGCGGAGGTTCTGTATAAATCTCGTCCCGAAATTGACTCTTACTATGTGGCAGTGGGGGGCTTTGGCGGTGGTTTGGTGAATCAAGGTATTTCCTTTGTCACGATGAAGGATCCCGGCGATCGCCCGGTGGCGGCGCCCTTTAAGAAGCGTCCGACTCAGCAAGAATTTATGGGATACCTCCGCACGGAACTTGCAAAAATCAATGGCGTGCAGCGGGTGGCGATTCTCGATTTATCATTGACTGGGTTTAGCGCTCAGCGTGGATATCCGGTTGAGTTTGAGTTGCAGGGCCCGGACTGGAATAAACTTGCGGAGCTTTCGTTGGAAATGCGCAAGCGCCTGGTTGCTTCGGGATACATGGCGGACGTGGATAGTGACTACAATCCGAATATGCCTCAGTCCGAAATCATTCCGGATCGTGATGCGGCCGCTGCGCGTGGAGTGAGCGTTTCTACGATCTCAAATGCAGTCGCCGCTATGGTGGGTGGAATGAAGCTTCTGCCGAATAAATACACCGATGCCTCCGGTCACCGCGACGATATTCAAATCAAACTCGATCCTGGGGAAAATCTAACGGCTGACGATATTAAAAAAATCTGGGTGCGCAATGCCCAAGGGGAAATTGTGCCTCTGGCGGCGGTGATAAAAATCCAAGATAGCAGCACGCTCCTAACCATCACTCGCTATAACCGGGAACGGGCCATCGGAGTTTTCGGAAATTTCGCGCCTGGAAAGTCTCAGGCCGAAGTGATGGCCTATGTCGAAAAACTTGGCAAAGAAGTTTTGCCACCGGGTTATCACTTGCTGCTTTCGGGAAGTTCGCAGGCCTTCACCGAGTCCTTCCGCAGTTTGATGGTGGCCCTGGTACTGGGGATTTTTGTCGCCTACATGGTTCTTGCGAGCCAATTCAATAGCTTCTTGCATCCGGTGGTGATTTTGCTGGCCTTGCCTTTTTCGATCACGGGCGCTTTGCTCGGGATGTGGCTGACCGATACATCTATCAACATCTATAGCTTGATCGGCATGCTGCTGCTGATGGGGATCGTAAAAAAGAACTCGATTTTGCTTGTCGATTTTACCAATCGTAAACGCAAAGAAGGCCTCGAAGTTACCGAGGCTTTGCTCGAAGCCTGCCCATTGCGTCTGCGCCCGATTTTGATGACGTCCATTGCAACAATTGCCGGGGCTATTCCTGAAGCCTTTGCCACGGGCTCGGGTGCGGAAGTGATTCGTCCGATGGGTATTGCGGTTGTGGGGGGTGTGGCCGTTTCGACCTTCTTAACTTTGTTGGTGGTTCCTTGTGCCTATAGTTTGACTCATCGCCTGGAAGGGCATCGCCATGAAAAAGATTTGCAAGAGGCGCTCAAAATTCTCGGTGAAGAAACGAAACCGATCCCGCTTTCAGCAAAAGAGGTCACGCATTAAAAAAGCCCCGGTGATGAGCCGGGGCTTTTTTATTCAGATCTAGTGATCACCTGGTTCTGGATTTGGATTGCAGTACCAGCCGCACTGAACGAACCAATGCTTTTGCTTGCTCCAGCAATATTTTTTCAAAGCTGTTTCGCCTTTAGGGCAAACCGGCTTGCCGTCTTTGCTGATCAAAGCTTCAACCACAGAACCTGCAGGAAGCTCTTCGCGAGTGGAGTAAGCGTCTTGAGCAAATGCGCTTGCAGAAACAGTCATCATTACCAAAGCTGCAATAAGTGCTTTCATATTTTCTCCTTGAGTTATGTTGATAACATTTGAAGTTAGTTAGGCTCGCCTCCGACGGGGGTCAAGAGGGTGTTCCTAAATGAAAGCCAAATCGAATTTCCGATAACAACGTGGAACACGAACAATCGGGAACGCTAGCAACCTTTGAAGCAGCCTTGCACTTCCAAATCTGAACAACAGACTCCCGCAGCTGTTTTCACAACAGGTTTTAGGAAGTCGTTGATGGCAGAATCGTTTGTGCATTTTGCCTGAGATCCTTTTGTGGCACTGGGGCAGTTCACTGGAACACATTGGTCGCTTTCAACCGGGCACTGCTTGCACAAGATGCCGCCCGCGAAACTCGCGGTAGATGCGAAAAGAACCAAAGTCATCATCGTAGTACGTAATGTTTTAATCATATTATCCTCCATACAAAAGGACTAAGCGACGCCACAGACTTTGTATGTTGATATTTATCAACGTCTGTGTTGTATAAACATCAACATGAACAAATACACGATCGCCCCCGATGATTGTCTTATATTAGTAGCCCTCCAACGGAGCTCAACCCTCCGAGGAGCTGCCGAGTGGCTCCATTGCGACGCCGGAGGTCTGCTTCGCAAGATCCAGCGTATTGCCAAAGAGCATGGGCTTCTCGCGAAGACCGACGGTAAGTGGAGACTAACGCAAGAAGGGCAGGCCGTCGCTGCGTGGACTCAAGAAAGTATTCTGAGCCAGCAAGAAATATTACGATCCTCTATCCACTTAAGAATTGCTTCCACAGCGTGGTTTGCTGAACAGGTGCTGATTCCAGCGTCGCATGATTTACAGAAACTTTTCGGCGGGCGCGCCCAGATTCAATATCTGACGCCGGATCAGGGATTAGAAAAATCTTTGCTCTCAGGCGAGTGTGATTTCGTCGTTGCTTGTCATGCTCCAGAGAATCCTTCGATTGCTCACAAGCAGTTGCAGCCCGAATTGTGGTCGCTCGTGATGGCGCCGGGCCGCTTAAAACGTTCTTCGCGTTCACTGAGCGTCGAGGATCTGCGCGAAATTCCACTCGTTCGTCATCGCGAATTAAATCCCGCCGTCTTTTTGAATGAAGAGCTGGGTTATGATCCGATGGTATCGCTAACCTTTGATAATCTCATCGGCGTGCGCTCCGCCGTCATCAACGGCCTTGGCTGGAGTCTTGTGCCGAAAGCGCTCGTCAGCGATGACTTGAAACTGCGCCGGTTGATCGAAGTTCCGATCAAGATCCAAATGGATCGAAAAGTCTGTGTGTGGTGGCCGCGTCATCACCAGAGCGAGCGTAAGCAACATGCTGCCATTTGCAAATGGGCCAGTGAGGCCTATTCTGCGATCTAGGGCTCCTGCGAATATCCGTCTTCGTGGGCAAATCGCCGGTAAATAAGAAGTAAACATAGCGGCGCAGCAAACGCGTTGCACAAATCGGTCGCTAACTCTGCTGAACTTTTCAGCTTGCAGGGGCTGTTTAGTAGGCTTTGATTGACACAGTCCCAATCCCTAGCGACAGTTAATGGGTCTTTGGTCTAACCAGACCAAGGGCTTGTTTGCTATTCAGCACGACGGACGCCAGTCCTCCGAAGCTGTAGCGAAGGTGGAAGGGGACACTAAATTGAGAATCAAGAAGATTGAACTCGTAGGTTTTAAATCGTTCAAAGACCGCACAGTGATTCATTTTGATGCTGGTATTACAGGCATCGTCGGACCAAACGGTTGCGGAAAATCAAACATCGTAGATGCATTGATGTGGGTTATGGGTGAGATGTCTGCGAAGGATCTTCGCGGCTCTACAATGACGGACGTTATCTTTGCCGGTGCTGACGGTTACGCTCCACTGGGTATGTGTGAAGTGTCTTTGACTCTCGAGAACGACGGGGGTCCTTTCCCAGCGAAATACATTAAACACTCTGAAGTTATGGTGACTCGTCGTCTTCACAGAAACGGTGAGGGGGAATACTTCGTCAATAAAGAGCCTTCACGTTTGAAAGACGTGCAAGAGATCTTCATGGACACGGGTGCTGGTTCTAAAGGTTTCTCTATCATCGCTCAGGGGATGATCGGTAAAATCATCACTGCGAAACCTGAAGAGCGCCGTACGCTGATCGAAGAAGCTGCGGGTATTACAAAGTTCAAAGTTCGTAAGCGTGAATCACAAAGAAAACTTCAAGCGACGGATCAGAATCTAGTGCGTTTGCAAGACATCATCGGCGAATTAAAACGCCAGATCGATTCTTTGCAACGTCAGGCTCAGCGTGCTGAGCGCTATCGCAATTTGAAGAACCAAATCGAAGACCTCGATTTGTGGTTGAGCTCTATCCAGTACAACGAACTTCGTAAAGTGGCTGACGAAGCTCAGCGCATCTTTGACGAAGCTCAAAGCATGGAAGTCGAAGGCGAAACAAATGTATCGTCTTTACAAGCTCAGTTTGAAACTCTGAAATTGCAAATTCTTGAAAAAGAAAAAGCAGTAGAAGTCGTTCAAGCTCAGTACTACGACAAGCAACAAACCACTCAGAAAAAAGAAATGGAAATCCAAGAGCTTCGTTTCGAAATCGAACAAGCTCGTCGCAATGAGCAAATGACTGGGACGATCTTGCAAGAACAGCAAGCTCGTCGTGAGCTTTTGCAACGCGATCAAACTCAGTTGAACTCTCAAACAGAGGCTTTGAAAGAAGAATCTGAGACTTTGACAGCTCAATATAATGAGAAAAATGAGATCTTTGAAAACTCTCAGTCTCGTATCACGGTTGTTGATGACGAATTGACTGAAAAGCGCCGCGAGCTCTTCGCTGTCGGCCAGACAGAGTCTTCACTCGATGCTCGCGTCAACTCTTTGCAAGCGCAAATCGCGGATATCAAAGACCGCGAAGCCAACGAACAGTTGGTGGTGAACGAACTTCGCGAAAAACACGTGGAGTTCGAAGGCCGTCGCCGCAAAGTATTCAATGAATTAGAAAAAGAACGCCAAATGCAATTGGATCTGGCGAACGACTTCGAGTCTTTCGAAGCCAATAAAAAGATCCTCACAGAACAAGCAGCCGTTAAAAAAGCGGAAGTTGAAGAGTTCAAAGATCAACTCAATGAAGTCACTTCTCGTTTGTACGGTTTGGAAAACTTGCACTCAAACTTCGAAGGCTTCCAAGAGGGCGTGAAGAACGTCATGCTTTGGCAGAAAACGAAGTACCAAGAAATCACAGCAGACGGTTCTGTTGTGTTCCAGCCGGTTTCTGAAGTTGTCGAAGTACCAAGCGAGTACGAAGTGGCGATGGAAGCGGCATTGGGTTCTCGTTTGCAAATGCTTCTTTCCGCGGACAACGCAAAAGCGGTTGAAGCTGTTGAGCATTTGAAAGAAGACAAATCGGGCCGCTCTAGCTTCATGTCAGCAAGCGAAACAGGCCATAAATCTTTGGCAGCAGCTCCGGCATCTGAGTCGGGCGTTCAAGCCATCCTTAAAGATGTGGTTCGCGCCAATGATAAGTATAAAAATACAGTGAGTTACTTGTTGGACGGTGTTGCGATCGTTGATTCGATCCGTACAGCATTAAACCTTCGTGCAAAATACGAAGGCTGGACATTCGTAACTGTGGACGGTGACACGTTGTCTGCGGACGGCATGCTCACGGGTGGTTCTGTTGAATCTGCGGACTCTGGCGTTTTGAAACGCCGTCGCGAGATCAAAGAACTCACTGACAAGAAAAACGAATGGGCTGGTAAGCTTGCGTTGGCTCAGCAGGCGTTGAAAAAAGTCGAAGAACAACTTGCCAATGTTGTGAACGACTTCGAAGGCGCACAAAAGCGTAAAATTGAACAAGAAATCAAAGTGACTGAGCTCCGTAAGGACTTGGAACGCTCTGAAAATGAATTGCAAAATGCTCAGTACGCGGTCGAGCGCCAAGAACGTGAATTGCGTAAAATCACTGAGCAAGTCGAGCAACAAGAAGCTCGTTTGCAAGACCTGATGACAAACCTCGAAGAGGCGCGCATCAAGAAAACGACTTTGGAAGAACAAACTCAAAAGCTGAACGAAGAGCTGACAAGCACTCGTATGGGCTTTGATGGTTTGCAAGCTGAAGTTCGTGACCTTCAAGTGAAGTCTGTGTCTAGAACTCAAGAGTACAACGGCGTTCTTCGTCAGTTGGAAATGGTGAACAAGTCTTTGAGCGAATTGGATTTGCAGCTTTCTCGCATGAGCGAAGAATCGCAAATGTACTCGACTCAGATGACCGACAGTCAGATGAATCTCGAAGAAAAGAAAATCGAATTTGAACGCGACATCCGTATGGTCGAAGAGTTGAAAGCAAACCTTTCAATCGAAAAAGACACGTACGAGCAAATGGCCGCGCAAATTCAAGAGATGGCAGATCAATTGGCGGAGTCTCAACGGGCCCGCAATGAACGTCAGTCTCGTATGAATGATGCTCAATTGAAATTGGAACAAGCTCGGATGAAAGAGCAGTACCTCGTCGATCAAATGCGCGAGCGTTACATGCTGATCCTTTCAGACGTGGCAGACAAGTATCAAGGCCGTGAGGGGGATCCTTCTGAGGCTGAAGCTCAATTGAAAGATCTTCGTGAGAAGATCGCGAAGATTGGCGAAGTGAACTTGTCAGCCATCGAAGAGTACGAAGAGACGGCTCAACGTTATGAGTTCCTCACAAAGCAGCACGCAGATTTGACTGAGGCGAAAGAGCAACTCCGCAAAGTGATCGATCGTATCAACAGAATCTGTTCGAAGCGTTTCAAAGAGACGTTTGATTTGGTTAACGACCGTTTCACTCGCGTCTTCCCTGTCTTGTTCGGCGGTGGTGAAGCGAAGTTGGAATTGCATGAAGATGTTGAAAAAGGCGAAATGGGTATCGAGATCATCGCGAAACCTCCGGGCAAGAAGATGCAGAACGTGTCTTTGATGTCGGGTGGTGAGAAAGCGTTGACTGCGGTTGCTCTTGTCTTCTCGATCTTCCTCGTGAAACCTTCTCCTTATTGCTTACTGGATGAGGTTGATGCTCCACTTGATGACGCCAACGTCTTCCGTTTCAACGACCTTGTTCGTGAGATGGCAAAACGTTCGCAAATCATCGTTGTTACGCATAACAAACACACCATGGAAGTGGCGGGTAAGTTGTACGGCGTGACGATGCAAGAGCGTGGGGTTTCTACGATGGTATCTGTTTCGTTACAAGATATCCGTTAATTCAGCGTATTAATCGTAAAACTATGGAAAAGGGGCTTAAAAGGCCCCTTTTTTTATAATGAGTGATGCAAAAACCAGCAAAAGTAAGATAGAAGAAGCCCACAAGAAAGCCTGCGAAAAGGGCCAGGATTTTTATATTGATCCTGAAACCGGCTATCAGGTGATGACGGAGCTTTTCCATAAAAAGCGCGGTCATTGCTGTCAGTCCGGCTGTCGCCACTGTCCCTATGGATTTTCGCAGAAAGGGAAGTAGCCATGTTCCAAGGTGTTAGCGAAGACAGTATGATTTTGGTGTTTGCAGGTGTTGGTGTTGTATTTACGATCATCTTCATCTGCCTGTGGTACTTCCTTCTCCGTAACAAGGGCGAAAATCCCCGCGATGCTTTAGCAAAAAAACAAGCGGAGCAAATTACTCAGACGCAAGAAAAGCCACTCGCAGAGAAATTAAAAGAAGCCGCCAAGGCAGAACCGGAAACAGCTCCTGAAGCAACGCTTCAGGGAAAAGCCGAAGCGGTGCAGCCAGTAGCACAAGCTCCGGCAGTCGAAGAAAAAGAAGTCGATCTTAAAAAAGCCCTCCGAGCGACAGAAGAAAACATCTTCGGCCGTATCAAGAATCTGTTTAAAGCTAATGAGGCTTCATCGCACTTAGAAGACATCGAAGAAGTTCTCTACACCAGCGACTTGGGCCCTGAAACAGTTCAGCGCTTGATGGGCGCTCTCGAAGACATGAATCGCAAAGAAAAAGCCGATCTCGGTAAAGTGCGTGACACTTTGAAGACCGAAATGGAAGGCGTGTTCTCAAACCTTCCGAGCAATGATTTGCAATTCTCGAAAGACGGCCCCACAGTTTTGATGGTCGTTGGTGTGAACGGTGCTGGTAAAACCACAAGCATCGGTAAGTTGTCAGCGCAGTTCGCGAGCCAAGGCAAACGCGTTTTGGTTGCGGCGGGGGATACCTTCCGTGCGGCGGCGGGCGGGCAATTGAAAGTATGGACGGAGCGTGCGCAGGTTGAAATCTTCTCTCCAGATGGCGTGAAAGATCCAAGTGCTGTCGCATTTGATGCAGTTTCAAAAGCCAAGGGTCAAAACTATGACATTGTGATCATCGACACCGCAGGCCGTTTGCACACGCAAGAAAACCTGATGGAAGAGCTCAAGAAAATGAAGCGCGTGATGACGAAGGTTATTCCTGATGCACCTCACGAAGTGATTATCGTACTTGATGCAAACTCCGGCCAAAACGCTTTGATCCAAGCAAAAGAATATCATAAAGCCCTGACTTTAACGGGCGCGATCCTCACTAAAATGGATGGCACTGCAAAAGGCGGTGTGGCCGTGGGCCTCGCGAACGAACTACAAATCCCAATCAAGTTCATCGGCGTCGGCGAGCGCATCCAAGATCTCCGCCACTTCAGCCCGCATGAGTTTGTTGAAAGCATCTTCGCGAACTAGGTGGCCCCAGAAGCTTCGTCCTTGTTTTGCACTCCAAGTTTAGAGCCTGGTTGCCCACTTACCAGGACTATAGTTCTAAACTAAGCCCGTCTGGGATCTATTAAAACCTAACTGCAGCAGCTCAGCAGCAATAGCAAAATTAAGAGCAAGACCTGCAGTTTTTTATCAAATAGCCGAAAAGACAATAGTTGTATTGTTCTTCTCATAAGAGTCTCCTTGGTGAAAGGGAGCCTCTCATCCTTAAAAGCGGCTTCTAGGGCCGCTTTTATTGTTTGCAAGCTATGCCATTTTTTAAAAGCTGTTAAAGTTGAATAGATGTCCGGATTGGTGAACAGCCGGTCGGATAAATTCAATTGCCGGGCTCAATCCAGCTTCGGCCGTCCCGACCTCCGCCTCCTCGGCGTTGCCGGAAAAAGAAAACGGAGCGTTTTGGCGCTCCGTTTTGGTGCTCCGTGGGTCCAAGGGGGGTCGAACGCCACAGAGCAAAGATCACTTTGAAAACTCAACTGTCGGGATATAAAGCAATAAGTGTGACAGTTTCTTCCGCATTATAGTGAACCCTGGTAAAAGACATCCTGTAAGTCTTTCTGACCTGTCAAAAATATTGATAGCTCTGGAGGGCTCAGTGACAAATCGAGGCACCGCAATTCGCGGCGGTAAAGACCGCCATCTTAGCTTCTTTTTCATATTCATCGTTCTAACTTTGTTGATTGCTTTTGATGGATACGCGCAAGAGGGATATTCACGTGACGTCGTCATCCCTTTTGATGCCGATACTCTCGCGGTGTCAGAGCCTTGGATCATCAGCAAGACCGAGTGGGGAGTCACGGAGGAGCAAAACTACATCCGCTATATCTCTATGGTGGGAGATGGCGTTTCTCGCGGTCTCTGTGCGACGGTTTCAAGTTGCTTCCGCAATCCTCAAGTAAATCCCTATGCGCAGTCGGATGTCGCCTATCTGAAGTTCTATTCAGACTGTGCGGATTTTCCGTACTTCTTGCGCGCCTACTATGCCTGGAAAAATCAGCTGCCATTTAGCTTCGTCAGCAGTGTGAGTCCGATTCAAGGGCCGGGAGATGTGGTCAAAGATATTCGCTACTCTCCGTATGGCAATACCGTTCGCGCGCGCTATGCGGTGCTCACCGAGAAAACTCGCTCGGGCAGCCCACGATTGACGAACGCCATAGAGATTTTCAATCATACTTTGCCGGACGAAGTTTCGTCGGCGAATTTTCGAGTGAGTTATTCGGGAATGGATGCGGATAGACTCTTCTCAGATTTCTATCCTGTGCGCATTAGTCGTGATGCCATTCGCCCGGGCACAGTGATCTATGATCCGAACGGCCACGTGGTGACAGTTTATAAAGTAACAAAAGACGGGCGCATTTATTATATTGATGCGCATCCCGATAACAGTCTGACATCTGGTTTGTACAACTCGCGCTTCATGCGCTCTTATCCAGGACAAGGTGCTGGCTTTAAAAACTGGCGTCCCCTGCGCTTGACAGGGGCGGTGTGGAATGCAAGTGCGGGTTATGTCGGCGGAAAAATCGTCGGAGCGAAAGACCGCGAGTTGCCTCTGTACAGTACGGAGCAATACTTCGGAACAAACGCGAGCCAAGATTGGCGCCAAGCGGGCTTTGTATTCCAAGGGCAGCAAATGGATTACTATGATTGGGTTCGTAACCGTTTGGCCGACGGGCCCCTCGTAGAAAATCCTATTGATGATGTCAAAGTCATGACAACCGAGTTGTGTAATGGGATGCAAGAACGTGCCGATGCTGTCCAAGTGGCGGTCTCAGCGGGCGTGAATCAGAAGGAGCATCCCTACACACTTCCGAACAATATTTATGGGGCTGACGGCGAGTGGGAGACTTATGCAACTCCAGCGCGTGATGCGCGTTTGAAAGTGGCCTTCCTAGAACTTCGCACTTATGTGCAAGAGGCGATTCGTCACTACAAAGCTCGCGACGGCAAGATTGGCTACGACGGCAAAAATATCGCGGCAGATATGCTGAATGCTTACAAGCAAACCTCGAGTGCATGCCAGATCACTTACAAAAATAGTGCAGGTCAAAGTGTTTCCATCAACCTGGAAAAAGCGCGCGCTAGAATCTATGATTTGAGTTTCGATCCTTATCACTGCCCGGAGCTTCGTTGGGGCGCTCAAGGCAGTGAGCTCGCAACTTGTCGCGACAATTCTACGAAGAAGGCTTGGTATGATCGGGAAAAATGGCTGCGCTTCCAGCATGATCGCAACACCGATGCATTTACCGGATACACTTTGGATCAATTGACGGGACCGATGCCTGGCGGAGCCGGGGTGGCGAGTGGGCAAGATTTGGACGTGATTGCTTTCCTCAGTAAATATTAATAGCATTCTGAAGGGGCCCTTGTTTGGGCCTCTTTCGGGGGCTATTTGTTAAAGGCATTTTTATCTACAGCATGTGTTATTACGTTCGGTATGTCCGCGGGGGCTGAAACCAAAGAAAAACCTGTTTCCGTTTCTTACACCAACGTGATCAAGTGCTTTCCCAGTTTAAAAAATGAAACTCAATCCCTCAAAGTCGATCTGAACGTTTTGAAGGACGATATCGACAAGAGCTATGTCACGTCGCAGTCGCTGCTTCGTTACCGCCAAGTGCTCCTCAAAGACTCCTTGGGTCAGCAGAAACGGCTTAAACTTTCAGCAAAACCGGTAAAAAAAGGCAAAGTCAGTTACCTCTTGAGCATTGAAAACCTCGATGACAAGGGGGCGGGAATGCCTGTCGCGATTCCTGCCGCTCAGCGCACGAATCCGAGTCAAAAAGATCTCGATCAGTACTTTCTTAATCACGATGTGGTTGAGGATGAACGCTCCTACTATGACACTAAGCTCAATGGACAGACTTTGAGTTTTAAACGCGCCTTTCAAAAGATTTTCGAACTGGAATTCAATGATGAGAGGGCTCATCAGCGTCTTTTCTGCGAAGAGAAGAATGGCTTAGGCGTGGTTTGCACCTGTTTTCAAAAATAACGCAGCTAACTGACAAACAAAAGTTGCTAAGTCTATGAAGTCAGTTATAATTTTAAGGTACTGTTGAAAAGGAATTTCTAGAACCTTTTAGTACACTTAGCGGCGTATTAAGACAGGCAGTTTAGTTTAAGATTTGTGAGGGCCAAGAACGGCCCACGAGGTCCGAGTGGCATCTGAGAAAAAAACCTACGACTTCCTTATTGCGGGAGTCCCATATAAGTTAAAAACCTCCCATGATGATGCGACTGTTCAGGAACTCGTCGAATTTGTGAACAATAAAATGGATCAAGCTTTGTCCGTGACGAAGTATGGTTCTTTTCAAAATGCAGCAGTTCTAACAGCCCTTAACGTGGCAGAGGAACTCATTCTTCTCAAAAGAAAAGCTCACCGCGAGCTTGAGAAAATAGAAGAAAAAGCACTTAAACTCTCTATCGATCTAGAAAATTCCAAGCTCAACAGAACAGTTTAATTAATTTCTGTTTTCGTTTTTGAGGCTAGGATGAGTTTGCGTCTAAATAAAATGCAAGCGTGGGGTAAACGCCAATGGCGTGACCACCTGAAGGCTCTTTTGCAAAAAGAGTCCCCGCATTCGTCCGTGCAAATCCAGCAACAACTCTGCGAAAATCTCACAGAATTTATCGGCCAGAAACAGGGTATTTGGGCAGGTTATCATGCCCTTCCTCAGGAACCTGATCTGAGTCCGGTGTTTCATCATTCCGAAAAAATCGAATGGGCGTTTCCGCGTATGGAAGCCGACCACCTGACTTTTTATATCTCGCAGAATTTCATCAAAGGTCCGTTCGGGGTGATGGAGCCTTCCGAGGATTCCCGTAAGTTGGATCTCGAAGAGCTCACCGGAGTTTTAGTTCCGGGTTTAGGATTTAATAAAAAAGGCAATCGTTTAGGTAAAGGCCGCGGGTTTTATGACAAAGCCCTGGCTGATTACAAAGGTCCTAAGGTTGGCATCTGTTTTGGCTGCCAAGTCCTTGCTGAGGACTTTCCGGTGGAAGAGCACGACATCAATGTCGACTTCGTCATCACCGAAAACGAGATTATTCAGTGTAAGTAAGTAGGAGTCCGGTTATGGAAGTTGTTATCGCATCGATTCTTGGATTGGTTATCGGGGGCGTTCTTGTCTTCGTTATCAAAAGAATTCAAGACGAGTCCCAAAAGAAATCAGCCCGTGCTGAAGCAGACCGCATTATTAACAAAGCAAAGTCTGAAGCTGCAAAGGTGAAGAAAGATTCTGAAACAAAAGCGAAGGATTTTGAAGCCCGCGCGCGTAAGAATGTTGAGGCCGATATTCATAAGCAAAAAGCTCAGATGAAGAATAAAGAATCTCAGCTGGAGCGTCGTCTTAAAGAAGTCGACGATCAGTTCAAGGTGAAGCTGGAAGAGAATGACCGTTTTGTCGGTCAGTTGAAAGACCGCGAAGAAAAAGTCGCCATCACTGAAACACGCATTAAAGACCTCGAGAAAAAAGCAGAGACTCACATCGGTGAATTGAAGCAGAAGCTAGAATCCATTGCAGCGATGACGGCAGAAGAAGCTCGTCGTCAGTTGATCACAGCACTTGAGGACGAAGCAAAAGTCGAAGCAGCTAAGAAAATCTCTGCCATCGAAGAAGAAGCACAAAAAGAAGCCGACAAAAAAGCTCGTCGCATTATCAGCACGGCATTATCTCGCTTTGCTTCTGAGTACACGTCTGAAAGAACTGTCAGCGTTTTGGCTCTGCCAAGCGATGAAATGAAAGGTAAAATCATCGGTCGTGAAGGCCGGAACATCCGTACTTTGGAAGCCATGTGCGGTGTGGATTTGATCGTCGATGATACTCCGGAAGCGGTTGTTATCTCTGGTTTCGATCCGGTTCGCCGTGAACTGGCGAAACGTACGATTGAAAAGTTGATGGAAGACGGCCGCGTTCATCCAGCGCGTATCGAAGAGGTCGTTGAAAAACAAAAGAACGAAATTACTAAATCCATCAAAGAAGAAGGCGAGCGCGTGGTTGTGGAGCTCGGAATTCCGAACATCCACCCAGAGCTCGTAAAATTGATCGGTAGCCTCAAGTACCGTTCAACCCATGCTCAAAACGTCTTGAATCATTCTTTGGAAGTGGCTTACATCGCTGGCTTGCTCGCCGGCGAAATGGGCATGAATGTGAAGCAAGCTCGCCGTGCGGGGATCTTGCATGAAATCGGCCGTGCGATTGAGCACACAGCTGAAGGCAGTTATGCATTGGTTGGTGCAGAGTGGGCGAAAAAATACGGTGAATCTGAAGAGATCTGCCATGCGATCCGTGCTCACCAAGATGATGAGAAACCAACGTCTGCTTTGGCGTGGATTATCCATGCCGCAAATATCTTGTCAGCATCTCGTCCGGGCGCGCGTCGTCCGCACATGGATGCTTACATCCATCGTTTGGAAGATCTTGAAAGTATCGGCAATAGCTTCGACGGCGTCTTGAAAACATTTGCATTGCAAGCCGGCCGTGAAGTGCGTGTGATGGTGGAAAGTGCTAAAGTGACTGACGATCAATCAACCATGCTTGCGCGTGATATCGCTCGTAAGATCGAGCGTGAAATGCCGCAAGCTGGCCAGGTTAAAGTCACCGTGGTTCGTGAGAGCCGCACTGTTGAACACGCGAGGTAATGAGCATGTCTTTCATGGATCCTCGCGAACAGCTTGAGAGAATCAAATTCGGCGTGGCTGAATTCATCAGTGATGAAGACATGCTGAAAAAGCTCAAACGCAGTAAAGAAAAGAATCAGCCTCTGAGAATCAAGCTCGGGGCGGATCCTACGCGTCCGGACATTCACATTGGTCACACAGTCGTGATTAATAAACTGAAAACCTTCCAGGATTTGGGCCATCACGTGCAGTTCCTAATCGGGGATTTCACGGCATTGATCGGGGATCCCTCCGGCAAGAACACCACTCGCCCGATGTTGACTCCGGAAGATATTGAAATCAACGCAGCTACGTACAAGAAACAAATTTTCAAGATTCTTGATCCAGAAAAAACGGAAATTGTTTTTAACTCTCACTGGTGTGGCAAATTGAATTTTGCCGATGTCATTCGTTTGGCTTCAAAGTACACCGTCGCTCGTATGCTGGAACGTGATGATTTCACGAATCGCTATAAATCTGGTAGTCCGATTGCTTTGCATGAATTCTTGTACCCACTGACTCAGGGCTACGACTCTGTGGCTTTGAAGTCTGATGTGGAGCTTGGTGGTACGGATCAGAAGTTCAACCTTTTAGTGGGCCGTGATTTACAAAGTGCTTACGGCCAAGAGCCTCAGTGTGTGCTCACGATGCCGATCCTTGAGGGGATCGACGGCGTGAACAAAATGTCGAAGAGCTTAGATAATTATATTTCTGTTATCGACACCCCGAAAGACATGTTCGGGAAGACAATGAGAATTTCCGATGATTTGATGTACCGTTGGTACCAGCTTTTGACTGATATCACAGGGCCCGCGTTGTCGCAGTTGAAAACCGATGTGGCGGAAAAACGCAAGCATCCGCGCGAAGTGAAAGTCGCTTTAGCGAAATTTTTGATCAAACGTTTCCACTCGGAAGCGGCGGCTCAGCAAGCTGAAGACGAATTCAATCGTATTTTCGTAGATAAAGGCTTGCCGGATGAAGTTCCAGAATTTGAAGTCTTTGCCGAGAACCAAGTGGGCATTGCCGCTCTCATGGTGAAAGCGGGGATGGCCGCAAGTAACGGCGAAGCCGGCAGATTGATTGCCGGCGGCGGCGTTCAGCGTGATGGCGTGAAGCTGGCTGACCCGAAGGCTCGCTGGGATTTGAAGACCGGTGAAAGCTTCGTCCTCAAAGCCGGTAAGAAAAAATTTATTAAGTTTATAGTTAAGTAGACCCGTAGCTGAAATAGGGTAGAGCAATGAAAGTTAAATTTGTCCCGCAAAATATTGAAGTGGATGTGACTCCCGAGAAGAGTCTGTTGCAAATCGCGACAGAAAATCAGATCGAGATTAAATCCATTTGTAAGGGAGTTCCAAGCTGTGCGGAATGCCGTGTGCACATTGTTGAAGGCGAAAACAACGTCCTTCCGCCTAATAAGACGGAGCTCGGTCTGATTGGTACGAATTGGCGTATAGATAGCCGCCGTCTTTCTTGCCAAGTCCGTTGCTTCGGTAATGTGACTGTGGATCTCACAGAGCAAATCGAACGCCAAGAAAATCAAAGCAAAAAGGTTCGTGGTTTCCGCACTCAGAAGCATATTGAGTCACGTGCAGTTCAAGATACGATGTTGCTAACGGAAAAGCCTGAAGATAAACCGGATCATCAAAGACCGGAACGTTCTCAGCAAGATGAGCGCGCTGAAGGTGAGCAACGCCCTCAGCAGGCAAAGCAGCACCAGCATCAAAACAAGCAACAAAATCAAAATAGAAACCAGAATCAGAATAAGCAACAAGGTAAGCAGCAGAACAAGCCGCAAAACCAAAACAAACAGCACAATCAGAACCAGAATAAGCAGCACAATCAAAACAAGCAGCCGCAGCAGGGAAAGCAGCAGCAGCAGGGGCGTCCGCAAAAGCCACAACAGCCTAAAAATTAAGTGAGGTTAGCTATGAGAAGGATTCTTCTAGCGACAGGTGTTTTTATTCTTATGACTTCTTTCGCGCAGGCTCGCTCGATGCCTGCGATGAGAGTGATTCCAGATTCTCATCCGACATTCACTTACGATGTCAGTGCTTCGTCAGGAACTGAAAATGGCAATGCGTATTCTGAACTCAAATTGAATTTAAACTGGTACATGACGGATTGGTTGAACTGGCGAAATGGTGTTTTCACTCGCTTTGGTTCGAATATTCAATCAGTCAGCGGTTTGGATTCGGCACTTCTTGCTGCCTATGATGTCAGTAATGACAGTCGCACTCTGGGCTTTCAGATTTTTGCCGGTCCCGGAGTTCGTTTCGCTTCGGCGGATAACAATGCCGCAACCGCAGAAGCCGGCGTGATTTTCACCCTCGGTAGTATCAAAGTCGGTGGCGGTGCCAAGTACTTGTCTTACTTCAAAACCCGCGAAGATCAGAACAACATCGTCCTCCCGAAGGATGAAACACAATATTTTATTGTTCTATCCGGCGGCGGGAGCTTGTAGTTTCGATCTGAGAGGGACTCACCGACCTCGGTCCAGTTAACATGGATTCACGCCATACCGAAAAGTAAGTATGGCTCATAAGATTACATTTCGTGAACGCGGTCAGGGCCCCATCCTTATTCTTCTGCATGGTTTCGGCGGAAGCGTTCACCATTGGGAATCCTGCGCTGAGGAGCTTTCAAAAAACTATCGCGTGATCGTTCCAAACTTATCACATCTGTTTATGAGTACGGACCGTGTTTTCTTCACGGTGCAAGTTGAGGCCATTGCCCAGTTTATCCGTACGAATTTCCCAAATGAAAAAGTGCATCTTGCTGGTCTTAGTTTCGGTGGAGCTTTGGCGTGGGCTCTGTCTCGCCAGCGTCCGGAGTTGATCTCGAAATTGATTCTAATTAATCCGGTCGTGCCGGATCCGGTTCCGAAGTTTTCATTGCCGGAGCTTCGGTACTTCTTTGTGATGCCGATGAATTCGCGTTCGATCTATGTGTTGCTTTCTACTCCGATCGGAAAAGCCTTCCTTAAGCGCGCAGCGATGATTTTCCGTGATGAACGCAGCGGCGGTGTAGGGCGTTTGGATTCCTTGAAGGGTCGCAGACTGCTCTTTGTGTCGCATTTGATTTATAATTTCGCGTGGATGCTCCGTCGCGAAGACTGGCAGTGGTGGCAAGAAAAGGTTTCTAAGACCGATTTCCCGACTTTGCTGATTTATGATCGCGAGGACTTGTTGTTCTCGAAAGAAGTTTATCTGAAGTTTGCGGAAGACTGTCACGCCGAGAAGGTTGTGGAGCTCAATGGCGCCGGCCACTTAGCAATTAAATCGCGCCCTGAACTCATTTCTCGTGCGATCCACCAGTATCTTTCTGCGGTTGCCGAAAAAGCCGCCTAGTGCTTCAATGACATTATGAAAAAAAACGGATGGTGGTATCTCCTCCTGGCAATTCTTATTCCTTTGGTGTTTCAAAGGGCGTTTATTGCTCAGTATGTGCTGTGGGACGATGATGCCCTGGTATTGAATAATCCCATCTTGAAAATGCCCTTCTGGGAGGCTGTCAAAGTCTCTTTCAGCAACTACTATCACGGCGATTATTTCCCGCTCACATTGATGAGTTACTGGCTTGATGTGCAACTTGCCGGCGTGAGCGCCTTCTTTCAGCACACTGAAAACCTGATTTTGCATATGGCGGCAACGTTGCTGCTTCTAAGCTGTTTGTACAAGCTCACGAAGAGCATGACATTTGCGGTGCTGGTGTCACTGTTTTTCGCGATACACCCTGTGCAAACAGAAACGGTGATGTGGATTTCAGAGCGTAAGAGCGTGCTCTCTGCGGTGTTCACGTTCTTGTCTCTACTCTTTTATCTGCAATCACAAGAGAGCAATCAAAAGAAATGGTACGGTCTCGCACTGGTGTTCTTTATCTGTGCGGGGCTTACGAAGGCCACGGCGCTTTTGATGCCGGTGTTATTTGTGATGCTCGATATTGCAAAGTCCGGCGATCATTTGCGCCAGTGGGGAAAGCGCATTGCTCCTTTTGCTGTGGCGGCCATGGTTTTAATGGGTCTTCGGATTTTGGCGTATTCTGCAAGTATTGAAGCAAACCCCGCAAGTTTGCTGACAGGGGTTTATCTTCTAACGGTGCCGGTGCGGGCGTTGAACGCTTTAGATATCTACTTCAAATTTCTTTTAGCGCCCCTTCAAAGCTCGGCAATCTATCCTGATTTTGAAATGACAACGGCGACGCTGATCACTGCAGGATGGATGCTGGTGGTGGTTTTACTATTGAGCTTTGCTGTTTATCGCAGAAAAGAATTTCTTCCGCGGTTTGGCTGGGTTTGGTTTTTGTTGTTCTTGCTGCCGGTTTTGCAGATTTTCCCGCGCATTAACTACGTCAACGAACGCTATATGTATCTGCCGATGATTGGGTTCGTGGCCTTGGTCTGCTGGTACTTTAGACCCAAGCAAATGCTGGCTGTGGGAATCGTGTGCGGAATTCTGATGGCGGTTCTTTCTTACGCCCGCAGTGAGATGTGGGTCAGTAATCGCGCGCTGTGGGTTCAGACTTTGAAAGTCGTTCCGACCAATACGATTGCTTTAAATAACTTGGGTCTTGATTATCAAAATGCCGGAATGCTGGGCGAAGCGGCCGAACTTTATGAACGGATCTTGCGTCTGCCATCGAATGACGGAAATAAGATTCTTGCGTACAATAATCTTGCAAATATTTACGCCGATTCTCGCTATACAGGATTCTCTCCGGCTAAAGCTATAGAGCTTCTCAAAGAGGGGATTGGCGCTACAAAGCGTGTTCGTGACACTTATGAAATGCGCGTGAATCTGGGAAATCTCTATGCAGCATTGGGAAAGAAAGAAGAGGCCCGCGAGGTTTTGAGCGGCGCTTTGAAAGATCTTCAGCAAGAATCAGATTTCAAATATCAGTGGTTGGTTCCGGTGGTCACCCAGCAGCTTGAAAAATTGAAATAGCAAAAGGAATAAAAAAAAGGGACTGAGTTCGTCAGTCCCTTTTTCGTTGGAATTTAAAAATCTCTTAAACGTTGAATGAAGATCCGCAGCCGCAGTTTTTGCTGGCATTGGGATTATTAAAAACAAAGCCCTTACCATTGAGGCCGCCGGAATATTCCAGAGTCATCCCCAAAATGTAGAGCAAGCTTTGCGGGTCGACGGCGATTTTCTGGCCGTTGCTTTCAAACAGTTTATCGCCTTCGCGAGAAACCGTGTCGAAATTCATCTTGTAAGACAAGCCCGAGCATCCACCTTTTTTAACTTCAACGCGCAAGAAAGCCTCATCAACTTGACCTTCTTCTGATTTCAAATTTGCTAACTTTTTTGCGGCAGATTCAGAGATTGTGATCACGATAACTCTCCTTCACAATTACCACCATAATACCACAGTGGGGCTTCTCTGAGAAGACTTGGGTGGGATTTGGCGCCCCATTGTAAGTAATTGAAAATATTACGCTAATTTAAGGCTTTCGCGAGGACTTCAATGGCCGTATCGAGGTCCTCCTTCGTGGTCCAGCGTCCCAGGCTGAGTCTGAGGGTGCCTTGGGCCTCCTCGGGAGTCAGTCCCAAAGCCACTAACATGGGGCTCACTTCGAGGGTTCCCGTATGACAAGCTGAACCCTGGCTGAAGCCCAAACGGCCGAGCTTTGGCAAAAGCTGCTCAATGTTTTTACCCGGGAAAGTGATGTTCAAATTAATCGGCGAGCGCTCCGTCGGGTGTCCATTGAGGCGTGCCGAAGGAAGGCGCTGCTGGAGTCCCATCCACAAATAGTTACGTAACTCGGTCGTGCGTTCGTACTCTTCAGGGAGCTGCTTGTGGCAGATTTCCGCCGCAGCTCCGAGGCCCACGATCCCAGGCACGTTGTGAGTGCCCGAGCGATTTCCGTGCTCTTGACCGCCGCCAAAAATAAACGGCGGCAGGCTCACTTTCGGGTGAGCGCTTCGCACGTACAAGAAACCAATCCCTTTCGGCCCATAGAATTTATGAGCCGAAGCTGACAGCAAATCCACTGGCGCTTCTTGCACATTCACTGGGATTTTACCAACAGCCTGAGTGGCATCAGTGTGAATGTAGATCTGTTTTTCTTTTGCGAGTTGTGCGAGCTCACGGATCGGGTTGATACTGCCGATTTCGTTGTTCACCCAAATAAAGCTCATCAGTTTGGTGTGCGGCTTAATCGCTTTTGCGACGGTTTCGACTTCGACCTGGCCGTATTTATTGGTCTTTACGAAATCGACTTCAACGCCGCGACGTTGAGCTTCTTTGAGCGAGTTCATCACGGAGCTATGCTCGATGTGGCTCGCGATAATGTGAATCGGTTCGTTGCGGTTTTCGGCGCGAAATTTTTCAATCAGTCCAAAGACGACCCAGTTATTGCTCTCAGTCGCCCCGCCGGTAAAAGTCAGCTCCAGAGGTTTTGTGCCAATGAGATCCGACAACTGCACGCGGGCTTTGTCGACGGCCTTTTGTGCGGCCCAGCCCCATTGATGGGCGAAGCTCGAAGGATTGCCGAAGTGAGTCTTAAA
This sequence comes from Bdellovibrionales bacterium, assembly GCA_018266295.1. Lineage (NCBI taxonomy): Bacteria > Pseudomonadati > Bdellovibrionota > Bdellovibrionia > Bdellovibrionales > Bdellovibrionales bacterium. The sequence continues at coordinate 491,035 of JAFEAQ010000011.1, read as the reverse complement.
GTAAGGCTCCATCGCGGCAAAAACCTGCGGGTCTACAGGCGTCGTTGAGTTGTAATCCAAATAAATGGGTTTGCTTATACTGTCCATCTGCCTAGAATAGATACCATGGCAAAAAAGAAAACACAAAGCTCAGTTCAACGTCGCTCCGCTGGTAAGTCCCTCGTCTTTGCAGAGCACTTTACGACGGGGGGCCAAGACGTCGAGAAGATGTTTAAATGGAGCCGCAGGGATTGTCTTATCAAAGACCGTCGCGGCGGCGTCTTCTTTGAGATGAAAAATGCCGAAGCTCCCGAAGGCTGGTCGCAACTGGCAGTCGACATTGCCGCGAGTAAATATTTCCGTAAAAAGACGGGGAGTTTCAAGGGCGAACACTCAGTAAAGCAAATGGTGACTCGCGTGGTGGATGCAGTGGTGAAAGCTGGCACTCGGCAAGGCGGCGTTTTTGCTAATAAAGCCCAAGCGGAAATTTTTGCCAAAGAGTTGAAGTTTATTCTGTACTCACAGCGCGCGGCCTTTAACAGTCCTGTGTGGTTTAACGTTGGACTGTTTGATAGTTATGGCATTGTCTCTGAGAGTGAGCATTTTGCCTGGGACGAAAAAACCAAGAAGGTGCAGAAAATTCAAAATGCGTATGAGCGCCCGCAGTGCTCAGCTTGTTTCATTCAATGTGTCGAAGACAGTCTGGAAAGTATTTTTGACCTCGCCAAAACCGAAGCGAAGTTATTTAAATATGGATCCGGCTCGGGAACAAATTTCTCGCGCCTGCGTAGTAAGTACGAACCGCTTTTGAGCGGTAGCGGGACCAGCTCTGGATTGATTTCTTTTTTGGAAGTTTTAGATCGCGGTGCCGGAGCGATTAAGTCGGGCGGCACCACTCGCCGGGCGGCGAAGATGGTCTGTGTGGATCTGGATCATCCCGAAGTGCTGGATTTTATTGAGTGGAAAATGCGCGAAGAGAAAAAAGCCCACGCCTTGATCGCCGCAGGCTATGAGGCGGATTTTGAAGGTGAAGCCTACAGAACCGTTGCGGGGCAAAACGCCAATAACTCCGTTCGTATTCCAAAATCATTTATGAATGCATTGATTGATCACAAAGATTGGTCGTTGCGTGCACGAGTCAGCAATAAAGTTTTAAAAACATTGCCGGCCAAAGAAGTCTGGGATCGCATCGTTCACTCTGCGTGGATGTGCGCGGATCCGGGCGTGCAGTTCCATGACACAATTAATGAATGGCATACGTGCCCTGAATCCGGCAAAATCCGCGCAAGCAACCCGTGTTCAGAGTATATGTTCCTGGATGACAGCGCCTGCAACTTGGCGTCGCTGAATCTTGTCAAATTCATGACATCCGAAGGGGATTTCGACCTCGTGAGTTTCATGCATGCCGCTCGCATCATGTTCACGGCGCAAGAAATTCTGGTCGATTATTCGAGCTATCCGACCGCAAAGATCGCTGAGAATAGCCACAACTATCGTCCCCTGGGTTTGGGCTTTGCCAATCTTGGAAGTTTCTTAATGAGAAAAGCACTGCCATACAACAGCGATGAGGGGCGCGCTTGGGCTGGAGCGATTGCGAATCTGATGCACGGAGTGGCTTATTGGACAAGCGCGCAGCTTGCCGAAACTCGTGGTGCTTTTGCGGGTTATGCCAAAAATAAAAAGTCGATGCTCAAGGTGATCAATAAGCATGCTAAAGCTCGTCAACAAATTGACTGGAAGCTTGTGCCGGAATCTTTCCGCGAAACATGCAACGATCTATGGGACGATGTTGTCGTCACGGGCACAAAGCATGGCTTTCGTAATGCTCAGGCCACAGTGATTGCACCGACAGGCACCATTGGCCTTTTGATGGATTGTGATACGACGGGGATTGAACCTGATTTTTCTCTCGTAAAATATAAAAAACTTGTTGGCGGCGGTGAGGTTGAAATCGTCAATCAATCAGTGACGGCCGCCTTGCGTGTGTTGCGCTATCCTGAAAAAGAGATTGAAAGTATTATGGCTTACATCAAACAACATCGCACGATCGAAGGCTCGCCGGACTTGCGTGCGGAAGATCTGCCGGTGTTTGATTGCGCTTCTGCTCAAGCTGGAAAGCGTGCTCTGCCGCCGGAAAGTCATATTAAAATGATGGCGGCAGTGCAGCCATTTATTAGCGGCGCGATTTCGAAAACGGTGAACATGCCAAATTCGGCCACAGAGAAAGATATTAGCGAGATCTATTTACAATCTTGGCATCTGGGCTTGAAAGCCGTGGCGATCTACCGTGATGGCAGCAAAATGAGTCAGCCATTGAATCAGTCGAAGGACACTGTTAAAGACTCTGTGAAAGAGCAAAGAAAAGTTGTTGATAATACGCAAAATGCGACATGGACAATGAAGTGCCCGGAATGCGGCAGTGATACTGTTTTGACGAGTGGCTGCTACCGCTGTCCAAACTGTGGCAGCACCGTGGGATGTGCTTAGCTCGCGGCTAGGAGCTCGACTCAAAGGAGGTTTTTATGAAGACCGTATTCCTTATTGTCGTGGCATTTATATTTCCTGCGATCACTTTTGCAGAGGCGCTGGATGATGACATTCAGCCGAGCGAAGACAGAAAAGTTCTTATCTGCGATGAACTGAGTGATTCGCAGTGCTTTGGCCGTCCGGTGGATTCGATTTGCATGGTCGATGCGCAAAAAGGCCAAGCGGGATTTTGCCACCAACGCTCGAATCCCTATGATCAAGAAAATGTGAGATGCTGGTGCTACTAGATAAGATCATCCATTTTTTGCAGCCAGAAGATCATGGCGCGTTCTGCGAAATACAGGGCCCTTCTGTCGGTCATCCGTGAAATCATGAAGGGGGCTTCGAAATAAGTTTTGAAGTGCGCTCCATGGTAGTAAATTTCAGCGACGGCTGTCGTCGTATCCCAAGGACGAAGAATTAAACACAAAGTCTGTGGATCTAAAAGGACGTCGTTGTGATTGGCGAAACTCCACTCGCCGGATTTCATATAATTTTTTAAGGCAGGTGCCAGACGGTTCACGATCGCCGAACCCGAGAGCGAATCCTGTACTTGCAAGCGTTTGATGGTCGTCAATTTTTTGGCGAGCAGATCCGGAACATCTTCGCCGTTACGAGTGACGGTGATCGAATGCAAAGTTTTGTCTAAACGGTCGATCGCGGGCTTCAGGGTCGCGAGTCGGGACTCGAGGCAAGTGACTTTGACCTCTACGTAAGGCAGATGCACGCGATAGCCTTTTTCGATTTCAATCCCATCAAGACAGAGCTCGGTCATATGTGCCACGTCGGATTCGCCAAGGCCGATCGTGTCCCAGGAGTAGGTGATATGACGATCAAGGCCCTTAGTTTTTTCACGAACAAATTCTTCGATGCCATTTTTCCAGACGGCGGCGATTTCACTCGGCGGGCCTGGTAAAACAAAGACATCCTTGTTGAAGGCCTTCATGCGAAACGCGTTGGCCGTGCCGTCAGGATTCTCGATCACGATCGAGCCTTTTGGAAACATCGCCTGTTGGCGCTGGCTTTCGCGAATTTCAATGGAGCGGGATTTCAGACGATCCACGATATGCTCCCAAGAGCCCGGATCGAACTCCAGTGGTGCTTGTGTCCATTCCGAAATCAGCTCCCGGGTAAAATCGTCAGTCGTGGGGCCAAGGCCGCCGGTCACAAACAAAGTGTCACAGCGTTCGGAAGCAAAATGGAGAGCATCGAGGATCAGTGCACGGTCATCGGGCACCACTAAATGGCAACTGGTAGGAACTCCCAAATCTTTTAGATTTTTGGAGATCCAGGCCGCATTTTTATTTATAATTTGGCCACTGGTAAGCTCTGTTCCGACACCGACGACTGCAACTAGCATAGGCCTCTAGATATATCCCATAACTTATCGCAGCGAAATGGCTTTAGACTTGCGTTATAAGCGAATAACTCGCAAAAAATAGGGTTACAAAACCGTAACAGGATGGTTCCCATGTCTGAATTCAATTGGAAGCAATTTGATCTTTACAATCCCACTCCAGAGCATTCGATGCTTCGCGAAACCGTCGCGACTTTCACCAAGGAAGAAATCGAACCCCAAGCTCATGAGTACGATCGTAAAGAGCGCTTCAATTTGGAGCTTTTCCGCAAAGTCGGCGAACTCGGTCTTTTGGGCCTGACTGTGCCAGAACAATTCGGCGGCGCCGGAATGGATGCGACAGCGGCGGCCATCGTGCACGAAGAAATGTCTGCTTCTGATCCGGGTTTCACATTGGCTTACCTCGCACACTCGATGCTGTGCGTGAACAATATCGCGATGAACGCGAGTGATGAGCAGCGTATGAAGTACTTGCCAAGACTTTGTTCAGGCGAGTGGATCGGCTCTATGTCGATGTCTGAGCCGGCTGTTGGTACCGACGTTCTCGGTATGCAAACGACGGCGGTGAAAAAAGGCGACAAGTACATCTTGAATGGCCGTAAGATGTGGATCACCAACGGCACGATCGATGAAAATAAAACTCCGTGCGATTTGACTTTGGTTTACGCAAAGACCGGCGAGAAAAACGGCCGTGCTTTGATTTCTTCATTCTTGGTTGAAACTAAATTCAAAGGCTTCGAAGTGGGTCAAAAAATCCACGACAAACTCGGCATGCGTGGTTCAAACACGGCGGAACTTGTGTTCCAAGACTGTGAAGTTCCCGTTGAGAACTTGATCGGTGCGGAAGGCGACTCGATGATTCACATGATGAAAAACCTCGAGCTTGAGCGTTTGACTCTGGCTGCGATGAGCTTGGGCATTGCTCGTCGTTCGGTTGAAATCATGAACCGTTACGCGACAGAGCGTGAGGCTTTCGGTAAATCTTTGAACTTCTTTGGTCAAATGCAACGTTACATCGCTGACAGCTACGCTGAGTTCAAAGCAGCTCGTACCTATGTTTACGAGACAGCTCGTCGTATGGATCTGCATAAAGAAGGCAATCGTTTGGATTCAGACGGTGTGAAACTTGTGGCGACAACAATGGGTAAAAACGTCGCGGACCGCGCAATCCAAGTGTTGGGTGGTTACGGTTACGTTGGTGAGTACGTTGTTGAGCGCTTGTGGAGAGATGCAAAATTGCTTGAGATTGGTGGCGGAACTCTCGAAGCTCACCAAAAGAACATCACTCGCGATTTGTCTAAGAGCCCAGAGTCTCTCTACAAATAAGGATAGCAATGTTCCCTCATTCTGACCGTATTCCTGTCGATGCAAACCTGAACGTTCACTACGAGCTCGTCTTGCAACACATTGGCCCTCTGCTGACAGCGGAGCGCCGTCAAAAAATCGACAGGGTCGTAGCCGGCCGTAATTTTGAAACGGCGGTTGTACTTGAAGGGATCTATGATCGCGGCAATATCAGTGCCGTGATGAGAACCGCGGAAGGGTTGGGTTATGCCAACTTCCACGTGGTTGAAACTCAGGAAAAATTTAAAGAAGCCAATCGGGTTACTCAAGGTGCCGACAAATGGGTCGAAGTGCAGAAGTGGAAGCAATCCAAAGACTGCATTCAAGCTCTGAGGGACCAAGGCTACCGTATTTGCGTCACAACGTTGGAGGCAAGTAAGCCGATTGCAGAAATCGACTTCTCAGGCAAAACGGCGCTGGTGCTTGGTAATGAACGCGATGGTGTGTCTCGTGAAATGATTGATGCTGCTGATGAGCGCATGATCATTCCGATGCCGGGCTTCGTGCAAAGCTTTAATATCTCTGTGGCCGGCGCGCTGTGCTTGTACCACATCATGCAAGACCGCATTCGCCGTACCGGCAGCAATGCGGATCTCACGCCTAAGGAACAAGAAATCCTAAAAGCGCTCTATTACATGCGCACTCAGGATTCCGCTGCTGATTATCTCAAAGAAATGTTCTCGCGCGGGACTCTGGCTTAAAAGTGCCAGGTCCTGTTTCTGTAAGCGCCGCGTCCGGAAAGAGGGCCTGGCACCTATTGTTGGCCGCTGGATTTTTTGGATTTCTTTAGGCCGTCTGAGTATGCGCTTGGTTTTTTTAAAAGCTTTTCGTAATAAGCGGTTTGCTTTGCCGTTGCTTTTTGCATCTCCGGAGATTTTACTTCGTCGCAGATTTTGATCGCGTTCAAAGTGTCTTGTGGGTCGAACTTATTTTGGTATTCGCCCTGCATGGAATTTACGCGAGTGATGAGGTCTTTTTTGAAAAGGCCCAACGTGTCTTCATCCAGCTGTGCTTTGGGTTCGAGGGCGTCTTTTTTGTCTTTGATTTCATCGTAAGAGATATTGCCGATTTTACCGTCTTTGTTGATGTTGAGCTTGCGGTAGAAATCTTTATCGTTGTTCGTCAGGTGAACCACGATGTCCTGATCGCGATACTTGTTTTCGAGCGAGTAAATCGATTTATCGGTGAGGAAGTAGATCTTCTTCGTCGCGACATAGGCAATCGGCGTGGTGGAATCGAAAGCGAGTTTATCGGTGACTCCGCTGGATTTTCCATCCATGGCTTCGTTGCAGGCGATGATGAGCTTGATTTCATCCGAGGCTGCAGCCGCAAGAGCGCTGCTGACTGCAAACTGTGAAGTGCCGAGAAGTGCGAGAGCTAAAAGAGCTTTCATAAATCCTCAATTCTTGCGAATGATCACCGACTTCATTAAAGGGTCTTCGTCGGGAAGTTCGAAATCCAAACAGAATCCAGGAGAAGAGAGAACCGTGAAATAGAACTGGTTTTTGAGCTTTTGGATGTTTTTAACCAGATCAGCCTGGGTCCATTTCTCATAGTTCGTACAAAATAGTAACAAACCGCCCTTGCCAAGGCAATAGAGGCAATTGACGATCAATTCTTCGTAGTTCTTACTGATGCTGAATGTCCCACTTTTAGATCTTCCGAAGGAGGGAGGGTCGCAGACAATCAGGTCAAATTTACGCTTACGGCGGGCTGTGCCCTTTAAAAAGAGGATCGCATCCTGGTTCCAGAACTCATAGATGGGTTTTTGCTTCTCATCCGACATCATGGATTTGAAATCAAGCTTGGGCCGCTGTTGTCCCGCTTCTTCGGGTTTTGGCATTTCAAGGCCATTAACCTCGAAATTCTTTTTGCTCCACTCCAGGAAGTTATTGCTGACATCGACTGTCACCACTTCTTTGGCGCCGCCGAGAGCTGCGTTCACGCTAAAGCCGCCGGTGTATGAGAACAGATTTAAGACACATTTGTCTTTGCTATGCTCGCGCACCCATTTGCGATTCTCGCGTTGATCCAAGAAGAGACCCGGAGAAAGACCCGTGTCGTTACGGCATTCGAATTTCACGGCGTTCTCGCTGGCGATCCAGCGATTTTGTTCTTTTGTCGGCCACAAGAGTTGCGCATTCGGGTCTTCACCGCGATTGAGCATCTTACGAACATAATACTTCTTTTTGAAGCGAGTGGCGACGCGTTCAAAACGCTCGAGATCTTTTACTGTCGGATCGCTGTCGCGGTACCAGTAGAACCACAAATACTCACCGAACATATCAATACGGTAAGAGTCGATGTCTTGATGGCTCAGGCGGAAGCATTCATCTGGTTTACTCATCACATCCAAAAGCCATTGGCGTTTTTGAAATGCTTCGAGAATCATCAGCTCTTCTTCTTCGATGTCCGAATTGCTTTCAATCTCAGTGATCCAAACAGGATCTTCTGCTTGAAAGCTGTAAGGACGGCCTTTGTATTCAAACGCCAACGAGTCGGCGTGAAGGCACAGGCGATAGAAAGCGCTGCCTCCGTGTTCTTTGCAGCCGAGAATCGCAATGCCGCTCGCTTCAGCGTGCAAGCGGATTTGGTGAGGTTTGCCGGTGGTAGGTTCCGCCAGCCACAAATCATACTTGCCGAGAGTTTTCATTTTTGTGAAAAGAGTTTTTGAATTCGGCGCACGGTTGGCGACGTTGACGAATTGGCCCTTGTCTTTTTCGATGAAAGATTCGTACTCAAAACGAGTCAGATTGATTTTTTTATCGGTTAAAAACAAATACTTTTTTTGAATGAGATGCTTTTCAAAAAGCGATGCAAGCTCTGCCGCCGCCGCTTTGTTTTTGGCAAACAGCATAGCGCCTGAGGTCTCTTTGTCGAGACGGTGCACGACAAGAAGTTCTTGGTGCGTTGTCTCGGAAAGAACTTCGACGAATCCCTTTTTGCCAATATCCGGTGAATGGGTGTTATAGCCCGCTGGTTTTTGAGTAAAAATGAAATCAGAATGAGAAGAGCCCATGTCCATGAGCGTTACACGGATTTGATTGTGGGTCACGGAGAGATTCAGTAGATTAGTCTCACATTTGGAGGATTCACCGAGATGAAAACACTAACAAAACTCGCAACTCTCTTTTTAACACTTTCTGTTCTTTCTGGTTGTGGTATGCAGTCTATTCCTCAGGCTAAGAACCAGGTCGAGGCCTCCCTCGCTGAAATTCAGAATCAGTACAAACGTCGAGCTGATTTGATTCCAAATCTCGTCAGTGTTGTTAAAGGATACGCAAAACACGAAGAGCAAACTTTGACTTCCGTCATTGAAGCCCGTGCAAAAGCAACTCAAGTGACCATTGACCCTAGCAAAGTTACACCTGAAAAATTGAAAGAGTATCAAGCGGCGCAAAGTGGCGTTTCACAAGCTCTCGGTCGTCTGATGGTAGTGTCTGAGCAATATCCAAACTTGAAAGCCGATACTCAGTTCCGCGATTTGCAAGCGCAACTCGAAGGCACTGAAAACCGCATTACAGTGGCTCGTCAAAGATACATTCAATCTGTGCAAGAGTTTAACAATCTTGTGACGGTTCCGCCGACAAGCTGGACGAACTCGATGCTTTACCACCACGAGAAAATGCCTCAGTGGGATGTGTCTGAAGATGAAAAAGGCAAAGTAGAAAAACCACCACAAGTGAATTTCTAATTCGATGACTCGCTGGCTGTTTGCTTTCGCATTGTTGTTTGCGAGCTGGGCCCACGCGGCATTTGAAGTGCCGCGCCTGACGGGTCCCGTGATGGATGAGGTGGGGGTTTTGCGTCCACAGGATCGTCGGGATCTTGAGGATGTCATCCGTGATTACAACAGCCAGGGAAAAGCGCAGTTACAAGTTCTTGTTATCGATTCTCTCGGAGATCTGACGATTGAAGAAGCCTCCATCAAAATCACCGATGCGTGGAAATTGGGGACGGCGAAAAAAGACAACGGTATTTTATTTTTGATTGCGCCGAATGAGCGCAAGCTCCGCATCGAAGTGGGGCAGGGGCTCGAGGGCGCTCTGCCTGACGTGATCGCGAAGCGAATTATCGCGGATACAGTGGTTCCTCTTTTTAAAGCCCGCAATCTTTCTGCGGGTATTGTTGTTGGTACTTATCAAATCATTAAGTACATCGATCAAGAATATGCGGATCAACATCTGTCACAACCAGAACCTGAGCCGACAAAAAGCATTCCGGGCTGGGTGATCATCGTCATTCTTCTTTTATTGTTGTTCATCGGGCGCTTCTTGCCGGCGTCTTCATTCCGTGGCGGTGGCCGTGGTGGATGGGGCGGCGGCGGCTTCGGAGGTGGAGGCTTCGGTGGCGGTGGAGGCGGCGGCTGGTCCGGCGGTGGCGGTGGTTTCAGTGGAGGCGGAGCTTCGGGCTCATGGTGATTTATGCATAAAAAATGGGTCACAAAATATCTTTCTGAAGAACAAGTCGCTGATATCAGTAAAGCCGTGCAACAGGCGGAACTCGGCACCGGTGGCGATATTGTGCCGATGATCGTGCGCCGAAGCTCGGCGGTTCGTCATGTGCCTTTAGTTCTGGGACTGAGCTTTGCTCTGATTTTTTTGGGGATTGAAATGCTGGGCCTGAATGGCTGGTACTTCAGTGATTTCCTGCCATTTCTGATGGGCCACTGGGCTTATCAGGTGGGCTTCTTGCTGGTGCTTTTATTAATCGCTTGGGGGCTCTCGCATCTGCATCCCGTGCAAAGGCTTTTGACTTCTGATGAAGATGAAAAAGAGCAGGTTTGGAAGCGGGCCCAGTTGGAATTTTTCCTCCATCGCTTAAACCGCACCCACAAAAAAACCGCCGTGTTGATCTTTGTTTCCGTGATGGAAAGACGGGCGGTCATTCTGGCTGATGAGGGCATTGCAAAACATCTTCCGCCGCAAACCTGGGAAGAGGTTCTAAAACCACTCACAGGCTTTATGCGAAGCGGGGAATGGGCAAAGGGCTTTCAAGACGCCATTCGCAGAAGCGGCGAGCTACTCAAGCAGCATCTTCCAGAACACGACGCTGCCAACGAAATCAGCAATAACCTCATCATCAAGGAATAGGTGCCAGGCCCTGTTTCTGGTTATGCCGCGTCATATGGGCGCAATAAATTCCCTGAGCCACTAAATAGTGATAGGTCTTTACTATTCTCGGGCGGCCGTAGCTCAGCTGGATAGAGTACTTGGCTTCGAACCAAGGTGTCGGGAGTTCGAATCTCTCCGGCCGCACCATTTCGTTTTCTCAAATATTTGCATTTCTAAATAGTCTTGCTCACAAATGTTTCTAGGAATCGCACCCGTTGTCCCATCCTTTTTGGTCTATAAACTCAAGAAAGTTCTTGATAACAATATCCTGTTTATAACATCCTTTTTGGGGGGATCTACATTTCAGGAGGAAATGTGTTGAAGGTTTTGGTGGTGGACGATGAGCCGGGAATTCGCGCGGCCCTCGAAGCCATTTTACATCAAGGCGGTCATAAAGTAGTCCAAGCCGAAAATGGCAGAAGGGCTCAGGAAATTCTGAGTTCCGAATCTTTTGATCTGGTGATCACGGATTTACAAATGCCTGAGGTCGACGGGCTTGCGCTTATCCAATGGATTAAAGCTCGTCAGCCGACGCCGATTTTTCTGTTAACCGCCTTCACGCAAATTTTGGAAACTCAGCAAGCTTACCAGCTTGGTGTCGAAGAGTTTTTCTCAAAGCCATTTAGTTTTAAAGCGATTACTGACGCCATCAATAAACTGCGTAACGGTGCCGCAGGTGCGACAGAACCCGAAGATGTGGATGCCCTTTACTGCCGAATTCCCATTGAGGACTTCGTTTCAAGCTCGGGGATTCAAATCAGCGTCTATATCAAGCTGGCAGAAAAAAAATACGTCCGTGTCGCCCATAAAGGCGATGAGATTCCCGACGAGCGAGTCGAGAATTACAAATCCCGGGGCCTGGCGTTTCTTTATGCGAGGAAAGAGGATTTTACTCGTCTTGTCGGTTTTAATTTGAATTTGTCCGAGGTCCTAAAAAAGTCATCGAAAATTTCGGCTGAAAAGAAGCTCGCGTTCTTGCGATATACGGCGGAGCTGATTCTTGAAAACACGGCAGTGAACGGAATTCACTCGAGGAGCTTTCAGCAGGCCGTCGATTGCCTGAACACCTGCCTTGCCGTGATCTCGGAAAGTGAAAACATCCTCGGCATGCTTGAGATTCTAAATGGGCATTCGGACTGGCTTTATGCTCATAGTTTAGGGGTCAGCGTTTACAGCGTGATGATCGGGCGTAAGATGGGATTTAGCAGTCAGTCGACCCTGTTTAAGCTTGCGATGAGCGGGCTTTTCCATGACATCGGCCAAAAGGAACTCGAAAAAGAAATTTTGGCCCGTGGGCGCGGACTTCTCAGTTTTGATGAGCGTAAAAGAATGGAGTCCCACGCGGCTCGTAGCCGTGAAATTCTGCGTGAACTTCGTGAAATCTCAGAGGACATCGTTCAAATTGTCTATGAGCACCATGAAGACTGCACGGGCCGGGGGTATCCTCGCCAGGTGCCGCCTGAAAAAATCCATCCGCTGGCGAAAATCGTTGCTGTGGCAGACCGGTTTTGTTACTTGGCTCTCGTAAGTCCCCATTCTTCGGGCAGCAGTGCGGCTGTAGCAATCCGGCAGATGGTGGTTGATCATAGTGGTGAGCTTGATCGTGTTTCTTTTACGGCATTAAAATCTCTTTGTGATAACAATGGAGCCTCAGCATGAATACGAATCCAGGAACTATTCTCACCGATGTTGTTGAGAAGCTCTCGATGGCAAGTACCTTGCCGGTCATCACCCAAACGGTTGCAGCCGCCGCCCGAAAATTGACAGGGGCGGACGGCGCCACCTTCGTCTTAAGAGATCATGATCATTGCTTTTACGCGGACGAGACGGCGATTTCTCCGTTGTGGAAAGGCCGTCGTTTTCCTCTTGAAACTTGCATCAGCGGCTGGGCGATGAATCATCGGCAGGTCGTTGTGATCGAAGATATCTATAAAGATAACCGTATCCCGCATGATGCTTACCGACCGACCTTCGTAAAAAGTCTTTGCATGGTTCCGATCCGTACCGAAGCGCCTATGGGAGCCATCGGAAATTATTGGGCGAATGGCTATTGTCCAGGCCCGGAAGAAATCAAGCTTTTGCAGGTCCTTGCCAATAGTGCGGCGATCGCGCTGGAGAATTTTCAGTTGAAAGAGAATCTAAAGCCTTCTGCGAAAAACGATAACGCCGATCGAGAAAAGGAATTTGAAACGGCGATTCACACTCTGGCTCATGATCTTAGGAATCCTCTGAGTACGATGATGCTCTTTACGGAGTTGCTACAAAATAAACTGGGATCGACGCAGGATCAGAAGCTGCTCAGTTATATCGAGTCTATTTTGAAAACCGGTCGTCACGCCAATGAACAAATCCGCAAGATGTTGTCCTTGTACAGCGTGCGCAGCCGGACAATTGAAAAGACCGAAGTTAATCTGTCGGCGTTGGTTTATGACATCACTGAGCAACTGAAGGCCCAGGCCGTCGGCCGAGAGATCAAAGTGGAAATTGAATCCAATGTCATAGTTATGGCAGATGCCCACTTAATTCGTCTGGCGCTGGAGAATGTGTTGGGGAATGCCGTGAAGTACACGGCTCGCAATTCTCAGGCTTTGATTCAGTTTAAAAAGCTCGGCACAACCAATAGCTCGGTTCTTTTTTATATAAAAGATAACGGCGATGGTTTTCATAACGAAGACTCGCATAAGCTTTTTCGGGCAATGAGTCGTTTGCACTCAGAAGCTGAGTTTGCGGGAACAGGATTGGGGCTGGCGTCTTCAGCAAAAATTATTGAAATGCATGGGGGCAGTATCCGTGCTGAAGGTGTTAAGGGCCGCGGTGCAACCTTCTTTTTTGAATTGCCGCTGACTTAATAAAGTATAAATCGAATTTTTGGTATTTATGGGTGAACGAGCTGGATTTCTTGAGTAGCACCGCTCGCGCTCACTGCGAATTTCATTTTAGCAAAGCTCGGTTTTGAGAAACCGATTCTCACGTTATTGCTAAAGGCATAGGGTTCACCCGGCAAACCAAAAGTGCCACGTTTCAAATCACCACTGCCGTCTTCATCATGATAAAGGAAGAACGCATATTCGCCTGGTGGTAAATCCATTGTTGTGCTTGCTGTATCGCCTTGCAAAGGTGTGATTTGTACTACGGCGTCCGGCGTTTCATTGTCCCAGCTCGCGGACTTGGCAAAAAGGTTCAGGATGATCGAACCCGTATTCTTTTTGAGTCCATGGATATGCACTTGTACGGGGCTTGCAAAAGCTTGCGCTGTGAAAAACATAAGAGCCGCGATGAGAGATGTTTTAAGTGTTTTCATGCTCGCCATTATTCAGAACTTCTTTCGAAGTTGATATTAAAAACGTCGCTGGTGCAAAAAACTTGTTTCGCTTGCTGGCGCCGCAGAAAAACACTAAGCTCAGTGTATGAAAACAGTTTTAAATCACGTGGCACTCTTACTCCCTTCGGCCGAACGCGCTTCAGAGATTTTGCGTCCTCTGGGAGCTAAGATGAATCCCGCGGCTCAGTGGGAAGGTGAAGGCACGCTTGAAATCTACGTTGGAGATCTGGACTCACAGATGGCGAGTCTTCTTTTGATGGAGCCCATTCAAGAGGGTGCTTACAGTCACGCGATGAAAAAACGCGGCCCGGGTTTGCACCATCTGGCGATCGATGTTCTCCACATGGAAGATTTTTTGGATAGCATTGCCAGCAGTGGCTGGCTTTTGCATCCTCGCAGTGTCAAGATGATCCGGCAAAGTAAGACGGCCTATCTTGCGCGGCCTGGAATTCCGACCTTGATCGAAGTGCAAGAGCGTGAAGAGCTGAAAACGCACCGACCGCTCGTGGAGGAGATTCGCATTCCGCACCTGCAGGCCAAAGAGCTGCAGATGTTTCAGACCTTAGGCCTTTCGCAAATTCTGGCGAGTGCGACGCCGGAGTTAGAACTCACCCTCGCCGGAAATAAAGTCGCGTTCTCTAGCTTGCTATAAAGAGATATGGACATTTTTAAGCTCGCGTTCGTGGACAAGAAGCTCAAGGCCGTTCTCGAAGATTAAAATCACCATTTAGTGAAAAACAAATATTTTTGTCAAATAAACCCGAAGACTGGGTCGTATCGTCGTAATGTCAGTGAACTCAATCAAAAGGGAGGTTTTATGCCTGAGAGAATTGCATCAGAGAGAAGTCGCAACACTAGCCGCCGTGGAAACGGTCGTAAAGCATCTAGATCTGCATCAGCTTCATCAAAGTCTTCTGGAATGAAAATGTCCGGTGCTTCTTCATCTAAGAAGAAAAGACTTTCAAAAGTGGCTCGTAGCCCGCAAAGCGCTAGCAAAAGCCGTCGTGCAAGAGCTAACGTAAAAACATTGAAATCGGAATCTGCATCTACAATCGGCCGTCGTGCTTTATCAAAGCCAGGTCGTTCTAGTGCGGTTCGCTCTGGCGCTGTTCGCAGTGCTTCTGCTAAAAGACAAACGTCTTCCCGCAGAGGTCAAACAAGCCGTCGCATGAGCGCTCACTAGGTTAAAAAGAGAAGACGGCTTATGACCGTCTTCTCTTTTTCTTTGGCTCTTCCGCCGTGAAAAGAATTTTTTCTGGATGGGTGAGGTTCGAGCTCGTCCGTGCGAGCTCCGCCGGTTTGCTTCGTTTGATGAGTAACCATTGTGCCTTTTTGCCGCTAAAGCGAGTCCGGATCAGCATCCAGTCGCCTTGAAGACGGCTTCCTTTAAGAGTAAATTCTAAGTGTCCTTTTTCCAACCCGTCGTGAGGATCTCCGTTGCTCAGCCAAGTTCCATGATCCCAGATCTCAACATGACCTGCACCATATTCGCCTTCGGGAATATCGCCATGAAATTCTGCGTAACCGAGAGGATGATCTTCCACTTCAACCGCAAGACGCTTTTCCCCGGGAGTTGTTGATGGGCCCTTAGGAACCGCCCAACTTTTCAGGACGCCGTCGAGCTCTAGACGGAAATCGTAGTGAAGATGTGAGGCGTGGTGCTCTTGAACGACGAAAATAAGTGGCTTGCTTTTGGTTTTCTTAAGAATGCGTGCCTTGGGTTCAGAGGTGACTCGGAAGTTTCTTTTGCGAGTATACTCCTGCAGTGGATTCATAGGACATCTCCTTCAAAATTACTTTTAACTTGTTTTGGCCTTTGAAATTTTGTATTTGGACAAGATTCCTGATTCGTAAAAGTATTTCGCGAACGCCTAAGGTAGGAGTTTTAATATGTGGTTGCTGAACGATCTGAAAAGTGCTGAAGACCTGATTTTCTCCCAGCTTGGCAAAGAAATTCGTCTGGCAACACCTCTCGGTCTTGGTAAACCCAACCAGCTGTTGAATCAGATCTACAACCATGCAAAGAAAGATGCTTCAATATCCCTGACGATTTTTACCGCGCTGTCGTTAGACATGCCGGATCCTAAGAGTGATTTAGAAAGCCGCTTCGTAGAACCTTTTTACGAACGCCACTTCGGTAAGAATTATCCTCGCCTTGACTATCTTCGGGATCTTCATAGCAAGTCTGTTCCTTCAAATATCCGGTTGCATGAATTTTATTTTCAGGCCGGGTCGCAGTTAAAAATTCCACTCGCGCAGCAAAATTACATCAGTTTGAATTATACCCATGTGACGAGGGCGATCTTTGAGATGGAGATCAATGTGATCGTTCAACTCGTGGCTCTGTCCCCAGATGGGCAGCGCTGCAGTCTGAGCTGTAATCCGGATCTGACATTGGATTTGCGAGACCTTTATAAGCAACAAGGAAAGAAGTTGCTCCTCATTGGTGTCGTACACCCGGATCTGCCCTTTCTCGGAGGCGACGCCGAAGTGGGCTTGGATTTCTTTGATGCGATCGTGAAAACACCGGAGGTCAAGGATAAGCTCTTTGCAGTGCCAAAGGCACCGGTGACTCCAGTCGACTATTTAATTGGCCTGCATGCAAGTCGTCTAATTCCCGATGACGGCACTTTGCAAATCGGCATAGGCTCTTTGTCAGACGCTTTAGTGTATGCGACGTTGCTTCGCCATGGAAAGAACGAGCTGTATCGAGAATTACTGCAGTCTCTTGATCAAGGTGGTGCATCTCCGCAGGGCGTAGAGATTTTTTCAGACATCTTTCATCACGGAATTTATGGGACGAGTGAAATGCTGATGGATGGCTTTATGAATCTGCGCCGGGGCGGGGTTCTTAAAAGGCTTATTTTTGATCATGATGAAAAAGCCCGCCGTTATTTGCACGGAGCTTTTTACTTGGGCTCGGCGGAGTTCTATGAATGGCTCAGAGGGCTCAAGGGCGAAGATTATGACGGCCTATCGATGACTCGGGTGTCGAAGGTCAACGATCTTTATGATGTGCACGAGCTGGCCCTGCGCCGACAGCGCAAACGCGCGCGTTTTTTCAATACCTGCATGCAAGTAAGTCTGCTCGGAGGAGCAGCTTCGGAAACTCTTGAAAATGGCGGTGTCGTCAGTGGCGTGGGCGGACAGTATAACTTTGTGGCCATGTCGCATGAACTGCCGGATTCGCATTCTGTTCTCATGCTCAAAAGCTTTCGCAAAGAAGGCCGAAAGAGAGCTTCAAATATCATCTGGTCACCGGCCCACCTGACGATTCCGCGCCATCTTCGGGACGTGGTTGTCACCGAATACGGCATTGCGGCGCTGAAAGGGCAAAGTGATGAGGTCTGCATTCAACGTCTTTTGATGATTGCCGACTCCGAGTTTCAGGAAGAACTCTTGGATCAAGCCAAGAGCTTCGGAAAAGTCTCTTCGAATTGGCAACTGCCCGCAGAGGCCCGTCACAATCACCCTGATAGAATCTTGAAGTTTACGCGTTCCTACCAAGGCCAAGGTCTTTTTACCGAGTTTCCTTTTGGCAGTGATTTCACTCCGGTCGAGGAGCGTCTTCAGGCGGGACTTCTCAGGTTAAAGACGCAAACTCTGGTTGAATTAATTCAGAGTCTTATCAAGGGGTTCAGTGTCAATGGATCTGAGTTCAGAGAAGAGCTGGAGAGAATGAAACTCCAGTCACCGAAATCGCTCCAAGAGCGCGTGTTCCGTCGTCTCCTGCTGTCGAGTCTTCAGTCTAGAAAAGCGTTCGACTAAATTTACAAGTCAAGAAACTGTTTATAAACTTACTTCAGTAGATAAAGAGGTGAGTGTGTATAATAGAATTATTTTAGTGGGCGTGGCGTTGAGTTTTCTAGCGTCTTGTAACGGAAAAAAAGCGAGCGATGAATACTATTCAGTCACGGATCCAAAGCAAAAGGTTGCGGGCTCACCTTTGTATGTGTTGGTGTCGACGTCTTACGAAGGACAAACAGACACGACCACGCAGGGCGCGTGCTACGTTGACTCGACAGCGACACCGCCTAAAGCTGTCAGCTGCACAGTGCGAATTCCAGAGCTGACACTTTATTACTCAGATCTGCATTTTGAAATCGGCTCAAATGACATCGTAACCTGTGCTCAAGTTGCTTTCTACCCGTACTACTATCGTAAAGACAGCACAGGGTCTTTCACACCTCCTGGCGATACGACTGCTATTGATTGCTCAGCCGGAGCTGATGCCAAATGTTTTGGTGGAGCCGCCGTCAGTATGCTGACGAAATTTCCGGCACTCACGGGAGTTTACTTCCTTCCGGCCGTGGCATCGAAGGCAACCTTTAATTTGAAAGCATCAAACACATTACGCGGTGACAATTTGAAAGATCCGGCATTGAAAACCAATGTGAATGCCGCGAACAATCTGCCTTCGGCTTTAAGATCAACGCCGATTTCATCGCCTGTGACTTACGACGGCACCGATTTTCAGGACTATCAAATCTCTTGCAACGACGCCTGGGGCGCACCTCAGTATGTGCTCACTTTGAAAGTCGCCGACTATGACACGAAAGTGAACGAATATGATGCGACCGAGGATCATTTCTATGACTGGGGTGACTAAGGCTGGTTTTCGCCGAGGATCTCGGCACGCGCTTTATCATCCGCGTTTTTGATCCAAATCAAATACACGATCAATAAGATATTAAACAGAGTCACTAGGGCCTTCAGCAGCGTCATGTGGTGATAGAGCCCGTAAAACTCCACCGGTAAATACAAGCCACCCGAGATGATTGCCAGCCACTGGGCCCATGTGCGCTGTTTCCACAGACCATAGGCTTCAACATAGCGGAGAGCCGAGTAGGCGAACGCAAGGCAGGCCAGCAGCACGATATCCCGATCGTGGAGTCCCGCGATGATTTTCAAAAAGATTTGCGAATAGCGTTCGTGCAGACCCAAGTGAACCACCAGATGCTCACCGAGTTTTTGCAGATCGTGGTGAACGAAACGCAAAATGCCAAAGCCTGCAGCCAGCACAAGAGTGCCCTTAAACGCTTCAAATGCGGCGATAAGGTGCAGGCCTTTGCGGTGTATCCCGATACGAAGTTTATGAATCATGAAGGCATTTTATAAGCCATAGACGTCTAATGGCAAGCCGAGGGTGATTTAGGGCAAGAAATTCTCTCTGAGAAATCACTTTATTGTCGTTTATGAAAGGGACCTATTCGAAGTCTGATGCATCGTCAGTAGAATCTTTTTTGTCCTCGGTAGGAGGAGCCGTCGCAGGTTCTTCGCAAGTCACTAAGATGTACTTCTTAATATCTTTGTCTTTGCTCGAAGTCTGTACCAAGAGTTTAGAGTTACCAGCCATCAAAATATCAGCGGCCTTTGAAGCATCATCAGGCAAAAGGAGGTCGTTCGCTTTTGCCATGTCTTTTGCAGTCACACAGGCGAAGACAGCCTTGTTCTCGCGCTCTGGGATGACACTGCTGAATCGGCCGATAGCCGCCACAGTCTTGCCAGGAGTCAGTTTCACAGTTGTGATGTCTTGATCCGCCGGTTCTTTGTCAAGATCCGCGGAGTTGCCAAGGCAAGCAAGGCTGACCAAAGTTTTTGGAGCTTCTTTCGTCGTTTCTTTTTGACGAGTCGGCAGAACCGCTTCAGGAATGTCCATGGTCACGACTTGGCGAAGGATGATCTGGCTCTTGCCTTGAATTTTAATTTGCTCTTTTTCGTTTTGAGATTTTGCGATGTTTTCGGCACAGAAAACAGTCGTGGTCATGCTTTCGCCGCTGATAGAAACATGTCGAATGGCGCTGCCGTTCATCATAATTCTGCGGCTGTTGGTGTTCGTCGGCATGTTCAAAATGCCGTCGCTATTATCATCGCCGGTCTTTTCAGAAGGGTTTCCGCTATTTCCAGCTCCCGCCTTGGCCTGATTGTCTTTCATTTGACGGGCTTTGAGCTGTAATTGGCTCTTGTCACCGCAAGCAGCAACGCAGAAAGTAGCAGCTAAAGATATCAACAAAACGCGTTTCATAATATTTCTCCTGAAAGTTCCAACCGGTGCTACCTTCAAACCCGAGACCAGGGTTGCAAACTCTTTACGCAGGTCTCAGCTGTTAAGCTTTTAGACAGAGGCCCTTTTTGGTGTTAAGACAAATCCATGACAACACAGCTTCGCAAACACTTCATGGTTCCATTCTTCGCTCTGGGAATGGGACTTCAGATTCAGAACAACAACACATCTTTCATGCAGGCGCCGACGTCGGCAGAGGAAATTCCCAGCGACACGATTCAAGAGCGCCAGGATGTCACTCCGACAGAAGCCATGAAATCCTTGCCGGGTGTGGTGATGGTGGGATCAGAAGTGACGACCTATGCCGGAAGCCTCTTCTTGCGCGGAGCTAGTGGCGATCAGACACTGTTCATTTGGAATGATTTTCGTGCGGATAACTTCACCGCGCCCACCGGCGCAACGGATCCGTTCGGTTTTGGCGCGGAGTTTTCAAATCGCATTCGTGTTTTGAAAGGCCCGCAGAGCTTGCTTTACGGAACTCAAGCCATGGGCGGCGTGGTTCTGATCGATAATGATCCGGATTTGGATTCAAGCCTAGAGGTCGCCGGCGGCAGCCTTGCCACCAGCCGTGGCACTGGCGAGTTCCGCTTCCGCGGCAATCGCTGGCAACTAGCGGTTGGGGGCTCAGCTCTTAGCACGGAAGGTGTTTCAGCATACAATGCGGCGGTTCCGCGTGGCAGTGATGGCAAACTTGAAACCGACGGCCGTCAGAAAAGTTCAGCCAGCCTTATTGCGAGCTTTGACCTTCCGAGTGAGGATCAGTTGCAGATCATGGTGAATGGCCTTCGCGACACGCTCAGCGACGATGCTCCTCCTTTGGATGATATCAATGCGCACACTGAAAATCGCGGGACGCAATGGAAGGCCCGCTACAAAGCCAACTGGAGTGATAGCGCCGACAGCTCGTTCTTAGTTACGCAGCAGAACACCGACCGTGAAAATAAAAATCCGACAGATGTTTACAACTCTGATTATTATTTGGATCAATCCAAAGGACTTCGTACCAGCTTCTTGAATCGCAACAACATCCGTGCGCTCAAAAGCCTGTGGCAAGTGGGCCTTGAGTATAACGATGAGCATGGCGATTTTTACTCAAACTCCAATACAGATCCGGCGGGGAGTTCATTTAGCCCGCACACCAATGACGGCAGCGTTTATTTAGTGAACGACTGGAACTTTCAGAGCTCAGACCTTTCATGGGGCGTGCGTGGCAATTGCCAGGACTCTAAGGACTGCGTAGCGGTTTATCAGCTCTCTTACCAGTGGCATTGGGCGGAAGCTCAGCGAAGCCTTTATGGCGTTGTGAGCAGCGGTCTGAAGCGTCCGACGCTGTATCAGCTTTACTCGAGCTACGGCGATCAAAGCTTGGCGGCGGAGCGAAGCCGGGCTTATGAGCTCGGCTTCGTGCAGAGATTCGGGACTCCACAAAAGGTGAAACTCGCCCTCTTTACCAATCAGTTTACGGACCTCATTGATTACGACTTTGCGGTTTCAAAATATAAGAACACCAAGCGTGCCAAAACCGAAGGCGCTGAACTTAGCCATCAATACGATGCGGTTTTCTGGGATTCGCAGCTCTCGCTTTCGCAGGTTTACGCAAAGGATGAGGAGACAGGATCTTATTTGCTCCGTCGTCCGGTGTGGCAGGGGGCTTGGAACCTCGGCTATAACATTTATGAGCCGCTCCGGTTGATGAACGAGTTCGTTTACATCGGCGAGCGCGAGGATAGTACCGGAACTCAGCGCGTGGCTCTCAATGCCGTGACGCTCTGGAACGTGGCTGTGACCTATAAAGGCGTTTATGGGCAATACTTTTTAAGGGTGAACAACCTTGGCAATACTTTCTATGAAGACATTTATGGCTATCTGACTCCAGGAAGATTTGTTTGGTTAGGTGCTAAGATGCTTTTCTAGAGAGGATTTCAGTGTAATTTCTCGTCGAAGTGCCCGCCAAAAAGGCATGGTTTTTCTACGTAGAAATTGCAATTTCACTCGATCGATTTGTTTAAATAGTTGGAAATTTTCGGTTTTGTCATTTTTTCATCCAATTGCCATATTGTGTCATTGGGTCTTTTAGGATATAACCTTTTCCTCTGCTAAACGCTTAAAAAATAAATGGGGAGGCTTGGGGCCGTGATCGATTCAACTGGTACAAATCCAAATGCTATTGAAGAAGAAATGGATGAACTCGACAGTGATCTCAACGATGAACTCGATGAGGATCTTGATGGTGAAGAAGCCGAAGATCAGTTCGGTGACGACGGTTTATCTGCCGAAGCTCTCGAAGGTCAGTTAGGTCTGAACTCTCTTGGCCAATTGGGCGAAGAAGAAGAAGACATGAATCTTGATGAGATCGACAATATCTTGGATCTCACTGATGACAAATATCCTAAGTTCACCCTCGCGAAGAACAAAGCACGTTTCTTGCGCATGGTGAGCTGGTACCGCTCTAAAGAAGAGTGGATCGAAGTGGCTCCATTGAGTGGCGTTACTAAGCTGTTCAAGCAACAAACGAAAGAGTTGGAAGGCATCCGTTCTTCTAAACTTGATTACGAAATGGAACTCGAGACAGGAACTTTGACTCCATCTCAACGTTCATACCGTCGTGACGAATTGAAAATGTGCCGCGTACAAGAAAAGATGGCGGTTCATTTGATTTCTAAACTTCAGGTAAAAATTAAGTCTGGCCGTAGATAGTTTCTGCGTAGACTTGAAAAGAAAAAAGCTGACTATGAAAGTCAGCTTTTTTTTTGCCCTTGGAGTGGTGGCTCCGCTGGTCTTTCTACATCCTGATACCCGAAGGGCAGCGCAGCTCATCGCGGACTCTGTCCTCGAGCTCCTGCTGCTGACGGGCATCGTGCCCGTCAGTTCAATGTGCTTGGGAGTTGTCTTTTAATTTTTATGGAATTAGCTTTGAAAGATGAGATCTCCGAATCATTTAGCTATTAAAGAAGTTTGTCGTACAGCGATTCCGCAGCTGGCGGATAAGCATGGACTCGGTGAAGTTATCTTGCTTCGGCTCGATGAGAACGGATGGGTCAATCCTTGTTTCTTTTTAAACGAGGAGTATGTCATTCGTTTTAACGCTCGCGATCCTGAGGTGCCGAAATTTCAGCGCGAGAAGTTTGTGTTCTCGCTTCTTCATGCTTCGCGGATCCCGACTCCTAAGTCGTTTGTTTTAGATGAAAGCCGCGAGTTCGTTCCTTATGAGGTGCTGATCACTAAAATGCTGCCGGGTCAGAATATCGAAGCTCAATGGCCTTCTCTAGATACGCAGGAGCGTGAGCTCGTAGCAGCAGACGCCGGGCGATGGCTAGCGCAGTTACATCGACAGAGCTTTGATTTTTTCGGAGAACTGACGAATCGCGGGCCGCTGCCACGTACTGGGACTTGGATTGAGTATCTTGAAGCGCGGCTCGAGTATCATCTTCAGCAATCAGCAAAATTTAAAATCTTTGAAGCCGCAACGGAGGATCGCTTCCGTCAGGCTTTGCAGGATCGCCGCGAGATTTTTGAATCTGTCACAGAAGCAAGCCTCATTCATATGGATTATCATCTTGGCAATCTTTTGCACCAGGATTTGAAAGTCACTGCGGTTTTGGATTTTGAATGGGCTTTTGCGGGAGATCCTCTTTATGATCTCTGCCGCTGGGTTCATGGTGAAGACTGGCCGGGGAGCCGTAAAGGCTTCTTACAGGGTTATGGCCGAAGTGGCTTCAGTGATCTGGAATTACGGCGCATTGAGATCTATCAAATGCTTCAGAATATAGAACTGTGCCCCGTCGCCGCAGAACATTTCCCGGCAGACGAGGCACAATCATATCGTAAAACGACCTTAGAACAATTCGAGCGGATGATTTAACGGCACTACTTGTAGACTGCGTTGATGAGCGCGCCGCCCTTTAACATGTTGATCACTTGAGTGCGAAGGCTCATTGTGACTGCAGGGCAGCCCCAGCTGCGGCCTTGGGTCACGCTGGATTCGCTGACATAGTCTGCGCCGTGAATAACAATGGCACGGCTACGAGCGTTTGAGTTTGTTGTTGAACGTCCATCCAATTTCAATGAAAGACCGTGGTTGCCGCTGTAAGTTTCTGCTGTCGTATAGAAGCCCAGTGAACTTGCGTTTGAGCCAGAGACGTTGCTGAACTTTGTTGCGTAACTGTCGTGATCAGGATCGGAACCTTTGCCATGAGCAACGTGGATTGCCATCACCTTGCCGGTTTTCATATCAATAATATAAAAACGTTTTTCTTTCGAGCTTTGTGCGAAGTTGATCACAGCGATGTAGTTTTTGTTGCTGATTTTTGATTGGTTGGCCTCGAAGTAAGCAACAGTATCAGCAAGTGCTTTGCTTGGAACGATGTGACTTGGATCCAAGTAGTCATACTTGGACAAAGCCACGTCTTTATCGCCTTGATTTTGGGATGGCGGAGTCAACTCTCCCAAATCCTTATTCGTCGTGTCTCCCTCACCGGCAGCGGAATTCCCAGGCTGCTCTGTTGTCGGATCATCGTTGAGCGCAGTTTGACCAGGGTTACTGAAGTTGTTGCCACAAGCTGTGAAACTGAATACCAAACTGCACATCAGAAATACTCTTGAAATCATTTTTACCATTAGATCCCCCTTGTGGTTTCAGTGTGCGTTCAAAGGCTACAAGACGTTTTCGGCTGCTGGCGCGGATTTGCTGACTAAACAATTGAAATCAAGACCTTCGACTGAGAAAAAATAAAACGTAGGTCGCGGAAATAAACGAAGCCTCCTGGAGGTGAGACCCCACAATTTGCGGCTTCGGGGGATGACAAAAAGGGTCGCTTTTTAAAAAGTTCGACAGATGAAAATGGATGGATGATGGATTAATTGGAGCTAAGTGCGTGTCTCGTTTTGGCACATCTCGTGCTTGGTAGAGAAGCGTGGAGATCCCTATGGAACGTAAGATCGTATTATTACCATTACTGGCATTCCTTTTTGCATCCTGCTCGCCGCACGGGTTTCAGGAACCATTGGTGACACTGCAAAAGGAAGAAACTCAACCCACAATCAAAAAAGTTGAGCAACCTTATATCTCCCGCAAAGTCGGCGATCTCGCCATCGTCGAAGGTTATGTTCAATCGAACGACCTCAAACTTTCTATCGACGGCAAAACGGCAAAGACATCTGTGAAGGGTAATGTCGCTGTAAACGTGATCGGCGTCGGTCGCGTGAATGTCCCAGTCGATGTCGAAGGAACGATTGAAGAAGATCCTGATTTCGGCGCTATGGGATACATGAAGCCGCTTAATAACGACCACTTGGCCACTCAGAATATGCGAATGGGCGCAAAGATCACGTGCTTGACTGCAAACTGTGCGGATTCTTTCATCGATATCTACGTTTACCAAAATAATTATGTCTACCATCATCAGGTTCAGGCACACAAAAACGAGATCCCTGATTTTACGAAGGGGAACTATCCTCAACATGATGAGGACTCGGATACAACTTCGGCTCCTACAAAAGGCTCAGGCAAAGGCACGGGCGGAAATGCACCGTCTTTAGAGCCATCTAAAGATGTTCCAGCGAAGCCAGAACCAAAGAAGCCTAAGAAGCAGTATGAGGATGACGGCTCTCAGTTCGAGCATAGCGATGGCGATGCAGACAGCAATGAAAATGGTGGTTTCTACGTCGGTCAGCAAGAGCGTGACGTGAACGTGATCTTCCCGGATTTGACTCCACAGAAGGAGTCGCCGAAGAAAGATGATAACAAGCAAGACCCTAAATCCGGCGGTAAGAAGGATGACAAACAGAACGCAGGTCAAGATACTCAGAAAGATCCGAAGCAGGAACCTAAGCAACAACCTGCAAAAGACGATAAGAAGACAGATACAAAATCTGATTCTGAGAACACGGGTATTGTCGGTACGATTCTTCGTAAGTTGAACCAGGCGGTGACTTCGGTTGTTTATGATAAGCGTGGCAATCCTAAGTTTACGGTTGGCCGTTTGGAAAACGCGACGAATCTTTATAGCTATGAACAGAAGATTCCAGATATCGGCTTTCACTTTATCTATCCGAAGCGTGAGACTTACTACGGTACCGAAGATATGCTGAACGCTCTCATGAATATCGGTAAGTTCAACAAAGCTAAAGTAAATGGCTATGTGACAAAAGTCGGAGATGTCTCTCGTCAAAAGGGTGGTAGCCTCGGTAACCATAGCTCCCATCAAATGGGTATTGATGCAGATATCTCTTACTACTTTGATGACGTGAACAAGCAAAAGGGTCTTGATGATGCTGTTGAGTCTTCGAAAGTTGTAAGAAGTTTTATGGAAGATGAGCAGTGGACGTTGTTTAAGTCCCTTGTTGAACAGAACATCGTGGCGTTCATCTTTGTCGATCCGGTGATTAAGAAAGATCTCTGTGCATTTGCAACTCGCTCGGGTGATTTCAAATCGGGTGATACAACAAGTGTGGCATTCAGAACATTGCGCAGCTTGAATACATCAGCGCCAGGCCATGACAATCACTTCCACCTGCGCTTGAAATGTTCGGAAGGTCAGCCTCGTTGCCGTCAGCAGCCATTGCCATCAGGCACGTCGACGGGCTGCTAGTCGGCTGTGCTGCTCTCTATAATATTGTCAGTTTCCACCGAACTGGGCTCAGCTCGATTCAACTCGACCTGGGTCCAGTGCTCATTCTCGTTATAAGTCAAGTCCCATTGTGAGACAGGTTGATTGTGGAGTCTTTCTCGAGGCTTAAACTGTCTCAAAATATTTTTGTTGAGACCCCTAAATTCTCACGATGAAACGCCGATACGATAAAAGTGATTCAAACATGAACGTTTAACGTATCAATAGGGGAGGACGAAATGTCTCGTACGATTATGATTATGGTGAGTGATAATGCTGAGGCGATCGATAATGCCAAGAAGCAATGGGAACACAGCGATGTGACTTTCCAAGTATACTCACCAACGCAATGGAGAGAAGGAATGGAATCTCCGTTCTTCCGTCAGCAACTCGTTGCTGGTGTTCCTGCATTGGCATTTGGTTCTAGCTCAGTCAGCGGCGAAACTGGTGGCAACAATGTATTGCCATTCCCAGGTCCAGGCTCTTATACAGCTGACAACAAAATCCAAAAGATGGATGAGTTGGAAGCTCATGCTATCGAAAATGCGATTGTTCAGTACAAAGGGAATTTGACTGAAGCAGCAAAAGCTTTGGGTATCGGTCGTGCGACACTTTATCGTAAAGTGAAGCAATATCACATCGATCCGTCACAAGCTCGTAAGAAGAGAGCGGCTTAATATTCCCTATTATGAAGATGAAGGTCTTCGAAAAGCCAGGATGGATTCCTGGCTTTTTATTTTTACTACTGTGTATAGCCTTCGGTGTTTGGACGGTTCGTAAAGCAAAACCCGTCAACGCCTATGCACAGATTTGCCATTTCGTGACCGAGCACATCTACATGAATGGCGACACGGTCCGAACTTGGGGCCAGAATTGTTTGAAGCGCTCCGAACTTGTTCAGCCAGATACCGCAGTCGGCAACATCATCGAAGATCTCAATGATCAATTCTCGGCACTCCACACCTCTCACTTAGTGATTTACAATGCTGCCGAGTCAAAACGAGTCTGGAGCGGCGAGAGTACAGAGACCGGTATAGAGTCCGGCTACGTCGAAGGGGAGCTTGTCATCTTTAAAGTTCACCGCAATTCCCCGGCGGAGGCTGTCGGCCTTCGCATGGGTGATATCATTTACCAAATTAACGATGACCTCGGCACTCCGGAAATCGCAGAGAAAACCTCGGGCAAATACCTTATTGTCAGGAATAAAAAAATCACTGAATACAAAATCGTCGCAAAAGAAATTAAGCGCGAAGAAAACCCCCGCGTCGAGCGGGTTTCAGAGCGCACGGCAAGGCTCGTTGTCCCTTCTTTCCGTGCGGAGTATTTTGAAAAAGATCAGTGGCGAAAGCAGATCGCAGAACTTAAGAAGTATCAGAAAATCATCGTCGACTTGCGCGGCAATTTGGGCGGGAATTTCGTCGCAGGTCTTCGGTTTTTGTCGCCGTTTATGTGCGGCTCTCAGGATATCGGGTATTTGTGGAAGCCAAAATCCAAACTTAAAAAAGAAGCCGTATTGCCTGATGATCTCGATGATGAACACCAGGTGGAGATTCTGGATGAGTCTTTTCTTGTTCGGCTTTTAACTTTTGAGGACTATGACTGCTTAACGGCGTCGGTCGCGGTTCTCGTCGACTCGAGCAGTGCTTCGACGGCCGAGATGGTGGCGCAGGCATTGAAGGATTATATCGGAGCAAAAATCTTCGGCTCGGCCAGTGCAGGTCAGTTGCTGGTGGGTGTTTGGTATCCATTGCCAGCTTTGTCTCAGGGCGTAAAAATCTCCGTGCCTGAAGCGATTTATCAGACGAAGCGGGGCCACAAGATCGAAGGTCCAGGAGTCCAGGTCGATAAAGTTCTCTATTATCATTTGGGAGAGCTACAGAATGGCGAAGACAGTTGGGTGAAGACTGCGGTGCAACTGTTTTAGCGTCTCATATTAAAACGTCTAACAACTTACAGTCGGATGTTGAGCGAGTGTACGATAAGATGTACTTTAAAAGAAGCTGGTGAAGTACAGGTTCGGCATGGGATTCGCTTAAGTCTTATAATAGATCATTAAGACTAACCCGACCGGAAATTTCACGTGTCGAACAAGAGGGGCCGTAGATGTCTAAACAAGCAGAAAACAAAGTCCTTGAGTTTCCACAATCCAAATCATTGCGCAAGCGTTTGATGGATCGTGGTCAGGATCAGAAAGCCGTTTTGGGTCTTTCGATTGTGTCTGTTTTGGTCATGACGGTTTTCCTCAATGAATGGATTGTAAAATCCCAGCAGTCAGTCAATGCCATCACTGAGGGCAACCGTGGAATCGCAAGTTTCGACGATCGCGATTCTGTTGAGAGCATCAAATGGGAACATGAAATCGCTAAAAAATTCGCTGAAGAAAAAGAGTCTGCAAAAAGCCTCATGGCTGTGAAGCCCACTTTGAAAGACGAATTGGTGTTTGGTTTCCTTGAGGGGAAATACAAAACTCGTTTGGTCAACGCAAAGATCGAAGGCTTCGACTTTACTGAAAACCAAGCTGGAGACCAGCCTTTGGTCATCAAAGAGAAAGCGGAATTCTTGAAGATCTTCAAGAGCGTTTTCACAGTGGGTTATGCAAAAGTCCAGTTGGAAAGCCGCGAGGGCAGCAAAGAGGTTTATAAACTGATGAGTTCGGCAAATAAAGACCTCGGTCATGCTCAGTTTGACCTCGATGAACAAGGGCGAGTTCTGTCCTTGAAGATTGTCCAATAATATATAACTAGACCGCAGTTTTAAGACTGTTAGACCGATAAATCCCTTATGGTAGTAAGGGATTTATCATTTTCAGAAACACATCCGCCACGCAATTATAAACCGTCGACACCTGCGACGGCGCAACTGCCGCTGGCTCCAGTCACAGATCGCTTTATCGCCTTCATTTTGGATTTCCTTATCCTTTCTCCGGTTGTGAGTTTTTGTGTCGCTGGAGTGCTCAGAAATCTAAAAACTGTTTTGCTTTTAAACTCTGACTCTGAAGAAGCCGTTGTGATTTGGGCTCTCTTCGTTGTGGGCATTGTTTGTGTGTCTTCATTGGTTCAGGCATTTTTCATCTACTTCTGGCAGGCGACCCCTGGGCAGAAGTTTCTTCAGTTGGAAGTCATCTCCTATCCGCAAGCTTTGAGTGATCATCGCAAACTGACCTTCGCACAATCGTTCTTGCGTCCAATGGGCTGGTGGTTTGGCTCTCTGTTGATGGGAGTGCCATTTCTCGAGATCTTAGGCCATCCTCTGCGTCGTGCTTTTCATGAGCGAGTTTCTGACACTCTCGTGATTTCTCATAAGCATGAACCGGTGGATCTGCCACTGGCGGTCGAGACTCGTTACATCAGTTCGACACTTTGGATTTTCTTCGGCTTCATGTTTGTGATGGGGCTGGCATTGATGGGGAAAGCCTATAAAGCGGCAGTCCTTGAAGGTCTGAACGGTAAGAAGACATTTAGTCAGGCTTATTGTCCAAGCATTCCGACAGATCGCTATCAGGGGCAAAAGCGTCTGGATGTCGCTTTGGCGATGTACTTAGCGGATGAAGCCGACGATGCCTGCGTTTACACCGAAGCTCAGAAGGCTGTTTGGGCTCTCGAAGGCGAAAACAAAGCTCTCGGCAATTTGGCCATGGCTGTTATCGCAGAGGATGAAAAAGAAGCCGCTGCTTATCAGGACCTCGTTTGCGCGGGGAGTGAGAAGTCCGAGGCTTGTGCGATTTCAAACTACTTAAAATCTAAAGATAAAGACAAGGGCAATATCCTGCGTCGCGCGGGTTTAGGTCTTGTGTCTTCGCGTTTGCTTCTTTTGAAAGACTCAATGGATCAGAAGAACTATGCTTCGGCGGTCGGTCTTATCAAGGATCTTGAGATGGAATCTCCGCTCGAGGGGTTCTTAAATAAGAATCTCGTGAAGGCGGCGTGGATCTTGAATGCTCAGGCGACTCAGAAGAACTCTCGTGTTCCTGCGAGTGCCGATGAAAAACAAATTCTTCAAGAGTTCAAGAAACGGTATGAAATCGAATGATTTTACCTAACCCAGAACCTCTTTCAAAGTTTCATCGCTATCCTCTGACGTGGACGCTGCTAGCCTTGAATGTTCTGATATACTTTCTATTCTTTGCCGGTCAGCCGGATGCTTTTCAAGAGCAAAAGATTTTGCAGACAGAATCAACGATTATTACCGGCAAACTCTATCATCAGTATCTCCAACACCTCAGCAGCTTTGAGCAATCAAGCCGCGCTTCGTGGATTTACAAACTCAACGCCGAGAGCGATGATCAAATGGAAATCCTGGGCTCGTATGCTCTTCGCGATGCGGATTTCCTGGGCCAAGCCGAGAGCTTTCCTTATACGGGGGATCAAGTCGCTATCAATCGCTGGCGCGAGCAAGCAGCGGCTTTCATGAAATTCTACGATGAAGATACGATGTACAACTTCGGTTTGAATAAAGCCGATAAGAACTCTATTACCTGGATCACGTATCAGTTTTCGCACGCGAGTCTCACTCACTTATTTAGTAATATGCTTTTTCTTGTCGTGATGGGAACTGCGGTTGAAACCATGGTGGGTAGTTTTGCGCTTTTAGTGATTTATCTCTTAGGCGGCATCGCCGGTGGTGCAGCATTTTTATTCTATAACGGTCACGGAGTGATTCCGATGGTCGGGGCGAGTGCGTCGATAAGTGCGCTCTTGGCCTTCTACGTGGTGGCTGAGACACGCCGTCGCGTGCGCTTTGTGTATTTCATCTCGCCATTCCCGGGGCATAACGGCTTCATTTATCTGCCAACCTTGTTGATCATTCCGCTTTTCTTGCTGGTCGATTTTACGAGCTTGATCGCCAATCCTGAGGGGATCGGCAGTGGAGTCGCGTACTCAGCCCATGTCGGCGGTACGATCTTTGGTGTGATCACAGGCGCCTTTGCCCGCTGGGTTTTGCACGTCGAGCGTCCGCTGGTATTTGTCGATCCCGTGCCGGTTCCAAAGCACGAAGAAGACCGCGACGATTACGATGACGAAGAGTGGTTTTAGTCTTTAGATCAATAAAAAAAGGGGACCTTCTGGTCCCCTTGGTATTTGTAGTTAAGTTTTTCTACTCTTCCGCCGGAGCGAAGCCGCGGCGGAGAGTGTTCTCAGTGACCGCTGCCGGTTCCATGTACTGTTTCAAGTAATCTGGACCGCCGGTTTTTGAACCGATACCAGACATTTTGAAACCGCCAAATGGATGACGGTCAACCATTGCACCTGTGATACCACGGTTGATATACAAGTTACCCACTTCGAATTCTTCTTTCACGCGAGCAATGTTGGCTGGGCTACGAGAGAACATACCACCAGTCAAAGCATACTCCGTGCTGTTAGCGATCTCGAGAGCTTGATCCAAATCTTTTGCGCGAATCACAGCCACTACTGGACCGAAGATTTCTTGCTGAGCAAGCTTTGAATCTCCTGGAACATTTCCAAAAATAGTAGGCGGAGCAAAGAAGCCTGTCGTAGGAACTTGGCCTTTGAAGAGAAGTTTGTTCGTCTTCTCAGCCTCAGCAATGGTATTCAAAATACGTTGATGAGCTTCTTGGTCCACAACCGGGCCCATGTAAGCTTTTGGATTTTCAGCAGACAAAACGTCGATCGATTTTGCAGCCTCAACCAAACGATCCGTGAAACGATCATAAACTTCGTCTAATACAATCACGCGGCTCGCAGCAGAACATTTCTGACCGCTGAAACCGAAGGCTGAGTAAAGAACTCCATCCACGGCTTCATCAAGGTCCGCATCGTTATCGATGATGACAGCGTTCTTCCCACCCATTTCGATGATGCAACGTTTGACGTGCGTTTGACCAGCCTGAACGTGCGAAGCGCGATTCAAGATGTGCAAACCAACAGCTTTAGAACCTGTGAAAGCGATGGTCGTCGTGAATTTGTGGTTCACGATGTATTCACCAACTTCTTCACCGTAACCAGGCAAGAAGTTAATCACGCCAGCAGGGAAGCCCGCTTCAGCGATCATTTTCATCAAGCCCCAAGCAACCACTGACGACTGTTCAGCAGGTTTCATCACAACGGTATTTCCAGTCACAGCTGCTGCCGTCACCATGCCGGCCAAGATTGCCAATGGGAAGTTCCACGGAGCAATAACAGCCGTCACGCCACGAGATTTGTAGATGTAATGAGACAACTCACCAGGCAAACCACCCACGCGAAGTGGTTTTTGTAAATTGCGCATATCGCGAGCGTAGTAACGGCAGAAGTCGATGGCTTCACCGATATCGCCATCCGCTTCGGCCCATGGTTTACCAACTTCCAACACTTGAGTCGCAATCAACTTGAAACGATCGCGAACCATAATGTCCGCGAGCTTATCAACCATCGCTGCACGTTGTTCGCAAGGAACATTCTTCCAAGTTTTGTAAGCAGTTTGTGCCGCTTGCATCGCTTGTTCAGCATGCTCGATAGACGCCATGTTGATCTTACCCACGACTTGAGCAGACTCAGATGGATTCACGCGATCAAAGATTTTACTCGTTTGAATTTCTTTGCCGTTAATGTGCAAAGGCACGTTCACAGGCAATGTCGCTTTGAAGTCGCTCAAAGCTTTGAGCATTTTTTCGCGGTCTGCTTTCACGGCAAAATCAAGTAAAGGCTCGTTGTAGAACTTGCCAGGCTTTTTCACAACTTGTGAAGAGGTCGGAGTCAAACCTTGAGCAGGATCTTTCAAAAGTTCCGCCGTCGATTTGTTGTCGGCAAACTTTCCGCGCAACCAAGATTCGTTAGATGAATTCTCAAGCAAACGGCGAACAAGGTACGCCATGCCCGGAATGAGTTCGCCCACCGGAGCATATTCACGCAGGCGGTAGCCCATGTCGACGATGGTTTTCTTCACAGGTTCGGCCATGCCGTAAAGCATTTGGAACTCAAGAGCCGCCTTTGGAATACCCAGCTTCTCAGCATAGACCATGCACGCTGCAAGAGTTCTCACGTTGTGGGAAGCAAAAGCAGGGCGGATGTGTTTGATGTTTTCAAGCAAGTACTTCGCGCAAACTTCATAGTTCGCATCGGATTCCGCTTTGTTCGTGTAAACCGGGATCGGCCAGCCACGTTGTTCAGCTTCAATCGTTTCATAATCCCAGTAAGCGCCTTTCACAAGGCGAACCCAGAACGGAGTTCCGCGTTTTTGCGCGAAATCTGTCATGGCTTTGATGTCTTCGAAAGAGTCACGAAGATAAGCTTGGATCACGATACCGAAGTATTTGTAATTTTTGAATTCAGGCTCGTTGATGAGCTCGGTGAACACTTCCAGCGTCAAATGCTTAACACCGTAATGTTCCATATCCAGATTAATGAAGACTCCTTTTTCCATACCCAAACGGAAAACAGGGCGCATGCGGTCTTTCAGGATTTTCTTAGTCTCATCCCAAGCAAGATCTTTGATTTGCGAGTAGAGCGCCGTCATTTTTACAGACACGTTCACTTTAGGAATCGCGCCTTCGTGATCGCGGTCGATTTGCGGAATTTCGTCCCACTTCTCAGCGTCTTTCGCGAGCCAGTTCACAAGTTCCACGTATTTGTTCGTGTACTCTTGCGCTTCTTTCTCAGAGAGAATCGCTTCACCCAAGATGTCCACGGTGAAAGTCATTTTGTTCTTACGGGCTTTTTTCAAAACCGGCAGAGCCTCATCGGGATTTTCACCCGTGATGAACATTTGCGCCATACCGACAACGTTTTTCTTAATCGCACCAGCCATTAAGCCCGGAGCGAGTGATCCCAAACCAAGTCCCACGTTGAACACTGGAGGAAGCTTGCCGCCGTCTTCAGAAAAATATTCTTTCAAGTGACGAGACACTTCGTCGCCAGAATTGAGCGATGGCAAAACGTCGACAAAGCGGAACATGTTAGTTTTGAACTTTTCGTTCTTCATGCTCCATTCCATGATGGAGCCGTACCAGAAGTCTTTAGAGAAAATTGAAGCCTTGGATTGGCCTTCCATGTTTTTGAGAATTTCTTCGCCCTTAGCGAGAATCTGCGCCTGAATATCTGACATAAATTTTACCCCAATTGAGAGGCCCGCATATTCGCTCCGTGAGAGCAAAAACTCAAGGACTTTACGGGAACGTAAACCCCACTCTGGACGCTGTTGACGCGGCGTTTATCGCGAGGTGACACGGGGCCCGTTCTCGTTGCTTCCGGCGGCATTCCATCTCATCCTTTTCCTATGGATACACAAGCTTTACTTCAGGACAACCGACCCTCATTCGAGACCGAAAGATTGATCTTAAGACCCTTCCAGCTGAGCGACGCCAAAACCGTGCAGCATTTGGCGGGCAACAAAGAGATCACTTCAAGAACCGGGATGATTCCGTATCCATATCCGGATGGCTTAGCAGAGAGCTGGATCCAAGGACATCCCACAGGTTTTGCGAATGGCACGGAGGTCGTTTGCGCGATAACTCTGAAAGGGAACGGCGAACTTGTAGGTTGCATGTCTCTTGCGGGTATTTCCAAGAAACACCAAAAGGGTGAGATCGCCTACTGGGTGGCCGTCGATCACTGGGGCAAAGGCTATTGCACTGAAGCGGGGCAAGTCCTTGTAAAATATGCTTTCGAACAACTGAAACTGAACAAGATCACTTCGCGCCACAAAGTTACGAATCCAGCTTCGGGGAAAGTCATGCAGAAGCTGGGGATGAGCTACGAGGGCACTCTCCGCCAAGAGATGTTCTCCGAAGGAGTGTTCGTCGATCTCGCAGTCTATGGTCTGCTAAAGTCCGAGTATTCGACAAACTCATAGACAGGACAACGGGTGGGGTCCGGTAAAAATCTTATAGTTCTCATCAATTTAATTGATTGGTCCGATATTATGGAAGTCGCTTAAATATTCCTCACAAGGAGAGGTTTATGCGTTTCTTAGTGTTTACCATCGTGGCCATGTTAACGCTGCCGGCGTTTTCTCAAGAGTTTGCCTCTGAAGAGGCTCAAGCCACCAAGCGCCTGACGATGGATGAGTTTGATGGCATTACCAAAATGCTCTATGCCGGAAAGCTCGCGCCCCATCTGAAGTGCGATCTGAAGGTTCGCACCATCAAAGAAGAGCGGACGTTCACGACAGGCAAAAAACTTGTTGAGTTGATTGAAGTCGTTTATTATCCGCGCGGCATTTACTCTGATACCAAGGTGAAAGTTTTGATCCCGGCGGAGATTGCCACTTACGGCACTCGCTACGGTTCAAATCACTGGAGCGGCACGGGTGAAGAGGTGAAAATCGAAGCCCATGATGGTTACGATCACTGGCTCCGATTTATTCATGACGGTAAAGGCAATATTGTCTTCTTCAGTTTAGGGAATCGTCTTGCGACCTTTCCTTGTATGACGAAGTAGGTTGCGACGCAATTCTTCGCGTAATCAGTTTCACCACATTCGAGAGTCTTTCGGGGGTGGTGAAGGTGTCGCCTGTGAGAACTCGCACGACTTCGTGGCGGCCAAAGGCTTTCGCCAAATCTAACGCCGTCATTCCATAACAGTTTTGTAAAAACGGATCCGCGCCCGAGCTCAGCAACAGCTTCACGATGCGCACGTGACCTTTAAAGCAGCTTCCCATCAGCACACTATTGCCAGAAATATCAATCGAGTTCACATCGGCGCCCTTTTGTATGAGCCACGCACAAGTTCCCCAATGATCATTGTAAGCGGCCAGCATCAGGAGTGAATAGCCCTTGGCATTTTTGACATTCACCGAACCGCCATGCCGGAAAAATTCGGCGAGTGCGACGCGGTTGCCTTCGCGGGCCCAGTCAAATTCAGGGTGCTCTAATGAAGTTGTGTTCATGTCAATGCTCCTTGTGGTTGGAAACTGCTGCCAGCATAGTCAGAAAGCCAAAAGGCGTTGAATCCCTTTCCGGTAATATGACTAAGTACAAATTTGCTGTGGGGAATTAATCGTAGCTTCGTCGAAAGCGAAAGCGAACTTCTCAGGATCTTCCAGGTGGGAGGAGGAAAGGGAGCGGGTAGGAAGACTCCCTTTCCTCATGGGGAGATGTGTTATTGACGTGGTGGACGATCCGGGAATGATGCCAAAGCATCCGAACAAGCGCTGACCGTGATTGAATCTTTTTGGTGCTTCAGACAGCCGATGATGCGGTGGCCTTCATCCTGTGCGCACAAATTCGCGATGTCCGTTGCGCAAGCTGTTTTGAGTGTCTCGATTTTTTTATCCATTTCTGCTTTCTTTTCGGCAGAGAATTTTGGCGGTGGTGGTGGGAAGTCACCGTCTTGTTGTTCTTGCGCATAGGCCGTGAGAGCCATCAGAAAACTGACTGCGAAGATTTTGGCGCCGGTATAGAATGTGTTCATAAGAACCTCCTCGTGATGAAGCTAGATTAGCAATCAAGCTTTGAATGACGATGGAAGATTCAAAAAAAACTATGTCTCAATTTGAGGCGATTTACTTGGCGGCGGAGGCAGTTCCACACCTGCGTAATCATCTTTGCGAAGTGGGCGTAATCCGTGGTGTTCACGGGCCTCATCGCAGCGCGGATGGTGCTTGCCGTCCTCATAGGAGGCTATAAAGTTGCGGCACGGAGTGGGGCGGTTTTGATAAATACTGCAATGGGCATCGCGCCCGATCCGGCCGGTCAGGGCGATACACTTGTTTTGGTGTTTTACTTCTGTGCCTTTCATGCAGCGGTATGTGGAATCTAAATCCACAGTGAGCTTGATCGGAACTTTCCAGATGCCATCGGGTTCGGCCTCTCGCCAATAAAAAGCAACGCGGAAATGCGCACAGCAGGCGCCGCAGCTCAGGCAAGGATGTTGTTTGGAGTGATGACCCACAGAATGATTATTCTATGGGCACGAGAGGTCTACAAGGGTGCCTGGCTCTTAGTCTAGCGAACTGTCCAGCGCTTCTGAACTTTGCCGTGGATCTCAGCGACCAGCGCATCGCCGGGCTTAATGCCCGCAACGCCTGAAGGAGTCCCTGTCAGAAGCACGTCGCCAGGGCCGACCGGAAAGTGCGCCAGTACGTACTCAATCTGCTTTTCAAGAGAGAAGATCATCTGTGAGGTATTGCCTTTTTGGCGAAGATCGCCGTTCACAGTGAGCGAGATATCGAGCTTCTTGAGTTCATCCAAGGAACCCACTGGGAAAAAATCAGAAAGCGGGCAGGAGTTCGTGAACGATTTTGCCAGCGTCCATGGTGAACCTTTGGCTTTGAGTTTTGATTGCAAAGTTCTTTCTGTCAGATCCAGAGCCACGGCGGCTTTGTGTACTTTCAGCTGATCATCGAAAAGCAAAGCCAATTCGACTTCGTGATGAACATCGGTTGCCCACTTCGGCAATGCAAAGTCAGAAGTGTTCATTACAGCGGTGCTACCGGCCTTTAAAAAAATCAACGGTTCCGTGGGAACTTCATTGCCGAGCTCTTTTGCGTGCTCCGCGTAGTTACGTCCGATGGCCCAAATATTTCTAATGATCATGGTTCTACCTTGTTGAAAGTTTTTAAAACCCACAGCCCTTCGGCGACTTCAAAGTGCATGTACTGAGCCGGTCTCCAGCTCCAGTAGCGCGGATCCAGCAGGTCCGTGTCTGACGGAATCACTGAAAGAGATTCTTCAATCCAATCGTGGTGAGAACATAAATAAATCACGTCGTCGTTGGAAAATTTCTTTTCGAGTGAATTCACTGTTTGTTGAATGCGTGAACGAAACGCGTCGCTGTTTTCAAATGTTGTGCGTTGATCGAGGCCACTGATCACCTGGATCGGAGCCGCGCAAAATGCCGCCGCTGGATTGAGTGTGCTCTGAGCGCGTTTTCGCGGTGAAGCCAAGAACTGCGTGCCTTTCAGAAGAGTCCCATTGCGGATGAGCTCTGCCAGCTTGTTTGCTTGTTGATGGCCTAAACCCGTGAGATCAGGGTCTTCAAAGGGTTGGGAGTCTTTTTGTCCATGGCGAAAAAGGTAGACTTTCATGTCTCTCAATATTGCCTTTATTGGCCGTCTTTGATACCTTTGACACCTACTGTCTGGGGAGAGTCATGAAAGAAAAAGTCCACCGTTTCGTATCGAATGATTTTACAATCCGCATCGCAGCGGTGAACTCCACAGAAGTTGTTGCGGAAATGCAGAAGCTCCAGGACACCTATCCGTTGCCAACGGTGGCCGTCGGTCGCGCGATGACGGGGGCGCTTCTCATGGCAAGTCACCTGAAAGAAGGTCAACAAGTTGGTCTTTACTTTAAAGGCGACGGCCCACTCACGGCTGTTTACGCAGAAGCCAGCTTCGAAGGAAAAGTCCGCGGTTATTCTCCGGTGCCGGTTTATGAGCCGGCAAATTATGACACCGGCCTCAAGCTCGGGCCTCATTTCGGTAAAGGGATGCTCACGGTGACTCGTCACTTGCCATTCCAAAAACAGCCGCACAACGGAACGGTTGAAATGGTGACGGGTGAAATCGGCGACGATATCGCTCACTACTTGATTCAATCCCATCAGATCCGCAGCCTTGTTTCATTGGGAGTTTACTTGGACACCTATGGTAAAGTGCGTGCGGCAGGTGGTGTGGTGCTTGAAGTCATGCCGGGTGTGGAAGAATCGCTCGTTGATAAAATTCAAAAAAATGCAGAGGCCTTCAAAGAGAATATTTCAAAAATGCTCTTAGACGGGGCCCAGCCGATTGATCTTGTGAAGCCTTATATGGATGGAATTCCATTCACGGAGCTCGAGCACGATCACAGCGTGGAATACTTCTGCCCATGCACAAAGGATCGCGTCGTACGTGCGCTGGAGACTCTCGGATTGGCGGAGCTTGAAGACATGATCTTGAAGAAAGAGCCGGCTGAAGTTGTCTGTCAAATGTGCGGACGTCCTTACGAAGTTCCGGTGGAAGAACTTTCAGAACTCGCCGAGAAAATCCATAAAGGCAGCCTTCACTAAGCAGGCCTCGACTAAGTTCTGGCAGGACCCAGAGTTCTAGACCTATTCCGCGGACAAAAAGCGGTCGATTTGCTCAAGTGCTCAGCTTTCGTGGGCGATAAATATATGTATGTTTCTGATACCATTAGGACTTCAAAGCCGAATCGTAAAGTGGCCTATTGCCACTTTACTTCTCATCGTCGTGACGTGCGCCGTTTCGGTTTTCTATTTTTCAGAAAATGCTTTGTACATTCGCCATGTTCGTCAGGCGATGATCGATTCAAAAATCCTGGATGCTCGCAAAAATTTGATCATCGCTTCGTGCTCGTCAAAATTTGAAACCGAGACCTGTGATTATCTTAAAGCTCATCTGACGCCCGAGGATCTTTTTGATCTGCAAAGTTTCGGTAAGGCTTATCGCAAAGAGTTCCCAAAAGCTTCTTTCATGGAAAACCGTACACTCTTTGGCTGGTTGAATGATGATCGTATTGATAAAAAATTAAAATCAACGGATGCAGCAAATCTTCCGGAGTACGGCGCTTATCTTGTAGCTCGCGAAACATACCTACAGAAAAGTCTGCAGAAATCCAAAGAAGAGCACATCTTTATTCGCGGCAACGGTAAGCTCGTTGCGGCTCTTAAAGCGATGGTAACTCACGAAGGCTGGGTGCATTTGATCGGCAATATGCTGATCTTTGCCTTGTTCTCGGTTTTCGTTGAACAACGCATTGGTTTTTTTGGTTTGATGTTGTTGTATGTGCTGGGTGGCCTTGGTTCGAACTTCTTGCAGCTGCCGTTCTTGCCGATGGGTGTTCGTCTGTTTGGAGCTTCAGGTGCGGTGAGTGCTGTGATCGGCGCTTTTGCCGTCTACTTCTGGCGCGAGAAGATGCGCTGCCTGCTGACGGCGGTCGTATACAATCGCATGATCTATATGCCGGCATGGATGTACATCGGTTTGTTCATGGTGTTTAGCGATGTCGTAGGCGCCGTCGGAGCGGGGAGTGGTGTTGCACATCTCGCCCATCTGACAGGGTTTGCGATCGGCTTTATTTTTGCCTTCATGCAGATGGATGTCTTTCCACTCAAGAAAAGTTTCTTATTTGCACAAGAGCAGGATCTCTACTATCAGGCCAAATCCGCAGATGTGATTGAAGAGAAGCTAGAAATCTTTAAACGCATTTATGCTCTTAATCACGAAAGCTTCTATGCGTTTCGTGGACTCTTTATCTATTTCCATAAGCAAGGTTTTTTGCTGTCGACGTTTAATAAAGAGGACCTTGCTTTTGTAAAACAAATCATGGTCTCGTGCTTCCACTATGTGGACCGCAAGAACGAAAAGTATGTCTTGTCGCGCGAGATTCTCGGCATGGTGCCGGTCACTTGGAATATGGCCGAGCTTGAACTGAAAGTGACGCCGGATGAAATCATCGAGCGCGCTGAAGAGTTTTACGAAGTCGGCGATCTGGTTCAGACGCTCAGATATTACGACCTCTTTTTTGCAAGTTTTGCGGCACATCCGATGGCTCAAGACATCAACTCGAAAGTGATGCGCATCTTTGATGATATCGAGAAGTTTGATACTGAAACCAAAGCGCATCTTTTAGATACATTGATGGTTTATTCGGATCATCATCCGGACAATCATTTCCAGACGCAGATTCGTCAGTTGATTCACCAAATTCACCGGGAGGAAAAGAATGCAGCCAGCTAGCTTTTCCTCACGTTTTGCCGCGATGAATTTGGACATGCTCATTTACACCGCCATTTGGCAGGGCGTGAGCATGGTGCTCGAGCGAAACGCTCCGGAACTCGCAACCTTGAGCAATCTCATCGTGCTGAGTTTTGTGTTTGCGATCGGCTATTTTGTTTATCCGACAAAGGCCACTGGTCAGACGCTGGGAAAAAAGCTTTTAGGCTTGAAAGTGGTTCCCCAGGCGAATGAAAAGGCGCCGGTCAGCTGGGGCCAGGCCTTCATGCGGGAAATCGTTGGTAAGATGTTGAGCTCGATTCCGTTTTTCTTGGGTTACCTGTGGGCACGGTTTAGCCCGGATCAGCGTGCATGGCACGATATGATGAGCCGCACGCACGTCGTGTCGCTCGTTTATGAAGAAGAAAAAACAACGTTGCAGAAAATCCAGCAGGTGATGCTGGGGATTTTATCGATTCCACTGGGCGTGGCGCTGATTCTGATTGCGTTTTTATACACATCGATGCCGCTTGATTCCATCAAAGAAAAAATCGAAGCCTCGGGCATCCAAGTGGGGTCATTGACGGGAAGTATTGCCGGCGGAATGCATTTTTCAGAGATCCGTCGCCATGATCAGAATCAGGATTTTTCGCTTAAATCCGTGGATCTGAAATTCAGTCTGTCTGCTTTGGTTTATGAGC
Organism: Bdellovibrionales bacterium; assembly: GCA_018266295.1. NCBI lineage: Bacteria > Pseudomonadati > Bdellovibrionota > Bdellovibrionia > Bdellovibrionales > Bdellovibrionales bacterium. The sequence goes on along the minus strand of JAFEAQ010000011.1, from coordinate 449,428 downwards.
GTATTTTTATTATTGAAAAACTGACCGCGGAAGAGGGGCATGTCGAAGTGCCGCCGGATTTCTCATGGGCAACGATCTTCTTAAACTTGATGGCGATTGGCCATACCGAAAATTCTGACGGACCATCTCTTGGCAATTTTAAGATGGCGAAAATGAACCTCAAAAATATCAAATTCGAGCATCAGAAGAAACCGGTTTCAGAACTTGAAGAGTTTTCGGTTAAAAACCTTGAGATGGCAGATAAAGAGCTACGCATTGGCGAAGCTCAATTCAAAATCCCTGGCTTTACTTTAAAGACACTCGATTTTAAATCCGCGTTTGGTCGCATCGAAGTCGTGGCGGCAACAGGAGGCATGGGGCCTGAGTTTTTGCCGATCCTTAAAGCTCCGGTGGATTTCCATATTAAGGGTGCTATTGGCAAAAATCCCAAGACGACGAAGTTTGATGGCGGAATGACGATCGACAAGATCAAGTTTTCTTACGAAGGCGGCAAGCTCGCCATGACAGTGGATAAGTTGCTTTTAAATGAGATGTTTAAGACAGCTCTGCCGCTCGAAGACCTCGACATGAAGCTCAGTGCTGAAGGTGAAAACGCGCTTGAGATGATGTCGTCGCTGAATATCGAGTATGGAATCAAAGTGTGTGGTAATGAGTTTAAACCAGACGCAGAGCAGGGGCCGACCTTGGTGCGTGCGGATCGTCAGTTCCAGTTTAAGATGATGCCTCGCCCGGTTGAGAATTTCAGCCAGGTGCTATTCTCAAAAGATGCGACTCTGGATCAGATTTTTCTCTATGAAATTCACGGCAAAAAGCAAATGGCGCCGCATTTTGCAAATCACGAAGAAATGGTGGCGGATCTTTGCTATCAAAAGCCCGTTGCAAGTCTGCAGCCGCCAGAACTCGAGATCATTAAGCCACTCATAGCCGCCGCAGACACTATTGCTGCGGGCGAAGGCTTGCAAGCGCTACTGTCCAAGGCTGTGCCGATTACAGTTTCCAGAGCGGCGGCAAAAGAAGCCGTCGCCGCAGCCACTCCAGCGCCGACACCGGCCGCTGCAACGGCAGCACCTGCTGTGTCGCCAACTCCGGCGACCTCACCAACGCCTGTGATTTCGCCAACAGTGTCACCGTCGCCTGTGGCTGCGCCGTCAGCAACGGTGACAGCGTCTGTAACTCCGACGACATCTCCCACGGCATCTCCAGCCGCGAAAGCACCGGCGGCGCCAGTTCCATCAGCAGAAGAGCAGGCTAAAGCGGCGATGTCAGAAGCCCGCGGGCTTTTGCGCACGGGGAAGTTTGCCGAAGCAAAAGCGACGATGGAATCAGTGACCACCGGTCTTGAAACATTGCCAGTGTCTGATCAAGGGGCGTTCTATAATTTAAAGGCATGGGTTTATCTGTATTTAGAACAGCCGTCAGAAGCGGCTCATAGTTTTGAACAGGCCTTCAATGTGCGAAAAGATATCTCCGATGCGGAAGGCCTCTTACGTGCCAGCGAAGATATGAAAAATGAAGCGAACGTGCGTAAGTGGACTGAGTATATCCGGACGTCTTTGAAAGAACATCCGGAGTTGAAAGCACATCTCTCACCGAATATGCAAAAGCGCTTCGGTCAATCTAGCGAAGCTGCTGCAGAATCGCATCCGTAAAACTGACGGTATTTCCGCGGCCTTGCAAATCACCTGTACGCGCATTTGGATCTTTCAACGCCTCTATCAGGGCCTTCATGATCGCATCCGCTTTCTGGGTTTCTCCCACATGTTGAAGCATCATCACGGCAGACTGTAAGAGCGCCGTTGGATTTGCCTTATTCTGGCCAGCGATATCCGGGGCAGAGCCATGAACCGCTTCAAAGATCGCCGCACGGTCACCGATGTTAGCACCAGGAACGACACCGAGGCCACCGACAAGACCTGCGCAGAGGTCACTCAAGATATCGCCGTACAAGTTTTCGGTCACAATCACTTCGAATTGCTGAGGCTTTGTTACAAGTTGCATGCAGCAGTTGTCCACGATCACATCGCGAGTCGTGATTTCTGGATATTGAGCACCGACTTCTTGTGCGACTTTCAAAAACAAACCGTCAGACATTTTCATAATGTTGGCTTTGTGAACAATGGCGACGTTCTTTTTACCGGTTTTGCGTGCAAGCTCGTAAGCATAACGAGCGATGCGCTCAGAACCTTTACGAGTAATGCGTTTAATAGACTCTGCAGTGTCGTTATCCACCATGCGCTCGATCCCTGCATACAAGTCTTCTGTATTTTCACGCACGATCGTGAGGTCCACCGTTTGAGTGACGCAAGGGATATTCGGCAAAACGCGCACTGGACGCACGTTTGCGTAGAGATCAAACTGCTGTCTCATTTGCACGTTGATAGATTTATGGCCGCCGCCCACCGGAGTCGTCGTCGGACCTTTAATCGCAAGCTTGGTTTTTTCAATCGAAGCCACTGTGGAAGCCGGTAACAGAGAACCGTGTTTATGAAGTGCGACTTCGCCGGCATCGAATTCTTCGTATTCAAACGGAGCATTTACTTGCTTCAGAACGCGCACGACCTGCGCCATGATTTCGGGACCAATGCCATCGCCAGGAATAATCGTCACTTTTTTCACAGAGGTTTCCTTCTAGGGTAAGAGTTTTGGAGAGGCTCTAAGTATAGAAGAATTTCGGAAAAGGCAAAAGGTACCAGGTCGCTTTTCCGGACTAATTCGAATTAAACAAGAGAGGGAGTTTGTTGGCTCAGGTTTGGGAGCCGATCTACAGCGCTTGTACTTGTCTCCACTATATGTTGGACAGAGTCCTCGATTATCAGGATGTAGGAAGAGGTGCGGAGCCCCCCAAAGAGCCAAGTCAATTCCGAAAAGCGACCTGGTACCTTTTCGGCGCGCGAAGCCGGGGTGGGGAGCTTTTCGCTTCCTCCGGCCGATGGGTAGGATGTCTAGGTTGGATGGTCAGCCCTCTAGGTTTCCGCGACTGCGGAAGGAGCTGGGTAAGTTATAGATATGCTTAAGCAAGGGCTGTACCAAAATGAGATTTGCAGTGATTCCAAGAACTTAGTGGGGTGGTGTCACTCTGGATGTTGGGCCAGGTTCTGTAAGTGGCTAAATACAGTGTGCTTTTGTCTCTGGGCAGGGGATTATAGACTCCCAAATATTTTCTTATATTAGACGAGTCCCCCGGAACAATTCACGTCCCACACCCTGTTAGAAATTCGACAGCACCTTTCCCTAAGTAAAATCACCACTTAGGTGTTTTCACGGGGACTCCTTCAAATCTAAACAGTTCAGGGTGGCAAAAGTGGAAAATCCAGAGAATCTAAAAAACATCAATCAAATCAGACGTGTAGCGCATAAAAACCGGTTGGAATGAGCTGGCTCGGGACATGCTAAGGAATAGCTGTAGGAGACTTTACTCATGCGGAAGTATTTCAGCTTCTTACTCGTTCTTATTGCGTTCGGCCTGCAAGGCTGTGCGCCGAAATCGCAAGACGACTGCGGTTTTGTTCAGAACGTCTACGGCGAGCGTATCTCATGGAAAGGCGAAGTGCCTGTGACCATGTATCTGCATGAGTCTGTCCCTCAACAATATGTTGGCGCCATCGAAGCCGCCGCGGCCACCTGGCAGGATGCGACAGGAAAGCGTTTGATCAACATTGTTACCGATCAAAGAGTGACGGGCCCCATCAATCCACAGAAAGATGGAAGAAATATTATATACTTTTTCAATTCTTGGGAGTCAGATAAGAGTTCAGAGCAGGCTCGCACTTCGATCTACTGGATCGGAGATCAGATCAAAGAAGCTGATATGCGAATCAATGCGAAGAATTTTACCTACTACTGGAATCAGCCTGGAGTTGCATCAACGGCCGTCCCAAATTCAGTTAACATCGAAGCCCTCGTCATTCACGAAATGGGCCACGTATTGGGTTTAAAACATAAAGATCGCGATAGCAGTGTGATGGCCACTTATCTGGCGAGTAATACAGATCGCGTGAACGTTGCGGATACGGATAAATCGGCTCTGCAATGTGAGTACTAGCTCTAATCTTGTAAATAATTTATGTAAGATTATTTAAGTTGAAGAGCTCAAATGAATGTCACTAGACTTGTTGATTGTGCGCTAACGAAAACAAAGGAGTGCAGATGAGATTAAACGAAAAAAGTGCTGAAAATCTGCAAATTGCTGATGTCTTGGAAGCCGAGCTGATGGCCGATTCTATGGCGGAACACCGTTCTTATCACGAGATGGAAGATACTCCCGTTCTCGAGGTGGATGCTTTGACTCAGTTGAAAACGAATTTGCAAGTTCTAACGGATCTAGCTTCGCGTTTAACTTTTTTGAACCGCGAAATCCGTTACATGATGAAGGTCGACTAAGTTCGGCCTTCCTACTTCTCTTTTTTAAACCAACCCTTGGCTTTAAAAATCTTCTCTGCTTCGGCGGTCTTTAAGTAATCAATAAATTTCAAAGCTGTCTCTCGCTGATTGGTGATGCTCGTCACTGCGACGCCCATGCTTCTATAGATCACTAAATCTTTTTCGATGTTCACGATGTCCGCCGAGAGGCCTTCTTCTTTGCCCCAAGTATTGAATGTCAGAAAAGCTTCGACCTCATCGTGATTTTTCCAGTATTGAATGGCTTCAGAGGTGGTGCGTGCCGTAAATGCAATGTGCTTGCGGAATTCTTGCATCGCTTCGATATCTTTAAGGCGGCCGACAACATCTTCCCAGAGGGCCACTTGACCCTGGCCATTCACGATAATCACTTTAAGATCGCGATGAATGAGATCTTTCACGCCTTTGATTTTTTTCGGATTGCCCGGGCGAACAAGAATCGCAGCAGGGCGCATGAACACAGTCGTGATCGTGCCGGCATCAAGCAACGACAGTGTGTCGTTATAAGTGTCCATGACGTTTTCAGAACTGCTGTAGATGATGTCAGAGTCTTTCGCGGCGGCGGCTTTCCAGCTTTCAACGGCCTTGCCGGTGATTTCGATTTTGAGATTATTGCTGGCCGCAAAAGCGTCTGCGGCCTCTTTCATCGGAGAATAGGGGCCTTCGGTGCCGAAAATTCTAAAAGTCTGTTTAGTATTTTCTTCGGCAAAAGACGAAATACCGGCGAGTAAAACAAAACTGAATGTCAAAAATTTCATGTGGACTCCGTTAAGCTACAAAGAAGGCGTTCGTCCGCCATCCACTGGAACATTGATCCCTGTAATATAGGATGCCGCAGGACTGCTGAGGAAAGCAATGGCCTCGGCAACTTCTAGAGGTTCGCCGATTCTTTTCATCGGGATCGTCTCTTGCCATTGATTTTCAATCTCTTCGGTCGAGGCCTTTCTTTGTTGAGCCGATGCTTCGACGAGGGAATTAAAACGTCCTGTGCGGATGTAGCCAGGTAAAATATTATTAACCGTGATATTGAAAGCCGCGAGTTCGCCAGCAAGAGTCTTAGACCAATTGGCCATCGCGCCGCGAACCGTGTTGGAAACTCCGAGATTTGGAATCGGCGTTTTTACAGAGGTAGAGATGATGTTGACAATGCGGCCATAGCCCGCGGTCTTCATTGCCGGTAAACAAGCTTGAGTCAGAATGTGCGATGCCAAGAGGTGCACACGCATCGGCGCATCGAATTCTTCCGGCTTGGTATCTGACAGCAGGCCGCCTTTGGGGCCCACGGCGTTGTTGATGAGAATCTGAATATTTTCTTTTGCAACGAGCGGCGCGATTTCGGACTGCAGCTTTGCAGTGTCGGCGAAATCAATCACAAAGTACTTATGGCCTTTGCCAGGAAGGTTTTTAATCAACTCTGCAAGTTTGTCTTCGCTGCGTGCGAGAGCCACGATGCGTGCGCCGCGCTCCGCAAGAAGTTTTGCCGTGGCTTCTCCGATACCTTGAGAAGCGCCACAGACTAATGCATTTTTATTTTCGAGATTCCATGAGGTTGGTGTCATGGCCAAAGATTAACAGGAAAAGTGGGGGGCGCTAAACTTTTTTGCTGAGTTTACGAACTCCGTCAAAGCTATTCAGTTTTGGCACCCAGAATGTCACATAGTCGCCATTGCGTTCTCGGGTCATGCCCTCGGTGATGACAGGCTTTTCAAAGCTGAATTCTTCACGGAATGTTTGATAATTGCTGGTTGAAAGCTTGCGTCCGTCTTCTTCCACTTGATCTTTGAAAGCGCGCTTGCCTGAGATCGAAGCGACATCGTCCTTGATGGTGACTTTGATATTGTCTTTTTCGTGGTGCGGAACATAGGCTTCAATAATATAAAAATCCGGATTTTCGCGCAGGCGGTTGCCACGATCCTGAAGTTTGTAGAACGGATCATCTTCTTTGCCGGCGTACTTTTCGTTTTCTTTAAAGAACTTCTTTTTCATCTCAACTTGTTCTTTAAGCAGATTGCCTTTTTGAATATTCAAAGATTCGCGGTTGGCTTCACCATTTTTTTGGTAAACCGATTCAAAGCGCTCGTGCTGATCTTTGAGTTGGTTCTCGTAAGCTTTTTTGCTGTGAGCAATGCGGTTTTGGTATTGCTCGTTCTGGCCTTTTTCGCGCGCATCCCATTGATCTTGTTGTTGATGGAAGCGCTTGTCGTACTCGTTCTCTTGGCGATTGTACTGAGTGTCTTGAATGGCTTTACGCTCACTAATGCGCTTTTCGCCGGTTTCGTTGGTGAAGTTATATTCTTTTTGCAAATTCTCGTGGAGCTTTGCCTGAACCTGACGGCCTTTTTCTTGCTCGTTCTTAACTGCAGTTTGGTTGGTGTCTTTAATCTGAGCCAGGCGTTTGTCGGTGAACTCTTGAGTGTTGTGGAGTTCTTTATTGTATTTATCTTTAACAGTTTGAATTTCTTTATTGGATTCTTCGCGAACCTTTTGAACTTTTTGTTCTTGGTTCTCAGTGATTTCGTTGATCTTATCGCGGCTGTTCGTGCGGGCTTCATCGAGCTGCGCTTGACGTTTCAGGCGGGTGTCGGCCATCTTTTTACGATAGTCGGTTTCCATTTCATTCAGCTGCTTCTGGCCGCGTTCATTGATTTCGTGACGGCTTTCTTCAGCCGCGGCGACGTTTTCGCTTTGGCGTTTGCGAATATGATTGATGGCAGCTTCGCCCTGTTCGCGAGTCTCTTCTTTTCGGCCGTTGTAATAGTCTTTCAAATCGTCGAGCTGTTCTTCTTGCTCACGCGCATACTTTTTCTTTTTCTGGGCGTACTCAGATTGAAGATCGCTCAGATCTGCCTGTTGGTTATGACGGGCTTTTGAAGACTCTACGGACATGAACGCATCTCCTTCCTGGAAAAGTCGTTTCATTCCTAGAATAGCATTTTTTAGAGGAACGCTCTAAGGATTCGCGCTCGGTGCTGGGCCTTGGTTTTGCTCAGAACCCTCTGCGGGCTTGAGCTTCGGATTCGGGCACGGCGGTTTAAAACCCCCGGTGTCGCCATAGCAGCGCCAAGTATCAGTGTATTGCACGATCTCGTCTTTTTGCACGGTGTGATAGTACGGATATTGAATTGGGTCGAGAGTGCTATCGACCAAGCGATAGTCCTTTGTCTGGGTATTGGTGATTTTGAGCGTGAACATGCGATACTCCGCGTGAGCAATCACGCCAAGACCGCAGATGCTTAAAATCAGACCGCCGAGAAGCTTTCGCATGTGTCTTTATCGGAAAGAGTGAGATGCTCCTTAAACAGTTTAGCCAAAGGTCGAGGTATCGTGGTTAAGTGTCTGGAATAGTTTGGATTAATGGGATAGCTCCGCAGGTCTTCCTGCATCCTGCAATCAGGGCTCGCGCCCCGAACCCCCGAAAGCTCGGCCATCGTGGCCGACCTTCTAGTGTCACTGGGGAAAATTCTACGACAGTCAGTACTTGTCTCCACCGTACGTTGGACAGACGGCCACGATGGCCGGCTGTAGCTGGAGCTCGAGGACAGAGTCCTCGATTCTCACGGACGGAGAAAGAAGTGCGGTAGCCAGCAAGAAAGCCAACCCAACATGAAGATTTCTACAAAAAACGGGGAAAAATAATTCCAAGCGGCCCAGGAGAGGCCACTGAAGTCAGATTTCAGAATTTACGTGAGCCTGGGGAGCTAGTGAGCCAAATCCTGGTTCGCGCGCGCCGTATTTTCCACGATGTGGAAATATGCACGGACGACCATTTCGTAAGCTTCTTGCTCCAAGGACTTCAAGTAAGCCACTTTCTCGATGTAGGTGCGTTTCGCGATCAGCTCCGTCATGACGTCTTGGACTTTCTTCATCTTGTTGAAGTCGTAAAAGTCTTTGTCGTCTTTCACCTGACTGAGAACATCCGCGATGGATTTATTGTCGAAGAGTACGTGCACACCCATGGCCGAATGAGAAAGAAGAGCTTCCATGCGCTCCAAGCTTTTTTCTTCGATAATTGACAAAACCCGCCTCCTTGCGATGGTCTTAAGCAAATGGTGAAGAAAAAGAATTCTCCTTGCAAGACAAAAACATTAAGCATGACAGTGTTTGTCATTGAGGGAGTTTTTAACCTTGTGACTCTGTCGATGAATCACTGATAATGAGTCTAGTCACTCTGACAGGGGCGAATGAATAAATGGCAAAAGTAAAAGCAGCACAGTCGACAGCAAGTAAAGGCAGATCTAAATCTCGCGGCACCAAAAAAGTGACGTCAGTGAAGTCCAGTCCCGAGAAGGAGTACATCATCATAGACGAAACAAATGGGCTTATCTTTGAGAATGAGGCCGATTTGTTTGGTTACTTTGAACAAAACATCCGCGCCCTCGAAGAGGAGTACCAGTCCGTCCGCTCTGAAGAGGACTTTACCGATGACGAGCAACTGGGGCTTCAAGACTACCTCGAAAGCACCCTGGATGAGCCGGATGAGATTTGGCAAGACACGAAGACCTTCCCGGAGCTGCCGATACATCACTTTGTCCGCTCGTTTGAGGTGGGGGACCAGGTTTTCCATTACGTGGCGATTGCCTATGTGACCTCCGAAGAATCCTACCCGAGCTTTGTGTTTATTCACTTTCCGACCAAAGACCTCCGCGTTCTGCAGAACTATCAACGCGGCGACCTGGTTTATGATAAAAAGTACGAATACGTCCAAGACGGGGCGATCGACGGAGATGCCCTCGGCGAGGGGGACCCGCTCTCGATGGGACTTTACATTGCGATGATGAAAGTGCGCGGAGAAAAGGACATTGATCAATCCAAGTTCCGTGACTTTGCAGATTTCCGCGAAGATACCATCGAAAATGCCGATGAAATCTGGCGCAAGAACGACCTTGAGGGGAATGTGCTTGTGACTTTTATCAAGGAATACCCGGATCATGAAACGGTGAAGGATTTAACCTACATCGTTGTCACCCAAGAGGATGATACAAGCAATGTGCATTCGTTGCTGTTCTCATTCCCTACAAACGACAACACCCTGGTCGATCGTTACCGCCAGGGTGAAAATCTTCAGGCTGAAGAAGTCGTTCAGGAAAGTTCGCACTAGAAGCAATAGCTGCTGCCCATGCTGAGGAATTGATCTGGAGTGTAACCAGAATTGATGTAAGCCGCGAAGGGGTGGAGCTTTTGCAAGTAGCTGGAACGAACCGCGCCGCCATCATTTGCGTAAACGCTTGGGCTTGCAGCGAAAGCTGGCAGCAACATATCCATGTTGATCGTGTTCGTATTGCTGGTGTTGTACATCGCGATTTTCAAAGCATCGAAGTTAGCTTGTGGGTCGCGGATATCAACGACCAAGCGAACGTTTTGGAAGAAGGTGTTTACGTCGCTAATACCCCAAGCGGCCGCGATGGCAGAAACTTGGCTCCAATAAAGAGATGACGAGAAGTTCGTGATCAAACGGCCATCCAGAGTCTCAAAACGAGCCTGAACCGGAGTAGGATCTACGTAGACGGTGTTTGAAGTGTTTGCTTGCCAGCGGAAAAGCTGAATGTAGTCACCAGAACCGAAGCTTGCAGGCATTTGAGTGATTTTTAATTTCATATAGTCGTTACGAACTTGGTTGGCAGCATCTGTATAGACCATCAACTTTGCAGTCAGGCCGTCTTTGGATCTTTGATTACAGTACAACACGGTTGTGCCAACAGGCTGAACTGTCGTTGATGTCACAGGTGTGCGGCTGGCGAAGTCGCTTGAAACATCGGTGTTTTGAGCGCCGCAAGCTGTGAGCATCGCAAGAACTGTCAGAAGAAGAGCTGTTTTAAGTGTTGTTTGAGTCGTCATTGAATCCCCCTAAGTTTAAAATTCGTTTGATACTCTTTATTAGAGCAACGAGGGTGCCAGCGTTTCGCTCTGAAACAGCGGTTTTATGATCGGAATTCATGCACTTAGAAGGGGCTGGCATGGCTCTCTTTGAGACGTCTTGGGATGGGGCACTTTTTCCTAACAAAGTGACGTTTTGGGCTGACATTTTTTTAAATATTTAAAAAAGATGGAAACGAATCGTCCGGGCGCCTCGTCTTTCTAATATAAGTTCATGTAACAGGGGGAATGTCATGAAATGGAATAAGCTTTCTTTTTACCTCACGTCTGCGAGCCTTACGTTGGTTGTTTTGTTCGGTTATCAAAACTGTTCACAAACTCACTTCAGCTCAGACTTAGACGGCGCGGTTTTGAAGGCTGAAGCAATTCCTGACGACGGCCATACAGCAGGTGATGATGGACAAGTATTGATGCCTCCAGGGGACGGTGTGCAACCAACTCCGACAGCAACGCCAACTCCGGCGCCAACAGCGACACCGGATGATAAAAAAGGTGGCCCAAAAGATCCGTCATCACTGCCACCACAAGCCGGTGGTAAGGATAAAGACAAGACTTCAGATGGCACTGATGTCAGTGGTTTGGTTGAGTGTCAGATGTTGCACCCAAATAAGAAAGTTGTTTTGAGTTATGAGCTCTTTGTTCAGCACGGCAATTCAACCTCAGTTCGCGTCTGTATGTCTGAGAATGCCTGCTTGAAATTGATTAACGCCTTCGCTGTTCAGCACAGCTGCAGCCTCGATGCGAGCGCGCCGATGGCTCAGGCAGATGCTGGCCGCCAGTGTACTGAGATCTTTCCTGGCAGCAAAGGCACTTGTCATAATGCTTCAATTGTTACTGATGCTCAAGTGAGCGAGCTTTTAAAGAAGATGGGTGAAATGAAATAGATAACAGAATCCTAAGGTGCTCTTAGGTGTAGTGTGTGTGACCCCGTGTGAGAGGATCCAGAAATGGATCCTCTTTTTTTTTATGTATTTCATCTGAAAAGTTTCTTACTATTTGAGTTCCATGCGAGCAGTAGTTCTCTTTCTTTTTTTAGTTTGTTCGAATCTCGGGCCCGACCAGGCTTGGGCCGCGCCGAATGAAGGAGTCCTGTTTAAAACTGCGATGCAGGCCTATCAAAAAAATGACTTCAATACCTGCGTCAGCAATCTCACCGCGCTCTTGAGGCTGCAGCCGAAAAAAGGTCTTTATTGGTTTAATATCGGTAACTGCTTTTCTATGTCAGGTGCCTACGACAAGGCTGTCGCTTCCTATGACAAAGTCGTTCAGCTTCAGAGTCCTCTGACTCCGGCGGCCAAACTGTATAAAGCCAAAGCTTTGCTGAAGATGGGTCAGACGGAAGGAGCCCGCAAGGCTCTGGCAGAGATGCAGAGTGAATCCCTACCGCCGGGCTTGCGTGCGGACTATGCTCTAGAGCTCTATCAACAAGAGATGTATGCACAGGCCGAAGCGCAGGTAAGGCAAATGCCCCGGCCGCTGGACAGTAAAACCCAGCTGCTCTTGGGCATGATTCTGATGAAGGAAAATAAAAACAGCGAAGCAGAGAAGGTTTTGAAAAGTGTCGCGGCCGCAACGGATTTACCGGCGACAGACAAAGCTTCGGCTCGTGACTTAGTAGCGGCGCTGAAACCCTTAGAGGCCTCAGCAAAAACCTACGGTCTTTTTCTGGATCTTGCTGCGGGTACGACAACCAACGCGTATTTGGAAGGGCGAAGTTATGCTCCGGTTTCAAGCCCGCTTGTGCGAGCAGGAATCGGTGCGAGTTATCGTTTTTATCAAAGCCCTTCGTGGCAGCAAAAGGTCTCTTATCTTTTCGACTACGAAAATCCGACCAATGCGCCGGAGCTCAATACGCAAAATCACTCTCTTCAGGTGCCGTTGGTTTATCAAAACCGCCTTTTTGAGTTCGGTCTGGTTCCGTTCACTCAGGCGGAGATATGGAACGGAACTTTTGCCGCACAAAAGACGGGGGCTCTCGTAAGGACCGCAACTTTAGGAAGCGCCTGGGGCGGCGGTTTTGATCTCGAAGTTTATTCTCAGAGAGGAACAAATGATACGTATTCATACCTGACGGGGTCCTCTTATTCGGTTCGACCTTTTTTCAGCTACGGTGCGGGCCTTTGGACTCTGCAGATTTATTGGCTATTAGGAAGTGACGGGACTCAGGACATCGTCTACTCCGACGGGTCGCGCTTGCCATTGCAACATAACTATCAAGGGCCGGGTCTGCGCGGTCTTTGGCGTCTTACGTCGTCGTCATCATTGCTCGCGCAGATGCTGTACCTCGAGCGCAATTATACAAACAATGCTCTGCCCGGGGACAAGCATCGTCAGGATCATGAGCTGAGCGCTTCGCTCAAGTACGTTTACGGATTTTCGCAAGGCTGGGTGGCTTATTTGTTGGCTGAATACAACCCGAATAAGTCGACGCTCGGAAGTGACGACGTCCGGGATAAAAACTATGATAACACAAATCTTCTGGCGGGACTTGGGTGGGATGTGTTTTGATAGAGTCTAAGGAAATGCATGGCTGAGACAAAAGAAACCCCCGAACTCACGGACTTGGTGGTGCGGGTACAAAATGGCGATGAGAGAGCCTGTGGTGAGTTGATCGAAGCCACGCAGGCGTCGTTATACAAGTTCTGCCTTTTGCTCAGTCGCAATCGCGAGATTGCTGAAGACCTTTGCCAGGAAACTTTCATCAAAGCCCTCGAGAGTATTTCCAAACTGCAGAATCCGGCAACCTTCGTCGGCTGGCTTTATCAAATCGCTAAAAATTTGTATATTGATCTGACCCGGAGTGCGGCTTTCCGGAAAAATGTCTCCGAAGAGGAAATGCCAGAAGCGGCCTCGGGCTCAGATTTGGAAGCGGTCGTTATTGTTCATAAGGTTTTAGCCGATTTTGACCCGGAAGAGCGCTTTCTATTATTGCTTATTGAGTTAGGTGGCTGCTCCTATAAGGAAGCCGGAGAGCACGCCGGTATGAGCGAGGATGCCGTCAGATCGAAACTCCATCGTCTCCGCCAGCTATTTATGCAGAAATACAGCTCAAATAAAAAGAGTTAAAAGTCTCAAAATAAGACACTTTTTGTTGAAACGATTTCCGGTGCTGATTCGTCTTTATATTAGAGGTTGATGCTTATGTCAGACAAACAAGGGCGAGAACACGGACGAGAAGACTCTCAGGACCAAAAGGCGCTTCATGAGCTCTTTGCAAGAGTTCAGAAGGCTCCTCTTGAGCCTTCGCCGTATTTAAAGACCCGAGTGCTAGCACACTGGCGTGAGAGACGCACTCCGAAGGGGCTGCTTTTTTGGAAGTGGCTCTCAGGTATTTCTCTGGCCGGCGTTTTGACCTTGAGCTTTGTGAGCTATCAGTTGCTTCAGCAAAAGAAAAGCGATGGTCTGACTCAACAAGCTTATGTGATTCACATTGATTTCAACCAAAGCGATAAAGAAATGGTGGCTCAAGCGGAAGTCGAACTTCCAGAGCACGTTCACTTTGTGTCTTCAAATAAAGAGATTCGTGAAGAGCGTAAACTCACTTTGCCGGTCAGCGTGAAAGCTCTCGGACGTGGCAAGCTGCCGTTTGTGGTTTCCTCGGATATTTCTGGTGAGAAAAGTATTCGCGTGCGCCTCTTGAATGAGAAAAATGAAGTGGTTCGTGAGCAGGTACTGAAGCTCACGTTTGCGAAGCAAGGAAACTCAGTCGTTTTCTAGAAGTGGCTATGGGAGAAGTTATGAGAAAAATTCTGATAAAAAATCTGATACCTACATTCGTAGCTCTTTTCTTAAGTTCTGTGTCTATGGCCCAGACGCTGGTACCTGCGACTTCAGAAGATCTCAGTGAATTTGACAGTCAGATTAATCAGGCCCATAAGAGTTCAACGGATTCGCAATTTGGCGCGAAGATTTCTGAGGAAGCACGCAACTTGCAAAACTCGACGGCTCAGAAGAAAAAAGCTCGTAAAGGGGCCCTCGATCCCAGAGATCAAGCAGAGAGAGCATCTCTGGGCGCTGGCGGAAATTCCGGCAATAGCGATAAAGATGCGAAAGTCTCGTCACCCAAGAATAGCGATCGCGGCAATTCTGCCAATGCTCCTGGACACAATAAAAATAAATAATCAACTGCACAGCGGAAATGTCTGTTCTTAGTAGCGGTAAAAATAACCTAGCAGCATCTGCGTGCCTGACATGTTGGTTTTTAAATCTGAATAGTTGCGTTCGACCTCGGAGTCGACATAGCAACGAGTAATCCCTGGAATATCGCCACTATTGACGCAATTGCCTCCCGTGGAAGTATTGCGAGGGATTGAGAGATTGCGTACGTTGAGCTCGAGATTAAAGCAATGGCGGTCACTCACACAAGTGTCAGCGCCGACACCGGCGAGAACTCCCAATCCGTTGCCGCTGAAATTAAGAGTTTTATTGCTGATGTCGATTTCGCCGCGAAGTTCTCCGTAGCCAACGCCCCCTTGAATGAACAAGTTCATGCCCGGCAAATCGGTTACGTGCATTCGTACAATCGGAAAAATCGTTGTGCCGCTGAGTTTGTAAAGGATGCTGCCGTTGTGCGCTGACTGCTCAAAGTAAGACGGGCGGAGGATCAAGGTCAGATTTGAGTACTGAATGAGCGTTGTCCATTGGGCGTAAAATTCCCACGCGTGTCCCAGATTAGGGACGCCAGCTCCTATGTTGTTGGCATCGTCGATCGCGCTATTCATGTCCAGCTGCTTGTTGTTGACGTAGATGAAACCCGCCCCCAGTGACATGCTGTCAGAGTATTTTTGCACTGTCGCTGCAGTGGCGTGACTAGCAAAAACAAAAATCAAAAGGCAAAGACTCGGAAATCTAATCAAGGCTGAGCTCCACCCATGTAATGCCGTCTCCGCCAGAATCCGGACCCCCGGCTTTCCACTTTTTCACGTAGATGCTACGGGAAAGATAGGTTCGCACGGCTTTTTTCAGGGCCTCGGTGCCGTGACCATGGATGATTTTCAAGCGGTCTTCGCGGGTCTGAACGGCTTTATCCAGAGCCACTTCGAGCTCCTCGATCGCGTCTTCAGAAGTTTTTCCGCGCAAATCTAGGACCGTCTCATCTTCGTTCAAAGCCACCGTGAAAGAGGAACTCTTGCGCACTAACTGCGCCGTCGGATTCTGCGGTTTTCCCGGAGAGCGCAGCTCTTGCCAAGGCAGCTGCAGACGAATTGAGTTCGAGAGGATCATCACTTCGCCTTTTGAGTTCGGCGCACTTTGCACGATTCCGTCCTGATTGAGAGACGGCACAAATACTTTTGATCCCGTCGGATAGCGTTTGGCAAAGTCTTCAACACTCTCAATGCCGCCGGTGTTGATCGGTTTTGCTTTGACGATCTCAGGCAAATTGTACTTGATATCCTGCAGGTTGCGGTGCCGCTCGAAAATATCGCCGGCTTTCGCAAGGCCGATGGCCTCGTCGACTTTCTTTTCGGCTTTTTTGAGAGTCTTTGCGAGCTGGTCTTCTTTTTCTTTATTAAACTGTGCCAGCAAGGTTTCGTACTTGTTTTTAGTGGCAGTGGCCTTTTTCGTTTCGCTGCGCAGATGTTCTTGTAAAATCGCGATGTCGGCTTTGAGCTGTTCAATCTGTTCAAGACCTTGTAGGCGCGCACGAGTTGTCGGTGACAGCACTTCAATGGCGCGTTCGACGATCTCTTTGCTCACGCCCACGCGCTTTGCCGTTTGAATCGCGAGCGAATCGCCGGGAATGCCGGACAAGAACTGATATGTCGGGCGGCCGGATTTAGGATCGTACTCAAGACTTCCATTTAAAACGTGATCTTGATCGGTCCAGCCGGCCTTCAAAGGTCCTAAGTGCGAAGTAATAACGGCATAGACATTATTTTTAGAAAACGTTTCGATAAAGCTGCGAGCAAGGGCGCTGCCTTCTTCCGGATCTGTCGATCCGCAGATCTCATCGATCAAGATGAGGTGGTTTGCGCCCTGCATTTGCGCGGCTTTGGTGAGGATCTTTAAGTGAGCCGCAAAAGTACTGAGCTCTTCATCGACGCTTTGAGCATCGCCGATGCCGATCAGAATATCTTTAAAGAACGGCACTTTGGAGCTTTCGCTGGCACAGATCGGAAGGCCACAGCGGGCCATCTGTGCGGCGAGGCCAATGCCTTTGAGGAGAACTGTCTTACCGCCGGCGTTCGGGCCAGATAGAAGGAGGATCGATTTTTTCTGATTGAGAATCACCGTATTAGCGACAACGTTTTTGCCAGAGAGTTGCAAAAGCGGGTGGCGAACATCGACGAGTTCAAAACCTTCGGTGGTGAATTCAATCGGTGAGCCTTTGATCATGCTGGTCAATTGCGCCTGCGCTAAGCGGATGTCGGACTCTTCAAGCAAGGTAAAAGTATTCTGAAAGTCTTCGGCTTTGGCTGAAAGATAATGTGAAAGTTCGACGAGGAGTCTTTCGATCTCGTCTTCGATCTCGACTTCGATCTGGCGAAGACGGTTGTTCATCGGAATGACTTTTTCAGGTTCAATGAAAACAGTTTGCTTTGTTTGTGAAGAGCCGTGAATCACGCCGGGCACATAGTGTTGCATGCCGCCGCGGACCGGAAGAACCCAGCGTCCTTCGCGAGTGGTGACGTACTTATCCTGAAGATTGTTTTCCATTTGGTGATCTTTCACCAAGCGGTCCAGATTTGTTTGCACATCCCGCGCAAGACGTTCTTTCTCGCGGAAAAGATTGTACAGCTTTTCGCTCGCATCAGAGCGGATCTCTCCCCCCGGAGTCAAGATCTGGTCGATCGCGGAGAGGGGCTCTTCAGCCTCCATCAAGCTTTCGCGGATGCGGCTGCCCCACATATTGTCGAGTGGCGAAAGAGCTTCTTTCAAGGCGAGGGCTTCTAGACAGAAGCTGCGAACGTCTTTGATCTCGAGTGTTTTGAGTGTGGCGCGTTTTTTAAGGCGCGGAAACCATGTCGCAAACAGATCCAAGCTCTGCATATAAGGGCGCACCCCTTCAGCAAGAACAGCGCCGGCATCAAAGATTTCCTGAAAGCTCTTCTGGGCCTCGTCCGGGGTTGCAAGTGGTTTGATCTCCAAAATTTTATTTTTGGCAGATTCACTCGTGGCATAGCCACGGATCTTTTCTAAAATTTCTATCCAATCAAGAGCGATGAGGTCTTGCATCGATAACACCTTTAGCGATAACGGCCAATAAGCCTAGTAAAATCAAAATCCAATCATAGTGTCCCCAAAGAACAAAGTCCGTTGTTGGGGCATTTTTCTTCATCTCGACGTCAAAGCTGCCAAACCACTCCGTGTGCAATGGTGACTGTTGTAAGACAGTTCCATTCGCAAGAATCACCGTGCTAATGCCGGTATTCGTAGAACGAATCAACGGGCGGCGCACTTCGATTGCGCGAGCTAATGTCATTTCCATATGCTGGTGCGGTTCAAAGGGACGGCCGAACCAAGAATCATTGGTGACGTTGGCAAGAATGTCGGCCTGCTTCTCAGCGAGGCCACGAGTGAATTCAGGGTACAGTCCTTCATAGCAAATCTGGCCACCGATTTTAATATCCCCTTCAGGATGAGGGTAAACCAAAATCTCTGGCCCATGACCACGGCCGAAGTTGGAAATGAACGGCAACAACTTGAGCAAAAACGGAAAGCGCTCGCTGAACGGCAAGTACTCGCCAAACGCCAGCAAGTTGGTTTTGTTGTATGGCTGGCCAATCACGTGTGCATTTGAGTCCACCAAGAAAAGAGAATTGTAAGTCAGGCGCGGTGAGCGTTCGCCCGGAGCATCTTTGCCATAGGCTCCTGTCAGCAACGTTTTTCCAAGCGGCGTGAGGCCAGATCCTAAAAGACGGGGAATGCGGGAATTGGTGTTATAGGCGTTGAGGTAATCCGGAAAAGCGGTTTCCGGCCACACGATCAGCTCCGTATTGGGAGTGGCTGCAACTGCCTGACGGGTTAGGTTCAGGAACTTCGTAACGATTTCGTCCTGGAAGCCTTGGCCTTTTTCAGCGACGACTTTTTCGAGGTCACCGATATTTGCTTGGATGATCGAGACATTGAACTTGCGATCAAACTCATTCCAGCGCTCGCCATGGAAGTGGCCGCTGATATTAAATACAGCCAAGAAAAGGGCCAAGAGGACTCCGTGTTTTTGCAAAGTTCCGCGCTGTTCACGGTGCAACCAGATCCAGGCAACCCAAGCATTCAACAAAAGAATAATTGTTGAGAGGCCCTCAAAGCCAATCACGTCGGCCCAATTATAGGCCGGGATATTTGCGGCGAGCAGGGTATAACCTAAATTCCATTGAAAAATGCTCGGCCATACTCGCTCAGCCAGCGACAAAAGAAGCGCACACGCCAGGAGGGATTTTCCCGCACTCCAAGAGTATTTTTCCTTGAGGTACGCCACTAGAGCGGTTGTCACTGGAATGTAGAGATGCATAAAGGCCGCGAAAATCGTCAGTACGAAAATCGCGAAAGGCCACGGGAAGCCGCCGAATTGTTTGGTTACGTAGGCGATCCAATGAAAACCGATCAGAGTAAGAACGAATTGAGTCCACCAGCCGGCGGCGAAACCTTGTTTCCAATTTTTTCCGCTCCGAAAAACGAAAACCCAGAGGGGAGCGTAACAAAAAAGGAGCGCCCACGGAGGGAACGGAATGTAACTGGTGCCTATCAACACGCCGGCGATGAATGGCCATAAATAATTTCGTAGAGAATAGTTCTTGAAAAACGCGAGAATCTTACCCATCATAGACTTTGTAACACTAAGGAATGAATAGGAGAAGCTCGGATTGAGCGAACTATCGACTGAAAAACAGCTTGGAAAATTCAGAGTGCGCTGCCCGAATTGCAGCAAACTCTACGAAGTCAGTGAGGGCGACATCCAAAGTCACACTCCTCAGTTTGACTGCATTTCCTGCTCAAGCCGCTTTTCATTCGCTTATCCTGTGACAAATCCTATGTCGGTAGCGACCTATCTAGTGCAGGCATCTCCTGAGATGGAGGAAGCACGCACGTTCCAGCAAGAGTTGGAGGCTCAATCATTTGCAGCCTTGCAACAAGAAATCGAAGACTCTGCTGAAAAGACAAGCACTCAAGCTTGCCCGAAGTGTGGCGCTATCAATGAAAAGAAAAACTCTGAATGCTATTCTTGCCATGTGATTTTCGCGCGTCTCGAGCAATTGCCTCTGGATCCGACATTGAAAGCGCAGCCAAGTTTGGTGCGTAAGTGGAAGAACCTCATCATGAACTTCGATAACTTGAGTTTGCATGATGATTTTCTGAAGAGCTGCCATCAACTGGATGCTCTGCGCTTTGCGATCTTAAAATACGAAGAATTAAAGAGTGCTCAGGGCGGCTCTGATGATGTCTGTGAGCGAATGATCTTTAAGGCCCATGGTTTGTTGCAAGTAACGCTTACCAGCAAAGCTGATGGCGACTTACGCTTTGCGCAAAAGCCGACGGTGCCACGAAAGAAATGGCACAAGTATGTTTTGTGGGGACCGCTGAGTCTTTCGCTTTTAATGATCCTTACGGGCTACTTCAGTTTAAGTCTCCGCAATCTCGTGGGAGCCGGAGTAGCCGTGGCGTTGCTGACGTTCGGACTTATTCTTTTTTGGAAAGGGAGAATCTCTCTTTCCGACTTCTATTAAAAAAATTTAATCCAAAATCATTTCCATGATTTTTCCCTAACGGAATTCTAACAAAGAATTTCGAGCGTTCTTAATTGACTTCGTTATTACCGAAACGCAATAGTTCCGCCCAGAGGCTGTAAACATCACCCCCAACAGAAATGGCGGACCCGAATGAAGACAAACTTCATTAAGACAGTGATCCTTTTTTCAATGTTCTTTTCAGGCGTTGTTCATGCAGCGGCTCTGACAGAAAAGATTCCTTATTATGGTGAAGAGTTCTATAGCGAACTCGGCGCTGGCGTAACTGATAAAAGTTTGCTGATGCGTTTGAAAGTCATCTTGAAGGTTTATCACAATCCACATAAAGACGGTCTCGATACATTGGGCACCTCTTGTGAAGAGAGTGGCTGTTACCAGCACACGGCTTTCGGATACAACAACGCTCGCAAGTTTCTTTTCGGTAGCTTTTATCTGATTCCTGATACAGGCAGCGGATACGGAGTGAAGGACGTCTACTGCGATCACAATGCGACACCTGAAGAGTTCAGCAATGGTGGACGCCCAGGGCCGGGAGTGATTCCTGACAGCACCGTAATCAATGCGGAGCACACGTGGCCACAAAGTCGTTTCACCGGCAGATATCCTACAGATTTGCAAAAATCGGATCTTCATCACCTCTTCCCAACGGATTCTGAAATGAATTCCGTTCGCGGCAACAACTGGTTTGGTGAAGTCGTGAAGGATACAAAAACATTGAAGTGCAAAAATGTTCGCTTCGGTAAACCTGATGGCGGCGGCCAAGATGTTTTTGAGCCACCTCGTGAGCACCGCGGAAACGTGGCACGTGCATTGTTCTACTTCTCAACTCGTTACGATCTGCCGATTGATCCTCGCCTCGAAGCAGTTCTTCGCAAGTGGCACAAAGATGACCCTGTTGACGACGAAGAACGCGACCGCAACGAAAAGATCATGAAGCTTCAGGGTAACCGCAACCCATTCATCGACTACCCAGAACTCGTCGATAAAATCAACGACTTCTAAAAGGTACCAGGTCGCTTTTCAGAATTGACATCTTAGTTTCTCCGAAACTCGGACACTACAAATAGAAACCCCCGATAATCTCGGGGGTTTTTCTTTTCTAGTTTAATGTCAATTCCGAAAAGCGACCTGGTACCTTTAAAGCTACTGACTTGCTGGTGCCTGCTTTTCGCCGATGCGGCCCATTTTTTCCATGCTCTTAATGAGTGACTTTCCGAAGGTCGCCATCTCAGTCGCCGAATCCTTTTTAAGGTTCGGATCTTCGTGCGGAGTGTTTGCTTCGTCTTTGGCACGAACTGTGAACTCTTGATTGCTCGCGCTGCCTTTGTTCGCGGCCGCAACCCCTGTGAGTCCCAAGCCCTGATCGAGGATCGTCAGCGACTTGTAAAGATTCAGCTGACGGGAAGTACGCGTCTTTGCGCTGAGCGAAGCCATCGCATCACCGGTTGAAAGAATGTATTTCTTCACGTCGACAGCTTTATAAGCTTCACGTCGAGCCATCACCAAGGCCGCAGCGCCCGAAACGAAAGCCGTTGCTTGCGAAGTGCCTGTCATCATCCCGTAAGAACCACCCGGAAGCAGTGACAAGATGTTTTGGCCTGGAGCTGCGATATCCACAGTCTCAGTTCCGTAGTTGCTGGAAGAAAGAACTTCTGTGCTCGGGTCGATCGCCGTGACTGAGATGATATTTGAAAGACCATAGTCAGCAGGGTAGTAGCGGAATTGATCCGAGTTGGATCTTTCGTTACCCGCGGCTGCGACAAACAGAATTCCTTTTTTCTCGGCTTCGACAATCGCATCATGCTCTTCTTGGCTGAACTCAGTTCCGCCCCCAGAGTAGTTGATGATGTTCGCGCCCATTTTCACAGCGTACTTAATCGAAGCCACTGTGTTTTTTAAGTTGTCCGTGCCAGCGACTTTAGGATCGTAGTATTTCAAAATCATCAGGCTCACGTCTTGAGAGATCCCTCGGAAGCCTTTTCCGTTCACCGCATTCGCGCCAATGATGCCGGCGATATGAGTGCCGTGGCCATGGTTGTCCGTCAGATTATTGTTGTTAGAAACGAAGTTCCAGCCGTGAACGTCATCGATGAAGCCATTGCCGTCGTCATCGACTCCGTTGTTGGCTTTGTCGCGGCCTTTTGAGTCTTTGCCGGTTTCACCAGGGTTCATCCAGAGATTTGCTGAAAGGTTCTCATGCTTGACGTCGGCGCCCGTATCGATGACGGCAACGACAACGCTCTTGCTGCCTTTAGAGACCGACCATGCGCGAGCTGCATCGGCTTTCTTAAGGCCCCATGCTTGAGCAATGGCAGGGTCATTGAACAAGGCACTTTGTTCATCATCGACACTTTCAGTTTTTGAAGTGATCTTGGACTCCTCAAAACGGCCGCTGGCTTTTTTGACGGAGTTCGTAGAACGGGAAGAGGCTTCCC
The DNA here is from genome assembly GCA_018266295.1 of Bdellovibrionales bacterium. Classification (NCBI taxonomy): domain Bacteria; kingdom Pseudomonadati; phylum Bdellovibrionota; class Bdellovibrionia; order Bdellovibrionales; species Bdellovibrionales bacterium. The sequence continues at coordinate 427,035 of JAFEAQ010000011.1, read as the reverse complement.
CACTGAGATGTTGGTAAGTCCCGAAAGCACCGATGAAAACTACAAAGATGCCGCCAACAAGGAATATCATTTTCTGAGAGCGCATGAGGTTTCCTCCACCGTATAATTATCGGATTTCCGAGGGCGCTCTTAAACTTTCTTGGCTTTTCTTCTCAAATTGAGACACCGAATTTCGGTGCCTCTGCGGGCCTTGGTCTAGTTCTTCACGAGCTTGAGCCACTCCTCCGGGAATGGCACGGGTGCATCCTGGCCTAGACGCTTATAGAACACGAAATTACGCATAACGAGCTTAATATAGGCACGGGTCTCGTCGTAGGGGACCTCTTCGATGAACTCAAGGGAGTCATCACGGAAGCGAGTCTTGAGCCAGCCACGGATCGCACTGCCGCTGGCATTGTAAGCGGACACTGCAAGGATGTATTGCTGGTCATATTTCGACAGCAAATTCTTCAGCTCACGCGCCCCGAGGGGGACGTTCACTTCCGGGTCAAAAAGGTCATCCGGCTCTTTGTATGAGACCTTCGCATTTTTGCTGAGCTCTTTTCCAAGGCTTGGCAAAAGCTGCATCAAACCGAAGGCATCCACAGGGCTGCGGGCGCGTGGATTAAACGCAGATTCTTGACGGATGATCGAGAACACAAATTCCGGCGCGATCTGCTCGGTGCCGGCTGCCTGCTGGATAATGTCTTTGTAGTTACGCGGGAAAAGAAGTTCAGGATGTTTCTGAATCATCTTTTCTTTTACTCCACTTGGCAGATTGTTGTAGGCGGCAAAAAGCGGCAGATAAAGGTTGGCGCGTGCATAGCTTGTTAGAACAACAAGCCATGTGTCTTCATCCGCGCGGCCTTTTTGGCGAAGCTCTTGCGCCAGCTGGTCGATGACTTTTTCTGAGAACGTATTTTCACCGACTGCCATCAGCCATTCAGCCTGCATCGCTGATGTTGGGCTCAGTTCCTTTAAGCTTGTCAGAGAGTAAGAGAAGTCTTTCTCATTGCTCTTCATCGGATTGTAAGTCTGGCCGAGTTCACGCACGGCGAGCATGCCGTAGTAACCGATTTGGTCGTCTTTAACGAGCTGCTGTAAAAGCGCTTTTGCTTCTTCCGACTTGTTGTTGTTCTTTAAAGCGCGAGCCGCCCAGAACGTGCTTCGAGTCTTATCGGAATTGTCCTTGGCTTTTTTCGCGTATTCTTGAAGCTTCGTAGCCGCTTCGTCGTATTGCTTCATTTTGTAAAGCACCCAGGGGTGCAGCCACTGAACGCGTTCGCGGATGCTAGAACTTGAAAGCGGCTCTTTAAGACTTGCTTCGTAGTAGTCAGCGGCTTTTTGTAAGTCGCCTTTTTCCTCTGCCATGCGACCGAGAACAAAGTAGATCTCGTCTAGCGAATGCTGACCCTTGAGCTGTCTTTGAGCTTCAGTGAGGTATTTCAGTGCTAGGCTTACGCGGTCTTCAGTCCACAGCGTGCGCGCAAGCAGAACATAGCTTTCATGCAGGCGCTTGATATTTTGTGGATCCTTTTTATTTTCTTTAAAATCAGCCTTCGTTGCGTTCACGAGTTGCGTGGTCGCATCGATATAGGCATTTTTATTTTGCGCGACCTTATAGGTCATGCGGATGTTCTTGAGCGCTTGGAATTTATCATCCGTCGAAGCTTGTGGATCTTTCAGGATCTTGCGGTAGATTGCAAGAGCCTTTTCAAATTCGCGGCGCTGGCGATAATCCATGGCTGCCGCTGGAAGTTCTTTGAAAGTCAGATCCGGCTTTAAACGCGGCGATGATTTATAGAGCTGAGCTTGAACGGCTTTGATTTCTTCTTCTGATTTTAAGTCTTGAGCGATCTTGAGTGCATCGAGAAGGTATTGCTCTTTCTTTTTGGCAATCACTTCTTGGCGGGCACTTTCTTTCAGTGCCTCGATGTCATCGAGCTTGTCGTCTGTTTTGCGTGCCTGCTTCAAATTCACATCGGCAAGAACGTCCTGGCTCCATTTGTAGTTGCTTTTATAAAGCTCTGGATCCAGCTTCGCGAGGTCTTTGGTATCAGCGCACGTTTGATGAGCGCGCAGTAATGCCAAATCGCGGAGTGGAAAGTGAGCTTCTTTAGAAAGGGCCGTAAACTGAGGGCAAGAGACCTCCGGATTTTTATCGAGATTCAAAAGTCCAATGCGATATTTCTTCCACCATGTTTGATTGTCGTCAGTGGTTTTCAGGGCCTCGAGTTCTTTTTGGTTATGATCACGGTTTTGGACGATGAAGTCATAACTTGGAGGCATAGAAGAAGGGGTGACCTTCGTGTCTGCACCTGTATGGTTCACAGACGTTGTGGTACACCCCAAAAAAGCGGTTACAAAAATGGCTGAAGAAATTGCCTTGCGCATTAGCCCACGCGACCTCTCTCAAGAGCGTTGATACGGTCTTGAAGAGCCGGGTGAGTCATGAACAAGTCAGCGATGCTGCCTTTTTTCTCACGGCCTGAGATTTTCAAACTCGCGTAAGCATCATCGGTTGATGGCGGAGCTTCATGCAGGCTTTGCAAGCGCTGCAAGGCCGCGATCATGTTGCCTGATGATGAGATCTTAGCGCTGCCGGCGTCAGCACGGTACTCACGTTTGCGCGAGTAGAAGTTCACGACGATGGAACCTAGCAATGTGAAAGCGATATCGCCGAGGATCGTACACGCAAAGTAAACAATGTTGCGGAACTTTTCATCGACGTTACTGGCAAGAACGTTTGCCAAAATACGCGAGAAGAACATCGCAAACGCATTCACCACACCTTGAATCAAAGTCATCGTCACCATGTCGCCATTAGCAATATGCGAAACTTCGTGGCCGAGAACGCCTTCAACTTCTTTGTCGTTCATGCGTTGAAGAAGACCGGTTGAAACCGCCACGAGCGAATTGCTCTTGCTCGGGCCGGTTGCGAACGCATTGACGTCATAAGACTCGTAAATGCCGACTTCAGGCATTTTAGGAAGTTTCGCACGGCGAGCGAGCTCGTGAACTTTTTCAACAAGGGCACGAAGCTCCGGCTGGTTGGTATTTGGGTCAATCACTTGAACGCCATGGAAAGACTTCGCGGCGAACTTAGACATAAGCAAAGAAATAAAGGCGCCGCCCATACCCCAAACCAAGCAAAACGCCAGCATTGTGGGAAGGTACTGATTAAATCCGGCAAGTCCGAGGAAATGACTGATGATCGTCCATGCGATACCAATCGTCACCATCACAAGAACGTTAGTCAGAATGAAGTAGCCGAAACGTTTGAAAAATTGCATGTTGCAAACTCCTTAGGGGGCTGAACCTTGGTGGCGCGGTCACGCGCCACGTTCACCCCTAAGGTTAATTTGGCATCTCTCTAAATTATGTCAAGTCGTGACGGTCTCTTTGGGCTTTTTAGAGTTATTGCCGCTCTGAGTGGTACTAAATTGGAACCGCAATACGCCGCCTCCAACGGAGCCGTCCACCTCGACGCTGACGCGGCCGCCATCGACCAAACGACCAAATAATAACTCATCGACAAGTGGTTTCTTGAGGTGTTCATCCACAGTCCTAGCTAGAGGACGAGCCCCGTAAACTTTGTCGTAGCCTTTTTTCATAAGCCATTTCAAAACTTCTGGTGTAGCCTGCAGATCGACTTTTTTCTCGGCCAAAGTCATTTTCAGTTCATCAACAAACTTACCAACAACTTTGAGAATGATGTCCTCTGACAAGTCACGGAAGCTCACCACAGCATCCAAGCGGTTGATAAACTCCGGCGAGAAGGCTTTCTTGATGGCTTCCATGCTTTGAGAGCTGCGGCTGTCTTCAACGATACCAATCGAACCGCGAGCGACTTCTAAAGCACCGGCGTTGCTCGTCATCACAAGGATCACATTCTTAAAGTCCGCAACGCGGCCATGGGAATCAGTCATGCGACCCGCATCCATGACTTGCAAGAGCGCGTTTGTAATATCCGGATGAGCTTTTTCTAATTCATCCAACAACAAAACAGAATACGGATGTTTATTCACGGCTTCCGTTAACAAGCCACCTTCTTCGTAACCCACATATCCCGGAGGTGCACCCACGAGACGAGCGACGGCGTGCTTCTCCATATACTCACTCATATCAAAGCGATGGAAGTGAATACCGAGAATAGCTGCGAGTTGTTTACAAACTTCAGTCTTACCCACACCGGTAGGGCCCGTAAAGAGGTAACTGCCGATAGGTTTGTTGGGACGGGCCAGGCCGCTGCGTGAAAGCTTGATGCTTGTCACGAGGCGATCGATGGCTTCGTCTTGACCGTAAATAAGCGCCTTGAGTTTTTTGTCCAAATCGCGAAGCTGCATTTTTTCGTTGGAAGAAATGCTCGCGATCGGAAGGCCCGTCATTTTCGCGATCACTTCTTCGACTTCAGGAATGCCGATCACAACTTTGTCCTCACCTAAATGGCGTAGACGGAAGTAGGCACCGGCTTCATCCATCACATCAATGGCTTTATCCGGAAGCAGTTTTCCGTGAATGTGTTTAATCGAAAGATCAACTGCTGCCTTGAGCGCCTCGTCGGTGAACACCACGTTGTGGAATTCCTCGTAGGATTTACGAAGGCCTTTCAGGATTGCGACGCAATCTGAAGGAGTCGGTTCATTCACATCAATGCGCTGGAAACGGCGGTTGAGCGCGCGGTCTTTTTCGAAGTACTGTCGATACTCACTATGAGTGGTTGAACCAATACAGCTGATATCGCCACTGGCCAGTGCCGGTTTCAAAAGATTCGAAGCATCGAGCGATCCACCGCTGGTCGCGCCGGCGCCAACGATGTTATGGATTTCATCGATAAAGAGAATGGCGTTCGGGTGCTTTTCGATTTCCTTGATGACTGCTTTCAAGCGCCCTTCAAAATCACCGCGGAACTTCGTGCCCGCAAGCAAGGTGCCAATGTCGAGAGAGTAAATGATCGCCGTTTTTAATTTCTCAGGCACTTCACCTTGAACGATCTTCGCGGCAAGGCCTTCGGCAATCGCCGTTTTACCAACACCGGGTTCACCAATGAGCAGCGGATTGTTCTTCGTGCGGCGAGAAAGGATCTGTACGCAGCGCTCGATAACATCTTCGCGTCCAACGAGCGGGTCGATTTTACCTTTCTTCGCTTTTTCGTTCAAATTTGTGCAAAAACTTTCGAGCGGAGAACTCTTGCTTTCATCCATCGGCTGACCGTCGATATCCATGCGCGGAGCCGGCGAGGAAGAGTTTTCTTCGTCGGTACCGCTGACGTCTTTGGCCACTCCGTGAGAGAGGTAATTGATCACATCGAATTGGCTGAGGCCCTGTTGAGCCAAAGCAAAGACAGCATGGGAGTCCTGCTCATAGAACAGGGCGACGAGCAAACTGCCTTCATTGATTTGATTTCGTCCAGAGCTTTTGACCTGAATGGCTGCGCGCTGAATGAGGCGGTGGCAGGCGAGGGTGAACTCGGGATTCCAGCTGTCGTAGCCACCGTAAGAGTCTAGTTGCTCCTGGGTGATGCGCGGAACTGTTTTCTTGAGATACGCTTTGAGATCGGCTTTGAGTTTCTGGACGTTCACTCCGCAGGCCTGCAGAATTTCGACCATGAATGGGGATTCGGTGAGTGCGAGCAGGATATGTTCCAGAGTGACAAACTCATGGTAAGCCTGCTTGGCAATTTCAGTGGCAACTGAGAGGCGACGTTCAAGTTCTCGTGTCATCATAACCTATTCCTCCTGATACACAACCGCCTGGGGCGGCTGAAGTCATTCTTCCTCTAGCGTGCTTTTGAGCGGATGCTCGTTCATCTGCGAATACTGATTTACTTGCATGACTTTCATTTCGGCGACTTCCAGAGTGAATACTCCGGCAATGCCGGAACCTTTTTTGTGGACGTCGAGCATGATCTTGTTCGCTTCTTCTTCAGCCTTCCCAAAAAAACGGCGTAGTACGAGGACCACAAAATCCATCGGTGTATAATCATCATTCAATAAAAGCACTTTGTACATTTTCGGCGTCTCTACACGAGGGACCGTTTGAACAGAAGTTTCTCCATCAGTAGAGACGTAGGGCTTCGGACTGTTATCACTGACAAGAGTTCCATTCCCTACTAGTTTGTTTTGCATCGTCGACCCCTTAGTCGTTTTTCTCAAGTTTCCCTCTGGATTTTCAAGTGCTTCCATGGGGAAAAGGTATCGCCAGGTAAATATGTGTCTTCAAGGGCTAAAGTCCAGGTGGGTGTTTTCTTTCTGAGTTTTCACTCCAGTGGTGTCCAAGTGGACACACCCAACAATCTTAAGATTATTATAAAATGAATGTCTTGTTTTGAGAAGCAATCTTGCTTTGATAAGGTCTTTTTGGCACCATTTTAAAGTGACACATATTTAGCGTTTAACAAAATCTTTATAACTGACGATAAGTATGGGTCTTCAAAATACGAAATTAAAAACAGAACCATTTGGAGGTCTCTAATGAAGTACGTACGTAATAACCAAGCGGGTTTCTCGCTTGTAGAGCTCATGGTCGTAGTCGCGATCATCGGTATCTTGGCATCTTTAGCAATCCCGTCAATCGGCAAATACATGGCGAAGGCGCGCCAATCTGAGGCGAAAACTCAGTTGTCGTCTCTGTATACTGCAGAGAAGGCGTTCTTTGCGGAGTATACGGCGTATCACTCTATGTTTGGTGCAGTAGGATATTCTCCTGAAGGTCGTCTTCGTTATAATGTCGGTTTCAATACTGTAACGTCTCAAGCTACGGCAGCCAATGGTTATAATACGGCTCCAACGACAGCGCCAGGAAATGCTATTTCAACTTCAGCGTATTGTGGTGCTGCGGGTGCAATGGCCAATAACTGCTCTACTCTAAATGGTGCTACTAATACGGCTCCCGCGGCAATTTCTGCGGTGACTGGTATGGCAGCTATGACTACGAATACTTTTGTTGCTGGAGCGACCGCAGTAGTGCACCAATCTGGTGGTAACGACGACTGGACAATCAATGAACAAAAACTATTATTGAATACACGTATCGGTATTCCTTAGTTTAGTCGAGTTTAAGACAGAAAAAAGAAGCTCAAGTAGAAATACTTGGGCTTTTTTTATTTTGGCATTAGTATTTTTAGAGGGAGAATGTTTTGGATAACACTAGACTGCAAAGATTGTTGAAATTTCAGACTCACCCAAGCTTTGCTTTGCTTGGGGTCTTCTCCTTTCTATTAGTTTTATATTCGCAGATATATGCCAGTAAAGGTCTTTTAGAAAAGCCACGTGATCTTTTGTCTCCTCCATCAGGAGTAGAGCATTTTACTTTCGGTCATAAGGATGTGACGGCAGATTTTCTTTGGATACGGGCGATTCAAGATTTTGACTATTGCGATCAGCAAATTGCTAAAAATCTATGTGTCGGCAAGGGGTGGCTCTATCGCATGTTGAACGCGATTACAGAGCTTTCTCCTAAGTTTCGCATGCCGTATGCGACGGGTGCTGTAGCATTAAGTGTGATGGTTTCGGATGTTGAAGGTGCCGCACAAATTTTCGACAAAGGCGTCAGAGAATTTCCTAATGATTGGCCAATCCTTTATCGAGCAGCCTATCATTCTCTCTACGAAGTGAAAGATAAGAAGAAGGCAGCGGATCTTTTTATTCGCGCGGGCCGCAACGGGGCGCCTCCATGGGTGTTTTCTCTTGCTGGTGGTCTCTACAATGAGTCTAACGATCGTGTTGCTGCTGAGGCCGTCTTAGCTGAAATGATTAAAACGGAAGTAGACCCAATAATCATCAAGCGCTTAGAAGATAAGCTCGCAAAAATTCGTGAAGCTCCTACGAAGTAAAACTTCAAAAAATCGCACCCCGTTCTTGACACCTCCCGGAAATGTCTCATATTCCCTGTACTAGCAAAATTCTGAAACGGGAAATGACATGTCGAATCAAAGGGATTACTACGAGGTCTTGGGCGTCGCTCGCGATGCCGATGGAGATACGATTAAGAAGGCCTATCGCAAGCTGGCCATGCAGTTCCATCCTGATAAAAATCCCGGCAATCCCGAAGCCGAAGAAAAGTTCAAAGAGTGCGCCAGTGCCTATGAAATTCTGAGCGATCCGCAAAAGCGGGCGCAGTACGACCGCTTCGGCCACGCGGCTTTCCGCGGTGGCATGGGCGGCGGTGGTGGCCATCCAGACATGGAAGATATTTTCGCCAACTTCGGCGACATCTTTGGCGACTTCTTCGGAGGCGGCCAGCAACGTCGCACTCGTTCTCGTACAGAACCTCGCAGAGGGGCGGATCTTCGTTACGTGACGGAGATCACTCTGAAAGACGTTCTCCGCGGCCTTGAAAAAGACATCGAATTTGATACCGACACCTCTTGTGGCGAGTGCAAAGGCAGCGGAGCTGAAAAAGGCTCTGCACCTGTGACCTGTCCGACCTGCCATGGCCAAGGCCAAGTCATCCGTCAGCAGGGCTTCTTTAGCGTCGCTTCAACCTGCCCAACCTGTCACGGGCAAGGGACGACGATCAAAAATCCATGCAAGTCCTGTAAGGGAAAAGGCCGTGTGCCTGAGCATCGTAAGATCCGCATCAACATTCCTCCAGGTGTCGACACTGGCACTCGTTTGCGCGTCGGCAACGAAGGGGAAGGCGGTTACAACGGGGGGCCTGCGGGCGACCTCTATGTTGAGATTCGTGTAAAAGATCATGCGAATTTTGAGCGCGAAGGGGATGACCTTCATACCACAGTCGAAGTCTCCTATCTCCAATTGCTTTTAGGAGCGGAATTGCCGGTAGAAAGCCTGGACGACGACATCACTTTGGACATCCCTAAGGGCACGCCAAACGGCAAAACCCTCAAGGTGGGAGGCCAAGGTTTACCGTCCCTCAGAGGCCATCGCCGTGGCGACCTCTATTGCACACTTGAGGTCGAATTTCCCGAAAAAATCTCAAAAGAAGAAGAAAAACTCTTACGCGATTTGGCAAAATTAGAGGGTATTCAAGTCAAAGGTGAAGGCGGCGGCTTTTTCGGCAAGAAAAAGTAGCCAAAAAAGAGGTCCGCGACCTTGACGTCGGCAGCGGCCGACACATGTTTAAAGTGTTAGATAGTTTAGTATTTTAAGGAGTGAACAATGGGAAAAATTATTGGTATTGACTTAGGTACGACCAACTCTTGCGTGGCGATCATGGAAGGTGGCGAACCGAAAGTTCTAGTGAATGAGGAAGGCGCACGCACGACTCCTTCAGTGGTTGCATTCACGAAAGACGGCGATCGTCTCGTGGGTCAAATCGCGAAACGTCAGGCAGTGACAAATCCTGAAAACACAATTTATTCTGCGAAACGTTTTATCGGTCGCAGATTCGACGAAATCAGCGAAGAGATCAAACTCGTTCCGTACACAGTAGTTGCTAAAGGCAATGACTGCGTATTCAAGCTGACAAACGGTAAGCAGGTTTCTCCAGAAGAAATCGGTGCGGCTGTTTTGGCAAAACTCAAAAAAGTTGCTGAAGACTATTTGGGCGAGCCGGTGACTGAAGCTGTTGTCACAGTTCCAGCGTACTTCAATGACTCTCAAAGACAGGCAACGAAAGACGCCGGTCGCATCGCGGGTCTAGAGATCAAACGTATCATCAACGAACCGACTGCGGCTGCGTTGGCGTACGGCTTGGATAAGAAAAAAGACGAGAAGATCGCAATCTACGACTTCGGTGGCGGTACATTCGATATCTCTATCCTTGAAGTTGGTGACGGTGTTGTTGAAGTTCGTTCGACGAACGGTGACACTCACTTGGGTGGTGATAACTTCGATACAGTGATCTTGGAATGGCTCATCACTGAGTTCAAAAAAGACCAAGGCATTGATTTGAAAAACGACAAAATGGCTTTGCAACGTTTGAAAGAAGCGGCTGAGAAAGCGAAAATTGAACTCTCTTCTGCGCAAGATACAGAGATCAATCTTCCGTTCATCACGGCGGACCAAACAGGTCCTAAGCATTTGCAAACGCGCCTTTCTCGCGCGAAGTTCGAGCAAATGACTGAGGCGTTGGTAAAACGTTCTATGGATCCATGCCGTAAGGCTTTGGAAGACGCTGGTTTGAAAGCTTCTGAGATCGATGAAGTCGTTCTCGTGGGTGGTTCAACTCGTATTCCTGCGATCCAAAAAGCAGTTAAAGATTTCTTCGGTAAAGAACCAAACCGCACTGTGAACCCTGACGAAGTGGTTGCAATCGGTGCCGCTGTTCAAGGGGGCGTTCTTGCTGGTGATGTGAAAGACGTATTGCTCCTCGACGTAACTCCGCTCAGCCTCGGTATTGAAACCCTTGGCGGCGTAATGACAGCGTTGATCGAGAGAAATACAGCGATCCCTACGAAGAAAACGCAGGTGTTCTCGACGGCAGCTGATAATCAGCCAGCGGTGGACATCCACGTGTTGCAGGGTGAGCGTAAGATGTCTGCGGATAACAAAACTTTGGGCCGCTTCGAGTTGACTGGCATTCCACCAGCTCCACGGGGTGTTCCTCAAGTTGAAGTTACTTTCGACATCGACGCCAACGGTATCTTGAGCGTATCTGCGAAAGACTTGTCTTCTGGCAAGCAACAGCAGATCAAGATCACTGCACAATCTGGTTTGAGCGAAGAAGAAGTTAAAAAAGCGGTTCGTGAAGCGGAATTGCAAGCGGATGCCGATAAGGCAAAAGCGGAAGCAGTTCAAGCTCACAACAACTTGGACAACCTGATCTACCAAACAGAGAAGGTGATCAAAGATGCTGGAACGCAGCTTCCAGAGGCAGAAGTAAAATCTGCTAATGAAGCCATCGCAGAAGCACGTAAAGTTCTCGAGAACAAAGGTGCCCCAGCGACTGAGTTGAAAGCGGCGTTCGATAAGTTGCAAACTGTGACTCACAAGTTGTCTTCTGAGCTTTACAAAAAGCAAGGCGGCCAACCTGGCGGTGACGGATCTGGTGGTGGCGGCGCAGGCGGTGGCTCAACCGAAACCGAAGGCGCTAACAAAGGCGGCGACGATGTGATCGACGCAGACTATAAAGACGTCAACTAAGCAACGACACATTAGTACTTGATTTATAAATAAGAAGGCTGGGAGAATTTTATATCTCCCAGCCTTTTTGTTTTTTAAAAGGCTTCGTTCTAAAAGTGAACTTATAGCGAAGGACGTACGCCATGGATTTTGCACAATACAAAAAAATGTACGACGAATCTGTTCAAAGCCCAGAGACTTTCTGGGCCAATCAAGCGGAGCGTCTGCACTGGTTTAAAAAGTGGAACAAGGTCAAAGACACCTCTTTCAATTCTCCGGTTCATATCAAGTGGTTTGAAGGTGGAGAGCTGAATGTTTCCTATAACTGTATCGACCGCCATCTGCCCTCACGTGGCGATAAAACTGCGATTATCTGGGAAGGCGATGACCCTAAAACTCCGAATAGAAAAATCACCTATAGAGAATTGCATGCCGAGGTTTGTAAGTTTGCAAACATTCTAAAACGTCATGGAGTTAAGCGTGGCGATCGCGTGACGATCTACATGCCAATGATTCCTGAGGCGGCCTTTGCAATGCTCGCCTGCACGCGTATCGGAGCTATGCACTCAGTAATTTTTGGTGGTTTTGCTCCGGACTCCATTGCCAATCGTATTCTGGATTGCGATTCTGATTTCGTGATCACCGCGGACGAAGGTCTGCGAGCTTCGAAAGTCATTCCGCTAAAGAAAAACGTTGATGAAGCGCTCACGAAGACTCCAGGCGTGCGCAAAGTTTTAGTTGTTCGTCACACGGGCGGCAAGGTCGATATGAAATCGGGCCGCGATATTTGGTATCAAGACGAGCGGACTCAAGTGAATGACCAATGTGAGCCGGAACATATGAATGCCGAAGATCCGCTCTTTTTGCTATATACTTCGGGTTCGACGGGAAAACCCAAGGGGGTCTTGCATACAACGGGTGGGTACTTGCTCTACGCGAGCATGACTCACGAGTATGTTTTTGATCTTAAAGAAAATGACATCTATTGGTGTACGGCCGATGTGGGCTGGGTTACAGGTCATAGCTACTTGGTCTATGGGCCTCTTGCGAATGGCGCAACGACACTGATGTTTGAAGGGGTTCCGAGTTATCCGACGCACTCTCGTTTTTGGGATGTGATTGATAAGCACAAAGTCAGCATTTTCTATACGGCACCTACAGCCATCCGCGCGCTCATGCGTGAAGGCGAAGAGCCGGTGAAGAAAACTTCGCGCCAGTCATTGCGTATTCTTGGCACGGTCGGTGAGCCCATCAACCCAGAAGCGTGGAATTGGTATCACGATGTTGTCGGTGAGGGGCGTTGTCCAATCGTCGATACATGGTGGCAGACAGAAACCGGTGGGATTATGATTTCACCTCTTCCGGCAGTGATGAAGCAAAAACCCGGCTCAGCCACTTTACCGTTCTTTGGAATCAAGCCCGTGGTGTTGTCACCCGAAGGTGTTTTGCAAAAAGAAACGGCCGCGGAAGGCGTCCTTGCAATAGAAGATTCTTGGCCGGGCCAAATGCGCACGGTTTACAAAGATCATGCGCGCTTTGAACAAACTTATTTTGCTAGCTACAAGGGTTACTATTTCACCGGTGATGGTTGCCGTCGCGATGAGGACGGTTATTATTGGATCACGGGTCGCGTGGATGATGTATTAAATGTTTCAGGCCACCGTATCGGTACGGCGGAAATCGAAAGTGCGCTTGTCGGGCATGCAGGTGTCAGCGAGGCGGCCGTAGTTGGTTACCCGCACGATATCAAAGGCACGGGTATTTATGCTTTCGTGACTTTGCGCTCGGGTCTCCAGGGCAGTGATGAGATTAAAAAAGAACTTATCCAATGGGTGCGCAAAGAGATTGGCCCCATTGCGCAGCCGGATTTGATTCAATGGGCGCCAGGCCTGCCAAAAACCCGCTCAGGTAAAATCATGCGCCGGATCCTCCGCAAGCTCGCGGAGAATCTCCCCGATCAACTAGGGGATACCTCGACGCTAGCGGATCCGAGCGTCGTCGAAGACCTAGTGAAGAACCGCCTAAATCAGTAAGCAAAAATTAAAATCCTGGCAGTTTGAGAGTGAACATTATTTATTCTCAAACTGCCGTGTCCTTGGGCCGTTAAAATTTGAGAAGACTCCATGAGAGACATATCGTTGGTGGTTAGAATCGTTGTGCTACCGGCTAATACACATATTTCATAATTCGTTCCTTTTTCAATTCGAATGCTTCTTGTCGAGTTGTAGGGGAGATCAAGGCATCTTATTTGTCCGGTGCCCATGAAGGACTTTTTATAACTCTTTACCAGGACTCTATTTGGAGATTTCTCCAAAATCTCCTCTCTGATTTTAATTGCAACATCTACTTTCTTTTCTTTTTGAAAGAGGCTTTCAATCGGCACTTCAAAAAACTGCGCTAGCTGGTTGATATTTTCCAAGGTGGTGTCTCCTTGGCCTTTCTCGATACGTTTAATTTGATATTTAGAAAGACTGGTTTTTTCGGCGAGCTGCTCTTGAGTCAGCCACTGACTTTGTCGAAGATTGATAATATTCCATGCGATGTTTTGGTAGATTTCGTTATTCATGTGAACCTTTTGGGGCCTCTGTATGTAAAGACCCTTACCGGCAAGGAAGCGTTATTCGCACCAAAGGTGCGTATCGTGCTACTTTGGCCGGAAGGGTGTCTCTCTATAGACTTTGCAAATGGATGACCGCTGTAGTGGCCTATCTCGTGTAAAAAGGGCTGGCTAAGTGGGCTGAAATCGGATCTCCTTGTCCTGGGGGCGGATTGCGGGTAGGTATTGGCTATGCGCGCACGGCCGGGGCTTACGAAGCCTATTCTTAATTCTGATGTTAATTTTCCGCTTTGTTTAGCTCCGATGGTGGGGCTCAGCCATGTGGCTTTGCGGTTGACGGTTCGTGATTATATGCCCGTGGGAGCGAAGACGATTTGGCCGAGTGAGATGCTGAATTCGCGCCGTCTTCCTTATGAAGATCTCACGACGACGCCTGAAACTTTGCGTGCGCCTCATGAGACTGAACTTGTTCCGCAAATTCTTGGGAATGAAGAGAAACCCATCGGTGATAGCGTCAAAAAATTGATTCACGAGTGGGGAGCTGAAGGTATCGACATCAACATGGGATGCCCGGTGCAAAAAGCCCTCAAGCACAATTACGGTGTGGCACTCATGGGAGATCCCGATTACGCCGCTCGTATTGTCGAGATGACCGTCAAAAATTCGACAGTGCCGGTGAGTGTGAAGCTGCGTGCAGCGCCTCAGCCGGGAAAAGTGGACGACGGTATCAACGGTAATACTGAAAAAGATTTTACTTATCTGCATAATTTCGTAAATGGCCTCAAAGATGCCGGCGCGAGCTGGGTCTGTCTTCACCCGCGCACGGCTGCACAAAAACGCCGTGGCGTTGCCGACTGGTCGCAGATTAAGTCTCTGCGTGAGGTGATTGATTTGCCGATCATTGGCAATGGCGACGTGCAAACCGCAGAAGACGCTATGACGATGTTGCAGGAAACCGGCTGCGACATGGCGATGGCGGGGCGTGCACTTGCAGCTCGTCCATGGATGATGTGGCAGTTTGGCGAGATGCTGGGCTTTCCTCCGCCAGCTGGCCGCGAAGGGCAGCGTGCTCCGCAAACGCCGCAAGAAGAAGGTCAAGAGTACGGTCGGGCACTGCTTAGTTTGATTGAATATAGCGGTCAGTATTTCCGCGAGGATCTCGCGATGAGAAAAATTCGTTTCCACGTGCGCACCACAGAAGTGTGGTTGGATTTCGGTCAGTCGCTCGTGGGTCTCTGTGCAAAAGCAAAAAGCCTGCAGGAGATGCAGGCTTTCGTAAAAGATTTCTTCCAAGCTCCGATTGAAATGTGCCGCCGAACTGACTTGCGTCAGTAGACAATCGAAAATCGATTAGGATTTTAGCATTGGTTCGAGTTTGCCCTCGTCGTGCAAGGTTTTCATGTCGCTGTAGCCGCCGATGAGTTTTCCGTTGATCATGATGATAGGGACGGTTCTCCAGCCAGTTTCGTTTTTAATGCGATCGATTTCTTCAGGTTTGTCTGTGAGGTCGATCTCTTCGTACTTGATGCCTTGATCTTCAAAGAAGTTCTTCGCGCGCACACAGTACGGGCATGGATCTTTAGAGTAGATAACAACTTTAGCTGTCTGATTTTCCATTTTTACCTCAATCTACAGAGGGGCCTACGCCCGGTCTGTTTAATGTGACTCTTACTATAACATTAAGAACAGAAATTTTCCAGCAAAGAGCGGAATTCCACAGGTTTTCGTAACACTTTGAGCTGATCAAAGGCTGTTTTGGCCTCAGGACTCTTTAATGAGAGGGCGCGGAGCCACTGTTTGGTGCGGCTCACGGCAAAGTACTCATTAATGTGAAAAGTACTCGCTTCAAAGAAGCCTGGCAGCAAGTTCTTGGTGTTTTGCCAGTGGGCTTCGGTCACGGAATCTTGCGCGAGACTCTCGCGAATTTGTTTAAAAATATACGGATTGCTCATGGCCCCACGGCCGATCATGAAGTCGCTGCAGCCTGTGACTTCGCGGCAACGGTGGAAATCCGTCGCATTCCAAATTTCGCCATTCGCGATGATAGGGATTTTTGTGACTTCCTTCATGCGCGGGATCCACTCCCAGTAAGCCGGCGGCTTGTAGCCATCGGTTTTTGTGCGGCAGTGGACGGTGACCCAAGTCGCTCCGGCCTCTTCAATGGCTTTGGCGTTTTCGATGCACTTTGCCGGATCGTCAAAGCCTAAACGAATTTTTGCTGTGACGGGAATATGTGCAGGAACCGCTTGGCGCACGGTTTTCACGATGTCATAAAGGCGGTCGCAAGACTTTAACAGCGTCGCGCCGCCATCATGACGATTCACGGTTTTTGCCGGGCAACCGAAATTGAGATCAACTCCCAGTGCTCCGAGTTTGGCCGCACGCTGAGCATTCAACGCAAGAGGTTCTGCATGGCCGCCTAGAAGTTGCACGAAGACCGGAGTGCCGTTGCGAGTGCGCGACCCGGTTTTGAGCTCTGGACAATTGCGATAGAAAATCGCCTCAGTGTATAGCTTGTCAGTGACGCGCAAAAACTCCGTCACAAACTGGTCGATTCCGCCAATCTGTGAAAGGGTGTCGCGCATAACCCAGTCGACGACACCTTCCATCGGAGCTAAAAGCAAACGCACTGGAGCTGACAACTAAAGTCCTCCGAGTTTTTTGATAATTTCGAAATGTTTTTTGTCGACGGGTTGTACGGATAAGCGCTGGCCTTTTTTTAGAACCAACATATCTGCCAGTGATGCCTGTTCGCGAAGATCATTCAAAGAAACGATTTCAGGAAACTCTTTTACGTACTCAACCTGAACGCAGTACCACTGCGGTTTTTCCTTCGTGGCTTTTGGGTCAAAGTACTCTGACTTTTTGTCAAACTGAGATTTGTCAGGTTCCGCCGCGTGAGAAACTTTAGCGATGCCTGCGACCCCCGAAGGTTCTGCGTTAGAGTGATAAAACAGCACGAGGTCGCCGACTTTCATATCCTTCATCATGAAATTGCGGGCCTGATAGTTGCGGACGCCTTCCCACCACGTGGTTTTGTCCTTTTTCAGGGTCTCGATGCCGTAGACATCGGGTTCGGATTTCATCAGCCAGTAGTTCATAGGGCCTCTCTCTAAAGATGTCTTGCGTTATATTGATTCGTAGGGGTGATTTCAAGGAGAAAAAATTATATGTTCTTCCCTCTAAGGAAAGATCCGAAATGCACAATAAATGGGCAATCATTACAGGGGCCACGGCGGGTATTGGCTGGGCGACGGCGGAAGAGCTGTCTCAAGCGGGTTACTCCCTGATCCTGATCGGTCGCCGTGCCGACCGCTTGAAAGAGCTTCGCGACCGCTTGGTTAAATCTACTTCACAAAATTCGAAGCAACAAGAATTCAAAACTATTCAACTCGATGTCACCAAACGTTCGCAGGTCGATGACTTTGTTCAGTCAGAAGCTTCGGCACTCGAAAACGTCAGCGTGCTTGTCAACAATGCGGGCCTTGCCAAGGGCACCGAGAAAATGCAGCAATCACAAGTTGGCGACTGGGATACGATGATCGACACCAACATCAAAGGTTTGTTGTACCTGACGCGTGCAATTTTACCGTTCATGGTGAAAAAGAAAGCCGGTCATATCGTGAACCTTGGCTCTGTGGCAGGACGCTTGGTCTATCCGGGTGGCGCTGTGTACTGCGCGACGAAGTTTGCAGTGCGTGCGATCTCTGAAGGATTGCGCATGGACCTCGCGGGCACAAATATTCGTGTCACTAACATCGAACCAGGAATGGTCAGCACAGAGTTTTCTCTCGTGCGCTTTGAAGACCCTGAGAAGGCAGCGCAGGTTTATGCGAACATGACGCCACTTGAGCCGAAGGACATTGCAGAGACCATCTTGTGGTGCCTGCAAAGACCGGGGCATGTGAACATTCAAGAAATTATGATTTATCCAACAGATCAAGCATCAGTTGGTCAAGTAACGAGAAGATAGGAAGGATCCAACAATGGATTTCAGAATTGAAAAAGACACCATGGGTGAAGTGAAAGTTCCTGCAGATAAATTCTGGGGAGCCCAAACACAGCGTTCCCGCGAAAATTTTAAAATCGGTGGCGACCGTTTCCCTCGTGAGATGATCAAAGCCCTCGGCGTTCTTAAAAAGTGCGCGGCACTCACCAACACGAAGCTTGGTTTGCTTGATCCGAAAAAATCTGAGTTCATCGTGAAAGCGGCGGACGAAGTAATCTCTGGAAAACTTGATGAGCATTTCCCACTCGTTGTATGGCAAACTGGCTCTGGCACGCAGACAAACATGAATGCCAACGAAGTGATCGCCAACCGCGCGATGGATATGCAAGGAATTAAACTTCCGAATAAAGAAGTTCACCCGAATGACGATGTGAACAAAGGCCAGTCTTCAAACGACACTTTCCCCACAGCAATGCACATTGCAGTGGCGGATCAAGTTCACAACCGCTTGTTGCCAATGCTTGAAAAGTTGCACCACGCACTTGAAAAGAAACAAAACGAATTCAAAGACATCGTAAAAATCGGCCGTACTCACTTGATGGACGCGACACCGCTGACATTGGGCCAAGAGTTTTCCGGTTACGCGACTCAGATGAAGTACTCTATCCAACGCGTGAAAAACACACTTCCGCATTTGCATCAGTTGGCTCTCGGCGGAACGGCGGTGGGAACGGGTTTGAACACTCACATCAATTTCCCGGTAGAAGCAGCTAAAGCGATTGCTGCTGAAACAAAAATTCCTTTCGTCAGTGCAGAAAACAAATTCGAAGCTTTGGCGTCTCATGATGCATTGGTTGAAGTCAGCGGCGCTTTGAACGCGATCGCGGTTTCTTTGATGAAGATCGCGAATGACATTCGCTTGTTGGGCTCAGGTCCACGTTGCGGCATTGGCGAGTTGAATCTGCCAGAGAACGAGCCAGGCTCATCCATCATGCCGGGCAAAGTGAACCCGACTCAGTCTGAAGCTATGACGATGGTCTGTGCTCAGGTGATGGGGAACAATGTGGCCGTCAGCATTGGTGGCTCTAACGGTCACTTCGAGTTGAATGTATTTAAGCCAGTGATTGTGTTCAACGTTTTGAATTCGATCCGTTTGATTGCGGATGCTTGTGAATCATTCACAGACCATTGTGTAGTTGGCATTGAGGCTAATAAGCAACAAATCAAAAAGCATTTGGATAACTCGCTCATGTTGGTGACGGCGCTGAATCCGCACATTGGCTACGATAATGCAGCTAAAATCGCGAAGACAGCTCACAAAAATGGCACGACTTTGAAAGAGGAAGCAGTCAAGTTAGGACTCCTCACAGCCGAGCAGTTTGATACAATGGTGAGACCTGAAGACATGGTCCACCCACTTGGAAAATAGATCTGGAAAATAGAGAATAGAGCGAAAATGGCTAAATTGAATCCTTTATTGAGTAAAGCGAGTTGGATGGAATCTGGGGATATCAGACCGTATGTGTTTGTGCGTCCCGAGAATCAGATTGCCCATCCAGGCACGCGCCACAAATTGGATTGGTTTTGCCATCCGCCTGTTTACAAAGATCCTCTCGACATTGCTGAAGTGAATTTCGCCGACCGCATTTACTCGATTGAAGAGCGTGCCTTTGGTCCATCTAACATGGCGATGCCTCGTTGGGTGTTTTATGACTGTGCAGTGATGCCAGGATTCGTTGCGGGATTCGCCGCGAAACCTTCAGCACTAAGCCCTGCGGTTCGCGAAATGCTGGATTTGCAAAAGTATCCAGCGACCAGTTCGCCGATTCACAATAGCAAAACTCCTGAAGCTCAAAAGGTGATTGCAAAATCACTGGATGAGATGGATTGGATTCCGCTTTCGTTGTTTATTATTATTCCAACGATGCACAAAGGGGAGTGGGTTGCCCACAACCTGTGTTCTGTGAATTCGCTTTTGCCGAAACAAGATCAATTTTATGGCTTAGGTTTCCTATCTAAAGCGTTCGGTCTGTGGTATGCTAACGTTGAGCAATGTTCCGGCATGACTCAATGGGGGAGCCCCGCGCTGAAGTTACACAGTCACTACGGACATCTAGAAGTCATCGGAGGCTACGCGCCAGTGCACTCTCACGCAAAGACGATCACGTATCGTGCCCAGGTAAACACCCATTGCTGGGAACAGTTCTTCACGAAAGAAGAAGATTTGGGATTCCTCGAAAACTATGGTCCGAGCGGCCATATCATCGACCCAAAAGAAGAGCAGAGCATGATTGATCTGCAAAAGCGCATTGAGAATGAAGAAGGCCCCTTCTATCTCAACGCCATGGAAATTGCTGCTAAAAATTTAACCGATTCTTTAAACATCTATAAACCAAAGGGATACTAAGATGCCAGTGAACCAGTTACCTCCAGTCGCAAAATCATTTTTTACTTTCTGCAAAAAGTGTAATGCCGACCGTTACCATGTCGTCTTAGCGCACACGACTTCTAAAACTGCGAAAATCAAATGTGAAGTTTGTGGCAGCCAAAAATCTTATTCATTGCCTAAAGCTGGCGGTGCAACAGGCGCGGCTAAAGTCACTCGTGCTCGTGCAGGTTCTGAAAGCGCGCGTAGGTCTTCACATAATGCTGAATACGAAGCGTTGATGCAGGCTCAAGAAAGCGCTTCTGAAGTGAATTACTCTATTAAAGCTAAGTTTTCTTTGAACCAGAAAATCAACCACCCAAAATTCGGTCTTGGCATCGTTCGTGGTGTTCAGCCTGAAAAAGTAGAAGTGGTTTTCTCTGACGAAGTTCGTAATCTCGTTCACAATCGCGAATAATGAGTCATTGGACAAAAGGTCTCAATCCTGAGCAGGTCAAAGCCGTCGAGCACGATTTTGGCCCGCTGCTCATTCTTGCGGGAGCTGGTTCTGGCAAGACAACGGTTCTGGTTTCCAGAACCGGTCGCCTTATTGCGGATAACATCGCAAAGGCCGACGAGATCTGCGTCCTCACGTTCACGAATAAAGCCGCTAAGGAACTTAAGCACCGTGTTTCTGCCAAAGTTGGATCGCAAACCAAAAAGGGCCTCTGGGCCGGAACCTTTCACTCGTTTGGTTTGCAGATTCTCCGCCGTTTCCATAAGCATGCAGGCCTCAGCCCTTACTTCGGTATTGTTGATCAAAGCGATTGCAATGCCATCATCAAAGAACTTCTGAAAGACGTTACCAACTCAGGCAAAGATAAATTCGATGTCGATAAGCTTCTCAACATGATTAATGATCATCGCACAGGGATGGCCAATAAAACGGAAGCCTTCGATGAGTATCATGAGATGGTCGAAACCCTGGCTCCAAAATTTAACAAAAAGTTAGAACTTCTAGGCGTCGTGGACTTTGAGGGTCTTTTGATTAAGCCGTTAGAGCTTTTCAAACAGCACCCTGAAACCCTTGAGAAGATCCAGAACTCATTTACGCAAGTCATGGTGGATGAGTTCCAAGATACTAATCGTCTGCAGATGGAGTTGATCCATCAGATCGTTAAAACGCATAATAATATTACGGCCGTCGGTGACGACGATCAGTCGATTTACGGTTGGCGCGGAGCTGAAGTAAAAAATATTCTGAATTTTCCAAAAGAGTTTAAAAGCTGCGAAGTGATTAAGCTCGAACGTAATTACCGTTCGAGTGCCGAGATTTTGGCGGTGGCCAATGCGGCAATCGCGCAAAATAAGAACCGTCACGGCAAAGTCCTCAGAGCTGAAAACGCCCAAAACACCGGTGAATTACCTGAAGTTTTCGTTTTGGAGCGCGAAGAAGATGAGTGTGATTTCGTGGTCAGCGAAGTTCAGCACTTCATGCGCCAAGGATACACTTACAAAGACTTCGCGGTGCTTTACCGATCAAACACCCAAGGGGGCTTGATCGAGAGCTCGCTCCGTCGCGCGAATATTCCCTACACAATCACGGGTGGCACATCGATCTTTGACCGTAAAGAAGTCAAAGACGTCATGGCGTACCTTAAACAGGCTCTCGCGCCGAATGAAGTTTCGCTCCGTCGAATCATCAATGTTCCGCCGCGTGGAATCGGTGAGGGGACCATTGAAAAACTCACCGAGTATACGCTCACGAATAAAGTCACCTTCATGGAAGCCTGCCAGCAGTGGAAAGAGGCCGGAATCCAAGACAAAACCGGTGAAGCGATTGATGATCTGCTCAATTTCTGTCATGCGCTGCCATCGCAGATTTTAGATTACAAAGTCGGTTCGAGCCCTGGAGCTCACTTTATCGAGATCTTGCAACTCTTGGGCTATCGCCAGTTCATTTATAATGGCACGGCAGATCCGAGTGTCGCCGAGAAAAAATGGCAAGTCGTAGAGATCGTCGGTCGCATTCTGGATGCCTACTTGGGGCGTCGCAGTTATGATCTTGAAAATTTGAAATCCTTCATCGATGCGATGATGCTTAGAGATGACGTCAATGAAGAGGATAATTCGAATAAAATGCAGTTGATGACTCTTCACGCCAGCAAAGGCTTGGAATTCCCGGTTGTTATCTTGGCCGGAGTTGAAGAAGATCTGCTTCCACACAAAACTCTTGGTTCGGATATCGACGAAGAACGCAGACTTTTTTACGTGGGTGTCACTCGTGCTAAAAAACGCCTTGTGATGTCCCGTTGCCAGCAGCGCAAACGTCACGGCGTGGTTCGTCCTGTGACGGCGTCAAGATTCCTCTTGGAAATCCAGCAAAAGCTCTATAAGGAATATCCGATGGGTGCACGTCCTGTGTCAGGACAAGAGCGTGACGACCTCGTATCGAGCTTCTTAAAGGGACTCGAGCAGAAATCACAAACTAAATAAAACCTGCCTTGACTTAAAGGGGCTCGCGCGATGGGATTATTCCATTCACGAAGGAGATCCCATGGCTAGAGCCAAAAACACCCTTCCACATAAAATCATCTCTGTGCAAATGCTGAAAGGCGGAGTGGCAAAGACCACTACAGCCATGAATATTGGCCTCGGTGCCGTTCAGTATGGTGCACGCGTCTTGTTCATCGATATGGATCAGCAGGCCAATCTGACCTTTGCTCTCGGTATGGATATCGACGAGGCCGAAGAAAAACCTGTTTGGCTCGATATCGTGGAAAAGAAAGCGACGATTCAAGAGGCTGTCGTTAAGTTAACGGACAAAATCGATTTGATTCCGTCGAATCTCAATAACTCAGTGCTAGACCGTGTGCTTTTGAACTCCAATCGCAATTGGTCCCAGGCGGTGAAGAACCCGCTTGAGACCATTCGTAAAAACTACGATTTGATCCTGATCGACACGGCTCCGGCGCTCAGCGCGACGAATACGGCGGTGACGGTGGCTTCCGATATGGTGATTCTGCCTGTAAATCCGGATCGTTTTTCCTATATGGGGCTTGAAAAACATCTCGAGGAGCTTCGCGAAATCAAGAAAGATTTTGACCTCGACTTGACAGAGAAAATTCTGTTCACACGTTTTGATGGCCGAGAAAAGGTCAGCCATGAGCTTTTACAGAAATGCATGGATTCCTTTGAGGATTTGCTGATGAAGAGCTATATAAGAACTTCCACCGAGGTGAAAAACACCATCGGCACGGGAAAGACGATTTATCACTCTAAGTCCAACGCGCGCGAGGACTATGACTTAGTTACTCGCGAAGTGTTGGAAATGAAATTGTAAGTTTTAATTTTAATCGAGGTTGTTATGCCAACAGTAAAAGACTATGCATCTAAAAAGAAAAAAGCCCGTCGCCGTCCAGGCCGCGAGGAAACTCACGAAGAAATCCATGAAGACACTCAAGAAGAGTCTCATGAGGAACTTGTAGAGATGGCCGAAGAGATCGTCGATGAGACTGAGGAAACTGTTCGCAACGCTCATGAAGCTTCAGAGCACGCTGAAGAGGCTGCTCACACAGC
This sequence comes from Bdellovibrionales bacterium, assembly GCA_018266295.1. Classification (NCBI taxonomy): domain Bacteria; kingdom Pseudomonadati; phylum Bdellovibrionota; class Bdellovibrionia; order Bdellovibrionales; species Bdellovibrionales bacterium. The sequence goes on along the minus strand of JAFEAQ010000011.1, from coordinate 403,579 downwards.
GGATGAAACTATTGACGAGACATCGGGCTTTGATGAAATGAATCGTAAGAAAATTCATATTGAATTTCCTTACAGTGAACTCGTTCGCGCAAAAGTACCAAAAGCTTTTGAGGTGGCTGAGAATGTCGCTGAAGAGTGGGTGAATGACGGAAACTTTGAAAATATTCCTGTCGGCCATCCTTTGGCGCAGATCACGGTGGCAGCAGGCCTTCGCAAGGCTAAGGAAGTTGAAAAGAAACTCGAAGAAAAAGGCGTTTTTGCCATGGCAAAAATGGGGATCGAGTACGCTAAAATGAAAATCAATAAGAAGTAGTGTCGAATGGGACCGATGGAAAAGGCTCTCAGAGCCAGCATAGAGCAGACTTTTGAACCCGAGTACTTTGAACTCGAGAACGAAAGTCATATGCACTCGGTCCCGCCGAATTCAGAAACGCACTTCCGCCTTCTCGTAGTAGCGGATGTCTTCGAGGGAAAATCCCGCATCGACCGCAGCCGCCTTGTGAATGACCTCATCAAGCCCTATATGGCAAAGGGTCTTCATGCCCTTTCGCAAAGAACCTTTACCCCGCCTGAGTGGGACAAGGTCAAAGACACCTTCAAAATGGTTTCGCCTGAGTGCCGCGGTGGTTCTCTCGTTGATAAGAAGTAGGATGCTATGAAATTAAACTCAGTTATTTTCCATACTGGAAGGCTTTCAGAAATCCGTGATTTTTACGAGGGAACGCTAAACTTGCCAACGGGCACTTATGTTAAAGAAAATCAAACTGTGCCGGACTTTTCAGATAGTTATGTGAACTATTATCTTGAGGGCGGTCTTTTGTGTTTTGAGTCTGAGGCCACTCGCACAGACATCGGCACGATTGTTTTCAGTGTGAAAGACTTCTCGGGTTTTCGCAGCCGTATTGAAAAAGCGGGAATTAAAATCCTTGGTGGCAACGCGGATTATTTTAAAATCAAGGATCCCGAGGGGCGCTCTCTGATTATTGAGCCTCTTCGATAATTCAGAGTTCCACTGCCACATGGCTGTGAAATCCGGTTAAGGGTCCGAAATACGAATCTTTTAAAAATAGTTTGACGTAGTTTTTCGATTTCTAATCTTGGATATAGTGGTTGTTCTCAGAGGCTATTCGGTCCTCCTTTTTAGATAATTACCAAGGGTTTATAGGGGTGGGCAGGATGTATAACTGGGCCTTTCATAGACATTTCATACAGCGTTTCGCTTTTGATAAAATCTCAAAAATCGATATTTAAAACTGACGTTAGAACCTTTTCAAAGAGGAGGTTCGGCTATGAATAAGGTTTTTATGTCAGACAAGAGCTTGAAATATCTTTCAGATGAAAGTTTGGATCAGAGTCTTTTAAGCTTTATCAAAAAAGAAAAAGAAGCTCTTAAAGAAATCCTTCGGCATGTTGCAGAGATTGATCGCCGAAGGCTATTTTTGAGACTTGGCTATTCTAGTTTGTATAGCTACCTCACTGAGCGTATGGGCTATGATGGTGGAAGTGCCCAGCGCCGGATCGATGCCGCGAGACTCGCGCAGCAAGTGCCTTCAGTTATCGAGAGTATTGATCAAGGTGAAATTACCCTGGCTCAAATTACATTCTTACAAAAATCTTTTCGCCAAGCCAAAGAGCAGAAAATCTCCACCGAGGCCAAAGCGACGATGGTGGAGGCAATTAAATACAAAACACTCGCTGAAACTCAAGTCGCTGTCTGTAAAAGGCTCAATATTGAAGTTAAAGAGAGCCCGAAAATCAGTTGTCAGGCCAATGAGTCGGTCCGTCTCGAGGTGACTCTATCAAAAGAGCAGTGGGAAAAGATGAAGACTATGCGCGAATTGTTGTCCTCCGCCTTGCCAAGTGGGGAATGGGATCAGGTTCTGGAGTACGTCGCAGTTAGAGTCATTGAACAAAGAACAAAGGCGTCCAGATCTCAAGGATCCAAAGGTTCCGCGGAAAAAGCAGTGAAGGGTCAAAGGAAGGGCGCGGTTCCAGTGAAAACTCAAGATGAGACAAACAAAAATATCTGCGAGAGTCTTAAGCGCCAAGTTCTATTAAGGGATGGGTGTTGCCAATATAAAGATCAAAAATCTGGCAAGATCTGCGGATCTCAGTGGAATCTGCAGGCGGATCATATTCAGCCCCGTTGGGCAGGAGGAGGCAATGAACTAGAAAATCTCCGGGTTCTCTGCGCTAATCATAACCGAGAGGTCTATCGACAGCAGGCCGGGATTCGGCGAATTTAGTGCCGCATTCACAGCCACATGGCAATAAAACTAAGCCTTTTCTTCAGGAGCTTTCGGAGCAGGGGCCGGTGACGCCGCCGGCGCATCGTCCTCTTCGAAGGCCTTCAACTTGTCCTTCAAAGAACCCAAAATGCTCTTAATCTCACGCAATTGCTCTTCCTCAGGGGAAAGCTTGTTGGCCATCTTGTCAGTGAGTTCTTCCCAGGTGTCGAGGGCGCTCTTGAGATCTGAATTGATATGATCCCAAGAAGGTTTGCCCGCCGCCGCGTCTGATGTCGCGCCGGTAGAGGCGGTTTTGTCTGCTTTATTCTGCTTATCCATTAATTTGCACCCGTACTTAATTTGTAAGAGAATATAACACCATTTGACAAGGGAATTCGGCCTGATAAATTAGTCCCTTCGTCACTCTTAAAGTAATACTTAAAGGAGCTTGAAAGTGTCCCAAGATATCATCTACACGATGAAGGGTGTTTCTAAAGTTTATCCTCCCAATCGTTACGTTTTAAAAAACATTTATCTTTCTTATTTCTATGGCGCGAAGATCGGCGTTTTAGGATTGAATGGTTCTGGTAAGTCCTCTTTGCTAAAAATTATGGCAGGCGTAGATCATGATTTCCTCGGCGAAGCTTTCCCAGCACGCCAAATGAAAGTCGGCTACCTCGAGCAAGAGCCGCATCTTGATCCAACCATGACTGTGAAAGAAAACATTTTCTCAGGCATGGGTGAGTTGCCGGTCCTCATGAAGCAGTTCAACGAGATCAGCGAAAAGTTCAACGATCCTGATTTGGACCCAGATGTGATGAACACACTCATCGAAAAGCAAGGCGTGATCCAAGAAAAACTGGAAGCACTCGGTGGATGGGAAGTCGATCAAAAGATCGAAGTTGCGATGGATGCTCTTCGCTGTCCAGATGGCGACTTGCCAGTGACTCAATTGTCAGGTGGTGAAAAACGCCGCGTAGCTTTGTGCCGTCTTCTGATGAGCAACCCAGATATCTTGTTGCTGGATGAGCCGACGAATCACTTGGATGCAGAATCTGTTGCATGGCTTGAGCAGTACTTGGCGAAATTCCCGGGCACTGTGATCGCGGTCACGCATGATCGTTATTTCCTTGATAACGTTGCTGGCTGGATCTTGGAGCTTGACCGCGGTGAAGGCATTCCTTGGAAAGGGAACTACACTTCATGGCTCGAACAAAAAGATAAGCGCTTAGCGCAAGAACAGCAGACCGCTTCAAAGCGTGCTCGCACATTGGAGCGTGAGCTTGAGTGGATCCGTCAAGGTGCGAAGGCTCGTCAGTCCAAAGCCAAAGCCCGCATCTCTGCTTACGAAAATCTTTTGAAAGAGCCAACTCCTGAGAAGCTCCAAGAGATGTCGATCTATATCCCACCGGGACCTCGCCTCGGTGACATCGTGGTGGAAGCAAAGAACATCACGAAGGCCTACGGCGGTAAGTTGCTCTTTGATGATGTCAGTTTCACGATTCCGCGTGGAGCAGTCGTTGGGGTCATTGGTCCTAACGGGGTGGGTAAAACAACTCTGTTCCGTATGATTACAGGCCAAGAAAAACCAGACAGTGGAAGCTTCAAAGTCGGTGAGACCGTGAAGATGGCCTACGTCGATCAAACGCGCGAGACTCTGAATGGAGAGAAAACCATCTGGGAAGAGCTCTCTGGTGGTAACGAGATGATTCAGCTCGGTCAGAAGGAAGTGCCTTCACGTGCCTATGTTTCCTGGTTCAACTTTTCAGGCACCGATCAGCAGAAGAAGGTCGGCGTTCTGTCGGGTGGTGAAAGAAACCGCGTGAACATGGCAAAGATCTTGAAGCAAGGCGCCAATTTGCTCTTGCTGGATGAGCCGACGAACGATCTTGATGTGAATACAATGCGTGCCCTCGAGGAGGCAATCCTTGAATTCGGTGGTTCTGCCATCGTGATTTCCCATGATCGCTGGTTCTTGGATCGTATTTGCACTCATATTATGGCGTTTGAAGGGGATTCGAAGGTGGAGTTCTTCAATGGAAACTTCACTGAGTATGAAGAAGACCGCAAAAAACGCCTGGGAGCTGACGCTGCTCCGAAGCGTGTTCGTTTCAGATCTATCAATTAAAATAGATCCATTAATGTTTCATAATTTTTTTTGAGTTCGATAAAGGCGCTGGCAACAGCGCCTTTATTCGTATCTGGGTGTAATTTCAGAGCTAAAACGCGGAAAGCCTTCTTGAGCTCCTTCTGCGAAAACGCAGGACTCAGGGTGTTCCCATGGAGTGCAAAGAAGTCGTAGGCGGCCCTCTGCGCCTCGCTGAGAGCGTGTGGCGGTGGAGGCGGCTTAGGTCTTGAGGGATAGGCACGACTGGTTTGAGGGCGGAAGTAAGCTGGTCCAAGGGTCCCCATCAGATAGGCGAGGTGGGCCGGATCTTGGGAGTGAGGGGCGGAGTGTGGAGGCTGCTCGAAGCCTTGTGCAGATTGAGTTTCATGGCTTTGGCCGTTGCTTGCGGCCTTCATTTTTCTCTCGAGAATTTCGTGGAAACTCACTCTGGATTGCATGGTGTATACATCGGTCTCAGAATGGGAAAGCTTGAGTCCAGAGTCTTGATTTGACGATTTCCTCACTGGTCCCAGAAGGGAAAGTCACTCAAAAAGCTGATTTCTCCTCTGAAAAAAGCTCCAAGACCTGACTTAAAGGGCGCAAAAAATGTCATTTTCAGAGGATTCTCAGAGGGGAAAACAGGTGTTTTCAGAGGGAAAACGCATGCGAAAAGGGGGATATTGAGTGATTTTCAGAGGGGAAATTACAATTTCTCCTCTGAAAAAGGCGAGTTTCAGAGGAAAAATCAAAAATCTTTAATGAGGCTGCATTTTTTTTTGGACAAACACTGAGAGTTGGTTACACTGGGGTCATTCGAGTAATAAAAAGCAAACACCATTAATGGAGGAATCAAATAATGGCAAAAGCAAAAAAAGCGACTAAAAAAGCCGCTACAAAGAAAGCTGCTACTAAAAAAGCTACAACTAAGAAAGCTGCTCCTAAAAAAGCAACTTCTAAAAAAGCTGCTGCTCCTAAAAAAGCTGCTGGCAAACGTAAGCCAAACCCAGCTTTCATGAAACCACTTACTCCAAGCGCTACTTTGGCTGCTGTAGTTGGTGCAACTCCACTCCCACGCACTGAAGTTGTTAAAAAACTTTGGGCTTACATCAAGAAAAACGGTCTTCAAGACACTAAAAACCGCAGAAACATCAATGCTGATGACAAATTGAAGCCAATCTTCGGCAAAGGCACTGTTTCTATGTTTGAAATGACTAAACTTGTTTCTAAGCACTTGAAATAGTCCTTAGAAGCTAGTTATAGCTTTTAAATTGAAAAAGCCTAGGGCACACCCCTAGGCTTTTTTTATTGCCCGTGCTATAAGAGGTGGCTCTAGGGGACACCGTTATGGCCATAAAACCACTCTCGCTCGATGAAATCAAAAAAATGACTCTGGCTTGCCGGATTGCTGCCGACACCCTGACTTACCTCGATAAATACATCAAAATCGGCATGACCACGAACGAGATCGACATCCTTACGAACGACTACATGCTGACCCGTGGAGCGAAATCGGCGTGCTTAGGCTACGGCGGCTATCCTAAATACTCATGCACTTCGGTGAACGAAGTGGTCTGCCACGGGGTTCCTGATGACACGCCACTTAAAGACGGCGATATCATCAACGTCGACGTGACGGCATTTATTGACGGCTTCTTCGGCGACACGTCTAAGACTTATATGATGGGGAACGTATCTGAAGAGGCCCGAGACCTCGTAGAAACGGCGAGACAAGCGCGGGACCTTGGTATCGAGGCGATCAAACCGAACGGCTATACGGGCGATATAGGCTTCGTTACGGACAAATTCGTGACCCGTAAGGGCTACACCGTTGTTCGCGAAATCGGTGGCCATGGGATTGGCCGCGTCTTCCACACAGAACCGTTTGTTCCAGCCTTTGGTAAAAAAGGGAAGGGCGAGCGCCTGGTTCCGTTCCATTGCATCACTGTGGAGCCTATGGTCAACCAAGGCACAGATCAATTTATAGAGTTTGATATTCCAGGCTCTTCGATCAAATATTATAAAACAGCAGATAACCTCTTGTCGGCGCAGTTCGAGCATACGATTCTTGTGACCGACACGGGCTATGAAATTTTAACGTTACAAGGGTAATCACACATGTCTCTTACGACAAATTCAGGGAAAGCTATGAAGAAAAACGCGAAAGCAATGGCTGCAAAAGCTGCTACAAAAACTCCGGCGAAGGCGCCAGCTAAAGCCACTACAAAAGTAGACTACATGGTTTGCAAAGAAGCCATGGACAACCCAAAAGTCTTCGCTGAGCTTGCTCGTTGGGGCCGCGAAGAAATCTCGATCGCTGAAACTGAAATGCCAGGTTTGATGGCTCTTCGTAAAGAGTACGGCAAGCAAAAGCCTTTGAAAGGCGCGCGCATTGCGGGTTGCTTGCACATGACAATCCAAACAGCCGTGTTGATTGAAACACTTGTTGAGTTGGGCGCTGAGATCCGTTGGTCTTCTTGCAATATCTTCTCGACTCAAGACCACGCGGCGGTTGCAATCGCCGCTGCAGGGATCCCGGTTTTTGCTTGGAAAGGCGAAACAGAGCAGGAGTTCAACTGGTGTATCGAACAAACGATCACTGGCTGGGGCAAAGAAGGCTACAACATGATCCTCGACGACGGCGGTGACCTCACAAACATGATGCACGAGCCACGTTTTGCAAAAGAAATGAAAAACATCATCGGGATCTCTGAAGAGACAACGACAGGTGTTCACAATCTTGAGCAGATGGTGAAGCAGGGGAAACTCAAAGTTCCTGCGATCAACATCAATGACTCTGTGACAAAATCTAAATTCGACAACTTGTACGGCTGCCGTGAGTCTTTGGCAGACGGTATCAAGCGTGCAACAGACACAATGATCGCGGGTAAAGTCGTGGTTGTTGCGGGTTACGGTGACGTAGGTAAAGGTTGCGCTCACTCTATGCGTAACTTCGGCGCTCGCGTACTCGTCACTGAAATCGATCCAATCTGTGCTTTGCAAGCTTCTATGGAAGGTTTCGAAGTGACAACAATGGAAGAGGCGACTCCAATCGCTGATATCTTTGTCACAGCAACTGGCTGCTGCGACATCGTGACTGACAAACACTTCGCGAAAATGAAAAATAACGCGATTGTTTGTAACATCGGTCACTTCGATATTGAAATCGATATGGCTTGGTTGAATAAGAATTCAAAAATGCGTGAGATCAAACCTCAGGTTGATATCCACACATTGAAAAACGGCAACCAAATCATCGTATTGGCGAAAGGCCGCTTGGTGAACTTGGGCTGTGCAACGGGTCACCCAAGCTTCGTGATGTCGAACAGCTTCACGAATCAAGTGTTGGCTCAGATGGAATTGTTCTTGAACCGTGATAAGTACGAAGAGAACAAAGTTTACCGCTTGCCGAAGCATCTTGATGAAAAAGTGGCGGCTTTGCACTTGGGTAAACTCGGTGTGAAATTGACGAAGCTTTCAAGCAAGCAAGCGAAGTACTTGCACTTGGATGCTGAGGGGCCATTCAAGCCAGAACACTACCGTTACTAATTCATTTCGGAAATGAAAATGGTAAGCCCAGGTCGATAGATCTGGGCTTTTTAATTTTTGGCCCGTGATGGATTTTCTGATTCAAGGCCGACGAGCTGAGTGCCTGGAAGAACTTGGCTGTCAGGAAGCCATTTGTGAACGATCTTAGCGAAGGTTCCGTTCTGCTTTATTTCTTCCAGACCTTTCTTCCATTGCTGCATCACTGGGTAGGGAGTTCCTTTTGAGAAGGCAATGTAGAGCTCACTTTTTTCTAAGGTCAGATATTTTTTGAGTCTCAAATCACTGCGGCCCATTTTCTTGAAAGCTGTTTCAATGGCGACGGGGTCGTTGGTGATAAGGTCCACGCGACCGGCCACCAGTAACTGCACTTCTTGCTGGGGATTTTTAGTCATTATGATGTTGTTAAAGCCACTGCTCTGGAGAAGGGTGGCAAACAGTGTGTCTTGGTTGGCCGCGATTGCCGGCAGGTTTTTGGCGTCATCGATGTTTTTAATTTTCAAGTTTGGCCTTACCAGGCCATAGAAGGAGATCTCGCAGCCGCCGAGGGGGCCGAGCAGCGTGAAGAGTTTCTCGCGCTCTTTTGAACGAATAACAGTGAACAAAACCACATTGGGGTGGCTTTGTACTTCATGATAACCGCGAGTCCAAGGGACTACTTGGATATGAGCATCATTTTTTATTTGTGCTTGAATGGCCTCTACGACATCCACAGCAAAGCCTTGGGCTTTGCCATTTTCTTCAAAGGTAATGGGTCCCCATTCCTCGGTGAGGACATTCAGCGATCCCTGCGTGGCGAAGGCCGAGGGGATACAGAGCAGAGTTAAAATAAGGAGAGCTAGAAGGCGATTCATGGCCCCCATTCTAGTCCGATGCAAGAATGAGGGATGATCCTATATCTGCGAAATTTAAGTGAGTAAACTTCGCAAATCTATTTTTTAGGAATTTCGATAAAGCGGCAGTAGTGTTTCAGCTCTTGAATGCTCTCGCGGATGTCATCCAATGCACGATGTTGATTCGACTTGCTGTACTTGTAGTTGAACTTTGTATTCATGATGACTTTCCAAGAACTCACATCGACCACGCGATAGTGAAGGCGCTGGCCGAATTCGGGCATGTACTTATCAATGAAGAGACGATCTTGATTGATCGAGTTGCCCGCAAGGATGGGCTTGTTGCGCGTATCTGGAAAATGTTTCTTCACCAGATCGCAGAGTTTCGCTTCCACCAAATCTGGCGCCATTCCGTAAGGAACTTTTGCAGTGAGGCCTGATTTCTTGTGATGCTCTGTATTCCAGGCGTCCATGTTGTCGAGGTAGTGTTGTGGTTGTCGAACGACAGCTTCGAATTGATCGAGCTCCTGAAATTCGAAGTCAGTAATAATAGCGGCCACTTCGATGATGACCTCTTTATTGACGTCGAGGCCCGTCATCTCCATATCCAACCAGAATAATTTTTCCATTAAGTCTTCTTTGCTAGTCCGACGTCAATTGCGTCACAGACAGTTTGAATGAGCTTATTTTCATCCCATGGTTTATCGATAAAAGCAAAGGCTCCGAGGCGGCTGGCTTCAGAAACCATGTCTTTATGACGGTAACCTGAATGAATGATGAAAGGAGTTTTAAGCCCCTTCTCGCGCATCCACTTTAGAACTTCGAGACCGGATTTTTTCGGCATTTTTTCGTCAGAGAGAATGGCATCAAAATCTTGGGATCCAAGAATATCGATACCCTCCATGCCATTAGAAGCTTGGACGATCTCGAGGATATAGTCCTCTAGCAAGGCAATCAGAACCTCTCGCAGTTCTGCCTCATCATCGATAATAAGGAGTCGTCCTCTTCTTTGAGTCATCATTACCTATGATTTAAATGAATGTTTGAACTCAATGCAAGAAGAGTGAAGTCTCGTCGCAAACAAATTCCTGTTAAGACTTTTGTAAGTGCTTCGAATGACGGGGTTTTGTTCGCAAACACATCGCGAAGATGTGACGAACACACGATTATTTGAGCATGTCTTGAATAATAAACATTCATTGTTTAGTTGATTGGAGGAGACACTCAAGGAAAAGTATTGTCATGGATTTTTCAAAATACCATACGTGGAGTTTTTCAGAATTTTCAACGCACGAAATGTCGACAAATGCGTAGAGCCTGTGAGCCCTATTGAGAGGCGGGCACAAACATTGTGGAAGCAGCAGGGAGGCTGACGGTCGTTCAAGGGTCTCGCGGGAAGTGAAGCGGGGGCCGAAGCCATCGGGTGCGCTTAAAATGCTTAAAGGGCGTGCAAAAGTCCCGAGAGCGGGCGATTTTCTCGCAGATTTTCAAGAAAAAGCTGTAGAAACTTGTTGAACTGGGCGCACGAGATCAGTATAAATGGTGCCTCACATATGCGGGGTGGTAGTTAAGTTGGTTATAACGTCCGCCTGTCACGCGGAAGGCCGCGGGTTCGAGTCCCGTCCACCCCGCCATTTTTTTACCAGCCGTAGGCTGATAAAAAAATGCTGTCTACACTTCGGCTCCGCCGAAGTAGAAACCGAGTCCGTGACACTCGGTTTTTTTGTGCCCAAATTTATTCACTTCAATTTTGTCGAAATCTACAAACTGAATTTTTAATTGTGCTCTCACAGATGAGTTGCGAAAAAGACGTTGATGCTCTTGTTTCGCAGCAGCCTTTCCATATTCTCCTTTTGCACGATTGCCTCCGCGATAGAATGAAATCAGGAGGAGACCATGACTAAAAAAAGTATTGCGGTCGTAATGCCGTTTTTGATTGCCGGGGTATTTATTAGCTCTGCGGGGGCTGCGAAACAAGTTCAGGCGCCGCCACAGACGCCTCAGGAAGAACTTGCCGCCCTGAAGGAAGGCAATCAGCGTTTTATAAACAATGAAAAAGCGGGCCATGATTTTCACTATCAGATTAATAAAACTAAAGACGGCCAAAAACCTTACGCGGTGGTTTTAAGCTGTCTTGATTCGCGCGTTCCTCCAGAGATCGTTTTTGATCAAGGCATCGGTGAGATATTTGTTGCGCGTGTCGCTGGCAATATTGAAAACGACGACATTCTTGGCAGTATGGAGTTCGGTACCGCGGTCACCGGGGCAAAACTTATCGTCGTGATGGGGCATACGAAATGTGGCGCGGTCAAAGGGGCTTGTCAGAATGTGAAGCTGGGATTTTTGACAGGCGTGCTGGATAAAATTCAGCCGGCCGTTGCGCAAGTCAAAAAGTCGAATCCTAAATTCAACCCGGAATCCTACGACGATATTGATCACGTCTCGGAAGCGAATGTCAGAATGACAGTCGAAAATATCAGAAAGAAAAGCAAAATTATTCGCGATCTTGAGGCGCAAAACAAAATCCTCATTGTCGGGGCGATGTACGACATCTCTTCGGGAAAAGTTAACTTTTATGCCAGTGTAGAATCTAAGACCGGAGTCGCGAACAACAAGTAGGCCCGTCGGCAAAATAAGGAGCTCCTATGCAAACTTCCGAAACGAAAGAAACTCAGCCAGCGAGCAGGAAAAACTCAACCCCTCAGTCTAAGTTGTTGGTGATCGAGCGCGAGTTCACTGTGCCCGTTGCGCGGCTTTTTGATGCCTTCACCAAATCTGAAAGCTTGAAAGTCTGGTGGTGGCCCTCAGGTCTTTATGCTGATCATGTCGATTTAGATTTTCGTGAGGGTGGACGGTATTTCATCAACATGAAGGGCTATGACAAAGGCGGCGGTGGAATGACCGGTCAGTTTGAAGAGATTGTGCCTAATGAGTGCATCGTGATGACCGACCAGTTCACCGATGAAAAAGGCCGGGTGATCTCCGCCGCCGAGGCGCAAATGCCCGGGGAGTGGCCTGAGCTAACATACATTACCTTCGAATTCGAATCGCTTGATAAGAACACCAGCCTTCTAAAACTATCTCAACAAGGCATTCCGAATGAACTTCAGAAAGACTGCATTCAAGGGTGGTCCGAGTCGTTCGATAAACTGGAAGAGTATCTAGCGGGTTCGGTTCATTAGCCGCCGCATGGATTGATCAGATTTAGGTTAGGAGGAGGGCTTAACTTGGGTAACATAATGTCTTCTTGGCGGGTACGGAGTCCATAACTGCGGGTTTTCTATGTTAAGCGAAGGTAAGTCCTGCTAGTATTTCTGAATATGCGGAAAATCAAATTCAAGTATCTGGCGATCGTGGCGAGCGTACTCTTCCTTCAACCCATGTTGAGCCCCGGCTCCTTCGCTTTGGCGAAGAAGAGACCGCCGAGAGCTTTCAGCTTTTTCATGGAAGGCGGCAAAGCCTCTCAAGAAGAATGCGATGGCGAGCGCAAAATTCCTCGCAAGATGAAACATCTTAAAGAATATGCGAAAGCCGGCTCTTACTTGGGCTCCGAAGTTCAGACATTCGAGATCAAGAGCAAAGACGAAGCTGAAATGTGGAAGCATTTCTTCAATTCGAAAAGCGCCTGCAATGCGATCCTCGCGAAAACTCCTTCGTCTGCCAACAAGTCCCTGAAGGATGCAAAGCAAGAGCTTCCACCGGATGAGGCCGCAGAGTCCGACGATGACGATAAGTCGGATAGCTCTGACGACACACCAGAGATTCCACCTGCGGCAGCAAGTAAAGACACTGATCAGTCGCCAGCAGCTTCGAAAGCTGAAAAGCCCGAGGCGGCTGGGTCTGTGCCGAAGTAGATATTGATCATCTGAAATCTAAAAATAGTTCTCTTTGCTCCGAAACGTACTGCTGTCTTGATTCTGCCAAATGTGGAAGTTTTTCTTAGGTAGAAATCATTCTTCACACCTATGCTTAGTAGATGGGGGTGTGTTTATGGATTTTCTGTTAGAGATTTTATTGTCTACTGCAATGGCGGCGCCGGTAAATGCCGGCAATTGTGATCTCAAAGCCATGGCGTATGTTTACAAAGCCGGTTGTGTTGTCGACGGTGATCCGGCTCAGTGCCTCATGTCTGTAGGCAGTGCCTCTTTAGGGACGGGTATAGCTGTTGGTTCAGCGTCCTATGCGGCGGCAGCTTTAAAGGGGCTGGCGGGGGATGCGAGGTTTGTAAAAGGTTTTGAGAAAAACCTCGCTCGCCTTGCAGAATTAAATTCTCTAGAAAGAACTAAAGAGCGCGTTCGACAGGCTGCAAATGCACCAGTTTCCAGCGCTAAATCCAGCGATCGCAAAATGATCGAGCTCGCTAAAGAATTCCTTGATGAGACTCCGACCGAAACCCCAAAAACTATCAAGGAGTTCAGAGAAACATTTATCAAAGACGGAACCTTCGACGAAAGATTGAAGGCCGTCGATGACAAGATACGGGTGGAAAGAAGCAAGATCTTTAAGGATATTTTCCCTGATGATCCGCAATTTAAAAAAATATATGCTTCCTACGAGGACATGATTAAGAAAGAAACTGCCGCTCTCGAGGAAAAAGATTTTACCAAAGAAAAGAATCGCTGGTACGCAGATCTAAAAAAAGCGCAAGAGGGTAAGACTCCCGACGAGCAAGCTAAAATCCGTCAGAAGATGATGCCGGAGTACGAAAAAATAGAAGCCCAGGAGCAAGCAAATGATAAAGCTCTTACTGAGGTCAGAAAAAGTGTCGCCGAAAAGTTTATGGGAAAAAATCCAAAGATGGCGGTGCTATTAAGAATTCAAGAGCTTTCCAAAAGTGATTTTCACATTGGTAAAGCAGCCCTTGCGATGCAAGATGCAAAGCCAAGCTTTGATAAAAGAAGAGGTGACGGAGTCAAAGCTACGAAAGTGGGGATTGCCGGAGTGGGTTTCGCTACGGCGGTTTCACTAGGCCTCTATACTCGAGGGCAGTTTGATATTCGTGCTTGTCAGAAAACTTTGGGACTCTCCGATGAAGAGATTAAGTTCTTGAGCAATGATCAGTGGCTGGCGCCGGCCAAAGCTGCCCGTCAGGGGTATGATTGTGATTCGTTGGTTCTTGAAAACCCACAAAAGACGATCGAAGAAGCTATGCGCAAGTATGGCTCGGTACCGCCGGGACTCTGTAATATAATCAGGCTCGGTGATGAGAAGCTGGATAACTTAATAGGTGAGCAAAGCATTGCCCCTGTGATTTCTTGTGACAACTATAAAGACACTAATGTCCAAGTGAGCAGTGATAAAGTCTTTCAGTACAACGATGGAAGTAGAGTGTACAAGGCTCCTTACTCTGAAGAGCTCTTATATCCAGACTTTAGATTTGTGAAGATCTATGATCAAAGCGGAAATGAGGACAAAAAGGCATCGCTAGAGATGCAAGGTCAGTACAGCCGGATTCATCCAGCGAATGTGCCCAATCCTCGCCCCGATACCGATGATCTTGCGACGGTCTGCCGTACCGGTGATCGCGGATTTTCTTGCCCGCTGGTTCGCGGGGCGGTGAGAGCCCGCATCGCAAAAACGGTCTCGAACTTGGCCTGCGGTAAAGACGTTGACGGCTCCTCGCCAAAGTCTGCGCCTGCAAGCGGACAAACCAGTGAGCAGCAGGACGCCGCAAAGTGAATTTTTAAAAAGTCTAGCGAGGGTAAAGACCGAGTCCGTGACACTCGGTCTTTTTTCGCCTAAAATCCCTCAGAGGCCTTTCAATGCTATACCGTTTCCAAATTGAGCTATCAGATATTGATCGCGGCGTTTATGAGTCGTTGGATTTCCGCGTGGCTCAGCATCCATCTGAAACTTACCCTTACATGTTAAGCCGCGTCCTTGCGTATTGCTTAGCCTATCAAGAGGGACTTGAGTTTACGCCGGGTGGTTTGGCAGATCCTGAAGCTCCGGCTTTGCGAAAGCTCGGGCTTCATAACTCTGTCGATCTGTGGATCGAGATTGGCAATCCATCGCCGCGCAAACTTCACAAAGCAGGCAAGGCCGCCAAAGACGTGATGGTCTTTACATATAAAAATCCCGAAGTTCTTTTAAGTGAAATTCGCGAAGGCGATGTTCATCGTGCACAGGATCTGCAAATCTTTGCTTTTGAATCCGAGTTTTTGGATAAACTCGGTCAGAGCGTCGAAAAGAACAACCGATGGTCTTTGCTAGTACAGCAAGGGCAGTGCGATCTGACGATCGGTGCGGAGACTGTCGTTGGGCAGGTGAGGCAGGTTTTGGTTTGAGTCCTCTCAATTTTTATATCTGAAACGTCGGCACTGCTTGTTGCAAGAACTCAATAATTGCATTGAGGCGAGAATCCTCTTGGCGCCGCACTCCCGAGAGAAAAATATAACTGACTTGTTTGAATTCTGCTCCGGGGAGGAGTTGCACTAACTCGCCAGTAGCCATTTCGCTCGCGATCGCGAAATGAGGCAAGATACCAATACCAGCACCCGCCATGATGAGGCTTTTGAGCGAAAGCACATCGTGCACTTGAATCTTGGACTGAACTTTCACATCTTGGCTTTTGCCATTGAAGGTGAAGGACTTTTCCCGGCTCGGACGGAAGGCAAAAATGCCTTCTTCTTGGATCCACTCTAAAATCTCTTTTTCTGATTTCTTTGGCGGAGCCAGCGAGGCTTTACAATAGAAACCAAAGTCGACGTTAAAGAAATTCGTGCGATATAGGTGACCTGCACCTTCAGCGCCCACACGAATGGCAAGGTCTATTTTATTCTTTTCGAGGTTTAGAACATTATCTGCGGCGACAAAATTTAAACGCAGCTTCGGATGCAAAGAGTGGAGCTTCTGTAACGCTGGAATCAGGCAGATCGTCATAAAATCATGAGGAGCGGATATCGTGAAGGTTCCCGAAAGCTCGGATTTGAATTTGCTTTCACTCAGTTGCAGGTTTTGTGTAGCGGCAAAGAGTGTACGACAGGACTCAAAGTATACTTCCCCCTCGGGAGTCAGGCTGACGTCGCGAGTGGATCTATAAAGCAATTTACGGCCTATACGCGTTTCTAGAGATGAAACTTTACTACTTACGACAGATTTTGACAGGCCCAAATGAGCGGCCGCCGCCCTGAAGCCGTGTAAAAGGGCTACGTGGTAAAAAACAATTCCTTCGCTGCTAAGGTCAATCAGTGCTTTATTGTCCGCCATTACGGACAGTCTGTACCAATCTTCGGGGATACTCAAACAATAAAATCCTGTTAATCTCATATTCAAGAAACGCAACAAACTTTTGAGGCTCTTAAAGAGGCTTCAAAACTATAAAGGATCGAGATTATGAAAAAACTATTGCTTACAACTTTGATCTTACTAGCAACGATTTCCGCGCGTGCGATCGACATCCCTAAAGGGTTCAAACAAGAGAAAGTCCAAATCAATGGATTTAAAATGAATGTGTACAAAGGCGGTGTCGGCAGCCCGGTGGTTTTACTTCACGGGATGGGCGAGTCTGCCTTGATGTGGGAGCCAGTGATGAAAGCTCTTTCAGGAAAATTCACTTTGATTGTGCCTGACCTTCGCGGCGGCGGATTGAGTGAAGCGCCCGAGAGCGGTTACACTAAAGCCGAAATGGCGGCCGATGTGAAAGCCTTGCTTGACCACTACGGCATCGCTCAGGCGGATATCGTTGGTCATGATATCGGGCTTATGGTGGCTTACGCTTTTGCAGTTAAGTATCCTCAGATGACTTCAAAACTTGTGGTGATGGATGCTTTCTTACCCGGAGTTGGTCCTGGCGATGATATCTACAACAGTCCTGATATCTGGCATTTCCGTTTCTATGGCCCAAGTGCCGAGAAACTTGTGAAAGGCCGCGAGAAAATGTACTTGGATCACTTGTGGACGACGTTCTCAGCAGATCCTAAAACATTCCCCGATTCTAAGAAAAACTACTTCGCCAAACAATACGCAGCTCCAGGTCACATGAGAGCCGCAATGGCATGGTTCAAAGCCTTCCCTCAGGATGCGAAAGACAATAAAGAGTTCGCTAAAAATCAGCTCTCAATGCCGGTTCTTTCGATCGGTGGTGAAAAAGCGATGGGGGGTCCATTGGCTGCAACGATGAAACTCGTAGCGCCTCAGGCTGAAGGTGTGACTTTGAAAAATACAGGTCACTGGTTGATGGAAGAAAATCCAAAAGCAACGATCGAAGCTCTTGAGAAATTTTTAAAAGAGCCAAGTAGAGTGAGCGGCCTTTAATTGACAATTATTTATTGCACGGCGGGATTGGGGTTTTTCCTCAATCCCTTTTTCTCTTTCGAACTAATCTAAGCGAACTTACTCATCATCAGAGTTCTCACGTAATCAATATGCCCACGCAGGGAATAGAAGTCGTTGGCGAAAGCAGCGCGGACACGCATCTTGCTAATCTCGGCGTCGATGCGCTCGAAGCTTCGGCGAAGGGCTTTGAGGCGCTCTGGGTTGGTTTCGTTTTTAAATTTTTCTTCTAAAATCAGAAGCTCGCGATAACGGCGGCGGATCTTGATTTGTGTACGCCAGCGGAAGAACGCCGGCACGGCCCGGATCGCGGGAATTAACAAGACAGCAATCGGTAAGAAGACCACGACAAATCGGCTCACAAGGCTTGCAAGCCAAAACGGCAGGCTTCTATAGAAGAGCGACTTACCCGATTTGTAGAATCTCTGTGCGTCTTCGCTGATTCTGATCGCGTGCTCAGCTGCCACAGGGAATTCGCCGCGCTTTTGATAAAGATTCGGGCGTGTGTGAATCTCAGTCGCGGCATCAAGGATCAGATCCGACAAAGCGGGATGCAGATCATCTGTTGCAATAAGCTCCACCATCGGGCCGACGAGTTGGATATCGTGATCTGGAATATTCTGGCCAAGATCAATCGAGCCTTCAGGGAGTTCCAAGACATTGAGATAGTCGATCTTGCGATTGATGGCTGCGGCTTGCTTAAAGTTATAAAGTTTCACGTCGTCAGACTTAAGCAACTTACGGACGTCATCGTTTGAGGCACTTTCGGTCATAATGAAGGCCGCATCGATTTGTTTCTTGTCGAGAGCCGCAATCGCGTCATCCGCATCCATATTCAGAAGCTTTGTCGTGCCAGGATCTTTTTCTTTAATGCCATTCGAGCTCAGAAGTCTGAGAGCAAATTTGCGAGTGCCAGAACCTTCAGAGCCGATGGCGATCGACTTACCGGCAAGTTCTGAAAGGAGTTCGATCTTCTTACCGCGGTAAAACACCATGAGCGGCATATATGTGATACTGCCCAAAGAAACGAGGTTGTCGGTTTTAATTTCTTTATCGCGAATGCCGGCTTGGACCAGGCCGATATCGACTTTGGCTTTGGGGTCGGCAAGACGCTCAAGATTTTGCAAAGAGCCGTTTGAAGTCAAAACGTTGACAGTGACGCCGTTCTTCGCAAGTGCTTTGGCGTAGCGAAGCGCTGTTTTTTGAAAATAACTGTCTTCGGGGCCGGCAGAGAAATTAATCTTTGTCGGAGGCGCACTTTGAATAAACGCAACCACGCCGCCAAGGATGATGAGGAGGGCAATCGACAGAACCGTAATCGCCACAGTCGGACCGATGTCGAAAAGTTCCATGATAGTGCGAAGGCCATAGCGATACTCTCTTTGCTCATCAGGATCTTGAGGGTTTTTTGTGAATACGTTCTTCATGGTTTTTCCTCTTCAGTGTGGCCGATCTTAAGCATGAATTGGCGGTTGCCGACATCTACGGCGACGAGGTGAAGGTTCGGATAAGCAGGGACGAGCTTTTTAGGTTCTACAGTCACTTTTAAAACGTGGCTTGCATCTTTGTCTTCACCTAAGTACTCAAACGTACAAATGCCGGCAAGGGCGGCATCTAAGCGATCCTTCACGGCATCCAATGCAAATTTTGTCAGGAACTTCAGGTCAATGCCTTCAACATTGAGTTCACGGAGGCGAATCTCAAATACGTCGGGAGCGGTCGTTTCAAAATCGACGGTTGTGTCGAAGGGAATGTTAAAGAAGTACTTGTGCCACTTTCCCGAGACATGAAGGCCGTCATCTTTCAATGTCATTTCGAAATCGCGGATATCCGCCATTTTACTTTTTTTAATATCTCCCAGCGCTTTGCTGTTAAAGATATTCTGATTCAAGCGAATCAAAAGTGATGGAGCCGTTTTCAGGGCTGTGCGCTGTTGACGAGGACCGCGCTGAGAAGGAGCTGGAACCTCTTCCAGCTGGGAGTCGACGTCAACGACCAGATAATCTTCGCCACCGCCATCGACCTTGTCATGACTGACGCGGACACCGCCGAGTTCGATATCTTTGAGATAAGGCAGGAGCTTACTGAGCTTTAGTTTCAGCGTGATGGCATTCTTGCGAGCACTGATTTCTTCATTGAGGTCGATATCTGTTTCACCGCTAAACGCGAGGATCGTATTTACCGATTTTGCGGTGGCCTCCATGCGTGCCCGCTCAATGGGAACGGCCTGGATTTGCAGGTCGAGCAATTTTTTTTGCAGTTTGAGGTCTTCGATCTTCGCGGAATCTTTTTCGTTTTTGATATCACGCTGGAGGGCTGACAATTCCGATTTCAGCTTGGCCGTCTTGCGGTCATAGGTCGACATATCGCCGGAAAGAGCCGATAGATAGCCGCGCGCTGAAGCCAGTCCCAAAGACAAGAGCTCTGTCGGCACGATGATGCGATCGTTTTTACTACCGTTTGTGCTCGCTGGATAAAAATAAGTTTCTTGCAGCGGAAATTCTAAAACGAGGTGACCGTCTTTGGTGACGGAAGGCTTCATCGTGAGGCGGAATTTAAATTCGCCGAGGCCCGGTTCGACATTCATAGTGCGCATTTCTTCGAGCGGCACCTGAATTTTACCCAGTAAATACATCTCGTCGCTTTTGTCATCGAGTTCAATTTTCAGGCCCTTGAACATCGGAGCTTTTACAGTGCGGGCTTTGAGCTGCTCGTTAATAAAGGCCTTTGAAATGAAAACGCTGGCCACCCGGCGCTTCAGAGGGTTTTCTTTATCATAGGCCGCAGGAGCCGCCTGAGGAACCACCGCCGAAGCAAGAAGTAGCAAAAATGTGAGTACTCGGATCATGCAAAATTATTCTAATGAAAAGCTAAGTGTGTCAATTGGGGATGTTATTTCGTCGCCATCCGGTGGGGTTAAAACGAAGAACCCGGCTCTTTGAGGAAAGCGGTTTCCTCAGGAGTCGAAATGCGGCCAAGGAGCGCGTTACGATGCGGGTATCGGCCAAAGCGATCGATAATCTTTTTATGCATCATTTCGTAATTGAGATTGTACTCAAGGCCTTTTTGCGAAAACAGAGTCACGGCGGTTTCGTGAACAGCGCGGCTCTCACTGTGCATGTAGGGCATATAGATAAAGGCCCTCTGCTCCGCCGGAAGTTTTTGGTCATCGCCAACAGCCACCGCGGCCTCAGCAAGCTCGAGAGCTAAGCCGTCGGAAGAAAAAGCTTTCGCGGTATCTCGGAACATATTGCGTGAAAATTGATCTAAAACAATAATCTCGGCAAGCCGTCCTTCTGGTGTTGTTCGCCAAGAGGCCGTTTTATCATTCACGACATCTTTATAAGTTTGCAAAAAACGATCGCGGATCGTTTGGTCTAATTCATCGCTTTTTGCAAAGCGCTTTTGCGCATCTAACTCCTGAAACCAAAAATGAAGAATCTCTTGCGGTGTTGCCATAGCGCTAGCATGGCCTAAACAGAGGTTTAGCGCAACCCCTCTGAGCATAGCTTTTGTATTGTCATTCTGTAGGGTGAGTTCACCCCTATAGGAGAGATTGTGCGCGGGTTTTCCTGGCTAAACCTTAGACAGCTGTATACTCAGATGCGTTCCCGCGTCCTGGGGCTGTTTATTTTCTCCCTGGCGCTGGCTCTTGCCCCGGTTGCCGAAAGCCGTGCGGACGCTCCTCAGTGCTCAAAGGTCTTCACCGAAGGTGGTCTGTTTAGCCCAGAGGCCAGCCCTGAAGTCGCTCTTGAGAAGAAGTCCATCCGGGGGGCCCTTGAGCAGCACAAATCTCAAGTGAAGTCGCTCTTATCGGGTGAAGAGGCCCTGATGGCGAAGATCCTCGCGATCCGTGGTGCGAAAAAAAGCATCGATATTACTTACTATATTTTCAAACGTGACCAGGCTGGCTATTTGATTTTGAACGAGCTGAAAGAGGCCCTCCGTCGCGGAGTCAATGTCCGCTTGATGGTGGATTCCGTCGGTTCGATGCATTTTACTCATACCGAACTTTTGGCGTTGATCCAATTCAGCAAACAGCCGGGAATGGGTAAGATGGAAGTCGTGACCATCAATCCATTTACAACCATCAGCCGTGCGATGTCGCGGATGGCTTATATCCTGACGGGCCGTTGGTCCTCAAGTGCATCAGATAGCCGCTTAACTTTGAACAATCGTTCGCATGATAAGATTCTGTTGATCGACGCGGGAACTTCGGAGGCACTCGCGTTTATGGGCGGACGTAATATTGGCGACGGTTACTATGGCCTCAACCGTGATGGTCGCGAATCCATCCAAGACGTAGAGCTGATGATCCGCCCCAACTCGTCAGAAGGCAGCGCCTCGCTCAGTGATCTTTTGCAAAGCTATTACGACAAAATTTATTTTAATTACCTCAACAAGGAACTCGCCGATAAACTGTATCGCTTTTTTAAGTTGGATTATGGTTTTGAGCTCGACAAGATGGAAAAGACCTATAACGAGTACGCCGGACGGGATGTCGTGAAAAACCGTATGGAGGAAATGGAGAAAGAAGACTTCCTCAGAAAAGGTTTTGAAGACTCAACCGCGAGCCTCGTGCATGAAGTGCAGAATCTGACCCATAATCATGAGCACTTCCTGCAACGCTGGAAAACCTGGAATAGGAAAGCGAACCCAAATTCGCTGATGCGGTCGCTCAAGGAAAGTATTTTAAAGGCCAATAAAAAAGTCACACTTGTATCGCCCTATCTCATTTTAGGTAAGCGTGACATTCGTATGCTGAAGAGCTGGCTTTTGAAAAATCCTCAGGCTGAATTTGAAATTATCAGTAACTCATTTTTGACCAGTGACGGTGTTGTGACGCTGGCAGTATTTGACCAGTATGTGGCGCCGGCCTTATTGGAGCTGCGAAAAAATCCGGCGATCGGGAATCGCGTTCATGTCTATGCCTATCACGGCATGGATCCAAATAAGCCCGAGGTTAAAGGAAATCTTTTGCATGCGAAAATCGCGATCATTGACGGCGCAGAGGTTCTGATTGGCACTTCTAACTTTGATCATCGCTCGCGTATTCATAATACAGAAGTTGGCGTGTGGTTGAATGGTGCGCAAACAGTTGAGCAGTTCCAAGGCTACACGAGGGACCTCATTGCCAGGTCTTATGAGTGGGGCAGCCCGCAGTGGAAGCAGGCCCGTGATTCGAGTGTTGGCAAATATCAGCAGCTTCTTCAGGAATATATCTATCGTGCAGCCGAGGCTTTCGGCGGCATTCACTTGCTGTAAGCGAATTTACACGCATCTAGAGCTCCCGGATTTTCACGGGCCCGCGATTTATTTTTCCAAAATACTGTCAGAGTCATAGTCAGCAAACTAACGCCCCGTAAGGCTTTCCGGAGATGTGTAAAAATACTTTTCAGCAGTTTTTTATGAAGTGTAAAACTTCAAAACCGCTGTGTTTTATTCTGAAAAAAATAAGGCGATGGGTTTCACAGCTTGGGTTCGGGCTTTTATACTAAAAGCAAGACACAAGGAGTGAGTCATGAACCCGTTATATATCGCCATCGCATGTGTGGTGGTTTTTTATACCTGGTACAGAGCGAACAGCAAGAAAATCCAGGAGCGCACTGAACGCATCAATAGAATCAGCATCCATGGCCCTGACGCCCGTATTTGCTATATGAATATGGCTGGGAAAAGATACATCTGGCAAATCACCATAGAGTCCGTAAAAAAGAAAGGCCAAGATTGGATTATAACCGCTTGGTGCCACGAGAAAAATGACTTCCTCGTGTTCTATGCAAGCCGCATGTATGAGTATTTTGACTTAAAAAGGTTTCAGGAGATTACAAACGTACCTGCTTATTTCTCGGAAAGATTTGGTCAGAAACATCAAAAAAGAACTGTCTGAAACTTTGACTGATTGAGAAGATTCGCTGTCAAAAAAAATGACGTTCGTAGAAACTTAAATATTTTTTCAAAGATGGTCTACAATGGATATTAAAGAGCAGGGTACACACGGAGGTCCGAACATGAACTCAAATGATTTCCCGAATTTTGAGAACTTCGGCAATTATGTATTACTGAAGAAAATCGCTACCGGAGGAATGGCTGAAGTGTTCTTGGCCCGTCCTGCAAGCCATAAAGGCAATGGCCGTGTTGTAGTTATTAAACGCATTTTACCTCATGCCGCTAACGACATTGAGTTTATTAAAATGTTCCAGGGTGAAATTAGGGTTTGTATGGGATTTAATCATCCCCACACGGTGCAGATCCACGATTTCGGAGAATGCAACCGCCAGCCCTATATTTCCATGGAATATATCGAAGGTAAGAATCTTAAGGATGTTCTTTATAAATTTGTTGAAAAGGGCGAACTCATGCCGATACCGATGGCGCTCAGCCTGCTCGCGCAAGCGGCTTCCGGCTTGAGTTACGCCCATACTTTTGTCAACAAAGTCACTGGTGAAGAAGTCAAAGCGATTCATCGCGATATTTCTCCGCACAACTTGCTGGTGAGCTATGACGGCAATTTGAAAGTCATCGATTTTGGTATCGCAAAGGCTGCAAGTACGATGATTGAGGCCACTCGCGCCGGCACGATTAAGGGAAAATTCGCCTACATGTCGCCGGAACAGATCGCCGGCGAGCATCTTGATGCGCGTGTGGATATTTTTGCTTTGGGTATTGTCGCGTGGGAGCTCCTCACAAGCCGTCGCCCATTTTATCGCACTGGCGATTCCGAGATGACCATCCTCGCAACGATTTCAAATTGCGATTACAACATCAAAGCGCCGTCTTACTATAACGGCGCGATTCCGCCGGAGCTTGACCAGGTTATTCTGAAAGCTCTGCGCAAGGATCCCAATGAACGATACTCAAGTGCCGCAGAATTTCAGGCGGCCCTTCGTCAGATTATGCAGACTCACTACCCGGATTATTCTTACTCTGAGAATGCGCGGTTGCTACAAAAAATGTTTGAGACAGAAATTGAGCAAGAGCGTAACGAAGTACGTCTTCTCAATATGAATGTGCAACTTTCCCTTAGCAATTCAGCGGCCCTTTCCGCAAACGGCGAGGCTGCCACTGTTTTGATTCAGACGCATGCTTCTCCGCCGCCGGCTTCGCAAAAAGCGGTGAGTCCCAACGTCGATGTGGATCAACGTCTGCGTGGTATTGAGAAGATGATGAAGGAGAAAGCATCCACTCGTCACTACATGCTGTTTGCATTTTATCTGCTGTCAGTGATCATGCTGAAATTAGATGAATCCTATGGCTTTTTTGATTTCTTAATTCCCCAAGGCAAGATGGCGGGGCAAGTTCAAGCCGTGGCCCCCGAACGGCGCGCGCCTGCACGAACTGTTCAGCGACAGCAACAACAGCAGCAACGTTACGCGGCTCCTCGTGCAAGAGCAGTTCAGCCACAGCCAGGGGCTGCACAGCAAGGCAATGCCGTCAAAAAGCCAACGGTGCGTAGAACTGTGGTGACTCAAGACCGGGCCGAGTAAAAACACGGCTTTGTTTGTCGTTGCTGAATTGGACTCGACAGTCTGCGGATCCTGTGATGCGATGACGGCATGTCAAAGTTTAGCCGGCTTTTTATCGTCGTTACATTTCTTTTTGTTGCTGAAAATTTGTCTGCGCAAGAGATGCGATCTCCTTACAATTCTTTGATTTTATCGATCATCAAAGAAATGCCCGTGGGCGGAGGTTACGACACCTCAAACTCAACATTTAAATTATTGAAGTCATCAATGACTGTTCATGACGGCCACCTAGTTTTTGCTCGAGAGAACACAACGCCGAGCTTCTGCAGCGCCTCGACCTATCAGGTGTTTTTGCGACTGATTGAAAAAATGCAAACTGAGAAAAGACTTTCTCTCGGAAAAGATATTCCAGAGACGCTGATGATCACGGGCCAGCCGGATGGCTCTGGCGTTTGGGGGCGGTGGAATGCAAACGGCCCTGGGACTGCAAGGCTGTTTCATGAACTCGGTCTTGGGATCAACTTCACGGACATCGCACTGGCACAGCCCGGGGATTTTATGAAAGCCTTTTGGAGCGACGAGATCGGTGTGAAAGAAAGAGGCCACTCGGTGGTTTTCACCGGAACAAAAGAGAACGGCGCAAAGATCTGTTTCTGGTCGAGCAACCTTGAAACGAAAGAACAGCCTGCCGGCATGGGTGAAAAGTGCCTCGCGAAAGAAAAATTCCATCGCATGATTTTCTCACGCCTGCAGTCCTTGGAAAATTTAAACCAGATTCCGAAAAAGATGGCGGCGAACTCGCCCACCTACAGTGACAAGTACCTTGCCGACATGTTAAAGCGCTCTTCCACCCCTGAAGAGATGTGCGCTGAAATAGGTTGTCGCTAAAAACAGGTCTTGATCTCATTTAAAAGATTTTGAAACCATTTCGTCTTGTGGAACTCTTTACGGTAGGTCAGATAAAACTCCCGCAGAGTCACAAGCTCCACCGGGATCGGTAGAATCCAGTTTTTTGTATTTGAAACTGAAAGATAGGCGGGTAAGGCTGCCCAGCCCATTCCGGCATCCACCATCGAGGCAATGCTAGAGTAGCTCTCTGTGACTCTTTGGATCCGTAATTTCTGATAGTCCATCTCATAGGCCCCGCAGAGTTTTGCCAGGACTTCGTCTTGGGATTTATAAGCAATCCCTGGAAGAATTGCGAGTTCCGTAAAGAGCTTTTTTCCCAGCCCGCGTTTTTCGCGCAGAAGTGATTTCGGAATCACCAGCTGAAAATTTTCGTTAAATAATTTCTTTGCAATAATCTCTGGCGAACTCGGAGGATCATGAAGGACTGCGATTTCAATTTTTCGCTGCAACAGTGCCTCGATCATCGCCTCATTGGTCATCTCAGAGAAATAAATCTGCCCAGGAAAGCGAATCTGATCACTGCAGCGGTCAAGAACTCCGCGGCGGGCGGCAAAGCGCACACGAGCCGTTTGGCCGTCATCGTGTAATAGCTCTGTTTGATGAACCAGGCTTTGAATGCCATTGAGTCGCGCGCTTAACTCACGCAGAAGATCCTGAGCAAATGGAGTCAGCACTTTCTTGCGGCCACTGAAAGTAAATAAAGGTTGAGGCATTTTTTTGTCCAGTGCTTTGAGTTGTTTGGACAGAGCCGGCTGAGTGATACCCAGAGTTTTTGCCGCCGTTACGATATTGACGGACTCGCCGAAAACCACAAACGCCTGAAGATGCTGAAGAGGAATATTCGTCATTTAAGTCATATAACTTAAAGAATATTAAATATGAAATCATATTCCTTATTTCGGGCTGCACTATTTTGTATAACTGATCTAAGGAGGCCCCATGACTGAAAACGCCGTTCGACTGATTTCGATCTCGCCAAAAGCCGAAGAAACCATGGCCTATTGCGCCCGGGTCAGTAATCCCGTGAACCAAGACAACCCGGACTTTGCTCGCTTGATTCATTACTGCATTAAGCACGGCCACTGGTCGATTTTCGAGCAGGCGAACTTGGTCCTCGAGGTCACCACCTCGCGGGCGGTGGCTGCCCAGATTCTGCGGCATCGCTCCTTTTCGTTTCAAGAGTTCTCGCAGCGCTACGCGGCCGTGGATGGCTTTATAGAGTATGGAGCCCGCAGGCAGGATCAGAAAAACCGCCAGAACTCCCTCGATGATCTTTCCCCAGAGACCAAGCAGTGGTTTTTAGAGGCTCAGAAGCACGTTTGGGAGGCCGCTCACGGCAAATATCAAGAGGCCCTCGAGCGCGGCATTGCAAAAGAATGCGCCCGCATGCTGCTGCCGTTAAACACTTCAACAAGGCTTTATATGAACGGAACTGTGCGCAGTTGGATACACTACATTCAATTGAGAAGTGAAGCCGGCACCCAGCTCGAACATCGTGAAATCGCCGAGCAGTGCCGTGGGATCTTCGTCCGTGAATTGCCAACAATATCAACTGCTTTAGGTTGGGCAAAAGCGTGACGTTTTTAAGCGTCGAAACGTCGAAGCTTTGGCCGTTGTTTGACAGGCTCTAAGCTATCCCATTTTTAGCGTGGAACACGTCTTGCTCTCTAGGCTCCCGAAAAATAAAAAAAATGATCGGAGCTAAACATGAATAAGGCGTGGACGTTGGCACTTTTGGCCGCGATTCAAACGGTGTCCCTCCCGGGACGTGCAGGATATGAAGAGAGCGTTGCTGAGCGGAACCTCCGTCTCAGTGGCGCTTATGTCTCTAACACTTATGGCAACGGCCGTAACAGCAATGGCGATGATATGCAGAATCGTGCCCTGGAGGTGCGTTTCGGTCAAGAGCTCCGTGGGACGGGGCTGCCAAGTGATAGCTCCGTTCGCATCGACTTCGTTCACTATAACGAAGGTCACCCTCAGAACAATCACCGCGATGGTTTTGCCGGCCAAATCGTCTTTAGAAAAGACATTTCTGACAGAATGAAAGCAGAAGTCGGCGTAGGTCCTTACTTCTCGATGAATACAACCACTGTTGATGGCGTCGAGCTGGACGATCAAAGACTCGGCGCTTTGGCGACAGCGGCGGTGTTGTATTACCTCGGCAATAACGGCTGGCATGTTCGTGCCCAGTACAACCGTGTACAGATGCCGGGCGCGCCAAGTTCAGATGCCGTCCTTGTGGGTGTTGGTAAAGACTTTTCAGCCAGTCACTTCCGCGATTCTGCAGACTACGCGGGTGATGGATCTGTTTGGCTCGATGTGATGGGTGGCAATACGATCACAAATCACGGTGGCACGGAGTCCGCGAAGAACGCAGCCGTTGAGCTTAAGAAATACTATAGCAACGGCATGGCCTTGTCTGTTTCAGGAATTCATGAAGGGGATGATGGCGTTCGCACAGACCGTAACGGTGTTGCAACCCAAGTGTGGTTTGTTCAACCGATCAGCGAAAAATGGAGTATGAGCGCCGGTGTCGGTCCTTACTTTGCAATCAACAAGCGTGGCTCCAACAACCTTCAGACAAACGCCTTGATCAGTGTTCGTGCAGAGCGCACCGTAGGTGATTCAAAGAAGGGTGTTAAAGTCTTCGTGGATTTCAGCCGCGTCGTTTCGAGTGACAATAACGATCGCGACATGATGCGCGTGGGTGTGCAAAAGCGTTTTAAATAATTACTTCGGAGCGCCTGCCGTGAGATTCTTCATGTAGGCGTTCACGTAATTCGTAAATTCCTCTTCATTCAGAACTTTATTGATCTCATCTAGCAGGTCCATGCCTTGCGGGGTTTTACGGAAGGCAATCCCGTAGTTGAGCATTTCGACTCGGTGTGGATGGATTTCTAATTTGTCGGCAAACGGTTTTAGGGTCGGATTCGTCGCCATCAAGAACTTGTACATGTTCTCATCCATAAAGATGTAATCGACACGCTTGTGAGCAAGCTTCAGAATATTTTTGACATCATCTGGAGCCATTTCAATTTTGAGTTTTCCGGCTTCATACAGCTGTGTGGCTTCTGGAACCATGTCATAGCCGTTCACGTTGCCGCCAAGATATTTGGTCAAGTCTTCGATCTTCTTCCACTGGATCGGATTTTCTTTGTTTTGAATAATCATCCAAGGGGATTGATAGAAAATTTTCGACAGGACAAAGCCTTTGATGAGGTTATACTTTGTGCTGGGAGCATAGCCGACAAAGTCCCGATCGTGCGTCGCGAGGTTTTTTGACCGCAAGAAGGGCGCAAAACTCATTTTCAAATCATAGCCGCGTTTTTTAAACAGCATCTTGAGTGCATAGGAACCCGCTCCTTGATCAGGCATGTGCTCGCTCATAAAAGGCGGGATCTCCATCGTTACGAGACTGATCTCACGAAGCTCGCTGGTAGTGGGTTTAGGCTGTGCATTGGCAGCATTGAGGATCAAAGAGGACGTAAAAAGAAATACGATTGTTGCTTTCATATAACTTTTCTGTAGCGGAGGAGGAAGAAAGTGTAAAACCAATCTTGAGGAAGCCCTGGTAAATGGGCAATTTAGAAGAGATCTTCACAACGTTGTTACGGAATATTGAAATCTTTAAATCAACCCATGAAGAAATGAAAGCCCCAGGCGTTGCCTGGGGCTCCAGTGAAGGCTTTGTGTTTTTAGTTTTCAGATCCGCTGATCGAGCCAAAAGATCCCATGCGTCCTTCTTCGAAATCGATGAAGGCTTGCTTGATTTCGCCGATGGAGTTCATGACAAACGGGCCATAGCCGACAATCGGTTCTTCAATCGGCTCTCCTCCCATGAAGAGCAACTTCGTGTCTTCAAGGACTTTGAACGTGAGCTCGTCGCCGTCGCGTTCAAACACCGCGAGGGCTGCTTCGCCAATCGCTTCAGTACCGACTTCGATTTTGCCACTTAAGACAAACGCCGTTGCGGTGTGACCGGCAGGAACTTTCAAAGTGACTTTGTGACCAGCTTTCAAGTTCAAGTCCCAAAGATTGATCGGAGTAAATGTCATGCCGGGGCCTTTGGCGTCTTGATAGTTTCCAGCAATCACGCGCAAAGTTCCGGCGCCATCAGGCAGGGCTACTGCCGGAATGTTCGCATCTTTCAAACCTTGATAGCGAGGTTTTGACATTTTATCTTTTCTTGGCAAGTTCACCCAAAGCTGTACCATCTCAAAGTTGCCGCCGCGTTTTGCGAACTCGGGACCATGGAACTCTTCATGTACAAGGCCCGAAGCCGCCGTCATCCATTGCACGTCACCGGGACCAATGAGACCTCCACCGCCAGCGGAATCGCGATGCTCCACTTCGCCTGAATAGACTATCGTCACGGTTTCAAAGCCGCGGTGAGGATGCTCACCAACGCCTTTACGTTCATTCGTCGGCGGGAAGGTTGCCGGGCCCGCGTAATCCATTAACAGAAATGGCGAAATCTCTTTGGCCAAATCATTATAAGTAAAGATTGAGCGGACGGGGAACCCATCGCCAACCCAGTGGCGTTGTTCATTTTTTCGAGAGAATAATAGTTTCTTCATAAAACCGTCCTTTCTGTTAAAGCTAATATACTGTTTTTTGTGAACCCTGACTAGCCAGTATAATCTGTAAAGATTATTCAATATATTGTATAATGAGCTGCTCTCTTTTTCGAAGGTGATTATGTACCTACCTAGGTTAAGTAGTGCACAGGGAACGTAACGGAAACACGTCCTGATCTGTGTTATTCACTGGAAGCAAAAGTGTGGACGGTGAAAATGGACACATGAAAATCACAAACCTCATTATTTCAGCGGCCGTCGTTTTTCTCTCAGGGAAATCCTTCGCAGGTCTGATTCCGTTCGCCTTTTGGAAATCAAAGACAGCCGGATGCACCTACACCAAAGTCATATTAACTTCAGGCACCTCGTGGGCGATCCCGAGTGACTGGAATAAAGACGATAACTCCATCGAAGCCATCGGCGGTGGCGGCGGTGGTGGTGGTGCCGGCAGTTGGTGTTCAAATGATGCAAATGGTGGCGGTGGCGGCGGCGCCTACGCACGTAAGAACAACTTGCAGGTCACATACCCGGGCACCGTCACTTATCAAATTGGCGCGAAAGGAAACTCCAGCACCGATGGAACAGACACATGGTTCGTAGACACATCGACACTTCTCGCAAAGGCAGGACTTAAAGGTTCAACGAGCGGCGGTGGTGCTGGTGGCAGTGCAGCGACTTCCATCGGCGATGTCACTTATTCCGGCGGAAATGGCGGATCGAAATCTTCGACTTCCGGTGGAGGAGGTGGTGGCGGAGCCGGAGGGCCCAACGGTCCAGGCGCGAACGGTGTCACTCCTGGTTCAGGTGCGGGCGGAGGCGGTGGCGGTGGGAATGGCGGCGGTGCTGTCGGAAGCGGATCCACAGGCGGCAAAAACTATCTCGGCGCCGGAGCCGGCGTGCGTGGAGGGGCGAGTCCCGCAAACGGCGGCGGTGGTGCCGGCGGTGCTGACAATGCTGGAACTCCGAATCCTCAAGCGGGCAGTGCGGGCAATGACTTAGCAACCTCCCCTTCAGTGGCAGGAAGTGGTGGCGGTGGTGGTGGAACCGGTGTTGGTAACTCAGGCGCCGGTGGTGCCGCCGGAAACTACGGTGGAGGCGGCGGTGGAAATGGATTCTGCGCGAAGAGTCCGCCAGCGGGCGGAGCCGGAGCAAACGGAGTGATTGTCATTACTTACTGCCCACTTTGACTTTTTGAAAGTTTGCGGTTATATTCTATTATGAGGCTGACGAGGACGCCTCTACCGCCAAAGAGAAGCTCACCTCGCGAAGACAGGCGTTCACACGCCAACACAAATAAACTCTTTTGGTTACCAACGCGGTTATAGGTAACAAGACAAAGGAGATTTTGTGGCCATTTCACAAATCCAGCATTTAAAAAACAAAGCGAAACTACTCCAAAAGGCCAAGGCTAAAGCCGGGAAGCCGATTGCACTCAAAGACGCTCTTGAGATCATCGCCAAACACGCGAACTTTGCTTCGTGGCGCGAGCTCAAAGAAAATCTTGATGCCAATGCGATCCTCGTGCGGCATCTCGGGTCTTCGGTCTGGAATGTTTGGTATTCGTCGTATGAAGACGCCGTTCGCGATCTCAATCAACGCGAAGGACGATTTCTGCTTCCCTATCAAAAACAGTTTTTTATCTGTGACATTCACTACGTAAACCGTCTTAATATTGATGTGGATGATGCGGATCTTAAACTGGTCGGCAATAATTGGGTCGAGCCCAAGGATGCCGCCGCCTGGGACCGTCTTCTCAAGAAAATGAAATAGCAGGGGATCTCAAATGACAAATAAGTTTACGGGATACCAGAAGTTCGTTGTCGCACTTCTGGCCTTCCTTCAATTTACTATTATTCTGGACTTCATGATCATCTCTCCGCTTGGGGCGATGCTGATGCCTGCGCTGAAGATCACGCCGTCACAATTCGGCGTGGTGGTGTCGGTCTATGCCTTCAGTGCGGGGATTTCAGGATTGCTGGCGGCGGGCTTCGCCGATCGCTATGACAGAAAAAAGCTGCTGTTATTTTTCTATGGTGGCTTTATCTTAGGCACTCTTTTCTGCGGTCTTGCGCCGACGTTTGAGTTCCTGGTGGCGGCTCGATTGATCACGGGGCTTTTTGGCGGGGTGATTGGCTCGGTCTCTTTTGCAATCGTCACGGATTTATTTCCGCTCGAGATGCGTGGTCGGGTGATGGGCTTGATGCAAACAGCCTTCGCCGCTAGTCAGATTCTGGGAATTCCGGCGGGTTTGTATTTTTCAAACCTGTGGGGCTGGCACGCACCGTTCTTAATGATCGTGGCAGTGAGTGCAATTGTCGGTGTCGCCATCGTGATGTACATGAAACCGATTGATGAGCATTTAAAGCTGCAATCAGATCGCAGTGCCGTGAAGCACTTGGTGTCGACGGTGACTTATCCGAAGTATCTTTTTGCGTTTATGGTGACGGCGATGCTTTCCATTGGTGGCTACATGCTGATGCCCTTCGGTAGTACTTTTACGGTGAAAAATCTTGGCATCCATATGGATCAGCTGCCGATGATCTATCTCGTGACAGGTATTTTGACGATCTTTATCGGTCCGTTGGTGGGACGCGCGAGTGATTCCTTTGGCAAGTTTAATACGTTTGTCTTTGGCAGCGTTCTCAGCATGATCATGGTGGTGATCTACACAAATCTTGGCATCACGCCGATCATGACGGTGATCATTGTGAACGTGATCATGTTTGTGTCAATCTTCTCGCGCATGATTCCTTCACAAGCGCTGATGTCGGCGATTCCCGATCCGGCAAATCGCGGGGCCTTCATGTCCGTGAGTTCTTCGTTGCAACAGATCGCCGGCGGCCTTGCGTCGGTGGTTGCGGGCCTTATCGTCGTTGAAGGAAAAGACGGTGTGCTTGAGCATTTCGATACACTTGGCTATGTGATGGTGGTGATCGCGATTGTTGCACTGATCATGATGTACTTTATCCATCGTCAGGTTTCTGAAGCTCCGGTTAAACACTAATTTGTCGGCCGTCTTTGCTAAAACACCGGTTTTCTGCGGGGCCTCTTGGATTATAATCAAGAGGTCCTCGAAGATCCGTGAGGAGGCTTTATGGCGGTCCGAATTCTCATCGTCTACGAATCCAAGTACGGTCAAACCCACAAAATTGCCAAGTACCTCTGTGATCGTATGAACTCCCAAGGTCATACGGTCGAGATGATGAATGCTCGTCATCTGCGGGCGGTGGCGTTTTCTAACTATGATGGCGTGATTGTCGGTGCTCCGATCTATATGCGCAGCTATCCGCGCAAACTGCGCCAGTGGGTGATCGATCACTCAGAAAACTTAAACCGCAAACCCTCGGCCTTTTTCTCGGTCTGTATGGAGGTCCTAAGAAAAGACGAAAGGTCACAACGTGATCTTTTGATGATTTCAGAGAACTTCTTTAAGAAGACAGGGTGGTATCCGAAACGCCGTAAGGTCTTTGCTGGAGCGGTTCGATTTACGCGCTACAATTGGCTCTTAAAGTCCGTGATGAAGTGGTTTGCGATGAGATCGGGTGACATACCCGACACGCATAGAGACTATGAGTTCACGAAATGGAATGACGTCGCTCGCTTTAGCGATGAATTTATTGGCTCGATTCAGGCCCGCAAAGAATTCGATATGGGACGCTTTCCGTAATAGCTCTCAGAAATAAAAAAGCCGGAGACCTGCTCCGGCTTTATAGTTTTCGTCTGCGCGAGTTAAAAACTAGCGAGCGAGGAACTTGCAGTACCAACCAGCGTAGTTGCCGCCGAAGTCAGAAGCAACAGTGATTGTCTCACCTGGTTGTACAACTTGGTCTACTTTGTATTGAGCAGACACATCACGGTCTTTACCAGCGCGTCTTTCAACAGCGAAGTAAACCCATTTGAAGTTCTTAGCGCCACCGTTGTTAGTGTAAGAACAGTTGTATTTGCCACCTTGGTAAGAAATTGTACCGTAGTGTGATTCCAAAGCGCTAGCAGTGCCAGCAGCGAAAAGAACAGCGATCATAGCGATCAATGTTTTCATATTAAATCCTCCCAGTTCAGTGTTTTGCAGAATAATTACCCAGCGAAACACTCCGGTCAATTGGCAGATTTTGTATCGATTTTTCTTTTGAAATTTCAATGGGAGCGCCTCGTTTCTCACTCTGAGAAAAGCGTCCACTCCTTCGACAAAATACCAAAGTTCGAGTTTTGTCGCGGGTCGAGGTAAAATGGAAGCATGATCACAGAGCTATGGAATGCTTTCCCACGTATGCTGGTTGAACGGATCAACGGTCTTCTTGATGAGGCGGAGCCGAGCGCCATGAAGGCCTTTCACCTCTATAAAACCTGTCAGACCGAGAGGCTCTGGACGGGCACTTTCGAGAAATTTTCCAATCACTTACGCGACTTTTTCGCAATGCCGAAAGCAGAGCGAAAGAAGAGCTTTTTTGATGCTTGTCTTGAACGGCCTATGGGTAGCGAAGTCTACGCTGATTTTCATTTAACTTTCAGAACGGCGCTTGTGAGTAATAAATCATTGATTGATATTGCAAGTTGGGCTCATCACCTCGTGCGCGTTGGCTACAAAACGAACAGTGTGATTATTTCTGAAGATGTGTTCACAAAAACATTGAACTACATCACGAATCCTCCGCACTTTGAAAAAGATCAGAATATCGAATTCGAAGATTTCTGTGATGCCTGGAAAAAAATCGTCTACAAAGTCTTCGGCAAAAAATACGATTCTGAATTGAACGCTATTTTGCGCGAGCTGCGTTGGTTGAATGCGCAAATTCGTGAAGCGGATCATGAAGCTCAGGAAAAAGGTTTTTATCCGACCATCTATTTAACTCAAACCGAGATCGATTGGACGATCGCTGTTCATAAGGCAGCGTTCGCATCGGCTTCGATTCCGAAATTTCCACTCTCACGCGGTCCGCAGAAGCAACGCCTGATTGAATTACAGCGGGCGATTAATCTGTATCGGATCGTACAAACCGCACAGCACCCGGATTTGGTGAAGCACAGAGAAAATATCCGGGCCACGATCATCGAGCGGTGTGAGAGTTTGCTACGTGATAAAGCGGCTTAAGAAATCGCGAAAAGAGGATCGTTGTTTATGCTTTTTAGGCTTGAAGTGAGCTGCGCAAAACGGGCATACTCATTCTTGAAAGAAAGCTACTGTGAAAGCGTAAAATGGATAACTTAAAGCCCTAGTTTAAAACACGAACGGTTTCTTTGATAACCAAAACGCTTAATAGTTCGGTAGCGGATGAGGGAAGACAAAAGTTCTTCCCTCATTTATTTTGTGCGGCTTGATAAGTGTGTTTATCTTTGAACACGAACAAGGCGGGGACGCAAAATGAAATAAGCAATCAGTCCGAATAGAGCGCCACCTAAATGCGCTCCGTGACCGATAGGTAAGCCTCCGCCCTCAGCCTGGCTGATAAGTCCCCACACATCTAAACCGACAAAAGCCAGTGCGCCCCACATTGCCGGCAGTGGAATGATACCAAATAGCAATAACTTTTCTTTAGGGTAAAGCAGGCAAAATAAAATCAAGACGGCGGCAATGGCGCCGGAAGCACCGACCGCAGGAAGTTCCGGTTTGCCAAGAAGAAATGCCGAAACCGCGGCGTGGGCAAAAGAACTAAAGATGCCCGCCGCCATGTAGAACACGAAAAATCTTTTGGCTCCTAAGATAGATTCGATCGCATCGCCAAAGCCATTCAGCACATACATGTTCAGTAACAAGTGAAAAAACATTTCATGAGAAAAAACAGAGGTGACCAGCACCCACCATCGCCCTTGTTGAAGAGCTTCCCAGCTGACCGCGAAGTTATTGTGCATGAACCACAGACGTTCATCGCCTCCGGTAGACCACATGAGAAAGACCAAAATATTTAGAACAATGATGATGGGAACAAGTCTTACTGATCGCATGGATCCAGTATGTCTAGGAATGCTCAAAGAGGGAATAAATTTTATTCCACTTTTCACAAGCTTCAGCTTCAATTTTCATTTCTTTACCGGTCCATGGGTGTGTGAATTGCAGGCAGGATGCTCTGAGGCAAAGACCTTGGATTTTCAACTCATCCCTAAAAAAGCGATTGTGATGAGAGTCACCATGTTCAATATCACCCAAGAGGGGATGGGCAACGCGATCAAAATGACGGCGAATCTGATGCCAGCGGCCTGTGACCGGGTTCACCTCAACGAGGGAGTAACGTGCGGTCGGATATTTTTTCCCGACCGGGAATGGGAGCTCAATGGTCCTAAGTCGCTTAAAGACAGTCTTAGACTCCATCAAATGATCGAATCCCGCGATTTCCAGTGGGATCTCGATAACTCCCTCCTCAGCCACGTGTCCACGAGCCACCGCGTGATAAGTTTTTTGAATCCGGCGTTCCATGAAAAGTCGGCCTAGTTCGCTTGCGGCCTCCCGCGACATAGCAAATAACACGACTCCACTGGTAGGAGCATCGAGGCGATGAGCAGGAAACACTTCTTTTTTCATCATTTCGCGAAGTGTGTAGAGGCTGATTTTCTCTCTGGGAACAGGGTAGCGTGAACGCTCGGGTGGATGAACAAAATGGCCCGCGGGTTTATCGATAGCAAAAAAATGTTCGTCTTGAAAAAGTATCTTCATGGGAGGCTAAAGTCCTACTGCCGCGTGCCGAGGTTAGGTAGACAACGGAGTCATTCAATGTAAAAGTCTTAACATGCAAATGCAAGAACTTGGCAAATCTATCGATCAGGTGCTTTCAAATGAGTTTGACGCCGTCATTTTAGAAGAATTTTGTTCAAAAGTGCAGTCACCGATTCATTTTCTAAGAACCAGCCACGAATACAATCTAGATGTGGCTCCGGCAGCAGTGACCCGCACGATTGATATTTTTGCGCCTCAAAAAGTTTCATTCGCAAAAATCGTGAGCGGCGACGGGCATGAAGATTCCGCGCAAATCACGATTCAAGATCCCGGCAATCAATGTCGTTATAAATTTTCTTTCAACGAACTATGTGCGGTTTTTTATCCGGAGGCTCGCTTCCGTATCACAGACAGCTGGAAAAATTCTCTGGCTGTGCATTTGGGAATTCTGACTTCGGATCTGACAAATCTTTTCAAGAAAGAAATTGTCGTCTCGATTGCGAACAGCGATCCTCGTAATCCGCCGTTTTGGGAACAGATGGAGCTTGTGCCGAAACTCAGTTTTTATGCGCTGTCTTCAGAGGTCCTAAAATTGATCGTGTCAAAAGGAGTGCCTGAGATTACGGTGGCCGCGCGTGTAGGCTCAGATTCCCCTTATCAGCGCTTTATGAACACCGACCACTGGGCTTTGCTGTCTTTCCGTATCGGGAAGCGCCAGCAAGTCGATATTGCTCAATACACGGATGCAAAACGCATTCGCATGAAATGCGCGCTTTTGGATTTAGGTTTTTTGGAAAATGGCTATGGGAAAGTCGCAAGAATCAAAGAGCTGATTTCGATCGACATTCCATCGGATAGCTCCAAAGAGAAAATTGAAGCCACCCAAGAGGATTTCATTGAACGCGTGCTAAAACAAATCGCCGTGTATCTGCCTTAGTAGAAAAACTCAACCGCGGCGATTTTCGGGCCGTCTTTTCCCACAAGAATTGGGAATTCTAAGAGTCCGCCGGGGATTGATAACCCAAGGTCATTGGTGTCAATATAGAAACCTTTTTGCAAAATCAGCTTCACTGTGGGCGCAGAGGAGTCGCTTCCGACGTAGCCAATCAGGCGAGTGGCCATGATTTGACTCTTTGAGCGGATTGCAAACTCAACCAGGGCGCGGCGGAAAAGCGAGGCTGGATCTTGCTGTGATTTCTGCAAAAGATCCGGCAGCAAGATGTCTTTGCATTTCGTGTCGCCGAACAAAATGCAGTTCAGCCATTTTTCGCCGAAGAGTTCCTGCAAAGAGATTTTGCCATCGCCCTTTGCAAGGGATGTGGCAGGATTTTGACGGTCGAATTGAAGTGTCGCAATCAAAAAGTTTTTGAAACCTGAATCAATCGTCGTCGAAAACTTATAAAAGAAATTATAGAATGCATCACCGTTCTGAGGATTTTCAAAGTAAGCCTGAGCAGCTCCCTCTAAACCCAGAACATCCTGATAGGTAAAGCTTTTGCCGAGGACCCACATCGTTTCGTGGAATAGGATCGCCGCTTGCTCGGTATCAGTGAGCTTAAAAAATTCCGGAAACAAAGCTGTGGTTTTGCTGACCGGGTCTGTTACAGCGAACAGGACAACTTCGCTCGGGTCGCAGTGAAAGATCTGCGCGTACTGCTCGGTGATGCTCTGACGAAGCTCGGGGTTGAGCGACTCGGCAGGCACGGCGTGATACTCACGGTTTCCAGAAGGAATGATCGCAGAAAGAATTTGAGTCTTTGCCGCATCGAGAATTGGAGCTGAAGTCATGCGCTGCAAAAGCAGGCTCATACCGGGGATTTGCGCGATCGTCGAAGGTGCCGTCTTAATCGGAATGCGGGCCGAGTGATAAGTCATGTAGCGGCCATCTTTGAAAACACCGCCACCACCATCACCAAGCTCGGTGCCGGCAAAAGAGTGGGTTGCGAGGAGCAGAACGAGGAGTGTGGCTAGGAATTTCATTTCGCGGTCTCCGTAACTTCAAAGAACCCCATCGACAGGCAGTAAACAGCGTCTTTGTTTGGCAGAGCTTCTAGCTCTTTCATGAGTTCACGGCGGAAAGTACGAATACGTTCTTTTGCCAATTCCATTTTGGATTTATCAATCGCCATGATCATCGTTGAGAAATCGCGCTCTGGCAGAGGTTTGCTTTCGATCGCGTTTCCTGCCATTTGCAAATAGCGTTTGTTGTGCTCTCGCAATGCCGGTGTTGGGATCGTCGGAGTGATCGAGCGATCCGGTTGAGCCGGAACGAGGCGTCCTTCACGCCAAGCAACCAAATTCATTTCCAACAGAGTTTCAATCGCTTTTGTCGCTTGCTCTGGGGTGATGCCGAGGCGGGTAGCAATAAACTCAGGCGTTGAGGCGACATTGCTAGTTTGTAGCAACTCAATCAGGGGGAGGTAGTACCATTCAGAAAGTGCCGAGAGCTCTTCTTCGCGAAGAGCTTTCGCATCGAGAAGTTTTGCTCGCAGGCGTTCCTCAGCCCATTTGCGCGACAACTGGCTGCGAGTGTGTTCAAGGTCGACCATGTCGATGAAGATCGCTTCGTCCTCGGAAGTTAAACGCAGCTTTTTCGAAAAATCCAAAGCACGTTTGCGGGAAATGCCGCACTTGCCGCTGAAAACTTCGCTGAGACGCGAAGCTGAAACATTCAAGTCGCGAGCAAAAGCTCTGAGTGAGTAAGCGGGGTTATTGCGTTCACGACGACGAAGTTCGTCGAGGAGAAATTTACGATATCCATCTGATTTTTGCGCCATGAATGTTGATCTGCCTCGCGGACAAACCCTTGTCAATTTTCGAGTGGACAGTCATGGTCTCTTCGTTCCGCAAGTGAACAAATTTCTCTAAGAGAGTGTTTCTCAAGGAGTATAAACAATGACGATGACGCCTTTAGCACCGGCGCCGCCGTTAGAGCCGCTATCTCCGCCGCCGCCTCCGCCACCATAATTTCCACCGGCTCCGCCGCCACCACCACCGGCCCCGCCTCCTCCGCCGCCGCCACTCCCAGCAACTGAAGGAGAAGTCGTTAAGTCATTTCCAGCACCGCCTTTACCGCCGGTGCCGATGTAGCCGCCGCCACCACCGCCGCCGCCGACAGTTCCTGCAGTTCCGTTGCCGCCGCTGCTGCCGCCGTTACCGCCACCAGCGCCCGCGTAATTGGTTCCACCTGTGCCGCCGTGTTCATTCGGGTAGGTGCCGCTATCGCCGTTTCCGCCGACTTGGCCACCGCCTCCTCCTCCGCCGCCACCACCTGTTTGGCTTCCGCCGGAACCTCCGGTGCTGCCAACACCGTTAGGCCCGCCAGATCCGCCGCCGCCGCCATCCCCGCTCGTGCCATTATTGCCAGTTCCTCCGGCATTTGTTTGATCGCCGACGGAGGATGCACTCAGGCCGCCGGCTCCACCGGTGGTGCCGTTGCCGCCGCTGCCACCTTTGGCAAGACAAGCGCCGCTGTTGAAGGAAGTATCACCACCAGCGCCACCAGCTGTGGTGCCGCTAAACACGCCGCCGGTCCCGCCGGCGCCGATGGAGTAAGGAATGCTGGCTCCCGGAGTCAGTGTGACGTTAGAGATTTTTGCATAAGCTCCGCCACCACCACCGGCGGCACGGCCGCTGCTGCGATTGGCGCCACCGCCGCCGCCACCGATACAGTGAATCGTGTTGTTGCTGCTATTCCAGTCGGCGGGCACGGTCCAACTTGTCCCCGAAGTGA
The DNA here is from genome assembly GCA_018266295.1 of Bdellovibrionales bacterium. Taxonomy (NCBI): domain Bacteria; kingdom Pseudomonadati; phylum Bdellovibrionota; class Bdellovibrionia; order Bdellovibrionales; species Bdellovibrionales bacterium. The sequence goes on along the minus strand of JAFEAQ010000011.1, from coordinate 363,260 downwards.
GGACGACATAGACCGGGTTGCCAGTTTTTTTCCAAAATGAAAATGGAATGAGATGTGCATGGGCGCCCGTGAGCCAAAGAGATGTCGAAAAAAAAACGGTGAGTGTGAGCTGTGTGCGAATGTTTCCCATGCTTTTATCATAAGCGGACGAGTCGTTTCCACATCAGGCCTAATCTACTTAGCAGAGACGGAAACCGTTCCGCGGGCAAACATTTCGAGGTCGTGTTTTACTTTTTGTAAACTTTCAGAAACACGTTTCTTACAGACCGAAACGTGTTTTGATCTTGGCAAGCATCTCAGGATGGCTGCGAACTTTAAGAGTCACGCCTTGACCGTCATAAGACTCACCAAGGACGCGCATTTTTGCACGGATTTCGCCGATGGCGCCCTGAACATTATAGGGAACCAGCAGATCTTCATCGACCATGTCAGTTTCGAAATAGCTGATGAGCTTTAGGCGCAATTCGGCCACATCTTTCGGATTTGTTGCCGACATGAAGTGGGCGTCGGGAAATTCTTGTTCAAGTTTTGTTCGTTCATCTTTTGACAGACGGTCGACTTTGTTAAGAATGAGTAAACTTTGAATTTCGCTTGCACCGACCTCGCCAAGAACGTTTTTCGTAACTTCTAACTGCGAGCGAAAGGTCGGGTCCGAGGAATCCACTGTGTAAAGCAGCAAAGAGGCGTTCAGAGCTTCATCAAGTGTGGATTTGAATGAAGCTACGAGATCATGCGGCAGTTTTTTGATAAATCCGACGGTGTCTGAGATTAAAATACGCGGCACGGATTCAGGATAAAGAACACGCACCGTTGTATCAAGTGTTGCAAAAAGTTTATCGGCGACAAGCACTTCGCTGCCGGTCAGGGCCCGCATCAATGAAGACTTGCCGGCGTTGGTGTAGCCGACAAGCGCCACAGAAATTTCCTGACCGCGGCGGGCCCGGCGAGTGTCGTGCTCTTGTGAGATCGACGAAAGTTCCTGTTTAAGCTCCTTAATGCGATCGCGGATTTTGCGGCGATCCAGTTCCACCGTGGACTCGCCGGCGCCTTTGCCGCCGACACCACCACCGCCGCGGTCTTCGCCACCGCCGGTTTCGCGCAGGCGAGGAGCCACGTAGGTGAGTCGTGCGATTTCAACTTGCAAGCGGGCCGCGCGAGTGCGCGCATGACGGCTGAAGATTTCAATGATCACACCGGTGCGGTCTAAAACCTGCACGCCCGTGGCACTTTCTAAATTGCGCAACTGAGACGGCGAAAGATCGCAGTCAAAGATCACGACTTCGGCACGTTCTTTCGGAGCTTCGTCCAAACTATTATCGAGATCTTCTTCTTCAGCTGTAGAATCTTCGGAAGATTCGTCGTCGTCATCGTCCTCTTGATTCTTTTCAAATTTCAAGGCGGCTTTATGTTTCTTCTTTACCACCATCGGGCCGACAACGCCGGTACCGCCAGTCCACGTCGCGAGTTCTTTAAGTTTGCCATCGCCGAGAACGGTGGCACCACGCTCGGAGCTTCGGCGCTGGGAGGTTTGTCCGATAACATTGTAACCCAGTGTCGTAACAAGACGGGACAGTTCCGCAAGAGAGCCTTGAATCTCTTCATCGGAGACTCGTGGCAATTGGACGCCGACCAAGAGGGCTTTGAGTGGCTTTGTATTTGTAAAGGAATCCATCATAAGAAGTTTCATCCTAGCATGAACGGAACGGGACAGGTACTAAGCTCTGCTTTTTGCCAGAGGATTTTGCGCCGGCCTCGACTGATGTTGAGTCTGTGGACGGTCTTTGTTATACGCCTTCTATCTTAAAAACAAGGGAGGACTATGAGAAAGAGCAAATGGGGGCTTATTTGTGGCGCACTTTTGATTGCAGCTACGGCTTGGGCGGCCGGGAGGGCGTTTAGCGATAAAGCTGAATCCAGCATTCAAATTCAGGAAGATGGCAACGGCGGCCTCGAGGTGCACAAAAAAGAAGTGAAATACCTGACGGGTTATTTGCCGGAATATTTGCAGAAAGTTCTTATCAAAGTGACGACGGATTTGAAAAACAATACGGGGATGGACGGCGTTCAGGGGCAAAGCGTGATCGAAGCGCGTTCGCAGAATGATTTTTTTGCAGCACCGATTTGGACCGTAACAAATGATGCTCAAGAAGTGGCTTACGAAAATGATTATCTCATTAAGGCCGTCAAATACGGTTGCTGTGGCGATTTCACGCGGTCGGCTTTGTACAACGTCGCCAACGGCAAAAACCCTGCGACCTACCTCGATGAAGATTTTTATACGATCTCTGTTCCGAATACTCAGAATGGAAATCGTTACATGGCTCAGATCGACGATCCGACAGCGCCAAAAACTCGTAACGGCAAAGACTATATTGGCAGCATCGCTTATTTTCATGACAACGATATTCTGGCGATTGCACGTTTCTATGCCAAAGTTCCGGCAGGTTGGGGAACGCAAATTGGTGACGTCAAACTTATCAATACCGCGGGCGCAAAGAGCAAAAATGCTTTCCGTGGTAAAGAATTAGAACTTTGGGACTCTGACGGCAATAAAGATGCTCACGCGGCTTTTAAGGGCTTTGCGATGACTGGCACAATCATGTTTGATACTCAAACACTGACTTTGTCCGTTCCAATCAGCGGCGATCAGATCGACGACGCTGGCATCAAAGTCAGCGCCGGTCTTGAGTTTGAAGTGATTCGTTAGACTTACTTAAAGAACAGAGGAACCACTTCGATCGCGATCAGCACGATAATGATGATCTCGAGAAGCTGGTTCTTCTTTTCATTGCCTTCCGAGACGAAGATCTTTGAAATCTGCGCTAAGTTCTCGAGCTTCTGATTGACACTGTCCTGCCAGTCTTTAAAGCGGAAGCGCTGAGAAGCCGCACGGAAGATCTTGGCAAGATAAAAATCCCCCACGACTTTCATGCTGTTCTCAACACTCTCGACGGTGTCCGCGATATCCAGGTAAAACTTTGCGGCTTCTTTCGAAAGCTTGTTGTAATAACTTTGGAAGATGTTGAATTTTTGTTTTTCAAGGGCGTTGTACAAGTAGGTCAGCTTTTCATCGAGCAAATCGTCGTAGTGGCGCATCTCAAGCAGCTGGCAGAGTGAGAACTCAATCACATCCACAATATCCAGCGAGCCTGAGGGTTCGATAATCAAAGCCGAGTTCCAATCAATCACCGCAAGGTCATCGTTGCTGTACTGGAAGGTGCTGTCTAAGATGGTCTTCTTTGTTTGCTCCGACAGATTCTCGTTATTCTCCGACAGGATTAAGCGGAAGATGTCATAGCGGTTAAAGATTTCCATCGCATTTTTTTCGCAGCCATCCAATTTGCGGAAGAAGTAACAGATGTAGTCTTCGTAAGTTTCCCAGTTTGTGGTTTGCACGCGCTCGGGGTTCATCGTCAGAAGAATCTGTTCCACTTTTTGTCTGGCGAGCAAATCGAGGTTGTTATCATTTTCGAGGAAATTGCCGAGCTCGATCAGTCGATTCCATGACATGCTTTCGGGTATTCCAAAAGACATCGTGATCGAAAGTGCGCCGAAGTGCCAAATCTTTGCCGAGATCTCAAGATCGAGGGGGTGTCCCAAAGCATCGTACTTCGAGACCTCGACATTCAGAGACAACGGAGCGTTATTGATGATCATGGCTTTGGAAGAACGATTCAGACGGAATCTTTGAGCCATTGTCGTGGTCTCAAAAATCTTTTGAGCAGCCTCGAGATTTACATCGCGGCCGATATCAAATACGCGGTAGATAAGAATGCGTCCGTTCATCATGGCTGTACGTCCTTCCTGGAAAATTCATCGTAAGGGATTTTCCACTGAGACGCAAGCTTACTTGGGAGCGCCCTGAGTGACTTTGAGGCCGTAATTTCGCAATTCTTTCTCGAGTAGCTCCTGCTGCCAGGGCTCGGGGTATCTTTCGATCGTCTGCTGATAGAGATCATTGCGAGTTTCGGGATCCCGGTGTCGGGCCATTGCAACGACCCCGTATTGGTAACATATTTTAAAATCCGTGCACTGATCAAGATACATAGAATAGGCAATAGCGACGATGTTTCGGCGTTCGTGATTTTCAAGCGCAGAGAATTTGATGTCAGGTCCACTGTTTAGGACTTCATTCATCGCAAAGAGCGCGATGTTTTCAGGTGTCTCTTGCTTTTTGAGAAGCTCAATCAAATGCAAGCGCTCCATCCCCGCCGCAGGGTTATTTAAAAGCTCTCGGTATTTTTTAAATTCAGCGCTCTGCTCAGTTTGAGGCGAAACCATTGGCGTGTTCGTGATTTTGGGACCAGGTGGCGAAGGTGTTTTTGTCTCTGAGTCATCATTGACGATAGCTTTGCGAGGAGCAACAACTTGAGACGGTCCATTTGCTTTTTTTATTTTTCTCGGGAGCGGCTTATTAACGTACCGATAGATGAAGAAGCTTGAAGTGAGCACTATAATAATCAGCAAGATTTTTTCAAGCTTCGGTTTTAGCACGACTAGAAAATCCTCGACACGCGTTCAGTTAATTAACAACAAAGTCTGTGGAGATCGCTTTTTAGTTGGTCTCGTGTTTGCAACAACCTTAGTCAGGTTCGCTTATCATGCGGGGGGATTCAATGAAAAATATCATCATGTCTGCAATCAGTTTTACCTTCATTTTTGTGGGAGCTTCGCAGGCTTTGGCTCAGAGTGATTCATCAAAAGCCAAGCTCGATCTTCAACTTATAGAGAAATATAAAGGCACGGAACTCGCAAAAAAACTCATTGAGCGCCGTTGTAAATCATTGCCGGAAGTTTCTAGTCTTTGCCAAAGCTCTCAGCCTATGAGTCCCGCCCAAGAAGACACAGTTGAGCAGGCTGTAAAAGAAGATCTTCAGCAACAGAGCGTTCAATCTTCATCGACATCTATCAATGTCAGCTCAGGTGACGGAGCAACACAAAGCTCGACCGTGAAGGCGGCATACCCAGGCGCTGATTGTGTTCAGCAAGCCACACAAAATATCACGAAATTTACCAGCGGCTTTGCGGCTCGCTTAAACAAGGCCATCAACCGCAACTAGTTAACGTTTTTCCCAAGTGAGTTTGGCGGTGAAGAGAACTCTCTCATCGGCTGCTCGTAAGCCGCGATACCAGGATTCTCCTTTATTTGCGGTGAAGCCGTTCGCATGCTCACAGTTGCGATCGACTTGGACTTCGTCCCCTAAATGAGTCTCTGCTAGGAAATTCACTGAATACGAGTTCAGTCGGAGTGAACGGTGGAGATCATAGGGGATGGAATCCAGAATCCACTGCGCATACTTCGTATTGTTGACATGTTGATTGGTGTCGAGATCGGAGTTACGCACTCCAAATTTCGCAAGCGTTTCGTAAGTTCCCTCCACCGGGATTTTATCGGCGACGAGCCCGGTGGCTTCTTGACGGGCGATCTGAGCCCATGGGTAAAGATCTTGAGCGGGGAGGATGCGTTTCGTTTGGCGATCCAGTGCTAGCCAAGATGTCACGCACGCGCCGATCTCTTTGCCGCTGTCATCGAGAATGCGGAATTCACGTGCAACGAACGCGCCTTCTGGCGGTCTCAACCAAGTTTGTACTTGCACGGTTTTTCCAAATGCAGGCCATTCCGTCATTTTGAGTGTCTGCCGAGTCACAACCCAGAAAAGATTTTTCTCTTCCATCGCTTTCATGCCGAAACCGAGAGTCTCCGCGTGCATCCACGCGGTTTCTTGCATGAGGTTCAAAACTCCATAGAGGCCAAGGCGTCCCATGGCATTTACAAGAAGGCTGTTGATTTTGTAGTTTTCCGTCCAAAGAGTTTTGATTTCTTGGCTCATGCATTGCTTTCTTGAGGCTTGCGTTTTTCCCAGCCGGCTTTCATCGGGCGATCTTTCTCCACGATGAGCGGCGGGTTCAGGCGATGCTCACGTAAGTACTGGACAAGTTTTTGCGGATTTTGTTTCTCCGGCTTTGTCCACTCGGTGAAAGATTCTTTCGGCAGAAAAATGGGGCTGCGGTCATGACCGATACGATGAACGAATTCGAGAGCCGGTGAGGTCAGAATGGCGAAGCTTGCGATCTCTTCGCCGGTTTTTTTGTCGATCCAGTGATCATAAATTCCTGCAGCAAAAAGGGGTTCGTGATCTTTGCGTTCAAACGCCACCATATTGCCGGCGTATTCATGCTCATAGATCGGCTCGACGAATTTGCTGATAGGAACGAGGCAGCGGTTGGCTTCAAAAGGTTTTCGCCACGTCGGTTTTTCAATCACTGTTTCAATCCGTGCATTATAAGTGGCGAATTTCTGCTTCTTCTCCGTCGCCCAGGAGGGGATCAGAGAGAAGTTCATCATGTGCAATCCATCGTGGGTCAAAACCGGGGCGCTGGTGTACGGGGTGATCCGCTCAAGCCAGGGGGGAATGTCGTTCGAAATGGAAATTCCGAAGAGGGTTTCTAGATCTAGGGCCTGGAGTTTCACAATGTATTGTGCACACATAAGGTCCTACCGTAGTGCATCTATCACGTGATTTCAAAGGTTTACGAAAAAAGTTAAAAAAAACACGAGACCCCTCTTGCGGGTACGGGAAATGTACGGTTATATTCAAAGTACGGGAAATGTACGGGCACGAAAGTGCGTTAAAAGTACGAGTGTGAAAGAGCCTCCTAAAAGGCAGACGCCCGCAAGAGCGAGTCAGAGATGCAAAGTGTGATGAAGAAAGTAGTAAGGAGAGTGCGATGCAAAACTTAACTGCGAATCAAAAGAAAGTTCTCGAGTACATCGAGAAGTATCAAGAAAAAAACGGCTTCCCTCCGACCTACGAAACCATCGCGAAGCATTTTGGCTATGCGACAAAGTCTTCGGTACAGCACTACGTCGAAGCTTTGACAAAGAAAGGTTACCTGACCAAAGAGCGTCATCTTTCTCAGAGTCTGACCGTTCACAAAGAGGGGAACCTGGTTCCTCTGCTCGGTAAGGTGGCCGCTGGCCGCCCTATCGAGAACCGTAAATTTAACGAACGCATCGAAGTTCCTCTCAGCATGCTAAAAGGAGCTGGCGAGTATTTTGCTCTGCAGGTTTCTGGGGATTCGATGATCGGTGAGGGCATTCTTGACGGCGATTACGTTGTGATTCGCAGTCAAGAATCTGCCACCAACGGCGAGATCGTCGTTGCTGAAGTTGATGATGAAGCGACGATCAAGCGTTTCTATAAGAAGCGGGATCATGTCGAATTACATTCCGCCAATCCTCAATACAAGCCCATTATCGTGGAAGAGGATCGGCAACTGAAGATTGCAGGAATTTACTGCGGACTGCTGCGCTTTCAATAACAAATAGGTAAACCCTCATATGAGCTTAGTTCTAGTGAAGCCCTCTCTCGAGGAGCTAAGGCAGCTTATTGGCTCCGCCCAGCATCTTGAGAGAGAAAAAAGCGATTTTACTCTGTTTCGCGAGGGCTTCCCAAAGGGCTCGATTATTGAAATCAGCGGTTTTGGCAAAACAGAATTAGTAAGTTTGTTTTTGAAAGAACATCCAGACATGAAAGTGGCCTGGATCGAAAAGGAGTTAACGATCAACCCCTATGCGCTTTTTCAAAAAGGGGTGAAGACAGAAAATGTATTATTTATTGAAGCTGGAAAGCAACTTGCTTGGTGTATCAATCAAGCTCTCCAATCAGGATGCTTTCAAGCCTTAGTAACTAATCTCGATGTAGACCGTTCCACTGACGAAAAAGATTTAAGACGCTATCAGCTTCTCTCTGAGAGATACGGGGCCCACTTTTTTCTTTTGTCTGAGGATCTCCATCAAAGCTGGGTGCCGAATTTACAATTAAAGGTTTCGAAGAAAAAACTTGGTTTCAATATCGAAACCACAAAAAGGAGGATGGGATGACAGTCGTATGCTTAGAATTCGAACAGCCGCAAAACCTGCAAGCCCTTGCAGAAATTTTTTACCGCGCAACTCCTCAGGTGATGACCCGAGGGGATCGCTTCCTCTTCATGGATATATCGAAATGCTTGGGGCTTTACTCGGTGAATACTTTTATTAAACGGACCCTGGTCACTCTGCGGAAAGCGGGAATACGGGCCAAGATCGGAGTCGGCGAGGACGTGCCCACGGCCTTGTCGTTTGCGGTGTTGGATCAACGGGATAAGCTCGCGTTACCGATTGATACATTGAAATATTATTTCGATCCTCTCGGAGAACAAATGGAACTCACTCAGAAAGTCGTAAAAATGACGGAGCTTTTAAAAAGCCTCGGCGTTCGCACACTGAAGGATTTCTTAAAGTTCTCTGTGCGTGAGATCAGTACAAGATTCAGTACTGTCGGCCTGATGGCTTATTACCGAGTGATGGGTGAAAGCCCGGTGCCATGGAAAGCGTTTAAGCCGAGCGAAGTGATTACGGAGCGTCATGAATTTGACTTGGAAAGTCCGGTCGACAATCTCGAGCCGATCTATTTCAAGATGAAGACGATGCTCGATCGTATGCAGTTGCGATTGCGAGGTAAAGGCAAACGGGCACGGCAGTTTGATATTATTCTTCGCCAAGAACACGCGCTGACTCCTGCAGAGCAAGATTATAAAATCTCGATCTGCCTGCAATTGCCGTATGTTTCGCAGAAGGTGATTCTGCAAGTGGCAAAGGAAATGGTCGATGCTCAAGTGGCGGCGAAACCGATCAAGCATCGAATCACGGAGTTCTCGTTGGTGGTCACCGAAGAGATCCCGTACGCGATGAACCAAAAGGATCTCTTCAACCAGCGACGAGAAGAGAACGAAGAGTCTTTCTTCCAATTTGTTTCCCGGGTTGCAACGCGAATTGGAGAGAAAGCAGTTTTCTTTGCGCGGATGCGGGAGAGTTATATACCCGAGAAGACATGGGAGAGGGAGGCCGAGCCGCCGAAGATCCCTCCTCCCGTGGACCGCCTGGCTGAACGGCCCTTGCGTCTGCTTCCGACGCCAAGCCAGGTGCACTTTTGGGGGAAGCACATCTGCTGGGATGACAATGTCGATGAGGTTGAAAGCCTCGATAACCGCGAGATTGTTTTCTCAGAATGGTGGGAGAATTCGCTTGAACGCGTGTACTACCGGCTGACGACTAGTAAGGGACGTCAGCTCTGGTTATACCGGACGGCGCAGGGGGATTTTCTGCAGGGGGAGTTTGATTGAGCCTGCAATGATTGTGTGGATTGGAGGTGGCTTCGCACTTCTTCCTGCATCCTGCAATCAGGGACTCTGTCCCCGAACCCCTGACCCGAAGGGCAGCGAAGCTCAAGCTCGGCCATCGTGGCCGACCTTCCGACGTAAATGGGGAAGTAAATTACGGCGTTTGTACTTGTATTGAGGTACAGGAACCTGACGGCCTGGACGGCCGGCAGGAAGCGGAGCTCGAGGCGGGAGCCTCGATTGACAGGACGCTCAGGATAGTTCGAAGACAGCAAGAGTTTTTTATTCAGCAACAAGAATTAACGAAGTTTTATCAGCATAGGTTCATCATGAGTTACGTCGAGTTACGCGCAAAATCGAATTTTAGTTTTTTAACGGGTGCTTCTCACCCGGCGGAGCTCGTTGAAACCGCCATTTCGCAGGGATTAAGCGGAATCGCGATCACAGACATGGATGGTGTGTATGGAATGCCAAGAGGTTACCAGATTGCTAAAAGTCATCCTGATTTTAAGTATCTTGTCGGTACTGAATGCGTGTTTGTAGATCACCCGAATATCACGGTGCTCGCTCAGACCCGCGCGGCCTACGGGAGAATCTGCCAACTGCTCACAAAAGCAAAGCGCGGCAGTGAGAAAGGGAAGACTCATTTGGAGTTCGCGACCTTTTTAGAATTTTTGGGAATGCAAAAGTCGCCAGAGGTTTTTGTCTTGCCAAGAGTTTCTAAAGAGACTCGTATCGGCGATCTGAAAGAAGTCTTCGGTGTCACGCAAGTGTCTTTGCCTTTGACCATTTACTTGGACGGCAATGATAAAAAGCGTGTCGCCGAACTGACGGAGTACTCACGGTATTTTGATCTGCCGCTCGTGGCTTCAAACGATGTGGAGTATCACGAGAGTAAGCGAAAGATGGTTCAGGATGTTTTGATTTCGATCCGCGAAGGAAAGACGTTGCAAGAGATCGGCTTTAAGCTTCAGCCGAACGCTGAGAGATACATCAAAACGCCTGCGCAAATGGAATTGCTCTATAAGGATTTCCCGGGGTCGCTCTTAAGGACCCTGGAAATCGCACACGCCTGTACTTTTTCTCCGTCGGAGTTGCGTTACCGCTACCCTTCGGAATGGATTCCAGTGGGGTTTGAGGCGCAGTCCTACTTGGAACACCTGATCTGGAAAAATGCTCCCGAGCGCTACCCGCAAGGAATGTCCGACCGGGTAAAGCGTCAGCTCCTGCATGAGCTTAATCTCATTCAGGAGCTGAAGTTCGCAGATTATTTTTTAACGATTTATGACATCGTCGAGTTTGCAAAGAAAAAAGATATTCTCTGCCAGGGCCGGGGCTCGGCAGCGAACTCGGTGGTGTGCTACGTGCTAGGGATTACGGCGATCGATCCCATACAAATGGACCTTTTGTTTGAACGCTTTATCAGTGTCGAGCGCGGAGAGCCGCCAGATATTGATATCGATTTTGAACACGAACGCCGTGAAGAAGTGATTCAGTATATTTACGAAAAATATGGCCGTCATCGCGCGGCCATGGTCAGTGCTGTGATTACTTATCAGAATCGCAGTGCTTTCCGTGAGGTTTGTAAAGCTTTTGGACTGCCTGTAGGCACGCTTTCAGCAAAGAAAGTAGAAAGGGACTTCGATGAAATCGTTAAGGATATACCAGAGCCCGAGAAGTTACGTCAAAAAATCGACACAATTGCCGATGCGATTATTAATTTCCCACGCCATATTTCCATTCATAGCGGAGGGTTCACACTCAGTGCAGACCCAATTGTGGATATTGTGCCTGTTGAACCTGCTCGTATGGATGGGCGCACTATTATTCAATGGGATAAATATGACTTAGACACCCTCGGTTTGATTAAAGTCGATGTGTTGTCGCTAGGGATGTTGAGCTGCCTTCAAAAAGCTTTGAAGCTGACGGGGAAGAAGCTCTATGAAATTCCCCAGGATGACAAGCCGACCTACGACATGATTTGTGAGCGCGATACTGTCGGAACTTTCCAGATCGAGTCGCGCGCGCAGATGCAGATGCTGGGACGATTAAAACCACGGAATTTTTATGATCTCGTTGTGGAAGTGGCCATTGTTCGCCCTGGTCCCATTGTCGGCAATATGATTCATCCCTATCTCAAGCGCCGTCGGGGACTTGAAAAAATTGAATACCCAAATGAAGTGGTGAAACGTGTTCTTGGTAAGACATTGGGAGTCCCTCTGTTCCAAGAACAGATTATGAAACTCGCGATTGATCTCGCGAACTTTACCCCAGGAGAAGCCGATGTCCTTCGTAAATCTATCAATGCTTGGCGTAGTAGTGCTCCTATTGGTGTTATGGCCGACCGACTTAAGCGAGGACTCCTCGATAACGGAATGACCGAAGCCTTCGCCAATCAGATCTTTGATCAGATTCAGGGCTTCAGTCATTACGGTTTTCCTGAGAGTCATTCGGCCTCGTTTGCGCTGCTGGCGTATGCTAGTTGCTATTTGAAATGCCATCACCCGGCGGAGTTTGCGTGCTCGCTTGTGAATAGCCAACCGATGGGCTTTTATCGCAACGATACTATTATATATGATGCTCTCAGGCATGGTGTCAGAGTTTTGCCGGTGTCGGTGTTGCACTCGGAGTGGGACTGCGTGATTGCGGGCCCCAATACGATTCGGCTTGGCTTCCGAGTGACGAACGGTATTGCCAAGAAAGATGTCGAGTTTTTGATACAAGAGCGCAAGCAGGAACGCTTCCGCAGTCTCGGCGACTTTGTCCGTCGTTCAAAACTGAAAAAGGATGTTCTGCACAGAATGGCCATGGCCGGCCGCTTTGAAGAGTTTCAGTGGGACACGCGCGAAGCTCTGTGGGCGGTGCTTGAATATCAAAATATGTTTCAAAAGCCAGTAGAAAATCAGCTGAGCTTCTTTAATGATTTAGAGATCATTCCGATGTCATCAACGCAGATCGAGTTTCAAAAACTTGACGGCTTTGAAAAAATTCAAACCGATTACGAGGCCTTTTCGATTTCTACGCATGGGCATCCGATGGCAGAAATCCGCAAGAACATGCCGGGGATTGCTAAAGGCACTTCTCAAACATTGCGTGATTCCGTGAACGGCCGAAGGATCACGGTCACAGGCTTGGTTCTTGTCCGGCAAAAGCCACCCACAGCTAAGGGCGTTTGCTTCTGTACAATGGAAGATGAGTTTGGATTTATTGATATTATTCTGTGGCGCAAGAATTTTGAAAAGTATCGCGAAGTATTTTTGAATCATTGCTTCATTACGGTGGGAGGAGTGGTGCAGAAGGACGGAAATACCACGAGCTTGCTTGTGGATATGGTAAAACCTGTGTGGAATACGGCGCACTTAGACAGTACGCCGTTGCCGCTAGAGCCCACGCAGTATTTTTATTGAACTAGTTATTCAATGCACCCGCCGTGATCCAATCAGAAATAGCTTTGATTTCTTGGGCACTGAGCTTTCCACTAGTGGGCATTTTACCACTATTTGTAGCAGTATATAGCGGGCTTGCGGCAGGATTTTTCGCGACCACGGCTTTTAACGTAGAAGTATAATTCGCAAAAGAGTAACCACCGGCACTGCCATGGCAGTTCACGCATTTCGGCTTCAGAATATTATTATAGATATAGGTAAAAGTTGCCATCGACGGAGTCGCTGTTGCAGTAGGAGTAGGAGTGGGAGTCGGAGTTGTCGTTGGTTTTGGAGTCGGTGAAACCATCGGTGTCGCAGAAGCGACTGGCGTAGGTGTCGGTGACACGGCCGGAGTTGGTGTCGGCGTCGTTGCCAAAGATAGGATCCACTCTTGAATGATCGCAGCATTTGCTGAGCTCATCGGATTTCCTGGGGGCATCTGACCATTAATGATTTCTAAATACAAAGTCGAAGCAGAGGGATTGCCTTTCACAATATAGGAAGAAGCCGCCAACAGATTCAAGTCATTGACATAGGTGAGGGCTGTGCCACTAGCATTGCGACTGTCATGGCAAGAAGCGCAGTTTTTCTCCAAAATACTCAATGTTTGAGATTTTAAATCGGCATCCGCGAGGCCTGCCGTCGAACCGAGGTCCGTTCCTGAGTACGAGGCATCAAAACCTGAGCTGAATCTTCCGCAAGCTTGATAAGCAAGAGCTAAAGATAAAAAACCAATTATACTGAGAATTTTTGCGGAATGATGAGCCATAAAACTTTCCCCCGCAAATAGTATATTACCGTTGACACACTGTTGTCCCTAGCGGTCTCAAATTGAGACACTACATTTGTGCGATAAAGTGTTCTTTAGGTTTTGTGAAAACAGATTATCCAGAAATCAAATCTTCTTATTTATTGCTCTCGATGATCCCAGATAATAGCATCAAATTCATGAAGGAGAATTTATGAAATACACCGGTGGCTGCCACTGCGGCAACGTTAGCTTCGAAGTAGAAATGACAATTGATAAGTTGATTTCATGCAACTGTTCCATCTGTCAAAAGAAGGGCCACCTGCTGGCTTTTGCTGGGCCAGATAATTTCAAACTCTTAAAAGGCAAAGATTCTATCAAAGAATACTTGTTCAATAAAAAAGTCATTCACCACTATTTCTGCACCAACTGCGGAATCGGTCCTTTCGGCATGGGCAAAAAACCAGGTGGCGAAATTTCCTACGCCATCAATGCCCGCTGCCTCGACAACGTCGATGTCGACAGCTTCGAAATCATTAAGTTCAATGGCCGCGATCTGGTTTAGGTATATTTGTTAAGCCCTAAAGTGTTTGAAATAAAAAGCACTGGCTTAGAACCCAGTGCTTCCCCAATACATACTCTGCATTTTTAAGCAGGGTTATTGTTCAGAGTACTCTTTAGAAAATTCATCTTCTGAAATCTCTGACCAATTTTTTTCACGGTGTCATTCTTTGATTGAGGACAATAAATTTTCTCTATGGATAAGTTCAACTTAGTTGTCGTTGAAGAAACTTCAAGGTTTTTAGGTAAATCTTTTGCATTGACCGCTTGAGGATTAGATTTCAACTTGGCACTGCCGACACATTGATATTTTGTGCTCGCAACTGAAACAGTGCCTATATAAAAAACTATAATTCCAAAAAACAATTTCATAAAAAAATAGTAACACTCAACAGTAAGTGTTCAACAAAGAAAATGATTTGGACTGAGCCTGTTAAACATTGGAGTGATCAAATGACTTCACCTTCGTCGCCGAAGGTAGTGCTGCGTTAATTTCATCGTTACCGATTTTTCATTTGACGGTAGTTTTAATAATTTTTTGCGTGAGTTTTTCATCTCGTAGGGCGTGTTCTCTGTGGGGCCTATAAGCATATTAACGCCATTTTGAGCGTTGAATTTTTCCAAGAGATCACGGGTTTCGTGCGGCTTCAAATCGCCTCTGAGATGGGATTTTAGAACGAAGAATTCATTTTTAAAAACTCATGATACATTCCTTTTCGATCAAAGGAGTTCGCGAATGAAACATGTTAGTTACCAAATTGATGAGAACATCAAAAAGCTTTCTGATAAAAACTTACTAGAGCAGACGGATCTCTTAGCTTGTGAGCATCGTAAAAATTCGGTCTTGCTTCTTCGGCATCTTCGTGAGGTTGAGGTTCGTAGGCTCTTTGTGGATTTGGGGTTTGCCTCCATGCATAAGTATTGCATCCATAAGCTCAAATTTTCTGAAGGCGAAACCCAGCGCCGCCTTACTTCTGCGAGACTTCTAACGGAGCTTCCCGAGATCGAAGGCAAAATTGAAACTGGCGCGTTGAATGTGACAAATCTATCTAAGATCCAGAGCTTTTTGCGCACGGAAAAAGCGGCTTCGCATCCGCTCACAAAAGAGCAGAAGCTTGAGATGATTTTAGAGCTTACGGATAAATCCACGCGAGATGTTGAGAAAAAACTCGTGGGGAGGTCCCATCAGCCAGCCCTTTTGGCTGAGAAGTTTCAAGGTGCTAAGGCGTCTAGCTTATTGGGAGAAGAGTTTCAAAAATTTGAAGCTACATTATCTAAAGAGCATCAGAAACTTTTAGCCGAGTTTAGAAATCTCTATGCCCATGAGCTTAAAGACTCTGGCAATGGTTCGGTCCTTGTTTTCTTACTTGAAAAAGCAGTTCAGTTTAAAAAGAAAAAGCTTGGTCTTGTAAAAACAGTGAATGCAAAAGAACTTAAAAACACCAATGCTGTACCAAGAATAAACTCTAAAGCTGACATTGCCACCGGAGTTGAAAAAGGATCATCGAAAGTTTTAAATGACCCACCTTCTCATGCTGCACCACTACCATCGGCGCCGAAGGTGAATCGGACTCCGTACAGGAAATATATCGGTGCTCGGGTTAAAAAACAAATTTGGCAGCGGGCACAAGCGAGTTGCGAGTATCGCGACCGGGAAAATGGCCAGCGTTGCGGGTCAAAACATGCTTTAGAGATCGATCATATTAAGCCGCTGGCTCTTGGTGGCACCGATGAATTGCAGAATTTACGGCTACTATGTCGGGCGCACAACGCGCGAAGGGCTGTGAAAACTTTTGCTAATCTATAAACTGCACTCGCTGGCAAGTTTGCCGAGAGCATGGCAAAGGCGGATGTACGAAGAGTGTGCCGCCTTCCAGCCTTGAATCGATAACAGCTGCGACTGGTAATAACGTTCTTGGTCGTTCAAGAGGTCATTGGCAGTACTGCGGCCGGCTTGGAAGCGCTTCAAGTTGTCCTGATACAGGTTGCTTGAAATCTTCAGGGTCTGTTCACGAATCAAGGCCGAATCGAGCTGAACGCGGAAATCGTTTTCAGACACCTTCCACTGCGCTTCGAGGTCTCTTTGTGAACGCGCGAGGTCCAGGTCGCTGCGGAGTTTGATCTCGGCCGACTGGCGGTACGCAGTGTAGTTTTCTAAACGGCTGAACAGTGGAATTGTTAAAGTCACGCCACCCACCCATTGAGGTGTCCAAAGATCATTGGTCGCGGCACTGCGCTCGTTCCCGTAAGTCAGGGTGAAATCCAAAGAAGGAAAGATCTCGGCAAATTTGCTCTTGCGTGCATAGTCGGCCGCCTCGGTTTTATTCTGGAAAGTCTGCCATTCTGGATGGTTTTGCACAGAGAAGCTTAAAGTCTTCTTCTTCAGCTTCCTCAGTTGGGTGGTCCAGGGCCAAGCTGTTTCAATCTCGACACCTGGGATATATACTTGAAGAGATTCTTTAGCTTGAACTTCAGCAAGTTCCGCATCCGTTACGCGGGCTTCGGCATTCTTCAAGTCGATGGTGACCTGATCCAATTCCTGGCGGGAAAGGATCCCTTTGCTGTAACGTTTTTCAGCGACGTTAAAGTAAACTCTCTGAGCTTCGGTGATCTTTTTGCGGATCTCGGTTTCTAAGTGAGCCGAGATATAATCCAACGCTTTACCGGCAATGGTCTCTTCCATGCGGATCTTTGTAGCCTGCAAATCCCAGCGAAGACTTGTGGTCGCCGAATCGGCTGCGCGGTAGTAAAAATAATCGCCGCCAAAACGGAAGAGATTCCAGTTCGAGCGAAGCCCATAGCTGCGTGAAACATAATGATTGTCGAGATCAGGGCCGATCTCCGAATAAGTTCCCGAAAGACTCAAATCCGGTAAGAAACGCATTTGCGATTGCAGGCGGGCACTTTCCGCGGAGCGGAGCTCGGATTCCTTGGCTTGAACTTCTTCGATTTTTTTGACGGCACTGTTCACGGCCTCTTCAAAGCCAAGCTTTACTTGGGCTGAAGCTTGCGTGGACAGTGTCAAAATTCCGATAGCTGCGATAAGTTTCATTATTTCTGATTCCTTTTCGCCGTCCAATTCAAGTAACTCACTTGCAGGGCAGGGACTACGTAGAGGGTTAACAACATCGAAACACCCAAGCCACCGCTGACCGCGATGCCGAGGGGTTGAAGAATACGGCCACCTTCACCAAATCCCAAAGCAATCGGCAACATCCCCAGAGTTGTCGTCAGAGACGTCATCAGAATCGGGCGTAAACGAGTGCGGGCCGCTTCAAGAGCGGCCTCATGAGGCTTCATGCCTTTTTCCACAAGGCGGGTCAGGAAATCGACAAGGATAATACTATTTGCCACCGCGATCCCGTTGAGAAGGATCACACCCAGTAAAGAGTTCAGTGACAACGTACTTCTAAAGATAAAGAGCGACAAAAGCACGCCGATCAGACCGAGTGGCACCGACATAAATACCAGAACAGAGTTCGCCACGTGACCCAACTGAAGGATCATCGTCAACAAAATCAATCCAGTACTGATCGCCAGCGCCCAAGTCAGCTGGTGAATCGCATCGTCGACTTCTTTCTCTGGATTTTCAAAGTTCACAGAGACCGCTTTCGCGACAGCGCTCTTCTTTTGCCATTCTTCCACGTCGGCTTGAGCTTTTTTAAGGATGTCTTTCGATTTTGATTTCTCTTCTTTTTTCAAACGGCCACGGATCAAGTATTGTTCTTCTTGATCGATCCGCAAAATAGACGGGCGTGTTTTTTCAATGCTGATATTCGCCAGCGCTTTGAGTGGAATTAATTTGCCGGCAACACTGAGTGGCAGCGCACTCAGATCCTCAACACTTTTCACATAACCCGTCGGGTATTTTAAAACGATCCCCGTCAGGCGGTTGTCCATCGTCAAGTAAGCAATCGTTCTGCCATCGGTTGCGACACGGGTGTAGTCCGCTAAGTCCGAAGGGCTTACGCGTGAGCCGGCCTTGGCAATTTCAGGCCAGAGTTCGAGGCGCGGCTGAACGGAAATCCCTTCAGGATTATTGGTTTCAGGCTTCGCCCAGAGACTGCGGTAGTATTGCTTTTCTTGAAGAGTGTCGTTGATTTCCTTCGTTGCGAGCACCACTTTATCGGCGTCTTCACCACGAACAGAAATTAACAGATTCTCAGGATCCGGGAGCGGAAGCTCGGACGGATTCCATTGATTCACCCAATAGTTCACAGTCGGCGAGTTCGGGAACTCGTTCTCGATGTTTTTAACGATCGTCGCGACATCTTTTTTGTCTTTCAGGCGAAGCATGATGCTGCAATTATTCGGGCTATTGACTTGCGTGAAAGTATAAAGCACCTGGCCCTCTAGATATTTGAGGAGTTTCGCTTCAGTCTCTTCACTCTGTGTTTCCATCTGACGGACGAGAGTATTCCCCTGAACGTTCATGCCCACGATCACCCAGTCAGTGTCCGGCGTGCCGATGATTTCCTTCGGCAGGCGCGGCAATACGAACTGGATCAAAACAAGTAACAAAACAACGAGGCCGGCATAAACGCCTTTTCGCCAGTTGGATTTTTTCAAAAATAAATCCAAAGTGCTGGCGTAGAAGTTTTCAAGCTTCACGAAGTACTTTTCAATTGGCGAAGTCACATGAAAATGACTTTCGCTCTTCATCATCTGTAGGCGCACTGTCGGAACTAAAATCAACGCCACAATCGCCGAAAGTCCGTGCGAGAACACAACGGCTTTAGCCAAGTCGCCCAAGATCGCAGAACTGAGGCCGCGGGTGAAAATGAGCGGCGCAAACACCACGATGGAAGCAATCGTTGAAGCAATGATCGGAAGCTTCACTTCATTCACGGCTTCAAGTAAGATATCGAGTTTCTCTTTATAGCTGATATTCGCCTTAGCTTTTTCGAAGTGACGGAAGATGTTCTCCATCACAACGACCGAGCCATCGACGTTCATCCCGGCAGACAGAGCCAAACCACCCAAAGAAATCAAATTCAAGTTCATATCGGTGAGCTTCATCAGAATGAAGGCCAAAACGATACTCATCGGGATTTCAATCGCCGCCGTCACGACATTCTTAAAGCTTCCGATGAAGAGGAACAAAACCAACACCGCAAGGCCCGCAGCAATGCCGACCTCGTGAACGACGTTGTTCACGGAAGAGCGGATAAACTCTGAAGGATCGACGATGACACGGTACTCAATATCCGGAGGCAAGAGGTGTCTTTTAGATTCAACAATCTGAATGATATCTTCAGACATTTTTTTGATATTGCCGCCGGACTTGGGCGAGGCAAACAGAATCACACTGAGCGCTCCGCTGGTCCGGATCACGCGGGTTTGATCGACTGGCGTCGTGTAGTCGATTTTCGCCACATGCGTGAGGTGAATCGTACGGCCTTGTGGAGTTGTAATTAGAACTCGCGACAGATCGTCAATCGTCATCACAGCACTGCGCAAAATAACCTGCAAACGCTTGGTTGCGACCTCAACGTTACCGCCACGGTAACTTTCCATCGCCACCATGACGGCGCGGGTAATATCCACCGGCAGTAATTGGTATTCAGTCAGAGCATCCGGATTGATCTCGATTTGAATTTCTTTATTCGCCGGATTCCACATCACGGCTTCGGAAGCATCCTGAACTTTTTTAAGTTCGGCACTGAAGATCGGATCCAGGATCTTATAAAGATCATCGAGGTCGCGCTTCGGGCTATAGAAGCTCGCAGCAAAGAAACCGGTGTTTTCGCTCCATGTGAAGACATTCGTGCCACGGCGAACCTCTTCCGGCATCGAAGCCGTCACTTGGTTGACAAGGTTCTGAACTTCTTTAATCGCATCGTTCGGAGGAGTGTCCCAAGGGAAGTCGATCGTGTAAGAAACTTGGCCCTTGTTGTAGTTGGCTTCGATCTTTTCGGTTTTTACCAGTTTGGTGTTGAGCGCTCCGAGGCTGTACTCAAGATTCCGGCCGTAGCTATCCAGAAACTGGCGCGCGGTCATATCACCGTAAGGAATCTGCGCTTGAATCACAGGCTTACTGCTATTTGGGAAAAGCGAGATCGGCAGACTCAAGCCGCAGAAAATACCAATAAGGCTCAAAACCCCTAAGAGAAGATAAACACGAAGCGGGCTTGCATACAGAGATTTCATTTTTAGTCTTTTTCGATCTTAACAGCTTTATTATCTTGAACGTACTGGCTGGCACGCTCGATCAGATTGTCGTTCGCAGTCAGGCCCTTTTTGATTTCAACAAGGCCGGCTTGGCGAGTGCCGAGCTCCACCGCCTTGTACTTTGCGATATTTTTGTCATCAACAATGCGCACGTAAGGGACTGCGCCCTTATACACCACAGCCTGCTCAGATACGCGGATCGCAGAGCCGTTTTTCAAAGTGACTTGGATTTTGCCGATGCTGCCTGCGGAAAGACGCGGGTTTTTGTTCTTGAAAAGCAAGTTCGCTGTTGCCGTGCCTGTTGTTGGGTTCACCAGCGGGCTGATACCTTCGAAAGACAGGTCTTCCGCTTTTTCCATGAGGCTTGTCGTGAAAGAAACTTGCGCATTGTGAGTGATCTTTTCAAGATCGCTTCCTGGAATTTCAACTGTCACGCGCAACTGACTAGGGTCCACAACAGTGGCGATGCGCTGACCGCGAGTCACTTGCGTGCCCACAGTCACTTCGATTTGGCTGACAACGCCACTCACCGGAGCAACGATCTTTGCCGGAGCATACTGGTAAACCGGATCAAGCTGCTGAATTTTAAAAAGCACTTGGCCTTTCTTAACGTGTGTCCCGAGTGTTACCACATCACGGACAACGCCTTCAACTTCGGCAAGGATGGCGCCGCTCACACGGGATTCTACGCGGGCAGGGTAAGACAAAGACTCAGAGTTTTCCGTGAGTTCAACTTTTTTAATTTGCACCACAGGAATTGTGTCTGTCGCCGCCCATGAAACAGATCCCGCTAAAAGCAGACCCGCAAAGCCCCACGCCTTCATAAAAACTCCTCTTTAGATAAGATCCTGTTTTTTAACATGGCTTCTGGAGCGACGCTATGGGAGCCAAGGGGGATTTGTTAAAATTGCAGGAGCGTCAAAGCTTAAAACAGCCAATGGGAGCCCAAAGCATAGAGCCCAGACACGACGAGGACGCCGCCGGCAATCCTCTGCTTGCGTATATTTGATTTGAGCATAGACGGGCGCACCATCAAGGAAACGGCGCTCAAAGCCGGGAGTCCTCCCAGCCAGAACAAAACCATCAGAAGGCCCCCGGCAAAGGGGCTTTTGCTCGCGGAAGCGGCAATGACGTAGGTGTAAAGCCACATGCATGGGAGCAGACCGGCAAGAAGCCCAATGACAAAACTGCTGCGGCCGAATTTCCAGGCGCGAAGACGCCGATAGAGGTTTTGAAAAAAAGTCGCCGCAAAAAAGTGCGAGCGCTTTCCCCAATCAAAAGCAAACAAGTACTGTAAACCGAGGGCAATCAACGTGAAGCCCAGCAGAACCGCGCCGATCATGCGGACCCAGCCAAACTCAGAGCTCATCACGAAGTCTCCGAAGAATCCGGCAAGCACACCGAGGCTTGCATACACCAGCAAACGGCCGAGGTGGTAATGCCAGAGTTGCCCGCGCGATCCCGTCAGAGCCGCAAATGGCCCACACATCCCGGCGCAGTGCCAGCTGCCGAGAAAACTCGAGGTGAGGATCGCCAAAGGCAACAGAAGCTGGCTCATTGTTTGGGTCCTACAAGAATAATTTCTTTTTCGGCTTCAAACGGTTTTTCAACTTCATTTTGATCATGCAGAAGGATCTTTGTTTTGAGCTGACCGGTTTTTGCGACGAGGCTTGGTTTAAAGCGCACAAAGAAGTGCCACTCTGTCATTTTGCCTGGTTCAATATCGAGCGGATTTTGCGCCACGGTGAGTTCAATGCCTTGAGCGGCCCAGTCTGTCGGCGGGCGCAGCAGATAGATGGCCTTCTTGAAGTTTTGATTCTGAATCTGCAAGCGGAAGTGATTGAGGATCAGGTCTTCGCCGGTGTCATTTTTGATTTGTGTATAAGGGGCTTCTTTTGCACGCAGAACAAAGACCTGCGCTTTTTCACGAGTGGCCACATTGTAAGCCAAACCCGAGACAGAAAGAAGAATGGCGACCATGTAAATGATCGAGCGTGGTTTTTTCAAACTCACCGGGCTGCGATCAAGTGTTTTGTAACCAATGAGTCCTGTCGGTTTTTTGACTTTCGTCATGATCTCATCGCAGGCATCCGCGCACGCTGTGCAGGCGATGCACTCCATTTGCAGGCCTTTGCGAATATCAATTCCTGTCGGGCAGACTTGCACACAGCGATTGCAGCTCACGCAATCGCCTTGTTTTTCTCCTGGAGGAACTTTTCCTTTGCGTGGTTCGCCACGGGATTCGTCATAGACAATCGCGAGCGATTTTTGGTCCAGCAGGACGCTTTGAAAACGCCCGTAAGGACACATGATGATGCAGAACTGTTCACGGAACCAGCCAAAGTCAAATAGCACGGCGGCTGTCATAAAACTCACGAACAAGAAGGTATCCCATTGCTGTGACGGGCTTTCTTGGATCATTTTTATGAGGGCCTCGGATCCGACGAAGTAGGCCGCAAAGCTATGTGCGATGAGAGATGAAACCACAGTAAAAAGAATCCAGGTCAGAGTGAGCTTTATAAATTTTTTGAAACTCATGTCTGCTTGGCGAAGCTGGCGGCGTTGAATGTAATTTCCTTGGACGAGCTGTTCAATGCGGCGGAAAATCGCATCAATAAAAACCGTCTGCGGGCAGGCCCAGCCGCACCACACACGGCCCCAGATCGAAGTCACAAAGGCCAGCCCCAGAGTGAGTGTTGCCAGGACAAAGAAAATCAACGGCGCATCGTGGGCCCAGAAAGTGATTCCGAAAATCGCAAACTTGCGGGCGGGGATGTTGAGTAAAATACTTTGCTCACCGTTGATTTGCGTCCAAGGCAGACCCAGAAAGATTGCAAGCAGGATAAACTGTGTCCAGCGACGATGCTTATGAAAAAAGCCCCGCACTTCTGCAGGAATGATATACGTGCGGTCGCCGAATTCATCGATACTTGTGAGTCTCTCCGGATCTAAAGCCATATTATCCTCGTCTATTTAATTTCATCACCTTGAGGTGCTTTCGCATTTGGCGGGTTGCTGCCCTTTTTCGACAAAATATACGCGGTTAAGCCGTAGACTTCATCTTTTGACAGCATGCTTTCCCAGGGCGGCATTCCTTTTTCAGGCACGCCTTTGCGAATGACGCCGGCGATGTCCATGCGAGTTCCTTTGCCATGGAGCCAGAAATTATCGGTCAAATTAGGACCGATGAGTCCGCCCAGTTGAGGGCCGTGACAGGCGGCGCATTTATTGGTGAAAGTCACTGCGCCGAGCTCAGCCAATTTTGGATTTTTCATTTCTTCAGCAAGCAGCTCTTCAGTTTCAGTCACAGCTGGTGCATGCTGAGCCGCTGCCGATTCCAGATTCTTCATCGCGACAGCGAGTTCGTCTTTTAAAGTCGGTCCACCACCTACTTCATAGTGAATGAAGTAGAGGAAGGCAAAGATGATTGTGAAAAAGAAAGTCCAAAGCCACCAGGTTGGGAGTGGATTGTCGTACTCCTGAATCCCGTCGTATTCATGATCTGTCAGAGGATCGTTGATTTGGTTTTTGATGTCGTCGCTCATTAGTTGTCTCCGTCAATCAAAGGGATTTTTTCCATCTTTTGGTAATTCGCTTTGTTCTCTTTCAGCGACGTCCAGATGAGGACGCCGATGAAGAAACCAAAAAAGATCACCAAGCCGAGAGCTGTTAAATGAGTGTCAGTGAAAAAAGCTAATCCATCTTGTTTCATGGCTGTTTTCCTTTTTGTCCCAGTGCTTGCAAGTAAGCAATGAGAGCAACGATTTGTTTTTTCTCGAGTTTCGGAATATTCACGCCATTGGCTTTCAGATCTTCAGCGATGATCATCGCTTCTTTCTGAGCTTTGATGTCGGCGTTGGCGACAGTTTCATCATCATAAGGCACACCCAGCATTTTCATGACTGAGAGTTTCTTCCGAAGCATGATAAAGTCCGTGTCCTTTTCCACCATCCAGCTATAAGACGGCATAATCGATTTCGGCGTCACCGCACGGGGATCGATCATGTGTTGAAAGTGCCAGAGATTTGGATACTTCTTACCCACACGAGCGATGTCCGGACCGATACGTTTTGATCCCCATTGGAATGGATGATCGTACATAGACTCTTCAACCGTCGAAGCTTTTCCGTAACGGAGAACTTCAGCAGCGATCGGGCGGATCTGCTGCGAGTGGCAGACATAACAACCTTCGCTGACATAAATATCACGGCCAGCAAGCTCCAGCGGAGTGTAAGGCTCAATCATATTGGTGGGCGTGATGTATTTATGCAATGACAGAGTTGGGTAAATCTCAATGATACTGCCGACAGCAATGGCAACAAAAGCTAAAACTGAGAACACAGTGGCCATGCCTTCAAGTTTGCTGTGACCTTCTTTTGTGTCAGGCTTTGCAAAAACCGCGTGGCGCATTGGCACGTGGGCTTCGCTATCAGACTGTTCTGCCGGCGCGGACTTGATCGTTTTGTAGACATTGTAAATCATCATGAAGAAACCGACGATGAACAAAGCTCCACCAAGAGCACGCACCCAATAAAGTGGTACGATACGCACAACCGTTTCAATAAAGTCCGGATAAACCAGTTTGCCTTCTGGAGTCAGCGCGCGCCACATGAGACCTTCAGTAATCCCTGCGGTCACCATTGAAATATAATAGAGCAAAATCCCGAGAGTCGCGATCCAGAAGTGATTGGTTGCCAATTTCTCAGAGTAAAGTTTTGTTCTCCAGAGACGAGGCACCAAGAAGTAAATCATACCGAAAGTCAGCATTCCGTTCCAGCCAAGGGCTCCGGCGTGAACGTGACCGATAATCCAGTCTGTGTAGTGACCCAAAGCACTGACGGATTTAATCGAGAGCAACGGGCCTTCGAAAGTCGCCATCCCGTAGAAAGTCAAAGCCGTCACAAAGAACTTGATGATCGGATCGGTTCTGAGCAAGTGCCAAGCGCCGCGCAGGGTGAGCAAGCCGTTGATCATGCCACCCCAGCTTGGGGCCCAGAGCATCAAACTAAAAACCATGCCCAGAGTTTGCGCCCATTCAGGCAGTGAAGTGTAAAGCAAGTGGTGAGGACCGGCCCAGATATAGATAAATACCAGCGACCAGAAGTGAATGATCGAAAGCTGATAAGAGTACACCGGGCGATTGGCCGCCTTCGGTACGTAGTAATACATGAGTCCCAAGAACGGAGTTGTGAGGAAGAAAGCCACCGCATTGTGACCGTACCACCATTGCACAAGCGCATCCTGAATACCCGCATACACCGGATAGCTTTGCAAGAAGCTCACGGGGATTTCAATCGAATTCACGATGTGCAGGGTGGCGACAGTGATAATGGTTGCGATATAGAACCAAATCGCAACATACAGATGTCTTTCGCGACGCTTGCTGATGGTCCCAAAGAAGTTCACAGCAAACACAACCCAAATCACGGCAATCGCGATATCGATGGGCCATTCAAGCTCTGCATATTCTTTGGACTGGGAATAACCCAGCGGCAAAGTGATCGCGGCGGAAATAATGATCAATTGCCAGCCCCAGAAGTGCAGGCGGCTTAGCGCATCTGAGAATAGGCGCGTTTTCAGAAGTCTTTGCGACGAGTGATAAATCCCGGCAAAGATCGCATTCCCGGCAAAAGCAAAGATCGCGGCATTGGTGTGAAGCGGACGAAGACGACCAAAAGTCACCCACTCCAAATTCATATTCATCGGCCACCAGGCCAATTGTAGAGCTGCGATCAAGCCGAAAATAAAGGCGGCTCCGGCCCAAATCATTGTTGCTAGGAGAAACTTTTTAACGATGTCATCATCGTACAAGATTTTCTCCAGAATCGTGTCGTTATGAATTGCGGGGTTTTTCACGTTCAGTCCTTTCTTGTGGATCATCTAATAAAATTCTGTGTGCTGGAGTTTCAACGTCATCAAACTGTCCTCGGGCGGTGGCCCAGAAAAAGGCTGCCGCAAAGCCAAAGCCAAGGATCAGTGCCATCGGGATCATCAGTGCAAGAATATTCATCGGGTCCCCCGGATGGATGACAAAAGAATCAGAACGGAGCTCACCGGCATGAGAATCGCCGCCACCATGGGGCTGACGAATCCGCCGAGCGCGAGAGCTCCGCCGAAAGTGTTATACATAAGAGAAATGGCGAGATTACGTCTGACAGTGAAACGAGCATCGCGGGCGATTTGCAAAAGCTCGTAGAAAGGAGCCAAACCACCGCGGGTAAAATAGACATCGGCCGACATCAGGCTCAAATCGACGCTGCCTTTGACAGCGATACCGACATCGGCGGCTTTTAAAGCAAGGGCATCGTTGGCACCGTCACCAATCATGCAGCTATGAAAAGAGTATTGAATGACATCCAGTTTTTGTTCGGGACTCATTTCGGCATAGCATTGGTTATTGGGAATTCCACACTCTTGAGCGATCTTACTGACTCGTTGGTTTTTATCTCCCGAAAGAATATGCAAATCGAAGTCTTGTAGCTTTGTTAGAATCTCTTTGCTTTCGCTGCGAAGAGGATCATAAAAGAAAAGATGTGCTTTAACCAGTCCGTCACAGCTGTACTCCACAACCAGTGAGTCTTGATTATGAGAATTTTGCGAGCGGGTCAGGGAATAACGTCGGTTCCCGAGGCGGCCAAAGACTCCTTGACCAAGAAGTTCGCGGCGATCTTCCAGAGAAGAGGATAAGCCCGCAAGATTCTTCCAGGCACGACGAAGGGCAAACGCGACCGGATGAGTGCTTTGACCTTCAAGTGCCAAGATGATTTTCTTATCTTCCTCTGAAAGATCGCCTTTAATCGATGAAAGTGTCAAAGTCCCTTCAGTGAGAGTGCCGGTTTTATCAAAAAAGATATTTCTAACATCCTGAAGTTTTTCAAAAACATCGGCGTGACGGATAAGGATGCCGGCTTTCTGTGCTTTCCGTAATGACAGCCCATAGGCAAGGGGTGAACCGAACGCAAGAGCGCAAGGGCAGGCAATGACGATCAGAGCTAACGCACGCTCGAGAGCTTGATTGAAATCAATTCTTGCATAAAAGATGAAAAATAAAATGGCAAGGCCCGTGACTCCGGCGATCAGTCCTTGCGCGAGTTTGTCTGAAAGAGTGATGAAGCGGCTTTTTTGAACAGAATCAGAGCGCAATTGTTGAAGGATTTTGCCCCAGCGAGTCTCGAGAGCGGTTTTTTCAACACGCAGACGGGCTTCAGGACTTAGAAGTCGGCTTCCCGCAAACAAAGTCATGCCTTCGCGGAATTGTTCTGGAAGAGATTCACCATTAAACAGAGACATATCCACTTCGGCTTGCGGACTCAGTAAAATGCCGTCGGCGGGGATTTTCTCTCCTTGAAGAATCGTGATTTCAGTTCCGGGCTGAAGATCGCGGCGGCCTTCGATGCCTTCAAGCAGGGCATCTTGGTGCAAGTATTTCTGCTGCACGCGCTTCAGCAGATATCTGCTGGCAAGAATTAAGAACAAGAAGCTCGCGGTTGAATCGAAATAGACCGGTCCTTCGCCGCGAATCAAGTTGTAAGTAGATAAGAAGAATCCTGAGAACATCGCGATCACGATGGGTAAATCAACGTTGATCACGCGGTATTTAAGAAAATTCCATGCGCCCTGATAAAAGGGACGGGCTGAATAGAACAGAATCGGCAAAAAAAGAACAAAGCTCATCCAGTTAAAGAGCACGGCCATGGAACCTTCAAGGCCGCCGTACACTGGCACCACAAAAAGCATCATGTTTCCGGCGCAGGCCCCGGCGACGCCAATCCGTTGCAAAGCAAGGCGGTTTTCTCGTTTTTGTTTCTCACGCACGTCCTGACTTGCAATCAAGGCTGTGGGGCGATAGCCGAGCTCTTCGATCATCGCGGCGACTTCCACCCATGCGGTCGCCGGAGAGCCCGGTTTTAAAATGACATGCACGGTGGATTCGCCGAAATGAACGCGGGCTTCGGCGATGTGAGCGCTAAACTCTGGAAGGCGCTCTAAAAGATGGACGCAGGAAGAGCAGTGAAGCCCTTCTGCGTAAAATGTAAGACTCTTTGCAGGAATTTGGGAAAGGGCCTGGTGCTTTTCCAGGAGTTTTTCGAAATGACCAGAGTTAATGCCTTTATCTTCAGCGGTCTCAAGCTTGTACAAAGCCTCGCAAGCAGAGCAGCAGAATTGTGAACCGTCAGAGACGAGGCTCTTGCAGTAAACACATTGTCCGTGGCCAGCATATGCCGGAGATGAAGATAATTGATCCATAACAGTAAGATCAATTTACTCCGCAAATAGAGCCGGGACGAGTTTCGCCTGAAACGACCCTAAGAAGGGGACATAATGACTCGAGACATTTTGTCCTATTTTTTGGGGCCCGCCCATTTTGAGAAAAATCAGAACTGAGGGCTAGGCGCGTTTAAACAAACTTATGATTATCAAGTCTTATTGGGATCTTAAGCAAGGAAGGGAATAACGGCGACAAGTGCCGGGATCATTTGCAACAAGGCCCCTCGCCAGAGTTTCGGCTTAGAAATAAGAAGTACCAAACCCGCAGCGAAGATGGATGCCAGAGCATAAATAATAAGAGTGCTTCCAGCGGTCCGGGTCATTTCGGCGCTATGAAGATGCAGCCCCAGAAAAATCGCGAGGGCTAAAAAAAGATTATAAAAGCCCTGGTTAAAAGCCAGAGGTTTTGTCACCGCCACATCCTCAGGTCGAACTCCGAAAATCTTATTCGTGCGCTTTCTTCCCCATAGAAAACTCTCAAGAATGAAAATGTAGATGTGAATCAAAGCCGGAATCAGGGGAAGTAGATTTGTCATAAGACGATGATAATAACCCAGGCTGCGTAAAGTCCAACAATCTGCGATTGACTTGGAGAGTAAACACCTTAACCTTGAGATCTATGACACTGCATACACCTCTGCAAGAAGCCTTGGTTTTCCTGGGTGCCACTGTGATTCTCGTGCCTCTCTTTCTTCGTTTGGGACTGGGAACCGTTCTTGGTTACCTGACAGCAGGAAGCCTGATCGGCCCGCAAATCCTGGGATGGGTCGCAAACTCCGAGAATGTTCGCCATTACTCTGAATTCGGAGTGGTGTTCCTGCTTTTTATGATTGGTCTTGAGCTTCAGCCAAAACGTCTTTGGAGTTTGCGTAAGACTTTGCTGGGATTTGGTGGATTGCAGATCGTCATTTGCACGGTGGCATTTTTTCTTCTCGGTAAACTATGGGATCTCACAAATTCAGCAAGTTTCGTGATTGGTTTTTCATTGGCACTCTCTTCGACAGCTTTTGCTCTGCAAACATTGACGGAGCGAAAAGTTTTGAACACGCAATACGGCCGTTCAGCATTTGCGGTTCTTCTGATGCAAGACGTGGCGGCGATCCCGGCGTTAGCGATTATTCCTACACTGGGTGTGATGACGGACTCTGTTCCGAAGGCCAACTGGCTTGAAGCGGGGCTTGTGGTTGTCGGGCTCGTGTTGGTCAGCCGGTTTGTCATGACGCCTTTCTTACGACTTGTAGCCAATGCCAAAAGCCGCGAGCTTTTCACAGGTGTCACGTTGCTCATTGTGATGGGAGTTGCCTTCCTCATGCTTGAAGTGGGCCTCTCGATGGCTCTCGGTGCGTTTATCGCAGGTGTGCTTCTTTCTGAATCAGAGTTTCGTCACGAGCTGGAAGCGGACTTAGAGCCTTTCAAGGGTCTTCTGATGGGTCTGTTTTTCATTTCAGTAGGCATGGCCGTGAACTGGAAGCTCTTCATTGATGATCCGGCAAAGATCGCAGGCCTTGTGCTGCTCTATATGGTGGTGAAAGGTATTCTGGTCTACGGTGTGGGTCGTCTGATGCGGCTTAATGCCGATGGCTCTCGCAATTTGGCGGTGTATCTGGTGCAAGGCGGGGAGTTCGCCTTCGTTATCTTTGGTGTCGGTGAGGGTTCGCGTGTTTTATCGCACGAAGCTTCCGATTATCTGACTTTGATTGTGACATTGTCGATGATCTTAAGCCCGTTCGTTATTCTGGTGCACGATAAATTAGATGAATGGCGTGCTCTGAAAGCGCCAATGCCGAAGTATGATGACATCGAAGATAACAATAGCCAAGTGATCATCGCAGGCTTTGGCCGCTTCGGTCAGATCTTCGGCCGTATTTTACGTACACAAGAAATTCCCTTCACGGCGATTGATCACGATTCGACACAGATTGAGTTGCTCCGACGTTTTAGTCAGAAAGTTTATTTCGGGGATGCTTCACGGGCCGAGTTGCTAGAATCTGCCGGCGCTAAAAAAGCAAAATTTCTTGTGATTGCGGTGGATGATACAGAGACGGCTTTGAACATCGCCCGTGTCGCCCGAGATGAATTTCCGAACCTGAAAATCTTTGCCCGGGCTCGAAACCGTCAGCATGTCTTTGATCTCAAAGATCTTGGTGTTCACTTTATTCAGCGTGAAACCTTTGAATCCAGTCTTGCCCTGACAAAGGCATTGCTCTTGGAGCTGGGCTTCCCACGTGAACGCTCGAATGCGCTGGTGGACCGCTTCCGTACTCATGATTTGCTGATGGTGGAAGAACAATATAAAGTCCGCCACGATGAAAAAGTTTTTATCGATATTTCTCGTCAAGGAGCCGAGCAGCTTGCACGGGTTTTGCGTGAAGACATAGAAAAGACTTATATTGAAACTCCATCAACGCTCGGAAAAGCAGAGGCTATTCCAGAAACGTCGAATCCATCTTAAGCTCTGTCGCAGGTGCGACAGTATCGTTTGATGAATTCCTCGAGGGTTTTATAAGTCTCGAGATCTGAAACTCCGGCGAGTAGTCGCTGGGAGATAATATTTCCGAACATAAAGATATCAAGGCCCTTGATCAGGTTTTTCACGTCGACTTCTTTATGTATCTTGCCGTTTTTTTGTAAGTTCGTGAGGCGTTCTTCAAGTTGTGGCTGAAAGAACATCGGAATAGTCTCGCGGATACGTTTGGCAAACTTCGCATCAACGATCGCTTGCGAAAGTACAATTTTAAAAAAGTCGAAATTCTTTTTACAATCAAGTTCGTATTTAAATTTGGCAAAGCCCAAAAGCTCCGCCTCCAAAGTTTCCTGAGGAGGGTAGGTGAGTTTTGTATGAACGTCTTCTTCCAGGACATAGCGCTCTATAATAGCCACGAGGAGGCCCATTTTACCTTCAAAGTACCGACCAATCAGGGATTCATTCACGCCGGCCTTCTTTGCAATCATACGGGTCGTTGCACCCTTAAAGCCGTGCTTTGAAAAGACCTCTTCGGCGGCCTTCAAAAGGGACCGTTCTGAGGCAGACCTGTCCCTCTTCTTGCCTTTGGCCGGGTCCTTTGAGGCACTTTTGTCTGTTTTAATTTGAGATGTTTCATTCATATTAAAAACCTCTAAATTATTGAAAGTACTTATATATGATGAATTTAACATAGCTGTTAAAAAAATACAACGAAGTAATCGCTTGAGTACTAATTTAAAATGCCGTAAATATATGTATGTAAGTGATTACTTAAATCAGGAGTTTAGAAATGACCACCAAACAAACCACCACCAAAATATTAGCTCTCGTGCTCAGTGTGGGGTTGGGTAGCGGCGCCCAGGCGCTGACCCTCAATGAGTACCTCGATCAGGTAAAAGGCCAATCCAATGCCTATAAAGGATCGAGCATTCAGTCGGAAGCCTCTTATTTGAAATCCCGTGAAGCGGATCTGATCTTTACGCCGCAGCTTTTTGCTGAAGGTCGTATAGGTCACGATGGTAAGCCTTCGAGCCCGCCGGTGATGGTCTATGACAGATTCGAAAGCCAGCTGTATCGCTTGGGCGTCAGTCAGCAGTTTAGCTTCGGTTTGCAAGGTCGTGTTTATTATGAAGCCAACAAATCAGACTTCGTCGGCGCCAACTTCGGTCAGGGCGTTATGACAGAGTATTGGGACGCGAGTCCTAAGCTGGAGTTGACGATGCCGGTCTGGGGCGGCGGTTTCGGACGAACCTCTCAGGCAAACGAAGAGATTCTTCGCCAACAAAACTACGCCGATGCCTTCAATAACGGTTCTCAAGCAAGCACGATCGCAGTGAATGCGGAGGCGGCTTACTGGAGACTCTCAGCATGGCAAGACGTCGTGAAGATTCAAGAGCAAGCCTTGAAAGCGGCTCAGAATATCTATGACTATGTTTCACGGAAGCAAAGAATGAACCTCGGTGAAAAAGCCGACGTGATTCAGGCACAAGCTCTGTTAGAGAGTCGTACCCTGGAGTTGCAAGTTGCCAAGAACGAAGCTCAAGATGCTCTTCGCACTTTCAATAGACTGCGTAATGCCGATACTTATGCACCAGCAACAAACTTAACTCCGGTAGATTACAAGGCGCTTGAAAACATCGTGGTACCGGCTCAGCGCCCGGGTGACCGTTTGGATGTGAAAGCGACGGAGGCTCAGTTGAATGCCGCCCGTGCTTCTTCCACTTTGGTGCGAGAGCGAAACCGTCCGACCTTAGATCTCTCTGGAAGTTATTCTCTGAATGGCCGTGATCCGGCGCTAAATGAAGCTTTGAAAAACGCCGGACAATCCCAGCGAGATACGGCATTTGTCGGATTCAATTTTAAAATGCCTTTGAATGTCGGTGCGACTTCGGATGCGAAATCCGGAGCTTTGAAAGCCGAGAAAGCGGCTGAGCTCAGCTACCAGTACGCCAGCTATGCTCAAGAGCAAGACTGGGCGAGCCTGACTCGCAACTTGAACGATGCCCGCGATAATTTGCGCCTCATCGGCCGTATTGAGGAAGTGCAGAAATCAAAACTCGAAAACGAACGCACTCGCTTGCGTCAGGGCAGAACAACGACTTACCAAGTTCTGCTCTTTGAACAGGATTATACTTCAGCGTCTCTGACCCGTGTGAAATCCGCAGCAAACATTCTTGGCCTGCAGGCCCAAGTGAAACTTTACCAAGCGCCCGTATCCTCTGAAGGAGGAAAATAGTCATGAGCTTAGCTAGTACATCCATTAAAAGACCTATCTTCATTGCCTGTGTCACTATCGCGATGGTCGTTGTCGGCTGGGCAAGCTTTAAATCAATGAGCGTCGACCTCTTTCCGGATGTCAGCGTACCGGTTGTCACCGTTCAAACGGTTTACGCCGGAGCCGGCCCTTCCGAGGTTGAGACACTGATTAGCCGTCCGATTGAAGAAGAAGTGAGTACTATTTCCGGTATTAAACGTCTGACTTCAAAAAGTCTCGAGGGCGTCAGCCAAGTCATCGTTGAGTTCCGCAGTGATATCGATTCAAAGTACGCGGAACAACAAGTGCGCGATAAAGTAAATATCGCTAAAGCGAAGCTGCCGACCGAAGCCGAAGATTCTGTGATTAAGAAGTTCGACCCGTCGGATACGCCGATTTTGATGTTGTCGCTCGCGGGACCGGGTATGAACGATGCCGAGCTCTTCGATATCGCCGATCAATTCGTGAAGCCACGTCTTGAGCAGGTGAATAACGTGGGCGCGATCGATATTCTCGGTGGTCGTAAAAGAGAGATTCACGTACTGTTAGATCGCAATAAACTCCGTAACCGTGAAATCTCGGTTTCTCAAGTGGCGGGCCAAATCGGAGCCTCTGGTGAAAACGTTCCAAGCGGTAAAGTGACTCAAGGTGAAAAGGAACTCGTGTTCCGTGGTTTGGGCGAGTTCCAGTCCGTGCCTGAGATCTCTGATACGCTCGTCAATTTGTACGGTAACGAAGTTTCGACTCGCGTGGCGGATTTAGGGATCGTGAAAGATACGCTTGAAGACGAAAAATCCCGTGCCTTTGTGAACGGGGATAAAGCGCTCTTTTTGCAAGTCTATCGTCAATCCGGCTCTAACACCGTGAAAGTAGCCCAAGACGTTCTGAAACAAATGGAACGCATGGCGCCTGAGCTTAAGAAAATGAATCCGAAACTGGATTTGAAAACGGTGACGAATGCTTCCGTCAAAATTCAAGACAACGTGTCTGAGGTTTATGAAACGATCATCATCGGTATTATTCTAACGGTGATCACGGTCTTCTTCTTCCTCGGTTCGCCGCGCACGACTTTGATTACAGCGCTCTCGTTGCCGATCTCATTGATCAGTGCATTTATGGTTATGAAACTTGCGGGTTTCTCGATCAACATCATTACATTGCTCGCTCTGACTTTGGCGGTCGGTCTTTTGATCGATGACGCGATCGTGGTTATTGAAAACATCTATCGCCGTATGGAAAAAGGTGAAGATGCATTCACGGCCTCTGAAAAAGGCACTGAAGAGATTCAGATGGCGGTGTTTGCAATCACTCTCGTGGTGGTGTCCGTATTCGTACCGGTGGGTATGATGTCAGGGACGATCGGTCAGTTCTTGAAATCTTTCGGTTTGTCCGTGGCCTTTGCGATGGCGGTCAGCCTCTTCGTGGCGCTGACGATCATTCCGATGATGGCAGCTTACTTTGGTGGCGAAGGCCACGGCGGTCACCATGGCGAGAAAATCAAAGAATCGATCTATGATAAAACCATTGGCCGTGTGATGAAGGGCTTTGATCGTTTCCAAACATGGCTTGAGAAAATGTACGAAAAGCTTCTGCGTGTGACTTTGCGCCATCCGATCTTGACGATCTTGGCAACACTCGTGGTGTTCTTCGCCAGTATTTATTCGGTGACGAAAGTTCCAGCGAGCTTCGTGCCAGATGACGATAGCGGTGAGATCAGTATCACCCTCGAGATGGAGCCCGGCACGAGCTTGGATGGGATGAATAAAGTCGGTACGCAAATCGATAAGATCATCCATAGCAATCCACAAGTAGATTATACGACGATGACGATCGGTTCCGTCTTCGGTGAGGCCAATAAAGCCAGCTACTACGTTCGCCTCAAAAAAGGTAAAGAGCGTGGCATGACGACGGAAGTCTTCCGTGACAAGCTTCGTGATGAATTGAAAGACTTCAAATTTGCAAATCCGGTCATTAAGAAATACGATGCGACAGGTGGTATGGCCGGTCAGCCCATCATGCTGAATATTATCTCTGCCGATCCTCAGGATCTCGAGAAATACGGTTTACAAATTTTCGAAAAATTGAAAAAAGATCCTCGTTTGAAAGACGTGGACTCGAACTACCGTCCTGGTAAACCTGAGTTGCAAGTTCACTTGAAACCAGGCGCCGGCAAACGTTATGGTATCAATACCAAAACGATGGGTTCTGAGCTCCGTGCGCAGGTTGAGGGCTTCACTCCGGCGAAGTTCCGTGAAAAAGGCCGTGAGTACGATGTGCGTGTTCGCTTGCAAGAAGACCAACGCGATTTGAAAGCGACCTTCGCGCAAGTTTACATTCCAAACATCAATCGTAAGCTCGTGCGTCTGCAAGACGTGGCGAACGGCGATTTGAAATCAGGCCCGGCTTCGATTGAGCGTCAAGACCGTGGTCGTTACATTCAAATCACCGCAGGTCTTGCACCAGGTGTGGGATTGAGCACGGTTGTAAATGATATTAATAAAATGCTCGGCCCGGGCGGTGAAGTGCAATTGCCTTCAAGCATTCGCTACAGCTTTGCCGGTGAAGCCGAGAACATGCAAGACCTTGTGACTTCAACGGTTCTGGCGTTGGGCTTTGCGGTCTTGTTCATTTACTTGATCTTAGCAAGCTTGTACGAGTCCTTCATTACGCCAATCACGATTATGATCGCGTTGCCTCTGGCATTGAGCGGTGCGTTCTTGGGATTGTTCATAATGAAAGAGACTATCAGTATCTTTGCGATCCTGGGTCTTTTCATGCTTATCGGGGTTGCCGGTAAGAATGGTATCTTGCTGGTGGACTATGCCTTGCAGATGATTAATGAAAAGGGTATGAGTCGCAATGAAGCTCTGATTGAAGCCGGTAAGACACGTCTTCGCCCGATCTTGATGACGTCCTTCGCGTTGATCGCAGGTACGTTGCCAATCGCGATCGGTTTGAGCGAGGCTTCGAAAGCGCGTACCGGTATGGGTGTTGCGATCATCGGCGGTATGATTTCATCGACGTTGCTGACGCTCATCGTACTTCCTTCGGTATTTATTTATATTGATCGTTTGAAACATTGGATTCGTAAAATCGGCAGCCGCTTTATTTCAAAACGTAAAGTGGATGAGCAGATACTTGCGAAATAGGAGATTTGTATGACAACTGCGGTCGTAGACAACAATAGAAAAAAGCTTTTACGGGCAGCCGCGGAACTGTTTGCTGAAAAAGGATTTGATGCGGTCAGTACCCGAGACCTCTGCAACAAAGCGGAGGTCAATGTCGCTGCCATCAGTTATTACTTTGGCGGCAAAGAGGGCCTCTATCTAGAGGTTTTCCAAAGCTACGCGGAAAGAATCAGTGAAAGAATCAAAGGTGTATTGGTTACTCACGAAGGCAAGATCAGCACTCCTGAGCAAATGGAGAATGCGCTTCGCGATTTGATCGGCAGCATCGTTGACATGCGGGCTGAAGAGCCAGAAGTTGCGATTGTTTTGCAGAAGCAAAGCATCGGCAATATTCCCGGCGTTCAAGAAGCGTTTGTGACGATTACTGAGCCAGTCGGTGATGCGCTGACGGCGTTCTTTCAAGAGATTCAAGATAAGAAGCTCATCCGCGCGGATTTGAACATCCGTTCGTTCTTGACCATTCTGATTGAGTCGATTTGGGGATACTTCTCGTTGCAAGAACGTGGCATGAGTATTTTGAAAGACGCTTATCGTTTGCCGGAGCAGCGCGGGCAGTTTGTGAACTTTCTGGCAGAGGTCTATACCCGCGGGATCGTCGCTTAGAACCTTAAAAGCGAATCTGAAATTGCAAACCGATATAGTTGGTTGGCTTTTCAGATTCGTACGGACGTCCATAAGGTCTTTGCGGAGATTCTGTGGTGATCTTTGTAGTGCCGCTCGTAAAAACTCTATGGCCAGCGGCGGAATTGGTGTTTAGTACGAAGGCTTCCGCAGGATTCAAGACCACAAGGGCCATGGATCCCAGTTTAGCAGAGCCCATGAATTTATAATTATTGTTTTTTAGATCTCTCTGCGCGCTTCTCAGGACGCCGCTCAGAATTCCACCAATGACCGGGTTCATCAAGATGCCATCGCGGATGGAACCCTCAGGCAGGTTGCTCTCATCGGTTTCCCAGAAAAAAATATTTTGGTTTGGCATGAAATAGAGAATTCCGCCGGCGGAGATTCCGGCAATCGCCATGTTACGCGTGGTAAAAATCGCACTTTGTTCTTCGGCCGGTAATTTGCCAAAATTGAAAGTGCTTTCGAGTTCCGATTCTCTGGCGCGCTGAACGTGAATACGGTCGGTGCTCGCGCGGTAACAGCGGTAGATCGCACGGCGAGACGGGCGGTAGCTATAAGGCCCATAAGGGCTTTCTCGATGGCCATAACTTTCAGCGACGATATCTTGGATGACTTTCTCACGCATTTCCAGCTCTTCCTGAGAAGGTTGCTCGCGTCCCTCGGACAGGAGAGGGGCGGTGAAAGCGGCGATCACAAGGATGCTTAAAAGGATTTTTTGAATCGTCATGCCTTCGTGACAATTACAAGGTTCAGGCCAAATTCAATGGCCTAAACTCGAACGAATGGGATTTGAGGGGGTTGGAGCAACCCGGTTCGGGAGATAAAAACAGGCTTGATCAATTATTTGACACTGCCACGCGCTTCGTTTTTGGGTCCATGGTTTTACCGAAGGACTTATAAAGCAAAGCATAGTTCTTCATCACCTTGCGGGCGTAGATCTTATTTAAGATATGCGCGTTCATTTGTTTGCTCTGATTTTTCTTGAGTGCCGCGGTCTTGCGAGCCTGTTCTTTGCGGATTGCTGTCGGCCCCGAGTTGTACGCGCGCACGTAGTCTCTTGGGACGCTGTCAAACTCTGAACGTAAGTGAGCAAAGTAAGTGGTGCCGATTTTAATATTGTAAACCGGATCGAAGAGGGCTTTCTTTCCCTCCCATGGAATGTCGTAGGTTTCGGCAATCCACTTCGCAGTTTCAGGCAGGATTTGCATCAGGCCGGAGTCGCCGAGTTTGCCTTTGGCATTCGGATTAAAGGCGCTTTCGGTTTGAATCACGGCCAGCGTAAACACAGGATCGAGTCCTTGTTTTTCGCTTTCTTCAATAATGGCGGCGGTGATTTCGTCAGCTTTGGCTTTGTATTTTTGCGGCAGGGAACTGTGGACCTTGCTATAGATATGATACTGCAGATTGTATTTGCCCTCGATGCGTTGAACGGGGCTGGTTTTGTATTTCTGCCCTAAAAGCTCTTGAGCTTGGCTGATCCGCGTTTGCTCGTTGATTTTAGGCAGCTCCCGTTGGCTGTAATCCACGTGAGTCATGTTTTGAAAGAGGAGCACGAGGGCGAGCCACCCAGTGCCGAAATAAAAGTATTTAAGTCTACGTCCAAGTAAGTCCATCCCTGAACTTTTCGGAGACTGGACCAAAGGACTGAAGGGAAAACTTGCTGAGCAAAAGTTCGACGAAACCTGAAACTCGGTCGTTTAAGAGTTTGCCGATCTAGACAACTTCATCCGGCTTCAGAGCGCAGTTGAAGTTTTCCAGATCGCCGGACTCTACTTGGATTGTCGGGTGATCGATCTTGAAGTTCTCTTTCAGCTCTCTAGTGATCTTCGCAAGGAAGGCATCGTTATGATGTTCTTTATCCATCACCAGGTGAACGGTGAGGGCGCTTTCTGTAGTGCTCATCGACCAAACGTGAAGGTCATGCACTTCAATCACGCCTGTGAGTTGGGTAAAGTACTGACGCACATCCGGAAGATGAATGCCGTTAGGAACCGCGTCCATCGCCATGTTCACGGACTCTTTAAGCAGGCCCCAGGTGCCCCAAGTAATGATGACGGCAATGGCGATACTGATTGCAGGATCAATCCACACGAGATCGGTTTTTTGAATAATGAATCCTGCAATCACAACGCCGACAGAAACAAGTGCATCGGCAGCCATGTGCAAGTAAGCGCCGCGGATGTTGATATCTTCTTTACGGCCCGACATGAACAGCAGCGCCGTAAAGCCGTTGATCAGAATGCCGACGGCGGCAACGGCCATCACCATGCCGGTTTGAATTTCAGTGGGATGCCAGAAGCGACGAATGCCTTCCCAGGTGATGCCGCCGACTGCGACTAAGAGAAGAACCGCATTGAGCAGGGCTGACAAAATCGACGAGCGGCGAAGGCCGTAGGTGTAACGATTGTTTGGCTTCTTGCGCGAAAGCCAGACGGCGCCCCATGCGAGTACCAGTCCAATCACATCGCTCAGGTTATGGCCGGCGTCGGCAACAAGTGCGAGGGAGTCGGCGATAAAACCGTAAGTGGCTTCCACGACGACAAAAAGTAAATTGAGCCCAATGCCGATGGCGAAAGCGCGATCGAAACTCTTCGGAGCTGCATGACTGTGGGCATGTCCATGGGAATGACCGTGATTATGTGAATGACTGTGAGAGTGAGAATGACCACCTGACATGAGGAACCTCTATTTCCAAAAACTTCTGAGAATTTCAATGGCCTCTTCGCTGGCCTGAGCTGCTTCTTTGCTGTTCTTCGCAGTGCCGATATGTTCGCGGATATGTTCTTCCATAATGTCAGACATCAATCCATTGAGAGCGCCACGGCAGGAGGCCAGAGTCAGCATGACCTTATAGCAATCGTCTTCATTCTCAAGGGCATTGGTCACGGACTTTAGTTGACCCTGAAGGCGGTTGACCCGTCCAATCAGGCGATCTTTGTCTTTGAGAGTGTGTGCCATAGCAAGGTCTCCAGCTTCATATAATATAGGGGGGTACCCTATATTGCAAGCTTTTGAGAATAAAAAATCCAAATATTGGAATTCCTTGGCATTGCCAATATTTAAAAACTGCCGCGCAATAACTTTAAAAACAGAAAGGATCATTTATGGACAGCTTGTTTGCTCCCGAGGAGTGTTGCTTGGCTTTGATTGATTATCAGCCGCAGATGTTGTTTGCGGTGCAGTCCCATGACCGGCAGTTGGTGATCAATAACGTGGTGGGCTTGGCGAAGGCGGCGAAGGCTTTCGAGGTTCCCACGGTTGTGAGTACAATTGGCGCAAAGGGTTTTGCGGGCCCCGTTTTTCCGGAGTTGCAGGCGGTCTTTCCGGCGCAGGAGCCGATCGACCGAACTTCGATGAACGCGTGGGAGGACGAGAAGTTCGTTGATGCGATCCGGGCAACGGGCCGAAACCGAATTATTATGGCGGGCTTGTGGACGGAGATTTGTTTGGTATTTCCGGTGTTGCATGCGCTCGATGATGGCTTTGACGTGGCTTTTGTTGCGGATGCCTCGGGTGGGCAAACAGTGGAGACTCACCACATGGGTTGTCATCGAATGATTCAAGCGGGCGCATCGCCGCTGACGTGGTCGCAGGTCATGTGTGAGTGGCAGCGCGACTGGGCCCGTAAAGAAACAGCGGCAAAGGTGCGTGACATAGCTCTTCATCATTTGGGAGCCTACGGTCAAGGCTTAGTCTACGCACAAGCCATGTTCAAATCCCGAGAAGGCGAGGGCCGGCCGCATATGCAATCGCAACAGCAAACTCCCGAAATCCAGGAGAGCACGACGGTGACTCAACACTGACACCGAGCCTGGTCTGGCCTGGCCTAGGTAAGAAAAACCATTTACAGCCGAAGTCTGCGACTCCCCTGAAGTTCGCAGGCGCCTTCTTTCGAACAGCACCGCCTTCCAATATTCCGCGCGCCGATGATTCTATCGCAAGCAGAGGTAGAGCAACCATCCCCAAACGCCTTTTCTTCCAATGTCCGGGATACGAATTATATAAAATAGTATTGACGTGGTTTTCGCGTGCTTGGCTTCGCTTGTGCGGGGAGATTTTGCGTGGGGGTTTGGATTTTGATTTTAGTAAGAAATCTCTTCGGGGCGAAGGGATTACGCTCTTTAATGAGTGATATGATTCGCGTTAGGTTTGCTCTTAGAAATTCACTCTCAAAACTCGTGTTATAAGTTTCTCACCTTAAAAGAATAGTTAAGTTTAATTGGAGTGAGAGATGAGACAGACAGGGTTTGATTTCATTCATAACTACAAAAAAGAATTTGGTGGAAGCCTTTTAACTGGCAAAAGAAAAACCGCGCGTCCACTTTCATTTAAAAATCCAACTCACTTAATTCTAAAAAGCACAGGCAGTCATTGTTTTGTTCCTGATTCTCGAAAGATTGAATCTCTTATAAACTCTCAAGCAAACAAATACGGCATTAAGCTTTATAAGTTTTCTCTAAACTGGTCTCATATTCATATGGTGATGCTACTCCCATCAAAGAAAGCCTATTTAGCATTTATTAGAACGCTTACTTCTCTTCTTGTGAGCTTGCTCTCAAAGCTTAAAGGAAAGAACTTAAAAGGTCTTTTTGACCTTCGCCCCTTTACCAGGATTTTATCCTGGGGAAGAGATTTTAAAAACGTACTTAACTACCATGAACTTAACGATATGGAAGCTCGAGGGTTTCAAAGACCAAAGAAGAACGCAAGTAACTCAAAGAAAAAGACTGAGAGCTCAAAAGAAAAACATGTGCAGATGTCACGGAATAAAGAGATATATCTATTGTCAGGCTTACGCTCTGAATATGGTAAACCTATAAGTTGACCATAATCAGAGGGGAGATAGTTTCCTTTCTCACACGCTAGTACTTAGCGTACACGCCCAGTCGAGGATCGCACGTCGGCCATCCATCCATGAGAACGGGGTTGTCCGACCATCGTGGTCGGCCAGGCTAAGCATAAGGGGACGGGTTTAAATATTTTAGGAGAGGGATGAGATAAATCTCTTCATCTGCCGAAGTGTCGTACTTTGATTCTTATTGGGGCTTTGAAAGAAAGCTTGTACTAAATGCCGAAAGGACGGACGCCGGG
Organism: Bdellovibrionales bacterium; assembly: GCA_018266295.1. NCBI lineage: Bacteria > Pseudomonadati > Bdellovibrionota > Bdellovibrionia > Bdellovibrionales > Bdellovibrionales bacterium. The sequence goes on along the minus strand of JAFEAQ010000011.1, from coordinate 321,304 downwards.
CGGGAGTCGCCGCCAATTAAGTCACGCCACACGTCCGCGAGCCCCCGGAAAAACAAAAGGCCCCGGGAATTCCCGAGGCCTTTTGGTGGTTTTCATTTTTATCCGTGACTAAGCGTTGTCGCTGGCAGGGCGGCGTTTGAAGCCACCACTCTTGTGGCGTTTTACGCCTGGGTGGTCAGCGCGCTTTGGACGGTCGCTACCGCCGCTACGCTCTTTGCGATCACCGAAAGATTTCTTTTCTTTGCGGCCGCCTTCAGAACCACCGTCGCCGAAATCGAAGCCGTCAAAACGAGGGCCACGGTCACGACGTGGGTAAGAGTCATCAGAACCACCGCGCTCTTTGCGGTCGCCGCGAGGGATGTACGAAGACCCATCTTTGCGCTCAGAACGCGGGATGTAGCCACCACGATCGCGAGACTCAGAACGTTCGCCACGCTCAGCACGTGGAGCGAAGCTTTCTCTGCGCTCAGTGCGCTCGCTGCGCTCTTCGCGATCGCCGCCACGGTCACGACGGCCGAAGCCGCTTGTGCGTGGACGATCGTCGCCACCACGGTCATCGCGGTCACGGCGAGAATAGCCGCCACCACGTGAATCGTTACGGTAGCCACCGCTCAAAGTGCGGCCACCACGGTCACCGCGATCGTCACGACGGCCGCCGCCACGTTGTTCGAGGCCGCCTTTCATGAAGTCGAGGTCGTAGTCTTTTTCAGCCAAGATCTCAGGATGCAAAGCTGTGATTACACGAGCCAATAACTCCGGCGAAGCCAAAGTCATCAAACCCGTTTCATCTTTCTGAACTAATTCTTTAAACATTTCCAAAGCCAATTGATACTTGCGGCCTTCAGTCGGCACGCCCGTCAACTGACCCATGAATTTCTGCAAGCGAGTGAGTGCTACTTCGTCTGCAGTCGGGATCTTGCCCTTTTCCAAAGTCTTCTTCGTCACGTTTTGCAAACGGCGGAGAGAGCTTACTTGGCGTGGGTTGATCAAGCTGATCGCGATCCCTTCTTTACCGTTACGGCCTGTACGACCGATGCGGTGAACGTAAGATTCCACATCCCATGGCAACGAGTGATTGATAACGTGAGTAAGATCTTTTACGTCCAAACCACGAGCTGCAACGTCAGTCGCAACCAACACTTTGGCTTCCCCAGAACGGAATTTCTTAAGAGTGATTTCACGCTCACGTTGTTGTTTATCACCGTGCAAAGAAGCGACGGCATAACCACGTTGTTGAAGTTTTGCTTCAAGCTCGATCACTTCCATTTTAGTTTGGCAGAAGATGATGCCGTGGAAATCGTCGTACATTTGCAGCAAGCGACTGATCACCTCGTTTTTGTGTTCGTCCTTAACTGTGTAGTAAAGCTGCTTCACGAGATCAGACATCCCTTGGGATTTCGCGATCTCAATCGTTTCAGGATTTTCAAGGTAAGCATCAGCAACACGGCGGATATCGCGGCTCATAGTTGCAGAGAAGAGCCAAGTCTTGCAGGCAGCACGGCCGGAAGCCGCTGCGTTTTCGTTGTGCGTGTGTTTTAAGATGAACTCGAGGTCATCTTTGAAACCCATGCTGATCATCTCATCGGCTTCATCCAAAACAAGAGTTTGGACGTTGGTGAGTTGAACAACTTTTTGTTCCAAGAAATCAACAAGGCGACCTGGAGTTGCAACCACGATGTGAGCGCCACGTTTCACGCCCTCCATCTGAGTGCGATAGCTAGAGCCACCGTAAATAGTCACAACGCGAACGCCTTTATACTTACCCAATTTTTGCAATTGATCCGCAACTTGGAGAGCCAACTCACGAGTCGGGCTCAAGACAAGGCCTTGAGTCGATTTCAAGCTCGCGTCGATTTTTTCAATCAAAGGAATACCGAAAGCCGCTGTTTTACCAGTGCCCGTAGAAGCCAAACCGATCATGTCTTGAGCTTCGCCCAAAAGCATCGGGATCGCCTTTTCCTGGATAGGAGTCGCCGAAGTGAACCCCATCTCATTCATAGCCTTCATCAGGTCAGAGCTGAGACCAAAAGCTTCAAAAGAATTTGGCGTGGATTCAACAGGAGTAGAAGTAGAATTATCGGGTGAAGACTCAGATTGCATGGGGACCTTTCGAAAAGAAAACAGCAATTTAGACTATTTTCAGGCTCTCCGCCTTAAAATAATGAAAGCTGTATTTTATTCAGCGGCTGTCTTGCAAATAGACGGGAAAACCCGTACCTTGTGGTCCATGATCCATCTCTCAAATATCACTAAACAATACGGTAGTAAGATCCTCTATAAAAATGCCTCTTTCCAGATCAACGACGGAGAGAAAATCGGTCTCGTAGGCCCTAACGGAGCCGGTAAAACCACGATTTTCCGCGTGATTACAGGCGAAGAGGGCTATGAGGGCATGGTTTCTAAGTCCGATAGAACCGTGATTGGTTATTTCTCTCAGAACATCGAGGATATGCGCGGCCGTAGCGCCTTGGAAGAGGTTAAATCCGCTGCCGGGAAGCTCCCTGAGTTGGGCGCTAAACTCAAAGAGTATGAGCGTCAGCTCGAAGATTCAGCAGTGAATCCGATTGATGACGATGCCATGGCAAAATTACTCGAAAACTATGGCGAAGTTCAGGCCGAGTATGAGCGTTTAGGAGGTTATGACCTCGATACGCGAGCGGCTGAGATCCTGACGGGCCTTGGGATTGGACCTGAGGACTATCACCGTCCGACCGAGAGCTTCTCGGGTGGTTGGAAAATGCGTATTGCTTTGGCAAAGATCCTGGCTTTGAACCCAGATGTCTTGCTGATGGATGAGCCGACGAATCACTTGGACATGGAATCCATCATTTGGCTTGAAGAGTGGCTGACGAATTTTAAAGGCGCGTTGATGATGACTTCGCATGATCGCGATTTCATGAATAGACTTGTCAGCAAAGTTGTCGAAGTTGCCAATAAAACTATCACGACTTACGGTGGCAATTACGATTTCTATGAAAAAGAAAAGGCGATTCGCCTTGAGCAGTTGATTGCGGCCGCGAAACGCCAAGAAGACATGCTCGCGAAAGAAGAAGAGTTCATCGCTCGCTTTGCAGCGCGGGCCTCGCATGCGGCACAAGTTCAGTCGCGTGTTAAAAAATTGGAAAAGATCGACCGTATCGAAATTCCGGCTGAGGAAAAAGCCATCAAGTTCGAGTGGGCCGAGCCGCCTCGTGGCGGGGATGAAGTTGTGAAGTTTGAAAATCTCACAAAGATTTACAAACGCGACGACGGCAAAGAGAAGCTGGTTTTTGAAAATGCCAGCGCGCTGGTAAAACGCTTGGACCGTGTGGCGGTTGTCGGTGTGAACGGTGCTGGTAAATCGACGTTGCTTAAAATCATCACAGGTCAAACGGACCTCACAAGCGGCGTTTGTAACTTAGGAGCGTCGATTTCAATGGGTTATTTCTCGCAGAACTCTCTGGATGTCTTGGATCCGAATGCGACCATCATCGAGGAAGTTCACTCGCGCATTCCAAATTCAACAGTGGGTTTCGTGAGAAATCTTCTCGGTGCGTTCAAGTTCAGCGGCGAAGAGGCGGACAAAAAGATTTCGGTCTTGTCGGGTGGTGAAAAAAGCCGCGTGGTTCTAGCCACGATCCTTGCGAAGCCTGTGAATTTCCTCGTGCTGGATGAGCCGACGAATCACTTGGATATCGTGTCGCGCGAAGTTTTACTTGAAGCCATTAAGACCTTCCCGGGCACCGTCATGATCGTAAGCCATGATAGACACTTCTTACGTGAGATTACGACACGGGTGTTTGAAGTCGATAAGAGCCATCTGACGACTTATGATGGGACCTGGGATTATTACTTGTCTCAGAAGAAGCACTAGTTTAAAGCTCTGATAGAAACTCTAAAACCCGGCGAAAATCCGGGTTTTTTATTTGAGGCCTTTCAAAATCTGGCGCACATCTTTGGCGGAAAGTTTCGGTGTGCCGGTGGCATACTGACTGGTTTCATAAACAGCGAGTAACTTTTCAAGGTTTTCGTGCAGATCTGGCCGCGATTGCTCCCAGCGATTTACAAACTGCCTCAGAGTTTCCGAAGATTCGCGATATAAGTTCGTGCGTGCGGCTTTTTTCTCAAGCTCGTCGAGCAACCATTCGGCATAGGTGCGGCGGTCGCGGCGATAGAAGGATTGGAAAAGGAATAAGCCAATCAGCAAAACGCCGGCACCAAGAACCCAGAAGCGGTATTCCGCGAAGATTTCTTTTTGCTTTTCGAGATTGAAATCAATCAAGAACAAAACCAATTCATAATTGAGGCTCTCGATACTTTGTAAAACCGTCTCACGGGCTTGAATCCACCAGGCCTCGCGGGTCTTTAAATAGTCCTGGGCTTTGTTTTGACCGATCCACTCTTCCGGGAGGTCTTCAAACATCACACCACCAAGCTCGAGGCGCTCAGGAGCGACAGCACTTGTTGGGTCGACGCGCACCCATTTGCCTTCTTCGTTCAAGTACTCAGTCCATGCATGAGCATCGGATTGACTGAACTTCCAGAATCGGCCGTAAGTGTTGTACTCGCCTCCTTGATAACCGGTCACCACACGGGCAGGAACGCCGGCAAGCCTCAGCAAGGTTGCAAAAGTCGCGGCATAGTGTTCGCAGTAGCCTTTCTTGCCTTCAAAAAGAAAAGCATCCAGAGAAGAGCTCGCAGTTCCTGGAGATTTGGTGTAAGTGAACTTTTGGTCCTTGAAATAGGCGAGGATCTTTTCGCTGATGGCTTCGCGATGAGGAGAGCCTGCGATAAACTCTTTTACAAGTTCTTGAATTCTGACGCTTACTTGTGGGACCTGCAAATCAGATTTTTCTGCTTTCGCTATACCTGAATCATCGCCAATACGGCCTTGATAGGTTAGGCGCTCATAGATCGGTGCAACACTTTCATAATACTGACCGCGTTTTAAAACAAAGGGCGTGCGCGCGGTTTGAATGCCGCTGGTGGGTTCCCAAACAAAAAGCCAGCGCTTGCCCTGCGGTTCCAGGGCGACCTCATAGTCGGCTCTTGGCAGTCTTTCGAAAACGCGCTCAATTGTCGGGACGGTCGGCTTCATCCAGCGCAAACCGTCTGATAGAGTCAGAACCTGGCCGCGCCAGTACTGATCATGCGGGCGGTATTTCTTGTCGCCGATAAATTGCACACGGAAGGCAACTTCTTTGGAATTTTGAATGCGTGAAATGCTGCCTGGATTTAAATCATCCGAAAAGCCGGTGGATCCCTGAGTCGACGTGAGGCCTTGCAAGCCAAAAGGATTCTGCACGCGTGGGAAAAACAAGAATAAAAACAGAGCCAGCGGCAGGGATTTTAAAAACACCGATGAATATTTGATTTCGCGGCCTTGAGCGCTCCACAAGAAGAAGAAGCACGCGATACCGCCAACGAGTGACGGCGCTTCGATCGAGAACAAGAACAGTGCCGAGATCAGCACGAAGCCTAAGAGAAATAAAAACTTCTGATCACGCAGTGTCCGCTCTTCAAGAAGTTTGAGGCTTGTTAGAATAATCAGGAAACTTGAAGATGCATCCTGGCCGAAGATGGTCTTGTAGCGAAACCAAAGAATTGACAGAAAGACCATCACAAGAGCATTGATAAACCAGCGCGGTGGCTTTTGCATATGCCACAATTCGATCGAGCTTTTCCAGGCAAGAAAAAACAAACAGACCGAAAGAACCCAGGATTCAACCTCGAGCCCCACCATAAAGATACCGATGCCAAGTCCGATCAGCAGGCGCCATGAATTCATAAGAGCGCCCTCAGGCATTCACTGCGGTGCTGAGGTCCGCGTGAATAGCCAATATAACGAGTCGGAAGTTCCAAGGCATATTCAAAGTTATTTTTTTCCGCGAGATCAAGCCAAAGGCTCAACTGTGATTTTTTATCAGCATCTGAAGTCTGCGCACAGTCTTCCCAGCGTAGAGTGAGTTTTCGCGATGTGTGCGGATCGTATTCTTTCACCATGAGTTCTTGAACGCGCGCGGTGACCTTCCAGTCAATGCTCCGAGGCGAGTCGCTTTCTTGGTATTCGCGATGACCTTTGAAATCATCCAGATTCAAACTCTCTGCATTGCGCGAGGTATAGGCCGCAGCCGGAAATTGCAGGGAACCGCGGCGAGCCGGGAAGACACAAACCGAAATCTCGAGTTGGTGCTTCTTCCAGCTGCGCGAAAAGTGATAAGGAAAGTCCGACGAGATGCTTAAGCGCGGAAGTTTATAAATTCCGGGCTCTTTCATAAAAAGTGGCACGCCGACATCACGGCGTTCTCCAGCCCGAAGGCGCTCGAGCTCAAGAACAGATTCTTTCGACAGCGAAAATTGCAGATTCTGCAGATCCTCCTGCGTCGGATTGTGAAGTGCTAAACGAAGGCGGCCGGTTTCATCGGCAAAAAAGTCTTCAGCTGAGCTCTGCGCGATTTGCACTTTGTCAGTGGTGCGATTGGTAAGAATAAGGCTCTGGCTACCAAGCGCCACCATGAAGAAGCACAAGAAATAAACCGCATTGTTGGTACTGGCAAAACCAATTCCAAAGAGCAACAGGCAAACGAAACCAAAGGCGACTCCGTACAGAGTCGGCATGATGTAGGTCTTTTCGTGTTTTTCCCTGAATCTAGGCGAGGACCGCAACTTCGCGAAGTAGTTCATGGGCAAGCCCCCGTCCTTTGGCGACGCCTTCGATGCTTCCTAAGCGATGAGCAAGAACCTCGATGGCGATTTTTTGAATATCATCCGGCAATACATGATCGCGTTTATCCAAGAACGCGCAAGCACGGCCGGCCTTCGCAAGCGCCATCCCGGCGCGAATAGACAACGGCACGTGGCCTTTTTGACGGCTCTTCTGTAGCAAAGCACTGATATAAGCAGCGACTTTCTCAGACACATGCACTTCGCTCACAGCTTTTTGGATGCCGATGACATCCTGAGCGCTTAAAACCGCTTTCACGGACTTTAGTTTTTCACGCGCATCCATGCCTTGGATGATTTTCATCTCGGCTTGGGGATTGGCGTGTGAAAGTTCAAGGCTCATTAAAAAACGATCGAGCTGGCTCTCCGGCAAAGGCGAGGTCCCGATCTGCGAGCGCGGATTTTGCGTCGCAATCAAGCAGAAGGGCTCCGGCAGGGGATAGTGCTCTCCGTCCAGAGTGACTTCGCTTTCTTCCATCGCTTGCAGTAAAGCACTCTGCGTGCGGGGATTGGCGCGGTTGAGTTCATCCGCTAATACCAGCTGCGCAAATACAGGGCCTTTGTGAAAACTAAAATCTTTTTTATCGTTATCGTAAACCATATTGCCCAGCACATCGGCCGGCAAAAGGTCGTTAGTGAATTGCACGCGAGAACTCTGCAGGCCCATCAGGCGCGACAGCAACTGAACCAGCGTGGTTTTGCCAACCCCAGGAACGTCTTCAATCAGCAAATGCCCTTGAGCCAGAATGCAGATCACGGATTTTTCAATCTCGGCATTTTTATCCAGCAGAATTTGCGAGGCCTCATTGATAACGTGATGAATTTTATCTTGCATGACTATTTCAATTTCCCGAAAAGCATGAGGTAGAACATTTTAAAATCTCCCATCAAGCTCCAGAGCGGATGCTTGAAGGTCGCAGGGCGGTTTTTTTCGATAATGAAATGACCGACCCAGGCGAAGCCATAACCCATCACCGGTACGATCCAGAGGAGATTCCACTGCTGAGTGACGACGGCATAGATAAGGATTAAGTGAACCAACGAGGTGCCGATAAAATGCAGCTTACGATTGGTTGGGTTTGAATGCTCTTGAAGATAAAATGGCCAAAATTCTGCAAAGCTTTTCATAGAATTAAGCTTAGAGCCTATCCGAGAATTAAACAAACCCTGAATGAAAATAAAAGGGCTTAAGCTACTTTTGTGCGACTCTTGTATTGTTGTTACGCTTTGCGTTTGCTGAAGCCGGGTCACAAGGACCGAACTTACGAATAGCCGCCATGATCTTTTTCGCTTTTTGCGAACGACCACGGGGACGGAGAACTTCCCAATAAGATGCCGAGCTAAAGAGATTCTCTCCACGACCGGCCGTTTGATCGCAAACCATGGCAACGCCGCAAGCAAGACTGCGCTCGGCATTCAAGGAATCGTTTTGACGGCAGCCAGAAGAGTATTTTTGCTCTTTGCCTTTATGCAATTGCAAGAGACCTGCAGCCGTTCCGTTCGGACCCGGAGCTTTCTCGCGGAAGTTACAAGAACTTTCATAGTGAGTCATCGCCGCCATAATCAAAACATACAGAGCCTTTTTATCAAGCGGATCCATGTTTTTGAAATTCGGGCAATAGTTCTTAATATCACGAGGGCCTTGGTTTAAGAGGGGAGCGCAGCGCTCCTTTTCGATTTCACGGGTAATAACGGTGCCCCATTTATTGAGCTCGCCATTTTCTTTTGCCGCGAAATTATCGCACTTTTCTGCGTAGTTGAATTTATCAGAGATGATCTCAATATCGAGAACGCCGTCAGTAATAACGCTCATATTCTGGGTAAAGCGCATAAGCGCATCCATAGGAGAGTCGCCATTTTGGCAGTCGATACACTCGCTTCCGAGGTTTGATTCTACACGATAGCCATTGCCTTGGAGCTCAGCCCAAGACTGACTAACGAGAATCAATGAAATGACAAATGCAGACCACTTCTTCATAGGGTTCCTATCTATGTAAGTATTACAAAGCAAACGGGATGCCGCTCGGAATGGGGCTTAGATCAAAATGAAACGGGTCTGCGTGTGCACGAGGTGTACACGGATTAGCAAAAAAGGGCTGTCTCAATATGAGACAGCCCTTCGTGGATTTAATATGGATTGAATTTCTGCTTAGTTATCGCCTGCCAGAGAAGAGACGGCAGCATCTCTCATGGGCTCCATCACGTTCTTGCGGTCCACCGGGTGGAGGCTCTCGGCCGCTTTTTCGAAGACGGCTTTGTTCTTGATGAACACCGGCAGAATGATTTCGATGGCATGGTTTGATGGGTCGTGGAGAGAAGCCAGGAGACAAGCGCGCTCCATTTGGAGAGCCAACTCTTCAGTGAGAGTGTCTTTCTTCAAGAGCTCTACCGTAGAGTCCAAGTCATCGAAGATTTCATCGATCTTTAGCGGCTTGCCCTCAGCCAATCTGTTCACATCGCCTCTAATATCAGCAACCGTATAGGTCGCTAATTTTTTCTCGGCTTCAGCGACAGTTTTAAATCCTGCGAAAGCAGAAGAAGAGATCAGAAATGCAAAAACTAAAGTGAGTTTTTTCATCAGAGGTTTTCCTTTACCATCACGCCAACGAGCTGATAATTTTTGCTGGCTCTGCCTGCCAAGTCGTTGCGGAGAATTGAATTCGGTGCACTAAAGTCGCTAATGTAATCCGGGTCACTGCCAACACCGGTTTTGATCTCGATGTGACCGCCGTTTCTACCACCTTTATAAATCAGGATCGCACCCTTCGGAGCCGACGCAGGATTTTTGATCAAGCCTTTGGTTTCAGGATGCGTCAGCAAGTTTGTAAATCCGTATCTTTCAAGAGTCGTAATGGCGCTTGAGTTGCTTGTAGAAACGCGGCTGCCTGAAGGATAAGAAGACACCATAGAGCCCGGAGCACATTTTGAAGTAGAGGTGCCTTGGACGGTTTTCTTATCGAGACCACAAAGGGCCCCTTTTACGAAACGATAACAGCGTTTATGCGAAGTCGAGTATTTGTTGCGTTTAGCAACCTCCAGCATCTTTGCGACTTGCGGAGAGTTGCTGTAAGCGGCGATCTTAGGGAATTGGCTCCAAGAGCTATCGACTTTCCCCTTCGGGTATTCAGGCTCTTTCTCAGCATTGCAAGTGATACATTCCACTTGCTTTCTTTGTGATTGAGATTTTTTTGCCGCTGTTTTTTTATTTTGATTCATTCCTGCTTTAGCGACGGCTTCGTTGTCGGTGAGATTCTTCGGCTTTGGATGGCTGGTATTACAAGTCAGACATGGCGGTTCTGCTTCAGTGACTGATTTAGCTTTCTTCACGGGTTTTGCGTTCGGATCATCGAAGTTAGAGAAATCGGGTTCTATATCTTGTGCAAAGGCGACCGGTTTTCCAATGAAGAGGAAAAGCAGAGCGCTAGCCGTAATGAATAACATCTTGGTGCAGGACATGTTGTACACATCGGTGTCCTGCAGGGAGTCTTAAGGCTAGAATTGGCTGTTTACTGGGCCTAAGGCTTGAACTTAGTACAGTTTTGAAAGTTCCATGCTGTATTTGCCAGGAGCGTACCCAGCAAGGCGGTTCTCGTAAAGGGAACGGAACGTTTTCTCTTTATTCGCGTAGCTCGCAAAAGGATAGATCGCAATACCGCCACGTGGAGTGAACTCACCGATGACTTCGATGTACTTTGGCTTCATCAGTTTCACGAGGTCGTCGCAGATTTTCTGAACGCAGTCTTCGTGGAAGTCGCCATGATTACGGTAGCTAAAGAGATACAGCTTCAAAGATTTAGATTCGACCATCTTTTCATCAGCGATGTAGTTGATGAAGATCTTCGCAAAATCAGGCTGGCCGGTTTTAGGGCAGAGGCTTGTGAACTCCGTGCAGACGAAGCTCGTCCAAGCAACTTTACCAGGATTCTTATTATCAAAGGCTTCCAAAAGCTCTGGAGAATACGTTTGTGGGTACTCCGTTTTGTCTGATCCGAGGGAGAAGTTTTTCAGTTCTTTTTGGCGCGTTTTAGTCATAGCAAATCCTGGTTTTAAGTATCTAGTTTGTACAGCCAGGCATCTTTTTGGTCAACGCAGAGATTTGCGCAATCTTGTTGGTTTTACCGTCGGTGCGGATCACGGCCCAATAAACCCCTTTAGAGAGGGTAATGCGGTTTCTGTTGCGGACTTGGAGGGCTAGAATTTTCACTCCGCACTGGAGGTTTTTATAGGGGTCTAAGATGGTTTTGCGAGGATCCGCAGGATCAAGGTGTTTGTCGGCGTTCCAGTCGAACTGATCACAGAATTCGTAGTTGCGGCCATCTTGATAAGAAAGCTGCATCAAACCTTCGCTATACACCGGTTTGCCCGTGACTGGATCCGTGCCCATCGTGGTTTCGCGCATACGGCTTGTGGGATCAAAGCTGCTTTCGTACTTCACGATGCCAGAAACTAAAAGGCCCCAGAAGTTGACTCTTTCATTGGTGGTGAGGCTAAAGTAGCGCGGGCAAAAGAGAGTGACATCGTCAGCGCCTTGGATCAGCTCCGGCGCTTGTTGTTGGATCAGCTCGAAAAGATAATTCGTCCAATCTTTGCCGTCGCTCTTTTGGCTTTCCCAGGCCAGGGGATACGCATCATAACCGGGAAGGACATTATATTTTGCGGGTTCTTGATTTGGGTTTGGGCTTTCCTGTTTATTGGCGCAGCTGATATTCGCCGTGAGCAGTAAAAAAACTCCGAGAGTCGCCAGTGTGGTTTTCAGATTCATTCATCCCCCTTACAGGGGGGATTTGCAGCAAACACGGTGCTCAGCAGACTTGCGTCGAGGCAGTCCGCAAGTGATGGGAATGACTCAGAAAAAAATTCGGCAAAGACCCGTTTGTTGGCGTCTTTGCCGACGTAATTTTGACGATGTCAGAATTTTGACGACGTTTAGTTTAAAACGCGTTTCAGACCGCGGAACAAATAACCTAAAAGCGGCAGCTGCTCATAAATCTCTTCAGAGAGATCGAAGTAATCGCGATGGTATTCGCAGAGGCCGCTGGCATCGAATTTCAAATGCGAAGTTCCTTGAACCGAGAACTCACGGCCCATAAATCGTGCGGTCATCACCCAGGTGACAAAGGCTTGCTTGTCTTCCTCCATGATGTTTTCAAAAACAAAGCGCACGTCGCTCAAGCGCGACAGTGTGTGCTCATAATATTTTTGAATTTCGGCCGCTGTATAAATCTCGGTGAACGGATCTTTAAAGAAAGCATCGCGCGAATAATGGTGCGGGACGTTTTTTAAATTGCGGGTTGTCGGATGGGCGAGCCACTCCAGAAGATTGTTGAGATGTCGTGATGTTTTTGGCAGCGGAATTTTAGGGACGCTGCGGGCTTTGCGTGTCTGTGGGGTTTGAGTTGTTTCCATAAGAATCCTCCTGATAGCAGCATTTTCAGAAAAACAGATGGCAGAGTCGAATGATGTTCTCGTCATAAACTGAGACAGAAAATGTGTCCTTCTGAGATGGAATGACTGCTCTATCCAGAAAATAAATCAGATTCGTATTATTACGATATGGAGCTGTAATGTTATCTGGCCTTTAGGACGAAGAGCTTGCTGTGTGAGGAGATTTTATGAAAACAGCTCAGTTGATGGCTGCGATCGTTGCGTTAGGGCTTTGCTTTGCGACCCCGGCAACTTATGCGGCTAATAAAAAGAAGACAGCAAAGCACGCGAAAGCCGATGGCCGTAAGCCAGCGGCGGCAAGCAAAGGCTTCAAAGTAAAGATCAGCGGTGATTACACCCGTGTGATCGACGACGAGAAGGGCATCGTCTGCTATTTTGCAAAGCAGGGCGGCGGAAGCTGCGTGAACTTGCCTCGATAGGTTGATTCGCTGACTTTTCCATGTTTTGATCTTTGACATGATCAAAGATAAAAAAGTCTTTAGCTGGGCCCTGTATGACTGGGCCAATAGTGCTTATGCGACCACAGTGATGGCGGGATTCTTCCCGCTCTTCTTCCAAAAATACTGGAGCGCAGGGGCTGACTCTACACTCACCACCAATCGTTTAGGAACGGCGATCTCGGTTTCTAGTCTCGTGATTGCGATGCTGAGTCCCATCCTTGGGGCTGTCGCAGATTTGCGATCTCACAAAAAACTTTATCTTTTTCTGTTTATGCTCCTCGGCGTGGTAAGTTGCGGCTGGCTTTACTTTATCGGCCAAGGCGACTGGTGGCCGGCGATTCTTGCGTATGGCATCTCGATGATGGCCTTTAACGCGAGCTGCGTTTTCTATGATTCGCTCCTGCCTTACGTGGCAGAGGGCCGTAAACTCGATTACGCCTCTTCGGTGGGTTATGCCCTTGGTTACCTGGGCGGCGGGATTTTGTTTTTAATCAACGTGATCATGCTCCTTTTCCCAGAGAAGTTCGGGTTTGAAGGCAAAGAGGGGGCTGTGAAGTTTTCTTTCCTAACGGTGAGTGTGTGGTGGTTCATCTTTACTTTCCCACTCATGAAAAATGTGCCAGAGCCGCGCTCAGAATTTAAAGGCTCTTTCGGTCAAATGATGAGCCTGAGTTTCGCAAGCTTGTTGCGCACGATGAAGGATCTCGTTCGCCACAAAAATCTTTTCTATTTCGTACTATCATACTGGCTCTTTATCGACGGCGTTTACACGGTGATGACGATGGCGGTGGATTATGGTGTGGCGATTGGCCTTGGCGCGCAGAATCTGATGATTGCGTTGCTGATCACTCAGTTCGTGGGATTCCCCTGCGCATGGGCTTTCGGTACGGTTACACATCGCTTTGGCCTCCGTAAGCCGATCTTGATGTGCGTGGGAGCCTATGCAATCACGGTGGTTCTTGCGACTCAGATGAGCAAAGACTGGCACTTCTATGTGCTGGCGATTTTCATCGGCATGTTCCAAGGGGGCATGCAGTCTTTAAGCCGCAGCTTCTTTGCGCAAATGATCCCGCGCGAATCCAGCGGCGAGTACTTTGGACTTTTCAATTTGGTGGGTAAGTTTGCTTCGATCTTGGGTCCACTCATTGTTGGTTGGACGGTGTACCTGACAGGTGAGCACCGCTACGGCATGATGGGCCTTTTGGTGCTGTTCCTAGCTGGCGGGGCCCTTCTGTGGAAGGTCCGCGAGCTCGATGCCTAGTTTTTAGGAGTTTCTTCTTTGGAAGACTCTTCTTCGGAGGCTTTGCTATCCTGGGGCGGGGACTCAACGTGCTCGCGCATAACCTCGTGGGCTTTCTTGCCGGTGATGCCGACCCATTCTGGTAAGAAAATCGCGATGAACACGAAGATCATCGTACAAACCAGAAAAAACAGACCCATCACCAGTGCGATTTCCATGAGAACCCCTTGATAATTCTTACATTTGGGAGAATAGCCCTAAAGGGTGCTTTTTTCAACCCGGGGAGTCTGATATAGTGCGCGCCATGACTTACAACCCCCGAGATCATTACTTTAAGAAGGCCAAAGAAGAGAATTACGCGGCCCGCTCAGTCTTCAAGCTCGAAGAAATCGACAAGAAGTACAAAATCTTTAAACCAAATCAGGTGGTTTTGGATCTCGGGGCCTCTCCAGGGTCCTGGTCTCAGTATGCTTCGCAAAAAGTCGGTGCCGGCGGCAAAGTCCTCGGTGTGGATTTAAAACCTGTGACAGTGAAGCTCAAAAACGCGGTCTTTATCCAAGCCGATCTTTATGATCTGAAGCTTGAGGATATTTTCAAAGAGCACGGTTTTCAGCCGCCGTTTGAAATCGTGATGTCAGATATGGCCCCCAACACCACCGGCCATCGTTTCACGGATCAGGCGCGCTCCATGGCTCTTTGTGAGCTTGCGTTGGACGTGGCTCGCAGATTCTTGAAGCCGGGCGGACACTTTGTATGCAAGCTTTTCCATAGTGATGAGTTCGGCAAACTTCGTGATGAAATTAAAAAAGATTTCCAAAAATTCGAAGCCGTGAAGCCAGACAGCACGCGCAAGATTTCAAAAGAGATCTTCCTCGTCGGGCTGAATAAAAAATCATGAAATTAGAAATCGTTTTTCAAAACGAAAACTTCGTGGTGCTGGATAAGCCTGCGATGGTGCTGACGACTCCGAGCCGCGAAGGCGCGCGCGATGAGCGGGAGTGTTTGGGCTTAGCATTGCAAAACCAGATGGGCGAGCAGATCTTTCCGGTGCATCGTTTGGATTTTGAAGTGTCGGGCTTGGTGATGTTTGCGCGGAATGCAAAGGCTCACGCGATCGCCAACGCCTGGTTTGAACACAAGAGCGTCTTCAAAGTTTATCAGGCTTTCACGAGCGATCAAAACTTTGATCATATTCCAGCCAACGTAAAAAACGACCGCAAAGCTTTGTCGTTGAATTCAGGGGATCGGTTTCTGTGGAAAAGCCGTCTTTTGCGCGGCAAGCGCCGTGCTTACGATCACGCCACTGGAAAACCGAGCGAGACAGAGGCGATTTACTTAGGTCCTGTCGCAGCGGCGGCGGGCGAAGGCGGCAAGCCTGCGAGCAGCGAGTGGCTTCGCTGGGAGTTGCATCCTCTGACGGGACGCCCGCATCAGCTTCGTTATGAACTGAGCTCGCATGGGTTCCCGATTGTTGGCGACGATCTCTATGGCTCAAAATTGAAGTTCCCAAAACCAGGCATCGCCCTGCGAGCAGTGAAGATCGATTTCACAAAAAGCCCTGACGCCAAAAAACTAGGACTCCCTGCAACGATCGAAGTCGGCCCGCTATAGCTGGCATAAAGCTCCGAGAAGAAATCAAAACACACGAATAATAAACCAAAGCCCCTGCGGAAGTGACCGAATAAGTAAGTTTATATGTTCTCAGTGCCTCCCTCTGAATAGGGTCAACTTATAGGTTGACCTTATTCAGAGGGGGCCGCTATCTCACGCTAAGACTTACCGCTCGCACGGGCCGCTTTTCTGCGGAAGCCCAGCCGCGGCCCGCCAGCCCTAACTCTGAGCAAAGCCGCGAAGCTTGTCGCCGGTCAGACGATACATGGTCCACTCATCCATCGGGCCCGCGCCGATGCTGACGTAAAAATCAATGGCGGGTTTGTTCCAGTCGAGGACGGACCACTCAAGGCGGCCGCAGCCGCGCTCGACGGCGATTTGGGCGAGGTGCTTTAGTAGGCCTTTGCCGATGCCGTGGCCGCGAAGGTCTGGCAGCACAAAAAGATCTTCGAGGTAAATTCCGGGGCGCCCCAGGAAGGTCGAAAAGTTATGAAAGAAAAGGGCAAAGCCCGCAGGTTTGTCATTCCATTCGGCGATTACAACTTCCGCCTTTGGTTGCGGGCCAAAAAGGTTTTCGCGCAAAAGCTCCGGTGTCGCCACCACTTCGTGAGAGAGCTTTTCGTACTCGGCCAAACCTTTGATAAATTCAAGAATCAAACTGCAATCTGTAGTTTCGGCTTTTCTAATTTTTAATGACATACGAGGGATTGTTTACCACGTTCGGTCCTCACGAGTCATCGTCTCATTCTCAGACATTGACAGAAATTTATCCGGCCCTTCACTGAAGCTTTGCAGCGCAAAATCCGAATAAACAGAGGTCCTTTTAACAAGGGGAGTTCATGTCTAGCAAAATGTCGATTCAGATGCAGATGGCCCTGCCGATCGTTTTGATCGCCTCTGCCGCCATGGGATTCAACGCGTACATCAACACTAAAAACAGCCGCGAAAAATCATTGAGCGATGCTGAAACCATTACGGAAAAAGCAGCCGTCGCCAGCGCCAACGAAATTCGCATTGATCTTGAACATGCGTTCACGGTGGCTCGCTCATTTGCGATCATTGAAGAGGCAGAAAAAGCCAATGGCATTGCTCATCGTGAAGAGATGAACTTGGACCTCCGCGAAACGTTAATTCGTAATAAAACTCTGATTGGCACATGGACAGGTTGGGAGCCAAACGCCTACGACGGAAAAGATGCGAGTTATGCAAACACTCCGGGTCACGATGCCACCGGCCGTTTTGTGCCGTACTGGAGTTATGATAAAGAAGGGAAACCTTCACTCGCGGCCCTTGTTGATTACGAAAAGCCGGGTGACGGCGACTTCTACGTTGTTCCTCGCCAGCGAAAAAAAGAAACCATGGTCGAGCCATATAAGTATCCTGTGAACGGCCAAATGGTGTTGATGTCTTCGGCGGTTGTGCCGATTTTCTACCAAGGCCAGTTTGTCGGCGTTGCCGGTGTGGATTTTCCACTGCTGAAAGTGAAAGATCAAATAGCCAAAATCAAACCGTACTCTGAGAGCGAAGCTTATCTGATCTCAACCAACGGGAATTATGTCGTTCATCCCAATGAAGATTTGATCACCAAGCCTGCGAAGTTCAGCTTCAGCCAGGATGAGATCATGAAATCCATTCAAGAGGGTAAAGAGTTCTCTGTTAGTGGTAAAGATCCAGAGAGCTCCACGGATTATCACTACGTGGTTGTGCCCGTGAAGTTAGCAGAGTCAGAACAGAACTGGGGTCTTGTGATCCGCACTCCAACCTCGGCGATTCTTGCAGAAGCGAACAAGGCAACGGTGTTCCAAGTCACAGTGTCTGTGGTTTGTCTGGTTCTTCTTTTGGGAACTGTGATGCTGGTATCTCGCCGTATTGCAAATCAAGTCAGCGCTCTTTCAAAGAAGCTCAGTCAGTCTTCAAACACAGTGACCGAGGCCATCCAGCAGCTCTCGACGGCCGGGCAGTCTTTGTCAGAGTCGTCAACAGCCTCTGCCGCTTCGCTTGAAGAAACCGTGGCGTCTCTTGAGGAGCTCAGTTCCATGGTGAAAATGAACGCGGCCAATGCGAAAGAAGCCGCGTCACTTTCAAAGCAGTCTTCTGATGCCGCTCAAAAAGGTGAAAACGAGATTCAGCAGCTCATGACTTCAATGGCTGAAATCACCGAGTCTTCACATAAGATCGAGGAAATTATTAACGTCATCGACGATATTGCCTTCCAGACGAACTTGCTGGCACTCAACGCGGCGGTTGAAGCCGCACGTGCCGGCGAGCAAGGGAAAGGCTTTGCCGTTGTCGCCGACGCCGTTCGTGCCCTCGCACAAAAGAGTGCTGTGGCTGCGAAAGATATCAGCGACCTCATCAAGGACAGCGTTGTAAAGGTTGAGCATGGCTCACAGAAAGCCAATGACAGCGGCACCGTGCTTAAGAGCATCGTGTCTTCCGTCAAGAAGGTGGCAGACCTCAACGACGAGATCGCCACAGCGAGCGAAGAGCAATCGCACGGCATCGGTCAGATCAGCAGTGCGATGAATCAGCTGGATTCGTCGGTGCAATCAAACGCGGCCTCTTCCGAGCAGATTGCAAGCACGTCCGATGAGATCCATAATCAGTCAGTGTTGATGGAAAACGTGGTCAAAGACCTGAATCAAGTGGTCTACGGCCAAGGGGAAATAAAAAAAGCGGCCTAAGCCGCTTTTTCTTTTAGAGCGACTTTAAGAAAGCCACTAGAGCATCGCGATTGTCTTGCGACAGGTTCACGAATTTATTCTTCGAGTATTCACCTTCGCCACCGTGCCAGAGGATTGCTTCCTCCAGCGTGCGAGCGCGGCCGTCATGCAAGAAACCAGCGCGTGGGTTGATGGTCTGAGTTTGCCCAATCCCCCAAAGCGGGCGAGTTTTCCATTGGCGGCCAGTGGCATCGAAATCACGGCGACCATCGGCAAGTCCGTCGCCCATATCATGCAAAAGCATATCCGTGAACGGATAGATCTTCTGATTCGCAAGAGCCACGATCTTGTGATTGCCGGTTGTGAAGCTTGGCTGATGGCAGCTTGTGCAACTGACATCGGCAAAGAGTTGACCACCACGCTGAACGATTTCGCTTTCAGTGTCACGGCGTCCAGGAACAGCCAGCGTGCGTGAGTAGAAAACCAACGCATCGGCAACTTCGTTAGTGGCTTCAATTTTTAGAGTTCCAAGCTTTTGTTTGAAAGCATCAAAGAGCGGAGTATTGAAAATGCTTTCGATCGGGAAAGCATAGTTCGTGACACCGATGTCGCCTTGAAGTGCCCCCAAAGATTGATGGAACACGCTAGGTGTATTGTTTTTTAAACCAAATCGGCCGAGGCTCACCGGATAAGGATTGCCAGCCATTTGTTTTTCAATGTCTAAAACGTAGTTTGGCTTTCCATGCACGCCTTCGTTTGAAAGATCACGGGCAGCCAAAGCCAGGATGTCAGATTCATTGATCGCTTCAAGTAAACCCAAACCGATCATCGGTGTGCCCATCCGAGCGCCGGTGCGAACATCGGCCTCATAGATACGGCTGCGTTTTGCGCCGGTGTACTGGTCCACCACCATGTCGTAAGGATTTTCAATACGGAAGATCGGGCGGCGAAGCTCAACCGCGCGGCCATCTGGATAAGTGAACGTGAACTTTTCATAGTTCATAAACACTTGAGCCTGGCCAACGCCCGGAAGATCCTCACGCAGACCGTATGAGCCTAAATGAAACAGCTGCGTCGAAAAACCAGGAACCGCTTTTGGAGCGCCCCAGTGATTCGTCGCTGTTTTTTGCTGAGTCGCTTCGGAGCCGTCTTCAATACTGATACGCAAGAAGACAGATTCATTTTGCATCAGTTGCACCCAAGTGTTGCCACCTGGTACCACCGGCAAAGCGCCGCGGCCGTCTTTTGCGTGGCATGAAGCACAGCTCGTGTTGTTAAACACCGGGCCTAAGCCATAATTAAAATTAGAAGGGTCGTCAGAAAAGTTTCTCTCGAATTGAGCATCGCCATCGACGTGGCGAGCGACTTCATCAGCAGTCAGATTAGCAGCGGGCTGGTTGAAGGACTGAATCGATTGTCCCTTAAAATAAACCGTGGTGTCGCCGCCAAGGGCTTTGACGGAAACGAAGTCCGGCATTGTCTGTGACAACGCCGGAATAGAAATGAACAAGCTGAGGAAGACGAGTCTTCTCATATTTTCTCCGTTACTATTGATCAAGAAGAGGTAAGACTTGGTCTTGCAACATCAAGTGCAATTCACCCAAAGCGGCGATGGCTGTATTTGTACGAGCGCGGCCTGCTGGATCAGAGATCGCTTGGCGGAAATCCATTTTGTTGGGGCCTGCAATATCCAAGATCAAAGCGATGCAAGAATCGATTTTCGCATCTACTTTTGCCGCCAAAGCGGGGTCGCGGTCGGCAACGAAGTCGCGGATGCCCGCACCTTGAGTGGTGCCATAAGCGCCAGTGTAGACACTCTTAATAGAGCGGATGTTGTAAGCGAAGTCTGTCAAAGAGTTCCAAGCAAACGGACTCTCAACCAACGCAGGGTTTGCGGCATGGATGTCGCCACCCATAGGATCAGATAATTTACCTGTGCCCACTTCATCAGCGATGCCCATCATACCGCGGATCAGCTCTTCAAGAACGGCGCGCTCAGAAGTGTAAACCGGGTTTCTCATATTTGGATTGCGGATGATTTCCATGTAGCCAGGGGCTGATGGATTTTCAGGATCGTAGTTGTTTGTCCAAGCAAAAGCCAAGCGGCCCGTGTATTCAGCCAAAAGCGTTGAAGTCGCTTGCAAGTACTGAAGTTGTTTCACGTTGAAAGCCGCAAGTGCTTTATTTGGACCGTTCACGCCATCGCCAAAGAGAAGATACTCAATCGTGTGGAAGCCTTGGACGTTTGTGCCCAAGCCGCGAACGAAATCAGGCGTCAAATTGCGGTTAGAAGCTAAAACGGCGTCCAAATCCAATTTGTTCAAAGGCCAAGTATCCATCATTGGGTCCAAACCCAAACCTTCTACGGGACCGAACAAGAAAGCTTCAGAAGCTTCCCAAGGAACGCGCGTGTCGCGCCAAGCTTGACGAGCCACTGCCAAGTTTTCTTCCGTTGGAGCTTGAGCAAAGGCATCTACTTTTGCTTTCAAATCAGCTGCGTGTGAAGCCAAGTCTTTGTAAGTTTGAGTGATGACGTTCACAGCGACGTTATTGATGATTTCCTGGTTAGATGCCGCATGAGCAGTCACGCCCGCGGATAATACCAATGCTACGATCCAGTTTTTCATTTTATTCTCCTCTGACAGAGTCAGGTTTTTTTATAAACGTTTTAAAAATTAATCTGTAAGCTGATCTAAATCGAAACCGAAAGCGATGCGCAGATTCGAAGTCTCTGGCAAGCCCACAAGCTGAGTTTTCTCTTTGCCGTACTGAACTTTGACGAAGCAGTACTGATCCCACCACTGAGAAAGACCGATAGAGTTTGTCTCCGAGTCATAGCGGGGATCGACGAAATTGTTACCGACAACATCTTCAAAAGTATTGACGTGTTCACGCTGAATGTAGACACCCAAGTCGTCCGTCAGCATGTAAGATAACTGAATTGTTTGCAAAGCGGCTCTCGAGCCCAAGTTCGGCTGCTTTGGTTTCACGACGTTGGCCATGTTGTTATTAGCAGCAGAAATCTTGTCCGCGTTCTCGAGTTGACCCCAGATGCCTTGACCCATGATACCCACGCGGCCAAAACGGTAGTTCACAATGGCAGATACCAAACCGACATGGGCCGGAACTGTGAGCTTGTCTTTTTTGTAACGATTGTTTTGGCTATCGCCGTAGTAACCGGCGATCGCCATCCCGTAAGCTTCTTTCACAGAGCCGTACTCGATATTAAGTAAGCCGGCAACGTCATCGGTGTTGGTGGATTCAAAACGACGCTGATAACCGTTGCCGATCCAAGTCGGTGAGTTATAGAACTCAGAATCCAAACCATTCACGATACCGGCACCAATTTTAATCGGACCAAAGCGCTTTTCAACTTGGACACCAAGCTCGGTCCAGCCTTCAGGAAGCATGCGAAGTTCAGCGTCAGAGGCATTCACCGCTAGACGGGATTTTGGACTCGTCAGGATGGAACCCAAAGAAATGAAAAGGGGAGCTTTACCGGCCTTCAATTCTACTTTGTTGTCGAAGTACTTTTCGTAATAGATCTCATGAAGAACAACTTCGCCGCCTCTTTCGATTTCGGTTTCAAATTCGCCAAATTCTTCGAAGTTATCAAACTCCATCGCGGAGCCCGCACCGCCGTGTTCAAATTCCACTTCAAATTCGATGGCCGAGGAATTTGTTAAATAAAGTTTCCCTTCCAAAGAGAACTCGGTAGGATCGATTTCACGTTTGGTATAGGGATTCAGGTTTTGCACCGTTTTGAAAGTGTCGTACTGACGAGCTGTGAAGTAACCGTAAGCGGTGTATTCGAAGTAAGGATACTCTTGCGCTTGAGCCAAGGACGCAAAAGCCAGGGTGCTGAGCTGGATGCCGAAGAGTGTGGCGAATAGGACTAGAAATTTCATGGGATCTCCGTGATATCCCGGCGTTTCTAGGCCTCTGGGAACGCAATGTCAAAGCGGGCAACGTGAGGCATTCTAAGTGAAAATAGCCTACAAGCTGATTGAGAACTAACTGAGAATGGACTAGTTTAATTTACATGGTGAGATGGCTTTACCTCGATTTAAATTCTTTCTTCGCTTCGTGCGAGCAGCAGGAAAATCCTGAACTGCGAGGAAAGCCCGTGGCCGTCGTTCCGATGATGGCAAACACAACGGCGGTTTTGGCCGCAAGTTATGAGGCGAAGGCCAAAGGAATAAAGACGGGGACACTCGTGGGTGACGCCAAAAAGATGTGCCCGGGCTTGCAACTCGTGAAATCGCGCCACCGTACTTATATTGAATACCACCACAAAGTTCGCGAGGTGCTTGAAAGCTGCGTGCCGATCCATTCGGTGTGCTCTGTGGACGAGTTTGCCTGCGAACTGACAGGCTCTCAGCAGAATGTTGATGTGGCGACAGCTCTTGCGATGAAGATTAAGCAGGAAATCCGCGAGCGTGTGGGCGAGTGCTTGACCTCGTCGATCGGCCTTGCGCCAAATATGCTGCTTGGAAAAATGGCAAGCGACATGCAAAAGCCCGACGGTTTTGTCGTCCTTAAAAAAGAAGAGCTCGCGGAACGCCTGGGAGCTTTGAAACTCCGGGACATTCCAGGAGTGGGCGCAAAGATGGAATCCCGCCTAAATGCCAAGGGTGTGACGTCGATGCCGCAGCTTTTGGCGATGAACGAACGCCAGATGCACGGCCTGTGGGGGAGTCTTGTCGGGAGCCGCTATTACTATCTTCTGCGCGGCGAGAACCTGCTGGTTCCGCGTAATAAAAGCCAAAGTATCAGTCATCAGCACGTGCTACCGCCAGACACTCGCAACTGGCAGGGGGCTTTCGGTATTTGCCAGAAGCTGCTTTCAAAAACCGCCGTGCGCCTGCGTAAAGAGAACTTTCTAACAAAGCGAATGAGTGTGTCGGTGAAGTTCATGAATCATCACGAGCGCTTTGAGCGCTCAGTGAAGCTCGATGAGACTCAGGATACGGCATTACTTATGTCTCACCTGACGAAGATGTTTAAAGAAATGCCGAAGACCTATAAGCCGTTCATGGTTTCGGTGGTTTTGTCTGATTTTAGAAAAGCTGAAAATCATCAGTTTTCGTTCTTTGAGAACACCAAGCGTGAGCAGCTCTTTGGTGTGGTTGATAAGATCAACGAAAAATTCGGCAAGGACACTGTGTACCTTGCCGTGCTTCAGGATAAGATCGATGCAGCTCCGTCAGCAATTGCCTTCTCGCGCATTCCGGAGCTCGAGGAATAGTCTTGGATGGCTCCGGCCTTGCAGCTTTAGTTTGAGAATCTCTCTTTCGAGGTTATTGAGGAATAGAATGTCATGGCTTAAACAGCTACGTGACAATTTTGCGCGCCCTTTTCTTTTGATAGCAGGTCTATTGCTGGCGGCGATTTCGAGCCGTGCAGATGCTCCCGTATGCTCCTCGGTATTCCATGAAAATCCGCAGAGTCTTGAGGCCGGTTATATGTATATGGGCGACAGCATTCGTCCTCACTTAGTGGCTATCCTAGAGCGCTCCCAAGAATCCATCGATATGGAAATGTCCTTGGCTCCGAATAAGGAACTTTTTGACCTCTTCCGCCGTAAACGTGAGCAAGGAGTGAAGATCCGAGTCGTTCTTGATAATCGCAGCGCCAATAAGTCTGAAAAGCATCGTGCGACCTGGGACGCAGTTCTCGCTGAGCTAAGATCTCTAGGTGTTGAATACGCGATTTCTGACAAAGAGGCCTTGATCAAGGCGCGAGGATTTCCGGGCGCGGTATTTCATCGCAAATTGATTTTGGTGGATAATAAATATTTTTATATCGGGAGTTCCAATTTCACTGTTTATGACATGAATCAGGAAATGGGTTACTTCGGCCCGACCAAGAATTCTGCTGATTTTAAAAAAGTTTTTGAAAGTGATTTCCATGCGGCTTTAGACTCCTGGCAGAACGAAGCTTACAAAGCTCGGAAAAACCCTGAGATCCAATTTAAAGATGATTCTGTAAAACTTGTGGGCCCAGGCACTCAGTATCCGGATTTGCGATCTCTATTGCTGCAGCAGATTGGGGCGGCTCAGCGCCAGATTTTGATTTCAGCGTATGAGGCGACGGATACCGGAATTTTAAAAACCCTCATCGATAAAAAGCGACAGTTTCCCGAGATCGATATTCGTGTCGTTTTATGTGTTGGTAAACTGCCGGTACGGCTGTGGGGGAAAAATTTTGAAATTCCAAAAAATGCACGCTTTCTCGATGCTCTGATGAAAGCCGGGATCGACGTTCGTGTTTACGGTAACGAAACCCAGTACAATCACTCTCGCTTTGGCTTATTTGATGACGTCGTCTATGGCAGTAGTGCCGATTTTGTCCAGAGAAGCTTTCAGGGGAGTGTTGATCTGGGTTTTATCGCAAAGGATCACGATCTTGCAAATCTCAGCAGGCGTAATTTTGATGCTTTGTGGGATGTGAGCCGTTACAAAGAAGAAGTGACCATCAGAGACCGCCTGATTGACGGTTTCTTTTTGATGGCCGAGAGAATTAATTATTTTTTCTTACAGATTAAATTGTTAGCCGCAGGCTAGAAGAGCCGCCGGGGCCTTAGTGCATTTTTGGATTTTGCACGATGCGCTTAAAAGGCAGCTCTTCGGCGCCAGGGTCCTCGGAGTCCGGATCAAGCTTGGAGGAGAAGTCTTGATCGGTTGAGCTATTGAGGACCCCAGCACCGAAGGCTCCGAGGCCGGCCCCCTTCATGACAAGGGAGCGGTATGCATTCAAAGTCGTTTCATATTTAGTCTTCCCGACGAGGAAGCTGTTATCAGAACCTGTGGATGTGATCTGCTGGATGATGCTCTCAGGGGTTTTGTAACCTTGGGCCATCAAAAGCACCGCAGTGCCGGTGACAAAGGCCGTGGCCTGCGAGGTCCCGGTCATCGTCCCGAATTTCCCCCCTGGAAGTGTAGAGACGATGTTTTTGCCGGGTGCTGCGATGTCTACTGTGCTTACGCCGAAGTTGCTGGAAGGAAGTATCTTGCGGTTTTCATCGACGGCCGTGACAGAGATGATGTTTGGGAGCCCGTAGTCGGCAGGATAGAAACCATTGATGTCGGAATTAGTGCGTTCATTACCTGCTGCTGCGACGATGAGGATTCCTTTTTGTTGGGCTTCGCGAATGGCGAGCTCCTCGTCGGGATACTTGGTGGTGCCACCTCCTGAGTAGTTAATAATCTTTGCCTTCATTTTAATGGCGTAGCGGATCGCCTTTACAGTATTGGTCAGATTGTCTTCACCACTAGCGTTGGGGTCGTAGTATTTCAGAACCATGATACCAGTTTTGGGTGCCACACTTTCGATGATCCCAGCCACGTGAGTACCGTGGCCGTGATTGTCCGAGAGATCGTTGTTATTGCCGGCAAAGTTCCAGCCGTGAACGTCGTCAATAAAACCGTTTCCATCATCATCAACGCCGTTGCTGGCTTTGTCGCGGCCGCTGGCATCGACACCGGTTTCACCGGGGTTCGTCCATAAGTTTTCGCGGAGAACCTGGTGATGAGTGTCCAGTCCGGTGTCGATCACAGCGACAAGGATCTCTTTGCTGCCTTGACTGAGAGGCCAAGCGAGGAATGCCTCCGTCATTTGCAGACTGTAGTTGAGCACCTCCTTAGGTGAGGAATTTGCATAACTGGTTGTAGAGAGTGAAGAGAGGACTAAAGCGGCTAACTTAAATTTACTGAGTGACATCGAGGGGCCCCGGAAGTTTGTATGAAACTCTCTGGACTTTGTTTCCTTGTGAAAACTTCACTTGATCCAGATACTTTGATCCATCGGCACGGGCCTTGTGCCGGAATTCATAAACTGTCTTTGTAACTAATTTGTTTTTGCAGTGCTTTTCAGCAGTGGCAGTGTAGTTGTCGCTTGCGCCTTGGCGTTCAAACTTAAAGCGATCTTCGCAGAGGTCGCGGTTGGTAACTTTCACGACCCAGTCTTTCTCGGTATTGTAAACGATGAGCTCCTGGGTTTCGTTTGGATACTGCACCCGTGTTAAGTTGTGGAGCCCATCGTATTGATAGTCGAAAACATTCTTCCATGCATTACGTACGCGGACTAAATCCTGTCCGAGGTAGGTATATAGGACGCCTGGATTGTGGGGAGTGGTGATTTGCAGAATGCGCTTCTTGGTGGCGTCGGCTCTCACCAGGATCTCTGATGAGTTGTTGTAGCGGAGCTTACTCAAGAAGCCGGTGAGATCGTAGCTGAGATCCAGGCGGTCTCCGCTAGCATCGACGAGGCTCACTAATTTTCCATTTTTATTAAATTTTTGAAGAGATTTTTTCGAAGTCGTTCTGAGGTATTCTTGGTCGCGGTATTCGAGAGTTTCGTGGGAGGCGGATTTGTACAAGGTAGGTGTAATTTTTCGGAACTTTATCGGGGCATTCAGTCTACAATCTTGGAGGACAATTTCTTCGTTCTTCCTCCTGGTATCCAAGCTCTTCTCGAGGTCGGAGCACCACCCGAAGCCAAACAGTCCTTGATGCAAGGACCGGCTCGAGTAGGTCCGCCGTAGCTGGAAGACCCTCGAGCCTCGCTGGATCTCAAGATCGATCCAGGTCTTGTAGTAGCTCGCGTCTTTCATATTCACATCAGCATTTGCTTGGAGAGTTGTAGTGAGGAGAGGGAGTGTGAGGAGGAGAGCAGTCTTCATGCCTGACCTCATTGCAAGCACGGGGCCAGCATGAGGGGCCGATAAAATCGCGGCGAGATGTTACTCTCGCCGTGGTGTCAATTCACTGGTTAGCAATCACCAATCGTAGAACAGGGTGTGAGACTTCTAACAGGCTTAGGCCGTCTTCTTCACAGCCTCGAGGGGCGTAGACACAGTATATTTGTTACGACCGGTTTGTTTCGAAGTATAGAGGGCCGTGTCGGCACGTTTGATCCACTGATCCAGTGTCTCATTTTGAGTCCATTGGGCGATCCCCATTGAGACTGTAAAATTGATCTTCAGCTCGCCATGGACGAAAACTTCGCTGCGGATCTTCTTCATGGCCTCTTCGGCCTTCACCAGGGCGCTTTCAACATTGAAGCTCGGCAGAATCACCGCGAACTCTTCGCCGCCAATACGGGCGACGAAATCGTCCTCGCGGTGAAAGACTTCCTTCAGCAGGGCCACGCACTCTTTCAGGACGAAATCACCGATATCATGGCCGTAAGAGTCGTTGATCTTTTTGAAAAAATCGATGTCCAGCGTAATCAGTGTGACAGGGTACTGAGAAATCACCGACATTTGCATGTGCTTTTTCATCTGCTCATCGAAGCTCTTACGGTTGTAGGCTTGGGTGAGGTGATCCACACGCATGTTGTGGTTGGCTTCCATCAGCTGCTTTTTCACTGAGCTCAGGGACTTCTTCATAGTCGACATGCGCTTTGTACGGCGCTCGTCTTTTTGCGTTTGATACTTGATATAGAAATCGATGAACTCACGTGATTTCGAGCGAAGAGCATCAATCGAGTTGGCGTCGACGGCTTCGCGGAGTTGCTCAAGACTCTTTGCAGCTTCAGCATCTTTGGCTTGTTCGTACTGAATGTCATCGCTCAACTGCTCTGCAAAGTCCCAGATGATGCGTTTAAAATCATCGAAAGTATTTTGAATGAAGGTGTACTCATCAATACGATAACTGGAAAAAAATTGACGAAGTTGGAAAAGAATTTTTTCCGAAGAGTTTTCCGGATTCACCAGTCCTTTGACAATATTGTCGAAGGTTTCGCGGACACGGCGCACGGGCTGTTTGTCCACTTCAAAGAGATGTTTGCTATAAGTATCAAGAATATAGAGGAGCGTAGCTCTGTCTTCCGTCATGTCTTCATGTGGTGGAGCGGAGCCTTTTTCGTGCTCATTCCAATCCAATTGATCAACGAGTTTTTTTACCCATTGTTTCAAGCTAAGCCTCCTTAAATACAAAAATGCAAAACGATCCTCTTTCATTTCGGCATTTGTAAGTCATCAGTGAACGGGCGAAGGTCTGGACCGTGGTGTCTAGCTTCTTCTGTTTTGTCTTTTTCGCGAAGTCATTGCTTCGGGGCCTGGACCTTTATATGGTTGATGCACATTCGATCACATCCAAGGAGGGGGATTATGAGAAGCATTTTCGCTTTGGTCGCGGTTTTATTTGCATTTCAATTCGCTCACGCTCTGCCGAGTGGCTGGCAAGAAATTGCCCCAGGAGGAGACACTCTCTGTGCGCGAGGAGCACCTTATAAATTTCTCGTTCACACCGGTGATCCGCAAAAAATCCTGGTGAGCTTTGCCGGTGGCGGTGCGTGCTGGGATGATTTCACTTGCGCTCGCAATCAGATCTATACTGACACGGTTGAAAGAACTTACGGGCCTATCAACAGCCAAGAGGGCATCTATGACATGACCAATGCGAACAATCCTTACAAGGATTGGACTCATATCTTTGTTCCTTACTGCACCGGCGACGTTCACCTTGGCAGTGCCGACACAAACTATAAAGATGGTAACGGCAACACGTTCGTCATCCATCATCGTGGCGGTAATAATGCCCGCGCGGTTCTGATGTGGATGGCGCAGAATTATCCAACAGCGACAGATATCAATGTTGATGGGTGTAGTGCGGGCTCTTATGGTTCAATTGTTTGGACGCCAAAAATCGCTGAAACCTATAAGACCGCAAAAATTCTTCAATTTGGTGACTCGGGTGCTGGCGTTGCAAAATCACTCTTCTTCCCTCAGTGGGGCATTAATGCCAATTTACCGGCATGGGTGCCAGGACTGGATCCTGCTGTGATCAACTGGCAAACCATCAGTCTTGTTGATGTTTATAAGCACATCGCAAGCTTCTACCCGAATGCCAACTTTTCTCAGTTTAATCATGATCAAGATCGTATCCAGACGATGTTTTACGCGGCCACTGGCGGACCAGGAGTTGATTGGTCTCAGAGAATGTTCCAAAGCATGGATAATATTTCAGTTGGGACTGCGAATTTCCGCTATTTCGTGGCTCCAGGAAAACAGCACTGCTCCATCACCAAATCCGAATTTTATACAACGAGATCAGACGGCAATCTGCTTAGTGACTGGCTTGGAAATGCAGTTTCAGGGCAAGATTCCCAAAACGTAAAGTGTTCGGAGTGCAGAACGAAGGTAAAATAAAGTCTAAGCAAAGGAGGCACGATGAAAACCTGGGTAGCGGTTGTCAATCGAACTGAAGCAAGACTTTATGAAACCAACGATAAGAATGGAGTCTTTGACAAGAAACTGAAACTTGTGAAGCGACTTGAAAACCCTAAAGGCCGACTTAAGGATCAAGAGATTAACGCAGACCGCCCGGGCATGTACTCGGGAGGCTTCAGTTATGGGAGAGGCAGTCGTATTAATCCTCAGTCACCGACGGACCGGGTTGCGCAGATTTTTGCGAAATCCATTTCAGAAGAGTTGGATCGTGCATCCAACGAACATCTATTTGAACAATTGATTTTGGTCAGCGAACCCAACTTTCTAGGAAAGGTGCGAGCTGCTTTGTCTAAAAAAACGGCCAACGCTGTGTGCGGCACTTTACGCAAAGATCTGATTCATGTTTCGGATCATGAATTACCACATTTGCTTTGGCCTAAGTCGTCAGTGCGGGAGGTTGAGCTCAGACCATAAATCGAGTTCTATAAATCCCGGGTCTCTGAAAAGGAGATTTGTATGATCCCTCGTTCTATTCTTGTAGCTGAGGATTTAGATAACTTCTCTGAACAAGGCCAGCGCCGCGGAAAAACAGTCCGCGGCTTGGCTCAAGACTTCTCTCGTCTATTGCACGAAGATCTCAAGCTGGTTTACGTTGAAGATCCTAAAACCTACCCCAATAAAAATATTCATAACGATCCCTACTTCAAAACCTGGCAGATTCAGCACGAACGGATGTTGAAGGACCTGGCAAAAGCAGTGTCGCCGAAGACGAAGTTCGAAATTCGTGCAGGCAGTCCCGCCGATGAAATTCTTAAGGCCGTTCATCAATGGCCACGGCCGGAAATGGTCATTATGGGAACCCAAGGTCATGTCGGATTTGAAAGAATACTCGAAGGTAGTGTGGCAGAGACAGTTTTACTCAATTCCGAACGGCCGGTCATGGTGGCAGGCCCCCACGTACAAGAAAAATTCGTTCGTCTTAGAGACACCAAGAATCTTAAAATTCTGGTGGCGACGGATCTAAGCCGGGATAGCAAGCCGGCGGAAGAATATGCCATGTCACTGGCGGCTCGTACCAGAGCTGAAGTCACGTTGTTTCATTCAGCCTATGACAAAATTAAAAGAGTTCACGAGGCGAGTATTATGTCTGGGTTTGCGAACTTTGACTTAGATCGCATTTTTCAAAAAATGCAGCGCGATGCTATTGAGAACCTCGCCGCAAAGCGGGATCGTATGCGTAAATCCATGGTGGACTGCGAGTTTATTGTCGCTGATCCGAAGAAACCGCTTAATGAAGCATTGATGATCCAGGCGGCGAAGAACTATTGCCTGATCGTGCTGGGAACCCACAGCAAACGTAACGCGCTTCTTCGGGCCTTCCTTGGCAGCACGGCTCGAGATACCATATTACAGGCGGAAATTCCCGTCGTCGTCGTTCACAGCCACTAGGTTCATCAAAGGAGTAACTTCTTGTCTCAGCATGGAAAACTTTCGAAGCTTTTGCACGACAAAGACTTCCCAGAACTTAAAGACAG
The DNA here is from genome assembly GCA_018266295.1 of Bdellovibrionales bacterium. Classification (NCBI taxonomy): domain Bacteria; kingdom Pseudomonadati; phylum Bdellovibrionota; class Bdellovibrionia; order Bdellovibrionales; species Bdellovibrionales bacterium. Next base: position 290,492 of record JAFEAQ010000011.1, on the reverse strand, counting down.
TAAAAAAACAGAGGGTCGCTTGCGTGATCTGCAGTTTCAAATGCTGCGCATTCAGCAGGGGATCTGGCATCAGAGAAAACGCGCAATCATTGTCTTTGAGGGCTTTGATGCCGCCGGCAAAGGGGGCTCGATCCGGCGCTTGGTAGAAACCCTGGATCCACGGGGCTTCCGTGTTCATCCCATCGGGCCGCCAGAGGGGGATGAACAGCAAAAACATTATCTTTATCGCTTTTGGCAGCGCCTGCCATCCCCTGGAACGATTGCGATTTTTGATCGTTCTTGGTATGGGCGTGTGCTTGTTGAAAAAGTCAATGAACTCACACCGAAGAAGCGTATTGAAGCCGCCTATGGTGAAATTTGCGAGTTTGAAAGAATGCTCGTTGATGATGGGGTTGAGATCGTTAAGATTTTTCTGGCAATAGACAAGAAGGAACAACTGAAGCGCTTCGAAGAGCGTCTGACAGATCCCTACAAACAATGGAAAATCACAGAAGACGATGTGAAGGCGCGCTCTCAGTGGAAAGACTACGTCAATGCTGGCGATGAGATGCTAGAGCGGACCTCAAAAAAGTACTCGCCGTGGTATTTGGTTCCGGCAAATGACAAAGACTATGCCCGTATTGAGGTCTTAAAGATCGTGACCAAGCATTTGAAACTTCACCAAGAATGGATGGACAGTCAGTGTCAGAAAGAGGGAGTTTCAAGTCTCGAGGAAGCTCTGAAAAATTTAGGGTATAAAAAAGACTCCCTGGGGTAGTATGGAATTTATTGAGGCGCGATTTAAAGGCGAAATTGAAACTTTCAGTCGTCTTTTGCGTGCTCAATCGAAATCTTTAACTTACGAAGGAATACACGATCTTCGTGTGAGTACGCGTCGTCTGCGTGTGCAGATCAAGATGATTGAACAGAACACGGCTCACCATCTGTTTGTGAATTTTAAAAATAGTCTTAAAAAGTTAGCCCGTGCACTTGGCGAGCGTCGTCAGTGGGATGTTACCTTGAAAGGTGCTCACAAGTATCATCTCAAAGATGGAAGGCTTCGCGAAGATCAAAAACAGGCGGGAGCCAAACTCCGTAGACTTTTACATAGTGCCGAGGTCAAAGCTCTGCCGAGGGAGCTTGCCGCATTTGAGCGAACTCTCAAGAACGAAAAGATTCAAATCCACCCCGATCAACTCAAGAAAATGCGAAGCCAGATTAAATCGTGGTTGAAGCAGAAAAAGTTCTCGGCAAAAGAGCTGCATCGGCTCAGAATCTCGACGAAGAAGATCCGTTATGCATTTGAGTGCATGGATATACCGGTAGAACAGCTTAAGGGCCTGCAGGATCAATTGGGTAAAAGTCACGATCTCACAGTCTTGAGTGAGTATTTTGATCAGCCTAAGTCTGTCCGTAAGGCCGACCACAAAGAACGCCGTCACGCCAAGAAGCGCATCCGTCCAGCTTTACGCTCGAGCCTTGAAGTCCTCGAGGTCCTTCGTTAAGCTTAAACCATGAAAACATATTTATTAGTTCTAGGTTTGCTGCTGGCACTTGTCGGCTGCTCGGATGAATCCAAAGTCAAAGATGCTTCGATCGAGGGCGCCAAAGAGCGCTATCAAACGCAGTTGCGTGAAGAGATTGGTAAGGCAGTGACGGGAAAAGCGAACTTGCAAAAGATCGCCGTGAAAACTCTGGTTGATAAATCGGATGTCGAAATTCAGCGCCAGGAGATCACCGGCGAAGAGGCCCATGTCGTAGCCGCTTTAAAAACGGTTCCTACAAAAGAACGCGAAGCTTTGATCGATATCATGGCAAAGCTTGATGAAAAAAAAGAGGCGACATTCAACGTTTCAAATGCGCTGAACCTCATTCACCAGCAAGTACAAGCCGAGGGATTTGAGTTGATCGTCTATAAGATGAAATTGCAAAAGCAGGACGGCACTTGGAAAGTGACGTCCCCTTAAGATAAAACCTGCTTACTTCGCGTCTCTGAATTTTGCGGTCAGATCCTCTTTTACTTTTTCAAGAGTAGTCCGTAAAACCACCTCAAATATTTCCTCAGCGGGAATATTATAAATTTTCGCAAGAATTTTTATAGCCTTCAGCGGTGGCTCTGAGACTCCGCGTTCCCAGTTCGATATAAATTGGGCGGTACCATATTTAAGCCTTCGAGCGACCTGGGCTTGAGACAACCCGGCTCGCATTCGGCTCTCGCGTAGAAAGACACTGAGTGGACGTACTTTATTGTTCTTTTCTGTATCGCTCATAGACTCTGAACCCCCTTCGCATCTTTAGAATACAGGGAGTGTTCATGTGAATTTAAACAAATTATATTTACTTGTTTCGGTTGGTGAATGAAAATGAGCCATCTTTTCTTTGAAGATGAACCAATACTCAACACGGATGGTTTTTAAGGCCCTCGGCGCTAGCTGAGTGTATCGATTTTTTTTAGTGAGAAGTCCTGCTCTGAGACGATAAAAAAGAAAAGCCCTGATTTTAGAGCAGGGCTTTTGCGATGGGATATAACTACTGACCGCGGCAGATGAGATCCAGAGTCGTGTGGCTCTCAGACGGTTTTTTACCGATGAGACGGCCGATCACGCCGACTTTCTTTTCTTCAGGTGGCAAACGAGAAGGGTTGCAACCTTTGATTGTGCCGAACTGAGCTGACAACAATGTACGGTGCAAAACAACGCGTTGAAGGTTTAAGTCCAACTGAGCTTTGATTTTCGCTACAGAAGCATCCGCCATTTGGCTGCGTGATTGAAGAACTTCGATCAAAGTCGCTGCGCCTTGTTCGTAATTTTGCAAACGCATTTGGTAAACTTGAGCCATTTGGATTTCGGCTTGAGTTGCCAAATCTAACTGGCTTTTTGCTTCTTGAATACTACCGATTGTCGCTTCGATGATGCGGACGTTTTCTTGTTGCAGCATAGTGTCTTGCAACTGGATTTCTTTAATACGGCGTTCGTTCAACTCGTAAGTTGGAACTTGGGCAAAGCCTAAGTTCATGCTGCCAGAAGCTTGCATATTATCGAAGCTGGCGTTGCCAGTCGTACCACGGCTACCCACAGACGCGCTGTTGATGAAAGCAAAAACTTTCGACCACTTAACATCTGTCGCAGCTTTCACCATGTACTTGATCTGTTGTCTTTCCAAAGACACCGCATTGGCTTTAGAGATCGTTGTTTGCATTGGTTGGAACTCGAATGGTGAGTTCACCATTGTCGAGTTCTCAAGCTGGATCAGAGTTTCCAAAGGCAAGTTCAAAGCCTTACGGATTGTCGCGATCTCTTGCTTGCTAAGCTCAGCCAATTGAGAAGCCTTCACGCCGGCCATTTGGGCTTGCGCTTGAGTTTGCATCACATCTGAAACCGGGATCAAACCAACAGCCGCACGCTTTTTTTGCATTTCATAGATGTCTTGCAAGTCTTGATATTGCTGCTGGAAAATTCCGTAGATCTGACGGTCCGCGATCATCGTGAAGTAAACAGAAACCGCAGAGCTCACAAGATTCAACTGAACCGTGTTGTAAGAGATCTTTTCAGCTTCAAAGAGATTTTTCTCAGAGAAGTAGTTGTACCAGTTTGATGGCAATAAGAACGGCATCAAGATGTCGACAGAAGAAATGATGAAGCCACCACCAGAGAAGCTGAGCATCGCGCCCAAGTTCAAAGACGGAAGAAGATTCGCGCGGGCGATGTTCACTTGATCTTTTGCATCGTGAACAGCGTAGAGGGCTTTAAGCACCTCAAGGTTTCCGCTCAGCAATTGAGATTGCAAAGTGCTTTGGTTTAAAACGAAAGCGTTTGTCGGACCTTGTGCGAATGTTGGTGAAGTGATGAGTGCGAAACTGAGTACTGCGACTTTCAAAGACTTGATGAAGTGTTTCATAGCATTTCCCATATGTGATTCTGTGTCGGCACTATAAATCAGGCCGGCTGCTGCGGGGACATCATTCCTCAAAAAGGGTAAACTTTTCAAGCTTCAAATCGACTCACTTGCAGTTGCAAGCTTCAACGCCTCTTTCGAGGGCAAAAGCGGCCGTTTTCAGCGTCAAAAGGAGACCAAAACGCGGAAAAACCATGGAACTCGAGGGGGGTTCAAGCGCTTGATTAACTCCGACTTTGCTCCCGGGGGCTTCCGTGGGTCCTTTTTCATGGGACTCGGTGCCTTATGTGAAGGAAAAGTGGGTGGACTTGGGACCCTGATGGAATAGGATTTTCGGCATTCAAACCAGGAGGTTTAAATGAAAACGACATTGGCACTTTTGACTTTTGCAGCAGGTCTTTCACAGGCAACAGCAGGAACAATGAACTGCACGATCCAGGAAGGCGGCACGACCAAACAAGAAACCAAAGTTCAGCACAATTACGACGATACATCATCGCATAGCTTTACTCAGTTCAGCAGCGCCTATGCGACGGGCTTTGTGGCTGTGAGCCGCGGCTACGGTGTGGTGAATATTATCAGCAAAGACACCGGCAAATCGTCTTCGTTCTACGGAAAAATCGGCGACGGTAACATCGTTGGCGGCACGGTTTACATCGGCAAAGGTGAGTACGATTCTTTCAGTATCGAGTGCCAGTAATCTGAAGCTCCCAGAAATAAAAAAAGGACGCTGTCGAGGCGTCCTTTTTAATTTGTCTTAAAATTTAAAAACTAGAAACCAACGTTGATGATCGGAGAAATTGCGAACGGACCTTTGTGGTTGAAGTTCGCAAGACCGATCTGGATACCGTGAAGATTGTCAGCAATGTTCACGAGGCCAATCTGGAAACCGTAAACTTCTTTTGCACGGTTATAAAGACCGAGCTGAAGACCGTAGATATCTGTAAATGGCGCCACGTTGGCAAGCAAAGCCAACTGAACACCGGCAACAGTGCTCGCTGCGGCTTGGTAGTTCGCTCCGAGAGCCGCTTGGAGACCGATGACTCTTGTTTTGTTGGTGTTGATGTTCGTGATACCGGCGAACTGAAGACCAATGATATTGGTTGTGCCACGGGTGTTATTGAAAATCCCTGAAACCGCGATACCGGTAAAGTCTTGCTCTGTGATATTTCCCAAGAGACCGAGGTCGATCCCGTACATATTGCGGTGCTGGCCCCAGCCGACGCTGGCGCGAACTCCGGTGACAGTAAAGTCGTTCGGTGGGAACTGGACAGGCGGAATCACGGAAACTGAAACTGGAGAGACGAACGCCTGGGCAGAGTTAAAAGAAAGAACCGCTGCTACTAAAATAAAAAGGCTTGCTATGTTTCTCATGCGTCCATTGTAGGAAGGATCGGCACAAAAACCAAGGCAAGCCCCGGACCTAAGTCTTTACTTTCTGGATCTTAGTCCTTGCAAGTGGCGAAAATAAACTGAGTGTCTTCAAGACTCTCCTCCCAGCTGTCAACGCAACCGCCAGAATCGTATTGCGAACACTCGCGAGGAATCACAGACAACTGACCATTGTTGCAGGTTCTGACCCGTGAAGAGCGCGCGCAATCATACATTGGGCCGAACTCAGTGCGTGGAGATTGTGTGTGGTACATAACGGCGCTTGTGCCGTGAGCGATAACAAGGCCATCTTGAGTCAGGCAATCCACTGCAAACGACGTTGCAGAAACCAAAGTCAAAGCGGCAATAGTGAAAACTGTTTTCATGAAAGACTCCTTAGGGGGTGTTTTGGAGGCAATATAACGGAATCCCACCCAAAGAGAAGTCAGGGTTTTGTCAGAGAATGGTTTGCTACCAAGTATTTTTCTCGCGCAAAATCACGCATCCCAAGGTACGAACGGAGGCTGTTTTGATTTTGTGGCCTTGCTGAATGTCTTCCAAGGCATCCGCTAAGTAGTGAACTTTAGCGTCCTTTCCATTGGCGCTATTGGTGATGCCGCCTTGAAAGACGATCTCGCCCTCAGGTGAAAGAACATAGGCATGTGGCGTTTTAAACGCCTTGAAAGTGTCTGCCAGTGTGGCTTTTTCGTCCTGTAAAACTGGGAACGGAAGCGCTTGAGCTACGAAATACTTCTTGCTGAATTCGAGGTCCTCATCGACGTTCGAGTGAATCCCGACAAATTTGAAGTCTTTGTATTTCTCGAAAAGACTTTTGAGCTCGGTGATGTGGCTGTCAGAGCAAGGGCACTTCGCCGAAAGAAAAACAACCACGGTGCCTTTGTTTTCTTTATTCGCCGTTGCGATTTTGACGTCCACTGGAGTGGGCATCAAGTTAGAACCAGAAAGTTCCGCCGGCAGAGCGGCCAAGGCCGCTCCGGAAGTCAGCATCAGAGAAAGTAATAATATCTTTGGAGCCATACCCTTTTATAACAAAGGAATGCTCCCAAAGGAAGCTCGCGTCTTAATGAAGCGGTCTGTCTTCGCGATGAATTTCGCGATTTTCGGGCTCTGGATTTAATGTGGAATACATTTGACCCACGAGTTCGCGTCTTGCGCGTTTCGCAGACACTCCCAAGCCGATCAGAGTGGCGCCTGCCACCATCAAGTCCACTCCGACAAAGACACCGATCGTCCAAAATGCCGAAACTGGGAAGGCTCTGAGGATCATGCCGCCCAAAATAATGGAGATGATACCATTGGCACAGAACCAACCCCAGCCGGCAGAGCGCTCAGCAATGGCGCCGATGGTTTTAGCAAGGCCACTTGCGATGAGCAAAAAGCCTGCAATGAGCGTGAACCCGAGTGTGTTTTCAATCGGATTGGCAAGGACGAGCCCGCCGCAAATAAGAGCCAGACAGCCAAACGCCAAGTGAGGCCAAAGCTGCCCTCTGTTTCTCCCTTGAATGCCGTAGATGATCTCAGCGACACCGGCGCAGAGAAGAACAACGCCTAGTGTGACGATCGCGGCAAGAGTTGTTGCCGAGGCAAACGCAAGGGCCAAGATGCCGAGCAGAACATAGACACTGCCTAAAAAAATAATTCGCGAAGACCCGCTTCGAGGACTGTCGGAATAGTATATTGCATTCATAAAAACCTCCGTCGCCAGTATGAGGTATTGGTTTGCGGTCTGCTATCGAGTGTCCATGAAGAAAAAATCGGGAAATGACGACGTGGATTTCGCGATTGAGTCTTAACAATGTCGTGGATCAGAAATTACCACTTTTCTGGGATTTAAATTTAGAATCCAAGAATACTAAGGAGAAGTTTATGGTTCGCTGTGCATTGATGGTGCGGCTCGAAGCCAAACCAGGAAAAGAACAAGAAGTCGAAGCGTTTCTGCAAAGTGCTTTAGCAATGGTCGAGGATGAGCCTGAAACAACCGCGTGGTTCGCTCTGAAAATCGGCCCGCATGAGTTTGGGATTTTCGATGCGTTTCCGGATGAGTCGGGTAGAAAAGCGCATCTCACTGGGAAAGTCGCCGAAGCGCTGTTTGCAAAGGATCTGGATCTGCTGGCGCGGGAGCCTGAGATCGTGAAAATCGACGTGCTCGCCGAGAAGCTTCCGGGCCGCGATACTTCGCGCGATTTGCCGGATGAAGCGTTCGCGCCTTGAGCGCGCGGGCGCTGGAGTCGCAAAGAGCAAAACTCCCAAAATAAATCAAAATAACGGAATCACTCACGTTATCTTTTTCCCTCTGATTATGGTCAACTTATAGGTTGACCATAATCAGAGGGCTCGAGTTTGGCCAGTTTCAATTACTTTTTCTCGGCGACGTGTTCGATGCGGGTGTCGGGGACGAGCCACATAATTGCAACGCCGATGTAACATGCGTAGGAGATTCCGACGTGGACAAAAGCGCAGGCGATGGCCACCGCATAAATAATCACAGAGATCTTTCCTTTGAAATCCGCGCCGAGGGCTTTTGCTAGCGTCGATTCTTTGCCGTGAAGGTGAATCAGCGCCTTTGTCAGAATAAAGTAGGCGATACCCGCACACATTAATACGAAACCATACAATGCCAACGGCCACGGTTCAGTCGGATTTTCACCCATCCAGGCAGTCGTGACCGGAATCAGTGACAGCCAGAAGAGCAAAAACAAATTTGCCCACAGGATTTTGCCGTTCACTTTTTGAATCACATGCAGCATGTGGTGGTGATTGTTCCAATAGATGCCAACGTAGATGAAGCTCAAAACATAGCTACAGAAAACGGGAAGGAGTGGTTTAATAGCTTCGAGATCGTGGCCATGGGGAACTTTCAGCTCCAAAACCATGATCGTGATGATGATGGCGATCACGCCGTCACTGAATGCCTCGAGTCTTCCTTTTCCCATGATGAAATCACTTTCTAAGCGACGTCAGAAAGTGAGTGCAGCCACTTGTTCAGAGACTTGATTTCTTCCGACGACAAACTTGTATAGTCGAAATAGTAATCATGTTCTTTGCGGCGTGCAAGACGTGTGCGTAAGGTCAGTCCATTATTGAGTGAAATTTCAATCTCGCGAGTGGCAATATCAGGCGGCGGCTCTGCTAAACCACGCACGTGAATGCCCTGGCTTGAAATTCCCATGAGCTGTCCCCAGGGACCACGGCCGGCAAATTGAAAAAGAATCTTCTTACGAACTTTTGGAATCACACGATAGGCTGGCTTCGGAGCCGCTTTCATAGCTGGAGCCGGAGCTTTCGGAGCGACAAAATCCTTGTTCGGATTGGCCTTCTTCTTCGGAGCCGACGCCTTGACCTTCCAAACCAACTGGTCGGCGACGAACATAAAAGCCAAGATATTTGTGATAAAGAACATCCACGTTACAGCGCTTGATTTCACATGTTTAAAATCCGAGAGCTGCAAGAGGATATAACCCCCGAGAAGCATGAGTGCGTATTTCCATACCGTCGTGGTTCCACGCAACATAAGAATTCCGATGATGATCGTGGCTACGTACAGAATTTGATTTGGTACTGAGCCCACAGCAATGATTCGCCAGAACATCGCAAACGACCAGCGATTGGGAATGCCTGTCAGCATCGCCATTTTCACCAGAGTGTTCACGATAGGAGCTAAAACAAGAGCGAGCCCGAATGTTTGGATGACGCCTTTTTTCTCGAGGACTTTCACCAAAAACATGGCTACCCCGCAGAATCGTTATTATCATCCACGAAGCGCATTTGCAGAACCTCATCTGTGCCACCATGCGGGTGGTTCGCGAGATCCGGAGCAGGGCCGGCGGCGGCAGTTTGTTCTTTGGCTTGGCGGCGAGTCTCAAGAGCACCGGTTGTCGCAATCACAAGACAGATCGCGAGAGGGTCAAACACCGTCACCAAAAGAAGGATCAGGTATTTCACCACAGTATCGATGTCGACATTGAAAGCTTTTGAAATATATACGAGCGGTCCGACTTTTTTCTGAAGCTCGAGCACATGCAAGTTGGAATCCGTCACCTGCAATTCGAGAGTTTCAATTTGTTTTGTCAGACGGGCGATCTCAGGCTCGACTTGTTTGCGGGCTTCGATACGCTTGGTGATACGGGTTGCAGGAATCTCTTCAACGGATTTATTTAAGCGATCGATCTCCGCCCGTGCGCTATTTTGCTGCTTCTTCAAAGAATCTTGTTTCACGCCCTCCGTCGCAAGCGCGGCCGTCGCACCTTGGTAGGCATCGGACAAGAAACCAAAGATCCCCAAGCTCGTGATACAGCTCAAAATCACAATCGCTGCAACCAGGTAGTATTTGTAAATGGCGTTGAGCTGTTGCCAGCGCTGGTGCAAGTAAGCCGCTAGGACAAACTTTGCAAGCTCCAGAGATCCCGCCATCGCCATAACCGCAACAGCAGCTCCCGAGAACAGAGCTGCAAGCCCCACCACGGAGAAGCCGGCGCCAAGTGTAGAAACACTGACGGTCGCAAGTATGAGTCCGATGACAATCCAGAGAGATACCATGAGCCACTTATCGGCCCGTGTTTACCAGTACTTAACAGAATCTTTATGGGTTTGTCTGACGTAAGTCCTGTGAAAACTTTCGACAAATCTTAGGTCGAGCTTTTGGATTTAAAACTCACTGAGTTTCAGATGAAGGTACTTTGCAGAGGCATCTTTTGCGGTTTTTAATTCCAACATCACCGGCCCATCGGCTTGGAGTGTATCACCTTCAGAAACGGTGAGGCTTCCTGCTTCAAAACCACCTTGAACGCAGAACAAAAAATGACGGCCTTTGGTGAGTGCTAAAGTCTGTGTGCCCTTCAAATCATTGAGCATCATGCTCGCCTGAACCTTGTCGCGGCGATAAATAATGCCGAGATCCGTGACCGCATCATCAATCAGCTCCGAGTGAATGAGTTCATCTCCGGAAAAGTGAAATGGACTCAGCGGCAAAAGCGGAAAACCATTGATCAGCAATCCTTCGCCACTCAAAACAGTGAGCCAGCGGTCACATCCTGGAAATTGCGAGAAAGGACTCTCCGTGCGAACGGTTGCGGAGCTTACGCGCCAAAGATAATCTCCTGATGAAAAATCAGCGTCTGCAGGATGTATGGCGATTTGAGCCGTTGAGCCCAAGCCGTTTTTCCATGGCATCACTTGATAGGACGTACTTTTAAGTAGTTTCATCATCTGATTTGCAGGATAATAGCTTCACAGAAACTTGGAAAGATGAATCTTATGAAGATTGCCGTAGTAGGGAACATTGCTGGAGGAAAGACAGAGCTCTGCCGACACTTGAGTCGTGTTCACGGTGTTCCCGCAACTCACGTGGATTCTCTGCAGTTTCTTCCGGGAATGAAAATCCGTCCGATGCCTGAGACTCGTGCTGCTCTTGCTAGTGTCACTAGTCAGGAGCACTGGCTGATTGACGGCTATGGTCCGCTCGATCTGATTGAAAAACGTTTTCAGGCTTCAGACTATGTGGTGTTTGTTGATTTTCCGATTTGGCGTCACTACTGGTGGTGCACCAAACGCCAAATCAAGAATCTCTGGAGCCGCCGCCAAGAATTACCCGAAGGTTGTAACGAGCTGACGTATGAGCACACCGTAAAGCTTTATAAAACTTTGTGGCAAATGCACACGAAGATGCGCCCGGAGCTCTTAAGAATTTTCGCCCGGGACAATCTCAAAAACAAAATGATTTACGTTAGAACTTTGCAAGAGTGGAAAACTCTCGCCGAGAACGGCATTACGCCAATGGCGTGATCCAATTAAATTTATCTGGCTGAGCACCGCGCTGGATTTCGGTGATTTCTTTATAAAGCTCATTGCTAAGAGGACCATTTTCGTTACCATTGATAACAAATTCTTTGCCTTTGTAAGCAAGAACGCCGATCGGTGAAATCACTGCGGCAGTTCCCGTGCCGAAAGCTTCGCGCAGTTTACCAGCTTGAAGTTTCTCAATCACTTCTGTGATCGTGAGCTTACGTTCTACGATGGGTAAGTTTTTAGATTTCAAAACTTGAATGATCGCATCGCGAGTTCCGCCAGACAAAATGCTGCCGTTCAAAGCCGGAGTCACGATCTCGTTATCAAAGACGAAGAACACGTTCATGGTGCCGACTTCTTCAATTCCTTGGCGCTCCACATCGAGCCACAAAACTTGGGCATAGCCTTTTTGTTTGCTCTCGTAAGCCGCTTTCAAACTGGAAGCATAGTTCGCGCCGGCTTTCACGTGACCAAGGCCACCAGGAGCTGCACGCAGGTATTTTTCTTCAGTCCAAATTTTGATCGGCTTTGTCCCTTCGCTGTAGTACGAGCCCACAGGTGAAAGCAAAATAAAGAAGGTCGTTTCTTGCGACGGACGAACACCGAGGAAGGCTTCCGTGCCGATCAGAGTCGGGCGGATATACAGAGATGTATTTGGCTCATTCGGGATCCAGCGCTGATCCACTTTCACAAGCTCCTTCATGCCTTCCATGAAAAGCTCTTTTGGGGGAGCTTCAAGGCACATACGAGCCGCACCTTCTGCAAGGCGCGTGTGATTGAACTCAGGGCGGAAGAAGACAACACGGCCGTCGCTTTGACGGAAGGCCTTCATCCCTTCAAAAAGCGCCTGACCGTAATGGAACACAGAAGCTCCCGGGTCGATGCTGATCGGACCATACGGAGTAATGTGCGCATCATACCAGCCCTTGCCTTCACGATACTTCGCAACAAACATGTGGTCGGTAAAGAAGTTACCAAAACCTAATTTATCAGAAGGAGGAAGGGTCTTCGGAGACGTGGTCAAAGTTTTTTGAATGTTCATACATAACGGAGTATCGAATCAAACACGGATCGTCAAATACTCATCGACGCTCGAGCCCCGAGAACGAATATAGAGCAGGAAATCGCTCTTTTTTTAGACTAAATACATTTGCAATATCAATTATGCTGCTGAGGTCAGAGGGAAAACGCCCAAAGATAAATCGAAAATCATTTTACTTTGGGCGTTGTCTTTTAGTCGCCGAAGGCAGGAGCAATCACTTGAGATTGTGAATCTTCAAGCAAAACGTCTACCACGGAACGGTTCTGCGGAGCATAGATGATCAGGTCTTCAGCGCCGTAGCCTTTTTGAATGCTGACGGTCTGAGTTTCTTGAGCGCCGAGGTCTACCACCTCAGGAAGGTTCACGTAGCCCGCGGCCTGAGCACCCAAAGAGATCTTCTTCCACTCAGTTTCTTGTTTGCCGAGGTAATCGTCGTACTCAACTGCATTGTCGGACTGGTGAGTTGTCGAGATCTTGATATTCAATTCGCCAGAGTCGGCAATCGCTAGAGCAGAAACATCGGCCTCCACAATCGCCAGAGTCGAACCGTCAAACACCTGCATGCCACGCATATCAACAAGAGCCGAAGTGTAATCTTCTTTGGCGTCTTTCTTGTTTGCCGCAAGATCTGCTTCGTACTGATGGCGCAAATCGCGGGCCTTATTGCCATCAAGCAAAAGACTTACGAAAGCATCCCCTGTCAAACCTGGAAGGCTTTCTTTGGGAACGCCAGCGATCTCTTGGTCCGGGAGGTTGTCACCGTTAGAGTCGATTTGGACGTTCAATTCACAGCTGTTCCAAGTCGTCATGCGCTCATAGAGCTTCACAGCCACTTGCAAGATGCGCGCGCCGTCTTTTTCAACGATGCGGTAACCGGCAGACTGCAGGTCGCAGTTACGGTTGTGAGCCAAATCAGGTTTTGCATCTTTCTTACGGCCATCGATCCCCAAAGAGTTGAAAAGGTATGCAGAGCCTTTGTTGGCAGAAGCGTTCTGCAAAACAACATCCGCATCGCTCCCGGCAGCATCTGCTGCAGACGTTGCGTGTACTTTCAAAGACTGAGCACTGATGTTTGAAATCTGACGAGCCACCACCAGAGCCGGCAAGTGAGCCAGAGTTTCTTTATCAGTCGAAAGCTTCAAGAAGCCATCGAGCTCTTGGTTCGCCGCTGTCATTTGTGCCGCCGAAACTTTGACAGTGATTGTCACCGTCTTCGTTTCACCCGCAGCAAGGCTGATGCTTGGAACGGAGAACTGAAGGGCACTCGAGCCGCTCCACTCTGCTTTTAAATTTACCGTGTCAGTGCTTAAGTTTTTAACTGTGATTTTTTGGCTCAGAGTCTTTTGTTTTTCACTGTCAGTGATTCCGAAAGACAATGCGGCAGGGACTGTCACGATTTTGGCATCCAAAGAGTCCGCGATTTGCACGCGACCAGAACCCTGGCGAGCCACTGGATAGATGTTCTTTTTGCCATCAGTGATCACTTTCGCGTGACTCATGGCAATGGACTTGAGCTCTTGAGAGTTCAAAGTTTTGAATTTCTGTTTCAAAAGTGTCATGACACCCGTGATGTGAGGGCCCGCCATAGAAGTACCAGACATCAAAACGCCCTTCGCGCCGCCACCCACTCCAGCAGAGATGATGTTAGAGCCTGGAGCTGAGATTTCTGGTTTGATCAAGCCGTCTTCAGAACGAGGACCCCGAGAAGAGAAGTCAGAAATTGTATCGATCAACCAAGGCTTATCCAACTTCGCAGTTGTTTTAAGGTCTGCAACCACGGCACCCAAAGCAAGCTTCGCTTTAATTTTAGCGCCGGCATCTTTAGAGATCATCACGGCAGGAATGTCGTAGTGCCCGTCGCCACCCATTGTGAACGGGTCGCCGTCAGCGTTGTTTGCAACAATGACTGCGATCGCGCCAGCTTCTTGTGCACGGCGGATTTTTTCAGAGAAGTTGACCTTGCCACGATCAATCAAAGCCACTTTGCCGGTGATTTGATCTTTGAGTGGTTGTTCGAAGTCCGCATCGCCAAGGCCTGCGAAAACGATTTCACCTTTAGCATCAGCAACGTCCGCGAGAGGTTTAGAAACCGCCGCTTCCATCATCTCTGTTGTGATAGTTTCACCGCCCGCCGCAAACTGAACAGTCGGGAAAAGAATGTTTTGATCTTGGTTATCAACGCTTGAAGCAACCGAGATGGCATCGTCGCTCACTGCTGGTGAACCCGTGATGTAGGGTTTATCACCTGAGTTGCCGGCAGAAGCCACAACAACAGTGCCACCACGAGAAAGATTTTTGATGGCGTGGTTATACATATTGTGAGCAGAGCCGTAACCGCTTCCCAAAGAAAGGTTCACGACATCGAGCTGTTCTTTAAAGCTCAAGTCACCTGATGGATCTGCCGCGTATTCAAGGGCTGCGATCACAACTTCATCACTTGTTGAACCGTTCGCGCCGAAAACTTTAATTGCGTAAAGAGAAGCTTCAGGAGCGACACCGCTGTATGTATTTACGCCATCGCCCAGACCCGCAACCGTACCGGCAACGTGTGTCCCGTGACCAGCTTCATCGAGTGGATTCACATCAGGAACCGGGATGTGTTTGTCGAAGTTCGGAGAAGCCGAGTCAAACGCAGTTCCCACGAGATCCAAACCACCCACAACTTTTTTGTTCGGGAAAGCGGCATTGGCTTGAGCCGGATCATTGGCTTTGTAAGCCTCTTCCGTGCCTTCGCCGTTAAACATCTTGTGAGTGTAGTCAACGCCCGTATCAATGATACCCACGCGCATGCCTTCGCCATGGAAGCCTTCAGCGTAAGCCGCATCGGCTCCGATAAAGTTCACAGAAGTGTGAGTGCCCACGAGGCCGGCTTTTTTATCAGTATCTAAAGGACGAGGACGGGCAAAGTTTGCAGAGCGTTCTGCTGTGATCACGTTTGGCAAAGCCTGGATTTTTTCAAGCACCTCTTGGGGGGCATAGATTGTCAGGGCGTTCAGCACCAAGCGGTAGCGCAAAAGGATGCGGATATCAGGGCTGATTTTTTGGAGTTCAGCAATCGTTGAAGTTTGCTCGTCTTGGATCGCCGTCAAAAGATCCTGATCGATCTTAAGGACGCCGTTATCGCGAGTCGCTGTTTCAAGCAAAGCCGGGTTTTTAAGTTTAATGATGGCAATAACCGGGTGGGACGTCTGAGGACGCGTGCTGTAAATGCCGTCCATGAACCCATGATTTTCGAACTGATTTTGTGGAGCTTTGGAACCTGTGCAGGCTGCGAAAAGCAAAGAAGAAAGTACGATCGAAGAAAGCTGATTTTTCATGGTCCCCCTCAGAACTGCTGAAGCAAGTATCATATCGACACCGGATTGCAAGCCCGGTTGTCGGATATCGAAGCTATTACAAGATTCGTGCCGCAAAAACCGGTGTCAGTGCGGCCGGGATGACGCCGCTAATTATGCGAGACTTTCTCCAGATGCGATGTAGATCGCCTGATATGGGAGCAGGGCATGGAAGAGGAGTTCTCCTGTCGGCGCTAGCAGCTTGTGTTCTATAACGATTTCATATTTACCGAAGAACAACTCAAGCTCTTGAGCCGCAAAAGTTCCCAAAGGATTCGAATTAAAAGGGAGTGAGTTTTCTGTCCAAGCTTTTTCGTACAGGTGAAACCGGCATTCGCCCACCAAAATGGCGATTTGGCTCGAGCCTCTAAAAATTTCTACGATCTTTACATTTTGTCCTGATTGAAACTCCTGCATACTCAGAAAGGACCCGAACTTCCAAAGAACGACTTCACACTTCAGTTCAGGAGCGAGGGCTTCTAGTTGCCCGGCGACGGCTTCGAGTTTTTTAATTCTGTAAGCGGTCCTTGTCGGAGGAACGAGGGTATGGACTATTTCCGGCGGAACCGCCGTTTTTGTTTCTCCATAGCAGATCATCTCGAGCTGCTGGATTTTTTCAAGCAGCTCCTGAGCTTCGGCATGGTGGCGTTTTAAAAGTTCGCCGCCTTTTCCTGCAAGAACATGCTCGTCCTTGTCGATGAGGTCTTTGATCTCGGGATAAGTGAAGCCGAGTTCTTTGAGTTTTTTAATTTTAAGAATGCGTGTGAGATCTTGGTCAGAAAAACGCCGCAAGTTGGAATCGGAGCGATCAGGAACCACAAGTCCCTGATCCTCAAGGTAACGAATCATGCGCTGGCTATAGCCGCTCAGTTCTGAAATCTGTCCAATGTACATAAGTCCTCCTGTCCTTAGGATCGGACCTCACACAGTGTGAGACTCAAGAGGATTTTTCGTTTTCTACTGGAATGATGAGTTTCTGAGCTTTTTCGAAGTCTTCAGGCTGCACCATGAGCTTCACGCCCAATGTGAGAGCCGTCGCAGGGACAAGTCCTGCTTGATCATCGGCAGCGACGAACGCCCAGATGTTTTCAGATTCGAGAAGGGATTTAACGAGTTCAGCTTCCTGACGGGAGTTGAAGACCTTTAGCAAAACCA
The DNA here is from genome assembly GCA_018266295.1 of Bdellovibrionales bacterium. NCBI lineage: Bacteria > Pseudomonadati > Bdellovibrionota > Bdellovibrionia > Bdellovibrionales > Bdellovibrionales bacterium. The sequence continues at coordinate 273,911 of JAFEAQ010000011.1, read as the reverse complement.
TAAGAGTCTCCTTTAAGTGAGACCCATCTTAGCAACGACGGGCCCCGTCAGCAAACAATAGCGGTGCGGGGCCTTGCGCAAACCCCTTGGACGAAATAGTTCGCTTTGGCAGCATAAAGGTTTGGGTCTTATCGGCGGCGGACGATAAATCCAAAGTGAGCGTTGATGGATTCTGGAATGATCTCTGTGAAGCCCAATTTTTGACGGATCTTATAGGCGGGAGTTTGCTGGATCGCCTCCATCGGAGAAAGGCCGTGCATCAGTCCATGCTGCAAAATTGCGTCGTTGTCTGAGGCAAGGCTTTCCACGGCGATTTGTTCTGTTTCAAACCGCAGAAGCGCCTGATCCATTAAGACTTCGCCCACGCCAGATTTTTTAAAGTCGGTCAGCACATCCATGGATTCAATATCAAGCAGATGCTTTTTCGGGTTGTAGAGAAACAGCACATATCCCATCGTATAGCCATCAGCATGTTTGAGACGGATTTTATATTCCTTGGCGTCTTCTTTGTGGCCTTTTTCATCAAGCACGACTTTGATTTCCGTGCTGAATTTTTTCTCGAGGTTCGACAGGCGCTCCGCTGGAGTGAGGTTGATTTTAAAAACCTGACTGCAAAGCGCCTCTGCCGCCATCGTTTGATGGCCTAATAAGACTAAAAAGAGCAGGCAAAGGGTGAATCTCATAGTGGTTCTTCCTTGCGAAGAGTATTCCAAAGTGGGGAGGCTTCTGTTTGCTTTTAAGCAAGCCCTGCTGACAAAGATGTCATTTTTAGGCACCGTGAAGCTGGGCGGTAGGTTTAAAACTTTAATAAAATCAATTAAATAGGGGCTTAATATTTAGGCCAGAGGGGGCCCCATTGACAATCCCGCGGAGCCTGTTATTATTAATAACGATCGTTATTAATAATATGGAGGCCACCATGGCAGCACGTTTCTCAAATAAAATCATCTTAGTGACAGGCGGTAACAGCGGTATCGGCTACGCCGTCGCAAAACAAATCATCAACGAAGGCGGCAAAGTGATTATCACAGGCCGCGATCAAGAAAGTCTCCGCCGTGCGCAGATGGAATTGGGTCCCAATTCCGAAGCGATTCGCTCGGACTCTGCAAATCTCAAAGACATCACGTCTTTGTTTGAACAGGTAAAACAGAAACACGGTCAGATCGACGGGCTTTTTGCCAACGCCGGGATTGCGAAGTTCGCGCCGGTTGAAATGGTCACAGAAGAAGAGTTCGACTCGGTCTTTGATGTGAACGTCAAAGGCGTGTTTTTCACTTTGCAAAAAGCAGTGCCTTTGTTGAAGCCCGGTAGCTCCGTGGTTCTGAACGCTTCAGTGGTTGCAAGCCGAGGTGGCGCTTATAACAGCGTGTACGCAGCCAGCAAAGCCGCGGTTAGATCCATGGCAAGAACATTCTCGACTTCGTATGTCGCTCAAGGTCTGCGCTTTAATGCTGTCAGTCCTGGTCCGATTGAAACTCCGATCTGGAGCCGCAAAGACGGCACTCCTACGGGCAGTGCAGAGAGCATGAAATCGGCGATCGCTGAAGCCAATCCAATGAAACGCTACGGCAGGCCAGAAGAAGTTTCAGCTGCGGTGACTTTCCTGTTATCGTCAGAGTCCAGCTATGTTTTAGGTTCTGAGCTCTTTGTCGATGGCGGTTTTAACCAGCTATAGGAATAATTTATGCGCATTAGTGCTGAGGAAAAAGAAAAACTCCGTGAAAAAATTCTGACCGAAGCGATTCCGTTTCTGAAAAAAACAGGCAGCAGCGGGGCGCCAGTGGATGAGATTATGAAGAATGTGGGGCTCACCTCCGGTGCGCTCTACAGTCACTTTAAATCGAAGGAAGATTTCTTTGTTCAAGTGCTTTTGCGCGAATTAGATTTTCAGCGCGAAGTGCATCGTCAGGAAATTGAAAAATATGGGGCGCAGGCATTCCCGAAATTTATCGAAAGATATCTTTCTGATAAACACGTGAATGCCGTCGGACAGGGTTGTGTCTTTGCAGCCTTGGGGGCGGATATGCATCGTCAAAAAGCGGGCATTCGCTCCATGTACGAAGAGAAGATTGAAGCGTTGTTTGCAACCATCGCTGAAGGCTTCTCTTCCGGCAGCCGAGAAGAGAAGTTGGCGAAAGCCCGCTTTGCTTTTTCAGCAATGGTCGGAGCCATGACTTTTGCCCGTACACTGAAAACTCCCGAAGCTGTCCATGCAATATTAAGTACAACCAAAAATCAGTTACTCAAAATGATCTAACAAAGAGGTTGTTATGAGATCAAAAGCTCAAGATGTCTACATTCTAGGTAGCAGCAGAATTCCTTTTGTCAAAAGCCAGACGGCTTACAATGACGTCACCCGTAAAGACTTAATGGTGGCCGCGTTGAACGGATTGGTCGATCGTCACCAGCTTCAAGGAAAGCTAATCGGCGATGTTTCACTTGGCGCTGTGATGAACAGCTCAAAAGATTTTAATCTCGCCCGTGAGGCGATTTTATCAACGGCCCTTCATCCTGAAACTCCGGCCTATAATACGCAACGTGCATGCGGTACGGGCCTTGAGGCGGCCTGGCAAATTGCTTTGAAAGCACATACGGGAGCGATTGATCTTGGGATTGCAGGCGGAGTGGATACTAATAGCGACATTCCAATTGAAGTGTCTCCGAAATTACAACGAGCTTTGCTCGATGCGAATAAAGCAAAGTCTTTTGGCGACAAGATGAAAGTCTTTAGCCGTGTTTCACTGGGTGACTTAAAACCGGTGGTTCCGAACGTGAATGAGCCGCGCACGCTCATGTCCATGGGCGAGCACTGTGAAATCATGGTGAAAGAGTGGAAAATTTCTCGCGCAGAACAAGATGAGTTTGCATTTGCGAGCCACAAAAACGGCGCCAAAGCCTATGAAACGGGATTTTATGAAGACTTGGTAGTTCCGTTCCACGGCCTAAAACGCGATGGCCCGCTTCGCGGGGACACCTCATTGGAAAAACTGGCGAAGCTAAAGCCATCATTTGATCCGGTCGCGGGTTCATTGACTGCCGGAAACAGTTCACCACTGACTGACGGCGCCGCCAGTGTTTTATTAGGAAATGCAGACGGTGCCGCACAAATCGGTGCGAAACCTTTAGCAAAACTTGTGGATGTTCAAGTTGCAGCCGTGGACTTTGTTTATGGTGCGGGCCTTTTAATGGCCCCCACCAAAGCAATTGCTCAGTTATTGATAAGGAATAAACTAACTCCCGCGGATTTTGATTATTTCGAGTTGCACGAGGCTTTTGCGGGGCAAGTGCTTTGCAATCTGAAAGCCCTTGAAGATGAGAAATACTGCAAAGAGGTGTTGGGTTTATCATCGGCCATCGGAGTGCTCGACCGGAATAAAATGAATACTGTCGGTAGCAGTTTGTCTTTAGGTCATCCGTTTGCAGCAACGGGAGCTCGCATTGTGGGAACTCTTGCGAAACTGATTTCTCAAAACGGCAAAAAACGCGGGCTTATTTCTATTTGTACGGCGGGCGGCATGGGAATCGCAGCGATTTTAGAATCGGCGTAGGTAGAACCCGACCTTTTAGAACTTGAAAACGACTTTCAGGGCCCTAAAATAGTCTTATGCCAAAGAAATTAACCTTCGCGTTCCTTGTCGCATTTTTTTCTACGACCTCTGCTTTTGCCGACGGCTACTTTAAAGGGGCCCTTTTATACCAGAATAACAAGAGCGGATCTGAAGGGTCGCAAGGGAGCACTGTTCGGCAAGTGATAGATTTTGCGGCCGGATATTTGGATCCCAAAGGCTGGATGTACGGAGTGCTGTATTCGACGGATTCAACTTCATCCGGTGGGGGCTCACTGAATCGCACGGCGATGGGTCCCTCCATCGGTTGGATCAGCAACAAAGATAACGGCCCTTACATTATGGCGACTTACTTCTATACAGCGAAGATGGATCCGATGGAAGGATCCGGTTTTGGTTTGGATGTCGGCTACAAGTTCGCCGTTCGCAGAATTGCCTTCGGGTTTCAGTTGAGTAAAAGAAACATCACTTACGATAAAGCCAATGGCGCCGCCATGGGCGTGAAATACGTCGAAGACAAACTGGATCCGGCCTTCGTCATGATCGTGACCTTCTAGGTTTTAGGCGCCGGCGTGAGTAGAACATAGCCTGTGAACTTCTTCATCTCTTCGCGCTGAGCGGCCGGCATCAAAAAACTTAATAGCTTTGCCCACCAAGGATTCGGGGTTGCGCGGCCGAGCTTGATTGACTCCACCGTTTGATAGCGGATCTCTTTCGGCACCCAGCCGTTACCTTTAAAGAAACCAAACCAATCCTGCGGATAGAAAACCACCGGCGCATTTTTCATTTGGCGCTGGCGTTGCGCCGATTGCATGTACTTGTAAACTTTTGGCGAAAAATAATCGACGATCCAGAAATCAAAATGACTTTGCTCGCGAAGATCTTCAGCCAGTGTGGCGGTTTGTTCTTCTGTCAGATAAGGCACAACGCCCTCGGTAAGGATCGCCACTTTCTGTGACTTTGAATTGATATCGCTAAAAAGTTTTTTGCGAAGGGGGCGGTCGGCGAGATCCATCGATACGCGTTCCAACTGACATCTCGGCTGGTCACCTGACAGAATATTCTGCTTACGCTCAATCATCGACGGGTAGTCGACTTCAATCCAACGCAAAGTTGCAGGCAAGTCCATGCGATAAGGTCGGGCATCGAGGCCCGCACCGAGGTTGACAATCGTATCAACTCCTTGAGCAATTAATTCTTTGATAAAGTTATCAATGATGTAAGTGCGAAGCACCACCGACCACGAAGTGTATTTCATGCTCGGGAGGCGCTTATGCATGGCTTCGGCAATTTGACGGCCTTTGTCGCCACTCAGTTTTGCAGCGTAAGGATCGTGGAAAATGGCATCCGGTCTTTCGCTCTCAATCGCACGATAGGTCGCGACCCACAGAGCCGTATCTGTCACATCGTTGATCAGTAAATTGGGATCCGTGTTTGTCATCTCTATTTGCCTTTCCAAGTGCCGTCAGGATTTAGACAGTCCTTTGAAATTCCAATCGGCGGAGTGAAGGCCGAAAGACTCCAATCGGGAGCATCCACGGACTGAGCGAAGTCCTGAGTTTTTGCGTCCCACGCAAGAAAAACTTTTGAAGTGTCGCACTTAAGCAGCTCGCCACTTTCAGTGTCATTAGAGCTTGAAAGACTGACGGTTCTGATTTTCACACTGCCGCCGTCTTTGATGATCCATGAGCGGGACTCCCAAGCATCGCCCGCATCTCCGTCACTGGAAACTAATTTCAGAGTTTTTTGTTTTCCATCAGGATCGATAAAGGTCATGCCAACGCCGCCCATGTACTCCTCAGCACAGGTGAGGTCCGCGCGGTGTTGTTCTGTCAGCTGAATGTAACCAAAGATCACCGGTTCGTTAGATCCCGACGAGCAGGCAATCGGCATAAAATCGCCGCCGTCGACAGACATGGTTTTTTCACGCAATACAAGAGTTTTTGAAAAGGTGATCTCGTGGGGAGCTGTAACCGGTGATCCGGGATTTTTTGCTCCGGCCGTCGGTGTTGGCCCAATAAACAGAGGGGCTGTGGCCTCTGTCACAGCGTGGATTTTTGATTTTAAATAAATCACTCCGCCCAAAAAGATACCTAAAAGAATCACAGCGATGGCTATAAGAGTATTTCTACCGCTCATGAAGAGCCTCCTCTTGTTTAAGAGGATAGCTGTTTTTCTGAGAGATGCAACTTATGACGGCTGAGTAAAAGCATTAAACCAAGAGTCGACGCAACGAAAGTTGCTAAGGCCGTTGGCAGACTGCCTTTCATATCGAGCATGCCGACACCCGCCGAAACAATCGAGCCGATTCCAAGCTGAATAAAGCCGAGCAGGGCCGAGGCGCTGCCGACGTTGCTCGTAAAAGGTTCCAAAGCAAGCGCTGCCGCATTGGGGTAAGTTGCGCCGACACAGAAGAGAATCACGAACATCATCGCAACGGTGCCATAAAGACCTAAAGTATTCGTTGCTGTTCCTGCGAGGAAGAGGGCACTAATAATCACTTCGGCTGTCAGGAATGTTTTAAATACTTGCCGCTCGCCGTGTCGTTTTACCATCAGCAAATTCACTTGGCCGCCGCCGATCATGCCAAAAACCAGCACTCCGAAGACGACGCCGAATCCTTGCGCGGACAGGCCAAAGCCTTCCATAAATATTGCCGGTGAAGCCGCAACATAAACGAACAGCCCGGCAAAGCCCAATGAGCCTGCAAGTGTGTAAGTAAAAAATTGAGGTTGCAAAAAGACTTTCTTAAAGTTTTGCAAAATCGGTTTGAGTTTGATCTCCACTGTTTCATCTGGAGCGTAAGTGTTCGGAATCACCGTCGCAAGAAGAAAGACGTTTAAAATTCCAAGGCCGGCGAGAACAGCAAAGATCGTTCGCCAGCTCGCAACGGCGACAAGCAGACTTCCGATCGTAGGGGCGAGCAGTGGTGAAACACTCAAAACCAGCATTAATAGCGAGAACACTTTCGCTGTTTGCTCTGGCGGGAAAAAATCACGCACCATGGTCGTTGCAGCAACTCCCGCGGCACAGCCGCCCAAGGCAGACAAGAAGCGGAAAAGTAAAAGAGCATCAAAGGATTGAGCTGTCATACAGCCAAACGTGGCTACTATATAAAGCGCCAGGCCAATGTAGAGTGGCTTTTTTCTGCCGAAGCGATCTAAGAACGGACCGTACAGAACTTGGCCTAAGGCAAACCCGATAAAATAGAAAGACACTGAGAGCGCCATTTGCGCTACCGGCACGCCGAGATCTTTGGCGATGCTTGGAAATGACGACAGGTACATATCAATGGAAAAGGGAGTCAGCGCATTGAAAATGCCGAGAGTCAGAATCAGAAGAGCATTATTTTGTTTCATAGGGGGACCATTTCAAGAAGGATGTTTGGCTTCTTCGAATTTACTTGGTCCCGCCAGGAATATAAATCAAAAAATGTCAGGTCTAGGTTAAACCACGAAAGAGTTTTTCAGCTTTGAGGCTATCGGGTTTTCAATGCGGCGCTGAGCAGAAACCAAGAAGAACTCCTCGTAGACTCCAGGAAGCTTTCCGATCTCGACCAGTTCGCCGCGCGATACCTGATCTGCCACCGTGTGAGGGGCCGCCGGCATCAATCCCATTTCGTTCATCGCCATTAATTCTTTCACGGAGACATCCTGGCTTTCGATGATGATATTTAAGTCAACACTATGCAGTTTCGCCCAATGATCCAGATCTTGACGAAGTTTGCTATCGTATGTTGGTAAAATTAACGGCTCGCCCGAAAGAGATTTCGGAAAGTTTTTCTTTAAAGATTTAAATTTCGGCGCGCCATAAAAAGAAACATTCTTTTTGAGGATGGAGCGGGGATAGAGTCCCTTGGCATCCACTCCCGTTGGCATAAAGTTCGTGACCATGAGGTCCATACGATGAGACGTGAGCTCGCGTAAAAGTTCATCGGACTTTCCTTCGGACAAAGTGATCTGGCACGGTGAAATCTTAAAGGCCTCTTGCACCAGCTGCAAAACGATTTGCTTTGGCACGCTGTCGATGGCGCCGAGGTGTAAAGATGGTTTGAGGGGTTTTAACTGATCGTGCAAAACCTCGTACATCTCAGAACCCATGCGAAAGATATTTTTAGAATAATCGAGAGCCACCTTGCCTTGTTCGCTTAAAATGAGTTTTTTGTGCTGCCGCTCAAAGAGTTGCACACCTAAAGTGTCTTCAAATTGTTTAAGTTGCGCGGACAGAGTCGGTTGGCCCACACGCAGTTTTTCAGCGGCTTTTGAGACAGATCCTTCTTCAGCGATCGTCATAAAATAGAATAAATGGTGATAGTTAATCCACGGAGTCATAAAAACCTCACAGAAATCAGTCGATGCGTTTGTATCTAATAAAACGATACTACTCAATATTTTTATCGATTTGAGCAATATTGAAAATACGGCGATAAAGGAGGAGAAGCAAGGAGCTTTACAATGTTACTCTTCCCATTTGCTGATTACTGGTATTTTTACGTCGGCTTTATCGTATTCGTTTTAGCCGTGCTGGCATTGGATTTGGGAGTCTTTCACAAGAAGGCTCACGAGGTGAGTTTTAAAGAGTCTTCGATCTGGACGACGATCTGGATCAGCATGGCCTTTGTTTTTAGTTATCTGTTTTATCAATTTGCGCTCTATAAGTTTTCAACCGATCCACGGTATCTCGAGATTCCAGGATTTGATCCTGGCTTACAGGCGAAAAACTCTGCTTTAGAATTTTTGACGGGCTTTGTGGTCGAGAAGTCACTTGCGATCGACAACATCTTCGTTTTTGCCGTCGTTTTTGCTTATTTTGGTATTCCTAAAATCTATCAGCACCGAGTCCTTTTCTGGGGCATTCTTGGCGCCCTCCTATTCCGTGCAATTTTCATCGCCCTGGGCTCGGTGCTGATGGAATACGAATGGGTCGTCATGTTCTTCGGCGGTTTATTAATCTTAACGGGGATTAAGATGTTCTTTGCCGGGACTGAAGAAAAAGACCTGAGTAAGAATATTATTATTCGCGGCTTACAAAAGATCTTCCGGATTCATCCGAAGATCGAAGGGCAGCAGTTCTTCATCAAGAAAAGCAACATGCTCTTTGTAACGCCGCTGTTTTTAGCTCTGGTTTTCTTAGAACTCAGTGACATCATCTTTGCCGTGGACTCAGTGCCCGCGATCTTTGCGATTACGAAAGAACCTTTGATCGTGTTCACTTCGAATATCTTTGCAATCCTGGGCTTACGTTCAATGTACTTTATGCTGGCCGGGGTGATGGATCGCTTTGCCTACATAAAATACGGTTTAGCATCGGTCCTCTTGTTTGTAGGCCTAAAGATGGTTTACCTAAACCACCTGTTCGGCGGAAAATTCCCGATCAGTTGGTCATTGGGAATCATCGCTTTCTTGATTGGAAGCTCTGTTTTAATCTCGGTTGTGATCGACCGTCGTAAGAACAAAGCGCACGCGATCAGGTTTTAAGTCGGAAATTAAAGCGCCCATCTTGTGAGGTCCAACGCGATCCCTTAAGCTGTTTGTACACCACACAAAAGGAAGGGCGCGATGGGCTTAGGCAGTCAGCTTCTATTGGGATTCGTATTGATTATTTCGGCTTCTGTGACTTATGCAGGCGACATGGGCTTGGGGCAAGGCCGCTTGTTTTTGGGTTCGACAACAGCAGATCCTAAAGAGCTCAACACCGAGCTGACCACTCAAGGTATTAAAAACGTAAAACTGAACAACCACTTCGGGATCGAGATTACTTTCCCGACGTTTCAGTATCTTCAATTAGGTCTTCGTTACACGTACAATCTCATCAGCCAAGATGAAGATCCATCGAACTCAGCGACGGACTACACCGCGGGACTGACTCAACAGAGCATGATGGGGATTGCGCGCGTTCCTTTCTTCAAGTCAGATTATGTGAAAGCAGACGTTTTTGCCGGCGTCGGTGTTGCGACGACGACTTACAAAATAAAAACAGCTGGTCAGGACGGAACGCTTGAAAAGAGCGCGACGCCAAATATGGCAGCGGGTGCTTCGGTGGCTTTCGGTTATAGCAAGTACTTCTTCTTTATGGAAGGCGGGTATGAGAGCAATAAAATCAATGATTTTAAAAGCTCCGGCAACATCAACGGCAATGTGACAGCAATCGATCTTTCAGGGTCTTATTTGCTGATTGGTTTCATGTTCGACGGCATTCCAATATTCTCTAAGTAAGATCTAGCGGCTCGACGGGACTTCGTAAGAAATCAAAACAGCGATCGCGTAATAGGTGTATTACGATAAGTCTTGCGAAGCTCTTCGAGACTTTGTCCTAACTGAGTTTTAATCAGCTCAAGCTCCTGGTCGGTAATGGGGCGATAGCTGCGCAGATAATTCCAGCCATAACCCCAGCGATACGACGTGATAGAGTAGGCGGTCCCGCCGACGCGCACGCCGGCAAAATAAATTTCAGCAGTCACGGCATCTGATTTTTCTGTAATACAAGCCATCAAGTGTTGGTCCGCGTCTGCGCGCTCCGCCTTGGTGCCGCCGAGCCAATAAGCAAAGTCGTGATCCACGCAGCACTCAGTCCAATCGCTGCGAAAATTCCCATCAGGGGACATGCTGCAGCCGTCGGTTGTGAAAGCACGAATCTTAACGCCAGCAAGGTTTTGCTGCGCTCTTAGGGGGCTTACAAAAACTAGAAGAATCATCCAAAAGAGAAGCCACTTCATGCCTCTATTTTATCAAAGGCAGAGGTCCTTCAGCAGATGTAATGATTCTGACGAAATTTCAGAAGTTCAAATATGGAATGCTAGTTTTATGTCAAAGAAGTGAGCGTTCTTGGGTGCTCCCAGAGGCGCTGATCCTATGCCAAATTCAATTGCCAAGAGACACCGAAGCGGTCATTCACCCAGCCGAATTTTTTGCTAAAGCCATAGTCACCGAGAGGCATTAGGGCCTTGCCGCCTTCGCTGAGCTTGCCATAAAGGGATTCCAGCTCATCATGGTTTTCGCATTGAACATAGATCGACATTGCCGGAGTGAATGTGAATGCGTGCTTTACGTGACTATCAATCGCCATGAAATCCTGGCCGTTGAGGCTAAAAACGGCGTGGATCACACTGCCTTCGGGGCCTGGGCCCTGCGCCCCATAACGCGAAATTGAGTTGATTTTCGAGTTTTTAAAAAGGGAAATATAGAAGTTCATGGCTTCTTCGGCTTTTCCTTCAAACATCAAGAAAGTCGTTAGTTTTTGCATGAGCTCATTGCAGCATCTTTCGCGGGAAAAACCAAGCGATAGTTCGGACATAAAAATTGGAGTTTCTATGAAGAAAACCATCAAAGGATTTTTTGAAGTTAAAAGCAAACCCCTGCCAGTGGATGAAACCAGCCAGGCCGTCGGGGCCATGCGAATGAAATTTGAAAAACGGTTCGTTGGTCCTCTCGCGGCCGAGAGTCTCGTTTCGATGATGGGGATGATGAATCAGTCTTTGGGGTCCGGCGGTTATGTCGCAATGGAAAAAATCACCGGCGTTCTTGAGGGCCATAGTGGCAGCTTCTGCATGCAGCATAGCTCCACCATGAAGCGCGGGACTCCGTCGCAGATCATCACCGTTGTCCCAGACAGCGGCACAGAACAGCTGCAGGGACTTTCGGGTGATATGGTGATTGATATCATCGACGGAAAACACTTTTACACTTTCAACTACGAGCTGCCTTAAGTCCCGCGTGCTAGGTGAGTGGGCTCAGGGCGTATCTGCCGTAAGCGACAAAAGCACAAACCACGGCGACGACGAGCCAGTAAATCATCGGACCGATGTTGCTGCCTTCACCGGCGGCCATGTGCAAACCACAAAAGAGCAGCATCTCGCCGGCAATGAGGATCGCCGCAACCGGAGTCAGCATCGCAAGATGATTGCTGAGTGCTGGAATCACCAGTGCGATCGCGCAAATCAATTCAATCACGGACAGCGTAAGCCAAGCACCGTGCGGAATGGCTTTCAGAGACGGCATCGTCTGCTCTGCAGAGCGAGAAAACTTCCAGATGGCCCCCATCGCTGTGTGCAAGGCGAGCAAAACTTGTACGATCCATAAGAAGATATTCATAAAGGCCTCCTAATAAGTAAGTCTTAATTTTTAAAAGCGCCAATTTACCAATATTTGTCGGCCGGACGAATTTCGATCGCGCCACCGAGACGTGCAGCTGGAATTTTCGCCGCCACTGCAATCGCGGCTTCGATATTGTCAGCTTCGAGCACGCAATACCCACCAACGCCTTCAGGCAAGTATGTTCCCTCTTTGACAACGGCTTTGCCATCTTTGACTTGAACGGTGTGAGCGGCTTTTGGTAAGCCCAAGGGAAGTCCGGCGGACAGTCCCGGAGTTTTGTTGAACTCGGCATACTCCATATAAATTCTTTTTTGTTCAGCTTCAGGCATCGCTTTCCAACGATCTGATTCTGGAAGGGGAGTTGTGCCTTGGTATATAAGTAGAACGAATTTCATACGAGCTCCTTTTTTGTGGATATGACGAAACGGACTTTGCTTTTGTGACCGAAAAAATCATGAAAAAACGGCCAGGCTTGATTATTTTGTCTTTTCAACAGCTTAGGATGGTCACTAAAATAATTGAGATTTCCTGTCACAGGCGAGGGGTCGCAAACGTCATACCGGGGATAGACCTCAACTCAACGAATGGATCATAAAGAGATGGAAAAGAAAGACTGGCTTGCCAAAAATTTCGAAGAGACCCGTGGTCACCTCAAATCAGTGGCCTATCGAATGCTGGGCTCCGTGGGCGAAGCCGAAGACGCCGTTCAAGAGGCTTGGATTCGCTTGAATCACTCCGAATCTGAGAAAATTGAAAATCTCAACGGCTGGCTGACGACGGTGGTTTCGCGCGTCTGCCTTGATATGCTTCGTACGCGTAAGTCCCGAGGGGAAGCTCCTCTCAGTGATCAAAGCTCTGAGTCCGCTAAAGAAGGCAATCCCGAAGCGGACTATATGATTGCAGATGCCGTGGGCCCGGCATTGCTCGTCGTTTTAGATTTACTCACACCCGCGGAACGCATCGCTTTTGTTCTGCATGATCTGTTTGATTTGTCGTTTGAAGAAATTGCGCCGATCATCGACCGTACCGAAGAGGCCACGCGCCAGCTTGCAAGCCGCGCGCGTCGCCGTGTGCGTGGGGCAGAGACCCCTGAAGAAAATCTCGAGCGCCGCAATGAAATCGTTGCAGCTTTCCTATCGGCTTCGCGCGAGGGCAATTTCGAAGCGCTGATGCACTTGCTTCACCCGGATGCGACTCTGCGTGCGGATGAAACGGCGATTAAAGTGGCGCAAGCGAACAAAGACAAAGGGGCTCCGCAGTTCCAACGTGAAATCCGTGGTGCGAAAGACGTGGCGAATACGCTTAAAGGCAAAGCGGCGGCCGCGCAATTAGCACTGATCAATGGCATGGCGGGCATGACATGGGCTCCGGGTGGAAAGCCGGTGGTTGCGTTCTGCTTTAAAGTGGAAGACGGCAAAGTCGTCGATATCGAAATAGTGATGGACCGTCAGAAACTCGACGCTCTGGATGTGAAAATCGTTAGCTAAATTGCAAAAAGCTTTTGCTTAGCCGTCTCGAGGTCTTCAACGAAGAAGGCCTGGCGGCCGCGATTGCTTTCAATCACGAAAGCTCGCAGGGCTTCGCTCTTGATGTTTTGAAAATCGCCAACGACGGCGAATCGAATTTTATAATTTACAAACTTCTGCAAAATCTCTCCGGCGATCCCTGTCTTAAGATCAAAAAACGCCGGAGTGATATTGGCTTTATGAAAAATAATCTGACGGTCTTCAGGACTTGGCAGATTGTAGAGCAAATCCAATGCATCCTGCGCGTTGTTGATAACAACTCCGTCAGCGATGATTTCGACAATGCGTTTGCTACCTTGCTCGTGAAGAACCGTTTTCATAGTTGTTAGCTTAAGAAGTCTCTTGTCGGTAGGCAAGTGGGGGATCTTGTCTTCGAAGGGTTGCTAGAAAGGTGGGCAGCCGGGGAGGTTTTACACAAAAGTGTGGCGTCGGCTGTTTATGAAAGCTCGCTAATTAAGCACACTTAGCTCTTTTCCTAGGCACTTTATGGGTGAACGGCAAAGTTCATGAATTTTTCTGGAAGTTTTTTAATTTTCTTCAATAATTCGGGTTGACATAAAGAGCAGTTTCTAAGAGATTAGCAATCCTTGTAACGGACGTGGTTCGCTAGCTCAGCTGGTAGAGCACTTCACTTTTAATGAAGGGGTCGATGGTTCGAATCCATCGCGAGCCACCATTTTATACACTTCGGCTTCGCCGAAGTAGGTAAGACAAGACTGTATTTTTCCTAAGCACGTTCCCATCGTCTAGGGGCCTAGGACACCTCCCTTTCACGGAGGATACAGGGGTTCAAATCCCCTTGGGAACGCCAAATTTTTTCTGATATTTCAACCCGATCCAAAAGATCGGGTTTTTATTTTCTCAATTCGTGAACCACTCATTCATTGCTTGCTGGATGGAAGACTTATCAAGCTCCTCATCTGAGGCCCATGCCACGATTCCATCAGGACGAATCAAGACAGCACTCAGACCCAATTGCTCGGCGGCTTTTCCCCAAACGTATTTCATCTGTTCACCGTACTCGTTGGTCATGCCTTCAAGGGCGCCATTCGTGCTAAAATCCAACAGAATGCCGCGGCCGTCACGCATGAGTTCGCCGAGAGTTGAGCCGTCTTCGAATTCAAAATTCGGAACGCTGTAGCCTACGAGAGGATGTTCGCTGCCCATATCGTAGTGCGTATGGATGCCCCAAACTCGGCTTGCGAAGTAGGTTGCGCCATCGCGTGTGTTCATGATGTCGCGAAGAATGGTGTTCATCGCACGTGCTGCCGGATCTGGTTTCATCACAGAAACCTGCGCCCGCGACCAATCCAGCACTTGCGCGCCGATCGGGTGGCGCTCCGTTTGGTAAGTGTCTAATAGGCCTGCAGGCGCTTTCTTATGAATCGTCGCCGCGAGCTTCCACCCTAAGTTCATCGCATCTCCCAAGCCCAGGTTAAGGCCTTGGCCGCCAAGGGGAGAATGAATATGAGCAGCATCTCCGGCAAGAAGAACGCGGCCATTACGATACTGAGTCGCTTGACGGGCACGATCGGTCCACGTTGTGGCAAAATGCAGGGCTGTGACTTTCACGTCGGTGTTTGAAATGCGACGGAGAGCCCCTTGCACGTGCTCTGCTGTGAGAGGGGCGCCGGAATTATGAAAAGCTCCACCATCGAATTCTTGAATGACAACAAAGCCTGGCTGCGATTGCATGTACATGCCTTTGTCCGTCAAATTTCTGCCAGGACGGAGGACTTCGGGATTGGCGATGTCGATCTTCGTAGAGTAGCCGGTGAACTCGGGCTCGGTGCCGGCGAACTCAAAGCCGCCGGCTTTGCGAACCGCGCTGCGAGCACCATCACAGCCGACGAGCCATTGCGCTTTAAAAGACAAATCACCAGCGTAGACGGTGACTCCATCAGCATCTTGCTGAAGACCCGTGACGCTGACTCCGCGCTTGATTTGGACTCCTAAGGATTCTGCACGGCGGGCAAGGACCGTTTCCAGTTCTGCCATTTCAGAAATCAAACTTGCTTCAGGCGAGCTTGGTAGGCGGTATTTCCATTGAGTCACGTCGACATCGCCCTCGTGAAATGGAATGCCGGCGAAATGTCCCACCTGACGGCGAGCCCCTTCGCCGCTGTTTTGATGAGGATTTTTCATGCGCTTGTGAATTTCTAATTCACTGAGGAGTCCACGGCGGTAAAAAGCTTCAATCGTCGGAGCTGAAAGACCGCGGATGCCAAAAGGAATTTGTTTCGTCGGTGCCTGGGGAGTTTCTGCTTTTTCAAGAATGAGGACCGAGCACTTTGCTAATGCAAGTTCGCAAGCAAGGAAAAGTCCCACGGGGCCCGCGCCGGAAATAATAACGTCGTAAACCATTTGTTCCATCCGTGTTACAAAATTTAAACGTAAATTAAAATATCCCTCGAGGATACTGCGGAAAATCGTGAATGACAAAACAAAGAGGACCGGCTTTTAAATATTATTGAGTTTAACGAAGCTCGCCTTTTTTAAGCCACAGGACATTCACAGCGATATAGAAACTGATCACGGCCGCAAAGAAACACCAGACAGAGGCTTCTGTTTCGCGGTTGATGTATTTTGCGAGCAACATGGCGGCAAAGATCAGGAGACCGGCTTGTTTTATTGTGCGGGAGCTTGAGATGAAAAAGGGGATCACTGTTGGCGTGAAGTACAGCAGGGCCTCTAAATTTGCGGGCCAGTGCCTGTTGTAATCTGGAAACACATAAGCAAGGCTGTGACCCGAAACATAGACGTCGACTTTCAAGCCATACAGTATGGAAGCGACGAGGGCTGAAACCACGAGCCCTAAACCGCCAATCGCCATCAGGATTTTTCGTCGCCGTTCTCCGGTCTCAATGAAGTAAAAAGACCAGGGGATCCAGCTCGGCCATATGAGGTAAGCAAAGGTCAGAAATATCACAACGCCGACCCGGCGCAGAGACTCAGAAGGATCAGGTCCCATGGTCTGCCAGACGATGCCCTCGGCCGCCTGTTGCAGCCCAAAAAGAAAAGGAATCGCAGCGATCATACGCTGAGAAGATTTATTATTTCCGATGGTAGCGACAGCCCCCGTTGTCACAAGCAATGCGGCTGAGCCGTAACTGACTTCGGCTGAAAAACACATGTCACCCCTCCAAAGAAAAAGCCTATCATGAAGGCCGTGAGGGGAATGGTGAAGATTTTGTGACAAAAAGAAAAAGCCCCCAGGATTTCTCCTGAGGGCTTTGAATTTACCGCAGAGTGTGTGGATTACTTTTTAGCTTTTGCAGGTTCTACGCCCACATTTTTCAAATGCTGTGGGTGTTCGTAGTACATCATGAAGTCTTCTGGATCCGCTGGGTTCGTGAACGCAAGTTCCGTCACCAAGTGGCTGCCAGCTTCAGGAGCTGAGCCGTCGAAAACGTCCAAGAAGAGACCGATACGGCCGCCCATTTCTTTTTCGCTAGGGGTGTTCTTGCGAACTGCTGGCACCAAGACGTACATTTTAGGAACCGGCTCTGTCGAAACAAAGTCGCCTTCGATAGGTGCCGATTTTGGATTTGTGAAGTGCTTCGCGAGAGTCACGTTGCTTTTCAAGAAGCGCATTTTCTTTTGACCGTTCGCTGAGTACAACTCAAGAACACCGTCTTTGAATTTACCATACTCAGATAAGTAAGAACCTTCGAGGTCATTCCAGTTTCCGCGCCAAGTAGAAGCCAAGTGGCCTAACTTATAAACCGTCGTCGCAAGTTCTAGCTGAGTTAAGTTTAAAGCGTCACCAATGCTGCCTATCAAACCTTTTTTTGCGGGCTCTGCAGAAGGGAAGACGATAAGGCCATCAACATTGCCGGTGATGTTTGCGCCCGCAAGAACATTGGCGCTGTTGTTTTTAGGATCAAGGTTCAACACCATCGTTGCCGCTGCAGCAGGAACGATCTGGCCATTTTGTACTTCAAGGTTGTGGAATTCGTAGGAGCCGGCTTTCTGACTCGGTACTACTTTGTAAGCAGAGATGCGGGTGGAGATATTATTCAAATAACCAATCACATGATTTGCGATTGGAAGTTTTTGGCTTGCAAGGTATGGCGCCGCCATGCTGAACAACTGATCGTACTCAACAAGCACGCTGTAGTAGCTATCAGACTCACCAGGCACGCGATCAAAATAGATGCGCATTGCGGGACGACGCAGGCCCTGAGTGCGGTTTTGATAAAGACCTTCACCCAAGTATGTACCGGACAGGTCGGTAGCTGCTGAAGGAGAGCGCACACCTGAAGTGGTTTCAGTATTTCTGGCTGTTGTTGTAGCCGAGTTTGGATTCGTCGCGCACGACGCGAGGAAAAGGGCGATAGCAAGTAACGAAACTAGTTTCAAGCGGAACTCCTTTGAGTTGTTTTCTATGTCTCTCAGTCTAAATAAAAACCATCGAAGGGAAGAGTCCTGTCATTCGTGATTTGGACCAAAGACCTTGGTCCGAAGACATGTAGGAACATCCCGATTTTTCTCAGGAAATTCCGAAGTCAGTTTGGCCCCAACCTAGGTCGGAGTTTTAGTTTTTTGCGCAGGTGGTTTTCTCAGGTTTACAGAAGGAAAGAACTGCATTGTCGCGGCATTTTGCTAATACTTCATCACGTGCTTCAGATTCTGATTTGCCAACGGCTTGATAGTGCTTACCCATGGAATCGAGTTTGCAGGTGTAAGTCTCAACCAGTCTTACTTGGCCGCCACTTGTATCCAGAGCAAGGGTACCTTTGTTGCTTTTTTCGTTGGGATTAATGACTGTCATTCCAGCGCAGGCACTCAACAGGAACGGGAGTGCTGCGCAAAAAAATAAAGAGAGCTGTTTCATAGGCAAAATCCTTTTTGCTTAAAAACTATTTTGTGAACAGAGGCTTCACCCAAAGTGTTTGATCGCGGCCTGGACCGATGGAGATCACATCGACCGGAGTTCCTAACTGAGTGTTGATGTAGTCGATGAAGTTCATCGTCGCGCGAGGCAGATCTTTCAAAGTAGTCAGCTTAGAAATGTCTTCTTTCCAGCCTGGAAGATACTCGATTACTGGCTCCACTTTTTCAAGTTCATAAGAATTCGGTGGAAGCTCGCTGATCGTTTCGCCGTTGATTTTGTATCCTGTGCAGACGCCCACACGCTCGTGGCCTGAAAGCACATCCAATTTCATCAATGCCAAGTTTGTCACGCCATTGACGCGGATTGCGTACTTCAGTGCTACTAAGTCCAACCAACCACAGCGACGTGAACGGCCTGTTGTCGAGCCGAACTCGTTACCATCCATTTGGATTTTCTTACCCACTTCGTCTTTGAGTTCTGTCGGGAATGGACCAGAACCGACGCGAGTCGTGTAAGCCTTAAACACGCCGATAACTTTTTGAATATGAGTCGGACCAATCCCTGCGCCCACGCAAGCAGAACCTGCAAGAGTTGAAGAGCTTGTGACGTACGGATAAGTTCCGTGCATCAAATCGAGCATCGTGCCTTGTGCGCCTTCAAACAAAACGCGTTTGCCACCCTTGAGGGCTTTTGCGATCACTGAAGAAGTATCACGGCAACGGTAAGGTTCAAGATCCAGCGCCACTTGTTCAAGCTGCGCCATCAAGTCATCAATCTTAACCGGAGTGCCTTTGTAGTAATTTTCGATGAGGAAGTTCTTCTCGCGCAGACCGAGCTCGAGTTTTTTCTTCAATGAAGCGCGGTCATAAAGATCCCCGAGCAAGATCGCGCGGCGAGAAGCACGGTCTTCGTAAGCAGGACCGATGCCACGGCCTGTGGTTCCGATTTTTTCGTCTTCAAGGGCATCTTCGCGAGCAGCGTCGATGGCTTTGTGATACGGAAGAATGATCGTTGCAGAATCAGAAATAAGTAACTGCTTTGGATTTTGCAGGTGACCATTTGCCTTTAATTTTTTGATTTCATCGAGGATGCCGAAAACATCGACAACAACACCGGATGTAACGATGCACGTTGTTTCAGGGTGAAGAATGCCGGAAGGTACAAGGTGCAAGACAGTCTTTACGCCGTTAACAACCAGCGTGTGACCGGCGTTGGCGCCGCCTTGATAACGAACTACAAAATCAGCGTTAGCTGCAAAGACGTCGACGAGCTTTCCTTTGCCTTCGTCGCCCCATTGAGCACCGACTACGACTGTTCCAGACACTTGATACCTCTTTAACTGTTTGGGATTCGCAAAAAGGTTCGCTTATCGCTGCAGTCTTGGCAAGAAATCTAAGTGTCAGATTTGAAAGGTGTTGCACCATACCAGGGAACTTGCGGGGGTAAAGTGTCTGATGTAGAGCCGTCGAGGAAAAAACCGACTAGTTTTTGAGCAGCGATATTCGAGGCCTTATAAAAAGCATCCTCTGTGGTGGCTCCAATGTGAGGCGTTAAAACAACATTGGGATAACTCAGCAACTTGGAGGTCCGTGGCAAAGGTTCTTTTTCAAAGACATCGAGGCCGACAGCCCGGATCCAGCCGTTCTCAAGCGCCTCACACAAATCCAGTTCATGGATCACGGAGCCACGCGAAGTATTGATCAAAGTAATCCCACGATGGATGTATTCAAAATGTGAGCGGTTCAGCATGTAGTCGGTTTCAAGAGTTTTCGGGACATGGAAGCTCAAAATATCCGCGGTCTTTAAAACTTCTTCGTAGCTGAGGCGTGCGACTTTGTGTTTCTCAAAGTGTTCATCTTCTTGGTAGGGATCAAATGAAATCACGTTCATACCGAAGGCCTGCGCCAGCTGAGCCACGCGAGTGCCGATGCGACCAAGGCCGATGATGCCATAAGTGCGACCACTCAACTCAATACCAATGAGTTGATCGCGGTTCCAGTCGCCGGCCTTCATCATCTTGTGAGCCTGAACCAAATTATTAGAACAAGAAATCACTAAACCTAATGTGAGTTGGGCAGCACTTTCGATATTTGCAGACGGAGTGTGCATTACTGTGACGCCCCACTTTTGGGTGGCGGCAAGATCAATGTGATCAAAGCCGCTGGTCGCTGTGATAATCACTTGCAGGTTGCGCGCTTTTTTAAGCAACTCCTCATTCACAGGCGTACGGCTACGAATGATGAGCGCGTGCGCATCGATAATGTGCTCCAGCGGCAAGTGTTTAGGTGAATCCGCACGCACGACTTCGAATTGCGGCTGTTGCTGCAAATAGAGGTAAACATCCTGAGCAAATCGATCGGTGATGAGGATTTTTTTCTTCATTAGTGAGACTCCAGCCAGCGTTTGAGTTCAGAGACTGTCGCCTGAATTTTCTCGCTGGACACGGATGTCGCATCAAAGTGTTGAAGCGTCAAGCCCAAGCACTCGATCAGGCGAACCATCTCGTGATCCTGAATGTATCCCATGTGGCCGACGCGGATGATTTTGCCCTTGGCCTGATCCTGTCCGCCCATGATAGTGATATTGTATTTTTCTTCGAGATAGCTGCGAATTTTTTGTCCGTCCATTCCAGCGGGCACGGTCAGTGCTGTCACGGAATCACTCGGCGCTTTTGCATACAAGCCAAAACCCAGTTTCTGAGCGAAAATGCGAGTGGCTTCAGCGCGGCGGTGATTGGCGGCAAAAAGTTTTTCCACGCCTTGTTTGCCCATCAGTTCCAGCACCACATCCAGCGCGCGAACCAGGGTCACAGACGAACTAAAGAAGGTTTCACCGCTGGCGTTGGCTTTTTTCTCGCGGCGGATATCAAAGTAGTATCGTGGGCAACTGGCCTTTTCAAAAAACGCTTCAGCTTTCTTTGAAAATGCAACGAAGCTAAGGCCTGTGGGCAGCATCAGAGCTTTTTGCGAGCCTGCGACAATGCCGTCTATTTTCCATTCATCCATTGGCAGTGGAAATGCCCCCAGTGCGGTGATCGCATCAACGAGCAACAAGGTGTTTGGCAAATTCGCGGTGAGCGCTCCCAACTCGCGGATCGGGTGAACGACCGCGGTGCTTGTTTCGCAAGCTTGGCAGAGAACCGCGCGAGTTTCAGGATGTTTTTCAAGCAGGGCTTTCACATCAGAAACCTTCACGGCCTCTCCCCACGGGACGTTGTGGGTGATGACTTTCGTGCCGAAAACTTCGGCCATTTGCGCCCAGCGCTCTCCGAATTTTCCGGAGACAACAGCGATGACGGTGTCACCGGGACTGAGAACGTTCACGAGTAAAGACTCCATTCCGCCGCTGCCTGTGGAGGAGTGCATGTAAACGCTTTGCGTGGTCTGGAAGATTTGTTTCAGTCCCGTTAAAACCCGCGCCAAAATTTTATCGAATTCCGGGGTGCGGTGATGAATCATTGGCAACGCCAGGGCTTTTCGCACCTCAGGATGGAGGCTCACCGGGCCTGGAGCAAGGAGACTGTAATCATTGTTTTGTTGTGCTCGGTCATTAGGCTGCATTTTCGCTCTTTTCGGTCATTTCTTCCTTGAAAGTTCCACCTTGCTATACTCAACTAATCCCGTGAAGACTTCAAGATTTTTGGCTCTGAGTTTACTATTAATTGCCTCTACGTTAAGCAGTTGTGCTTATCGCGTTGGCATGTCAAGCCGCAGCCTTCCGGGGGGATACAAATATCTCTCGATTCCGGTGTTTAAAAACTCCACGCAGGAAACAGGCATTGAGGTTGGTTTCACCAACGCTTTGATTCAAGAGTTCGAACGTTCTCAAGTGGGAAAAGTGACCTCTGAGAATTTATCCGATGTGAAAATTGTGGGAGTTGTGACTTCCGTTCAATATTTGCCAGGGTCAAAACTCACTTCAGGTTCTGAAGCTGCTCCATATCTTTCTCAAGGAGCTGTTTTAGCGTCGGACTATCGTATTCTTGTCACAGTCACAGTGAGTATTATTCGACAAGCCGATAACACTTCAATTTGGAGCGGATCGTTCTCAGGGGAGCGCACGTACAATGCTCCTCAGGTCACGCTAGCTGGTGTCAATTCCGTGAATCCACTTTACAATCTTTCTGCGCGCAGGCAAAACATTGATTCCGTTGCGAACGACATGATGGCCGAAGCCCACGATCGTATTACGGAAAATTTCTAACGGATGACTGAGTTGTTTAACGAACTAAGATTCACGGAGCAAATTGAGTGGCACTGATCGATGCTCAAAAGTTTTATCGCGACTTGGAAAAGGGCGATCTATCTCCGTTGTATTTCTTGTTTGGTGAAGAACCTTATCTTTTAAATCAGAGCATTGAACGTTTTAAGTACGCCGTTCTCACTGAGGGTGCGGTCGATTTTAACTATTCTCTTTTCTATGCGTCTGATGCTGACATCTCCACGGTGCGTGATGCGGTTGAAACTCTGCCAATGATGGCGCCAAAGCGCTTGGTGATTTTGAAAGAAGCGCAAGAGCTTTCGGATCGTGAATGGGCTGAGCTTGAGACGTTGATCACGACCCCTGTGGATAGCACCGTGTTCGTGATCCTCGCGTCTCGCGTGGATAAACGTAAAAAGCAAATCCGCCTGATGCTGGAAACAGCTGATTGTGTGGAGTTCAAAAAACCTTACGACAACCAAATTCCAGGCTGGGTGAAATACATCGCCGGCACTTTGGGTTTGGATATCGCAGACGATGCGATTTTGCTTTTGGCAAAACTCGTCGGCAGTCACCTTTCTGAGATCGAAGCTGAACTGAAGAAGCTCGCGGATTTCGTCGGAGATCGCAAACGCATCGAAGTCAGCGATGTGGCTCAAGTGGTTTCTCGCTCGAAAGAAGAAAACGTTTTTGATTTCACGCGTGCGATTGGCGAAAGCGACCGTGTGCGTGCACTGGAACATCTGGTTCATTTGCTTGATCAAGGCCAAAGCGAAATCGGGATCGTGTCTTTGCTCGCTCGTCACATTCGTTTGTTGCTGACGGTGAAGCGCGGTCTTGAACAAGGCTTGAGCGGGGCCAAGCTCGCGCACGCAGCGCAGGTCCCACCATATTTCTTAGATAACTACGTTATGCAAAGCCGTCTTTGGACGGTGAAGAAGTTGGAGCAAACTTTGGTTGTTCTGGCTGAAACCGACAAGGCGTTGAAGTCATCACCATTGTCTTCGCACATCTGGCTTGAGAATTTGGTTCTCAAAACTTGCAGTCAATCCCAACACGCTCACGCCTAGATCCGCCGGACTTCCGAAACATCCGATGATTTCGGACGTCAGAATTAAAATACAAAGAGAATAATTTGGTGCCAGAAATGCAAAGAGCGATTTTGCTTTCGCAAGATCGCCCTGGATGAACCTCTTGAGCTCAAAACTCAAAGGAGGTCCGTATGAAGCTACGACAAGCATCATATCGGCGTTTCTTAGTAATTATTAAAGGCATTTTGAGTTTAATCCTGCTTATTCTGAAAATACTCAAAGAGCTGCAATAGTTTAGAGATCTGTAAAATGGCTTTTGTGTCTTAAGTGACTTAGTTACTAAGGTCCAGGGATAAGGACTGATTATCCCGAGCCGAGAGAGTTTAGAAAGACGTTTCTTGCGAAAGCGCTTTGTGCTAGGGAGTTTCTTATGAAATCCTTCGAAAAATTATTTCATGATTACATGAAACAAGTCTGTGTCGAAAATCCGGATCCGTCGCACGATATTTTGCACGTTGAACGTGTCGTGAAGGTCGCAAAAAAGCTCGCGCACGAAGAGGGTGCGAAGCTTGAGGTCGTCATTCCTGCGGCGTATTTGCATGACTGTGTGTACATTTCAAAAGCCGATGCACGCCGTACGCAGGCTTCGCGCCTTTCTGCGGATCATGCGATGGAGTTACTAAAAGGCTGGAATTATCCGGCGGAGTTTTTACCGGCGATTCACCATGCGATTGCCGCTCATAGTTTTTCGGCGAAGATTCCTGTGGAAACCATCGAAGCCAAAGTTGTACAAGATGCGGATCGCCTCGATGCCATGGGGGCCGTTGGTATTTTCCGTGTTTTTGCTTTCAGTGGTCTTTCGCGCCGGGCGCTTTATTGGCCTGAAGATCCCTTCTGTGAAACACGCACTCCGGATGACAGTACGAACACTCTGGATCACTTCTATGTAAAGCTCCTGCGCTTGCATGAGGCCCTGAACACGAAGTCAGCAAAGGCGGAGGGGCAGAGACGCCTCCAAGTCATGGAAGGCTTCTTGGAATCGCTGAAGGTCGAGCTTTCTTAGGCCTAGGGCGGGTTTTGCGCCGGGCGAAGGGCCGGGCCATCAAGAAAAGCGTCAAAATTCCGATACCTTCAATATGAACGCTCACGAAGACAAAGGTTTTTACAGACGAAAGTTTCCTCGCCGGGCATTGGCGAAGAAGGTCGGCGTATTATTCGACGGCCAATACTTTATTTGTAATTCCGGAGAAATCGGCGAGGGTGGAATGTCGATCCTGAGTGAGTATGCACTCACGGAAGGCCGCGACCTGGTTCTCAGCTTTCAAATTCCTGATGGAACATTTGTGACTTTGCGGGGGCAGATTAAATCTGTTGTAGCCAAAGACGGGTTGGTCACCCATGGAATTGCATTTGATCAAATTCCATTGGCCTTTAAACGACAAATCCGAGCCTTTGTATCAGCTCGGATGACGTCGAGATTTCAATCGTAAATTTAATAATTAGAACGGTGCTGCTTTAGCGTCGGCGGGTATTAACCGGAACCGGGCTATGCTCTGCGGCCGTCGGCTAATTACTTAGTACCGATCAAAGCGTGAACGCGTGCAGAAAGACGACCGATTTTGCGAGAAGCTGTGTTCTTGCCGAAGACGCCTTTTTGAGCTGCGCGAGTCAATTTGCTAGTCAAAGCGCTCAATAATGCTGGAAGTTCTTTTACATTTTTAGCTTCCAAAGCTTTAACAAGCTTTTTTTCTTCAGTGCGAACTGCACCTTTACGTTTGCTGTTAACTGCTGTTCTACGAGTAGCTTGACGAGCTCTTTTTGCTGCAGACTTATGATTTGCCAAGGGATAACCTCCACACTAAGCTTTTTTAAACGAACACAGGTGATAACACATGGCCCCCGGCGTTTCAAGCAAAGAAGTTCCTAAAAGTATCATTCGACAGGCTTTATCCATGTCTTTGGGGACTTTTTCGAGCCGAATCCTCGGTCTTATTAGGGATATGGCGCTGGCGGCCCTGTTTTCCAGGGGGATTACAGACGCGTGGACGGCGGCTTTTCGCCTGCCAAATCTCTTTAGACGCCTTTTCGGGGAGGGCTCGCTGTCCGTCAGCTTCATTCCGGTCTTTGTAGAGGCCCGTATGGAGTCCCCCGCGCGGGCGCATAACCTGGCCAATGGCTTTTACACGCTTTTGCTGGTTTTCTTGGCGATTTTAACGGCTTTGGGGATTTTGCTCGCGGATCCCATCATGCGGCTGCTTTTAGACGCAGATTATGGGCCCGAAAAGCTCGTGATCACGGTCCGCATGGCGCGGATCATGTTTAGCTTCGTCTTCTTCATCACTACTTATGCCTACTTTATGGGGATTTTGAACGCCCTCGGAAAGTTTGCTCTGCCGGCGATGGCGCCGACGCTTTTTAATATTTCCATGATCCTATCGACACTGATTCCGGGTTCGGCGTTTGCCTTTGAAGGCGATGGCCTTGCTTGGGGTGTTTTAATCGGCGGGGCTTTGCAGATGGGGATCTTGATCCCGGCATTGCGACGGCTGGGGGCTCTGCCGCGGTTTCAGTGGACCGGGATGAGTGCTGATATCCGCAAGGTCTTGCGCAATATGGTGCCGGGGCTTTTAGGAATGGGGCTTCTGCAATTTGTGACGATTGTGAATCTGAAGTACGCAAGCGGCCTGGGGGATGGGGCGATTTCTTACATCTATTGGGCGGACCGATTGCTGGAGCTGCCGTTGTCGCTGGTTTCGGTGAGCCTGGGGACGGCGCTGTTGCCGACACTCGCAGCGTTGTGGAGCAAAGGTCAGCGCGAGCAGATGTCCGAGACGGTGAATTACTATTTAAGACTGAATCTTTTTATTGCGATTCCAGCGGCGCTGGGGCTTTTCTTTCTCGCGCGTCCGATTGTTGAAGTTCTTTTTATGCGTGGGCAGTTTAATACCGCTGATGCGGAGGCGACGGCCACTGTTTTGCGCGTCTATGCGTGGCTTTTAGTCGCGACGAGCGGTGTGCGTGTGCTAGTGCCGGCTTACTATGCGATTCAAAATACCTGGTTCCCGGCCATCGCAGCAGGGACCGCGCTCTTGTTGCATATTGTGCTGGCGCCGGTCTTAATGAAAAGCTGGGGTCTTGAGGGTCTTGTGATCTCTTCGTTTGTCAGTGCGGCTGTGAATATGGCGGCCTTGCTCGGTGCTTATGGCAAGTACATCGGAGTTTTTGATTTTAGTAAGTTCATTCAGCAAGTATTTAAATTTACTCTCGCGGCTGTTGTGATGGCTGTGGTGCTACAACTTCACCCTTTGCTACAGGCGCAGGTCGGAGAAGCTGTGATGGCAAAGATCGTGATTCTTGCGGTGACCATCGCGTTGGGCGCTGCAACCTATGGTGGGATGAGCTTTGTGCTCAAACTTGAAGAGTTGCAAGCCCTGAAGAAAATTAAAAAATAAAATCTACCTCGAGAGAGTCGCCCAGAAACGTTACTCGAGCGCCGAGAATGGGCGGGGATTTCGGCATTTTCAGAGGGGAATTGCTCACCGGAAAGAATTTTCACAAAGCAAAAGCTGCAAGGGTTTCAGGTTGTTAGTGAGGGCTTTTTCGCGGGGCTGTCTGATAGTTTGACAGTGCCGATTGCGGCATAAGCGTTGCAACTGTGGAAGCCACTATGAAAAGACTGGCGGCACGTAATAACAAATCTTTGAGTCTCTTAACAACGGCTCTTGTCACCGGAAGCCTCGTGCTTTCAGCCTGCCAAGGCGGCGGCTTTAACACGAACGGGGCGGAGATTCTTCGCCCGCCGACATCTGCGAATCCGAAGGTCGCAAACGACCTGCAAAAGCTGCAAAACCCCCAGTCTTCGCAATACTCTCAGCTTGAAACGCCGGTTGAGCGTGACAGCTTCATGAATGACTTAACAGAACAAAACCCAACTTACAGTGATGAGGAGATTGCCCAAGATGCCGAAGATCAATATCAAAAACAGCTCGAAAAACAGCGTGAAGAAAAGAAAAAGCATGAGCACCAGAAGCAGAGCGGTCAGCCGAGTGAGCAGCAAGAGCCCGATGAGCAACCTGAACCTGCAAAATCTGGTAAAAATGGTCATGGCACTGGTTACCAGCCTGAGAAACCGTCTCAGCCTGTAACTCCAGCAAAGCCGAAGCCGAAGACTCCGCAAAAACCGGAAGCTCCGGTGACGCCGACCACTCCAAAAGAGGGCGGCGCTCCGGCGGCACCAGCCAAGAAGCCCCAGCAACCGGCTCAGCCGCCAGCTCCGGCTGAACAGGCGCCCGCGGCGGGTGATTTCTGCCGTCGCTTGAAAGTCGTTACTGGTAAAGGCGAAATGGATTTGAAAGAGCTTTACAATGATGACTCAGCGTTGGCGAAGTCCATGCCAACAGCAGAGCTTGAGAATTTACGCTCTGAAGAAAAGAAGAACCGCTTCGTTTGCGTTTTGCTCCCGATCGCGATCCGCATGGAAGAAGCCGTTTACAAACAACGCCGAGAAGTCCTCCGTCTTCAAAAAAAGCAGGCGGATAATGTTCAGTTGACAGCCGAAGATCAGGCTTGGCTGAAGAAAATCAAGGAAGACTACTACGTCGATGAGAAGGGCAGCTATGCCGACATCTTGGCCCGCGTTGATATCGTCCCATTGCCATTGCTTTTGACGATGGCTGCACTGGAAAGTGGCTGGGGCCGCAGCACCGTGGCTCGCAAGCTTAAGAATCTTTTTGGCATGCACGGGAACCCAAAGACTCAGCCGTGCGAATACGGTTACGACCATGCCTGCATGAGGAAGTTTGATACCATCAGCGATAACGTTGCTGCCTATATTGAGCTCTTGAATCGCGGCCCTTATCAGAAGTTCCGTGACGCTCGTGCAAAAATGCGTGCGGAGAGAAAAGCTTTAAATAGCGATGTCTTACTAGAAGCTTTAGCTTCGAGCTACAACGAAAATCCAGCCAAGTATATTAAAGATGTCCGCAGAATCATGAGCACAGACAATAACTTCGGTCAGTTCGTGTTCAAAGAAGACCAAGTTGAGATTGACAAGAAGTAAAGTTTACCGAGTTTACAAAATCCCGTGGTCCTCTCGCTCAAGGTGGTTTAGAACCTCGTTCCTAACGAAATTCTAAACCCTTTGAGAGAGCCGATGAAATCATTCCTAGCATCTTTTGCGATCCTTTGTTCATTCCTATTAGTTCAATGCAGCCCTAAAAACACCTCGAACGTTCTGTCAACGAGCGAAGGGCAGGGGATTGTCAATGGCATCGACGTGAAGCAAGACGACCCTCTCGCGAAAAGTATCGTGATGCTTACTGACGGCAAGGTTGCTTTTTGCACGGGAACTCTGATTGCGAAGGACATCGTTTTAACGGCGGGGCACTGTATGCAAGCTGGCGATGGCAAGCTCTATGTTGGCTTCAGTATTGATGGCACCGATAAGAATGTTCCTAAGTTACGTCGCCATTTGATTACCGCGACAAAGAGACCCGATGGTTTTAAGGTTGATAAAGATAATAACTTCACAGTGGAAACCGACGCTTTGGATCTCATGATCGTGAAGTTTGATGGCGGCACTCCGGAAGGGTACGTACCGGCTGAGTTGTTCGAAGCGCCGAGCATTCACCCGCCAGAGCTTGATAAGGGCACGGTGGTTATTCCCTATGGCTATGGCTTTACCAATATGAAGAAAAAATCGGGCCTTGGGCCACTTCGTAAAACCCATGTGGTGATCGATGAGCCTTACTATGGTCGCTCCGAGTTTGCTACCAATGAGGTGAATACCGGTACATGCGAAGGGGACTCCGGCGGACCCGTGTTCTTGCGCTTGGGTGAAAAGTACGTCGTCGCCGGTGTTACTAGCCGCGGGAGTGATAATTGCGAAGAGTACGGCATTTACACCAAGGTGAATGCTTACACTGATTGGATTAAAGCCACGGTTCAAGAGTTCAGCAAGTAGATGAAACGAAGGAAAAGGCCTCTGCCAAGTTTGGCGTTCAGTCTTGCAAGATCAGTCGCGCGTCCTATAACGCCTGGATTGAGGAGCAAGAGAAAGCGAGCTCATGAATGCGGTCGTTATCCATGCTAACACCATCGTTAAGAACGACTACAAGGGCCTTGAACTGCTTGAAAAAACTATGGGAGAAGTAACGAACATTTAGTTATTTTGTGGCGTCACGTCAGGGAGTGTTACGTAATAGTATAATTGCTCTTTTTCGTTGGCAAATATGAAGCAGTATAAATACACTTTTTGTTTTCCTTCGTGAAAGCAAAGAGGTTCGTATGAGCGTGAAGATTCCAGGGACACCAATTCAAGTTGAAAACTTCGTGAATGGGAAATTCCAAAAAGCATCGGGCACCGCGATGACGGTTCTGAGCCCCTACAACGGCAAAGTCATTGGCGAGATGAATGCAACCACAGCAGCTGAAGTTGATACGGCCGCAAAAGCCGCCAAAAAAGCCCAAGCAGAGTGGGCGAACGTGCCACTCAAAGAACGCACGAAAGTGATGTTCAACTTCCGCCAAATTTTGCTGCGCGATCTTGATGAAATCTCTCACTTAAAAAGTTCTGAGTCTGGAAAAAGTTTTGCTGAAGGCAAAGCCGGCCTGATGAAGGGGATCGAAGTTTTGGAGTTTGCGATTGCACTTCAGAACATGGATCTCGGTGGCAAAGTCGAAGTCTCTCGCGGGGTTTCCTGTGAATACCGCCGTGAGCCTCTTGGTGTGATTGCGAATATCACGCCGTTCAACTTCCCGGCGATGGTGCCGATGTGGACGATTCCGATCGCGTTGACTTTGGGAAATGCTTACATCTGGAAGCCGTCTGAAAAAACTCCTCTCACGTCTATGCGAATTGCGGCGGCTTTGAAAGAAGCTGGTTTGCCGGATGGTTTGTTCCAAGTTCTGCAAGGCGGCCGCGAAACTGTGGAAGCCATCATTGATCACAAAGACGTCAAGGCGATCGGCTTCGTCGGCTCGACTCCGGTGGCAAAGGCTGTTTATGAACGGGGGACTCGCCAAGGCAAGCGCGTGCTGGCTTTGGGAGGCGCAAAAAATCACATCGTTCTTTTGCCGGATGCGAATCCGGAACTTTCTGGTATGGGGATCAGCGACTCCTTCACGGGCTGCGCGGGTCAGCGTTGTATGGCCGCAGCCGTTTTGCTCGCTGTCGGTGACGTTGATAAACACATCGCAAAAATCGTTGAACGGGCGCAGTCTTTGGTTTTGGGCGAAGACATGGGTGCCATCATCACCAAGTCTCAAGTGGAGTTCTTAACTAAAGCCATCGGCAATGCCGAGAAGAACGGCGCTAAAATTCTGGTGGACGGCCGCAAGGCGAAAGCGCCGGCGGGACTCGAAGGCGGGAACTGGATCGGTCCCACAGTGATCGACAATGTCACTCCGGGCAGTGAGGCTGCGACGCTGGAACTTTTTGGTCCGGTTCTCAGCATCGTTCGTTGCAAAGACATTTCACACGCCATGGAAATCGAAAACAGTGTCGAGTACGGCAATGCCTGCTCGGTATTTACTTCCAGCGGAAATCTCGCTGAGAAGGTCATTCGTATGGCATCCACAGGAATGGTCGGCGTGAACGTCGGCGTTCCAGTGCCGCGCGAGCCGTTCTCGTTCGGCGGCGTGAACGCCTCCAAGTTTGGTCACGGTGATATCACCGGCCACCACTCTTTGGATTTCTGGAGCAATATTAAAAAAGTCACAGTTAAATGGGAAAAACAAGACGACAACAACTGGATGTCGTAAGAGGTTCACTTATGAGCGAGATGAAAAGATCAGCACATGTTATTCTGACGTCGCATTCGCAACATGTTTTCAAAGACAGTTTGCCAATTCATTGGGGCGCAAAAAATCCTACAGAGCGTGGACCGATCATCGGTTCTTTGACGGACACGAAAAAACGCAACGCCATCGGCACGCACAGTGGAAGCTACGCGGTTTATCGCGCACTTTCGATTGCTCAAGGTAAGTACTCCACTCGTCATAAGCCGGATTTGAATAATACGGAAAGCCCGGTGAAAGTCGGTCCATTCCCATCATGGTCTGATCCAGATAAAATGGTTTCGATCGATCCATGGGGCTTGGACGTTCCAATTCACTTTAAAAAATTCTACGACGAAGGCTACGATGTTCGTCCGACGATCGCAGTGACTCAGGCGCATTTGCAGATTCCTGAAATTCACGATGCGATCGATGCCGGCCGTCTGCACATTGATGGGAAGATCATCAAAGAAAACCGCGATATCCGTGTTACGAAAGTGGCGCTGGAGCCTGTATGGTACTTGCCGGGGATTGCGAAACGTCTCGGTGTTGATGAAGGGGAGCTTCGTAAGATCTTATTCCAAGAAACCGGAGGGATGTTCCCTGAGCTTGTGACTCGTCCGGATATCAAAGTGATGCTTCCACCTATTGGCAGCACGACGGTTTATATTTTTGGTGACTTGCACGATCTATCAAAGCCAGATGTTGAACTTACTTGCCGCGTGCATGATGAGTGTAATGGTTCTGACGTGTTTGGTTCTGACATCTGCACATGCCGTCCTTACTTGATTTACGGTATTGAAGATGCGGCTAGAACGGCTCAGCGTGGGGGCGTTGGTTTTATCGCTTACTACCGTAAAGAGGGCCGCGCGCTTGGCGAAGTAACGAAGTTCTTGGTTTACAACGCTCGTAAGCGCCAAAAAGGCGGGGACTCTGCCGCAACTTATTTCCACCGCACGGAGTGTGTGGCGGGGGTTGAAGATGCTCGTTTCCAAGAGCTTATGCCGGATATCCTCCATTTCTTCGGTATTACGAAGATCCATAACCTGCATTCGATGTCGAATATGAAATACGATGCCATCGTGAAGAGCGGTATTGAAGTCGTGAACCGTATTTCAATTCCAGCGGAACTGATCCCGGCCGACGCACAAGTTGAAATCGAAGCGAAGAAAGCCGCGGGTTATTTCAATCCTGGCGAAAAGAAAAGTGCCGAGCAGCTCGATAAAGTGAAAGGAAGACCGATCGATGAATAATTCTTATACTGAAAAAGATCTGGATTTTCTTTTGTCACCTGTGGCGATTCGCCAAAGTGCCGAGAAGATTTTAGAACTCACGCAAAAAGGCGAGACACACTTCAATTACCACCCCGAGAAATTAACTCCGGTGGTAGATTACGTTGTGGAAGTGATTCGCGAAAATTATCCAACATTGAATATTCCGTTTCACTCCCGCTGGGGGCACTTCCGTGTCGGCGGCGTGGACCGTGTACAGGCTTTAGAAGCTAAAATGTCCGGTATGGATGCGATGGAAAAAGCACGCACGAAACTGGATCTTGTGATCACTTCGGTTTTGTTGGATGCGGGTGCTGGCAATGTTTGGTCTTATAAAGAAAAGAGCACCGGCAAAAGCTTTGGCCGTTCTGAGGGCTTAGGCGTTGCGAGTTTTTATCTTTTCATGGAGGGAGCGCTTTCGGATGACAACGCTCATCCACTGCGTGCAACGGCGAAGGGTTTGCAAAACCTCACAGCTGAAAAGCTTTCTAGTGCGTTCCAAGTCACAGCAGAAAATCCGCTGATCGGTGTGGAGGGACGTTTGTCTTTGCTGCGCAATTTGGGAAAAACCATTGAAGCGAAGAAAGATATTTTCCCGGGAGGTCGACCTGGCAGCATCATTGATTACTTGCAAAAACGTCACGGCAAAAAACTGACAGGGCCGCAGGTTTTGCGTGCGGTGCTCGATGGCCTTGGTGAAATCTGGCCAGGGCGCGTGCGCGTGGCTGGTGTGAACTTGGGCGATATTTGGAATTACTCGAAAGTACCAGGGGGCCTTGCAGCTTTCCACAAGCTTTCGCAGTGGATGACTTATTCTCTGATGGAACCGATTGCTGAGGCTGGTTTTGAGATCGCCGATGTTGAAAAACTGACAGGACTTGCAGAGTACCGTAATGGCGGATTGTTACTGGATCGTGGTTTGATCACTTTGCGAGACCCAGGAATGGCGGCGTTGAGCCATCGCCCTGATTCGGAACTCATTATTGAATGGCGGGGGTTGACAATTTCATTGCTCGACCGCATCGGTGCGGAAGTTCAGAAGAAATTAGGCAAGTCAGCGTCGGAATTTCCTCTCGCGAAAGTTTTGGAAGGTGGCACTTGGTGGGCCGGCCGTAAAGCGGCGAAGGCTTTGCGCGCGGACTCGTCGCCGCCTTTGAAAATTGATAGCGATGGAACGGTTTTCTAGAACTGAAGTAGAAAAAGAGAATTACTTATGAATAAAAATATCAAAGTTATTACAAACCCGCTTTTGAAACATAAACTCGGATACCTCC
The DNA here is from genome assembly GCA_018266295.1 of Bdellovibrionales bacterium. Taxonomy (NCBI): domain Bacteria; kingdom Pseudomonadati; phylum Bdellovibrionota; class Bdellovibrionia; order Bdellovibrionales; species Bdellovibrionales bacterium. Next base: position 240,337 of record JAFEAQ010000011.1, on the reverse strand, counting down.
GTGATAAAAACACGTACTCTCAGGATTTCCGCGAGATCGTGAAAGAGATTTCAAAAATCCTCGTGTATGAAGCGATGAAGGATTGGACACAGCTGGAGCAAATCTCTGTCGAGACACCGATTGCGAAGACAACAGTAGAGAGAATCGTTCATCCGCCGGTGGTGGTGTCGATCATGCGCGCGGGGAATGGGATGCTCGATGCGGCTCTATCGATGATTCCGTTTGCAAGCACGGGCTTTATCGGTATCTATCGCGATAAGTTTATCCACAACACGGTGGAGTACTATTTCAAAATGCCTAAGGATATCGCCGGCCGTGAGGTTCTGCTCTGCGATCCTTTGATTGCGACGGCGGACACGATCATCGCTGCCATCGACCGCCTTAAAAACTATGGTGCGGGCAAAGTAAAAGTGATCAGCATTTTGGCGAGCAAAACCGGTCTGGAAAAAGTTCAATACTTCCATCCGGACGTCGAAGTTTATACTGTAAATATCGAAAATGAGATAAACGAGAGTGGCTATCTAGTACCAGGCCTCGGCGATGCCGGGGATCGTTTATTCCAAACCAAGTAGGTGACTGCATGATGAGGCCTCATATTATTGGTGTCGCTGGAGGAAGTGGTTCGGGTAAGACCCACTTCGCAAAAGAGCTGCAAAAGACTCTCGGCGATGAGCATTGTATGATCCTCTATCAAGACAACTACTACATTGATCAATCGGCAAAGTTTGATGGTGATGGGGGCTCGGTGAACTTCGATCACCCGGATTCTTTGGACTTTCCGTTAATGGCAAAAGGTCTGCGCCAATTAAAAACCGGCGCAACCATCGATGTTCCGATCTATGACTTCGTGACCCATTCCCGCAAAAAAGAAGTTCTCGTGAGCCCGCCAAAACCAGTGATTCTGGTGGACGGCATCTTGATCCTTCACTCCCTTGAAGTGCGTGCAGTGCTGGATGAGGCTGTCTTCTTTGACACTCCGGAAGAGCTCCGTTTTAGCCGCCGCCTTGAGCGCGATGTGCATGAGCGCGGACGCACGGCTGACGGCGTAAAGAAGCAGTTTGAGCTTCAGGTACGCCCCATGCATAACCAGTTCGTTGAGCCCTCTAAATGGCATGCTCAGACGATTATCAAGGACCTCGGCGAGTACGGAGAGGCTCTTAAAGCCTTTGCTAAGCGCCTGGCTAGACCTTAGATCGGTTCCTGAGATCCCATTTTGAGATTTTCCCTAGGTCCTTCAAAAACTCGATGATATTCTGAAATCACTGACATGTGACCTCAGGAGGCATTTGTGAAACTATTGGCAACAGCATTACTCACGTTTGTTTGTGCAATCTCTGGATCTGCTTTGGCTGGCTATTCAAAGAAGGCTAAGTCTGAAGCGACAAAGGAATGTGCCGATGGTTACACAAAAGGTAAAGACGGCAAGTGCGGTGTGAAGGGTGCTAAAGTGAAAGCCAATGTTTCCACGACAGTGGCAGCACCAAATTCTGTGCGCAGTGGTTCAATGGAAAACCCAAATTCACGTGCTCCAGCTTCTGTGATCGAAAACAACACGCACTAAGATAAATTTTGAAAATAGAAATGAAAAGCCAAGGGAAACCTTGGCTTTTTTTATTTGGCGAAACTGATTTATAGCAGCGGGGCGCTCGCTCCTGGTGCTCATAGCAACCAAGCGCGGCCTTCCCCCCTCCGTAGGCTCAAAAGTATCCGTATGAGCCCGTCTGCTCCTACTTAGGATTCCAAATTCTGAGTTCCGATGCAAGGCCGTTGCATGGAAGTTTCCGTCATTGGATTTTTGCGCGTAGATGGCATAAGGCGGAGCTTAAGAAGCAAGTTCCAAAGCTGTTGGCTCAGTCCTATGGAAGCAGCTAGTAAGATATAAAAACTGGCTGTGCCAAGGAAGGTCTTGAGAATAAAGGACTCGCCATCTGCCATTGCGAAGTTCATCCAGGTAAAGGCAAAGGCGCGAAGAATGTAATACAAAAACCAGATAGCAGTGACGAAGTGGAAAAAGAAAGTTTTGTCAGGCGTCTTTTCTTTCGTAATACGGCCCTGATTTTCTGCAAGCTCTTCGACGATGGTTTTCTCGCGGAATAACGATAAACCAAATAATCCAGCCATCATGAGATTCATCACTGCAGATTCGAGCTTCATAAAGAAGTCATTGGTGAGCCACAGATCGAGAACTCCAAATAGTAAAACTACGGCAAGGGAAAAGAGCATAAACGGTGAGATGGTTCTTCTGCGAATTTTCAGCCAAAGGATCTCGCCAATGGCATAAGCCATAGAGACCCCTATTGCCCATTGCAGGCCCAAGAAATACTTGGTTGCCTGGAATAGAATTAGAACGCCAAAGTTAATAAGGACCCAGCGGAGCACTTTCATAGCCTCTAGATAGCATGTTTTTAGCTCTGAAAACAATAGTTAGGCGTTTGAAGCGGCCTGTATGGCGTCAATAGTTTTGACAGTCGGGAAGAGGTTTCATTCGCGCTCTCGAGTGACAGAGATTGCGGTGCTTCTGTGATATACATGAGCGCTATGAAACGGGTGGTACTTTTCCTTGCAGCTTGGATGATTTCTTTGGGGACTATGGCGGTGGCTTTGGCTTACACGCCAGACCAGTATGCCTCACAGGTGTTACAGAAGGATCTCCCGCGCAGCCTCCGTTGGTTCGGTAAAATCACCGAGGCTCAGCAGATGAGCCAAGCAGAAGTTTACAACCTCTATCAAAGCTCTCTTCCGGAAACACAAGTGAACAAGCAACTCGGGATCTCTGTGAAGGGTTCTGTGGAGCGCATGGTTTTGCTTTTGGATGGCGCCCGCTACTTTGAACAAGTGCAAAGAGCTCCACTTGATTATCAGAACAAGAAAGAAATCGTGATGCGCGTTCTTCAGGCGACCAAAGATGAAATGGATCGCTTTCAGTACGGCGAAGATCCGCAGGTTCTTTTGGATGAGTGGAAGTCCTTGGGCGTGACCGATATTGCGAAGTTTACAGCAGACCTTGTTGAGACCTTTACTGAAACTCAAAAGCTTCTCAATTCGCCAGTGATTGCTCCAGTAGAGCAAAGAGTCGACGCTCAGCAGGTGCTTTCTGGGGATGAGTCGACCTCAGGGGTTGAAATGGTCACGGCGGAGGAGGAGCCCGCGGCAACGACGGAGGCCGTGGTGGCCACTCCTTCACCAACACCGGCTCCACAAGTTGCAGTGGTTGCGACTCCAGTTTCGGCTCCGGCAGAGGTGATTGCGCCGACACCGACTCCGATCGCAGATTCATTTGAAAATCAAAGATTCAGTTCTTATGTGCAAAGTGCAGAGGTTGGAAAAATCGCCGGTGAATGCCAAAATGCGATTCTGTGGAAGACCGACCAGGCGGAGTCCTGCCAAAGCGATGACACTCTTGAATGTGACCGCAGTTATGCGCGTCAGTGCAAAAAGCTTCAATAAGCATAAAAAATCCTCTAGAGTTAGAGAACATCCGGAGGATTTATGGCTGATAACAAATCCATTGAAACATCATTTACTCGTTTGATGGGGATTCAGAATCCGATCATTGCCGCGCCTATGTTTTTGGTGAGCAATGAAGACCTTGTCGTCGCCGCTAGCGAAGCCGGCGGTATCGGGACGGTTCCGTCACTCAATTACCGTCCGCCAGAGAAATTCAAAGAAGCCATCGAAAATATCAAAAAACGCACAAAGAAACCTGTTGGCGTAAATATCATCGTCAACAAAAGTAACAACCGTGCTGAAGGCGATCTCAAGATTGCACTGGATGCCGGAGTGGACCTATTCATTACTTCTTTGGGAAGTCCAAAGCATGTGATTGAAGAGGCGCACAAAAATGGTGCGAAGGTTCTTTGTGACGTGACGAATTTGGAATTCGCTAAAAAGGTTCAAGATCTCGGCGCGGATGGTGTCATTGCCGTGGGGGCAGGAGCCGGTGGCCATGCAGGACCGATTTCGCCGCTGGTGCTGGTACCGTGGCTGAAAACTCAGTTGCAAATCCCCATCATTGCAGCTGGTGGTATTTCGCATGGTTCGCAAATCGCTGCATGTCTTGCTCTCGGAGCGGCGGGTGTCAGTGTGGGGACGCGCTTTATCGCTTCAAAAGAAGCTAGTGTCGATGCGTCTTATAAGAATGCGGTTGTGAACTCAACTCCAGAAGACATTGTGATGACAACGCGGGTGTCGGGCACTCCTGCAGCAGTTATTAACACAGACTATGTTAAAAAGCTCGGCACAGATTTGCCGTGGATTTTGAAAACATTGAAAGACAATCCTGCAACCAAAAAATACGTCGTTCCTTTGATTCACTTGATGGGAATGAAATCGCTCGAAGAGTCTGCGAATAAACCTTCTTGGAAAACCGTCTGGAGTGCGGGGCAGTCTGTGGGGCTTGTAGATGATATCCTGACGACGGCTGAGATTTATCAAAAACTGATCAGTGAGTACCAGACGGCTAAGGCGAGTCTGCCTTAGGTTTTGAGAATCTATGAAAGTAAAACGCATCATCGCCAATATCGAGACCAAGAAGATATCAGCTGCCAAACGATTCTATGGCTCCATTCTCGAGATGGAAATTCTGATGGATCATGGATGGCTTGTGACCTATGGATCTTCAGCCAAAATGCAGGTGCAAATGAGCTTTGCTTCTCAGGGCGGATCTAAAACTCCGGTTCCTGATTTGTCCATCGAAGTCGACGACGTCGATGAAGCTTTTCGGCGAATGAAAAAAGGCCGCTTTAAAATCGAGTATCCGTTAACGGAAGAGCCTTGGGGTGTGCGAAGATTTTTTGTCCGCGATCCCTTTGGCCGTTTAGTAAATATTTTAGAACATCTTTAGAAACTTAAGACTTCATTGAGCGATTCTTCACTGACAATGTCAGCTCATACGTCGCCACTTTGTCAGTTTCACTTGTCGATGGCACAGTCGAATAAGCTTTGAAAGTTCCTTCGAGGCGCTCGCCGGTTTTTGTGGCTTTTTCAATCAGTGCACGGACTTTGTCGGCTTCATCGCAGATAAAGTGCACGTCGCCGTCGCAGCGTTTGAGGAAGTTCGCTTTAAAGTCTTTAAAGATGAAATCAATGCGCTGGCCACTTTCGTAGATGGAGGCCACAGCCGTGATCGCAATGGAAAGCTCCGCACCGATGCCGAGGGCGCCAAAGTACATCACATTCAGATGATTCTTGGTGCGACGGCGGAGTTTGATTCGAATCACGCTGCGAGTAGGGGAAAGCTCGAGGCACTTCGGGCCGACATAGGCGAGCAGAGGGATTTTAAACAGGCCGTAGGCTTTCAAGAAGAGATTCGCTTTAAGACTGCTGATAGGTGCGCGCGTTTCGGACATAAAAAAAGCCCTCCCGAAGGAGAGCTTTCTTAGAAAGTTCTATGAAACCAAGAATTAGTCTCTCACTTCTGTTAATGAAGTATAATTGTCTTGGAGTTTCTGCTGGCGGTCAACTTCTTTAGTCCAACGGTTCACTTCAGCTTCGTAGCCTTTTTTCTTGTTCTTCCAATCGTTCTCAGATGTTGCCAAAGAACGAGTGCGCTGGTCTACAAGCGCGCCTTGTTGCTTGATTTGGTCGCCACGAGACGCCCAGATTTTCTTTTCTTCCTGGACTGAGCTCAATTGAGTCTCGTAATCCGTGATATTTGCATCACGTTTTGCGATATTTTCTTGAAGCTTCTGAGCCATCGCTTGAAGCTCTTGAAGTTTCTTTTCTTCCTGAGCTTTTTTGTTTTTCTCATCAGCGATCAAGCCTTGGATTTCCTTCTCTTGAGCGTCAACTTTGATCATCGACTTTTTATTTTCTTCATAAGAAGCTTGAACAGCTTTACGTTGTTCATCGACTTGAGATTTTGCCTTTTGAATTTCACCGATGTTTTTATCAACGGTGCCCAAATTGCGCTTATATTCGCCCAAATTGGCCTTTGAGTTGTCTACGTTAGACTTAATCTTAGCCAAACCTTCTTTTGCTGTTGTTTCAGCAGAAGCAGTGAGGCCCATTACCAAAGAGCCGCCAATCAGGAAGCTCACGATTAATTTGTTGGATTTCATTACGTTCTTCATGGTCGTCTCCTTTTAGTTTTGATCCAAGCTAGTTACTTTGTCGTCCTGAGGGCATACGTTCTTGAGAGAAGAGCGGTAGTGACCCACTTCGTCCTCCCAGATTTCACCCTGGAATTTCCAGTTGAGGCTCTTTTTAGCTTCAACTTTCAATTCCGGACGTTCCTTCTCGGTGATTTCACCACCAGCCATTTGATAGCGGATGTGTTCACCGGCGCCAGAGTAAAGTTCGTAAGCAAGCACTTCATTTTGCTCAAGCACGCGATTCAAACCGCCTGCCAATTGAGTCATACGGTTTTTCAATGCATTGCCGGCTTCCATGCGAAGATCAGCTTTTTCTTTCTCCATGCGGGCGATACCCATTTCACGGAGTTTTTTGATAGATGTACGAGCTTTTTGAGCGATGAATTGCTGGATCTTGAAGCTCATTTGGCGTTTCTCAGCTTTAGCCAAAGCTTCCGTCAAAGATGTTGATTTCTTGTTATCAATCAACTTTTTACGGATCTCGCTGATTTCTTTGCCGGCTTCGTTGGCTTTTTTCATTGTTGATTTTTCACGCTCAAGCAATGTCAAAGTGACTTTGTTGAAGCGAGCAATTTCGTCTTCAGTTGTGTTGATCTCAGTTTGTGGAACTGTGAATGAAGGATGGCGGGCCATTTCGACGATGAAGGCGCGTGGGATGCCATCAACTTCCTTACGATCACTGTTCTTCATCCACGTTTTGATTGTGTCATAGTAGTGGAGAGGAGCCTTGTCGTTTGCCGCCTGGTAAGCAGAGAGTTTTGTCTTTAAAGGACCAAACTTCTTTTTCATTTCAGTCAATACCTGGATACCGTCACCGTATTGGCAAAGGTTCAAGTAACCCACAGTGCGAACTGTGTAAGACTCTGGAGCAAAGGCGTTTTTAAAGAAGTCTGTGTGCAATGAGAACATGTTACCAGAAGCACCTTCATAGTCTTCAGCCATGATCTGTGTCCAAGCTTGCTCAGTCATTGCTTGTAACCACATAGGGTTTGTCTTGTCGACTTTCAAGTATGCCTGGAACGAGTCTTTGTAAGCACCTTTTTGGAAGTACATGCGGCCGAGAGTCAAAGCGCCTACGTTACGGATAGTGCCTTTTCTGTCGCCATCAGTGATTTCCATCAAGCGGTTCAAAGTCATGATTGCATCATCTACTTTACCTTGGCGGTAAAGAGAAAGAGCGCTGATCATTGTCGCTTCAGGATAGTTTTTAGATTTTTCACCAATGAAGATCAAAGCATCTTCAACTTGGCCCAACTGACCGGCTTCAAGATAGTATTTAGCGCGGTACATTTGGTATGTTTCGTTCTGAGTAGTGTCGATGTCATATTTAGTAATCAATGGATCAATGTATTTTACGTCAGATACTTTGAGGATACCGATATTATCAATCAGGTTGTGAACAGCTTTTTCCTGCCATTCTTTAGATTTTGCATCCGTCGCAACTTTGATCATCCCCATACGGAACTCAGAGTTGATACCGAGGCCCTTTGCAGTCAAAGCATAGTTGTACCAAGCTTCTGTGCGATATTCAGGGTCTTCCATCAACTCAGAGAAAAGGCCTAGAGCCAATTCGTAGTTTTTTTGGTATTCAAGGAAGATCAAAGCTTGAAGCATTTTGTAATCGTTAGGTTGCATCTCGATCATTGGTTGCAATGCAGGTTTTGCTTCCACTGTTTCAAGATTAGGTTCGCCAACTTCGTTCAGAACCTTGAGCTCTGGAACGTTGGCAATAGCATTTTTACCAGTCACAGCCTTTGCAGCTTCTGCCGGAAGGATTTTGCCGTAGTCCATTGGAAATTGCAAAACGGGAGCTGAAGCTTTTCTAGAAACAGGAGTGAGGTTCACTTGACCTGCTTCCGGGAGGTTCAAAGGCTTAATGTTCGCCGTGACTTCTCTTTCAGCGCCAATGGTCAAACGAGGAACTTCGTTTGTTTTTTTTGCTTTAACGAGATTGTAAGCAGGGACGTTACTACTTTTCATGTACGTTTTTGCTTTTTGCGCATGAGCCGTAGTCCCTGCAGACACGCTCGCGGCCAATAAAGCTAGTACCATTTTATTTGTCTTCATACGTCCCCCTAAAGTAGCTCAGAATTAGAAATAACGTTTACAGCTACCTAGAATCCTTAGAACCAGTAAGTCACACCTAACAAAAGTGAAGTATCGTTGGTCATTTTAGTGCCGAGATCACGGTCACCAGAGTAACCATGTTGCGCGTCACCAGGTGTGTAGTATTTCATGCGTTTTTCATTGGCCCATGTATTTGAAAGATCTGCTCTCAAAGCGAAGTGCTCTGTGAAGAAGATCTGCTGGAATACAGAGAGTTTTGCAACGGCTGCGTTCTCGTTCAAATCGCCTTCTTTTTGCTTAACAACGTAAGCCAAAGTACCGGCGCCAAGTGAGAAGCCCATGTCGAAGTAAATGATTGAATTATCCATGAAGCTCATTTTTGCGTAGAACGGAACCAGCGTCACAGAAGCGATCATTGAAGATTTAAATACGTTATGGTCTGGGTAAGTACCATATTGATTGATGAACTGCGAAGTTGCATCATTATCATGCAAGCTGCCAGATTTATAGTCTACATCGATACCCCAACGTTCGTTGAAGAAGTAACCGAAAGTACCACCATAGATATTACCTGAAGAGAATGGGTCATTGAATGGAACACCACCGTTGGCGCTCAAGAAGAAACGGCCGGCTTTTGTATAGCGGCGGTTCTGTACGACTGCGAAGTCGTCGTCTTTTGCAGACCAATATTTTTGCTCAAGCTTTTTAATATCAAGCTTGTCGCTGCCTGAGTTAGCAGGAGCGGCCGCTTTAGGAGCAGCAGGGGCGGTTGTTTGTGCGTATGCTAAGGAACTCCCTAATAGCATCAACGTGAGCGTGAGAGTTTTCATGATTTTAGTTCCTCCGTCTTAGTTAGTACTCTTGAATAAGAATGGATAAGTGACGAGCACTTTCGTCCCTCCGGCTGGGGCAGGGAACTTCCATTTAGCAACCTTATTCAAGATACATCCTTCGACGGTCGCATTTTTAAGTGTGGTATCACCAATGGCCTGTGTTTCTACCGATCCAGTTCCAGCAATAGTAAATTTAACAGCTACCTTACCAAACAAATCTGGGTGAGCACTGAGTTGGCGCTCATAGCAGTACAAGATCTGACCCAATTGGGACTTGATGTACTGAGCGATCACTTCGCGGTCGAGACCGCCGACAATTTCACTTTCTTCCTCGATCAAACCAACGCCCCCGTTACCAGTGTTACCTGCGCCGAGGCCACCGATACCAGAAGTGTTCTTACCGCCACCACGGCCCGCAGTGGAGATCATCACACCTTGAGCTGTAGAGTCTGTACCGTAGTCACGGCCAGAGCGGTCGATGTTACCAACAGCAGCCAAGGCACGACCACTGGCACCAGCGCCGGCTTTCACACCGTTAGAAACAATCACGTTACCGCTTTTTGCAGCTTGAGCGGATACTTTACCGATCAAACGAGACAGGCGGGGGTCAGAAACCGCTTTCAACATGTTGGCGATTTTGCCATTACCAGCTGGAGCGCTAGCAACCTTTTGCTCTTTCGGAGCAGAAGGGGCTTGCTGAGGTTGTGCAGGTTTTGCCTGAGCAACTTTTTTCTTTTTATCTGTTTTAACAATCACTTTTTGCGCAGGAGGAGGAATCACTACCTGAGCAACTTCTTCCTTCTTAGGAGACATCAAAGTGAGGCCGCCGATCATCAAAGCCGCAAGGCCGACGATCAAGAGACCCTTTTTGCTGTCGCCATCAACCATTTGACTTGCAGTAATGCGATTCATTGCTTCTTCTGCAGTCAAGAAAACGGTTTTTTGACGAACGATGTATTGATCCAAAGTGTATTGAACCCAAGAGCTTGAATCCTTCGCAGGGATAACCTTTTTAGTGACAGCCATTTCAGGAATAAAGCTTTGACCCATAGGAACTACGCGGGTCTCAATAACCTTGTCATGCAATTTCACGAGGAAAAGCTGATAAGGTTTTTTAGTGCCGTCATTTTCATGCGAAGCTCTTTCAAGGCGTTGATAGAGATCGGCTTCTCTCAACACGGGGGTTAAGTGAAGAGTAGAGTCAGCGATCTCGAGAGTCTTTTCTCCATCAATAGCGACTTCACACGAGTTCATAGATGCGACTGCATCCATGTTCATGTCGATATACCACCATTTACCATCACGGCACTCGAAAGTACCTTGCATGCCCTGTGAAGTAGGGGAGATGGAGATGACGTCAGCGAGTCTTGATCCACCAAACGTGTAGACTGACTGTGACGAACGAAGCTTCCATGTCTTGGTAGTTCCGTTCTTAAGACGTTGTTTAACGATTAAAGTGTTGTTCATACGTACCCCGTAAAGTCTTAAATCTCTAGTCAATGTGTGGTTGACTAAACTATCTCAGGTAAAGGCTCGATTCGCGGATGCGGCTATCCATATCTTTTTGGATATCGTACAGCGGAAGGAATTTAATCCCTTTCTTCTGTACAAGGTAGGCGCCATCAGGATTACGAATCGTCCCTTTGAGGTTCATTTCACCGAAATTAACCTCTTGGACTTTACGAGTAACCTTTTGTTTCGCCTCTGCCGTAGTAACCATTCCTAAGACAACAATTAATCCTACGATTAATGTTTTCAACTGTTCCTCCATAACAAGTCTTCGGAATTACTAGCAGAGCGACTCAATTATTAGATCAACGTACTATTATAATTTTCGAACTAAAAACTTATTCTTTCTCCAGGGACGTTACCTTACCTTGGTTCGGAATCTGTCCCTTCAGGATTGTTAATTTCTTACCAACCCATTCTTTTAAATCTGGTTTCGATGTGACTTTAGCAACTCTTTCGTACACTTGCTTAGCCGTACCGATATCAGATGACTTATAGACCTCAATCAAGTGGGCCTGTTGTAACATTATGTCTACATTGTCCTTTTTCTTAACGGATAATTCGGTGATTAACTGAATACCTTTCTCCGCTTCTCCGCGCTGTGCCCACGCTTCACTGAACAAAGGTCCCATGTTGTAAGTATACACCTGGTCCTGAGTCAGCCGCGAGAAATTCTCCGTAGAAGTGATGTAATCTTTTTCAGTGTATGCTTTTACGGCAGCGAAAGTTGAAATTTCTGCCGAACCTATATTCATGTCTACAACTTTGGCAAAAAACGGAATCGCCGCATTGATATCTTCGAGCTCATACATGAGACGGCCCTTCTGATACAGTACCAGTGCGTTCTCACTTTGAGTCTTCATGAGTTCATCAATGAGCCACATTGCTTTTTCGCGCTGTTCACGAACATCTGAAGCCAAGCTCAAGTAATACAGACCTAATGCACGCGTATCTTTGAATTTAGCTAGTTCTAAAGCCAACTTCTCGGTCATATCGTACTGTTTTGAGACATAGCAGTTATTCGCCATATCCAAGATAGATTGGATCTTCGCATCTTTCGTAGTGAAAGAGCGAGAGCAAACTTTAGTCTGGTTTTTCTGTACGCGTGACGGACTCAAATCAGTCTTCGCAGTCAAGTACGCTTCAAACTGACTTGCTGGAGGGTAGGAAGCCGAAGGCGCAATCGTTCCTTCTGGATTCATCTCTGAGTAGTCGCGGTCTTTACTGTCAGTTGTTGCGCGAACAACAACCAATGTTTTCAAGCGTGTTTCGTTCTCGGCTTTTTTGCCTTGAATAGGCGTTACGATCTTAGCGAGTTCACCTTTCAAAGTGTCTTTTTCAGCAGGAGTCAAACCGCCAGGCATAGGGATATTTTGCAAGCTATCAATGTAGTTTGCATAACAACGATCAAGGCCCGCCAAAGCTTTACGAACAACCTTTTCGTCTTTAGACATAGAAAGGACGTTCAAGTAAGCTTGTTGTGCTTTATCGAGCTTCTCAGTTTTAAGACCGAGAACCATTGCAAACTTATCCATTTTAGCTTTCACGCTTTGTTGAACCAATTCAGATTCCAAAACCTGAGCTTGGATCAAACGAGCAGGGGCTTTTTCTTCCGCAGTAATACCGCGGCCCATGATCTTTTTAGCAGCGTCGAAAGCAGCCGTTTTCTTACCAGTACTATAGAGTTTCTCTGCACGCTCCATAAGGATTTGCGTTGCATAGGGCTCCATATTGATAGCCAAGATCTTCTCTTGAAGATTTTGGTATTCTGGATTGTTTGTTTTACCACCGTAAGTCGCCATGATTTTTAAGATCAAACGAGCTTGGTTCTTTTTATCTGCATCTTTCATCAACGTAACATAGATGTCGCGTGATTCTTTGATGCGGCCTTCAAGACGGAGGAAGTCTGCAGCCAATTCAATATTGGTTTTAGCAGTTTTCTTGTCCATCTCAGCAATCATTTTCAAAGTCTCAGCGGCTTTTGTCAGCTGACCGATTTCAGCATAAGAACGAGCAGCATCCTTTAAGCCATCCACAGTCTTTTTGTCTGTAGGATATTTCTTAGCGTACTGAAGGCTCAATTCTGCAGCCTCAAATTGACGGCCGTTAGCATAGAGCAAGCTGAGAGCCTGCCACAAAGCATCTTTAGCCATTGGAGAGGTCTCATGCTCTTTAGAGAAGTCAATCAACTTACGGGCAGCCATAATTGGGTCTGCACCTTTAGCGACTTCTTGAATCTCTGCAAAGCTAGACTCTTCCATGATTTTATTCATAGATTTTTTGCGGTCATCGTTAGCACCTGAAGCGATGATTTTTTTAGAAAGCTTTTGCAAACCAGCATAGTCTTTCTTCATGTTGAGCATATCAAGCATCAAGTCTTCGGCTTTTTTCTTCAATTCTGGGTCTTTGTTCGAACCAGCAATTTGGCTCAACCATTTTTCTGCTTCTGGGAAGTTGTTTTCCTCGTAAGCGATATGGCCCATCTTAAAGCGAACATTCAAAGCGTATTTACCGTTTGGATGTTTCGTTAAGTAGTTGGTAGCGAGTTCTTTACGAAGAGCTTCCTTAGCTGGATCTTTTTCTTTGGATTTCTCCATAGACTTTTCGATCGCATACAAAGCGCCATAGTTAGCGTCGTGCTGAAGAGTTGGCTCTTGAGCGCGGTCACCAACGAATTTGTATTCTTGGCTTGCTTCATCGTATTTGCCCAATTGGAAGAGAAGCTCCGCAAGGGCAAAGTGAGTTTTCACATCTGGTTTAGATTGATCTTCGTTATCGAGGATCAAACGGAAAGACTTTTGTGTGAGATCTGAGAACGCAACGTTTTGCTTGTTCTTCATCCAGATTTCCCACCACTTTTTAGCGATGTCGAGAGAATTATGGCGGAAGTCCTTATCGCAATACTCAGCCGCGTCTTCTGGCTTTTGAGTAGATCTCCAAGCAGAGTTCGATTTGCAAAGCTCGCTAGCTGCTTGAAGGTGAGAGATCACTTTATCACGTTGTTTGAGGTCTTCATAGGCATCTACAAGGTAAAGGTTCGCTTTCACCAAGTAAGGATTTGAAGGATTTTTATCGATAAACTCACCCAAGAAGATTCCCATTTCCTTTTGACGGCTATGAGATTCATAGAGTTTTGCAAGATCGATCATTGCAGGACCGAGCTCGTTATTCTGAGTGATTTTTTCGAAGAAAGCATAGAGTTTGTCAGCAGGGTAGGAGTCACCAACGAAGATCGTCAAATCACGTAAAGCTTCTTTGCGGAGGTTGTGACGGTTTGTTGGAACTTCACCTTCTTGAAGTGGCGGATTTGTTTTTACCACCATCAAAAGACGTTTAATACCGTTGTCTGAATCTTTGAGGTTGTAGTAAGCCCAAGCAGCTTTATACAAACCGTAAGAGTAAACGCGGGATTTAGGCATTTTTTCAATTTTAAGGAATTGTTCCAACGCTGGCTGGAATTTACCTTGATCATACAAAAGTTCCCCGAGTGCCAACGTACCATCGGCGATCAGAGGAGATTTAGGGAACTTATCCACCAAACGGTTAAAGAGCACAGAAGCCTCTGTACCCTTACCAATTTGCTGGTGTGCAAACGCATTGTTGAAGAGAACAGCATCCATATCGCGGAAGTTCGGATGCTCTTTTTCCAAGCGAGTATAAATAGCAATAGCACGTTTCACGGCGTCTGAGCCGTGTTCATTTGGAATTGGGAATGAACTTTTTTGCAGAACAGGGTTGTTCGCGTTCATGTCGAAGAAGCGGCCCGATTTAGATCTGCGCATATAGAGCTCAGCAAGGCGGTACAATAGGTCCGCATTCTCAGGGCTGCCTGGCTTTTTGCTTTTAATAAGCTTTTGCAGGGATTCGATCGCTTTGTTTTCTGAACGAGTGATGAGAATCTCTGAAGTCAAAGCTTTTTTGTCATTTTCAGTTTCGCTGCCACCTTCACCAATGCGAACTTCAGGAAGAAGGCCTTTGCCTTCGTCCTTTTTCGCGAATGATGGTTGAGCAACTACCAATGAAGCAAGAAGGATCCAGAACATACGTGAGCTCATAAAAATCTCCGACTAGTTTCCGACAACAGTCACTAATTTCATCTGCGGAAAACCGGCCATCGAAGCGGTATACATAACCTTTCTCAATACTGAGTAAGGAAGAGCAGCATCCGCTTGCAACAAAATACGTCCTTCTTTAACGGCTGGGTTATCTTTCAATTTTTCATCTTTAGCGATTTTATCGAGTTCATCAAAAATCGGCTTAACGAAGTTGCTGTCATTCGGGTCGATGTCTTTTGACTCGAAGTTAGCATCTTTCATGTCAGCGATTTTTGTTTTATCAAGTTTTACCAACTCTTTAGAAACCGTCAGTTTAATGGATTCAACCGGGTTGGTCATTGTATTCGAGGACGGCAGTCTTAAGCCGGCTTCTGGGATTAGCTCCACATCTGAAGTCGAATAAGATTGCAGGAGGAACACGAGGAGGATCGTGAACATATCCGTCATAGACGTGATGTTCAGACCAAACGAGTTCTTTTGTTTTGGCAGTTCGTATTTACGTCTTGCCATGGCTTAGCCCTCCATTGTATTCGCGAAAGTAACCTCAGGAAACATATAGTCTGTCTGAGTTTCCTTGTTGGTTTGCTTGTCCGTGATAGGGAAGCGAATATTGTTGTCACGGCTACGGCGAGCTTCATCCATTACACGAACGATGTCGTTATAAGGAACGTTGCCATCCGGAGAGAGGTCCACTTTAAAAACTTCTGGGTTCTGTTGCTTTACAGCCACAAGTCTTGTGTGAAGCAAAGCGAAATCATAAGTACCGTCAGATTTCTTAGGTACCACTTCGCTGCTCTCTTTGCCGTCATTGTGTTTAACGACGATTTTTACGCCCTCTTTCTCTTTCACTTCGATCGAGATATGAGTGGCTTTTTCATCTTTTTCATTCTTTTCAATCGCTTGTTGAACGACCTGTGGCAATTGAGTTTCAATTGTCATCATTTGAACGAAAGCAGAAGATACGAGAAGAACCGGAACAAGTTTTACCATCACGGCAAGCAATGGCGCTAAGTCCAATTCGAATTCGTATTCATGATTAATTCTAATTTTCTTACCGCGTCTCATAAATATTCTCCACTTCTAGAACTGTCGACTCAGGCTAAGGACTCCAGCCCAAGGAGTCCTGCCTGTCGAGATTTACCAAAGCTTTAACTAAGAAGCTTTCACACCAGAAGATGGCGGAGTTGTGCCGGCTTTTGGCGCTGCAACTTGGTCTGGGAATACAGTTTGACGGTTCAAAGTAGGAATGTGCGAGCTAGTCAGCAACTCTGTCAACTTAGAGCACTTCTCAGAGATTTGCTCGATCAATTGATTTTGACGAGAAGTCAAGAATGAGAAGAACACCATTGCTGGGATCGCAACTGCGAGACCCAAAGCTGTTGTATACATAGATACAGAGATACCATGTGCCAACAATTGTTGTTTCATCGCTGGGTCAGCTTGTGCAACCGCTTGGAACGACAAGATCAAACCGTGGATAGTACCCAAAAGACCGAGCAATGTAGCAACGTTGGCTAACATTGAAAGGTAGTGAAGGCGTTTAGTGTACAAAGGAACGTTCTCAGACATCGCGATGTCATGAGCTTGGAAGATCGTTTCATCGTCGCGGTCCGCTTTCTCGAGGATTGTTTTGAAAGCGCGAGCCATTGGTTTTGATTCCATTTGCGCGCACATCAAAAGAGCTTCGTCGAGTTTTTTAGCCAAAACGAGATTTTGTGTTTTCGCCATGAAGTCATCAACGTTCATGCCGTAAGAGAAATAAAGAGTTTTAGCGCGCTCGAATACGAGCACCATAGAACCCACACCCGTAAGAAGGATAATCCAACCTACGACACCTGCATCATTGATAAAGTTTAAAAAGCCCTGCATATACGTTTCCTCCGATTACTTTTTTAATAACATATTCTTAATCTGGTCTTGTCCGGACTTTTGCACTTGGAGGAAACGAACAGCGTAATGCAAACCGGATTTGACGTTAATTCTTTGCTTAGTGAAGTTCTTTCTAATAACTTCGGCTTTTACATTAAAACCTGTAGGGTTATTAGAGCCATTTCCGCGGAAATGAATCACGATTTCCTGGCCTGGTAGCAGCAAGGGATCGTTTAAAAGCAACAACGCACCGTTATCGCTGATAGATGTACATTTTCCGTCGAAGAAATTGGCATTATTGTGAGCGTAGATGTCGATATCAACATCAATACGTGGAGAACCACGCTTGATGAAAGCACCTGACAAATGGTCCTGTGTCTGGATGAGACGGGCTAGTCTGTCTTTAGAAAACTCGTTGATGTCGCCCAGTAACATCCAGCTTTCCATGTGCGGAGCCCATACGTAGTTATAATCGTAGAGCTCGCCTGTTTGAATCATGTGAATGAGCGCACTGTACTCGTAAGGACCGTACTTCATTTCACCGCGAAGGATGTACCATTCATGATGACTAAAATTTGCTGCCTGCTGTGTGCTCATTTAATTCCCCTTAGTTTTTTACACCTTTTGGATCAAAGTTAATGCGAACATCTGCACCTGCTGCTGGAACTGCACTTCCATGGAAGGAAATAGAGATCGCAGAAGCATTGTAAGTCCAACCGTTCGTCGCATCATTAGGAACGGTTACGCCGTTCACTGTGACTACGATTGTTGATTCGATTGGTTCACGTGTGAGCTTAAATTCACTTGAAAGATCGACGATCGCATCAGCCAAAACTTTCAAACTGTCAGAGAAGTCATTGCAAAGGCTTGTTGCTTTACCGCCACTTGCGCTAGCCAAAGCCATATAGCGCTGACCGATCTTCTGCGCACCGTTTTGCAACTTGTTCAAGCAAGTGCTGTCGACGATGCTGATAGAGTTCACAGAGAAGTTTTTGCTTGCGCCAGCTGCGGCTGTGAAGTTTGTGAGGAAATCCATATAGTGTTGGATTGAATACATTGTAGGATCGTTGTAGTTCTCCATGAAGTTGTATGTATTCATACCGTTTGTATTATCGTTGTGAGAAAAGTCATCTTCGTCAGAAACAACGATCACCGCCAAGAAAGCATCTGGACGACGGAATGCAGAGTTGCGAGCATCTGACAAAGTCGCTTCGAAGCTAGAGAACGCACGCTCGTCACCAGAGCCGTTGATACCTTGCTTAATATTTTTCAAGAAAACATCAGAAATGTTTGGAGTGCTAGGGTCGATCACAAACACACCTGAGTGAGTTGAGCCGGCACCATCACGGATCAAAGAATAGTCTTTGTAGTCGAACACTGTTGGTTGGTTGGCTTTATGGTAAGGAGCCAAATATGCATCAGTCGTAGTTACAGCCATACGGAAGTCTGAGCCTGTTGCTACGAACTTATTGATAAACGCTGGGAAGTTGTTCGCCAAGTTTGTTTGCGAAGTTTCCATTGAACCGGAGTTATCGATCACCCACAAGATATCTACCTTGCGTGGAGTGTAGACTGCGTTTTGCTTGTAGCTGGATGAATCCGCCAACAAAGAGAAAGAGTCTGCAGATTTGCTACAAGCAGTGAAAGCCAAAGCTGCAGCGGCGATTGAGAGTTTAGTTAAGCGAGAATTCATAGTGAACCTCCAGTTCAAAAGACCTATCGTCTAGATCTTCGGACAGTTTAATAGGCTCTGAGGACAAAATCGAAAAGGCCAGGAAGTGCTTGAAAGCACTTGGAGTTTGGTCCAGAAATCTCACTCTGGGATTTGTTAAGTGATGGAGTTTGCTGGTGAATCTCGAAAAATATAATTTTCAAAAAATTTTTCTGGTGGCGAACTGTTTGACGGTATTTCAGATCTTCCAAAGTCGATCCACGCGGGTGTGGAAAGAATGTTTAATAAAGCGCCAAAACTTCTGACACCGGGGTCTCGTTGTGGACTTTTCTCATGTCGTAGCAATGAGTTATTAGTGTCCACTTTTTAGCGGAGCGGATTGAGAAAGTTAGAAGTTGTTCATTTTGGTCGAGCTTCGAACATTGGCGCAGAGATCGCATGCGCGCGAGTTTTGCTCAAGGCTTACGTTGGTCGGGTGTTAGTTTCTTTCTACTACGAGTTGAGAAATAGATTTTTCAATAACATCTTTATTCGAACTGTTATTAGTAGCAAAGTTATTGAGTGCTTTTAAAGAGAGATCGTTTGGATAGAGGATTTCTCCAAGGCGAATGATACTAGTTCGAACGCGAATAGGATTAGTATTTTCAAGATTTTCTATAAGAAAATGCTGATAGTTTTCGAGAAAGAAATTTTCAAATTTCAAAACTTGTGGAAGTAGGGCTTCAAGCTTTTGTCGATCTTCTTTATTGTCTGGAGCCATGTACGCAAGTTTTGTTCGGCAAAACTCCGTAGTAGTCTCAAAATCAGTAGCAATCGGCCCGTCAAAAAATGATTTAAAGAGATTTACCACGTGGTTTTTAGTTGGAACGTAGGTATTTCCCTTCCAGGCAATGAGTCCGGTTGCCATCCAACCTGTGAGAACCACGATTTCTTTAATGGAATTAAATTGCTTGCCGTTGTGACTAATTTTCTCGCGCCAATCGTAGCCCTTAAGGGAACCGCTATCGTCTGGAAAATCCATAGGCCAAGTGTATGGCTTTGTTTTACGAGTTAGTTGCATTCTTAAATAACCAGAGTGCATTCTGCGATAGATATAGTCTTCCATAGACGGCGATGGGATTTGCAGATGAACTGGTTCTCCAAAAACATGGAGGTAGTTTTCGCGCATTCCAACCTCTCCCATCTCCAAAAGACTTGGGAGACCTCGGAATGCGATATCTAATGCGGGTGTGATATTTTCTAGTTGCCGGTTAATTTCTTCGCCAAGTTTCTCATTTTCTTTTGAGAGGTTTTCATCGAAAACAAAATATAAATCGAGGTCAGAAGTTGAAACAGCATAACCATTTGCGTAGCTTCCAGTCACATAAACGCCCAAAATCTTTTTAGGAAATCTTTCTTGAATCGTCTTGATAGCCTCTAAAATGGCAGTGTCAGCGACTAATGATTTTGTTGAGTTTAGTAATTTCATTTCTCATATCAAGTACCGAGTTTTATCTCAATAGTCACTCAATAAAATGTCACTTTTTGTAAGTGGAAATACCATCGCTACTTTGGTAGAAACAAAATATGAAATCGCGCGGTCCGCAGATGAAATTTCAGGATCAAAGTATCAAGCAAATGCATCAGTTTGGTGGGTCATTGCTTAAAAATAGCAATGCGAAGACGAAGCGGCCCATCAGTACCAAGCATGCGATGCATGTGGTGCTTCGATCGAGTCTTGCGCGTGGGGAGTGGTCGCTTCGCTCCGCTAAAAATCTGAGAATGGTGGAGAAAACTGTTCGCACGCAGGCTCAGAAGTATGGGATTAAGATCTATGAGTTTGCTAACGTCGGGAATCATCTGCATCTCCTTATCAAAGTCGGCAATAGACACACCTTTGCGCCGTTTATGCGCGCGATTTCAGGCATTATTGCGCTCAAAGTGACGGGGGCTCGCAAGGCCAAGGAGCTCAAACAGAAATTCTGGGATTATCGCCCTTGGAGCCGTGTTGTTCAGTGGCGAAAAGCTTATTCTGTCGTCAAAGATTATGTCGTTCAGAACCATCTTGAGGCTATTGGGGCTGTTCCTTATCAGCCGCGCCGACGCCGGGCCCCGGCTTGAAACCATGGTGAGATGCGTTTGTTTCGGGTGCCAAGTCGCTCTCATTGCTTCTAAGGCTCCAAATTAACCGTAATACACACTGACACATTTCGAAGTACCCTTCAGAGCCATTCTGTGGTTTACTGGTTACTCAATTAGTCCGTTCAGATCGTTCATTAGATGTCCTTTTGTCCTTCGAGAATGGCCCCACAGCTTTTTAAGGAGGCATATATGGGAAAAAAACTTTACGTAGGTAACCTTTCATTTTCAATCGATTCAGATCAATTGGCTGACGTTTTTGCAGAATTCGGCACTGTTGAATCTGCGAACGTTATCACTGACCGTGAAACAGGCCGTAGCAAAGGTTTCGGTTTCGTAGAAATGGCTGCTGATGAACAAGCGCAAGCTGCAATCACAAAATTGCACGGTTCAGACCTTGGTGGTCGCGCGATGAACGTTTCTGAAGCAAAACCACAAGAGAAGCGCCCAGGTGGCGGCGGACGTGGTGGCTTCGGCGGTGGCGGCCGCGGTGGTCGTTACTAGTGGCTAAGGATGATCTCGTATCGGTCGAGGGGAAAGTAACTGACCTCTCTGCCGGTGGTGTCTACTTCATCGACCTAGAAAATGGCGTTCCTATCAAAGCCCGCCTCTGCGGCAAGATGAAACGCTTCAATATCAAAGTCGTCGTAGGAGATCGAGTGACCGTCGGAGTTTCTCCGTACGATCCAACACACGGTCTCATCACTCACAGACATAAGTTCTAAATAAAAAGAGCGGTTGAAAAACCGCTCTTTTTTTATTCTAGGACTTCTTCGCAAGCTGCCAGAACTTTTCTTTGTCTTCATTCGACAAAGCGCCAAACTTTTTCAGCACATCATCGACTTCCGCCGTCGGCGCCTCGCTCGCGCGATAACCCTGAATCATCTTTTCAAAGCGGCCCAAGAAACGCGCGTTTGCTGTTCGTAAGACTTGCTCCGGATCGAGCTCGTAGTGACGTGCCAGTTGCGCCACCGAGAACAGCACATCGCCGAGTTCGTGTTCAATCTCGCTCATCACGTCGTTGTCCATCGCTTCTTGCAGCTCGGCGATTTCTTCTTCGACCTTGAGCCACACATCCTGCGGGCCATCCCAGTCGAATTTCAGCTTGCGCGTTTTCTCACCAATCGTCATCGCGCGCTGAAGAGCGGGGAGTGCGGACGGAACATTGATCAACGCCGCCTTTTCTCCGCGGGCGGCTTTTTCGGCCTTCTTGATCGCTTCCCAATTTTTCCAAACTTCATCGATACCGCTGACATTCACACCGCTAAAAACATGCGGGTGACGGCGCACGAGTTTTTCAGAGATATTTGCGACCACATCATTGAAGTTGAAAGAACCCTCTTCTGCAGCCAATTGTGCATGCAAAACCACTTGGAAAAGCACATCGCCGAGCTCGTCTTTGAACTTGGCGCTTGAAGAAATAAACGAATCAGAGTTGGGGCCCGATTTCTCTCGGGAAACTTCCCTTTCCTCTAGGGCCTCGACCATCTCGTGGGTTTCTTCGATGGCATAACGCGCTAAAGTGCGATGATTTTGTTCCTTGTCCCAGGGGCACCCGTTGGGGCCACGAAGGTCTGCCACGATATCGACCAAAGCTTGAATGGACTCACGATTATCTTTGAGATTTCCTGGACCTTTTGGCATATTAAAACCACCTCGACAAAGAAAGAGATTACCCCAAGAAGTAGCACATAAGCCTGCGGATTTCGACAAAAAATCCGAAAAGCAGTATGATGATTCGGGGGCCAAAAAGCTGATGCCGTTGCACAAGTTCGGACCTAAAAAAACAGACGCGCCTCATAAACGTGTCAACTACGAAGACCATAGCTTGAAGTTCCGCGAGTGGGCTGACCACTTGGGAATCGAGAAGACTTTTTTTGGCCGAATGCTTTCCTCTGTTTACCAAGAACTGGAACGTCGTTTTTACATTAAACGTATCGCAACGATTTTCGCTTTTTGTTTGGTCTTGTCCTATCTGATTTTTTTCCAGCTCGAGCTGCCTTATGACTTCCGCGTCGGCGATGTCGCAAAATACGATGTGGTGTCGCCGTTCAGCTTCGAAATGACCGACGAGGTTACTACCGAAGAAAAACGTCTGCGTGCGGAACTCACAGTCCCGGTGGTTTATGACTTCGACACCTCAGTTTTTGAGCGTGTTTCCAGTGGCGTCTATAGATCTTTCCGGACGCAAAGATCCTTCCTGCGGGAAGTGCAATGGCCGAAGAGCCTCAAGGGCCGCGAAGAAGCCATGCGAGACTTCTTTCAGCACAAATCACAGTTTGAAAAAGAGCTCGGTATCGGTGTTTCTGATTTCATGTACGAGTGGCTGGTGGAAAACCGTTTCAATCCACGCATTGAAAGTGCGGTTGTTCGCAATCTTGAAAACTGGTACGAAAAGAAAATCGCAGAGGCTCCGGATCGATTCATTCCGAGCAATCAGAACACCGTTGTTGCGCGTGTGATTCATAAAAGCAATTTAGGCCGTGAGTTCAATCTGCCAAAGACAGAGATCCTAGATCTGCAGAACCCGGATCACTTCGAAGGAGACTTCTCGCGCGGCGCTGAGAAAATGACCGAGAGCGATCGTGCAAATATCTTGTATTTCTCGCGCTCGCTGGTCGTGCCGAATTTAACCCTCAATAAGCAAGAGGCCGCCTCGCGCAAGCAGATCGCTCGGGAAGCGATTATTCCTGTGAACATCACCATCAAGAAAAACCAGGTGATCGTACCGCAGGGGAGTGTTGTACAGCCGTTCCAGATGGCGATGATCCGTCAGATCCAGGCGATTCAGGCCGACCGCCGCGGCAACTTAATGACATTCTCGTTGGCGCTCTTTCTGACATTATTGATTATTGTTTTTGCCTCTTACATGCGTCGTTTTACGCTGAACAAGGTCCGCGTCTTTCCGAAAGACTCGATGGTGATGATGCTGATTATTCTGTCGGTGATTCTCATCACGAAGATTTACCTCTTTGTGACAGATGCGGCATTTGCGGCGAAGTTCGGTCATATTTTAACGCCAAAAGTATTCTTGTACGCGGCTCCGATGGCGGCGGCTCCGATGATGATGGGTCTGCTGGTCACTTCAGGTGAGATCGTGTGGCTGTTTACGGCCTTCACCGCATTCTGTGCCGGCATCATGACGGATTTCAGTTTCAACTTCATGCTCGTCACAATGGTCGGCGGTATCGCCGGAGCCCGTGGCGTGTTCATGTGTAAAACGCGCAATGATATTTACTGGGCGGGGATTCGTACCGGTCTCGTGAATGCCTTGCTTGTCGCCTTCTTGATGACGGTTAGCAAGATCGAGCAAGAAGGGGCATTGAATGAAGTTTATGTCACGATTCCTGCGGCGTTTGTTGGCGGGATCTTTAGTGCTCTTGTGACGATGATGATTATTCCGCTGCTTGAATCCGTGTTCAATTACACCACGGACGTGAAGCTGCTTGAGCTCAGCAACTTGAATCATCCGCTTCTCAAAGAAATGATCGTGAAAGCTCCAGGGACTTATCATCACTCGATGATGGTGGGCTCGATGGTGGAGGCCGCCGCTGAAGAGATCGACGCGAATCCGCTTTTGGGTAAAGTCATGTGCTATTACCACGATATCGGTAAGACCGAGCATGCGAATTACTTTATTGAAAATCAGAAGCCCGGCCATAACCCGCACGATCACATATCGCCGTTCATGAGTAAGACTTTGCTCGTGGCGCACGTAAAAGACGGGGTTGAGCTCGGCGTGAAGTTCAAGCTCGGAAAGCCGATCATTGACGGCATCATTCAACATCATGGCACGACGCTGATTTCATTCTTCTATAATAAAGCTCTCGATCTGAAAAAACCGGACGACTGCGAGATCTCTGAAGAGGATTTCCGTTATCCAGGTCCGAAGCCTCAGTTCCGTGAAGCGGCCCTTTGTATGCTCGCAGACAGTATTGAAGCTGCTGCGAGGTCGTTGGATGAACCCACGCCAACACGTTTACAAAACATTGTGCGTAACGTGATGCAAAGAAAATTCCAGGACGGGCAACTGGACGAGTGTAATCTGACGTTGAAAGATATTTCGAAAGTTGAAAACGCTTTTACACGCATTTTGCTGGGGATCTATCACCAGCGTATCGATTATCCGCGCGCAGCTGGCGGTGGATTGGGTGAAAAGACGTGAAGGTTCTTGTCGTCAACCAAAGTGCTCTGAAAGTTCCGCGCAAGTTTATTCAAACTTGGTGTGATCAAATCGAAAAAGAATTTCTTAAGAAAAAAATCTTCAATAAAGCCACTGCGAAAAAAGAACTCACAGTGGTTTTCCTGGATCCTAAAGAAGCCAAAGCAATGAACAAGCAATTCCGTGGCAAAGACTACGCGACGGACGTGCTCAGCTTCGAGAGTATGGCGCCGGATTCCTTAGGGGAGCTTGTGATGTGCCCTCAGGTTTTGGTGAAACAAGCCAAAGAGCACGGTCTTAAAAACCGAGAAGAACTCGGGTATATGTTGCTTCACGGGATTTTACACCTTCTAGGTTACGATCATGAGACATCTTCCCAAGATGCTGAAAAAATGTTTAGCATCCAGGATGCAGTCTTTGTTAAGCTTCTTGCTAAGAATATCTAGCAAGGGGATCTGTAAATGCTAAAAGCCGTGGCTGATGGATTGTGGGTGGCGGAGGACTTTTTAAAAGCTCCGGCCGGAATGAAAATGGCGATTCGTTCAACCATCATAGCACTCGATGCAAACAATCTGATGGTGATTTCTCCGATAGAACCGACTCCGAAGCTTGTTGAGGCTATCAGTGATATTGGCATGGTAAAGTACATTGTGGCGCCGAATGGAATGCATCACCTTTATGTGAATAAATTTGCTGCGAACTTTCCTGAGGCTGAAATCTGGGGCCCTGCGGATCTTCACGCAAAACGCAATGACATTCAATTCAGCGGTGTTCTTGATACCCAAGAAGTTATGCCGTGGGATCATTACGTTGAAATGCATTCGCTCAAAGCTCGCGCACCGATGTTTGAAGAATTTCTGTTTTTTCACCCGAAAACAAAGACGCTGATTGTGACGGATATGATGTTTAACTTCCATCACTTCGATAATTGGCTGATGAAATTAATCGCAAAAATTAACGGTGGCTACAATCGTCTGGCAATGACCCGCATCGGGAAAATGTATTTCAATAATAAGGAATCTCTGAAATCAGCCGTCCGTCAGATTCTTGACTGGAAGCCTGACAATCTGATCGTCGCCCACGGAGACATCATTCAGGGCGGAGCAACGCCCCAGCTAGTAGCTGCGACGGAGCGCATGAGATGAAGTTTGGTTTAGAAAGAGTCTTCAAGCCTTCAGTTATGGTCGTTATTATTTTCTAGGTACCTAAAGCCAATCCGTCTATAAGACGACCCGGTCGTATCATAGACGATTCGTCCCCGAGAACATGTTTTAAGTAAATAAATCGGATTCGGGGCGGAAGCCCTGATGAGCTAGCGATCTTTATTTCCCGCCGCAATTGCGTAAATCAAACAGGGTATAGCCTATGGACTGCTGCGTGCCGATGGCTTCGCAGGCAGTAACGCCGCCGAGGCTGAGTTTTTCGGTGGCTTTCTGGGCTTTCTCCATCACATCTTCATTCATCAAAAGCGTATCAACTTTGAGGTCTTTTGCCGCTCCGATCATGGCGTAGTAGCCAGGTTTTCCGGAGTAGGCTCCAAACAAGATTGGTTCCCACAGACGTTTCTTTGTTGGCGCCTGGGGAAGAGGCATGTTTTCGTCGGGAATGCGTGGGGATGACTTCTTCGGCGGTGGAGCGGGCGCGCGCACAAGTTCGCAGTTCGGCCCGAAGTCCATGCCCTTGGGTTTAATGCCGCAATCAGTGGCGAATGTTTTGGCTGACAGCAATAGTGTGAAAATCAAAATCAAAATCATTCTATTCATAGGGAATTAGCGCCATCACTTCACGCACTTCTTTCAATGTTTGCGAAGCGCGTTCGCGAGCTTTGTGGCTTCCTTTCATGCAAATTTCTATCACGTGTTTTGGGTCCTTTGCATATTCTTCGCGACGGCGGCGGATTGGTCCAATGAATTCTTCGAGGATCCCCGTGAGGCGTTGCTTGAGCACGCCGTCGCCGAGACCGCCACGGCGGTAGTGGGATTTCAACTCTTCAAGTTCTATTTTATTCGTGTCAAAGACATCAAGGAAGCTAAAGACCACGTTGCCTTCCACTTGACCGGGATCCGAGACTTTCAAGTGATTCGAATCGGTGTACATCTTCTGCACCTTGGATTTGATCATGTCGGCGGTGTCAGAAAGTAAAATCGCATTGCCTGCAGATTTACTCATCTTGGCTTTGCCGTCGACACCCATCAAGCGGCCGGTGGTACCGACCATGCTTTTGACCTCTTTGAGGCACGAAGTTTTATAGAGGTGATTAAATCGGCGGGCGATCTCGTTGGTTTGCTCAATCATCGGATTTTGATCTTCGCCCACGGGAACAAGGTCCGCCTTGAACGCCAAAATATCGGCGGCCTGGCTGACCGGGTAAACGAAGAATCCCGCAGGCAGGCTTTCTTCCATGTTCTTTTGCTTGATTTCCTCTTTCACTGTCGGATTGCGCATTAAGCGCGACACGGTGACGAGGTTCATGAAGTGCATGCTGAGCTCAAACAGCTCTGGGATCTGCGACTGAATAAAGATGGTGTTCTTATCCGGGTCCAAGCCCACAGCTAAATAATCCAAAGCGACTTCTAAGATATTGTCGCGGACTTTTTGCGGATTATCGAAATTGTCGGTCAGTGCCTGGGTGTCGGCGATGAGTAAGTATTGCTGGTAATCGTGCTGAAGTTTTACGCGATTGGCGAGGGAACCCACGTAGTGGCCAATATGCAACGGGCCTGTTGGGCGGTCGCCGGTTAAAATAACGGGTTTCATAAAATTTCCTTTATGGAATTAAAGTTATGCGAAATTCAAAGTGAAATACAAAGTAAATTGCTGCGAGAAGCAGCCAGAGATGTTAGGCGCGCAGGCGCCAATTTACAGATAAAAATGGAGTGTGAAGAGTCGAAGTGAGTTCCATAGATCTGAGTATAGCGCGAGTCGCATGATTTCGCAAACCGTCATCTTAGCGCTCAAACCCGCGTAACGGGGCCAAAATATTGACTCCGGGGCTGCTCCCTATACACTGGGGGTCTTGTAAGGAACGTCCATGTCAATTGTTACGGAACTATCGGATATTAAAAGAAAACTCACGGACCTTGAGAAGTTCGGCGACGAGCTTCGGGGGTATCTTTGACCTAGAGAAAAAGCAGAAGCGTTTGGCGGAGCTCGCTATGGCCGCAGAAAATCCTGCTATCTGGGAAAAGCCTGCAGAAATGCAGAAGATCAATAAAGAAAAAACAATCTTAGAAAAAGCCGTCGGTGAGTGGAAGTCCTATAGTGGCCGCCTTGATGATGCCAAAGTCTTGCTTGAAATGGCCGTTGAAGGTCAAGACGAAGCCTCTTTTCAAGAAGTCAAAACCGAAATCCTCGCGATCGAAAAAATCGGGCAGGAATTAGAACTCAGTCGCTTATTAAATGGCGAAACGGATTCCAACAGCGCTTACTTGTCGATCAACTCCGGTGCCGGTGGGACTGAGTCCTGTGACTGGGCCGAGATGCTCATGCGGATGTACACGCGCTATGCGGATCATCACGGCTATCGTGTAGAAATTCTTGATATGACCGAGGGCGAAGGTGCCGGAATTAAATCCTGTACAATGCTGATCGAAGGCCCTTACGCTTACGGTTACTTGAAAGCGGAATCCGGCGTGCATCGCTTGGTGCGTATTTCGCCGTTTGATTCGAATGCCCGCAGACACACGTCGTTTGCCTCGGTCTTCGTGTGGCCGGAAGTGGATGATGATATTAACATCGAAATCCGTCCTGAGGATTTGAAGGTAGAAACTTTCAGATCAAGCGGTGCCGGTGGTCAGCACGTTAATAAAACCGATTCAGCGGTTCGTATGTACCATTTGCCGACGGGAATTATCGTCAGCTGTCAAACTCAGCGCAGTCAGATTCAGAACCGTGAAAAGGCTTTGAAAATGTTGAAAGCGGCTCTCTATGAAAAAGAGCTCGAAAAACGCAACGCTGAAAAGGACGCGATGAACGCGACAAAGAAAGCCAACGAATGGGGCTCGCAAATTCGTTCGTACGTGATGCATCCTTATCAGCTCGTCAAAGATCACCGCACGGATTTTGAAACAAACCAAGTCGACGATATCATGGATGGCGAGCTCGATGAGTTCATCATGTCTTATCTAAAATCTAACTTCGCAAATGCCACTCCGGCGCCGGCGGTGCCTTAGTGAAACAACTTGTCTGGATTGCCTACCGTTTGCTGTTTTCAAAGCGAACTTTGTTCGGGGGATCAGCAGTGCTTTCGTTGGTAGGACTTGTCCTGGGTGTCGGCGCGCTGGTTGCTTCGATGGCGGTGATGAGCGGCTTTGAATCCACTTTGCGTTCAGCAATGGCGGATGTCACGGGTCACGTGCAGCTAGTAAAGCGCGCGACCTTTCAAGAACCATGGCAAGAACTTGAAGCTAAAATTCGTAAACAAGAACCGACACTCGTTTCCTCGGTACGCTTTTTAAGAACGGAGGCGGTGCTTGCCCATCAAGGAGTAATCCAGGGTGTGATGATTCAAGGGATCGACGAAGAGCGTGCGCCGAGTGTGCTGAATTTTTCTTCGCGTCTGGTGGATGGACAGCTGGATTTAAAAACGGACAGTACTGGGAAGACTCCCGTACTTATTGGTAAGCGCATTGCTCAGCGAGTGGGTTTGAAAGTTGGTGATATTTTCCGTGTGGTGATGCCGATTCCGGATCCGATTGATCCCGGCCGTTTTCAGCGCCGGATCGCCGAGTTTCAAGTGCGCGGCATTTTGGATATGGGAAAAACCGAGTGGAATGAGCGCATGATTATTTCGCCCCTGGCGGCGGCTCAGCAACTGGTACAGATTGGTGATCGTTACAGCGGTTTGCTTTTGAAATTCCAAGACATCAACTATGCGCGCACGGCGGCCTTTAATATCAGCCAAACGCTGGGGCCGAATTACTGGGTCAGTGACTGGCGTGATCTGAATGAGAATCTTTTTGAAGCCGTTAAAATTGAACGTGTGGTGATTTTCTTTGTGGTGTTGATCATTGTTGTGGTCGCCGCCTTTAACGTTTCAAGCACACTGTTTGTGAATGTGGTTCAGCGCTATGCTGACATTGCGATCCTAAAAGCGTTGGGGCTTCCGCAGAAAAGTATTTTGAAAATGTTCAGCGTGCAGGGGCTTCTCATGGGCGGTGTGGGGCTTGGACTTGGGACTTTGTTTGGTTTGATCTTATGTCTTGGTTTTACTGTGATTCAAAACTCACTCGGACTGCTTTCCGGCTCTGTTTATCGCATTGATTCGATTCAGGTCGAAGTGCGCTTCATTGATTGGCTTTTCATCGCCGTTGCGACGATGGTTATTTGTTTTGTGGCAACATTGGCCCCGGCATTGAGAGGTTCGAAGCTCAACCCGGTGGAAGGATTAAAATATGGTTAACCCTGGCTCTCCGACAACCGCACCAGCATTGATTCGCGCGGATTCCATTGTGAAGTCTTACCCGCAAGGGGACGGTGGAGAGTTGCAAATCCTCCGAGGTATGTCTTTAGACATTCAAGATGGAGAGGCGATTTGTATCCTCGGCTCGTCCGGGGCGGGGAAGAGCACGTTCTTGCAAATTTTAGGAACGCTCGATCGCCCACAAAGCGGGCAACTTTATTTCCATGATCACAATCTGCTTGAAATGGGGGACGAGGAGCTGGCGCTTTTCCGCAACGAAAAGATGGGTTTTGTATTTCAGTTCCACCATTTGCTTGCTGAGTTCACAGCCCTTGAGAACGTCATGATCCCATGCCGTATTGCCGGTGAGTCCATTCGTGACGCTAAAGACAAAGCTACTGAATTGCTTTACCAAATGGGGCTTGGCTCAAGAATTGAGCACTATCCGTCGCAGCTCTCTGGCGGGGAATTGCAGCGGGTTGCCATCGCGCGCGCGCTGGTTCGTCGTCCGAAAGTTCTGTTCGCCGATGAGCCGACGGGAAACTTGGACATGCAGAACAGTCAGCGAATTCAGGATCTGTTTTTTGAACTCAAAGAGCGCATGGGACTGGCCCTTGTTGTGGTGACTCATGATCTGACTTTTGCACAAAAATTCCCCAAAATTCTTCGCATGAAAGATGGTCAGTGGATCTGAGGCGTTTTGTTATGTTTGACAAGACCTAGGTCTTGGGCTACGCTTTCCCTTTATTTTCGTAAGTATTCAAAATTTCTAAAGAATTTTGAAAGCTCAAGATGAAGGAAGAGAACTTTGCGATCACAATCTCAGCACAGAAGTCAGCTTCGATTTCAGCTTCAACAAACACTCCGCGTTCTGCCGTTGATTCTATTGAGCTCGCAACTTGCGTGGGCGCAGGCAAAACCTGCTGCGACTAAAAAAGCCCCGGCAAAGACGGCGGCGACAAAAACTACGAAAAAAACCAATGGCACTGCAAAAACACCGGCGCCATTAACTCGCGAGTTGATGATCAAAAACATCGACGTTGCGGGCATGAGAAAGCTCGAGAAAGATGCGATCTTGAATCGTATCGTCAGTAAGCCTGGTGAAGCTTATTCCGATGAAAAACTTCGCGACGACGTGAAGGCCCTGTTCAAGAGCGGCTACTTCGTCAATGTCGAAGTCGACCGTCAAATTACTGGCAGCGATGTCAACCTGACTTATCGTGTGACCGAGAAGCCTTCGATCGTTGAAATCGTTTACGAAGGCAATTCCGAAGTCAAGAGCGATGACCTTGCCGAAAGTGCCGGGATTAAGGCTTACGAAATTCTCAACATGAGCAAGATCAAAGAGGCGACGGAGAAAATCCAGAAGCTCTACGAAGACAAAGGTTTCTTCCTCGCGAAAATCGATCCTGTTGTTGAAGACGTGAAAAAGGACGAAACCGTCCGCGTGGTTTTCAAAATCAAAGAAAACGAAAAAGTAAAAGTAAAAAAGATCACGATCCTGGGCGCGAAGAAGCTTTCTGAAAGCACGCTCAAAGGAAACATGATCACGAAAGAGGGCGGCTATTTCTCTTTCATCAGCGGCTCGGGCGCCTACAAGCAAGAGGCTTTCGATCGTGATACGCAAGCCCTTCGTTACGTATACTACAATCAAGGTTATATCCAGGCAAAGATCGACCGTCCGCAAGTGTATGTAACTCCGGATAAGAAGAGCATCTACATCACCATGCGCGTGGAAGAGGGCGAGCAGTACACCGTCGGTGAAATCGACTTTGGTGGCGACGTTCTTTTTGCCAAAGACGAGCTCTTTGAAACGATTAAGCTCACGCCGGGCAAAATCTTTGCTTACGATGTTTTGTACAAAGATCTGAGTGACCTTCAGGCAAAGTACGGTGACTTGGGTTATGCGTTCGCCAACGTGATCCCACGCACGCGTATCAACGACAAAGAACTCAAAGTCGATTTGCTCTTTGAGTTTGATAAGGGCAATAAAGTTTATCTCGGCCAAATCAACGTGATCGGTAACACGAAAACCCGCGATAAAGTGGTTCGTCGTGAGTTGAAAATCCGCGAGGGCGAACTTTACAACGAAACTCGTCGCCGTCAGTCGCTTGAGAACGTACAGCGTTTGGGCTTCTTTGAGGAAGTGAACTTCAAGACTTCAACCTCTCCGGATAAGCCGGATATCCTCAATATGGATATTATGGTGAAAGAGCGTAACACCGGTCAGATCCAGTTGGGTGCGGGTTACGGAACGGTGACGGGCTTTACTTTGCAGGGGTCCGTGAATCAGACGAACTTCCTCGGGAAAGGTCAAAACCTCGGGGCGTCGTTGAATATTTCCAACACCGGCAGTTACTACAACTTTACATTTACTGAGCCTTATTTCCGCGACAGTTTGTGGTCTCTGGGTGGCGAGCTTTATCAAAGTTCTGACACGGGTCGTACCACATACGACGAATTCAGAACGGGTGGCGCGGTCAGCATGGGGCATCCGCTGGGTGAGTGGTGGCGTGGAATTCTTCGTTACAAACTAGATAAAACCAAGCTTCGTGAAGTGGAAATCAACGGTGTATCGCAAACGGATCCTGATGTCTTCCCACTCGAGACAGCAAACGGTTACACAAGCTCTCTGACGACGACGTTGCAATACGATACTCGTAATGACCGTTTCATGACGAGCAAAGGGATCTTGACGAGCTTCTCTTATGAGTACGCGGGTCTTGGTGGCGATTTGAGATACCAAAAAGGCACGGGCATCTTCCGTTACTTCCAGAATATTTTCTGGGACGTGGTTTGGAGAAACTCTCTGACATATGGAAAGATCGAGAGCTTGGACTCTTCGAAGAAGCCGCCATTCAATCAGTTGTATCTTTTGGGTGGTCCTTACTCTTTGCGCGGTTATCGTCCGTACACCGTGGGTAAACAGGTTTATTCAAACAAAGCTTATAGCGATAATATTGCGAAGGGTTTGACGCCGGAGCAAGCCGCTGAACAAGCGATGGTTTTCTACGGCGGTCAACAACAATTGATGTATCAAACAGAGTTGCAATTCCCACTCATCAACGAAGCCAAGATTATGGGTGTGGTGTTCTACGATATCGGTCAAGCTGAGGACACGCTCTCAAGCGATCGTTTCTTTGCCGACGTCGGTTTCGGGATTCGTTGGTTCTCGCCAATCGGACCTCTGCGCTTCGAATGGGGCTTCCCATTGAACCGCGACCCTGTATATCATAAAGACACGATGATTTTCGACTTCTCGATCGGAACGCCATTCTAGAATGGTTCAGGGGCTGAGAAGCTGGTTTAAAATTTTATAAGCTTAAGGAAAAGTTTTTTAACAACAAGGATTTTGGAGGAATGATGAAGAAACAGGTCGCATTGATCGCAAGTTTAGTGATGGCAGCGAGCCTCGTGCATGCAGCGGAAGCGAAAATCGGTTTTGTAGATATGCAAAAAGCTATTCAAAGCACAGCAGCTGGTAAAAAAGCGAAGTCTGAGCTTGAAGGCGAGTTCAACAAAAAGAAAAAAGAACTTGAGAAAAAAGAAGCTGATTTGAAAAAAATGGGTGAAGACCTTGAAAGAAAAAAATCAGTTTTGTCTGAAGAAGTTTTGAGCAAGAAACAAGCTGAATTCCAAGAAGAAATGATGAAGTACCGCGATGTTGTCGGTAAGAGCCAGCTTGAAATCCAAAAGAAAGAGCGTGATTTGACAGCTCCTATCTTGGAAAAAATGAAGAAAACAATCGAAAAAGTGGCTAAAGAAAAAGGCTACTCCATGATCCTCGAGAACAGCCAAATGGTGTTGTTCGCAACAGCGGACTCAGATTTGACTGATGAAGTGATCAAAGCTTACGAAAAAGAAAAATAGTTTGAATGCCGGCGCTCACAAGGCGCCGGTTAACTTTTAAGGAGTGAATTGTGAAGATCCATCCTACGAGCGTGGTTTCACCCGATATTGAAATTGGTCCAGATGTTGAAATTGGTCCCTACTGCCTGATCCAGGGTAAAGGGAAAATCGGAAAAGGAACTTTCGTGGAAGGCCATGTAACCTTGGGTTACAAACACGGAGAGATTCTCATTGGTGAGAACAATCACTTTTCTCCGGGCGCCGTGATCGGCGGACCTCCGCAGGATATTTCATACAAAGGTGAGCAAACAACGCTGGTGGTGGGTAACAACAACACCTTCCGTGAGTTCTCGACCGTCAATCTGCCGACATCTAAGGGTGAGAAGAAAACCATCATTGGCAACAATTGCTACATCATGGCTTATGCTCACGTCGGACACGACTGCAAACTCGGTAATAATGTGATCATGGCTAATAATACGGGCCTTGCTGGCCACTGCGAGATTGAAGACAACGTTGTGATTAGTGCCATGTGCGGTCTCAGTCAGTTTACCCGTGTCGGCCGTGGCGCTTTCATCGGCGGCGGTTCAGTGATTAACAAAGACATTCCTCCGTTTGTCCGGGCCGAGGGCCATTGGGCCGTGGTGCGTGCAACAAATAAAATCGGTTTGATCCGTCGTGGATCCAGCCGCGAAGAAGTGAACAATATCCATAAAGCGGTTCGCATTATGGTGATGGGCACGGGAACGATTGATGAGAACATCGAGCGCATTCGTACCGAGTGTAAAATGAGCGAAAACCTCGAGCATTTCATCCACTTCATTAAGAGCTCGAAAAAAGGCATCGCCATTTCTCGCGGCCAAGGTTCGAAAGAGGTTGCCGATGAATAGTAAGATGAGTCAGCTTCGTGCTGCCGTCGTAGGTGTTGGGTACCTCGGTACATTCCACGCCCAAAAGTATACTAAAAACTCAAACGTTCAGCTCGTGGGCGTTTGTGATTTCTCTCCAGCCCAAGCCGATAAAGTCGCAGCCGAACTCGGCGTGGCGGCGATTCACAAGGCCCAAGACCTTGTTGGTCAAGTGGACTTGGTGACGATTGCCGCAAGCACGCAATCCCACTATGAGCTTGCAAAGCTCTTCTTGCAAAATGGCATCCACGTGAACGTTGAAAAACCAATCACGGCGACCATTCCTCAGGCAGAAGAGCTCGTGAGTTTAGCTCAACAGAAAAACCTTAAACTCGCTGTCGGTCACATCGAAAGATTCAACCCGGCAATCATTGAACTTAAAAAGCATCTGCAAGATACAAAAACCATCGAACTCACGCGTTTAGCGACCTACAAGGCGCGCGGCGCGGACGTGAGTGTTTTGCATGATTTGATGATCCACGACATGGATCTTTTATTCTGGCTTACGGGAAGCGAAATTGAATCTTACATCGCTTCAGGTTCAAAATTGATTTCTAAAGAACTCGATACGGCTCAAGTAGCGGTGAAAATGAAAAACGGCATTCTCGTTGATATCAACGTGAGTCGTGTTTCTGCAAACATGCAGCGCTGGATCCGCGTAACACAGAAAAACAGCATTCTTTTTGCCAACACCGGCAGCATGGAAATGGAAAAATGCGAAGCGGGCAGTGGTGACACTCCCGTGAAAATCACTCAGTGGACTGTGACGAAAGAAGACGCTCTTCAGAAGGAAACGGACGCTTTCATTGATGCTGTGATGAACAACAAGCCAACGGCAGTCACAGGTCTTGATGGTTTGAAGTCGCTGAAAGCCATCGAAGAGATCAAAGCCGCTATTGAGGCCAAATTATGAATGAGGTCATGATCGTCGCCGCAGAAGCGTCGAGCGTGACCTATGCTCAGCGACTGCTTGAGTATTGGCAAAAACAAGGAAAAGAAGTCAAAGCTTTTGGCGTCGGTAGCCGCGAGATGGAAGCTCTCGGTTTTGAACGCATCGGTAAGGCCGAAGAAATGGCCGTTGTCGGTGCGGCGGAAATTATTAGCGCCTATAGCCGTCTTAAGAAAGTTTTCGATGACCTTGTCGCTGCGGCAGCAGCTCGCAGACCTAAAGTCGTTATCGTCATGGATTACCCGGAATTCAATCTGATGCTGGCTAAAAAAATGCATGCGTTGGGGATTCCGGTGGTTTACTACATTTCTCCGCAAGTGTGGGCTTGGCGTAAGGGCCGGGTTCAAACCATTAAAAAATACTGCAAGAAAGTTTTCGTTCTCTTCCCATTTGAAGTGGCATTTTACAAAGAGCACGATGTGCCTTGTGAATTTGTTGGCCATCCGATTTTGGATGAACTCGATGACCGTCTCTATGATCCGCAATATAGAAAAACGCATCGTAACCAATGCGGCATACGTGACGATGAGGTCGTCGTGGGCCTGATGCCTGGCAGCCGCAATCTGGAACTCAAACAGCATTTTGATATTCAGCTAGAAGTCGCACGTCGTTTGTCTAAGAAATACCAAAACGTCAAAGTTTTGATTCTAGTTGCGCCGACTTTTGATAAAGAAAAGCTCGAGCCTTATCTTGAAAACTTCCGTTTGCCATACATTGTGATGAAGGACGAACCAGCCCGCATGATTCACCTCGTGGATTACATGCTGGTGGCTTCAGGAACTGCGACCTTGATGGTGGGCTTGCTGCAAAGACCGATGGTGATCATGTACAAAATGAAATTCATGACCGGGGTTTTTGCAAAGCTCTTCATTCGCGGTGTGAAGTTCTTTGGTCTTGTGAATTTGATTTTGGGCCGTGAAGTGTGTCCTGAGCGCTGGCAGAGTGGTGCAAATCCGGATACTTTGTTTGAGTTGATGGATCGATATTTCCAGGATCCTGCTTACACGCAGAAAGTTCGTAACGAACTGGGGGAGCTTCGCCAATATCTTGGTGACAAAGGGGCTACACAGCGTGTGGCTGCTTCACTTGAGGAGTTCTTTCAGTCATGAGCGGCCTAAAACCGTTAAGCAATTTATATAAAAAAATTGTCGGTTTTAAAAACTATCTCTACGACAAAGACTACTTCCAGTCGCTGGAGTTGCCTGTGCCGGTTTTAAGTCTTGGCAATCTGACCATGGGTGGCACCGGAAAAACTCCGCTGACGGATTTCTGTTTAAAATACTACCAACGCCGTAAGATTAAAACGGCGGTGATCAGCCGCAACTATAAGGCGCTCGTCAATGAAGCTGCCGAAGTGGATTTGAAACACGAACAGGCCGCTGCCTACTTTGGTGACGAGCCCGTGTTGCTGGCTGAAAGAAACCCGCATGTGCACTTTTTTGTCGGCCCTTTGAAGTATGAAACGGCTCTGTTCGCGATGGAGAAGTTAAGTCCTTCACTGGTCGTAGTGGATGATGGGTTTCAGCACCGCAAACTTCATCGTGATGTCGATATTGTGATTTTAGATGCGACAGAAAAACTTGAAAATTACTCCTGCGTTCCGGAAGGGCGCGCCCGCGAACCTTGGGAGTCCTTGTCCCGCGCCACTGCTTTTGTGGTGACGAAAGTAAACCTTGTGCCAGAGGCCCAAGTTGAAGCGTTGCTTGAAAAGCTCCGACCTTTCGGAAAACTGATCGTGCCGATGACCTATGAACTTATGCGCCTGAAGGCGGTTCATGGCTCTGAAGAGAGGCAGTTAAAAGATTTGCCAGGGCGAAAAGTCATGCTGGTTTCAGGGATTGCTCAACCGGCATCGTTTGAAAAGAGCCTCGAGAAATTCTCTTTGCAATTTGTCGAACACCTTAAGTACCGCGATCATTATCCATATAAGTCTGAAGACGTCGATGGGATGGTTCAGCGCTGGCGCGAGTTGGGTTCGCCGGATTTGATAACAACTGAGAAGGATTTTGTGAAATTGAAATCGCTTTGGCCGAAGGAAGTGCCGCTGTGGTACACTCCTTTAGAGGTAAAGATTCAATCCCAGGAGGACGGATTTTATGAGATCCTTGATAAAGTCCTTCATTAAATTTTTAAGCTATTTGTTGTTTTTGCTGCCGCGCTCTTTTGTTCGTTGGATCGGTGGGAGCATTGGTTTTCTATGGGTGGATTTTTTCCGTGTTCGTCGTGACGTTATTTTTGGCAATCTCGATATTGCTTTCCCGGATTGGACGACAGAGAAGAAGCACCAAGTAGGGCGCGAGAGCGTCTACAATATGGGCCGTGGCTTTTTTGAGTTCTTTACGGTGCCGCATTTGAATCAGCAGTGGTTGCAAAACCACGTGGTTTTCGAGGGCGAAGAGAATCTGCAAAAAGCTCTCGAAAAAGGGAAGGGTATTTTAGGCCTGAGCCTTCATTTAGGAAATGGTGACTTGGGTTCTTCTGCGATCGTTATGAAGGGGCAGCCGGTCACGATCATCACCAAAGTTTTTAAAAATCAGTTCTTTAATGACCTTTGGTTTTCTTTCCGTGGAGCCCAGGGCGTGCATTACATCGATGCTCACGGTGATAAAACCAGTTTTGATATTTTGAAAGCATTGAAGCGCAAAGAAATCGTCGTTTTTGTTCTCGATCAGTTTATGGGGAAGCCCTATGGGATTGCGACAAAGTTCTTTGGTAAGAAAACGGGAACGGCCTATGGTCTTTCGTTGTTCGCGATGCGCACAAAGGCGCCGGTGGTCCCGATTTATACCTACGAGGGTGAAGATCAGAAGATGCACGTGGTCTTTGAGCCTGAAATTCCTGTCGAAGATCTGGTGACAGACGACAAAGATGCAAGCACTCTTGCCATGACCCAACGATTTAATGATAAGATTGAGGAAATCGTGAAAAAGCACCCCGAGCAGTGGATGTGGGTGCACCGCCGTTGGAAGGATTTCGAGTGAAGCATTTTGGATATTTCGTAGCATGTTTTTTGCTCGTTTCTTGCTCGTCGGCACCGCTGAAGTATGAAAAAGCCAAAGAACTTGAGGTGAATGCCGAGTTCGACAAAGCGGTGAAAGTGGAAGAAGTCGCGCCATCTGCCGCAGCTACGGGGACTGCAAAGCCCCCAAAGCACGAAGAAACTCCGGTGGTCGTGCCTAAGGCGACACCGTCAGAGCTTGAGCGCACGATAGCTCCGGAAAAGAAAGAAGAAGCTCCGAAGGTCGTGGCAAAGCCGGTCAAGAAAGCTCCGGCAAAATCCAAAAAAGGCAAAAAAATGGAAGAGCCCGCAGCCCCCACTCGTAGACAGCCAGACATCGAGGACGACAACGGTTTTCAAGGCCGCCGTCCGATCAAGGAGCCTTTCCGTGTCGGCGAAGTGATCACTCATGATGTGAGCTATCTGACCTTCACGGCGGGTTCGTTGAAACTTAAAGTAGAGCCGATGGTGAATGTGAACGGTCGCAAAGCTTATAACTTTGTGACGGAGATTACGACGTACCCAGTTTATTCCCGTATTTATAGCGTGAATGACCGAGTTGAGACTTACGTGGATTATGAAACCCTTGTGCCACGCACCTATGCTTTGCACGTCAAAGAATCCGGCCAGCTCCGTGAAGCACGTATGCTCTTTGATGACAAAACCAGCCGCGCGACTTTCTGGGAAAAGAAAGTGACCGAAAAAAACGGCGAAGAAGAAAAGAAGCAAGATTGGGATATTCTTCCTTACTCACAAAACGTTTTCAGTGCGATCTTCTACATGCGCAACTTTCAATGGGAACCGGGGAAAGAAATCGCCTTCCGTGTCGCCGATGATGAACAGAATTTAATCTTTAAAGGCAAGTGCCTGCGCCGTGAAAAAATTGACACTGAGATCGGCGAAAAAGAAGCTCTTGTGATCAAGCCTGAGATCATCCTCAAAGGCAAGTTCAAGCCGGTCGGGGACATCTATATTTGGCTCTCGGATGATGAGTACAAGTACCCGCTGCGTATCGAGGCCAAAATCAAGATCGGCAGCCTCGTTTCAGAGGTCACTTCGATCGTTCCTGGACATAATTAAGCTCTAGGTCGAGTCCCAAGCCGGCCTAAATCCGTCTACAATGGATTTATGGTAAGCTCCTGTCGACATTTCTCCGGTTACAAGCCTTGTGGCAAGAACTCTTTTTGCAATGAATCTTGCCCGCAAAAATCCATTCCAACTTCGCATCTATTAGTGGTCCATTTGGGTGCCATCGGTGCGGTTGTTCGTGCAACGAGTTTGCTGAAATCCATCAAACGTAAATTTCCGGGAAGTCACATCACCTGGGTGACAGATGCCCCCAGTGATCAGCTTTTAAAGCATCACCCTTCGATCGACCGTGTGCTCACAACGAAGAACGACGATATTCTGAGTCTGTCGGCTCTCGAGTTTGATGTGGCGTTTGTGATTGATAAGTCACTCAAAGCCGCGGGTGTCTTAAAGCACACGACGGTGGATCAAGTTTTTGGCTTTAGGGCTCATCCTCGAAGTGGCGCGATTTTACCGGCAACTGCGGCGGCAGAAGAACTTTGGCAACTAGGGCTTGATAATCATCGTAAATTCTTTGTGAATCAAAAGCCTGAAACCCAGCTAATGGTGGAAGCTTTGGAGCTTGGGCCTTTTGAACGCGATGAATACAGCCTTGCGATGACTCTGGCGGAAGAAGCTGAAGCGCGCCGCCGTCACAATGAGTGGCGCGAAGATAAAGAACTCGTGCTGGGGATTAACACCGGCTGTAGCACAGTGATTCCATATAAGAAGCTCACGGTTGAATTTCAGCGCGAGATTATTCAAACAATTCAAAAAGAGTTGAATGTCAGTATTGTTTTGTTGGGCGGCCCCGAAGACACAGAACGCAATGCTCAAATAGCGGCGGGTTTGCCGGTGATTTCAAGCTCGACAACAGCGGGTCTTCGAGATGGCCTTGTCAGTGTTGCGGCCTGCGATGTGGTGCTCACAGGGGATAGCCTTGGCATGCACATGGCCATTGCACTTAAAAAACATGTGGTGGCTTGGTTTGGCCCAACTTGTGCGCAAGAAATTGATTTATATGAAAGAGGCGAAAAAATCCTGTCATCGGCGCCTTGCGCTCCGTGCTGGAAGAGACTTTGCGATAAACAGACTCTGTGCTACGATCAGGTGTCTTTAAGCGATATTATCGGAGCCCTTAAAAGAGGATTTGTACAGTGTCATTATCAGGTGCAGGTCAACGATCTGCCAATGTTCTCATCCAAACCGCCTTTCTCGGAGATCTGCTCCTAAGTATTCCCTTGATGAAAAAAATCAAAGCGCTGTGGCCGGAACAGAAACTTGTTCTGGTCTGCCGCCGTGGAGTCGGTGAGTTCTTTGCGAAGACCGGAATGGTTGACGAAGTTCTCGAGATTAAAAAAGGCGACAGCGAATCCTATCGCGGAGTTTTAAAGACACTCCAGCATATGCAAATTGAGAAAATCATTTCTCCGCACGAGTCTCTGCGAACTGCGTTTTTTGTGCAGAAACTTAGAGCTAAAGAAAAGATCGCCTTTGCAAAGCCCTGGAACGGTTTGTTCTATGGTTTGCGTGTGAAAAAAAATTACGATCTGCCGGATGCTATTCGTCAGCTCAGTATTTTGCAGAACTACGATGCTGATTTAAAATCTAAAATTGATCACTTCGCGGTGGAAGGTAAACCCTACACCGTGGCCGCAAATGGACAGCTTGCCAAGACGCCCGCATGGGCTTCGATGAGCCTGCGTGGTTTTTACGATACGCACAGTGCGGATATTGATGCCGCTCTTTCTAAAGTTCATTTAGAAAAGGCGGTCGCAAATAAAGCTGTAGCGATGTTTCCGGGAAGTGTTTGGGCGACCAAGCGTTGGAAAGAAGAAGGCTACGTGCAGGCGGGGCAAAAGCTTTCAGCTCAAGGCGTGCCGGTGCTGGTGATGGGCGGTCCTGGGGAAGAAGAACTCTGTGCTCGTGTGGCTCAGCAAATTCCCGGGGCGCGCGATCTTTGCGCGAAGACTTCGATCTATGAATCCGCTCTGTTGTTGTCGCAGCTGGCGGCAGTGATTGGCAATGACAGTGCCTCGATGCATTTGGCGGCAACCAGCGAAACAGCCTCGGTTGTGATCTTTGGGCCGACCATTCTCGAATTCGGTTTTCGCCCGTGGCAGGATCGAGTTTTTGTGGTTGAAACCCATGGCCTTGCGTGCCGCCCCTGCGGTAAGCATGGACATAAGAAATGTCCCATCGGCACCCATATTTGTATGAAACAGATTTCAAAAGACGAAGTGCTTGAGAAACTTCAAGGAGTTCTTCATGAAGCTTAATTATATTATTTCCGCTTTCTCAGCTTTGACATTGGCCGCATGTGTGACGGAGACAAAACCACTCACACCGGAAGATGCAAAGCCCTACGTTGCCACTGTGACATCAAATCCGGCGACAACTGAAAAACCGAGTTCGAACACCACGGCGGCTGCACTCAAGTCTAAAAAAGACTCGATCCCTGGTCACTTGGTAGTAAAATGCCGTATCGATAAAATGGGGAAGGCCTTTCAGTGTGGTTTAACCACGGTGAAGCTCACAAATGAAATGTCAAAGTCGACAACAGAGACGACCTTTAAAGGCGAGCGCACGGCAATCCCAGTGGCTTCCGATGGCTCTTACACCATCGAAGTTTCAACCAAGGGCTGCGATGGTGAGCGCAAGTTCGCCGGTATGACGAGCGGCATGGGCCTGACAGCCCAGTTTGAAAACTGCGGCACGAAATAGTGCCAGGCCCTGTTTCTTGTTGCGGGAAGTTAATTTCTACAGATGTTGAGTGTACGAAGTTTCCAGGAAGGGCTGCAATAGTCCTTCCAAACGCCAGCATCATAGACTGAGTAGGCATAAAACCAAGTCACTGATTTCGTCGCCGGAGTGACTTTTACTTCATCGGGCACCACGTCGGGCTGAGTCCCGTCAATTTCCACACACCAGCCATAGGCACGCATCTGAGTGTCTGATAAAACTTCAAGGGCTTCATCGCCGCGTGGAGAATTATCAATTGAAGAAATCCCACTGCGGTCACCGGTAAACGGCAATTTCAATGACGTTAAAGTGCTGACTGTGAAGTCGCCAAGGGTCGTCTCAGTGGCGGGCACTGACGTTTGTGCTATCGGTGTTTCAGAGCAAGGGCCAAGGACTTTGAAATCAAGTGCCCAGGCCGAAGAGGAAATCAATAGGGATGCAACAACGGTCTTTAGCACGGATTAGTCCTCGACCGTGTATTCTTTGACGTTGATGCCGTACTTACGGATTTTTCTAAGAAGCGTATTCTTAGGAATATTCGCCTGTGCCACCGTTTGATTGATGCGGCCATTGTTTGCTTTCAAGGCGCTGATGATAAAGTCTTTTTCCATCTGGTCTTTGAAAGCGTCAAAATCCAGAGGGCCAGAGTAGCCCAGCGGGGCCGTTTTCATGGCGTGGTCCTTGCCGCTTTCGCGAACATTTTCAGGCAAACTTGCCGCTGTGATTTGGTTTGAGTTCTCAACAATGAACGCGCGTTCAATTACGTTTTCAAGTTCACGGATATTGCCCGGCCAGCGATAAGATTTTAGGATCTCTAAGGCCTCAGGGCTGATCGAAGTGATTTGGCTTGAATGCTGTTTGGCGAATTTTTTAATAAAATGCGGAACCAGCGCCGGGATGTCATCCGTGCGATCACGAAGAGGTGGCAAGAAGATCGGCATCACGTTTAAGCGATAGAACAAGTCTTCGCGGAAAGAACCGTCTTCCATCATTTTTTCCAAGTTACGATTTGTTGCAGCGATGATACGCGTGTTGGTTTTAACTTCACGGTTTGAACCCACCGGAGTGAATTTCTTCTCTTGAAGAACGCGGAGTAATTTTACCTGCATGTCCGGGCGAAGTTCACCGATCTCATCTAAGAACAGCGTGCCGTTGTTAGCGATTTGGAATTTACCGATCTTACGTTCTACGGCACCTGTGAAAGCACCTTTTTCGTGACCGAAGAGTTCGCTCTCCATCAAGTTTTCAGGAATCGCACCGCAGTTAATCGCCGTGAACGGGCCGCTCTTACGAGGGGAGTTAAAGTGAATGGCGCGAGCGACGAGCTCTTTGCCGGTTCCATTCTCGCCACGAATCAGGACGGTTGTGTCGACTTTGCAAAGGCGATAGATGAGGTTAAAAACCTCTTTCATTTTTTGAGAACTTCCGACGAATTCGCTCTCGATATCGTCATCAAAGATCGGATTCGAAAGTGCCAGGCTTGAAACGAGATCGCGGGCCTCAAGGCAGGTGCGCACGATTTCAGTCAGACGTTGCGGATTCACTGGTTTTTCAACGTAGTCGTAAGCGCCGTCTTTGATTGCCGTCACGGCATCTTGCAAGTTGCTATGAGCAGTCATCAATACAACGAAAGTGCGTGGATCATGCTCTTTGATCGCAGCCAGGGCTTCAAGGCCGTTCATCTCAGGCATTTTTACGTCCATCAGAACGAGGTCGAAATTGTGACCACGGACTTTATCCAAAGCTTCGCGACCGGTGCTGGCCTCATCAATTACGAATTCCACATCAGGAATCGCTGTTTTAAGAATCGAGATCACTGAACGGCGCAGTTCTGCTTCGTCATCTACGATCAGGGTGTTTAGGATATTTGTCATGTAATCACCTCTTGCGAGCTATCGCTTGTATCATCACTTAAAGGCAGGGTAAATGACACCGTGCTGCCTGAGCCGACTTTCGACTCTAGGGTCACTTTACCGCCGTGCAGTTCAATAAAGTACTTCACGAGATAGAGTCCAAGACCGGAACCTTTTGATTTCATATCTTGATCTTTACCGCGAGTAAATTTACCCCACACATTGTCGAGATCCTCAGGTCGGATCCCTTCGCCATTGTCTTTTACTTTCACAAAAATGGAATCATCGGTTTCATTCGAGAAGATCTCGATCTGGCCGTTGCGCGGAGTGTACTTGATCGCATTGTCGATCAGGTTCACAACCACTTCTTTAATCAGTGTCGTATCGAACTCGGCCGAGAACATCGGCTCAAGCTCGGTTTGAATGCGGATGTTCTTTTCAGCCGCGAGCGGACGAAGCTGGTGGATGGCCTCTTCGATGACTTCATTGATGTCAGCCACTTCTTTGTGAACTTTGAAGTCGCGTGATTCAACACGGAGGACTTTCAAAACCGATTGCACGTAGCGGTTGAGCTCATCGCCACTGGCCCGCAGAGAGCGTAAGTCCTCTTGCAGTTCAGGGCTTTCATGCTGAGTCAGCAAGCGATCGACGATGGCTTGGATTTTTGCAATCGGCGTTTTCAAGTCATGGCTGATGAGACTCACGAAGTTGTTTTTTAGTTGCTCAAGCTCTTGCAGGTATTTTTGCTCTTGCTGCAGGCGGAAGTTCAGTCGCTCGATGCGGTTGGCTTGGTAGCCGATAAAGATCACCCAAG
Source organism: Bdellovibrionales bacterium (assembly GCA_018266295.1). Classification (NCBI taxonomy): domain Bacteria; kingdom Pseudomonadati; phylum Bdellovibrionota; class Bdellovibrionia; order Bdellovibrionales; species Bdellovibrionales bacterium. The sequence goes on along the minus strand of JAFEAQ010000011.1, from coordinate 195,378 downwards.
TTGCCAGCAACAAGATCGACGGCGAGTAGGCCGGAAGCCAAATATAGAATGTATCAAACACCCACGCCGACAAGGCGGCAATCGAAAGGCCGAGCCACAGCATGAATACGAGTGCCACCGATTGCGGGTACTGCGTGATCAAGAAAACCGCGATGAGAGTCAGCGCTGCCATCAAAAGCGCATAAAGCCCGAAATGCCATTGGATGATCCACTTGTTGCCAAGAAGGTCATCGGTAATATGTGCCAGCGTCTCTGTCCGTGAAAGTGAACCCACCGGAGTCAGATACTGAGGTCCCGAGTTGGTTTCGGCACCGATCAGGATGATTTTATTTTTGAAGGCATTCTCGGGGATTTCTTCGTTGAGAACTTCCGCGAGCGAGTACTGAGTAAACACACGGGACGACCCGCGGTAGTTGATAGTGACTCCGGTGCGAGTTGACGGGAATTTTTTGTGAGTGATCTTTTCCACCAAGTGCGGAATCACATCACTCTGAGCGAAGATGTGGCGAATAACGCCGTCTTCATCACGGCGAAGATCATTGGTCGCGATGTTGTCGTGTTTGTCGTTGGTAAAGAGCGGCTCATACAGGCGCTCAAAATTATTCGTGCTTGTTGACCAGACGATACGAGGGTCTTTAAAGATTTTTTCTTCGGCGCGATTGAGGCTGACGCCGCCGACGTTGATACCGAAATACAGCGTTACACCGACGGATTGTGGGTCTTGTTCTAGAATTTTTTTAAGCAAGCCGGTCCAGATCTCTTTATTCCAGAAGAAGCTGTCGGTGATGTCGGTGAGTTCCGCGACGTTTTGAATGGAGTTCGTGCGCTTCTCGTAGATTGAGGCAAAATCAGATTGTTTGATGGTGATCAGAACGATTTGCGAAGACGCCGGTTGATCACCCCGCAAATTGAAGCGTTGGTCATAGGAGTTCCCCTCATCGCTCGACAGAGCCATGATGCCGATCACCCAGCAAAGCAGGGTGCGGAGCCAAAAACCTCGGCGACGCAGAACGAGCTTCGAAAGGGTTTGAATGCGACTGAAATAGGGGCTTGGTTTCACGCGATGCAACATAGCAAATTCTGCTAAAAATTCAAGAATTAAAGGAGCTTATGAGGTATTATCCTCCTATGCAGATTTTTCAGGGTGTTGAGGAGCTTCCGCAAGACTGGAGCGCCTCTGTAGTGAGCATTGGGAACTTTGATGGGGTTCATCTTGGCCATCAGAAGCTATTACGTCGTGCGGTCCAAGAGGGGAAGGCTTTAGGCCTTCCGATCACGGTCTTTACTTTTTACCCGCATCCGGTGACGATTCTTTATCCTGAGCGCAAAATTCAGCGCCTTTTTGACCAGCGCGATCAGCGCGACCAGCTTGATCATCTGGGGATCACCCATATGGTTGAGCAGGAATTCACTCGCAATTTTGCCAAACTTTCGGCCTCGGATTTTGTGCAATTTTATCTAATCGATAAGCTCAAAGTAAAAACCCTGGTTGTGGGCTATGATTTTTCTTTCGGTGCCAATCGCCAGGGTGATATCGCGTTCCTTGAAAAGATTTGCCAGGAAAAAGGGATTAAGCTCGTTGTCGTCAGCGCGCACGAAGAAGACGGACTGATTGTGTCTTCATCAAAAATTCGTGATGAGCTTAAACTCGGCGACTTGCAAAAGGTGCATGCATTTCTGGGGCGCAATTACTATGTGCGGGGGATCGTTCATCATGGTGATGCCCGTGGTCGCACGATCGGTGTACCGACGGCGAATGTGACTCCGACGGTGGATTTTGTTCCTCGTCGCGGCGTTTATATTACGCAGACTCATTACCGAAATAAAACTTATCAATCGATTACCAATATCGGTTTTAATCCGACCTTTCACGGCGAAAAAGATCCGCCGATTAAGACGGAAACTCACTTGTTTGATTTTGACGAAGATATTTACGGCCAAGAGATTCAAGTGGATCTGCTGCAGTTCTTGCGCGATGAAAGGAAATTCTCGGGCATTCAAGAACTCTTAGGTCAAATCCGTAGCGACATCCAAGAGGCAAAGGATTTCTTCAATGGCCGACGCTAAGCCCACGGGGAAGATCCTGGAGATCGGTGATCAGTTGTCACTGTCGGGCCGGCACATGAATTTGTATTTCAAGAACCGCCATTGGCATGCGGAGTGTGTGGCGTTGAAAGATCGCTCTTTGACGGATCTGAAAACCTGGCTTCCGTACGTACAAGAAGGCGCGCTCATGCTTCGAGTGGCGCCGGAGGAATCTCCGGTGGTGCTGGAACATTTTCCGCATTTGCCGACGGCAGTGCGCTGGCTTGAGACCGCGGATTCTTTGGTGCTTGAAAATGGGCAGTGGTGGCCGCGATTGTATACTTATGAAACTTTGCGCGGTTTTATAATCTCGCGCTTTCGTGACCTGGATATCAGTTTGAATTCCTATGTCATCGGGGCAAATCATATGGGTCGTGTTGCAGCGGCGGTGATGGCTCACTTGGGATTTTCGCATATCAGTTTAGTAGACGAAGATTCAGATAAGCTTCAGCAAGAGGTGGAGCTTTTACGCCGTTATTTGTTTGGTGTGAAGATCGATGCGGTCCCGGCACACACTCTGACGGTGCAGGAAGAGCCGGGGTCTTTGATGTTAAATACGCTAGTGCTTCAGGACGATAGTACTGTGCTCGGCGATCTTTCTTATTTTAATTTTATGAAAACCGGCGGAGTCGTCGTCGACATCTCGGAATGCACATCCCATAACCGTTTGTTGGAAGAGGCCGAGCGAGCCGATCTTAAAATCCTCTCTGGGCTTGAGGTCCAGGCTAGGATTGATGCGGAAATTCTGATGAAACAGTTTCCGAGCGAATATATCACGCATGAAGATTATCTCGAGAGCTTCAGTGACAATTTGCAGGGGTTAAAAAACTCATCTTCCGTCTAGTTACAAAAAATGTCACCCCACGCTAGAATGTTTCCATGTCGTCACTTAAGATTGGTGAGATTCTAGTAAAGCAGGGCCTTTTAAGACCGGATCAGTTGAATCAGGCTCACGAAGAACAAAAGAAATCAGGCGGAGCCCGCCTGAGTCAGATCATTATCAGTCTCGGTTTTCTAAAAGATAATCAAATACTTCGCGCGCTGGAAAAGTATTATCAAGTGCCGGGTGTTGAGGTGAATACTTTTGAAATCGACGCAAGTGTTGTGAGTCTGGTTCCGCGTGAGATTTGTGATAAACATACTTTGATCCCGATCCAGAAAGCCGGCAACACGTTGGTTGTGGCCTTCGCCGATCCGTCGAATATTGTTGTTAAAGAAGATTTACGTTTCATCTCTCGTCACCGCATTCAAGCAGTCGTTGGTACTGAAGTGGCCATCGCGGCAGCTATCGATAAAAACTATGGCGGTTTGATCAGCTCCAAGGCGCTGAATCAGATGAGTCAGGAAGAAGACGCCGGCATTGGTGCCGCGAATGTGGAAATCATCGACGAAAGCGGCGGCGGTGACACTGATGCGCCGATTATCAAATTCGTGAATGCGATCTTAGCCGATGCGATCAAACGTCGTGTATCTGATATTCACTTTGAACCTTATGAAAAACGCTATCGTGTGCGCTTCCGTATCGATGGTGGTTTGATTGAAGCAACGGCACCTCCTTCTGGTTCCGCGGCGGCTATTGCTTCGCGTGTAAAAATTATGTCGAAGCTTGATATTGCAGAGAAACGCCGTCCTCAGGATGGTCGTTTGAAAATCCGCACCAATAAAGGTAAAGAGATGGATTTCCGCGTAAGCGTTCTGCCGACTCTCTTTGGTGAAAAAGTCGTTTTACGTCTTTTGGATAAATCAAACTTGCAGCTTGATATGACGAAGCTCGGTTTCGAAGAAGACGATCTGAAGCTCTTTAAGCATATGATCAATCTTCCGCAAGGGATGGTTTTGATCACCGGTCCAACGGGATCCGGTAAGACGACGACTATTTATTCTGCGTTGTATGAATTAAATAAACCGGATGTAAACATCAGTACTGCCGAGGATCCTGTCGAGTTTAACTTGGAGGGAATTAATCAGGTGCAGATGAATCCGGATATCGATCTGACTTTTGCCAATGCGCTGAAGTCCTTCCTTCGTCAGGATCCGGACATCGTCATGGTGGGTGAGATGCGTGACCTTGAGACCGCAGAGATCGGTTTTAAAGCGGCTTCAACAGGTCACTTAGTTGTGAGTACGCTGCATACCAATGATGCGCCGGCGACGATTGTTCGTCTGACAGAGATGGGTGTGGCCCCGTACATTATTACCGCCACGGTGAACTTGATCGTAGCTCAGCGCCTTGTCGGTAAGATTTGTGAGAACTGTAAAGCTCCGATCGAGGTCCCGCCACAGACGTTGGTGAACCTTGGTATTCATCCAGATGAAGTTCCAGAGTATCAGTTGTTTAAAGGCCGCGGTTGTGCGACTTGCAATGGCTCTGGAATCAAAGGCCGTGCGGCGATTTACGAGCTTATGCCGATGACCGAAAAATTAAAAGAAGCCATCTTGAAAGGTGCTTCTGCCGGTCAATTGCGTTTCTTGGCGCGTGAACAGGGGATGCGCACACTTCGCCGTAGTGCTTTGCTAAAACTTAAACGTGGTGTGACCACGATTGAAGAAGTCTTAAATTCATCTGTGAAGGACGTCTAATGGCCGCTATGAACTACTTTGCGGAAGCAAGAAAACGCAAATCGCAAGAGCTCCTGTTGGTTTTGGGCAGCGAGGCCAAGTGCCGCGTGCAGCAAAGCTGGGTCAGTCTCGGAGATTCTCCGGTCTTGCTGAGTGAGTGGAATCAGGTCCTTAAAGCGCTGTTGAAAACAGAGCAGATGGCACGCTTAGAGCGTGAAGGCGCGCTTGAGGGCTGTGCTCAGATGTCAGATGGTGTGCGCACTTCCTACAGTATTTTTCAGAGCCATGACTGTTTTAAAGCGCACTTTTGTTTTGAACCTATTAATGTTTTTGAAACTGAACTCAGTCTGCCGGCGGTTTTTTTGGAAACTATCAGCCGCCGCCAAGGTTTGATTTTACTCGCGGGCCCGGTGCATCCGTTTAAAACCAATACTTTGGCGCAGACTTTGTTCCGTTTGAATAAAGATCATGCATTCCATGGTGCGATCTTCTCGAAGCAGGCCTTCCCCGGCATTCCTGAAGAGAAGGCCACATTCGTTTATCAAAGCACGTCCGTCAGCGACGCTGCTGAGACGGGTTTTTTCTCAGGTGCGGATGTGGTTGTACTTCATGAAACAGTGACGGCAAAAATTCTCGCGCAAGCGATGGATCTTTGTGATGAAGGTAAAATGGTTGTGATGACCATTGCTTCCAGCACGCTCATGGGTGCTTATCATAAATGTCTTGAGCTCCTGTCTCAGACTCCGAATCCTCACTCTCTCTGGCGTTTTGCCGATCATTTGAAACTCGCAATATCTCAGCATCCTATGACCTCTTTGGCTGAAGAAACGATTCTCGGCTACGAGATGATGCTGAATACTCCTGAAGTGAAATCCGCACTGAGCCAAGGAAAGCTCTCGCCGGTTGAAAACCTTCTGCACACTCATCAGGAAAACAGCGGTGTTCTCAGTCTTAATCAATCCATTTTACAATTATTAATACGCCGTCGTATCGACATGAAGCAGGCTTTTTTGGTAACTCACGATCCGGATGGTCTCGACCAACTTTTAAAAAAGGTAGGCATCTAGAATGGCTCGTTATTCTTATACCGCCAAAAATATGGCCGGGCAGACTCTCAACGGTGAGCTAGAAGCCGCCAACGAGAACGAGGCGCGTGTGCGCCTTCGCGCTCAGCAGTTGATTCCACTCCGCATTGCTCGCAATGGCGGCGGAGCTCGCCCTGGTGTGAAAAAGAGCGGTGGCGGTTTATTTGCGCCGAAAGTAAAAACCAAAGATCTGCAGATTTTTACTCGTCAGTTTTCGACATTGATTAATGCCGGTATTCCGGTTGTGGATGCATTGAAAATTCTTTCAGAAGGTTTGCGTCCGGGCCTTTTGCGGGATGCCTCGAGTAAAGTAAAGTCTTCGATTGAAAACGGGAAACGTCTTGCGGATGCCATGGCGGGGACTCAAGGTGTATTTGATAAGCTGTATGTGAATATGATCCAAGCCGGCGAAGAGGCCGGTATTCTGGATTCCATTTTGAATCGTTTGGCGATTTACATGGAGAAGTCCGAGAAAATTAAAGGCCAAGTGAAGGGGGCGATGGTTTATCCTGCCGTGATCCTCGTTGTTGCCGGTATCGTGATCTCCGGTATCTTGGTTTTCATTATTCCAAAGTTTAATGAGTTCTATAGCTCTGCAGGGAAGGCGCCGCCGGCGCTGACTCAGATGGTAGTAAACTTAAGTAATTCACTCGTGCAGAAGTGGTACATGTATATTGGCTCTGCGATCGCAATTCCGTATGCGATCATGTACTACCTCGACACTCCAGAGGGAAAACAGAACTTTGACGCTTTTGTTTTGAAAGTTCCGGTGGTCGGCGAAGTGGCTTTGAAATCCGCGATTGCGCGTTTGAGCCGCACACTTTCAACGCTCTTGTCTTCGGGTGTTGGTTTGATCGATGCGATTGAGATCGCCGCGCGGACCTCGGGTAACGGTGTGATCGAAGGAATCTTGATTAAAAGTAAAGACTCTGTTGTTCAAGGTCGCAGCTTCTCGGCGCCGTTGGCAAAAGAGAAGGTCATTCCTGAGATGGTTGTGCAAATGATCGCGATCGGTGAGCAGTCCGGTACCATGGACGTGATGCTCGGTAAGATCGCGGACTTCTATGAAGATGAAGTTGAGACATCTGTGAAGGCTATGACCTCATTGATTGAACCGCTGATGATGGTGTTCCTCGGGGGCATTATCGCAGTTCTCGTTATTGCGATGTATCTCCCAATCTTCAATATGGGCGACATCGTTGGAGCAGGATAGGAATTCATGATTGCTGCCGTTGGCTCGCAAAGAAACTACAATCAAAGGCTGATCGTCGCGTTTTCGCGGATCAGTCTTTATCTGTTGATTCTCGCGGTCAGCCAGGTTTCATTCCTTTTGCAGAAAAGCTTTATCAATTGGTCTTTGGTTGCACCATTTTATGCGATTATCTGTTTGGCTCTTGGGCTCCATGTTTTCTATGTGCATTACCTCGACAAACTGGCGGAGCGTCGCTGGTTGTATTTTACCGGCTTTATTCTCGATTCGTTGTTTCTATCTTTGCTGATCACATTTAGCGGTCTGAATCAGTCGCTCTTTCTGTTTTTGCACTTGGTGAATATTCTGCTTGCCGGTTTGGTGTTTCAATCTCGCGGTGCTTTGGCAATGGCACTCTTTAGCAGTATCTTCTTTACGCTCGCGAGTCTTTTTGGCCCTGAAATGAAAGCCATGAACTACGTGTTCTTGCTAGCACTTAATAACATCGCCTTCTTCTCGGTGGCGGGTCTTTCGGGCTATTTGAGTGAGCAGTTGCAGTTCATGGGGGTTGAGCTCACGAAGACGGGTCTTACTTTGCGCGAGATCCAAGAACTCAATAAAGCTATCGTCGGTCATATGCCGTCGGGCTTGCTGACATTTAACCGTCAGGGTGTGGTTTTGCAGGACAATTTGTCTGCGCAAAAGATATTCGCGGGCCGTACTTTGAAAGATACGAATATCTTTGAATTTCTGCCGGAGTTTCCGACGTCTGTGACTGACAAGAAAGATATCTATTGGAAAAACTCTGAAGAAACCAAGATCCTTCAGGTGAGTGTATCATCGGTGTTCAGTCCGGTGATTGAAGGCGATCTTTATATCGCTCAGATCGAGGATTTGACGCGGGTAAAGCAACTCGAATACTCGGTTCGCCAGAATGAAAAAATGGCGGCGATTGGTGGCTTGGCCGCGGGCATCGCGCATGAGATCCGTAATCCGCTGGCGGGGATCAGCGGCAGTGTCGAACTCTTGTCGCAGACGACGTCAAACGATGACGATAAAAAGCTCATGAAGATCATCCTTCGTGAGATTGACCGTTTAAATAATCTTATTACGGAATTCCTTGATTACTCTCGCCCAGAAGAGCCGCCGACAGACCCGGTGGATCTCGTCAGCCTCACGAAAGAAGTCATGGATAATATGCAGACAAACAAGGCGATTCGCCAGGATGTCGTAACGAAGATTGAGATTCCTGAGAAGGCCGTGATCCTTGGCCGCCGGGATAAACTTAAACAGGCTTTCTTAAATATCATCATCAATGCGTACCAAGCGATGGACAGCGTGCCGGTGGCGCGTTTTGAAGTCACTGTGAAGTACGAAGGTAAATTCTGGAAAGTGGTTTTGAAAGACTCCGGCTGCGGTATGAGTGAGTCCACTCGTCGCCGCATGTTTGAGCCTTTCCATACGACGAAGAGCAAAGGCACGGGCCTTGGTCTGGCTGTGACTCACAAGATTCTTGAGGGGCACGGAGCACAGATCTTCGTCGAGAGCGAGCAGGGAGTGGGGACGACTTTCACTCTGCTTTTTCCTGCAGTAAGTGTTTAGATCGAATAAAAGATTTTGAAATTCTTGCGATCACACGTGAGAATAGTTTTATTAGGAGTATTCATGAAATCCCGTATCTTGGTAGTAGACGATGAAGAATCAATCCGCGAGTTTCTTGAGATCATGCTCAAAAAAGAGGGTTATGAAGTAACTCTTGCTGAGGATGGCCAGAAAGCGAAAGATCTTCTCGCGAAGAAAAGCTTTGATATGATTATCTCGGACTTGCAAATGCCGCATGTCACAGGGATCGAGCTTTTGAAGCACGTGAAAGAAACGGCTCCAGAAATCGTGTTCATGATGATCACTGCTTTCGGTACGACAGAGACTGCGGTTGAAGCGATGAAGATGGGCGCGTATGACTATATTACGAAGCCTTTCAAGATCGACGAAGTTCGTTTGAACATTCAAAATGCTCTTCGCTCACGCAATCTCGAAGTTGAGAATAGATCTCTTAAAAAGGAACTCGTTAAAGAATACAGCTTTCAGAACATGGTCGGTAACTCTCAGGCCATGCATTCCATTTTCGATATGGTAAAGCGCGTGTCGCAAACGCCAACCAACGTTCTTGTGACTGGGGAATCTGGTACGGGTAAAGAGGTTGTGGCGAAAGCGATTCACTACAACGGTCCACTGAAAGACAAGCCGTTTGTGACAATCAACTGCGGTGCGATTCCTGAGAACTTGATGGAATCTGAGATGTTCGGTCATAAAAAAGGTTCCTTCACCGGGGCGGTGACTGATAAAGCGGGTCTCTTTGAGGTGGCGGATTCTGGAACTTTGTTCCTGGATGAGGTCGGTGAATTGCCGCTCACGATTCAGGTAAAGCTCCTCCGCGCGATTCAAGAGCGTGTGATCCGTCGTGTGGGTGCCACGGAAGATATGAAAGTAGAAGTTCGTATCATCGCTGCAACCAATAGAAATCTCGAGGAAATGGTTCAGAAGGGCACTTTCCGTCAAGATTTGTTCTATCGCTTAAATGTTATCAATATCAAAACTCCAAGCTTGCGTGAGCGCCGCGACGATATCCCGCTTTTGGCAGGTCACTTCTTAAAGAAATACAACGAGCGTTTGAATAAGAACATCGGCGGTATCTCGACAGAAGCGATGGATATTTTGAAAAAATACGATTATCCAGGGAACGTGCGTGAGCTCGAGAATTTGATTGAGCGCACAGTGGCTTTGGAAGGTGGGGCGATGATCCTACCTGAAAGCTTGCCACCGATGGTGAACACGAGCTCGGGTCGTAAGATGGCGTCATCAAATGAAATCGAAATCGGCGACGACGGTGTAGATCTCGATAAAGTCATGGGCCAAATCGAGAAGGAATTGCTGGTAAAGGCGATCCACGCGGCCGGCGGCGTAAAGAAGCGTGCAGCGAAGCTGCTCCATATCTCTTTCCGCTCAATGCGCTACCGCATCGAGAAATACAACCTCGGCATCGTTGGCGACGACGAGTTGTCAGACGAAGACTAGGATTCTGATTATATTAAAAAATGAAAACGGCGAGAGGAAACTCCCGCCGTTTTTTTTATTCCTGAGGCCAAACCGATCCGAGCATAGGCATGCGCTATTGGTCACATATTCATATGCTCATTAAACTTCCAACTCGAAAAGCTTATTTAGCATTTATCAGAACTGTTACTTCTTTGCTTGTAAGCCTTCTTTCAAAGCTCAAAGATAAATCTTTAAAAGGCCTTTTTGACCTTCGCCCCTTTACAAGGATTTTATCCTGGGGAAGAGATTTCCGAGAAGAAATCAAAACACACGAATAATAAACCAAAGCCCCTACGGAAGTGACGGAATAAGTAAGTTTATATGTTTTCAGTGCCTCCCTCTGAATAAGGTAAACTTATAGGTTGACCTTATTCAGAGGGGGCCGTTACCTCATGCTAAGACTTGCACGCTTACCGAAGTGTCGTACTTCAAAGACGTTGATTGCTATTTATTCGATCTGATCCGGAAAAGGTTCAATGAGAGTCGTAAGGCGAGGCTGTAGGCCTCGATGAGCTGCGCTGCCCTTGGGGTCTCATGGACGGAGGAAGGCCGGCGGAGCTAGCCAAGTGAGGTGCGTTCCTGAGTCAGTACTGACGTGAAGGTGGGAGCCCTTAAATGAGGGCCCCGGGGCCTCACTCGCGGGCTCGAGGTTTTGTGGGTTAGTTCGCGGTGCTTGCTGTCGTTGCGGTTGCTGGTTTGTTGGCTGCTTCTTTGGTGGCGTTGACGAAGCGGTATGTGTACTCGATGTGCGAGTTCTTCGTTTGGGCCTTCATCGCGTCTCCGAAGTTCCAGTCAGCCAATGCTTTTAAAACGCAGGCTTGGATTTCTTTGTTTTCGACGTCCGTTGCTTTCATCTGAGAATTGACCACCTTGCCGGTAGGGTCAACCTCCCACGCCAATGTCATTGAAGTGCCTTTGAACTCAACCTCAGGCTTTTTATGCTGCAGGATGCAGGCCCGCACATACTGACCGTTGACGGCAATTTTCTTTAAGATCAAAACACGTTTTTCATCCATCACGGCGCCCTCTTTGCGAGTCAGCAGACCAGGTGCGGTTTTCAGCTCGGACTTAACCGTCGCATCCGTGTTTTTAAGCTTTTCCAAGTTCTCAGCAGCGAGCTTCGCTTTGTAGGCTTGGTCGAGCTCATCTTCGTCAAGAGTGATATTCAGAGCCTGGAAGAACTGATAGTCGGTGTCTAAATAAATACGCTCTTCCTGGGCCTTCTTTTCTTCGAGCTCTTTGGCTTTCATTTCAGCGAGCTGTTCTTCAGCTGGAGTCAAATCCGTTGTGCCGGGCTCGACGACTTGTTTTTCAGGCATTTCTTGGTAAGCAAGCGGAGAGTCTTTTTTGTAGAGCTCTTTCAGAGCTCCGAGGCTTTGTGCCTTTGCGATGCTTGTTACAAATAAGCTAGCAAGTAGAACTGCAAAAATCCGTTTCATAGTATCCCCCATTACACGTTAATTTCAGCTACGACGTCCCACTTGATAAACTCAGTTTACCATGGGGGAAATTCAAGATTCCAGAGGGGAAGTGAAAAAAAACTTGTCGATGATTTTTGCATGCCCTCGAAAAAGCCCACTAGTTTGACAGTGGGGCCGCGAGGGCCATTGTCGAATTTTTAGCTATTTTCCCTTAGCTGCTTCATAGAGTGGCATAACTTTAGGCAGCAGGGAGGCGATATGCTCGAGACGGGTGCTGTCCGCAGGATGCGTACTCAAAATCTCAGGTGGCTTTGACCCACCTTGAGCCCCCATCTTTTTCCAGAGGTTCAAGGCTTCTCGTGGATCATATCCGGCGCGAGCCATCAATTCGACACCCATTGTATCAGCTTCAGACTCCTGAGTCCGGCTATGCGGAAGTGAGATAACCACCTGAGTGATGGCGGCAGCTCCGACAGAAGCCACGCCTGCGTATTTTTGGTCAATCACTCCACCCAAAACAAGCCCCATCACCACAGCCTGGCTGCCGACTTGGCCGGCAATAGCCTCCGCCATGCGCTCGCGGCCGTGTTCACGCAAGGCGTGAGACATTTCATGTCCCATGATCGCTGCGATTTCGCCATCTGTGAGCTGCAGTTTTTCAATGATACCGGAGTAGAAAATCATTTTTCCGCCAGGCATGCAGTACGCATTGAGCTCAGGGCTTGTAATCACGTGGACTTCCCATTTCCAGCTTAGAGCGTCTTTGCGAAAAATCGGCGTGAACGGAATGAGCTTTTTTGCAATCGCCGTGACGCGAGCCACTTGCGAAGGATTTTTATCAAGAGTGCCCTTTTTCTGAGCCTCTGCTTTGGTCTGTTCATAACCCTTCTCGGATTCAGCAAGAATTTGCTCTGAAGAGACACCGGCTAAATACTGCTTGCGGGTGACACCCGTTGCGCCTTCTTCTGTTGTGCTGGCACAAGACAAAGTAAAAAGAGCCGCTAGTAAAATAATAACTACGTGTGTTTTCATATCTCATTTTTAACTCTAGTTATTTTATCTTTCAAGGGCTGTTTGACCCACATGATCAAACGCTTCTTTCACTTCTTCCTTGCGATGGCCGGTTTTACGGAAACGATCAAAGAGAGAGTACGTAATTGGCACAATATAAAGAGTTAACAATGTCGAAACAAACACCCCGCCGATCAATGTGACGGCCATAGGTCGGAAAGTTTCGGAGCCGGCTCCGGTGCTGACTGCTGACGGGACGGCAGCGGCGATTGTGGCAAAAGACGTCATGATGATAGGTCGCAAACGAATCGGGCAGGCCTCCAAGAGAGCATCACGAGCGTTTTTCTTATCGCGGTCTCGAACAGCGTTGGTAAAATCAATCAACAAGATCGAGTTCTTTTTCACAATCCCCATAAGAAGTAACAAGCCGATCATCGAATACATGTTAATAGATTGGCCGGTTAATAAGAGCGCAAAGAACGCTCCGCTAAAACTAAATGGCAGTGCCATTAAAATAGTAACCGGATCCAAGAATGAGTTGAACTGACTTGCCAAAACCATATAGGCCACGAAAAGGCCAAGGCCGAAGGCAAGAATCAAGCTCTGAAAAGATTCTTGAAAGGTCTTTGCGGCCCCGGTTTGCTCGATGAAATAAGTCGGCGGCAGTTCGCGGGACTTCTGCCGAATGAAATCTAAGGCCGCTTGTTGAGAAGCACCTGGGGCCAAGTTAGCATAGATGGTAATAGCCCGCTGCCGATTCGCCCGCGAGATCTGTTGCAGGCTAGGTTTTTGCTGAATGCTGGTCACGCGAGAAATTGGAATTAGATTATTGCGATCGTTTCCAATGAGCAGGCGGTTGATTTCGTCACGCGGATTTTTTTCTTTTTCGAGCTGAACATAGATATCATAGCGATGACCGTTTTTGGTGTATTGACCGTTTTTCACGCCACCGATCAGGGCATTGACAGTATTTCCGATGGCTTCGATGTTAACTCCATGCAGAGCTGCCATCACGCGGTTAGGGACGATCTGAATTTCAGGCATCCCTTCGAGATAATCAGAGTCGATATCCACCATGAGCTTTGAGTCCGCCATGGACTTTTTCATCCACTCATTGAGCTCAGCAAGTTTGTCCCAGTCGGGGCCTTGAAGCACAAATTCAATCGGATACCCGCGGCCTGTGGAAAATCCACGGGACGACAGATCGAGCATAAAAACTTTTAAGTCGGGAATTTTTGCGAGTTCTTTGCGTGCGATTCCCATAAAGTCTTGCTGCGAGAGCTCTTTGCCGCTGGCGGGGTCCATGCCGCGTTCTCCTTTGTCTTTCATCGTTACAAACATAAAGCCGGTGTTGGTATCACTGCCGCCGGAAGAGCCGGTTCCGCCAACGGCAACATAGACGTGAGCGATTTCTTTGCGGCCTTGGAGCCATCGTTCAACTTGGGCCGCGCGGGTATTGGTAAACTCCAGCGACGAGCCCGTAGGAGTCATCAAGCGCATAATAAACAAGCTCTGATCCTGAGCGGGAGTCATTTCTTTGTTTAAAAAACGAATCGAGTAAAAAGAAGCGACAACAAAAACGAGTGACGCCATCATGATTGACCAGCGATGATTCAAGGCAAAGTTCAGGCTCTTTCCGTACCAAACTTTTCCATGCTCCATCATTTTTTCAAAGCCGCGGCCAAGAGCCGTCGACCTTTCGCCCTGATGGACGAACGTTGAACAACGCATCGGTGTAATTGTCAGGGATTCAAGCAGTGAGAGTACGACTGCAAGTGAAATGGTAATACCATACTGGAGAAAAAATTTACCAATCACGCCCTTCATGAATGCCACGGGTAGGAAGATTGCAATAATGGCGGCGGTCGCGGCGATGGCCGCAAAGGTGATTTCGCGCGCACCGATGATTGCGGACTCAATCCGCCCCATGCCTTTTTCGTTGTAGCGGAAAATATTCTCTAGCACCATGATGGCATCATCGACGACGATACCGATCGCCAAAGTCAGTCCCAACAGCGTGAAAGTGTTGAGTGTGAACCCTGCAAAGTACAAACCGACAAAGGCCCCCATGATCGAAGTCGGAATCGCTAACAGAACATTCATCGTTGCGGTCCAACTGCCAAGGAAAACCCAGCACACAAAAGAGGTGAGCAGCACCGCCAGTAACAAATGCTTCACAAGCTCATGCACAGCTTGTTCAATAAAGCGGCTGGAATCGAAGTTCACGTGGATTTTCATTCCCGGCGGGAGTTGACCTTGAATGGCCTTCATCTGCTCTTTCACAGCACTTGCGACGGCAACAGCATTTGAGCCCAATTGCTTTTTAATTCCAAGCCCCAGCGCCTGCACGCCATCGAAGCGCGAAATGCGATAGACCTCGGCGAGATTTTCCTCCACCCGTGCGACTTGGCCGATACGAATAATATTGGTTGGATCCTGCGTGATAAGCCCAGTGCGGCTCGAGATCACAAGCTGATTAAACTCCGGCACAGTTTTGGCTTCGCCCAAGGTGCGCACATTGAAAGCTTTTTGCGGAGTCTGCACGAACCCGCCGGGAACCTCGGCATGCTGATTGGTAATCGTCGACAGAACGTCGTTCACTGAAATATGATAACGAGTCAGCGCACTGGGTTTCACCCAAACGCGCAGCGCGGGATCCGTGTATCCTCCGAGGACGATGTCGCCCACACCGGGCACCAAAGTAAAACGATCCTTCAGATAGTCCTTCGCGTAACTCATCATGAAATAGGGGTCATTTTTTTCGTAGGTCAGTGCGAGCCAGATAATGGGTTGGTCATCGGGATTGGTTTTTGTAATGACGGGGGGATCGACATTGTCAGGTAAAAGTCTTTGCGCTTGCGCCACTTTGGTTTGGACTTCCTGAAGGGCAGCATCGATGTTGCGATCCAGTTCAAACTCAATCGTGATATTGGCGATCCCGGTTTTGCTAACCGAAGTGATTCGCGTCACGCCTTCAACGCTTGAAAGAGAGTCCTCCACCGGATCGACAACAGTGGTCTCCATAATCTCAGGAGCTGCTCCTTGAAGAGTCAGGGCAACGTTTACAACTGGAAAGTCGACATCTGGCAATTGGCTGATCCCCATTCGCTCAAACGAGATCAAACCAAACACGATGAATGCAAGAAACAGCATCCAAGCGAACACAGAATTTTTAATAGAAAGATCCGACAGACGCATTCAACAAGTTTAGACTTGTTGATGTACACACTCAGCGAAGAACCGAAGAAGAAAAGATCTAAAGAAGATGGAAAGGCTCTGTGACAGAACCTTTCCATCGTTGTCAGGATGCAGGAACGCTAGCGACAGCCAGCACCTACTCCGCGATCTCCAACGGAATCTCGATATCCAAGTTCTCGCCACCAAAATCAAAGTTCAATTTCACAGTCCATTGACCTGGCATGATGAACCAAGCATCTGTCACAAGGTAATGATTGTTGCCGATGTCCTGCATTGTCACAGGCGAAGAGCCATGGCCCATATCAGGCATCCAAAGAACCACTTTCAGGTTTTGAAAAGGAGCTGCATTTGGTGTCATGATATCCACGATGAACTGGTTGGCGACAGAGGATTTCAAGGCGCCGTAGAGGCCTAAGTGAGCGCAAACATCAGGGTTTTTAGCAGAGCACACGTTCGGAGTGTGAGTGTGGCCGTGGTCGTCAGCAAGAGCTGGAAGGCTGAGCATCAGGGCTGCGGAAACAAGTAAAGACTTCAACATGGGTAGCTCCAATTTTTTCGTTGGGGTTGATTTTATTAGTAAAAACTAACCTATTTTGTTAAGAATTCATCCCATGAAAGCACTTCGAAGTCTAATTTATTTGCTAGTTGCAAGTTCGATGATCCTGCTCGCGTCTTGTGCAAAACCAAACTATGAAGATCCTCAGCGCAATCCCGCTGTCGAAGAAAACGGCACTTGCAGGGCCTATCTCGCGCAATCCAATGTTTGCATTGATTTGATCTGGGATAAAAAGCCAAGCAAAGAGGCAAAGGGCTCTTTCTATTTGGAGTTTTATAATCCTGCCGATCGTAGTCAGTTCATTGACTTGCAAAACGATCTTGAGGTTGTATTGTGGATGCCAAGCATGGGCCATGGTTCAGCGCCCGTGAAAGTAGAAAAGACGAATCCTGGGCAATACCTTGTTTCAGATGTTTACTTTGTGATGCCTGGGGATTGGGAAATTCAAATTAAGCTCAAAAATGGAGCCACAGTCCTTGAACAAACTGCTTTGCCATACCGTTACTAGTTTTTTGTTAGCGCTAATGCCTGCCAAGGTTTTGGCATCGGCGTGTTGTGGCGGGGCGTTTTCAATTCCCGCCATCATTACCGGCGACGACGCCGGTCAGCTTTCCACTTCATTCTCACAGTCTCAGGTAGCGGCCGACGTCACGGCCAACGGCGTTTGGCGAAAGCGCGAGACCTCCGATGTTTCGCAAATCTTAAAAATCGACGGCGCCCATATTATCGACGACCGTTTTCAAGCCGGCTTCTCTCTGCCAGTGCAAACGCGCACGCGGGATGGGGTGCAAGGTGGAACATCGTCGGGCCTTGGCGACATTGCGGTTCAAGGAGCGTACGAATACTTGCCAGATTGGGATTACAATCCTTATCGGCCGAAGGGTGTGGGCTTTCTGACGCTCACGGTGCCGACCGGAAAGTCGCTCGAAGAATCTCTGACGGAAGATGCGGGTCTCAGTGCGCGCGGCCGTGGTTACTGGGCGTTTGGTGCAGGAACTGTTTTAACAAAGAGCTATCGCGCTTGGGATTTGAACTCTACGTTCGAAGTGCATCGTTCATTGTCGAAAACTACGAATGACATGACATTCACTCCCGGCTATGGCGGCAGTCTTTCTTTAGGAGCCGGGTGGAACTCGGCTTCATGGCGTTTCGGTGGCGCGCTTGCTTGGAATCAAGAGGACGCCGTCCGTGTCACGGGGGCTACTGAGTCCAATGGCAGTCCACAACGGTACGCCACCGGAACAGTTTTAGCGTCTTATCTCTTCCCTGAAAATTGGACGGGGATCGTGAGTTACTCGGATCAGACTTTATTTGGTAATCCCGAGACAGCGATCCTATCAAAGAGCGCCATGATTCTGCTGCAGAAACGCTGGGCTCGTTAGAAGAGTCTAAGGTATCGGAACCTCGGTGCAATTCGTCACCGCCTTTGAACAAGCCATTCGGTAAATGGCACTTCGTGTTTGGGAGCGAAAGTAAACTTCTTTCGCCTCATTCGCCGTGGTCTAGATTTGCTTAAGACTTAAGCGTGCAAGGTCTAGTCACCCTATACAAGAAACATTTAGATTCTATAATTTCTAGTAGATGAATGCACAAAATTTTCCCTATGAAGCCGTCGACAAGTGGCTGAAAACATTTCCCAAACTTCGAGTGCTTGGGCCGATGACGACAAAGTCAGAAGACTATTCACGCATGATTGAGTTTCGCCGTGAGTGGCATAAGCGAGACGCTCCTTATTTGACGGAGACGGCGCAAATAGAAATTGAGCACAGTCTGCAACTGGATGAACGCTCTTTGCATTTTGCTCTCGAGTACGAAGGCGAGATCATTGCTTGCGTTCGGGCGACGCCGCCCCCGTTTGAGCTTTCCGCTTTGTCGGATCAATTCCGCATTCATGCCGACGCTCACGCTCACTGCTACGAGTTCAGCCGCCTTTGCACAAACCGCAAAATGGGGCGCATGGCCTTGTACGCAAGCTTACTCGTGGTGAAAGCCGCGCAATACTTGTTTGCAAATCAGCTTGCAGATGGCATCGTCGGCATCTGCCGCGAAAATCGTGTTACTTATATGAAACGCCTTGGTCTTCAGAGTGATGCTTCACCCATCTGGCTTGAGGCGCGGCAAGGAAACTATCAGTTGTTATATGCCTCGAAGGAAGATCTCCTCGATTTCTACGTTCACCGTCTTGCCGAACTTTTAAATGATAAAACCCTGGAGGTTCTCCGTGAGTCTGAAACAGCTTAAAGAACGATTGACGCAAGAATTTATGAAGCTGGGTTCAAGCCCTTATCTTGCGCAAGTGATGGAGCCGGGATTTGCCGATAAGCGCCTGTATGGTTTGTACCTGCTGGAAACTTATCACTACACATATCACAATGCCCGCAATCAAGCTCTCGTGGCCACGCGTCCTGAGAGAATGGATGTGCGCTACGCTAAGTTTTGCTTAAAGCATGCGGAAGATGAAATGGGCCACGAGCTCATGGCACTTCATGATTTGAAAAATCTTGGATATGACGTTCCCGATGAAGACCACCTACCAAAGCCACTGACCGCGACCGAAACTCTGATCGCGTACCTCTATCATGTTTCGCGTAACGGCCATCCGCTGGCACGCCTGGGTTATAGTTTCTGGGCAGAGCAATCGTATGGTTATATTCAGCCTCTGCTTGAAATGATTTCCGGTGGCCTCGGTGTTCCGAATAAAGCAATGACGTTCTTCCGAGAACACTCAAGCATCGACGAAGTGCACGCCAAACAAGTTGAAGAGACGATTGAGCGCTTCGCAAAAACCAAAGAAGACTGGTCGGCCATTGAAGAGTGCATGGTGAACTCCCTCATTTTGACGGCTCGTATGATGGATCAGGTTTTCGAAGATTTCATGAAAGTGAAAGCCGGCGAGACTGCCAGGGTGCCATTCATTAAATGACGCCGCCTAAGTTCTTAGAACCTATTTTTGCTTTTTATCCGGTGATGCAGTCCGCCCTGATTGCCGGGACAGCCATTTGGTTTGTGCGCACTTTGGATTCTGAAGCGTTAGCGCTGTGTTTTTTCTTTTCCTATCTGCTGTCGCCTTTGATTTGGGTTCTGCTGAGAGTTGTCTTTGGTCAGAACTCTGAGGGGACTTATCACATCGGCAAGCGTGCCAAGCATGGCAATCTTTGGTTTTTGTACTATCAATTGCAATCCGTGTATTCACACTTTCCATTTTTTGAACGGGCTCTGAGAATTCTTCCAGGAGCTTACAGTGCTTGGTTGCGTCTTTGGGGATCTAAAATTGGCCGTGCCGTCAATTGGACGCCGGAGTGTCAGATTGTCGATCGCGGTCACTTGGAAATTGGCGACCGCTCATTTATCGGCAATCGTTCTTACATGAGCGCGCATGTTATTAAGAAAAGCAAAGACCGCTATTTTCTTTTTGTGAAGCGAATTCAAATTGGCTCTGACACGATGATTTCTTATCACGCACATATTAGTCCCGGGGTTGTTATTGGCTCTCGCGTTCACCTAGAGCCTGGGGCGGAACTTTATCCGAATATGCGGGTTGAAGACGGAGAGACTTTTAAATATGAACGAGTGGTTCGACCTTGATAAAGTACTAGAGGCGCCGCACTTGCAGGCAGGGCATCCGCTGATTCAGATTCTGGATCCGATGCTCAGCGCACGCGGCGCAACACCGAATAGAACAGCAAAGCCACATCTTTGCTGGGCCGCTGAACGTTTTGGTTTGCAGAAGTCTTCAGCTTTTCGGGCGCTAAAACCAACGGCTCAAGAAGACATTCTTTTAAGGCTGACGGAGCTGAATCTGTCCCTTTCGTATTTTATTGAAAAATCCGGCCATCATTACGCGGCAAAGATGATCTTGAGCTCTCCGGCTCTTGAAGAAAAAACATTCTATGCTTTGATGGCTTCGGAAGAGGCGACCCATTTGCGCTTCTTTATGAATGCCATGTGGTTTCAGCCGACACTGAAAACGCACTTTCACCCGATGCTGCCGATTTTAGCTGAAACAATTCAGTGGGGGACGCGCGATTGTCTCGTCTTTGTGATTCAAGTATTGCTCGAAGGTTTTGGGATTGCTCACTATTCATCATTGCGTGAAAATTGCATCGATGAAGATCTTAAGAATGACTTTCAAACCATTCTTCGTGACGAGGCAAAGCACCACGGCGCGGGGCTTGTGCTGTCGAAAGAGCAGCGTCTGACCCAAGAAACCAGCGATCAAATTTTCGAGCTCTCTCGCAAGTTTATTCGTGCGATGGAAGGGGCCCACTGGATTTCAGAGGCTTTTGGTGTTGCTGGGAAGCCGCTTTCGAGTACAGAAACGCAGACTCTTTTCGGAGAGCTTGGGTTTCAATCCACACTCGAAGTTCGCATGCAGCGCTTGCGTGAAATGTTTCAAAAAGTGAACTATCAAAGCATCCTGGATCGTCTCGACAAAGAGGGCGCGTTTCGGATTTCGTCGTTATAGTTTAAATTAAAAGGGGAATTACTATGTCCATTAAGAAAAACGCCTTCACATTGCTAGGCGCATCCATCATCGCGTTGAGTATCACAGCCTGTGTTCACAACCAAGTTGCAAAGAACGACACCACCGTTCAAGAGCGGGAGCCAGCAGCTCAAGAGGACTCTGCTTCCGGCGTGAAGTACTCTGAAATGAAAATCGAAGACGGCCATACGACGTTGATCAATCTTAAAACGAAAGATGTTGAATCGCCGGTGGTTTCGCCAGATGGCCGTAAGATTATTGTCGTTGGTGATTTGGGGGGCGCTCCGGTGGATTTATTGGTGAAAGATCTCACAAATCCTGAGGACCTTGGCACAAAGATCAGCCGCGGACCGTTGGATATTTTCATTAAAGGTGCGTTCTTAGCAAATGGCGATGAGATCGTCGCTTGCGAACTTGATTACAAAGTCGGTGCGTTGACTAAGACGGTTGCAAACTACGTGAAATCCAAAGACTGGGATCCGATCGGCTATCGCTCTGTGATCAGTTTCTATAGCAATGGCAAAAAGCGCGGTCAGCTCGACGCTTCAGCATTCGGCCTGCCTGATAAGACTTTCTTACAGCATCCACGGGTTTCTCCGAATCAAAAATGGATGACGTTCTATGTTCAGCCGGGTACAGAAGCTCCGACGACAACGACTCAAGGGATTTATCTTTATAACTTTGCAACTAAGAAGACCTTCTATCTTGGCAACTATCCTGACAAGCATCCAACATGGGATGCGCGAGGCGAGAAGATCTTTTTCCACGAGCAAGGCAAAATGGGAAATATCGAAGTGGCTCGTATCGGTTACTATGACCTCGCAATCAGCAACGACGACGTCAAAGTTAATAAACGCGTTGTCTTTGCAGGTGCGGGACGTCCTTTAGGTGAGACCTATATTTACCAAAAACATCCTGCATATCATGCCGGTTTGAACTTGGTATTCTTCCACATCAAAGAGGGTAAAGACTGCGCAACGGACGGTCCTAAGTGCCATAAGGCGTTTGCTGCTTACTCGATGGATAATCCAAAGCACGCGCCGGTTGAGATTAAGCTTGCTTATAAAGGTGATAAGGTTGCGCACACTCAGCACGTGGATGTTTCAGAACAGCCGGATTCGCCTTTGTATCTCATTGGCCGTGTGAACGGTGATAAGGCAGGTAAGTTACTAAGCGTCGACTATGCGGCTCTTCAGCAAGTACGTGACGAGTTCAATCATTAATCAAAAGGCGATCTTAATCCTCGGTGAGAAACTTAAAGAGCCATAAATCGCCGATGAGGGTGAAGAGAAAACCCAGCATGAAAAGCGGGGTCAAGCTCTTCACCGAGGCGAAGTAAGAAGTGAGAAAGATCAGCGACAGAACAATCATCATGGTGCTGACTTGAACAGAAGCAGCCCCTTGCCTGAGCACCCCCGTCGTGAGACCTGAGCGAGCAGGGCTTGCGAACAGATACTGAATCGTATTATCTCCTGACAAGCCCACGACAATCGAAGCCAGCGTGCAAGTCACATACGTCACCGGGAACTGGAAAAGCCAGAAGACCGAGATCATCATCCAAGGTCCCCACATCGCGGATACCAAGGTAGCAAAGATGTGATCATGGCCTCGAGCCTTGAGCAAATAGACAATCGCGCAAGAGACCAAGAATAAACTCACGGCAAGGCTTTCCAACAGAGTGGAAAGGACTCTGTCGCCGAACTCGGCATAAGAAACCAGTGTGCCGGCAATATGACAATGCTCGCCGCAGAGCTTTGTCGTCGTGTTTCGTAGTTCAGCAATGGAAGCCGTGTCGGTCTTTTTAAGGTAAACCAAAGCGCGCGCCGTTTCACCTTCGGTGACGAGCCGCCGTGCTGCCGGAGTGGTTCGCCATAACTGGCGCACCAAAGAGGCATGTTCTTCGTTCAGGGGTTTGGTTAGGTAGTCCTCAACGTCGTAGGGGCTTTCGATGGCTGCGACATTAGGGTCCTCGCGAAGCTTTGCGAGGGCTGCGCGGTTTTCATTTTCCATAGAAAAATCATCAAAGACGAGACTGACTTGGGACTCCCAGCCGCGACTTTTTTGAACGAAATCAAGATCGCGGCTGATGATATGATTTTTTGGAAAAATATTTGCCGGTGCATCACTGACATGCAGGCGCGAAATGCCGACCGCTGAAACAGCATACATAGCAAGAAGAGCGATGCAGATAGGTTTGGAAACTCTGTATCGGGTTGCGGCCTCAAGCCATTTCCGTAAAGCAGGCCGTGCTGAAGGGTGTGGCTCTAACCATGCGCGGAAGTACGGAAAGCGATTCAGTAATGCCGGTAAGAAAACAAAAACCAAACCCCATTCTAAAATAGAAGCGATGGCGGCAAAGACGCCAAAGCGGCGAATAATCGCAAGGTCCGCTGCATACAAAGAGATAAACCCAAGGGCCGTCGTAAACGAGGTAAAGAAACCCGGCATGAGCAGTCGGCGGAACGGGCGCCGCCAAGAGCTGCGTTCATGGGACCAGTTGTGATGAAGAATAAAAAGAAAGTCCTCGAGGGAGCTTAAAACGAGCATCAACGTCAGGATGTTCGTCAATATGTCCAATGGGCAATTGAGCGCCGCCATCAAGCCATAGACGATGACACTGGCGATGATAATGGTGGCACTGAATAAAATTCCTGGACGGATGTCACCAAAGAAGAGCCAAAATAGCACAAGGACGATCGCGGGAAGGGTGGCGTTAATGATCGTCGTCTGATCGAGGCCTTCTTTCAGGTAGTACTGATGAAGGGCGACGCCGGCGAAATGAGCCTGTAAATCAGGAATGTGGTCGGTGACTTCGTTTTTAAAACTTTGCATCACCTGACCGACGGCGGCGACGTCGAAGTGTCCGTAGCGGGACGGCGTTAGACTATCGTTCAGGTAAAAACTAATGGCGATGTCCTGTGCGTCTTTAGAGGTGATCGACGCGCCCCAGGGAGAGGTCTGGAGTTGTTTCAACTCAGAAGCGATATCCGATACAGGATTTTGTTTTTCGCATTCTGGATTGAGCACGCTTTCGATCTTCCAGCTCTTTTCGGTTTCGAGCGTTCGTTGGACACCGAAGGCGCTGAACATTTTGCGATAAGGTTCGCGGCCGTCCACCTCGTTCACGATCCACTTCTGAACGGTGCACAAGTCGGAACGATTTAATTCGCGGTCCTTTGCTGATACCACAAGAAAGAGATCGTTTTTATCGGCAAACGCAGAGTTCAATTGGCGGAGATCATTGTAGGTCTTGAAGTCAGGATCAACTAGATCATCGATGGAGAGAAGAACTTTCAAGTTGGTGGCAGAGATCGCTCCCAGAGCGGTGAGCACGCAAATCATGACCAGCCAGACCCTTGACATTCTATACGAGGATCGCTGTAATTTAAGTAAGCCCATTTGAATAATTCTC
This sequence comes from Bdellovibrionales bacterium, assembly GCA_018266295.1. Classification (NCBI taxonomy): domain Bacteria; kingdom Pseudomonadati; phylum Bdellovibrionota; class Bdellovibrionia; order Bdellovibrionales; species Bdellovibrionales bacterium. The sequence goes on along the minus strand of JAFEAQ010000011.1, from coordinate 171,283 downwards.
AACGAGCGCGCAGCAGGTCCTGATGATTTAGCTGAAGTGTTCTGATGTGCAAATTTAAAAAAACGCATGGATGAAGTTTACTTTAAATTGCGTGGGGTTGAAAACGAAATATAACTCAAGGAAAGAGAGAAAGTATGAAGATTGCCTTCATGATAGCCGCTTTGATTTCAAGCTCGTTGATGAGCGCGGCTCAAGCAGCTCCAGCCCCTCACAAAAAACCGACGGTGACTCAAGCGGGTACTCCGCCGGATTCAGGCGCGCCGATGACCTCTGAAGAATTCGACAAAGCCGTGAAAGAAGCGCAAACCCGTGGCGCCCGCGGTACTGCCAACGTCGATGTGGGTTTAGAGTCTGCATTGAGCGACAGCTTCCGCAATCTTCGTAACGAAATTATCGGCGGTCCGAAATTCGCTGACGGTAAGGAAACCGGTGAGAAGTTTGCCGGCATCACGACACCTGCTCAGCTCCATGATTTATTGAAGCGTTTGAATGACGATGCTTATTACAATAACTTGAGCCCAGATGCTCAGTACGCAGCGGCTCAGATGGCGCCGTTCATCGCGATGCGTGCGATTTTTAATCGTGCAATGCCTTTGATCGAGCCAAGTCCCTTCAGTCATTTGGAAAGCGTGACAGCTCTTCGTGCGATGGCGGCGGGTGTGATGGTTTACTTACCAACCAAGCAATGGGAAGCCGGCATTCAATACATGGTCGTTCCAGCGAACGACATGGGTGCTGATATCCCGAATGAAAACGCTCTTCATAACTATCTTGAAAAAGAACTCATCCAAGTCATCGCGACAATGGCGAAGCGTCTTGAAAAGTTGAACTTTGCGGCAAAGCCAATCTACTTTGATAACAAAGTATTTTACGGAACAGCTGATTTCACAAATCAGCAAGATCGCTATGTTCGCATCGGTGAACCTGAGCGCCGTGTGGCTTTGGCAAACGCCTATGCGACTTTGTCAAACCTCGAAAGCTTGAACGCATACAACTTGAATGGCTTCTTTAAAGCCGTCGATGCTTTAGCGAAAAATGCGGGTCTTGCTTCTGTGATGGGATTCAATCCGGATCGCACAACTTCGAAAAAACGTTTCAGTATCATCCGCGGTATCAATCAAAGCGAAGGTCTCTTCAACTTGCGTCCGGGTGGTAATGCTTGGATGATGGCGGCGTATACGAGCCTGACAAAGTCTGTAGCAAACGGTATCATTGCTTGGAAAGAATTGCGTGCCCGTGCGAATGATAGCGGTTCAATGAATAGCGAGTCGAATGCTTACGGTGTTGCAATGGATCCACGCGCGGTGATGGGTGCGGATCGTCTCTTGACAATTGCTGCGGCGAACTTGAGCTACACAGTGACGGGCAAAGGCAAAGAGCCTCTTCGCAGTGCGGTTGTGAGCAGCGAAGGCCGTCAGATCTCTTTGTATAACTTCTTCAGCAATCCACCAAATAGCCTAGTCGATTTGATGCCGAACAAGTTCGATGAGTCTCCGTACACTCAAACAGCACAGATCAACGGTAAGAATCGCCCATATCACAACTATCTTGCGGGCCGTCCTGTCGGTTGGCCAATCCAAGAATACCAAAAGATTTTCCCTGATGTGAAAACAAGCGCTGACATCCCATTCACAGCGCGCGTTCTTTCACAAAGCTGGGGCGGCTGGGTTCTCGGCATCCCAATGTCAGCAGTTCTTTTGTAATTAAGAGACAAAGAGCATAGTAAAAAAGCCACTGATTCAAAGTCAGTGGCTTTTTTGTTTTTAAACTCTATTACGCAAGCGGAAGATTAGGACTTTTCAAAGATGACGTGAGTCGCATTTTCTCCATGAACACTTTCTTTGACCGAGTAGCCCAGCTTCACAAGGTCAAGCCCGGCAAAAAGGTTTTCTCCCGAGCCAAGTACCTTCGGAGAAACTGCGAGGTGCATGAAATCGACGAGGCCCTTAGAGAGGTATTGCCGGATCGTCGACACGCCACCGTTCAATCGAATATCTTTTCCGCCCGCTGCCTTTTGCGCTTGCTTCAGCGCCGACTCAATTCCATCCGTGACAAAGTGGAAGACAGTGCCGCCTTCCATTTCAATCGATCTGCGCGCATGGTGGGTGAGAACAAAAACTGGTGAGTGGTAAGGAGGATTGGGTCCCCACCAGCCTTTCCACTCTTCGTCCTGCCATGGTCCGCGCACGGGACCGAACATATTGCGGCCCATGATGTTTGCGCCAATGCCGTCAAAGCCACGTGAGGCAAATTGGTTATCAACACCGGTCGTACCACCTGGCTGACCGATCATTTTTTTAAACGTGAGTGTTGGGAAAAACCATTCATGGACCATTTTACCATTGAGGCCCAGCGGATTATTGAGGTCTTGATGTAAACCCGCTCCATACCCATCCAAAGACAATGAAAAACTCTCTACACGCAGACGGCTCATGCATTCTCCCATCGAATGTCGTTAAAACAGGGACTCCTGAAGGTGATTTGAGGGTAACCGTCGCAGTCGGTATTGACAAGAACCTTGGGCAATTTTAAAAATGGGACAGTGTGACCTCATAGCTCAAGTGGATAGAGCTTTCGTTTCCTAAACGACAGATCCCCGTTCAACTCGGGGTGAGGTCACCAGTTATCGCCCGGGATTCTTTATCTAAGACATTGGAGGTTTTAGGTGCTTAAATACCCACTCTTTATTTTAACAAGCTTTCTTTTCTCATTCTCTTTTGCGCAAAAGCCGTTAACTCCAGTCACTCAGTGTAAAATCTCGGCCCCGGCCAAGAAGATGATTCTGGTCGCCCACCGCGGAGACGAACAGGGCTTTGTCGAAAACAGCTCCGAGGCTTTGCAAAGCGGCCTCCGCAGTAACGCGGATTACGTTGAAACCGACATCCGTAAAACCAAAGACGGCGTTTTCATGATTCATCACGATGAGCAAACCGGCCGAGTCACCACGTGCGGAGCTAAAGAAGTTAAAATCGAAGAGGCGACATGGGATTTTCTTCGCAAGAACTGCCATTACAAGGGAACTTCCGTGGGGTATGAGAAAATCAACTCCTTCGCAGAACTTTTAGATATGGCTAAAAATGCGAAAGCGGGGCTCGTACTCGATGTAAAACCAGTGATCAAGGCGGGCGATATGAAAGCGCTCGCCGATCAGTTATTGACTGCGGATCCAAAACGAATCGTGATCTATGTGAATGATATCGATGCGCAGAACGTGCTGTGGAAAATGGCAAAGGGGCTTGATCCCAAAGCAGATCCTAAATACAAAGCTCTCGGTCAGATGACTTTTCTCAAAATTATCGGCAAGGCTTCGGAGGCTTTGAAGAATCCGTCGCGCTACCTCGACAATGAAGGGATTGCATTTAACTTCGCCGAAGCAGATTGCGAAACTCTCCAAGCATTACGTAATCAGTACCCGCATCAGCTGCTCTATGGCTGGACGCTGGGAACGCCGACGGAGCTGCAGGCCGCGCAAAACGTCGGTCTTGATGGTGTTGTCACAAGCCGCCTGGGTGATTATTTAAAATTTCTTAAACGTTAGTAATACGTTTTCGTCAACTCAGCCTCAGATGGTGAGAAACTCTTAGTCCCATAGTAGAATGAAAACTCTAAACAGAAGTTAATTTTATTTTTACTATATTAACCCAAAGAGGGGTGATATGGGTCTGTCTAGAGGAGGAGTTTATGGAAGTATGCAACTACGAGTTCGAGACCCGCGAGGACCGCGAAATGGCCTTTCACAACATCGTGAAGTGGTACGGAGACTCCGTCGTCACCAAAGTGGAGTTTTTAGAGCTCACGGTGACAGCCCCTAAAGATGTCGCGTTTGAAACTGAACAAATCGTGACGAAGCACCTGGGCAGGCTTAAACGTTAATTGAGATGGTATTTACCGATAAAATCGTGAACGTAGGCAGGATCTAAACCGAGATTGCCAAGATCCTTACGAATAAGGGTCTTTTCGGCCTCGCTCAAAGGGGAGTCCATGCGTTCAGGATCCCAGCCCCAGCTCCAGTGATATTGATTCTTCACCGGCGAGCTGTGGCCCTCACGCACGCCCTTATACATGAGATTCGCCCAGAAGTTCCCGGCCACATCTTTCACGCACTGTCTCAAAGATTCATCGGCAAAATCCAAATCCGCCGAGTCTCCACCAAACCAATAACGTAAATCATGTTCAAAGCAGCAGTGTTTCCATAGATCGGGCTTTTGCGGAGTGCCTTCCGGGAACATTGTACAGTAGTCAGTCACAAAATTTCTGAGATGAGGCTCGCTCGCTAAAGCAGAGTAAGAGAAAAGAAAAATAAGAACGCCAAAGAAGATTCTCATAAGCTTCTTTCAGTAGGCGCCCGTTGCGGCCTCAAATCAATTTTTGAAATTTGCGAATGATAAATTACAGTCTAAGGACGGGTTGTTCCCAGACTATTCGAAGATCTTTTCGCGGATGTTCCAGTAGTGCTTCTGTTTTCGCGCGATCACGAACATCGGCAGGCGAAAGTGCTGCTGAATTTTGAGTACATCATCAATGTTTTGAATCGGCAGACGTTTCTCGGGCAGCCGGTTGTGCATGCGAATAAAATTAAAATAAAAAGCCCGACGTTCTTCGGCGGTATTTAAGTAAAAATATTCGCGCAGCGACTGGGCGTCGGCATCGTAATAACGGACTTCCAGGCGTGGCGTGCCGCGCTTGTCCTGATCCTTTTTAAAGGTCATTGAGTCCACTCGCATAACATGGGCATCTTTGAGGCTCATGGCCTCTTTGAGCTTCTTATCGTTATCGACAAGGATGTGCTTGCAGGAGTTGCAGGCGCGAGCGGCGATATCGTTTTCTTCTCCGCATTGATCGCAGAGCTTGAAGCGGAAACGAAAGCCACAGGGCTCGACTTCGCGCGAGTGAGGATCTTCGAAGGCTCCTTGGCATTTTCGGCCAAAGTGCTCGGTGATTTGCCCTTCGTTATCAACGAGGCCCCAGAAATTATTAATAGCGCCGCAGGACGGGCATGGCACCTCAACCCGCACGGCCTCGCTGGAGGGTTTGTCATCATCGATTTCCGGTGCAAAGAGGTCATGTCCCTGACCGGTGTAATCTAAAATCAAGCAATCCGATTTGCCAGGGCTTAAGCGAAGACCGCGGCCGATAATTTGCTGATAAAGGCTGACGGACTCCGTGGGGCGCAAGATCGCAATCACGTCCACATGAGGAGCATCAAAGCCGGTTGTCAGAACCGAGACATTGACAAGGTATTTAAGCTTCTTCTGCTTGAAAGCTTCGATAATCTCATCGCGCTCTTTATCGTCGGTATCGCCCACCACCAGCGCAGAAACGTAAGCCGGCAGACTCTGCATGATTTCAATGGCATGATTGACGGAGCTTGTGAAAATCATGACACCTTCACGGTCTTTCGCCATCTCGATGATGTTTTTAATAATCAACGGTGTTATGCGTTTTTGATCTTTCAGCAAAGCTTCGATCTGAGCTTGAACATAGTGGGTGCCATTGAGCTTTAAACTCGAAAAGTCATAACAGGCCACCGGTGAATCAATCTTCACCGGTGGGGTTAGGAATTGATTCTTGATCATGTAACGGATCGAAAGCTCATAAAGGCATTTTTTAAAGAACCGTTCTTCCGTCGTCTGCTGGATTTTTTTAGGCACATTGTAATTATAAATCCAGCCCAGTCCCAGACGGTAAGGAGTCGCTGTCAGCCCTAAAATGCATAACTCGGGGTTGAGCTTCTGCAGTTTCGAAATCACTTGAAAGTACTGAGTCTCGCCTTCGGCAGAAACACGATGGCATTCATCAATAATCAGCAGAGAAAAATTCTCGAAGAAGTCCTCCGGCGCTCGTGCGATGGATTGAATGCTGCCGAAGATGACTTTCTGGCTGACCTCTTTGCGGTTAAGACCTGCAGAGAAAATGCCGGCTTCTAAACCAAAAGAAATGTATTTAGCGTGATTTTGTTCCACCAGCTCTTTGACGTGCGCTAAGACCAGCACGCGGCCTTTTGCAATCCGCGCAAGCTCTGCAATGACCAAGCTTTTCCCGGCTCCGGTCGGTAAGACAATCACTGCCGGAGATTTTTCATTGCGGAAATGGCGGAGAGTCGCTTGCACGGCTTCAGCTTGGTAGGGGCGAAGAGTGTATTTCTGGGGCGTGGACATTCTCGTATTTTAGCGTGTTTAGAGGGAGCTAGTAAAGCGTCGAGGGAGTTTTGACGGCGTTCTCAATATATTTTAGAACTCCTTCGCGGCGCTCATTCATTTCATGAAGCTCTTGATCGGTTAAGAGAGGGCTTAAGAGCAATTTCATCTTTTCTGGCGTCAGGTTTTTAAGCGCTTCCAGGGTGCTGCGGCGGAAAACCTTGATTTCGCCGGTGTGGCCGACGGGGTAAGCACTTAAAGACATTGTCGCGTGGGTTTTCAAGGATTGCGAGAAATCTATCAACACTGGTGCAGACTTTCCGGTTTTCCAGTGGCGGCCGATGAGGAAGTTTCTATCGTTGGCATCCGTGTTGTGCATAAGAATATTTAAAATCCGCGCATCTGAAAAAAAGAGCTGCTGTTCCAGAGAATTATCTAAATGTTTGGGTGTCAGGAGACGCTCGGCATTGGGAATGGCATAGCTAAGAGCGGCTTTTTCAAAGACTTTACCACCGGCTCTAAAGCCAGCGACGGTCTTTGTTGGCGGTACGATATCCATGTTCAGCGCGCGGTTCAGTAAGAAGGCCGCTTCTTCGGCCTCGATCCGGTTTCCGTAGCTGCGATCCATCGGTCCTTCCGGTTTGAAGAAAGTCACTTGGTAACCGATGTCTTTCACGCGACTGAGCAGGATTTGCCAAACATCGTTATGGTGATATGTCAGTCCGTATTTTTCAGAACCTTCGCCACCTTTAAATTGCAAATCGGCTAAGGGCTTTGCTTCTTTTAAATAAGAATAAAGCTGCTCACTGCTATAAGTCGCAGGCTGCTCACCAGAGGAGTAAAGTCCCCATTCGCGAATCATCTTTATCAGTGTGGGCTTCATTTTTGTACTGTCCGGCGTTTGACCTTGGGCGATTTCAGCGCGCACATCCGAAGAACTCATACTGTCTGTTTTTGTCGTAGCAACGTGAACTTTCTTTTTGAGATGTTCCGGGACTTGAATGTCTTCGCCGCGGGCGTTGACGATATAGTTCGTGACCGGGGTCGGCTCAATCTGGTTGAGACTCAGGAGCTTAATAAAAGAGTCACCGCCATCAATGAGGTAAATATTATTTGATCCAAGATCCTGGCGAATCTTTTCAATTAAAACGCTTTTATCAAATTTTGAAAGATAGAAATGCGAGTCAAAGAGGGCGGTTTCGATTCCTGCTTCATTTTTTATGCGCTCAATAACCATGGCCTGGCGATAGCCCAGGGGCGTCGGCTTCTTATGATCGGGAAGAGCATTTGTGACGAGAATGACTTTTTCAAGACCGAACTCGGTCAGCGCGCTTTTTGCGACAGATACATGGCCTTCATGAACCGGATCGAAAGTGCCGAAATAAATTCCGATTTTTCGTTTTCGGGCCTCGGCTTCGTTTTTCGCAAGCTGCTCCAGAGTTGTTCTTGAGCCCATGGCGTAGTTCGATTGATCTCCTGAAACCTCAACGTCCTTGGCGCCTTGGGAAAGTATCTTTGCTAGCCAGCTGGGATTTGATGCCGCCGCTGGAAGAATATGCCTCCAGGTGTCGCCGCTGTCGGCGGGTTTCCCGTTGATGAGAACTTGAATCTCAAAACCATCGCGTTGAAGATCCGCGAGATCTTTCTTGCCATTTTGAAATGCGGATAGGATGCGGTGATGGCCATCCCAAATATCTAAAAACAAGAGGGCGTTCGTTTCATTCGTGATCGCATTTAAAAGCACTTTTTTGGATCCCGGCAAGGCTGGGTCTGGCCTGTGTTCGGAAACGCGCAAGACCTTGTGGCCGGGGGCAATGATCAAGTTTTTTAATGGAAATCTCAGAACGGCCTTCAAGCGAGTTTCGTTAGGCATCGAAGCTGAAAGGGCTGTCTTCCAGCTTCCGTAGCCCTTCAGGCCGTCCTTCAGATTCAGGCCCCACTGCCGAGAGTGGAGGTAGTCCTTGTTCAGCTGAAGTGCCGGGGAACTTACGAAAACATCACTACACAGGGGCGCTGAAGCGGCGTAGCTTGCCGGGCCAGTCAGGAACAGGACGGCTGCGGTTAATTGCATTAGTAAGGACGCGGTTTTAGCTGATGTCATTATTCTTAAAGGCTTGCAAGCAACAGGCCTGCTGTCCCGAATTTAAAATGGTGGAGAGTGTTTCAAATTGAGGCAGTCATGGCAGGAATGACATTTAATGCTGACGCTATCGAGACCCTTCACGGTCGGTATTGCGTTAAGGCGGAGGTCCAGCCTTTGGCGAGGAGGTAAAATTATGGATGTTGCCTTTTATAAACATACGGTAGTATATAGTTGTGCTATGGAGGCGGACGTGAGTTCAGTAAAAAAAATCTTTTCTGATCAAAGTTTGTGGCCAATGGATCCTGAAGAATATTACAAAACTCTGACATCAAGAAACCATCACTTTATAAGTCCTGAGACGCAAACGAAATTACGTCAGGTGAAAGTGTTCGTTGCGGGTTGCGGTTCAACCGGTGGTGCTTGCATTGAGCCGCTTGCACGTATCGGGGTCGAGAATTTCATTCTTGCAGATAATGGTGAGTATGAGCTGACAAATTTAAACCGTCAGCATGCTTTCAAAGAAAACATCGGCGACAACAAAGCGCAATTCCACGCGGAATGTCTTAAAAATATCAATCCAAATATCAACGTGAAATTTTATCGCGAAGGCGTGTCGTTGGAAAACATCGATAGCTCGGTGGAATGGGCGGACCTCATTATCGACGCCATCGATGTGACGTCGGCTTCGGGTATTGCCATGAAGCTCACGTTGCATGAGCATGCTCATACCGCGCGTAAACCGGTATTGACGGCACTTGATATCGGCTTCCGTCAATGGGGCCGCTCGTATGACTACCGCAATATGGGGCTTGAGGTTTTAAACGGAACTTACGAAAGAGCCCGCAGCGCACAGCATCCGTTAAAGGTTTTGCTGTCGATCGTTCCCCTTTCAGCTGTGCCGAATCATTCTTTGAAGCTGGTTGAAGACCTTCTTACCAAAAATAATATTTCAGCTTCGCAGCTGGGCTGCGCCTCTGATTTGCTTTCCGCAATCATCGTTCCGGTGGTGATTCAATTCGTAGAACAGGGGACACTGGTGACAGGCTGGAATATTGATCTAGTGAAGCTTGCAAAAACTCGTGGCGAGCGCTGGCGGGAATTTGTGGCGGGCTTCTCAAGCCGTCGTAAGATTCGTAAGCTCCTCGCGGCAACGCCATAGCCTACAGTAAGTAATTTAATAGATTTGCAATTTGAGTATAGATAAATGCCCCATCGTGTTTGCCTTGGGGTATGTTTTTGAAGTAGTGCTCGATCTTTTTCGCCTTTAGAATATCATGCAAAACTAAAGCACCTTCGGAGAGTCCGAACTCGTCTTCACTGCCGACGTCGAAATAGATTTTCTTACCGTTCCATGCGGATGCTTTCTCGCGCGCCAAAGTCAGAGGGCAATGGCGATAGAAGTCTTTGAGGTCCGTAAATTCCTTCTTGAACTCGCCGATAAGGATTTCCATCATGGGCGCGGACACCTTCATGCGAGCGGCGTAGGCTGCTCCATCGGTTGGATTCAAATAATCGAATTGAATCAAGGTTGGGAAGTGTGCACCCACGCCGGCAAAGTGCTCCGAGTGGCGCGCGAACATGTTCAAAGCCGCCTGGCCTCCCATCGACCAGCCACAGATGAGGCGTTCATTGGTCGATGTCCCTTTTTCTGCTGCTGGAACAAGCTCGTTCAAAAAATATTCTGAGAACGATTTTTTCTTATTCGTGGGATGGTGATGCAGAAAGCTTGTTCCAATATTTGGAAAGACAATTTGAACAGAACGCTGAGCAAGTGTCTCTGTGAGGAGGGGAAGGAGGCCCGCCTGTGCCGCCTGCGTGTCGTCCGCGTTGCCTCCGTGGAGCATATAGATTGTTTTTGTAATCGGTGACGAGCTGTCTTCTCTACGGAGAAAACCACAATGGAGATCCTGCCCGAGAATATCGGACTTAAAGCCAAAGCGCTCGTACTTCCAAGCATTCACTACTTGTTCTGTGGTCTTGCTTTTGAGCATGATGTGCATTTCTCCGTTGGATAGTTCTATCCACTATATCGTTAGGAGCTGTTTCATTTCAAAGTTTTTTGAGCCACAGCCCAAGCTGCTACAAAGACATGATCATTTAGATGCGACGATCGCGCCGGAGCACAAATAGCGCGTCGTCAACTCGCGCTTCGCTTTGAGAAAGTCCTGAGATGAGGCAGACTTATCTCATTAATAAACAAAAGCTATTTATGAACTAGACTTGATTGTTTAATCCTGTGAGACGAAACTTAATGTAATAGAACGTAATTCGCAAAAGAGGTGTCCGTGAGCAAGTTTCGTCTTGTTATCTTAGACAACGCAAAAGCACAACTCGAGAGTCCCGCAGCTAAGAAGATCCTTTCTGACGTTGTATTCATAAAGCAGAAAAACTTTCTGAGATCAGAACCAAATTATGTTGTGACAGATAAGCATGACATGATTGGAACCCATTTCCTCATATATGATACATCCAATTTCTTGGATCCTAAGTTGGTGTTTGCAATCCGCACGACTTACTTATCGAGAGCTACTCAACATCGCATCGATACTCCGTTGATGAGTATTATTCCGAAGCTCGATCAGAGTATTCAGAATACCTTTAACTCATTTCATGACCGCCACAAAGAGCTTGTCGATTGCAACGCTTGGTTTGTGGATCCTGATTATTCGAAGAAAAATTCCGGTTTGAATCTTTCGGCGCTGGGTTACTTTATGGTTTGTACAAATGTGATGCGGGCCGGGTACGATAATATTGTCGGTTGTACAAACGAAACTTATGGCGCGTCCCGCTGGGTGGAGCCACTTGGAAAAGTCGCTAAGGGACTTTTATTCGAACATCCTGCGGTAAAATCGCCACACATGATGTTGCTTGTGGAAAACTTCAATATGGATTTCTTCAGTTCGATTTACCAGGAGTACAAAGAGCTCGTCAGCGAAACTTTCGAAGTCTTTCCTGCAAAGGAAGGAGAAGAGATGATTCCCTTCTCCGCATTCTGTGAACAGATTTATAACTTGGATGTCAAACGACGAGCAGCTTAGTGGGGTTCGGTTTAATAGACAGATCAAATTCGTATTTCATTTCTACGATATTCCCAGAGAAACGCACAAGCTCCGCTTTTGGAAAGAGCGGAGTCATGCCCGCCAGATAAGGGAACCATGCCGAAAGAATACGGCGGTATCGCATTAGGCGGATAACTTTTTCTTTGTCGCCCTTTAGAAAAGAGTGTTCATCGAGTGGCAGGGTTGTCTTTAAGATATATTTCTTGCCGACGAATTGGCTTTTGTAATCAAAGTTTGTATCAAAATAGTCGAAGTTCTTCGCAAGTGTCTTATACACATCAAAGTGATTCTCAGACACGCTGAAAGTTTCGCCGAGAGCCGTGCCTTGCAGGCTCAAGAAGATCACACTTGCTAACGTATCCAGTTCTTCTTGGGTGAAGCCTTTTTGCGCCAACGTTTCAAGCAGGTCTGCAAAATAAGTGAGATTGATTTTGACACTGACGTCGTCATAAATCAGAGGCGACACGCTCATCGAATACAGTACTTGGTCCGCAAAGGCCTGGCCGCGGGTCAGAACGATGTAACGAATGATGTGCGCCGAAGTACGCAAGTAACTATTTTGATTTTCCTGGTAACGATCTGGCAACGATTTGAAGTCACCCAGCAGGCGGCGGCGAGCGAGAGCTTGATCGTAGTTCCCCATGAAAAGCTTATTTTCATCAATACCCACCATCTGCATAAGACGGGTGAAAGGCTCCGAACCGAATTTGATCGAAGAAGATTCGTCGGACCACCACGTCAGGCAATCTTCAGGCTTCATTGCAATAACATCTTGCAAGCGACGGAGGGGGAGGCCGAGCTCACGAATTAATTCGCGAAGTCTGAGGGATTCATTCTGATTCGTTGTTTTTTTGATGGATTTTTTCATACTGGAAAGTTCGGCACTAAGACCTTGGAAAGATCGTTAATATAAGCAACACCAGCGATTCTGCGAATTTCGTTGAGGTCCTCAGCTTCAAAACCGAGGGCCACTTGAAGGTTGCCAAAGATCCGGGGAGTCACATTCATACGTCCGGCCTCGATCCGCTTTATACTTTGGGGAGTGAGATCTGCTTTGTTGGCAAGTTCTGTCAAGCTCGCGCCGGATTCGCGGCGTTTGCGGCTAATATAGAGACCTAACAAGAATCTCACATGACGATTTTGATTGGGAAAGAAGGTTTCAAATTTCATTCTCTAACTCCTCCGTAAGCTAGTTCACTACTACTTATAAAACTTTTCTGTGAGTTCAGCCGTGACTTCGCCAATAGTTGTCTTCAGGATCACTTCGAACATATCAGCTGCAGAGATGTCATAGATTTGCGCGATTTTCTTAAGCGTTGCGACCGGAGGCCGGGAAAGACCACGTTCCCAGTTGCTGATAAATTGAGGGCTTGTATAGCCCAGCTTCTTAGCTACGGCTCCTTGAGAGATGCCGGCGGCTTTTCTTTTTTCTTTTAAGAATTTTGCTAAGTCCATTTTACATTCCACCTTTAAAGTTCAAGCTATAAATCACTTGAAATTTAAATATAGACTTAAGGCAGTTTATGATTTTTTTCAATGGGAATCTGTGTCAAATGGTTCGCAAATCTTTTTTTTTAGCAGAATTTTTCAATTTGTCGAAACGTTCGTCAGCCGCAATTTGTTCTTCTGTTTAAAGGATCGACATTCGTGGAACACTCTTTAACTACAAGTGATAACAACGTGAAATTTCCGTGAGGAAAAAGAGACGGGATGTAGAGCGCCGGTTCGCATATACTCTGCGTGGAGGTTTTTTATGGAAAGACGTGAAAGACAACAAGAACAATACAATGCCCGCAGCTCTCGTGTCGCGCCTTTGCGCACACCAACGGACTTGGGCGAACAAGCAACAAAAGATATTTCAGCAGCTTTGAATCTCGCTTTGGCAGATGTCTATGCGCTTTATCTTAAAACTAAAAATTTCCACTGGCATATGAGCGGAACTCATTTCCGTGATCTCCATCTTTTGCTTGATGAGCAGGGAGATCAGATCTTTGCGATGACCGATCCATTGGCGGAGCGCGTTCGCAAGCTCGGCGGAACGACTTTGCGATCCATCGGCCATATTGCGCGTTTGCAGCGCATTCCGGACAATGATTCTGACTTCGTAACTCCTCAAGATATGTTGGCTGAACTTTGCCAAGACAATCGCAGTCTCACAGCTTCTTTGCGCGAGGCCCACGAGGTTTGCTCAGAGCATCGTGATATTGCCAGCACAAGTCTGATTGAAGTGTGGATTGATGAAACTGAGAAACGTTCTTGGTTCCTCTACGAAGCCACACGCCAGATGCATAGTTAGTCGACAATTGTGAAGACCCTTCCTTATTCTCATTATCGAGCGTAAGGAGGGGACTCCATTCATTTTCCAGGGTTTGTTTTTATTCTGAGTGCATGAAACCACTTCTTGCGCTCTGTTTTGTTTTCTTCGGACCCACAAGCACTGCCTTGGCAGCAGATGATAATCCTCCGGCGGCTCCTGATAAACAAGCTGACGGTGTTTCTGGGCAATCCACAAGTTCGGTGGCCTTGACCGCCGAAGGTCAAAGCATCGTCAATAACTCAAAAGCACTGGCGCAAGCTATTCAAACCGCAGATCCTGCCTCGGGCACTAAAGCGACAACGCTGGCGAGTTCGTTAGCCACTTATTTGGACGATCAAGAAAGCTGCCGTTCTAAAGAGGTGACAGCGACGACCTACTGTCTTGAAAAAACCAATCCTGGTATCGCCAAAGCTCTGCCGATCATTCAAACCCTTATCTCGGGGCTCAGCGCCAGCATCAGCGATTCGTGCAGTACTCTGGCAAAAGCAATGAACATTGCGAACGAAGCTCTTCTGGCTTACCAAGCGACGTGCGCCGCTGCCAAAGGTGTGTGCAACTACTCCTGCAGCGGAGCCGCTACGAAAATTAAAAAAGCCCAAACCGACTTTTCGACTTTAGCAAAAACAGCGGAGGCGGCCTGCAAAACAAAGTACGCCAGCAGCGCGGCATCAGCCACGGCCTGCGTGAATGCGATTGAGACTCCACTAAAAACATTCACCGCCGCTGTAACGAAAGAAACAAATCCGAAGCAGGACTCGTCCGTCGCGCAGAAAAATGCGACCTGTGGCAGCTATGCAACTCAGCTTGCGTCTGCGTTGGTGGGTAGTATCGGTGTGATTAAAACCATGAGTCAGTCAAATAGCTGTTCTTCTGAGACCACCAGCACGACGACGGCCTCCACCGATGTCGATTGTACGTTGGAGGCCAATGCCACCAACACGGTCTGTATTTGTAAAGCCACTCCCCGGGCCGCGGGATGCAGTGAGGGCTTAGACACAACCGCGTCGGCGATGGCTGCGGATTCTCTCCGCTCAGCCTCGACAGGGACATACACAGCTCCTGGAAACTCGAGTGCCGATCTTGGTTCCGTCGCAGACTCAACGGAGCTCGGTGCTGCAGATACTTCGAGTAGCTCAGGCTCTAGTGGCGGAGTTTCGGGTGGAGGTTCCGGCAGCGGTCTCGGGGGTTCAAGTGCTGCAGGAAGCGGGACCGAGGGCAAGAGCCTCGCTCAACAAAAAAACTCGGGTTACAATACCAACGTTTACTCTGGTGAAAGTGGTGGCGGTGGCGGCGGTTCTTGGGGCGGCTATGGCGGCGAGGGGTCTCTCCGGCAGTATCTTCCGGGCGGAGTGAAGGACCCGACGAAGGCAGCGGCCATCGCAGCCCAAGCGGGGATAAAAAAAGAAGTGACTTCAGAAGGTGGAAAATCAAACTGGGAAAAAATCCGCGAACGCTATCGCGATCAGAAATCCACTTTGATTGATTACTAGAATCCGTCTCAGAATGAGGCGCTCAAAGTTTTTGTGTTGGGCGGTCTCGGACAACATGGTAACTTTAAAGCTCGCGCGCGTTCACGTATTCGCACGTCGATGTTCTGCATTTTTAACGGGGGAAATATGCGAACGACAACAACTCTTTTTATTTTCTCTTTATTATTGACGACAACTTCTTGGGGAGCCGACACCTTTGACATGGCTTTGCCAGAAGAGCAGCATCAAGGGCCTTCGTCGGGAGGCTTTGTTGATTCTTTCCAAAAAGATCTTGGCGGCTCGAGTTCGTCGCGTTCTTATGATTCTTCAACTTCTTATCAGGCCCCTTCAGCGCCTGCGGTTGAAGAAGAAGCGCCAAAGGGTGCTTACGAAAGTGCTTTTACTTCTTATCGTTCAAAGAAATCTTCTGACGATGAAGCTGTGGATCAAGCAGACGCTTGGCGTGCAGGCCAGGAAAAACCTGACAACTTCGACGTTGAAAACCTCAGCTACGCACCTCCGGCTTCTGCCTCAAAAGGCAAGCAGGCTGCGCCAAAAGCACAAGCTCGTGTGAAGGTTCAGCCGAAACATCAGCGAGGCTCTAGCAATCGCGCACCGGCCTCTGTGGATGAAATCCCAATGCCTGAAGGTATGGACTCTGGCTCAGAGATTGAGCGTTCTATTTCATCGGTTCCTGAAAGCAATGAGGTGATTCCCTCGGGCGTTTCAGCTAAAGACCGTAAGGCCATGATCCTGCAGACGATCTCGAGTAACTACGATGAATTGAAATCTTGCTATCATGATGGTCTTCGCCACAAATCCGACATGAAAGGAAAAGTGGTGATGGGCTGGAGCATGGATCCGCAAGGCCGCGTTTCGGGTGCTGAGGTTCAAACTTCTCAGCTGAATAACAAGCAGGTCGAAAAGTGTATGGTGGAGCGTCTTTCAAATTGGCGTTTTCCACGTCAAGCAAAGCTTCAAGGAAGCAAAGACCGCATGACTTACACTTTCCAGTTCGTGCCTGAAAGAGATTAAATAAAAACCCTAGAAATCCACACGGAGCGGTGTTTTCAACAAAGGCCAAGTCGCTTTGAGCGGCACGGCTTTATCTGAAAACGCCAAAGCGCTGTACTTCCCGTAATGCAGAAGTCTTGGGGCTAAGGTTTCTGCCTGAGCGCCACGAACCCAAGCTAAGACTAAGCCTGGATGGCTTTGCGAACGGGCCACGAGGGCCGTTTTAAAATCCTTGCGTGGATAGCTGGCCCCCAGCACCGAGAGCTCGTCGGGCGATATTTTGAAATCCTGACCCGCCAAAGCCTGAAGCATCAGTTGCTCATACTTTGGATTTTCACCAAGCATCACCACGGCGCCTTCTGACGGAAGGTCTAGGAGGATTTTGTCATCACTGGGTGTAATGACGGCTTCGATGGATTGCTGCCAGCTTTGTTGATAAGCCGAAACGAGGGCCGTATCACCGGTCAGCCAAAGTTTGCCGGCACCAAAGACATTTGAAAACCCAAGTGGGCGTTCGTTGATATCCAAATCTCGGAAGACGTCGACCTCCGGGTCCACCTCAAGAGTCTTCGGACGTTTTTCAAACTGGAACTGCAGGGCTTCAAGCCCCGAGGTCATGGTGACCTTCTCGGTGCGGACTTCGCCATCGGTCATCGTAAAGCGCACTGGCACGGTGAGTTCGTAATTCTGAGGACTTGCTTGAGTCAGTTCAAAGTTCACTTGAAATTTCCGTCCGGCGATAGAGGCGAGCTGTGGACGCTTTAGTCCCAGTCTCGGAGCTCCAGTTTGATCAAGCCACTGCTTAAAGAAAACCTTGAGGTCTTTGCCGCTGGTGTTCTCAAAGACGGTTTCAATCTCCTCATAGCTGATGCTTTTGCCGATCTGAGTGCGGTAAAGATCCTGCACCGCCTGATTAAAGACGGCATCACCAAGGTGAACTCTCAGCATATGAAAGAGCATCATCCCTTTACCGTAACCGATGGCTTGAGAGCTAAAGTTAAAGCGCTGCTTAAAGTCTCTGAGCGGGAAGTCCGCTCCGCCACTATGGGTGTAATCCTGAAAGTTCATCAGGCTTTGGCGGCGGTATTCGCGGTCGGATTTCAAAAGTTCCTGCTGCCAATGATCGGCCATATAGGTGGTTAAACCCTCGCACCAGTTGCCGCGGTCGTAATCAACAAAAACGCTGTTCCCCCACCAGTTGTGCAAAAGTTCATGGGGCAGGGACGAGTTCAAAATGTAAGGCAGGCGGATCACACCTGGACCTAACAGGGTAAAGGCCGGCATGCCAAAACCGGTTTCCCAGAAGTTCTCGATCACGGCAAAAGACTCATAAGGGTAAGCCCCCAATGTCTGCTGGTAGTGATCAAGGTAACCCGGCAGGAGGCTCAAAAAAGTCTGGGCCAGCTGAGGCTCCGGCGAGCGCAGATAAACCTTTAGTGGGACCGCAGCGCCTGTATCGAGCGAGTACTCGGTGAAGGCTGCGGCCACCAAATAGATCTCTTGCTGAGGAATCTTATTTTGAGACTTTGGCGACGCCAGCATCCAGCCCGGGGGCATTGTGATGTTCTGAATATCGTAAGTGGTCTTCTCATCAAATTCCGGCACCCAGTAGGTAGAACCAAAGAGCGCCACTCCGTCAGCCGAGATCAGGCCCGTGGAATCGTTATTCACCACAGGATCAAAAATCACCCCTGAGTAGGTCAGAGTGGCATAGCTATCATCAGCACCAGCTGTGAGCTCATACTCATTGGCAAGTTCTTGAGCCCCGGCAGCACGGGTCCTCTGCAAGCGATCTCCAGCAGAGGTCGCCGAGATAGAGAGATTCTTATTCAACAAAAAGCGATAACTCTTCCCAGCTACGACTTGCACGGTGTCTGTCACAGAGAGAGTTTTCAGCGCTGGAGTCAGAGTGATTTCCAAGGACTGGTGCGGGCTCGCAAAGGCGATGGCGTACGAAAAGAAGACGCTGACGAAACTGAGACAGGAAGTTGCTGTTTTCATAGGCAACGACATTAGTTCGTCTCGGATTGGTTTGTCAAAAGGGACCGAGCCTGTACAAAGCTTTTGCAAGCGTGTTGAACAATCCGACGACTGTCAAACTTATGAGTTGTAAGTATGCGAATTAAGATGAGAATTTGGCATTTTCCAGAAGATTTAATGAAAAAGATTGCTATACTGAGTTCAGTTCAAACAATAACAATCAATCAACACACCCGCGGCACGTAAGATTGTTCCTTATAGATAAGAGGGGTTTCTATGAGAATGACAATTATCCTTGCGTCGATCTGTGCTTTCCTAGTTTCTTGCGCCACACTCACTGGTGGAGGCGAAGGCCAACAACAACAAGATCAAGCTTCTATTGATAATGCATCACCATCATTGGATGCACAGACAGCACCGGCTGGTTCTTCAACAGACCAAGCTTATAGCTCTCCAGATATGGGCGGTGATTCAAGCCAGCCAGCGATGGAGGCTCAACAAGCTGAGCACCAAACAGCTCAAGCTGATGCAATGAATGAACAACGTTCAACTTCAGAACTGGATGCAGCGGCTCCAGAATCAACATCTTCTGGAACTGATAGTTTCTATGCTAGCTCACAGCCAGTGGCACCAGAAGTGGAGCAAGTAACGACTCCTCCAACTGAATTGCCACAAAAACAAGTCGCTTCTTGGGACCAGCATACGAGCACTCCTTCTTATCAAGAAGAAGAAAAGCCAATGCCAGTGAAGAAGTCTAAAAAAGTTGCAAAAAGCAGCAAACATGACAAAAAGAAAATCGCTAAGCATAGCAAGAAGTCTAAAAAAGAAATTGCTAAGCACAGCGCTAAAAAATCTAAGAAAGCAATTGCATCTCACAAGAAATCAAAAGTGGATTGCAAAAAAGTAGCGAAGAACACAAAGAAGTCTAACAAGCGTGAAATCGCTATGTGCAAAGCGGAGATCAAGAAAGTCGCTAAGCTCAAAAAGTCTGGTAAAACAGGCAAAGTGGCTCAAGCTGGCTGCCAATGTAACTATCGCTAATAGTCATCTTATCAAAGGAACAAAAAAAGGGACTCATCAGAGTCCCTTTTTTTTGTCTTTAAGATACTAACTAATATTGAAGCACCGATCTAACGGCGGCGCTGTTGAACTTCATCTGGTTCAAGAACGTCAGATTAATTAAGACAGCCACCTCTTCAACCTTATAGCCTGCTTGCGTGCTGAGATCGATGGCAGCTTGCAGAGTGCCACCGGTTGCGAGCACATCGTCCACGATCATCACGTGGCCCGTGCCTGGTGGGAGTTCGATCGTCGCCTTGCCGTACTCGAGATCATAGCTGGTTTTTAAAACAGGTGGTGGGAGCTTGCCCGCTTTACGGATCGGCAAGAAACCTTTTTTATGAGTCGTCGCAAGCAGCATAGCTAAAATAAAACCGCGGGATTCAATGCCTGCAAAATACTCAATCTTTGAGAGGTCCACGCCTTCAACCATTTTATGGGCGACGAAATCAAGTGCTTCCGGATTTTTCAAAAGCGGGGAGATATCGCGAAACAAAACGCCTTTGCTCGGAAAATCGGGAACATCACGGATTAATGCTTTTAAATTCATGCAAACCTCTGTCCGCAAAAGGTAAAACCTCGTTAAAAGGATGTCAATTTTTTCAAAAAATCCCAAATAATGGTTTTTTTAACTTGTGCTTCGCGAGTTCGGCCTGCTAAGACGCGATCAGTACTTTGTATATACCGGGAATAGGCCCGGCGTTTCTACCAAACACCGCAAATGTTTGACTACAAGGAGTTAAAGACATGGCTATTGTCCGTGCCCAAGTTCTATCTGTTGTTCTCGTTCTTCTTTCTCTCACTGCCAATGCGGCACCTATCCAAGATCTCTTTGAGCAATTGCGCGATTCTGGTCTTAACTACGAAGTCGTAGGGACAGTTTGCGAACAGGTTTCTCGCCTTGAATTGCAAAAAGCTTATCCTGCTTCTCAATATGAAATCATCAATGGCATTGAATACGGTGATGCCACTCGCACCATCGGTGAATTAGATGTCGTTATTTTCGAAAAAACGACTAAAAAAGCGGTTCTCGTTGGTGAGGTAAAATGCTGGAAAGATTTAAAGAGCGCTATTGCAAAAGCGCGTGATCAACGTCTTCGCTTCCAGAAATCTCTTTCTAAAGATATCGCTCTTCATGACTATCAAGCCGACTATGATAAGTCGCAATTTTCCAATGTTCAAAAATACGTTGCGATCGCGCCAAAAGGTGCAAAAGCAGCCGGTTTTGAAATGGATATGGAAAACAGTCTGAGCGAGCTCATGCAGCTTCGTGATATGTTGATCAAGTGCCAATACCAAGGCCAGTGCGCGGCTCCAAGCCACGATCACTAGTATTTAGTTACGGCGTATTTCCTTAAAATAAGACACTGACCGAGCGCGGTTTCCATATAAAATAAGTCTCATTCAGGGGGGATTTATGGAACCGCGCTTTATTCGTTCCCACATGCATATCAACTTGCATCCCATCGACCGCTGGATCCGAATCGTCGTCGGTACTGTTCTTTGCATTCTCGCGTTTCAAAACAATCAAGTTAACGGCTGGTACTTGATCGGAGTGATTCCACTTCTGACAGGTATTATCGGTTTCTGTCCGATTTACTATTTGCTGGGGTTAAATACCAATCGATGGGCCCGGGTCAAGGCTGATACGACGCGGAAGTGACGCCGGCAGTTTCACGATAAAGCGGGCGCCGCTGCCATTGCGGGCGTCCTGAATTTCGATGATACCATCATGAGCATCGACGATTTCTTTTACCAAAAAGAGTCCGAGCCCACTCGAGGCTTCACCGGCGGTCGGCTGAGCGGTCAAGCGTTGGTACTTCTGGAATGCTTTGGCGCGATCTTCTGGAGATATCCCAGGGCCCTGATCCTCAACTTCAACAACGACAAACTGATTTTCTTTAAAAGCCCTGAGAGTGATCTCGCTGCCGATCGGAGAAAATTTAACGGCATTGCCGATAAGGTTGACGAAAAGATCCCAAATTTTACTGCTGTCACCTGCCATGATGAGTGACTTTGCTTCAGGGGTAAAAACAATACGCTGATTCTTGCGCAGGGCCAGCGGCTGTTGGGCAAGGCAGACGTCCTCAATGCACTTCACCATATCAAAATCCGCAACCTGCTGAGAGGGCTTGCCCGTTGTGAGCGCCTTAGGATCCATCAACTGGTTCACAAGCCCCAGAGTTTGCGCCGACACCTGACGGATAATACCTGTCAATTCGGTGACAGTCGGGTGCGAGGTCTCTTCAGAGATGAGATCGGCTAAGCCTTGAATTGAACCCAGCGGGTTTCGTAGGTCATGAGCCGTGGCCTTTAAAAGATGGGTTTTAGAAAGACTTGCTTGTTCTAACTCGAAGTTCGCTTTACTGATCGACTGAATAGCTTCAGTCAGAGTTTTTTCGGTGCGGCGGCGATGGCGCGCATAGAGCACCCAGACAATCCCTATGATTGCGAGCAAAAGAATATCGACGATCGACGCAATCAGCACCTGAATGCGGGCGTTATTGTTCTGTACTCGATCACTTTCGAGGCGATCCTTCAGAAGGTTTTCTTCTGTCTCATCAATTTTATTGAGGCTATGTAAAATCAAAGACTGCTGCTCTGGCGACAGCGCTTGAACTTCATTGTCCTCGTTGAGAGGCAGAAGAGTGTTTAAGCGGGCGACCTCGGCCTGTTGAGCCGGGTTTTCGGCCGTCAGTGTCTGGAGTTTTGCAAGACGCTTTTTTAGGGATTCTATCAAAGGAGCGGATTCAACGGGGGGAGATTTCAGTGATCTTTGCAGTCTTTCAAAATCTTGATCGATGTGGCTGGCTTCATTAATAACTTGATAGCTCAAAACGACCATTTGGCCGGTGCTCTCGGTTATGTCCGACTGGCGAAGCGCGATGAAATCAAAAACGCTTCCCACTAAGACTGTCAGCGCCAGCGCCATCCAAAATCCGTTTCTTAATGAAAACAAGTTCATGGCGTCTCCTAAATCCTAAGGATGTGACAGAACTATCATACCAATTGGCAGAGTAAAACGACAATTCTAACGCAGCAGAACTTCTTACAAGAGGGGTCATGCTTGGAAACACATTAAATTCCTTATGAAGTTGATGTGAAGAAAAATTCAAATCTGTTCTAAGTGCTTGAAAGCAGAATGCGCCTCAAGAGAATCTTAAGCCGAAGGTTTGACCGCGCCAGCGATTGGTTTTAGAAAAAACTAAGAAATTTCGAAAAGGTAGAGGCTGAATGCAGAAGACTGTGGACCAACAAGTTTTTCGTAAAATGCTGGCAAGAAACGTGTCTTTGCCGCTCTTTCTTTCCGTTCTCAGCGGGGTTCTCTTTGTTTGGGTTATTTTTGTTCTATTGGAAACGAATCAATTGGCCGATCATTCGACTCAGGCTATTGGCAAGGCGTACCACGTAGAAAAGTTGTTGATCGACTCTGAAACCGGAGTGCGTGGTTTTGTGATCTCCGGCCAAGACAGCTTTCTCGAGCCTTACAAGCGGGCTCAGCAAAAATTGCCGGAAGAGCTTTCTTCCCTCAAGGACTTCGTGAAGGATAATCCCGGCCAAGCTGCCAAAATAGCGTCCATCGAAGACGCTCGTTTGCGCTGGCAAAACTTTGCCGAAGGTATTTTGCAGACTCGCCGGGCAGCCGGGGGAGGCAAGGCGCAAGCAACCAACTCTGTTTCTGAGGGCGCTGGCAAAGAGATCATGGATGGAATCCGTTCCACAATCACGGAGTTCATTAATACCGAAGATCTCCTTCGTCAGAAAAGAAACGACAACAGCAATACAACGACAAAAGTGACTTTAGGTATTATCGTCGCGTTGAGTTTGATTTTTGGTGTGATCATCGCGTTCTTCGGTCGGCGCCAGTTGATGAATTTGTCTGACACCTACGAGGGATCGCTCAAGGTTCAGATGGATCAGAACTTCCGGCTTGAAGAGCAGCAATGGCTTGATATTGGCCGTTCGGAAGTCAGTCAGCGGATGCTGGGGGATATGAATGTCGCGGATCTCGGTGCGGCGGTTTTGAAATATCTTTGTGAGTATTTAGGCGCCCAGGTGGGGCTCTTGTATGTCGCCAATGAGGATGGCGTTTTTGAAAATCAGGCAAACTACGCTATTGCGGATATTGGGAAAGCAAAGCAGATCCGCTTTAAAATGGGCGAAAGCTTGCTGGGTCAAGCGGCCTCTTCCAACAAGCTACTGAAGCTTCAGGAAGTTCCCGCGGACTATGTTAAAATTAAAACCGGTCTCGGAGACAAACGTCCGCACCATGTGGTGGTGGTTCCTTTTAAATCTGATGGTGATGTGAACGTGGTTATGGAGCTTGGTTTCTATGCGCCACTCCCACGGCGCGGTGAAGAGCTGTTGGCGGATGTCTCCGCCAATGTCAGCACAGCTATAACTTCAGCGATCTATCGCGAGAAGTTGGCGCGCTTGTATTCAGATTTACAAAATCAAGCTGAAGAACTTCAGGCACAGCAAGAAGAACTGCGCGTCAGCAACGAGGAGCTTGAAGAGCAAACGAAACTGCTAAGAGAAACGCAAACCCGTCTTGAAGCTCAGCATGCGGAGCTTGAGCAAACCAACACCCAGCTCGAAGAGCAAACTGAAGAGCTTGAAAAACAACGTGAAGTTCTCAGTCACCAAAACGAAGAGCTTCTGCAAGTTCGCGAAGGACTCGAAGAGAAGGCCGGCGAGCTTTCCCGGGTGAGTCAGTACAAATCCGAGTTCCTGGCGAATATGTCCCACGAGCTTCGCACCCCGCTGAATAGCTCCATGATCCTTGCTAAGCTTTTGGCTGATAACAAAGAAAAAAACCTGACACCAAAGCAAATTGAATTTGCTCAACAGATTGTGAGTTCTGGAAATGATCTCTTGAATCTGATTAACGATATTTTAGATCTCTCGAAAGTAGAATCGGGTAAACTCGATATTCACCCTGAGAAGTTTAAAATCAGCGATATTGTGAATTCTCTTCGTAATACCTTTAATCCTCTGGCGATGGAGAGAAAACTGGATCTGGTTATGAATCAGTCCGAGGATTCTCCAGAAAACATTTTCACGGACCGTTTGCGTCTTGAACAGATTCTGAAGAACCTTTTATCGAATGCAATCAAGTTTACTCATCAAGGGCAGGTGGCTCTGAGCGTTCGCCGTATCGGTGTGGATCGGGTTTTATTTACTGTCGCTGATACTGGCATCGGCATTGCCAAGGAACAGCAAGAGGTGATTTTCGAAGCCTTCCGGCAAGCCGACGGGACGGACAGCCGCAAGTACAGTGGCACGGGATTAGGTCTTGCGATCTCACGTGATTTGGCGCATCTCTTGGGCGGTGAAATCTCTGTGACCAGTGAAGCTGGCAAAGGCAGTCAGTTTGGTTTGAATTTGCCAGTGAGCTACGTTCACGCAATTCAAGCAACGGCGGAAATATCGCCATCCATTCCGCCGCTCGAGACCGTCGCACGTTCGAAGCAGGGGCCGAGCATTGTACCGCAGAAAAACAACGCCGAGAAAAAGAAGGTTCTCGAGCCAAATATGTTTGCCGACGACCGCAAGGAAATCAAGGATAAGGACCGCGTTGTTCTTATCGTTGAAGACGACGAGAAGTTCGCAAAAATTTTATACGAACTTGCCCATGAAAGTGAGTTTAAAGCGATCGTCACGGGGACTGCCGACGACGCGATTGACCTCGCCTCCGCCTATTCTTTGCAGGCAGTGCTTTTGGATATGCATTTGCCGGATCATAGCGGACTGTATGTTCTCGACAGCCTGAAGCGAAATCCAGCGACGCGCCATATTCCAGTCCACGTCATTTCAGGATACGATTTTTCTCAGCAAGCTTTGCATATGGGCGCCCTGGGATACATGCTGAAACCGGTGAAGCGTGAAGAGCTTAAGTCCGCATTTAAGAAAATTGAAGATAAGCTTCAGCAGGGAATTAAACGCGTTCTGATCGTTGAAGACGATCAGGTTCAGCGTGAGGCAATTGCTCGCCTGGTGGAAGATAAGCAAATCGAAGTTGTGACGGTGGGACTTGCGAGAGAAGGTCTAGATCGCCTGAAAAATGAATCTTTCGATTCGCTGATTATGGACCTTACTTTGCCGGATATGTCTGGTTTTGAGTTTCTAGATAAACTCTCGATTGATGAAAACTCATCTCACCCGCCGGTCATCGTCTATACAGGGCGAGACCTCAGCCGTGATGAAGAAGAACGTCTTCGCCGCCATTCTCAGTCGTTAATTATTAAAGGTGCCGGTTCTCCGGACCGCTTGCTGAATGAAGTGACCTTGTTCTTGCATAATGTAGAGTCCAAGCTTCAGCCGGATCGTCAAAAAATGCTCGATGCACTCAGAAGCCGCGAGAAGACTTTCGATAAGCGCAACATAATGATTGTCGATGATGATATTCGCAATGTCTTTGCATTGACCGCGGCCCTTGAACAAAAAGGTGCGCATATCATTATCGCACGGGATGGTAAAGAAGCTCTGGACAAGCTGAATGAAAAGCCGCGAGTCGATATGGTCCTCATGGATATTATGATGCCAGTGATGAATGGCTATGATGCCATGAAAGAAATCCGCAAGCAGGAACGCTTTAAAAAACTACCCATCATCGCTCTGACCGCAAAGGCCATGAAGGATGATCGCGACCTTTGTTTGAATGCAGGAGCCAACGACTATCTAGCGAAGCCAGTGGATATGGATAAGCTTATTTCTCTGATGCGCATTTGGATGTCTAACACCGACGGAAAAGGAGCTGTCTAAATTGCAAACGGAAATCAATGACACAGACATCGATGATTTTATCATGATGATCTTTGAACGTTACAATTATGATTTTCGCTCCTATGCAAGGAGTTCTTTGCGCCGTAGGCTGAGCACGGCCATGGTGAAGTTCGGAATGCCGACAATGGTTGAAATTAAAGAACGCGCCAATGAAGACGTCGATTTCTTTTTGGGCCTTTTGCAGTATTTAACGGTCCCCACGAGTGAAATGTTTCGCGATCCTCAGGTGTTTCAAACTTTTCGTGAGAGGGCGGTACCGGTTTTAAGAACGTATCCTTCCCTGCGCTTTTGGATCGCTGGCTGCAGTACCGGGGAAGAGCTCTACTCGTATGCTATTTTGCTGCATGAAGAAGGTCTTTTAGAAAAGACCACCTTCTATGCTACGGACATTAATCCCGTGAGCCTTAAAAAGGCTGAACAGGGTTTTTTTCCGACGGATCGAATGAAGCTCTATAGTACGAACTATCAAAAGAGCGGCGGCAAAACGACATTGTCGGATTATTTCTCAGTTGGCTACGACTCAGCTATGATTGATAAAGCATTACGTAGAAATGTGGTTTTTGCCGATCATAGCTTGGCGACGGACAGTGTGTTTGGTGAGATGCAGGTGGTCTCCTGCAGAAACGTGATGATTTATTTTAATAAAGACCTGCAGGATCGTGCTCTCGGGCTTTTTCACGAAAGTCTCTGCTTTGGTGGATTTTTAGTAGTCGGCTCGAAAGAAACTCTTAGGTTTTCACGCTGGGATCATCGCTTTAGTGAATTTTCGAAATACGACAGGATTTATCAACGCAAATGATGGATACATGGAAGAACCGAAAGTATGAAATGATCGTGATCGGTAGCTCTGCCGGTGGAATCGACGCGCTTAAAAGGGTTTTAGCGCGGTTGAAGGCGCCCTTTGGGCCAGCTATTGTGGTGATTCAGCATATTGCCCCGACGGCACATACTTCGATTGCGGATTTCTTTAAAGAGGTCTGTTCTCTCCCAGTGAAAGAGGCTGAAGATAAAGAGCCTGTTGCCGGCGGAGTCATTTATTTTGCGCCAGCGGGTTATCATTTGCTTGTCGAGAAATCGCGAACTTTTGCGTTGAGTGTTGATTCACCGGTGCACTTCGCGCGTCCCTCTATCGATGTTTTTATGGAGAGCGCCGCAGAAGTTTATAAAGAAAAATGTGCAGGTTTTGTGCTCACAGGAGCTAACAACGATGGGGCTGACGGGCTTAAGAGTATTCAGCAAGTGGGAGGAATGATCGTTGTGCAGAATCCTCGGAGCGCGGAGTTTAAATCAATGCCTGAGGCGGCATTGCAGGCGACGGAAACTTCTTTTGTGTTTTCCCTGCAAGAGATTGAAGATTTAATGACTAGTTTAGGCTAAGTTTTTTATTGGGAGTTTTATCTTGAGTACGAAACTTTTAATTGTTGATGATCGTCGTGAAAATTTATTTGCCCTAAGCTCTTTGCTTGAGGATATGAAGATTCAAATTTTTAAATGTGAATCCGGTATGGATGCATTGAATCTGATGGTGGACCATGAGTTCGCCCTTGCCTTGATTGATGTGCAAATGCCTGAGATGAACGGTTTTGAACTTGCAGAGTTGATTCGAGGCACGGAAAGAACCAAACACGTTCCGATTATTTTTATTACTGCAGCAAAAGAAAGTCCGAGCTTCACATTTAAAGGCTATGAAAGTGGTGCTGTGGATTTCCTGTATAAGCCGGTGGATCCAGTGGTGCTTAAAAGCAAGGTTCAAATTTTTATCGAACTCGAAGAACAGCGCAAGCTGCTCAAACAACAGGTGCAAGAACTCAAAGTGGCAAAAGAAGCCGCCGAAAAAGCCAATCAGCTTAAATCCGCCTTTCTTGCAAATATGAGCCATGAAATTCGCACGCCGCTTGGGGCGATCATTGGTTTTGCGGATCTATTGAAGATGGAAAATCCAAACCTTGATGAAGAGGCTAACGAGTATCTCGGCATTATTGAACGTAACGGCAATGTGCTTTTGAAGTTGATCGATGATATTTTAGATCTTTCAAAAGTCGAAGCGGGACATATGGAGCCGGAGGCGCTTGAATTTGATCCCATGCAAATCACGAGAGAAGTTTTTGAAACCCTTCGTGAAAAAGCTAATAACCGAAAAAACACTTTGGAGCTGAAGACGAGCGGCCATATTCCCGAGAAAATCGTATCTGATCCGACCCGTCTTCGCCAGGTTTTGACAAACATCATCGGTAATGCGCTGAAGTTTACTGAAAAAGGCACCGTCACAGTAACGACGGAGATTGTGCCTGAAACCAATCAACACCCGGAGATGATTGCTTTTAACGTGCAAGACACAGGGATTGGAATGACACGTGAGCAGACAGAGCGTTTGTTCCAGAATTTCATTCAGGCCGACGTGACGATGACCCGTCGTTTTGGCGGTACCGGTCTTGGTCTTGTGCTCTCAAAGCGTCTCTCGCAACTCATGGGTGGAGATATTTGCATCACTGCCAGTGAGCCAGGTAAAGGAAGTACTTTCCGTATCACGATTGCAACCCGACTGACAGATGAGGTCCGTGATGAAAGCCATTCACTTTATCAGACTCAGGTCGATGCGAGTGTCAAACCGATGTATCGCGAAAACTCACTTGCTGAAAAGAGTATCTTGTTGGTGGAAGACTCCGCTGACAATCAGTTGCTTATTAAAAACATTCTCAACGATTCTGGCGCCAAAGTGGAAATTGCCGGTAACGGGCAGGAGGGGATCGAGAAAGCTCTTGGTGGTAGCTACGATGTCGTCTTGATGGATATTCAAATGCCACTGATGGACGGCTTGGAAGCAACAACTCAGTTGCGGGGGAAGCACTACTCGAAACCGATTATTGCGCTGACCGCCAATGCGATGAGTACCGAGCGAGAAAAGTACGCCAAGGCCGGATTTGATGAGTACCTCATGAAGCCGATTAATCTTCATGAGCTCGTCGATAAGGTCGTCTTCTATTCGACCCACTCTAAAAAACAGGAGAGCAAAGAGGTTTGAATCTTGTCGGTATGAGAAGAAAGGGGCCTGATTCCTGGGGAGCATAGGAATCGCGAGCCCCTTTCAGAGAAACTATTTCACAATAAACTTAAGCCACAAATCGTAAACTAAGCCGTAACTATTGTCTTTCATCTTTACCACAGACTTATATTTAACCACGTTTCCATAGCGGTCCTTTTCCTGATAGCGAGGATCGAAGTGCAAATCCAGCACCAAGACACCTTTTTCTTCGAACGTGAAAAGTTCGTCGGCTTGGGCAATACCATCGCGATTTACGTCTTTCCATAGGCGAAGCTGCTCATAAACACTGTCTTCCGGTGTGATGAGGCCATCGCGATTCTCGTCGTATTTTGCCAGTGCCGCAAATCCGTGGGTTGCAAATTTTCGGTCTGGACCCTTCGTGCTATTCCCAAACATTTGGTCAATGCCAAGAACTTGTCCCTGCGAATCTGGCAGCACGACAAAATAAGTGTCAGCATCTGAGACGGCAAACCAGGAAGTCAGAACTTTTGTGTGGGCCGGCTGAATCATCTGCCCTAGGAGGTCAAACATCACACCGTCCTCAGGGGCTGTCAGCAGAATCGGTTTTGGCGTTCGCGTGTTTAACTGCACAAGAAGCGGGTCATCAGCTTCGCACTTCTTTGAATTAACCGGGTCCGTGTTCTTTGCATAGTTAATATTGATGGGCATCATCCCTGAGAGGCTCCCTTGATAGGTACTCAGGTCAAAGGCGATATTATTAGCCGGATAATTGCTGCTCACATCCATTGGTACGACAAAGAGAGGGTTCCCCATCGATAGCCCGGTACAGCTTGAGATGTCGACCGATTTGCCGTTGATAATTTGCTGACGGATATTATCAACTTCGCAAAGAACCGTCTTGTTATCAGAGGCGGTAATGAGAAGCTTTACTTCTGAAGTATTATCCCACAGCATTTTTGAGGAATGGCTGCCATCTCCAAAAGTGCACATGCGCGAGAAGGTGATCGATTTCGGGTTGCCCATGCCCATAGAAGGCATCTTCGGCATGCCAGTATCATTGCCAGGCAGAGTACTCCCGGGAGTGCTCGAGTCATTACCAGGGCGGGTGCCGCCGGGAGTGCTCGTATCGTTTCCAGGAAGATTGCCAGAGATTTGGCCATCATCGCCATGGGTTTCTCCAAGAATATCCGAAGCAGTTAAGGCTTCGCTTTTAGCCGCAGGATCAATGGTGAACTTCGCACGCGAACAGTTTTGAAAACTGACAATCATTATGAGTCCAGAAAATGTCCCTAAAAGGCTCATTGTGAACCACTTCGGTTTTATTTGCATAGATTCCCCCAGACATGTGTGTCTTACATAGAGCTGTGTGCAAAAACAGCGCCTCTTCGATATCGTCGTAAAAGACGATTAACTAAATCCCCGGATGCGTTTTTCAAGTTTGCTCAACGCAACTGACTACAAAACTTTGCACACATGCGAAGACCTGTGACAGAAATCCTTGAAGGACAAATGCTCCGAAACTCTCAGAAACACGGAGCGTTTTCAGGACCGGCGTTTGTAGAAAGTGTTCCCGTTTCATATATGCGTCGAAAACACTCGGTGGTGGCAGTTTTCTTTCGATCTCAGAGGGGAGATATGCTGTAGTAAGCCTTCCCATGAGCGAGAATTCAGAAAAGTTTAAATATCACGATGTCGGTGCTTATTTGTCACAGTTCTTTGAAAAGAGAAGGGGCAAAAATCCCCGTTACTCGATTCGAGCCTTTGCGCGGGATGTGGGTATTTCTTCGGGCCGGGCCTCAGAGTTGTTGCGGGGAATCTCCCTGCCGGGCCGTATTCTCAGAAAAAGAATCGCGGAAGAGCTTAAGCTCAATAAGAACCAAAAAAATCAGCTGAATTTGCTCGCGGAGAGCCATGTCAGCCTTAGAAAAAAGAGTCGGATCAAGACCGGTTATCAATTGAATGATAAGGAATTTACTCTTTTACCGGAATGGCAGCACTTTGCAGTTCTGAATATTTTAAATACAACGGATGTGCAGCCGAACACTGGATGGATTGCAAATCGCCTCGCGCTTTCCGAAGAGACGGTCCAAGATTCTCTGCAGAAATTAGTGCGCGCACGATTGATCGAAGAAAAAGATGGTTTTTACAAGACCGTTCATCAGCATCTCACATCGACAAGCACCATTCCGTCGGCGGCGTTACGCAGCTATAACCGCCAAATGATTGAGCGGGCTCTCTGGAGTCTTGACAATGTTCCGCTGGAATTAAGAAATGTCACTTCGATTATGATGACGGCGAACCCGGACAACCTCTACAAACTCAAGGTTCTAACCAACGAGTTCAAACAAAGAGCCGCGCAGTTATTCGGCGAAGGGGAGGCGACTGAGGTCTATAGCCTCTGTGTTCAGATTTTCCCTTGTACCGCAGTGGAATCACCCAAGGAGTGATAAATGAAAACGACCTGTTTGTTTTTTCTATTGATGTTATTTCAAAGCTTTAGCTTCGGTAGTACGACCGACTTTGGCAATGGCGGAAATATTATTTTATGCACGATGAAAAACGAATTGGCGCAGGCGACTTTCTATGACGTTTATGAATCCGAGGTTCGCTACAGCTTGCCGGTGCAGTTTCCTCGTGCCGGCGCCTGCCAGCTTAACGCCGATGGAACCTATTCGGAAAACTGTAAGATTGCGGCTCAGAAGATGGCCTCTAACATCGCAAGCCGCCTGAAAAAAATCGACGCGGCCTTCGAGGCGACGATTCAGTCTTATATTCGCGATTTCTGGGCGGATACGGGACTTGTGAATGCGGATCTATTTCCGATCGCAGATACCGGTCTTGGTTTTATCCCGCAAAACTGTAGCTTGAAGCAGTTAGCGATTCAGCACGTCCCGCGCAATAAGAATGACAAGCGTTATTATGTGGCGACGAATCTGCTTCGGCTTTTAGATGTGCAGAACCAGGCAGCCATGATTCTGCACGAAGTGTTTTATCATTGGGCGCTGACCCAAAGCCCCGGCATTCAATATTCGGAGCGTGTTCGCTACTTTAATGCTCTTGTGCTGTCGGGAAGAGTGACTCAACTCAGCTATCCGGAATATGTACAAGAAAAGGCGCAGCTTGTTTCCTCTGACTAGTTACAGATGATAACGATGACGCCGTTGCCGCCGGCTCCTGGGACGCGGCCGAAAAATGTATTTCCTCCGGCGCCGCCGCCGCCATAGAGAGCTCCGTTGCCGCTATTTCCAAAGGCGGCTCCGCCGCCTCCGCCTCCGCTACCAATGGTTCCGTTGAGGTCTGTTCCATTGCCGCCGTTCCCGGCATTTCCTGAGCCATTCCCACCGCCGCCGCCACCGTTGGTTCCGGATATTGTAGAGCCTGCACTTCCGGCAGCTCCTCCGGTGCCGGCATTGTTATTTCCACCGTTGCCGCCCCTTGTGAAGTTGACACCCGCTGCACCAGCGGAACCTCCCCCATTACCACCGCCGCCTCCGCCATAGCCGTTGATGGCATTTCCACCGTTTCCACCGTTGCCAAGCGGACCGGCGGCGCCGCCACCTCCGCCGCTACCGGCACCGGAGTAGCCTGTTCCACCGGTGCCGCCAGAGTAACGAGTTCCACCGGTCAAGGGGTATCCTGAAGCGGCCGCACCACCCACTCCTCCGGCAGTCGAAGAGCTGCTGCCGCCGCCTTTTGCAAGGAGAGTGGTCGTACTGACAAACCAGGTGTCGTCTCCGGCGGTTCCGGTGCCGCCGCCGTTGCCGACCTGATAATTCACACTGGCCCCTGCCGTGAGAGTCATATTGACGATCCCGGAATAGGCGCCACCGCCACCGCCGCCACCATAGGAAGTGCCGGTGGCACCGCTCCCTCCACCTCCGCCCCCGATGACTTGAACGGAGTTATTAGTGTTGTTCCAATTCGCCGGCACAATCCAAGTAGAAGCCCCAGAGGTCAGTACGAAAGTTCCAGGGCATGTCGGTGCCGGTGGGGCGGAGCTTTTCCAAAAGGCAAAGGGAATTAGCTGCGAGTGTGAGGTTTGCGGAGTGAAAAAGGAAGCGCCGAGGAATATTATTTTAAAAATGCTGCCGTAATTTTTCATGTAAATTCAGGCTAGCAAACGAACGAAGAATGTCTTTGGTTTAAAGGTCTGTGTCTCATGAAACTGCACCGAAATTTATGTTTTTTTCGGATCGTTGGTTCTGTCTATAAGAAGAATTCATATAGAGATTCTCTCAGCTTCTCGATAGGATTCTGCGAGAATTACAAATCAGAATCGGAGATGAATATGCGTCGTTTAAATTTTTTGTTCGCAGTAAGCTTTGTCCTCTTCACAAGCGGTCAAGCCATGGCTTTGACTTTGACTCAGGATCTATGCCGAGCTTGGGGAGCCGGAAACAAAGCCTATTGCCAGTCCGGAGATTGTCGCGGCATCGTCGGTGGCAATGCGGGCGAGTGTGATTCCAATGACTGTCGTGGAATTGCCAGCGGTAATTATGCTTATTGTGAGACGATTGATTGCCGAGCCATCGTTCTTAAGAACTCAGCGCTTTGTGAAACCAATAATTGCCGCGCCATTGTCAGCGGTGATGCTGGCTATTGTGATAACGATTACTGCCGCGGCATCGTTCTGCATGAAGCACGCTATTGCCACTAAATGCAGTTGCTCATCATGTTCTAAAAAATGAAGTGAGGAAGAATTTTGGACATAAAAAAACCGACCTCAAAGCGTCGGTTTTTTATTCTCCATTTTCCATTTTCAATTATCTAAACTTTGCAGAATGCAAAGTTTTGGTGCCTCCGGGGAGAATCGAACTCCCACGCCCTTGCGGGCACTGGATTTTGAGTCCAGCGCGTCTACCAATTCCACCACAGAGGCATCTTGGAAAAGAGACACTTGTTGTAATGGAAATAGGCCGCTTCGTTCAAGCTGTTTTTCCAGTTCTTGAACCTATGAAGCGGCGAGTTATTTGAGATTGCTTAAAAGGATCGCCAATTAGAAGGCGTAAATGAGGCGGGCGTTGGTCGAAGTGTTATGCTCTTCTGTCAAAGCCGTCGTGTACTCCACACGCTCGTTCATCCAAGTGTAGAAGACTTCGAGGTTGAAGTTCTTTTTTACAACCAAGCCACCACCGATTTGGTAGCCAATGCGGGGGTCGTGCTTGCCGTTGTCATCGCCGCCAACCAGGGCAGTGTTCAAGCCCAAAGCTGCGTACACATACTGAGGAGCTGCAATAATCAAGTTCGCTGACGGCATCAAAGTCGTCAGGTCTGACGTGTTCTCGATGCGTTTATCCGCTTTCAAAATACTTAAGTTCAAATCAAAGCCCAAACCGCCGCGGGCGATCTGTTTGTAGCCGGCCTTGATGCCCAATTGGTTCGGGACTTCGGACATGTCCTTTTTAAAGCCCTTTTCCACATTACCGGTGACCTTGTTTTTAATGTCCGCCGTCGCGCTATTGGCCGCTGCGTACTCAAAGCCAATATTAAAGCCGTCCATCATATAAGGAGAAGGACGCATATCAGGGATGGTATCTGGATCGTAATTATAGGTTGCTGGAGCCGCTTTCTTTGCCTTCGTCGTTGAAGTGCCTTGAGCAAGGGCCGTCTGGCCAATAAGGCTCATAATCATTATGAGGGAGAGTGTTGCTCGTTTCATTTTGAGACTCCTTTGAAGGGTATACCTACTGAACGAGCAAGAGCCGGGCCATTTGAAATAACTTCAGGCCCTGTCACTAATCTTGTCACAAAATGAGATTTCAGGGCCAAAATGCCCCTAACTCCACACTCAGGAAGGAGCTTAGATATCAAAGACTTAGACGCCATAGACGAAAAGCGTCATTTTTGGCACAGGGGTTGCTTTGTCTTGCTTGGAATCAAAAAGCTAAACCACGAGGAGAACTCTATGAAGAAGTATTTCTATATCCTTGCGGCTCTAAGTATCGTTCCGAATTTGAGTTTAGCTCAGGCGGGGAACTTCGATGCCGAGGTCGATCAAGAACTCGACCAAATGTATGCAAATAAGCAAGCAGCAGTCGTTGCTAATCCAGCTCCGACAACGGCAGCAGTGGGTGGAACAGCAGCTCAAGGCAGTCAGCCGATTTATATCTTAAATCAGGCGACGCCAACATCGACTGCAACAGCTCAATCAGCGCAGGTGCAAAAACAACCAGTAGCTGTGATTGAATCGACTCCGCTTGTAGAATCAAAAGCAGAGATGATGAGAAAGTCTCGTCAAGATGCTGAGGTTCAAACAGAGCAGAAGATCGTAGAAAAGCTCGAAGCGTCTCGTCTTGAAGACGAAAGACGTCGTGCCGACGTTCTCTTTGGAAATAAATTTGAACAAATGCAAGGTGCTTCCACTCAGATTAAAGCTGAGAATTCCAACGTAACGGTTTCTCAAGGTCAAGCACAGGCGCAAACTCCAGTCGTTGTTCAAGCGGCTCCGGTTGTGACTCCTGTAGAGCCTAAAGAAAACATCCGTGATGTTGTTCGTGAAGAACTTGCGGCTTCTAAAAACTCTTTGAAGTTGGAAGAAGTTGCGCCAGCTCCGACGGAAGTTCGTTACTTCAGCGGTATCGTTGGTATCGGTGACTATCCAGATGTTAAAAACGTTCGCGGTAACTATTCATTCGGTGCGGCGTTTGGTACGAAGTATGACTCTCTCATCGTTGAGGGTTCTTTCTTGTACTCAAACTACACAGTTGAAAAACTCGACTGTAACTGCGTGAGCTACTTCCCGACGTTGGTTGATACAAACCAGTATCAAGCAGCAGTCTCTGCGAAGTACCAAATGTTGGACGGGATGGTTCGTCCAGTATTGGGTGGTTTGATTGCTTACAGCTATCGTAAATACGATTGGAACAGTTTGCCAAATTACTCTCCGTACAACACCTACGGCACATCTTCTGATTCACACGCCATCGATTTGGGTGTGACAGCAGGTGTAGACTTGGAACTCAGCAAGAAATTTGCTCTTGGTTTCGAGTACCGTTATATGTTTAATTTGTCGAGCCGCGTGGACAACCAGTCCATCATCGCAGCTTCGCAAAATCAGTACGGCACTCCGCTCGAAAAATTGAGCTATTACACATTGGCTCTTGCGGCTAAGGTTAATTTCTAATTAAAACAATATTCCTAGTGGTTGAAGGCCCTTATGAGAAATCATAAGGGCTTTCTTTTTTTTGAATCTAGTGTCATCCTAGATTCATGCAAATCACGGCCTTTCTTTTCGCCTCATTACTTTCTCTGTCGCCGGCACTGGCGGCCCCGACTATTGTCTCGCAATCCGTGGGGCAGGTGGGGGATCGCGTTGTCACAAGTCGTGAGGTCCAGATCTCCGCCGTTCTTGATCGCATTTTATTTCCTTCCAAAGACAAAGTGACAGGCGGAGCGTGGGAAGTGCGCTTGGGCGATCCGGCGATGATGAACGAAGTGACGGCAGTTTTACTTGAAGTCGTCGTTTACAAAGAGGCTGAAACTTTCTTCGTTGCAAAAGTGACCGACGATCAATTGCAACAGGCGCTTCGCAAAGTTGAAAAAACAGTCGAAGGCAAAAGCTACTGGCAGAGTCTCGAAGTCACTCCGGCAGAGCTTAAGAGATTTGTTTTGCAAAAGCTGACGGCGAAATCTTTCATCCAATTTAAGACGAGCACGATGGTCGGCATTGTCAGTGACTCTGAGGCGCTTGCTTACTATGAAAAGAACCGTCTGAAGTTTGGCGATGTGCCGTTTGCAACCTTCAAAGACACCATCAAAAATGTTTTGGCTCAGCAGCAGCTCGAGGAAAGAACGCGCACTTGGTTTGAGCTGACAAAACGTAAATACAAAGTCCGCAATATTCTCGCGGAAAATATCAACAACAAGGTCGGGCCGAAGTGAGTTTTAAAATGCGGGAGCTCGTGGCCGGGGATGAGGACAGCGTGCTGCAACTGGTGGCCGATCTTTACCGGGCCCAGCCGCATCTCGTAGGCTTTCAGTGGCCGACGGAGACTTTGCGAGCCGAATTCCGCTCCACCGACGGCTGGGGGATGTTTCAAGGGGCCCGGCTGGTGAGCTTCGTTTTATACCGGGTGACCCCGGTGGTCTGGGAAATTTCGGTGGTGGCCAGCCACCCAGAGTTCTGGAAACAGGGTTTGACGCGCAGCCTCATGGGTCATGTGGTGGTTATCAGGCCCCCAGAAAGAGAGCTGTGGCTGGAGGTTCACGAAGAAAATACGCGGGCTTGGCAGCTTTATGAATCCCTGGGCTTCAAGAAGACGGGAGTACGGCCAAATTACTATCCAAACAATGGCACTGCCTGGTTGTATACTTTGAGATAAACCCTTGCATCGCTTAGACTTTTTTGCTAGTTTCACACTCGAACGGGCCTTGAAGGGCCCGTTTTGCGTTTTTCAGGCAGTGCCTGTGGAAGTGCAGGCCCAGAGGGCCGGAACTGGACTGATTTAAATCTGACTTAGTTTCACCAACTCTGGTCAGAATAATTTAGACAGCAACTTAGGAAATCAAAACTTAATGACCGATTCAAATCCATCATGGATGGCAAAAGTAGAAGAAGTAGCGCAGGAAGTGACCTCGCGTGAAGGTTGCATTTTGTATCACATCGAATTCGTTGGTATCGGTAAAGGTCGTACACTCCGTTTGTACATCGATAAAGAAACTCCTGCAGCAGCAGCTGCATCGGAAGAAGGCCAAGGCGTCAGCATCGACGATTGCGCCAATGTCTCTCGAGCTCTGAATGATATTTTGGACGCTCAAGAAGACCTTATTCCTGGTGAGGCTTACAACCTCGAAGTTTCTAGTCCGGGCGCGGACCGTATCCTGAGTAAGCCATGGCATTTTGAAAAAGCCGTTGGCAAAAAAATCTGGGTGAAAGTGGACAAAGCTCTCGAGAGTTTTGGCGTCACGCAAAAGGGTATGAAAAACGCAAAACAGATTGAAGAAGTATTAAAGGCATTTGACGGCGAGACTCTGAAATTCCAAGTCAAAGACGAGGAAATAAATATTCCATTCTCCGCTGTGGAAAAATCCAAAGTGCTTTTTGTGTTAACTAAGGGACAAAAAAAATAACCTAGAAGAGGTGAGTTAAATGGCTGACAACATGTTTACAGATCTCAGTCGCGTGATTGAACAAGTCGGTAAAGACAAAGGTATCGACAAGCAAGTCGTGGTCGAAGCGATCACACAAGGTATGCTTGTTGCTGCCCGTAAGAAATACGGCACGTACCGCGAGATCGAAGCCACTTACAACGAAGACACTGGCGAAGTGGAATTGTTCCAATTTAAAGAAGTTGTTCCTCGTGAAAAATATATCGACGAAGAAGTTGAAATCCCAATGGATGAAGCTTTGAAACTCGATCCCCAAGCGCAAGAAGGCGACTCTATCGGTATCAAAATGGATGCTGGCGAGCTCGGCCGTATTGCGGCTCAAACTGCAAAACAAATCATCATGCAAAAAGTGCGTGATGCGGAACGCTCTATCATCTTCAACGAATTTGAAGAACGTAAAGGTGAGATCGCTTCTGGGATCGCTCGTCGCGTGGAAAAAGGCGCCATCGTTGTCGATTTGGGCCGTACAGAAGCTTACATCCCGCCACGTGAGCAAATCCCAGGCGAATCTTACAAGCCAGGCGACCGCATTCAAGGTTACTTGTCTGAAGTTCGTCAAACAACACGTGGTCCGCAAATCATCATGTCTCGTGCGGATGAGCGCTATTTGATGAAACTTTTTGAAATGGAAGTTCCGGAAATCTATGACGGTGTGGTTGAGATCATGAGT
This sequence comes from Bdellovibrionales bacterium, assembly GCA_018266295.1. Taxonomy (NCBI): domain Bacteria; kingdom Pseudomonadati; phylum Bdellovibrionota; class Bdellovibrionia; order Bdellovibrionales; species Bdellovibrionales bacterium. The sequence continues at coordinate 132,597 of JAFEAQ010000011.1, read as the reverse complement.
GCAGCTCGTGAGCCAGGGCAACGTGCGAAGATCGCGGTTCGTTCTAAAGACAACTCTGTAGACCCTGTCGGCGCATGCGTTGGTATGAAGGGTTCTCGTGTACAAAACATCGTTCAAGAGCTTCGTGGCGAGAAAATCGACATCGTTCCTTGGGACGAAGACGTGACACGTTTTGCGTGTAATGCTTTGGCGCCAGCTGAAATCTCACGCGTGTTTGTTGATGAAGCAAACAAAGAGATGGAAGTTGTTGTCCCAGATAGTCAATTGAGTTTGGCAATCGGTAAGCGTGGACAAAACGTCCGTTTGGCTGCAAAATTAACCACTTGGAAATTGGATATCATCTCTGAATCTGCAGCATCGAACCGTACAGCAGAATCCATTTTCAATTTGATGTTGTTGCCAGGCATGAATCAAACAATGGCACAAAACATCTTCCAATCTGGTTTCGGTTCATTCCAATCTGTAGCGAATGCATCTGTCGAAGAAATCATGACTATTCCTGGTTACGACGATCCAGAACGTGCAGAAAAATTGATCAACGAAGCGAAAGCTTTGATTGCGAAGTACGAAAAAGAAGGAACGCCAATCCCGACAGCTCCAACAGCCGCGAAAGAAACCAAGGCTTCTGGATCTGCAAAAGAGCAAGCGGACGCTCGTCTGAAAGAAGAGTTGTCTAAGCTTCAAGCTGACGAAGAATAGTCGGCGGATGCCGAAGAGGCGTCGCCCGGGACGGGCAGAGCTGGATTAGTTTTGAGAAGAATTAACAGGAGAATACGTGAGTAATCCAAAAGTTTTTGAATTTGCCAAAGAAATCGGGCTTACGCCCTTGGCCTTGATGGACAAGATCCGCGAGTGGCAGCTTCCTGTGAAGAGCCATATGTCGGAACTTGAACCAGAAGTTCTTGAGCAAATTAAAGTCAAACTCGCCGGTGGTGGAAAATCCACGGAAGAGGCAAAACCTAAAAAAGCGACGACTCGCAAAGCTCCTGCGAAGAAAGCGGTAGCGCCTGCAGCGGAAGCTGCACCAGCGGCTGCAGCTCCTGCGAAATCGACAGTTGTCCGTCGTAAGGCCACGAAGGAAGCTGAAGAAGCAGAACTCAAAGCAAAAGAAGAAGCGGCAGCGGCGGAAGAAGCTCCGAAGGCAGCTACGAAAGTCGTTCGCAAAAAAGCAGCGGCTCCGGCGGAAGAAGCTGAAGAGACGGCAGTTGAAGCAGCACCAGAAGCTCCGGCTCCTGAAGTTCCAGCAGCACCTGCACCTGTTGTCGTAAAAAAATCTGAACCAGCTCCTGAGCCAGTGGTAGCGGCAGCTCCGGCGGAAGAAACTCCAGCTCCGGTCGCAGCAGCTCCAGCGGCAGCTCCGGCAGCGGGTGTGGCGCGTAAAAAAGAAGTAACTGTGGGTAGCAGTGGTGTGGCGAGTGCCGCAACAGCTGCTCCGAGTATTGGTCGTAAAAACATCATCGGCCGTATGGATCTTTCGCGCGTAGCTCAACAAGCTCCGCAGAGATCCCAGGGAGATCGTCAGGGTGGACCTGGCGGTGACCGTCAAGGTGGTTTCAACCGCGGACCTGGTGGCGGCGGTGGTTTCGGCGGGGCTCCTCGTCCTGGGCAAAACCGTAACATCCGTGCGGGCTTTATTGCTCAAGCAGCTCCGGAGATCCCAACAGAGGATCAAGACAACCGTCACGGTCGTTTTGATGACAAAAAGAAAACACGATTTACCCCGGCAGCTCCAAGCGTGGGTCCTGCGGCAGCGGGTCCTTCAGCGAAAGAGCGCGAACAAGAAGAACAAATGGCGAATTTCAACGCCGTTGAGTTCCGTAAACGTGAGATGGTATTCCAGCCTAAAAAGAAAAAGGGAATGCTGGATCGCGCGGGGATGAAGACTCAGATCACGACGCCAAAAGCTTTGAAGCGCATCCTCAAGGTGAACAACACCATGAAGTTGAGCGACATGGCGATGGAAATGGGCGTAAAAGCTCCGCAGTTAATCAAAGTTCTCATGACCAACGGTGTGATGGCGAACATGAACACCGCTTTGGATTTCGATACGATCGCGTTGATCGTTCCGGAGTTCGGTTGGGAAGCACAAAACGTATTTAAAACGGCGGACGAAGTTGCGAAGGAAATGGCATTCGGTAATTTGGATGCTACGACCGTCACTCGTCCTCCGGTAGTAACAATCATGGGTCACGTTGACCATGGTAAGACAAGCTTGCTCGATGCAATTCGTAAAGCGAACGTAGCGGCAGGCGAGGCCGGCGGGATCACTCAGCACATCGGTGCTTACAATGTGACTCTCGAAGACGGCGCGAAAATCACGTTCTTGGATACTCCGGGCCACGAAGCCTTCACGGCGATGCGTGCTCGCGGTGCCAATGCAACGGATATCGCGGTGATCGTAGTCGCGGCGGACGACGGTATGATGCCACAAACAGCAGAGGCGATTAATCACGCCAAAGCTGCCGGCGTTCCTATCATCGTTGCGGTGAACAAGATCGATAAGCCAGGTGCAAACCCTGAGCGTATTAAGCAACAATTGACTGAGCTTGAAATCGTTCCTGAAGAGTGGGGCGGTAGCACGATCTTTGTTGAAGTTTCTGCTTTGAAAAAGACAGGTATCAAAGAATTGCTTGAAAACATCCACTTGGTTGCTGAGTTGCAAGACTTGAAAGCAAACCCTGAGCGTTCTGGTACGGGTCTTGTCATCGAAGCGAAGATGGAAAAAGGCAAAGGAAACGTTGCAACCATCCTCGTGAAAGACGGAACTGTGAAAGTCGGCCAATACATCGTTGCCGGCTTCCAAAAAGGCCGCGTACGTTCTTTGACGAACGACCGTGGTGAGCGCGTTCAAGAAGCAGGACCTGGTGAGCCGGTTGAGGTTCTCGGTCTTGAAGGAACGCCCGCTGCCGGTGACCGTTTCGATATCGTAGCGGACGAAGACACAGCAACAGAAGTTTCGACTCTCCGTAAGGAACAAGCTAAGAAAGCCGAAGTCACTCCTGCTTCGAAAATGTCTCTTGAAGATATCTTCGCTAAAGTGACGAAGGGTGATGTGAAAGAGTTGGCAATCGTATTGAAAGCCGATGTTCACGGATCTCTTGAGGCGATCAGCGGCATGATCAGCAAGCTTTCAACGGCTGAAGTTAAGACTCGCGTCATCCACTCTGCAGTGGGTGGTGTGAGTGAGTCCGATGTTCTTTTGGCGAATACGGCTAAAGGGATCATCATCGGCTTCAACGTCCGTCCTGACGGCGGCGCTCAAGCAGCGGCGAAACGTATGGGCGTTGATATTCGTACTTACTCAATCGTTTACGAATTGGTGGACGATCTTAAGAAAGCAATGTCTGGTCTCCTTACTCCAGATATCGTTGAGAAAGTTATGGGTCGCGCAGAAGTTCGTAATACATTTACTGTTCCTAAAGTGGGCACGATCGCGGGTTGCTTCGTCGTTGACGGCAAAATCCAAAGATCAAATATGGCTCGCCTTATCCGTGACGGTAAGATCGTTTACGAAGGAAAAATTTCTTCACTTAAACGCTTCAAAGACGACGCCAAAGAAGTTGCGACAGGCTTTGAGTGCGGTATCGGCATCGAGAACTTCAACGACGTTAAAGTCGGTGACAATATCGAAGCCTTCGTTAAAGAAGAAGTTGCTCGCGAGTTAACTTACGAGGCCAACGTATAATGAAGAACACGGGTGACGGACGCAGAGTAGCTCGAGTCGAGCGCGAGGTTCAGCAGAGCGTCGCCCAGTTTTTGATTTCCGGGTTTAAATTACCACTCCCGGGAATCGTGACAGTCGCCCGCGTGAGAATGCCGGGCGATTTGCGTACAGCAAAAGTTTATATCAGCATCCTTGGCGATCCGAAGCTTCTTGACGAAGCAGTGGACTTGCTCCAAGACCGTGCTTTTGAAATTCAAAATTATCTCGGTAAAGAACTCAAGATGCGCTATTGTCCGAAGCTCACGTTCTATCCTGATCATGAGACCGAGGAGATTCTGAAGGTTGAAAAAATCCTTCAAGATCTCGATAACGAGCGCAAATCCAAATCTAAACAGGGCGTTGCACGACCTGAGGCCGCAGATTCTTCAGACGAAGACGATTCTAGCGAAGAAGGCTAAGTGAGCACATTTCACGGTTTAGTACTGGTCAGAAAACCCTCAGGGGTGACAAGTCATGACGTGGTTTCACGTCTGCGCCGGATCTTGGGTACGAAATCCGTGGGGCATGCAGGAACTTTGGATCCTCTGGCGGAAGGCCTGATGGTGGCCCTCGTTGGTGAGGCCACAAAACTCAGTCAGTATATTCTCGAAGGCGATAAGGCCTATCAGCTTAAAGCGCGCCTCGGTGTCGAAACCGATACTTTAGACATCACGGGGCAGACTCTGAAAACAGCTCCGGTGAATGTTTCCCTGGAGCAAGTCCGCGATATCGGCTTGAGTCTTGTCGGTGAGATGAGTTTGAAAGTGCCGATTTACTCAGCTATCAAGATTCAGGGGCAGAAGCTTTATGACTATGCTCGTAACGAGCAGGCGGTGGAAGTTCCTCACAAAGATATGAAGTTCTGGAACCTGGAGTTTCTGGGTTTTGATGGGACCGAGGCGGAGTTCCGCTTTCATTGTTCAAAGGGGACTTATGTTCGCTCTTGGATTGATCTTTTGGGGCAGAAATTGGGTTGTGGAGCGACAATGAGTGCTCTGACCCGGTTTTGGTCGGATCCTTATGCTTTAGAACAATCCATCACTTTGGAGGATCTTGAGGCTGAATTGAAAGCCGGCCGGGAAGTGGCAGCCATGGTGCCGATGGAGCGGGCTTTGCCTGCGGCCAAGCGGGTGCGAATTAAGGGCTATGATCAGACCCTCCTAAGCAATGGTCAGATCAGCCACGAGCTTCGCTCCTTCTTGATTACGATGTTTGACCCTCAAAAGGACGATATTATTCAGGTTTTATCGCTGACCTCAGGAAAGCTCTTGGCCCTTGTAGGTATCGAAAAAGACCGGGGATTTGTGATAAAAAGGGTGATTAAGTATTGACCCCATTCTCAGTTCATGGGAGAACCTAGCCTTCAAAAACACACTGGCCGAGCGACAGCCATGACGCTCTTACGCTGGTGAACAAGGCCCTAAGGCCTTGTTATTAACAAAGGAGACTTTAATGGCAGTCGCAAAAGAAACAAAAGCGCAAATCGTTAAGAAATTCAAACGTGGTGACTTGGACACAGGTTCTTCTGAAATCCAAATCGCTCTTTTGACTGCAAAAATCAACGAATTGACTTCACACTTTGAAATCCACAAAAAAGATCACCACGGCCGTCGCGGTTTGGTGACTGCGGTAAATCAAAGAAGAAAATTGTTGGATTACCTCCGTCGTACTGATGTTAAAAAGTACGAAACGGTGTTGAAACAACTCGATATCCGTAAGTAATCGGATCGAAAAAAGGCTCGGGAAACCCGGGCCTTTTTCTTTTTTGGCGATGGCGCTTGTCGCTTGAATTCCCTCGGAATACCAGCCAAAATACGCTTAGAAAAAAGAACAATGGCCATAAGGCCCTTCCCGCCAAAAAGAAAAAAGCGGGAGAATAAAAAGGAGAATCAATGAAAACGACTGTTACTACTTCGGTGGGCGGAAAACAGATTACCATCGAAACAGGCCGTTTGGCGAAACAAGCTGATGGAGCTGCTCTTGTTACATGCGGTAACAACATGGTCCTCGTCACAGCTGTTTCCAGCAAGAAACAATCAACTCTCGACTTCTTCCCGTTGACTGTGGAATACATCGAGAAGTTCTATGCGACAGGAAAAATTCCTGGTGGCTACTTCAAACGTGAAGGGAAGCCAACGAATGATGCTGTTTTGACAGCACGTTTGATCGACCGTCCAATCCGTCCTCTCTTCCCAGAAGGTTACAGATTCGAAACTCAAGTCGTTGGCACTGTACTTTCTGCTGACGGCGCATTCCCGATCGAAATTTTGGCGAGCTTAGGTGCTTCTGCAGCTTTGCACGTATCCAACATTCCATTCGGTGGCCCAACAGCGGCGATCCAAGTGGGCCGTGTTGACGGTGAATTCATCGCCAACCCAACGCCACAACAAATGGAAAAATCGGACATGAACATCATCGTTGCGGGAACTCGCAATGGTCTGTTGATGGTAGAAGGTGAAACGAAATTCATCTCTGAAGCAGACGCTTTGGCTGCATTGAAATTCGGTCACCAATCCATGATGCCTCTTTTGAACGCGCAAGATGAGTTGCGTGAAAAAGTGGGTTCTCCTGCTAAACGTGAATTCACGGCTCCGCAAATCGATCCTGAATTCCGTATGAAAGCGGAAGAGATGTTGAAAGATCCAATCGCGAAAGCTTTGACGATCAAAGAAAAACAAGATCGTTACGCTGCTGGCGATAAAGCTCACGCGGAAGCGAAAGAAGCTTTGCTTGCAACAATCACTGATAAAGACTTGCTTGCAACTCGCACGAAAGAGTTGGCTTCCATCGTCGAAGATTTGAAATACAAATCAGCTCGTAGCATGATTTTGGACAAAGCAGTTCGTATCGACGGCCGTGATGTGAAAACAGTTCGTCCGATCGCAAACGAAGTGGGATTGTTGCCACGTGCTCACGGTTCGGGTCTTTTCACTCGTGGTGAGACTCAGTGTTTGGCGACTGTCACTTTGGGGACAGCAGATGATGAACAAATGATCGATGCATTGCTCGGCACTGAAAAGCGTCGTTTTATGCTTCATTACAACTTCCCACCATACTCTGTGGGAGAAACAGGCCGCTTTGGTGGTCAAGGCCGTCGCGAAATCGGTCACGGTAACTTGGCTGAGCGCGCGTTGAAAGCCGTTCTTCCGGATCACGAGAAGTTCCCATACACAATCCGCGTCGTTTCTGAAGTTTTGGAGTCAAACGGCTCTAGCTCTATGGGTTCTGTTTGTGCGGGGACTATGGCGTTGTTAGATGCCGGCGTTCATATCAAAGGCAACGTTGCGGGTATCGCCATGGGCTTGATCAAAGAAGGCGATCGCGTTGCTGTATTGACAGACATCTTGGGTGATGAAGATCACTTGGGCGATATGGACTTCAAAGTGGCGGGTACTGCAACAGGTATCACGGCTCTTCAAATGGATATCAAAATCGATTCAGTTTCTTTCGCAGTGATGGAACAAGCTTTGGCGCAAGCTAAAGACGGTCGCGTTCACATCTTGGGCGAAATGGAAAAAGTGATGAAATTGGCTCGTGGTCAGATCTCTGAGTTTGCTCCACGTATCGAGACCATCAAAATTAAGCCAGACAAGATCCGCGAAGTGATCGGTACGGGTGGTAAAGTGATTCGTGGAATCACTGAAGCAACCGGTGTTAAGATCGAAATCCAAGACGACGGTACAATCAACATCGCGTCTGCGGATCCAGAAGCAACAAAAGCTGCTATCAAGATGATCAATGAGATTATTGCAGAGGCAGAAGTCGGTAAGGCTTATAAAGGCCGTGTTGTTAAGATTGCTGAATTCGGAGCTTTCGTTGAAATCCTTCCGAACACGCAAGGTCTTTTGCACATCTCTGAAATCGCGAACGAAAGAATTCGTAGCGTGACAGACGTGCTCAAAGAGGGCGACATGGTGGACGTGAAAGTTCTTGAGGTCGATCGCGCAGGTCGTATCAAGCTTTCTCGTAAGGCTTTGTTGAATTAATGATCCCTTTTCATAAAAGTGAATTAGACAACGGAATCCGAGTGCTGAGTGAACAGCACTTGGATTCTCGTGCGGTGTCCATCGGGATTTGGGTTCTGACGGGCACTCGGGATGAGGCTGCTGACGAAGGCGGCATCTCGCATCTTCTTGAGCATCTTGTCTTTAAAGGCACGAAAACTCGCTCAGCCTATCAAATCGCGAAATCATTAGAAGCACTCGGTGGGGATCTCAATGCGTACACCACGCGTGAGTATACTTGCTATCATGCGCTTGTGCTCAAAGACCATTGGGAGAAAGCTCTTGATGTGCTTTGTGATTTGGTCAGCAATATGCAAATCTCGGCAAAGGATTATAAGCTTGAAAAAGGGGTGATCCTGCAAGAGATCGCTATGACCGACGATACTCCGGAAGAGTTGATCTACGATCTTCTTTTTGAAAAAGCTTATGCCGGAAATCCGCTGTCGACACCGATTCTTGGAACGGTAAAGTCAGTGGCGAACATGTCGCAAAAGAAGGTGACGGATTATTATAAGTCCCGTTACACCGGCCGCAATATCATTGTGACGGCAGCAGGGAACTTGGATCATCAGGTCTTCTTTGAGGCTGTTGAGAAGAAGCTCGCAAAAAAGCCAAAGGCGAAATTTAAAGCCAATCGTGAAAAACCTCGTTGGAAGACGGGTCGTGTGGTTTCTGAAAAATCATCTGAGCAAACCCATATGTTGATGGGATTGCCAACGACGAGTTTTAAAGACAATCAACGTTTTGAATCTTATATCGTAAACACTCTTTTAGGTGGCGGTATGACTTCGAAACTTTACCAAAGTGTTCGTGAGAAAAAAGGCCTGGTTTATTCAATTCACAGCATGCTGAACACCTATGTGGATTCAGGCTCTTTGCTGATTTATGCGGGAACTGATTTAAAGAGCGTTCGAAAAGTGGCTGAAATCATTTCTCGTGAGCTGAGAAAGCTCAAAAAGTCGGGGATTTCAGCAGCAGACGTGGAACTCTTTAAGACCCAAGTCATTGGTAGCATTTTGCTGGGGTCTGATGATATTGAAAGTCGTATGACCTCTATCGCGGTGAATGAGATGGTTTTTGGTGAATACCGTTCTGTAGACTCGGTGGTTCAGCAGATCCAGAAAGTCACTCGCACTTCTGTGAATGAATTCATTCGCGAGAAGTTTGATATCGACAAGATTTCGGGCGTCCTGATGGGCTCCGGAGTCGACGAGCTCAACAAGTGGTGGAAAGACTTCGAATTTTAAAAGGAAATATATGAAAACATTAACAGTAAAAATTAAAAAATTAGAAAATTTTAAAGGCGAAATTCCTCAGTACCAGTCCGCTGGTGCGAGTGGTGTCGATGTGCGTGCGCAGTTGACGGCGCCGATGACTTTGAAGCCAGGTGAGCGTGCGATGATCCCTACGGGTTTGAGCTTTGAGTGTCCACTTGGTTTTGAAATTCAGGCACGTCCTCGCAGCGGCTTTGCGGCGAAGCAAGGTGTGACAGTTTTGAACACGCCGGGAACGATCGATGCGGACTATCGTGGTGAAGTGAAAATCATCGTGATCAACTTGGGCCAAGACAGTGTTTTGATCCAAGATCAAGAGCGCATTGCTCAGTTGGTTGTTGCGCCTGTGATCCAAGCGCACTTCGAAGTGGCGGACGAGTTGTCCTTCACAGATCGTGGTGTTGGTGGCTTCGGTTCTACCGGCCGCGCATAATTTTGTTTACCTTCGGGACGGCTTTCTGTCGTCCCTAGGTCTAGATTCCATACTCCGCTCTGTGATCCCCCGCAATGGGAGGCTAAAATAACAGAGTAAGGAGTCCATCCATGAAAAAGACCTTTGTTCCCGTTTTCGTTTCTTTCGTAAGCCTTGTTTCATTTTCTGCGCGCGCTGAAGTCAGTCCCGAACTTCTTAAGAAGTATTATTGGGGCGAATACAGTTTTGATGGCAATAAAGTTGCGAACAGCGCGAAAAGCGCTGTTAATTTTGACAACAAGGCAAAAACGGTGACTCAGAAATCCAAAAATGGCGGCGATTATGCAATGGCTTGGGGGACTGAGAATATCAATGACTCGCAAGTGTTGACGGTGACGGAAGCAACCGTTACTCCGATGGGGAATGACGTTTCAAAGGTCTATGCGAGATCATCGACTTTCTCAGCGGATAGACTTCGTTCGTCGACATTCTGTTTTGGCTCTTCACTCAAAGGTAAGGTGCTGAGTGGAGCCGCCACTGTCACAGATAACAATATGAAGTGCGTGACAGCGACGAAACAATCTTGCAAGCGTCTGATGGAATCTTACGGTAAAGAGGCGGCAAAGCCTCAGACGACTGTGAAGAACATGCAAGACGTGGCGACAGCCACTCGCTATTGCAGCGCTACGATCGATAGCTTTAAAAACATGGCGATGGCGTTTGGCAACCAATCTCCGCAGATTGAAAGAATTCATAACGATGTGATCAAGTCTGATACGGCTCGCTTGAAGGGCTTTATCGATAAGACTACGAAAAGCGGAACTTGGGATCCAACGAACGTAGGTGCAGCGACGACATCTTCGGAGCTCGATAAAATGGCTGAAGGTTATGCAAGCTCTATGAATGGACTTGAGGTTTTGAGCACGGCTTTGCAAGTTTGTGCGTCGGCTAATGGCGACTTCCAGGATCCTGCAGCTTCTTCTTCATCGTCTTCCGGCGGCAGCAGCGCCGGAGGTGGGGGAGCCTCCAAGGCGGCAACCGGCCGCCAGTAATTAGTTTTTACAAATCTTACTATTTGGATTCATCTCGCAGAGAGCTTCTTTAAGCTCTCTGTTTTGTTTTTCAAGCTCAGCAATGCGTTCGTGATCGGTGAACCATTTGTTGTAAAGCTCTTTGATGGCTTCAACGAAGTAAGCCTCGATCCCGGTTTTCTCGATGCGTTTGTAACCGTCATTACCTTCGTGAACCCACTCTGGCACGACTTGTTCCATCTCCTGAGCGATGAAGCCGCGTTGAATACCGTACTGCTGATCCATTTTGTCGTCTTTCCAGTGGAAAGAGACGCCACGAAGTTTAAGAACGGTGTCGAGAGGATTTTCAAGAGTTGCAATATCACGTTTCAAGCGTTGGTCCGAGCGTACAACCCAGGCGCCGCTAACATTGGCTGTTGAGCCATTCACGTCGAGCAAATATCCTGGCGTTGTCGTACCGATACCAACATTCCCCGAAGCATCAATGCGAAGTCGCTCGACACCCGCGGTTGAAAAGCCGAGTTGTTTGCTGCCGCCGCTGGCGTTCGGATTGAACATTCCAGTATCACTGTCGACGTTGAAGGCGTACGAAGGTTTCGCAGCGTTGCCTCCAGTTTGATAGATTTGCGGTCCCGCACCGCCTGCATTGAAAGCGAGCGAGTTGGTATTCAAAGTCATTTGTAGGCCGTTGTTTGAAAAACTTAAATTGCCGTTGGACCAGATGCCAACTCCTGGGTAGTTGGTAAAACTAATGCTTGGGACAGAGTAGGTTCCATTACCAACCCTGATGGTCGTGGCACCGGCAATACCATTGACGTCTAATTTATAGCCCGGACTGTTGGTGCCGATTCCGAAGTTGCCACTTGATGAAATGCGCGCCACTTCATTGGCGTTGATACCAAAGACAATCGGTGAGGTTGTATCTCGGGTAGAGACAATAAGGGAAGAAGAAGCCACGCCGGCGCCTGAGTTTCCATAGGCAATCAGAGCCTTGTTGGCGCCGGTATCATCGTAAATATTCAATCCTGAATAGCCATCGTTGGCCGTGTTTGCTGTGGCCATGGAAGCTTCAAAAGAACGGTTACCACGTACGTCAAGTGGTGCTATCGGAGCGATCGTGCCGACACCGATTTTCCCGCCGACAGAGAGGTTCAGAGTCTGAGTGCCATTCCAAGTGCCTTGTTGATCGACGGTGTTGCCGAGGAGGATGGTGCTATCGGAAGCATTTGTGGCAGGGCCTAAGCCCCAATAACCGCTGCTAGTCCAGTTACCATTGTATTGAGCGGAGCCCGCCGTGCTGAGATAAGTGCCGACGTAAATACCTTGCTTCGTTGTCGAAGAACCCGTGCTGCCAACTTGCAAAGTGTTATTCGGACTGCTCGCACCGATGCCAACGCGTCCTGTGGCGCCGTCGATGCGCATTCTTTCTGAAGCGGAAGTTGCGCCACTTGCAATGGTGCTAAAGATCATACTCGTGCCGGCCGTACCCGAAGCCCAGTCTTCGGAAGCTTGGCCATAGATTTGCGCGCCCATCACATAATTAGATCCGTTTTTGAGACCTTGAAATAAAATCTGACCGAGGTTGTCTCCGCTCTTGATAGTTGAAGTGCTGGAGCTGCTGCCGCGAGCAGTTTCAAAGAGCAGGGTCGGGCCGCCGGAGAATGTACCGGAATAATTTTTAATCGAGATGCCCGGTGTGCGTGATGCAGTTGAAGATTGGTTTTCGATGCGAACACCCAAGCTAGAATCCGCCTCAACGATATGGAGCGGATCTGTGGGACTTGCCGTATTGAGCCCTAAGAAGCCGCTTTGGTCGAGAGTCATTTTTTGCTTTTGAACTTTGGTGCCGTTCGGAGTCACGTAGAACTGCAAGCTCGTTCCTGCGGCGGTCGACGAGAAGTTCTCGGTTGTCTGAGCCCAGATGGAAGCTGTTTCATAGTAGCCTCCGCCGGTGTTATAAGATCCACCAAAGACGACGGAACCAATAGATTCGCCGCCCTTCATTGCCGCTGTTGTTGAGCTTGTGCCGCGATAGTTAATCAAGTTAATGCCGGGGTTACCGCCATTACCCGTCGCGGGACTTCCCATAAAATTATAAAGATCCAAACGGGGATAGCGAGCTGTGGTGGTCGATGTATTTTCTGATTGAATCATCATCACAGCGTCGCCATTGGCTTTGTAAATGTTCGAGGCTGTTGATGTGATCGTGCCCGCAGCGGTGATATTGGAATTCGTGTTGATCGCGCCGCTGACGCCGACGCCACCAGAGACGACGAGCGCTCCGTTATTGTAAGTCGTTGAGGCTGTCGTATTTGTCACGGTTACAACGCTTGGAGAAGTAACGACACCTGTGCCTGAAGCGGTGAGTGTGACATTCTGATTTGTGCCGCCGGCAGTGATGTTAATCGCTCCCGGCCCGGTGATATTGCTAAAAGATCCGCTGCCAGAGCCAACGCTCGTCCAGCTGCCACCGCTTGAGTACTCCAGAGCACTATTGGTGGTATTGTAACGAAGCATGCCATCAGCAGGAGACACTGGTTGTTCCGCAGTAGTACCTGCAGGCAAGCGAATGGCATCTTTCTTTGAACCGAGATCCAGAGACACCGAAGGATTGGTGGTGCCGATGCCGACGTTGCCGTTGGCGTCGATACGCATGCGCTCATTGTAGGAGTTAGCTCCCGTTTGCTGACCGATCACGAGGACCGGAGCATATCCGGCTGTTTGCGAGACCGCACCAATATAGGCGTTTTGCAATGTTGACGCCGTATTTGTCGCTGCTATTTGATAAAAAGCCGCATTGCCATCGCCTGGGGCAGTATTAAATGAGCGAACCCCGCCGCTGCTGTCAGGTGATTTAGCGGCAACACTCGATGCAGAATAACTTGATGAGAAGTTTGAATTAACATCGATTTGATAGCCCGGCACGGTGTTCATCGCAATTTTATTAGCGCCAGTAATATTTCCGCCATTGAATTCCAGGTCTTTCATAAATCCGAGGCTCACTTTATCTCGGAACATCGTAGTTCCGTTCACTTCCAACGTTTTGCCTGGACTGGTCGTGCCGATACCGACGTTACCATTTGATAAAACGGTTATTCGAGGTGTGCCGTTGGTGGCGATGTTCAAATTGTAGTTGTCATTAAGCCCTATCAACGAATCAGCCCCGAAGGAGTTTCCGCCGTTCAAATAGCTGTTGTTGAGAGCATTGCTGCTAACCCATGATAAATTGCCTGAGGCATCTGCTTGCAATGTCTGAGTGTCTGTTGGCGCAGCAGCTGGTAGTCTTAAACCATAAGTGGCTGAAGCCGTTTGCGCCGAAAGAGTGACAGTGCCCGTGTTACTGAGAGCAAGCCCTTTCATTGTACCGACGCCTGAACCATCAAGGCTAAGAATGGTATTGCTCTGACCGCTCGTCGTTTTATTCACGACAACAGAGCCTGTATTAGAAACAGAATTAATGTCACCGGCAAGAGACGTCGCTTGAGCGCCGCCGGAAGCGTTACCCACCCAGATTTGGCCTGATGCCAATGCCGTTGAAAGAGTATTGGTGGCTGTACTGATGGACTTTACGCCGGACCCGTCGAAGTATTTGATAGATCCACTATCGAACCAAACCTGTCCGGCTGAAGTTCCTGGAGTTGAGTTCGAAGAGAGCGTCAAATATTTGTTGGCGGCCATCGTGATGTTTTGAGTGCTGAGATCTCCGCTCATTGTGTCGCCGGCTTTATTCAACGGCACATAACCCAAAGTCGTCGTGATCAGGCTTGATGTGATATCAGAGCCACCGAGTTTATTATTGAATGTGTTCCAATCAGCTGTACTAAGATAACCGGATTGAGTCCCTCCCGCCATTGGAATACCGATATTTGGAACCGTCGCTGTTCCCGTGTTTGTGAGAGGGGCCGTCACATTGACAGCCGTAATGGTGCCTCCACCGCCAACAGAAGGCGTCACCCAAGATAGGTTGCCGGAGCCATCTGTTTGCAGAACTTGGCCCGCACCGCCATCAGCCGCGGGAAGTTTAAAAAGAACATTGCCCGTCAAGGTTGGTGCCGTCAGCTGAACATAGTTGCTGCCGTTGTAAACTTTAATAGCGGACGTACGCATTTCAGAGCCTGAGACAGCACCTGAAGAAGTCACAGTGCCGGTCGTGTTGATATTCAGTGTTCCGTTAAAGAGATCATTCAACGTCGTGAGGTTTGCTGCTGTCAGTGCGGGTGCTGTGCCGGAGTCCACACGCAAGAACTGGCTTGCTGTATAGCCATTGAGCTGCATCGCTTCGATTGCAAACGGGACGAAGGTGATTTTCTGCGGGCTCAAACTCTGCGCGCCGCTGCCGTCGTTAAAAGTAATATAAAGAATCCGGCCATCGGCGACGTTCGGTGTATAGCTAGTTCCGAAGTTACAATTAGGAACAGTGAGCGTACCTTTGTTGCCGAAAATTTTTGAAAGTGACAAGCCGCCGTCAACAGCCGCAGAGGCGCGGAATGTTGGGTTTGCACCAAGCTCGAGTGAGAATGTGCCAGCGCTGTCGCTCATGTTAATAGTTTGTGTCTCTTGATAGAGCAAACAGGCTTCGCTGCCAGGGCTTCGGATCTCCAATGTGAATTGGACGGCTGAAGACTCCAGTGGAGTTCCATCGGGCTTTAAGATGCGCCCATGGTAAGTGAGGCCCGTGCCAGAAGCCATGGCTGTCTGAGCTACTAAGAGTAGAGATAGAATTCCGAAAACGTACAGATGGTATCTCATAGTTTGTATCCTCAATGAACTCATCGGGGACACTCGCGGATTGCTAAAGGGCGGATATCACATCAGGATATGAAAGCGAGTATTTTTTCGAATTCCTTGCTCGTGTGGTATTTGTTTTTTCTTGTCAATTATCGCTGACAAAAACTGTAAGACGGATCTTTTTCGCAGAGAGCGGACTTGAGAAGTTTATTTTGCTCTTCTAGAGACGAAATCGCACGTTTTTGTTCGAGCAATTCTTCGTGAATTTTGGAACTATCAACAAACCATTTATTGTGGAGCTCCTTCAATCCTTGGATAATAGGGCCAATCAAGCCAGTGTAATTCACAGTTTTGTAACCCTCTTTATCTTCAGAAATAGCTTCCGGAAAGCTTTTTTCAACTTCTTGAGCGATCACGCCCAGTTGTTTTTTTGTAGAGCGTGTTGGGTCTGCCCAGTAGTAATTGACTCCACGAATTGGTGACAGTTTTTCGAGGGCTCCGTCGATGGTTGTTATGTCTTGTTTTAAGCGAAGATCTGACGACTGAGAAACAGTTCCCGCAAAATTGGCATTTCCAGTTCCATCAACAAGAAATCTCCAAGACGGCCCATGATAAGCAGCAAGCAGATAGTAGTTTTGGTCGCCGGCGTTGTTCCCTTGAAAAGAAGCGACCGTAGCGCCGCCACCGTTCGCAGTGCCGAAGTCACGGGTTACCTGTAGTTTTGCATTCGGCGCGGATGTACCAATACCGACACTGCCATCTGTTTGTATACGCATTTTTTCTGACGTGTTTAGTACAAACGCCAATGGCAGAGCTGTCCCTGTACCAGTAACATTGCTGGCGATGTAAACCAAGCCTTGATCCGCAGCAAGCATGCCAACGGCAGCATTCGTCGGACTCGCATTATTAAAAACTTGAAACCCAGAGCCCGGGTTTGCGTTGCTAGAGCCTGAGTTATTAGGAAGTGCGCCGACAACGGTGTTTTGGTCTGTCGTTGAGGTTTGGAAGAAAGTACGGTTTGCAACCGTGGCATTTGAAAAGTCACTGACGATTCTGGTTGCAGCTTTTGGCAATGAAAGATTTCCGGCACTGGTGAGGCGCATGATCTCGACGGGTGCGACGTCGCTGGTCGAGCTGCGGGCACCAAATACCAAATCACCTCGAGAAGAGTTTGAAGTGCTGGTTTCTTGAAAGCCCATATAGGCTGCAGGATAGACCTCGAGAGTTTTGTAACCAAAGCTGATGAGACGGTAAGAGTTGCTGTTTTGCTCATCGGCCCCTAAATGCAAGTAAGAATTAGCTGCAGTGATTGTTGTCGGCGCAGTGGACTTTGCAATCGCCAGTGTTGCTGATTGATTGTTGGTGTTAATGCCGATGGTGCCGGCCGGTTTAATAGTCATGATCGTTGTATTATTGGCTTCAAAGTTCAGGTTGTTGTTGTCATTCGTACCAAGAGTCGCAGCTCCGCCGAAAGAGTTGCCGCCGTTCACAAAAGGAGTGCCCGCGCTGTTGGAAGCGAGTGTCAACCAGCCGGAGCCGTTGTTATATTCAACAACGTTATTAGATGTATTATAGCGAATCAGTCCCGCGGCATTAGACGGCTGCTGAGCTGTGGTTCCCTTTGGTAACGAAACGGCATCTGTTTTCGCACTTAAATCCAAAGACACTGAAGGAGTGTTATTACCAATACCGACATTGCCATTTCCTTTAATTGTTAAAAGAGACAGAACCCCTTCTGACGTAGAGCGATCATGATTAGCCGTGCTTGTTTTACGGCTAATAATATAAGCGTCATTATCTCCGATCCAGTTAAACGGTCTTCCCGCAAACCACTCATCTTGATCCGCTTCATCATGCATAAAAATACCCATGGCACGAGAGCCACCAGCTGCGGAAAGACTTTGTAAAACAAGGCCGCTTCCTGTGTAGTTCGCGCCACTGCTACTTGTTAAAAACATTTCAGCCACATCGGGAGAAGTGACATCTAAATTACCGCGCGGAGTGGCTGTACCAACTCCTAAGTAGCCCGTTCCTGTGAGGGTCATTTGGGTTTTATTGTTCGTTCTAAAGCCTAAATTGTGATTGTCATTGAGTCCCATTGTGGCATCGGCCCCAAAAGTATTCCCGCCATTGATGTATCCAGATCCTGGAGTTGCTGGCGTATAGCCAAGAGCTGTTATCACATCTCCAGAAGCAAGGGCGCCTCCAGAAGTCACGCGACCTTGAGCGTCTGTCACTACTTTGAAATAGGTGCCGACGGTGCCGGTATTTTTAAGAGTCAATAAGCCTGCATTAGAAATCGTCGCATCGCCCGACAAGGTCACTTCAGAAGCGATACCTGATGCATTCCCGATCCACATTTTACCGTTAGTGAGGGGAGCTGAATCAGAAACTTGAGCTAAATACGTCACCCAAGAAAGATTTCCTGAAGCATCTGATTTTAAGATTTGATTATTCGCTGGAGCCGCATTTGGGAGCGTGAGCACGTAGTTTGTGAAAGCCCCCGCAGTTTGCAAAGTCACTTTGCCAGTGCCTGTTTGCATGTCAAGGCCCTTAACGTTAGCAACCCCAGAGCCATCAAGAGCTAAGATGTAATTGGCTTGACCGGTTGTTGTTTTATTAACTACGACAGAACCTGTGTTAGATACTGAAGCAACATCACCAGACAAGCTAAATGCTTGAGCAGCGCCTGATGCATTACCAACCCACACTTGACCAGCGGCAATGGCTGGCAAGCTTCCTCCGCTAGAACCAACGGTTATCCAAGCAGAGCCATTATTATATTCAACAACATTTGAAGTTGTGTTGTAACGAATCAAGCCCGCCGCGTTTGTAGGACGGGTTGCATCTAAACCGGAAGGCAAACGAAGGGCATCGGTTCTTGAACCTAAATCTAAAGTATATGCCGGCGCCAACATGCCGATACCCACGTTTCCGGTAGGGCCAATCACCATTCTGTAGGAAACTGCATTTTGATCAAAGATTCCGAAAGATCCCGCGCCTGTCGAATTCGCAGAGCCTGTAGAGATCATCATGTATTCGTGTCCGCCGGCTCCCGAACTTTTTAAAGAAAGATTGGCGCCAGCATTACCAAGATTGTCGACAATGATACCGTCATCAGAGGCGCTTGCGGTGTATTGAACATGGAGCTTTCTCCATGGAGAGGCAGTACCGACACCCAAATTGCCGTTTGAATCAAGAGTCATTTGTGTGGTGTTATTGGTTTTAAAACCTAATTTGAAAGCGTCATTCAGTCCCACGGTCGCATTGGCGCCAAAGGTATTGCCACCATTGACATAGCCATTTGCTGATGAAACCGGTGTATAACCCAAAGCACCAGTGATATCAGAAGCAGCCAGAGTCGGTGCTGCGCCAGAAACACCAAGCGCGCGAACGCTTGTGCCGTCAAAGTATTTAATGACGCCGGTATCGTACCACATTTGACCGGCGACAGTGCCGTTGGTGGTGTTCGCAGAAAGAGTGAAGTATTTATTTGAAGCCATCGAGATATTGCCGGTATTGATCAAATTATTCGAGGCAAGTTCTAAGGCTCCCGACAGGGTATCTCCTGCCTTATTCAATGGGGTGTATCCCAAACCTGACGCGGGCGTCACCCACGAAAGATTTCCGGAGCCATCCGTTTGCATCACTTGGCCGGAAGTACCGACGGTTGTTGGTAGCTTCAAGCTTGCTGTGGAATTGGTCAGAACACCGTTAAAGAGATCATTTAGGACCGTCAAATTTCCTGAGGTTAAAACTGGAGCGCTGCCGGTGTCGACGCGTAAAAGCTGATTGGCTTTGTAGCCATTGACTTGCATCGATTCGATGGCATAGGGCACGTAGTTGATTTTCTGAGCTGTGAGATTCTGCGCCCCACTACCGTCATTGAAACTAATATAGAGCAGGCGAGAGTCGGCAGTATTCGGTGTATAGGTTGAACCGTAAGCACAGTTTGGCAATGTGAGAGTGCTGTTATTGGCAAAAACTTTTGCAAGAGAATAGCCGCCGTCTACCGAAGCCGCCACACGGTATGTTGGATCTGCGCCAATCTCCAGAGAGAAGGCTCCGCCGCTATCGCTCATATTAATCGTCTGCGTCTCTTGATAGAGAAGGCAGCTTTCATTGCCGGGGCTTCGAATCTGCAAAGTGAACTGTACCGCCGGTCCTTCAAGAGCGCTGCCATCCGGTTTGAGAATACGGCCGTGATAAGTCAAGCCCGTGCCTGCCCAAGCATGACTAGCTAGGAGAAGAAGAGAGAGAATGCTGCATACGTCCCACAGGCGTTTCATCTTCATAATCCTTCAAGTTAATTAAGGTCCAGAGATAATATTCCCCTGAACTGAGATATAGACTTTATAACCACCGCTGGTGGTTTCTTCGATTTTGTCGCTGTAGTCGCCAGAAGAACTTTGAACTTTATAGCCTGACACGGTTTTCTCATTTTGAACCGAGCTAGAGACAAAGCCTGTCAACTGTCCGCGACTGATAATGAGGTTTTTGTTTTGAAGACTAATCAGAGCCGCCTCCATGGAGCAGCCACTTAAAAGCAGAGGTGCGCCAAGCAGGGCGAGGAGGGGGAAGAATTGTGTATAGTTTCCTCGATTGATCTTCATATGAAGTGAAGATCGGGTAGGACCTATAAAAGCTTAAGAGCAAATATCAACTTGGGATGCAATTGTGAGGACATCTCTGTTAATTTTCTACAGAGAAATGTTTGCTTACTTTAAAAATTCTTACTCTGTGGAAGAAGACGGAGATTGTTGGTTGGCCGCACGATCAAGACGAGCCATAGACACTTTGTTGGCCGCCCAAACAAGGAAGACAACAGCAAACAGTCCAATAGCCAGACGAACGGCACGTCGTTTTTCCATTTGGAAATTTTCAGTGAGGCCGACTGCGATCAACATTGTTGAAAATGCAAAGCCAATAAGGGTGATTGGTGGCAGCAAGCTTGAGCCGATTTGCAAAATAAAAAACGGAATACTTGAGAAAACCGAGAGCGTGAAAATTCTCAAAGCAGGAACGGTGCGTTTTTCAAAAACTTGGAAGTAGTAATACAAGAAAGCCGTTAAAACAGAGACCATCATGGTGGCCACAAAGGGCGTGACGATGACGCCGGCAAGTATGCTAAAGAAACCCGGCTTCGTCAGGCCCGCGACAAAACCAGAAACCATGGCGCAGAGGATTTGCACCCAAATCAGAGTTTTCCATGACCAGTTAGGAAGATGAGCAATTTCCTGGATAGGATGTTTTAGAAATTGCAAAATATACTTCGCAGTCGCTTTGATACTTTGCCCTGTCGGCTCGCTCACGTCTCTCATACAATGATTGCAGCACTATTAACGACCTGTGGCAAGACGAAACTGTTTACGAGAGGAAGTCCTGTTCTCCCTTTTTTTGCATTTCTTGAAGAAGCCAAAGTGAAGAGGTTGGATAGTGAAGACCAAGGTCTGCGGCAACAGGGAGTTGTTGTGAACGATAAAACGCAGAATGCATTCTATAACCAAAATCTAACAAAAGACTCTTGCTTGGATCCTTTGTAATCGGAGCTTCATGGTGATCTTCAAGAATCGTGAGGCTTGCAACTGCCGGAGATGTATCGAACAGTTCTCTAAGCTCTTGAGCCGTGTAGCGATCACAGATGAAATGATATTGGCGGTGTTGAGAGGCTTGCTTTGTGAGATATGTTTTTGTGCGCGAAAGCCGCTCTTCGCCTCGCCAGGGAAGAGGCAGGGTGAAAACTTCGTAGCCGTGTTCTGCAAGAATTTCCGGGTATGCATTCCAGTATTTGCGGAAATAGAAAATGCTACGGGGGCCGGTGAGGAAGACGATAGGTTTTCGAGTCAGAAGGCAATTGGGTTTTAAATCAAACGATGACTTGCGGTGCTCACGATACAAATTTGTCAGTATCGCAAAGCTTAAAGTAAGAAATGGGATCAAGATCAGTGGGAGGATGAATTCCATCCCCCTTAGTTTTACAAAGAAGTATTCAGGCTCAAAGCAAAATCGACAGAGTTCTTGTCGGTATTTTTACCCAAGATCGACGTGCGGCCGCCCACTTCCATGCCAAGTCGGATGTTTTTGTGAATGTCCGCCAAAGCACCAATACCTGCGGTGAAAGACGGAGTGAATTCGTTGATGGAGTAATCTTTGGCTGTGTTGCTTGCTTGAATCATGCGGCCTGAGAAACCGCCAAATAGATTCATCTTCCAAGGAGCAGTCAATGTGTTGATGTAACCTAAGCGTCCGTCCATTTGCAGGATCTGAAGATCTTCCTGAGCAATGGTGCTGCCGGAAAAGTTACGGAAAACACCTTCAGCGTAAAGATTCGGAGAATCCAAATTCATGCTGGCAGACAATTGCAAGCCATTCTGTGAACGGCCTGTGTTGCTGCGATTGACGTTCAACTGTGTGTAGCTGTGAACATAGCCGACACCGAGGTGAATCTCGTTCAGAGGAGCTTTTTGTTTTTTCTCAACCGATGTTTTTTTGGTGTTGAGTTCATTCACGAGCTCGTCGTAGGTGACCTCTTGGTAGCCCTCAGAGAGATTGCCCATTGCCCAGACCATAGTACTGGAAGTTTGTACAAGGAAAGCCACCGCGAGAATCTTAAAGAGATTTTTATGTGTCATACACTCAGTCTAACAAAGAAAAAGAGTGATTTGCAAAAAAAGCCCCTGTCTCTGGACTTTCACAGAGTGAGCGGTTGTTAGACAATCAAAGACAGGAGCACTCTTGGGCATTTTAAAATCCAAACATAATTGCTTTTGCGCTTTCTGCCGAACGCCGCGAAGAATCTACAAGAAACGTAATATCGGTTTCTTGAATATCCTCTATGCAGTGGTGAGCGCTTTGGTTGTGATGTATGCCTTCTGGGGAGCTTTTGATCCACGCGTGTTAGTTATTATGGCCGTGTTTCTTGCAATGACAGAAACCTTTATTCAAATCCGCTGGAGACTTTCGGTCGCTTGCAAACAATGCGGCTTTGACCCTGTTTTGTATGTCAAAGAGCCCGAGAAGGCGGCACAGAAAGTTTCACTGCATCTGCAAAAGCGCCGTGAAGATCCAAAATATCTGCTCGCGAAACCACTCAACTTGCCGACGATTACGCCAGAGAAGGCTGAAGCCCTTCAGCATAAGGATAAGAAGGGGCGTTTAGTCTCTCGCCAAGCGTAAAAAATGATTGAGTAATGGGGTCCAGCGGATTACTCTGGCTTCACTATGAAAGCACTCATCATCATTCCTACGTACAATGAAAAAGAAAACATCCAAAACATCATCAATGCGGTGTTTGCTCAAAACTTGGGCGTTGATATTCTCGTGGTGGATGACAGTTCTCCGGATGGAACGGGTGCCATCGTTCAGGAAATGCAGAAATCAAATCCAAAACTTCATTTGCTCACTCGTCCTGGCAAGCAGGGTTTGGGCCGCGCCTATATTGCCGGCTTCAATTGGGGGATGGATAATGGCTTTGATGTATTGACCGAGATGGATGCGGATTTTTCGCATCGCCCGGAGGATCTCGGCCCTCTTTTGGCAAAGCTGAAAGACAATGATTTTGCCGTGGGCTCTCGCTACATCGATGGTGGCCGCACTGTAAACTGGGGGATTTTGCGTAAGATCATTTCCCGTGGTGGCGGTATTTACTCTCGTATTATTTTGGGCTTTCCTTTGAACGATTGGACCGGTGGATTCAACGCTTGGAAAAAAGAAGTTCTCAAAGGGATTGATCTCAGCACTGTAACTTCGAACGGTTATAGTTTCCAAATCGAACTTAAATACAAAGCGATGAAGAAGGGCTTTAAAGGCGCGGAATCTCCGATCGTGTTTGAAGACCGTCGTGTGGGTCATAGCAAGATGTCGCTTAAAATCGTTGTTGAAGCTTTTTACCGCGTTTGGCTGATGCGTTTTAAGTAGTATGAAATTTCTGAACTCCTTTCTTTTTTTAGTTTTGTTCTTTGTGAGCTTCGTAGCTTTTGCTCAGTCGCAAAAAGCAAAAGTAATTAATGAAGGGGCTTTGGTTTACAAAGACGCGGACTTTGATGCTCCGGTTTTGACTCAGTTGAAGGCCGGTTCGGTCTACGATATTTCTTTGAAAACAAAGGGCCCGTTTTTTAAAATCCGCTTAAAGCCGGGTGTGACGGGCTGGATTGCCGACACGGATGTGCGCACCGGGAAAGCGGCGGCCACGGCTGGAAAACCGCAAGACGCCGGCAAGAAATCTCCTGAGAAAAAAGACAGCAAAGATAATTTCCTCGAGAAGAAACGTCCGCGTTCATTCTATGGCAGTCGTTACCGTGGACCTGTTTTGTCTTACCTGACTTACAACGAAAACACGATGGGCTCACTGCACACTGAGAACATGCCTTTCTATGGTTTCAAGGTTGAGGGACCGAACACCATGTTCACCGGAGATTTGCGAACAGATGCCGAATTCCTGTTTCATTTCTCTGCTCCGGGGTACTACGAGAAAGCCACGGGCTATCCGGCTTCGGGTTGGATTTTTATTACCGACTTCGTATTTGAAACGGCTTATCCGCAAAGCAAGTGGCACATGCTGACATTCGGTTTCGGGCCGATGTTTAAATACTCCCATTATCAGGCCTCTCTGCTGCAAAACGGCAAACAGGTTTCTTACAGCCTTGATGATATGACTTTGGGGGCTGTTTTTGACGGCGGCTTGGCCTTCCGTATCGCTGAAACTTATGCGCTGCGTTTTAATGTGAAGTACTACTGGGAAAAGACCAAGTATTGGGGCGGCAGCCTCACTTTTGGTTTTCCTTTTTAGGACCCTCGGGGTACCTAATTTCAATGTCCTCAATTCAAGTTTTACCTCCAGAAGTCGTTGACCAAATTGCCGCTGGTGAAGTGGTTGAAAGACCGTCTCATCTTGTCAAAGAACTCGTCGAAAACAGTATCGATGCGGGGGCAACCTCCGTCACCGTCGAGTTTTCAGAAGGCGGCCGCTATGTGAAGGTCAAAGACAACGGCAAGGGGATCCCGCCAGAGCAACTGCCAAAAGCTCTCGAGCGCTTCGCAACCAGTAAAATCTCTAAGAGTGATGATCTCTGGAAGTTGCGCACGTTCGGTTTCCGCGGTGAGGCTCTTGCGAGTATTTCCGCCGTCAGCAGATTGAATCTGACATCGCGTCCTCCGGGTGCTGAAAAAGCGTTTCAGCTTCTCAGTGAGTTCGGCAAAAAAACGACTGTGGATCCTGTCGGTGGCTCTGAGGGCACCACGATCACGATTCAAGAACTCTTTGGCAATGTACCTGCGCGTTTGAAGTTTTTAAAATCCGATGCGGCTGAAGGCACGCAAATCAAGACCACTTTGAAAGCTTTGGCCCTTGCGCATCACGATGTTGAGTTCCGCGTTTACGAAAAAAACGAGTTGGTCTTTTTCTGGCCGGCATGCAAGTCACGTAAAGACCGCGTTGAGCAAATTCTCGAAATCAAAACAATGTACGAAGGCCGTGCGGATCGCGAGAACGTCTCGGCCTATGCAGTATTCGCAGACCCTCATCAAGTGGCTAAGACCGGAAAAAATATCTGGCTCTTTGCTCAAAATCGCTGGGTGCAAGACCGTAGCATGCAAGCCGCTGTCATGGAAGCTTATCGCAATCTTCTCATGCACGGAGAGTATCCTATCGCTGTGGTGTGGGTTGACGTGGATCCTGAATACATTGATGTGAATATTCATCCGACAAAATCACAAGTGAAGTTTCATAACCCATCGCTGGCATTCCGTGCCGTGCAAGCTTCATTGCGAGATACTTTGGAGCAAGCGCCGTGGGTGCCGGTTCCGAAGGCAGGTGCAAAGCCCGTCGGATTGGGAGCTAGCGAAGTCAGTTTGAGATTTGAGCCCGCTGCTTTGGTTCAGCCGCAAGTGCAGTCTGCATTCACGGGGCAAGATTTCGAAGTGACTCAATTTCAGAAAAAAGATTTCCCTCTGCAAATGGCGGCACAACAAGCTGATCTTCGTCGCGAAGCTGTTGAAAATTTAACCAAGCCAAGCACGGATGCCGTGAATCCTTTTGTAAGGCCAGCATCATCATCGGCAGCTCCAACAAGTGCGACGTCCTACTCGGCAGCAGAGTCCGCTCCGGCGCCTGCACGCCAGGCTTCGACATCATCTTCGGGCGGCTATTGGTCCTCGTTGGAAGTTCTCGGCCAGGCAAATCTGACTTACATCATTTGCCAACACCGCGATAAGCTCGTGTTTGTTGATCAGCATGCGGCCCATGAGCGCGTCGTATTTGAGCGTCTGATGAGTGCATGGCGTGGCGGTAAAATGGAAGTACAAGAATTTCTTTTTCCACTCGCCGTGGATCTCACACCGGATAAAGTGGAAGCTTTGCAAAATCTTTTCACGGATCTTGAAAAGCTCGGCGTGTATGTTGAGGTTCTGGGGCCCACCACTGTGGGCGTAAAAGCTGCGCCGACATTGATCAAGGAATCGGTTTTGAGCTCTGTCCTTGATAAGATGGCGACTGAAGCCCTCGATCTTGGCGGCAGCTTCCGCATGGAAAAAGTGGTTGGCGATATTTGCGCAACCATGGCGTGCCATTCCGTCGTCCGTGCCGGGCAAGCACTCAGCACTGAGCAAATGAAGAACTTACTTGCGGAAATGGATGATTTCCCGCTTTCAAGTTTCTGCCCCCACGGCCGTCCTGTGTCGGTGGAGTACCCTTACGCGAAACTTGAAAAAGATTTCGGACGTATTGTTTAATGAAATCTCAGAAGCCAGTTATATTTGTCGTTGGCACCACAGCCTCTGGCAAAAGCCAGTGGGCTTTGGATATGGCCCAAGATCTTTCTGGCTCGATCGTTAATTGTGATAGCATTCAGCTCTATAAATCCCTTGATATTGGTGCGGCGAAGCCTTCTCGCGAAGAGATGGCGAGAGTGCCGCATTATCTTTATGACTATATTCCTGAAGGCGCCACGATGACCGCGGGAAATTACAGTAGGGACTTTTTTCCGTGTGTGGAGAAACTTCCGGCGGACCAGCCGGTCTTTGTTGTCGGCGGAACTGGTTTTTATTTTCAAGCCATTGAAAAAGGCATGTACCCTGTTCGTCAGACGCCGCCGGCGATTCAGCAAGAGATTGCTGAGATTCTCAAAACCGAGGAAGGCGCTGCGAAGCTTTATGAAGAGTTTCAGCGCATCGATCCTGAAGCGGCTCAGAAAATCCATACCCGCGATCACTATCGTCTCGGGCGAGCGATGGAGCTTATTCGCGCCGAAGGGAAGAGTGTGACGCAAATTCAAAAAGAATTTGCTGAGTCTCAAGCGCCATTTCCGTATCCGCTTTTAAAAATCGGCCTTCGCTGGGACCGCGAAATTTTGCGTGAGCGGGTGAAGCTGCGCACGCAAAAAATGCTCGAAGCCGGGCTGATTGAAGAAGTTCAAGGCCTCCTAGCGCGTGGACTAGGCGATTGGGATGCATTACAGAGTGTTGGCTACAAAGAAGTACTTGAATACCTGCGTGAAAATAAATCCAAAGAATGGCTTTTTGAAAATATCACGCAAAATACCATGGGCCTGGCAAAACGTCAGCGCACGTGGTTTCAGCGTGATACTGAGATTCACTGGTTTGATGGTAAGAGTGGCTACAGCGAGGCTTTAGCGCTGGTGAAAAGTTTTACGGAGTCGCGGTGAAGTACTTAAAGCTTTATGCCATTGCGATAATGTGGCTCTTCGTGGTTTTGCAGATTTCTTCAGCGATCACGCTAAAAGAGATGTTTCCTGTCACGCCGTTTGCAATGTACGCGGGTTCGTACTCGAGCAAAGATATTCAAATGTTGAGAATCACCTGTGTGCCGGCAGAGCCTGCGAAAGAGTTTTACTTGGCGGAACTCGATCGTTTTCAGCAAGAAGCAGACTATGTGGCCCGCATTGATGGAAATATCCCCGAGCAAGCGCCACTCATCCTTGATCCGCTGGCGAAAGACCTTGAGGGGGACTGCAAATTTCTCCGTTTGTATCAGCTGAGCTGGCATGAGTTTACGGGACCGACACGAAACAATCCTGACAAGAAAGAGCTTCTCTATGAAACAAAAGCTCTTTGATAAACTTAATAGCGCCTTTTTTGCACCGGATTCAGGAATGGTCTTAAAGGTCTATCGCGGAGTTTTATGTTTTTATCTTTTACTGTTTCATAATTCGCCGAGCACTTCGGGCTATGCCGAATTCGGTGGACTGTATCAGCCGGTAGGAATTTTTAAGTATCTTGGTCCACTCGAGAATATTGATAGCCTAGAGTGGATGACATGGGTCTTTCGCGCGAGTTTACTTTTGGCAGCATTAGGCATTTTTGGCAGCGGCAGTCTTTTAGCGGCACTGCTGACCGGTGCCTATGTTTTAGCTTACAATTATAATTTCGGTTTGGTCGGTCATGGGACAACCCTGATTTATTTCTGTCTGTGTTTGCTTTTATTGGTGCCGGCGCAGGACAAAACCCGCTGGGCAGTGCAGTTCTTAAAGTGCTTTATCGCCGGCAGTTATTTTATTGCGGGAATGCAGAAGCTGCGCTTCTCGGGTTTTGATTGGGCGTGGTCTGAGAATCTTGCGATGATTATATTCCAGAATAAAACGACTCCGGTCGGCGAGTTTCTTTTAAATCTGCCAGTCGTGGTTTTGCGTTTCGTCGCCGTTGGCGTTTTGACGGTCGAGCTTTTGTCGCCGCTTGCCCTCGTCAATAAGCGCACAGGAAAGGTTTTCTTTTGGCTTTGGGCCGCAATGCATTTGGGAATTCAGCTGGCTCTTGGTAATCACAAGAGCTTTTTATCGCAAATTCCTTGTGCTCTGGTCTTTCAAGAAGACTTCTTACTATTCGCAGGTAAACGCGCCCACTTGGCCTGGGGGCGGCTGAAAGAACTCATCCACATTCAGAAACTCAAAGTTCCCTGAGGCCGCACCGACAGAGTTTAGAAAGCTATTGGCTTCAAGAGTCGCACGATCCAAGCTGCTGACTTCGGCAGGAATTGGTGGTGGTGGGGGATTTCTTAAAAAATCTTGGCAGTCGCCGTGAAAAAGCCTTTTCTCGCTTCGAAGTCTTTGAATGACGGCGAGGTCCTCCATGCGCGGGAAATCCGCATCGTGAATTTTTTCAATCTGGCGAGCCTGATTATAGGCATAAACCTGTGGATAGGGCTCTATCATAATATCGACGTATTTAAAGTGCGCTCGGAGAGGAGCCAGGAACTCGTTGAGCTGCTGCATATTGATGACGGAATTAAAATCAAAATATGTCTGGAAAACGCCTTCGGGGCTCAGGCATTTCTTCGCAAGTCCGACAAACTCAGTACTATAAAGTTTTGCGGCGTTGAAGTTCGACGGGTAGGTCGCCGTGTTCAAAATCAGGTCGTAACTTTCGGGCTGACAATCGCGCACAAAAGAAAATCCATCTTTTAAGTAAATGCTCTTGTGGGGATTTGCTAAAAGATCTTCATTGAACTCTTTGAGTGCTGAAAGATTTTCTAATACGGCCGGCGAAATTTCGACCATGTCCGTGTGCTCACTAATTGCCATCAGGCCCCAAGCGGCCTGGCCACTGCCAATGCCAATCACGAGAGAATTTTTCAGCGGACGAGAAAAGAATTTTGCACCGGAAATCCCACTCATGTACTCAGAGCCGCCAAAAATATCATGGGAAAGGTGGCCGTCGACAATGTAGAACCGGGCAGGCTTTGTAGAAATTTGCAGCGCCTTTGGTAAATCGCTCACAGGAATTGTTAACTGGCGAGTTACAAGCGCCATGCTTGAAAGAGCGCTTGAGCGGATCCATACATCCGTCATGGTTTGAATCTCGCGTGTGGGTTTGTGCAGCCGGTTTAAAAAAAGATAATTCTGCTGATGGTGAGAAAAAGCAAAAACGCTCACGGCGCTGATAGCCAGCAATGCCGTCAAAATTTTTCCAGGCTTACGCGTTTTGCATTGAAAAATGAAAGCTAAATAGAACGTCAAAGCCGCTAACAACGAGACGGCGAAATACCCGGTCTTCCAGAGTATACCGGCAAGGAGGGCGCCAAAAACAAATCCGAGAATATTTCCTAAGCTTGCAAACAGATTGAGCCCGCCACTGGCCTGATCGATATCCAATATCTGGTGGGCGGCTTCAGTTTCTTGAATAAATACGAGGCTTGAGAAAAACACCGGCAGTGTCAGATAAATCGCAAGCAATAGAGAAATCAGAAAATAAAATGCCGGCGAACCGGTATTTAGATCCGTGATCGCCATCGGAATCCATGGAAACGTCAGTTGGGTCAGCGCAACGCCGGCGGCAATAAGAAAGAAAAACCAAGCGCGCTCCATGCGCGGCAAAATCTTCGAGGCCGCGCCCGCTGTACTCATCCAGAAAAGAACCGCGGCACTTGTCATCGTTGCCTGCATGCGGAAGCCTTCCGTCAGAGCCACTTGTGTTTTGAGCGCCCAAAAAAGATGAAAAAAACTAAGAGTCGAAGCTGCAAGCACACTGATCACAGACCCGCGCAGCTTGCTGAACCAAACTGGTAGAGGATTTGTGACGGCGCGAGCCTTTGGCAGGTCAAAGCGATTTTGTCGTGCAAGAATAATGAGTGTAATTCCAAGAATCGTCTGGCAAAGACCTAAGAAGCCCAGCGCGTATTTCACAGAGCCAGCGTGCACGAAGTACCACTCAAAAGCGACGAGTCCCAGAATTGCGCCCCAGTGATAAAGACTATAGATAAAGCCAAAGCGTTGTTGACGAAGATAGATGCTATAGAGTGGCACATGGGTTCCCAAAGAAAATGCCGGCGGAATAAGGGCGGCAATCACAAGGGGCAACGAGATGTCATATTTATAAAACGGCCCCGAGAGGGGGATAAACAACATCAACGCGTAAAGGCCCGAGAACAACTCGATCCAAGGCAAAAATCGTCTCAAATAGAAACCAAAATATCCACCGATCGCGGCACCGACAATGAAGGTCAGCAGCACGGCCATAAACGTCGTATAAAGGTCACCAACGGTCATTGATACGATCTTCTGGTAGACCGTTTGGGAGGAAAGATTAATGAGTCCCGAGAGCAGGGCTAAATAAAACATGCCCTCTCAGATTGACTCATTGATGTGTGTGAAGTCAAACCGGGAAGAGGGTAAAAAAAAGGCCTCCGTGTGGGGAGGCCTGTTGAGACTTGCTAGTAGCAGGCGGTCGGTTTGCTGCCGCATTTGTCGGTCTTTGTAAAGTAGACTTGGCCATTTTGACAAGTACGGTACTGGTAGGTCACTTCCATGTTCTTACCACCCATGCGAGTACACGAAGCAATCTTATCGCTACAGTAGCTATTGCACGCCGGCGTATTGTTACCCGCAGTTGGAGTTGGTCCTGTACCTGGAGTAGCCGTTGCCGCGGGAGTCGGTGTTGGGGTCGAAGGCGGCGGAGTCGGTGCCGTGCAGTTTGAAGCAACGACTGCGAGCTGACCATTTGTACATCTCACCGTCATCGTTCCGGCATTTACGAACTGACCCGCGTTGCTGATCAATGCAGGTTTAATATCCACGCAGTTATAAGCGCGACTTGCACCATGACCCATTTCAGGGATCGCAAGTTCTGACACGCCAGCGGCTGCAGGATTTTCAAAGTGGGTGTTGAGCTTTAAAAGCGTGTCGCGGCAGTGCAGAGTGCCGTCGCCGTAATCAGCGACACCCGCAGGAGCCGGAGTTGCCGCGGATTGAGTGCCGTTTTCAAGTGTCTTTTTCCCAGAGCGCAGGTTCACGCTGCTCTTTTCACCTTGAACGGTGTCTTTGGTCATTCGCTTTTCCCAGCGATTGCTTTGGCCAACGGAAGACGCGCTCACGCCGATAATTGCAAGCATTCCTGCGCCCAGCAGAAGTGTCTTTGCGTTTAGTTTTTTCATATCGCCCCCTCAAAACTCTTATGGTATCGCCGTAACAAACACATCCCAGAGCGAACCTTTTTGGATTTTCCCTTTTTTATCCTTGTAAGTAAATTCCCCCGGACCAAGGATTTTTCCGGAGTTCCCCACATAGCGGGTTTCTTTTTGGTAGGTGAGAGAAATAGAAATAACACCTAAATCAGACAGCTTTTTAATTTCAGATTTCTGACTGATACCATCGTGATTGCGGTCACTCCACAACAGGAGCTTACTGAAGATCTTATCTTTTGCATCAATCACGCCGTCTTTATTGTCATCATAGAAAGCCAAATTTGCAAAACCATTTTCGTAACCATTGATATCGCCAAACAGATCTCGACCAGACTCAATCTTGCCGTCATTGAGTGTATCCATTGCTAAGAAGTAAGTTTCTTCTGAGAAATCCGGCCAAGAAATTTTCGGAGCACCGCCTGGCAGTTTTAAATCCCGCTCCATCACCGGGAAGTGGGAGCTCTTCGTAATTGCCGGCGGTTTTTCCGGAGATTTAAATTTCAAAACCAGCGGCGAGAAGAAGCCTCCGCAGAAGCGATTTTCACCAGGAAATCCCGCATAGACTTTGATTTGCCGGCCGTTATCCGCCGCATACCATGTCACCGCAGCGGTGAGCGGACCGTCCCAGCCCATGAATTTTTGTTGGGTCGTACCCGGTGGCATTTTTTGTTCGAAGCGAATGCTTTGAACTAAGAAGCTTTTTGCACTGACGTCAACAACGCGGCCATACTCGGCGTTTGATGGCGTGAGGTCGATCTTCGTTTTCTGTGTGCTTTTTAAAGCCGCGCGGATCATGCGGTCTTTAAGATGCGCGTTGACGGCGTATTGGAAATTTCCGGCGGAGTCATAAACACGAGAAACAGCAGCCGTTGAAAGATCCTCATCGCGCGAGTCTGTTGTCATTGTCGCAATGCCAGGAAAGGTGATGGCGTAAGTTTTGTAGGTGCCGTCAAAAGCTTGATAGTTAATGTAGCCGGTCACTGTTGAA
The DNA here is from genome assembly GCA_018266295.1 of Bdellovibrionales bacterium. NCBI lineage: Bacteria > Pseudomonadati > Bdellovibrionota > Bdellovibrionia > Bdellovibrionales > Bdellovibrionales bacterium. Next base: position 100,547 of record JAFEAQ010000011.1, on the reverse strand, counting down.
GCCGGGCTTAGGGGATTTGGAATCGCACGCAAATTTGTACCGTAGCAATAGATATGAATATCCAAATTGGTGGTATTGCTGCTGCTGCGAGTGTAGCTCATCTGTGAGTCGACAACAACGTCGCTCAAGTTCGGCCCTGAGGCCGGCAAAATATTAATATCGGCGGCCGTTTTAGGCACCGCTGTGGTCGAGGCGGTTTGAGCAAAGGCCGAAGTCACCCCGAACGAGAGGCTGCCTAAAGCTGTCATGAGGATGCGAGCTGACGTTCTCATTTTTGAACCTCCAGGCTGACAACAGGAAGAGCAATGGATGATCTTTTGAATTCAACAGACTGAATTTTATCGGTCACCATGATTTCAGAGCCGTAACCGCCCGGGCTCCATTTTTTCATGACAAGATCCGCGTAGCCCGCGGGATATTTTGAATTCGCCCGCATTTCGAAGCGATAAAGCACCGCTGGCTCGATTTTCACAAAAGGAGCCGCGCCACCGATTGTTGGCAGAGTGCGCAGATACTGATCGACGGAGTTATAAACCGCATTCGTCACGGGATGAGAATTTGTAATCGTCACGGCGGCTTCCGAGTTGAAGAGGGGCTGTAAATCATCGCCGACAACTTTGCCGATAAAGGACGGCATCCGCGGTAAAGTCATCAAATTAATCGTATTTGCCGCTGAAACCGGGCGCAGATACGTCGGGCAGGTCAACACGAATAATTTTCCGTTAGCCCAGCGATCACCAAACACCTTGGACATAAGCTTATCTGTCGCTACGCTACCGCTACCGTTATCGATATCCGGAATGGTGTTAAGTCCGCGATAGCGAATCGTTCCATCCTGAGTAATATCGGACGGTGTCGTTACTTCTTCGTAGGCGTGCATCGGTTCATAGGTTAAAGAATCGAAATCAGCTTCATCCGAAGTTAGAAGATAGAAATACTTCGTCGTGTCTTTTGCCGTCATGGTAAAACTGCGGCTGCCGGTTGTGCCAAATGTACTGAGCGGCAAATCCGGATAATAGTCATAAAAGCTTGCGTTGTTATCATCGGCCATGCGAATGCGGTTATAGCTTAAAGCCGATTTCTTCATGATATTGACGGCCATGATGTTTAAGACTGCCATTTGCGATTCGTCCGAAGATTCCTTCTCATACTGATTCATACGGTGAATGAAATCATTGATGAACATCGTATTGCCTAAAACAACAAAGGTCATCAGTCCCACCACAAGGAGGACCTCGATCATGCTAAAGCCGCGCTGATTGCGCGCTATTTTACGGTGATGAAGTAAGTGAAGGTTTGACGCCACTTGCCCTCCTCATCCGTACTCACGGCCAAAAATTTGACTTGATATAAGTTTCTCACAATCTCACTCGGAATAATGATGTAGCCAACATAAGCTTGGCACGCCACTTTGGCGCATTCAGAACGCTGAACCAAGTTATGATTTTGGATCCCAAGCGGCAGCTTCGCTGGATCGAGCATCTCTTTTTCTTTTGTAATGCTATTGTCGAAACTTGCCTGGAACAAAGAAAGATTGAAACGAATGCTTTCCGCAAGCGAGTGAATCGCTTCACCAGAAACGCGGCGGAGTTTCATTTGGGCATTCAGCCGTGCCAAATAAGAAATATAGCTTGCAATCACGGCCGCTGTAATCGAGCCGATCACAAGAGAAATCAGAATTTCAATCAGGGTAAAACCCTTTTGATTTTTCATATTCCGTCTCATCACAACCCCTTCGTTCTGCTGACTTCTTTGAGCAAGAAGCGGGTTGTTTGTTTCTTACAAGTCACTTTCGTGGATTGCGGAGTTTCAAGACCGCAATCAGGATCTACCCCGGTCCACTTAAACGGATCGGCTTGGCGGAGGCTCACCGGATTACAAGCATAGTGAGTCATCACTGAAATCGCGCCGATATTCGGCATCCAAAGCGGCGGTAAGCTCGGGCTTGCGCAATCAAGGACGGCGCCTTTTTTATCACGGCCCAAAACCCGCGCCTGACGAAGTTCGTAAACGGCTTGAGGATGATAGATCGTGCTCCAGCGGATGCCGGCCTGATACGCACTCGGGTGAATATCAATATTGCCGGCGATGATGGTGCCGATAATTCTTAACGGCGTCGAGCGTGGCTTGATCGTCAACTTTTCGCAGGTATAAAAACCCGTCACGAAATTGGCGTCAGCCTCGATCATACATTCTTGAACGAGAGATTGAATTTTGAAAGTCGGATATTGGCCAGCACCTGGATTGTAGGCTGCCGTTCCTGCATCGATATGCAGGATACCCGCGAGATAGCCATCCGGGAAGTCAGCGGTAAAGCTCCAGGCATGGCGAGCTTGGCTCGCGAACGAGATCGACCAATCCGCTGACGGGAACGACGTGTAGTAAGCATCCGTATTGCCAGGCACCGCCATACACTGAGCATCGAAGGCGCTAAAGTCTGTTTCGCCATTCGGCGCTTGCGAGGCATCGTACACCGGATAATTCACGGTATCGACTTGTAACATTGGATTTGTATACCAGCCGCCGGCTGTCTGGCGGTAAACGTCGAAAGAAGCAGCTGAAGATTTATAGAAGGTAAAACCGTTGGATTTGTAAACGCCCATCACTGGATGTGAAGAAGAGTTGTCACGCAGGTTGGTCGCGTAGTTATAGGCGTAGTCCATGCCTTCTAAAACCAGTTTCACACTTCCTTGAGTTAAAACATTGCCGGACGTATAAGCGCCAATATCCAAGTTACCGGCATCAGTGAAGGTCACATTCATGTCGACTTGATTGTACTGCTTCTTGCCGCTCACCATATGTGGCGAAGTACGAACATGAACTTCTGGTCCTCCGGCTCCGAGTGGGTAAAGGGCCACTTCGCCATTTCGCGGGAGATAGAAGGTATTGAAATAGACATCACGGGTTCCGGCTGAAGGAACATTGAGACCCTCATAGATGAGTTTTGCCTTAAAAACGGCGCCGCCCTGCCAACTGACGATTTTTCCCGCCGTCGTCACGTTCGGAACGTTGGTTGCGATTTCAAACGCAGTCCCGCCGGTGTCCTGGAATTGCTCAATCAAGTTATCAATGATCCCGATGTTCAGGGAAAGATCAAAACTGTTTGCCGCCGGAGATCCGTTGAAGCGACTAAATAACTGCGTATCTTTGGTTGTGGAAAGGTCAAATGACGCCATAATGCGCTTGCGGCAAAGATCAAAATCCGTGAGCGTGATATTGCTGTTCACATTAAAGAGATACTCGAGGCCCTTGTCTTTTTCAGGGTCAAGCTCATAGCCAGCCAGCAGCCCTGTAAACGACGTGAGCTCATGGTTGTACATATTTTTCTCACCACCAGCATCGCCGGGATTAAACAGAGTTTGTCCGGCACCTTGATAGATCAAACCGCCACCGATCACGATTTTATCGAGGAAGGTCACGTTATCCATCGCTGCATCGGCATTTGCAGTTTTTGGTGGTAAGTGCAAATCGCCATTGACGAAGACCGGGCTTTCAAAACGAAGGCCTTGAATCACAGACGATGAAGCGCTTGCGAAGCTAACGTCACCGGCTGTCGGGGCCGGCATACCAAGGTAGAGTGCCTTGGGCACAATCAGGCCGAAATAGCTGAGTTCGCGCGGATAGACGATGACTTTTGATTGCAACTCAAGATCTTTGAAGCTGCTGCTGGCTTTCGCGACAAGCTTGATACTGATCCGAAGCGGAATTTCATTCCCCTTGGTTGTTGAAATCGCCGAGCTTTCGCGCTTGATGTTGAAGGTGACATTCTCGTAGTTGCCGTTCAGAGGCTGCGTGATGCTAAAGAGCGGGTGGCTTGGAGTGATCGCCGCCAGTGGCACGGTCTGAGTCATCACCATTAAGCGCGTGTTGATCACTGGATCGGGGTGCGGAGTTTTTGATGAGCCCAGGTAGTTCAGAGTTTCATCGCTGAGGAGTAAGCGAACCGTGTTGCGCGCATGGAAGAGATTGCAGGCGTTATCCTGAACCCAGGTGTCTGAAAAACACCAGGACTGTTTGATGCCATTGACTGTGTAGGCGAAAAGGCCATCCAGCACGATCCGGTGATCCATTTTGTCGGAAGACGACATGACTTGGTTCACGCGGCTCTGAATCCAGATCGCAGACATCATGATCATCAGGCACACGAAAACACTCATACCCAATGCTGTGAGCAGGGTTGAACCTGTTTGCGTGCGCAAGACTATGGAAGACCTCAATTTGAGGCGGTGTTCGCTCATGATACTGCCTTGTAATTTAACGTTCTCCTTTTAGTATCGGCTAACGTTGTTATTTCATCTATCAATTTAAGTTGTTTAATTTCCTAGGGAAAAAAGAATTGCTCCCAGGGAAAAAAGTGTGCAATTATGAGCTGGACTCATTGTCCATAAGCCCCTTTTTGCATCATCATGAGTCGTTTTTTACGGCCATGGTTTCTAGGTGAACAGCAGCCACAGACTCATTTTGAGGCTCGAGTTTTCTTGACGGCAGTGGCGGCGGTTTTCATACTGGAGTGAATATGAAAAGCATGACTGGTTACGGCACCTCGAAGGCGCAGCAAAAGGACCTCAACATTGAAGTGAGCATTCGCACCGTGAATGGTCGCTTCCTCGATACGAGATTCCATTTGCCGCGTGAATTCGTGCCTTTTGAAGCGGATCTTAAAAAAATTCTGAGCGAAAAAATTCTGCGCGGAACGGTGGACATCTTTGTCAACCGCCGCAATAAAGGCGCACAGGAAGCTGCAGAAGTGCGTGTGAACGAAGAGCTCGCGAAAAAATATCTCAGCGCTTTTCAGAAAATTTCAAAAGCCACCAAGCTCCCGGCGAACCTGCATCTGGAAATTCTGGCGCGCATGCCGGATGTTATCCAGCTTGAAGACAAATCCGAAGTCACAACTCATGAAGAAAAGTTGCTAAAATCGGTTTTCACTAAAGCTTGCGGCGATTGTGTGAAAGAGCGGGAGCGCGAAGGTAAGTTTTTGCAGAAGGAGCTCGAAAAACTCGTTCACGACCTTGAAAAGCAGGTGGCTATTGTGGCGGGGCTCCGCGAAGACGCCAACCGTCAGTTGCAAGAACGCTTTGAACAAAAAATCGGCAGCCGTTTGAAGGGTCAAGAGATGGATCCTCAGCGCCTGACTCAGGAAATCGTGATCCAGCTTGAAAAGGCCGATATCAACGAGGAGCTGGTCCGCCTGACAGAGCATCTTAAAAACTATAAAGATCTGTTGAAAAGTGCTCAGGCAGAGGGCAAAAAGCTCGATTTCTACACCCAGGAATTGCTTCGTGAGGTGAACACCATCGGCTCAAAGTCTCAGGTAGCCAAGATCACTCAGGCTGTGGTAGAAGCGAAAACACTCATTGAAAGACTTAGAGAACAGGTTCAGAACGTAGAGTAGCGAGACGGGACGTGGACAGGTTATGAAAACGAGAATGATCATTGTCGCAGCTCCGAGCGGGGCCGGCAAAAGCAGCTTTGTAGAGAAAGCATGTCGGGAAGATTCTCGTCTCGAAGATACTGTCACGTACACCACCCGCGGGATGCGTAAAGGCGAGAGCCAAGGCCACCCTTATAACTTTGTGACTCGTGAAGAGTTCGAAGCCAAAATCAAAGAAAACTTCTTCGTTGAGTGGGCCAATGTGCACACGAATCTTTACGGAACTCCATACTATCAGCTGGAAAATGCCTGGATTAAGGGCAAATGCATCATCATGGACGTCGACGTTCAGGGGGCTGATACCTTTAAAGCGAAATACCCGGATGCGGTTTCGGTTTTCATTCTCCCACCGAGTATCGACGAGCTGCGTCGTAGAATTGAAAAGCGCGACGGAAAGATCCCCGCGGACATTGAAATCCGTATGGCGAACGCTGAAAAGGAAATCAAACAGGCGTCTCGCTTCGATTATCAGATTGTGAACGACCAATTTGAGCACTCTTACGCTCAATTTAAAAAAATCATTGAAGAATTACTGTCTTAGAGATAACTTAGCCCCTTTCGGGAGGCATGAATGGCACGCGTTACGGTAGAAGACTGCTTGAACAAGGTTCCTAATCGTTTTGCTTTGGTTTTGATGGTTTCAAAAAGAGCTAAGCAATTGCTCAAAGGTTCTGAGTGCACAGTCGCGGCTCGTAATAACAAATACATCGTGAGTGCTCTTCGTGAGGTCGCTGCGGGCAACGTTGGTTACGACGACAATCACTCTGATCCAGCAGGCTTGTTGGCGGAGATTGAAAGAGATCTCAACAAATAAGACTTGGTCTAAAGTCTTAAATATCCGAAAATACGAGTCAATTTCGTAATCGCCAGGAGGAATCTTCCTGGTGTCCTAAGGCCCTCTGAGATATGATTGTTAGGTATGTCAGAGAGCCACGTGGAAGGCGGTCTTTCCCAAAGACCCACAAAAACCCTAGAAGAACTTTTAAATAAAATCAGATCCTATTTTCCACAGGCTGATTTGAAAATCATTGAGAAAGCCTATTACTTTTCTGAAAAAGCTCACGAAGGGCAAATTCGTCGTTCGGGAGAACCCTACATTTCTCATCCGCTGGCTGTTGGCGGAATTCTCGCAGACCTGCATTTAGATTTAGATTCGATTGTGACGGGGCTTTTGCACGACACGGTTGAAGACACGCATGCGACTCTCGAAGACATTCGCCGCGAGTTTGGCGAGTCTGTGGCGCAGCTCGTGGATGGTGTCACGAAGATCTCGCAGATGAAGTTTAAAAACAGCTACGAGAAGCAAGGCGAGAATATTCGCAAGATGATCGTGGCCATGGGACGTGATGTGCGCGTGCTTCTGGTGAAGCTTTGCGATCGTTTGCACAATATGCGCACGATGAACTTCATGCCGTTTGAAAAGCAAGAGCGCATTGCCATGGAGACCCTCGAGATTTACTGTCCCCTGGCGGGCCGTATGGGTATCAGCTCTTTGAAAATTGAGCTTGAAGACTTGTGCTTCCGTTACTATCGCCCCGACATGTACTACGAGCTGGTACAAAAGGTTCGTAAGACCGAGGCTGAGCAAAATCGTTACATCGATGATGTGAAAAGTGTGATCAGTAAAGAGCTTGATAAAGCCGGTTTCAAGTTTGAAGTGTTCGGCCGCTCGAAGCACTTATGGTCCATCTACAAGAAAATGCAAAGTCGTAATATCGATTACGAGCAGCTCTATGATGTGCTGGCATTCCGTGTGATTGTTGAATCTGTGGCAGAGTGCTATGGCGTTCTGGGGCTTGTCCACTCGCTGTGGAAGCCGATCCCTGGACGCTTTAAAGACTTCATCGCCATGCCGAAGACCAATAACTACCAGTCGTTGCATACGACGGTGATCGGTCCCGGCGGGGAACGCATCGAAATTCAAATCCGCACGCGTGAAATGCATCTCGTTGCCGAGCGCGGTATCGCGGCTCACTGGAAGTATAAAGAACGCGGCAAGGCCGCAGAGGATAGCGAATTCCAGCAAGTGAATTGGCTGAAGGATCTTGTTAATTCTCATCAACAAGTTAAAAACGCCGACGAATTCCTTGATAGTGTAAAGACTGATCTTTTTGATTCTGAAATTTATGTTTTCACTCCGAAGGGGGATGTGCGTGAATTCCCCGAGGGCGCAACTCCTTTAGATTTTGCCTATGCGGTTCATACAGAGCTTGGTAATAAGTGCACCGGCGCTCGTATCAACGGCAAAATGGTGCCGCTCAGATATCAGCTTCAAAACGGGGATACGGTTGAGATCGTGACTTCAAAAACGCAAGAGCCTTCGAAAGACTGGCTTAAGTTTGCGGTTACGAATAAAGCAAAGCAAAAAATCCGCCAGTACGTTAAGGAAGAGCAACGTCGTCGTTCTTTGGCTTTGGGTAAGGATCTTGTCGAAAAAGAATTCCGCAAGTTCGGTATGGCGGCTGTGAAGCATTTGAAGGGTCCTGAGTACGAGACGTTCTTAAAAGAAAATGGTCTGAAGGATTTGGAAGAGCTCTACGTGAAAGTCGGCTACGGCCGTTTGGAGCCCCGCCATCTGGTGAACCGTGTGTCACCGACGACGATTGCGAAAGAGGCTGCTAAGACCGAAGAGACGACCTTCATGGAGAAGGTGGTGAAGGCCGCCGCTCAGAAGACGCGTAAGAGTAACTCTCTTGTTAGCGTCGACGGGATGGATGACGTGCTTGTGCATTTTGCAAAATGCTGCCATCCGATTCCCGGCGATCCAATTAGTGGCTTTATTTCCCGCGGTCGTGGCGTCACAGTCCATCGCGCCGATTGCCCGAAGGCATTTGAGCTCGATCAATTCCGTAAAGTCGATGTCGCATGGACAAGCACTCAGGCAAGTGATGGCCAGGAGCGCATGGTGCGTGTTCGCGTGATCAGTCATGACGTGCCGGGCTTGCTAAAATCCATGTCCGAGGTTTTTGCAGTTCAAGGCATCAACATCGAAAGCGCGCAGATCCGCACCACCAAAGATAAAAAAGCAGTCTGCAACTTCGAAGTCAGCGTCAAAGACGCCAGCCAGCTCAACAACGCCATCTACGAACTCCAAAAAATCAAAGGCATCCTCGGCGTCACCCGCGTCTTCCACTAAAAGGTACCAGGTCGCTTTTCGGAATTGACTTTCTAAAGAAGGCTTTCTTCTAGCCGGTGAGGCTGTTTGTTGAGTGGATTTTTCGGCAAGAAAAACTCTTTTCTTTTAAGGGCTTTGGCAAGTGCTTCAATGTCACTAGCTAGCGGAGTCTCATTGAGCCATTTTAGCGTCGCTGAGTTAATCTCAAATTCCGAAAATAGAAAGTGGTCTTCTTCTATGGGAATAGTCATTCTACTTTTGCCAAGAAGTCCATGTAGAGTACTGAATCTATATTCTTCGCATGACTGACTTAATCCAGCTTGAACTGGGTTTCTATATACATATTTGTAGACGTTGCTCCAATAGTGCACCCGTTTGACGAGAGTCCGATAGTAACGGCTCCCATAAAACTGATCTTCTCTTTTTAGTACACGATTAAACTCTTTGCTCGTTTCGCGCATAAAGTAATTCATTGCCTCACTCAAATTGCCGTGAGGAGTGGTCACGATAAGATGGAAGTGATTATTCATGAGTACGAAGGAGTGAATTTTTAATTTATAGGCGTGCTTTACAAAAAAGAGGTAGTTACTCATGATTTCCCAGGCGATAGGCATATCGATAGGGATGAATTGTCCGCCGTGAGTCCGGCAATTTACGTGATACGGATATTCTGTCGAAATTAAGTGGGTCTTTCTTGGCATGAGCACATTACTAACAAGTTCCATGCCAAGAAATGAGAAGGGGCAAAGTCAATTCCGAAAAGCGACCTGGTACCTTTTAGAGGTTCCAGGCGTAGCCGAGGCGGAGGTAGATGATGCTTGCTGTGACGGTGGCTGTTGCAGGGTATAGGCCGTACTCCAGAGAGATTGGCATGTAGTTCTTAGCGCTCAAGCGATAATCCATGCCCGCTGAGAAAACGAAGATTTGATTCGCGCCCATCTGATTGTTCTGGAATACAGAGCCGCCCGGCTTAGACATCGGATACAAGTAACCTGCGCCGGCGCCAAGCCATGATTTGTATTGGCCTTGCATGAAGTTCCAGCGGCCATAACCGTAGAAAGACAAATACTGAATTTTCACATCACAGTTCGTTGTACAGTTGCTCGGAGAAGCTGCAGAGTTCGATCCCGCCACATTGTATGTTTCAAGCCCTGTCATGCCGCGGAAAACAAGAGAAGGGGACAAAGCATAATCATAGTAGCCAAGGGCGCCGAAACCAGAACCCGACATATTGATTTGCATACTTGAAGTTTTCACGGCCATCGTGTTCATCAAGTAGCCACCGATAATACCCCAAGAGTTTCCATTGTGAACTTTGTTATTGAGTTTGCGATCGTAATAATCGTCAGTGCCCGTATCGCCGCCTGAGTTCGCCGCGGCGGCAGCCGGAGAGCCACCTTTATTCTGCAAAAGATAACCAGGTTTGACAGTCCCTTTCGTGATCTCACCGATGGCGCGTCCGCCTTTAACTTGCGTGACCTTGATGAGCGCGACACGTTTGTTCTGCGGATTTAAGGCGAAAAATTCTGTTCCCGCTGAAGCGCTTTCGCCATCAAGCTCGATCATGACTTTATTATTTTTCACCTGAGAAATTTTTGCAGCTAGTGCGGAATAGCTGGCGAATAAAAATGAAACGGCGAAAAAAACCGAGAATTTCTTCACGCTAAGGACTCCTGGTTGGTGGACCATATTCCTTAATATTTTCATGCAGAAAATGCACAGTGTCCATCGGGAGGCGGACTATGGGCTAGGATAGAAATGATTAATCGATGCTTACGAGACTACGCGTGAGCTCTTCTAAAAAGCTCTTTTTGTAGATTTGCCAGATCTTTTTCGATTCGAACTTGTATACACATGATTCCGTTGCCGTGTTGTCCTGGGTAATGACGGTGATTTCGACTTGGCCGTCTTCCATATTCTTTCCCCAAACTTCGTAGTCAGGATGCATTTCGATCAGTTCATGACTGGTGTTTGGGAACTCTTCGCGCAACCATGCTTCGGCAGCACTCATTTCACGGCAACTCTGTAGAGAGTAGGCTTGAATAGATTCTAAAGGTTTTTGTGACAGTGTCGTTTGGATGGAGTTCGGAGCCTTTTCTTCAAATTGCTTACGGCCTGCGGAGCTATAAAGCGAGCAGGAACTCAGAAGCATCATACAAAGAAGAAAATAAAAACTGCGAAGCATAGATATAAATTCTATGCAGAGGTGCTAAAAAAAGAAAAGACCCGTTTTATTCAAACGGGTCTTTTTTAAACGAAAAATGTTCGAAAGTCTTAGAATGGAATGTCGTCAGAGCTGTTGAAGCTTGGTTCCGGTCCGAAATCTTGGTAGCCGAAATCATCGCCGCCACCAGAAGATTGTCTGTTCTCAGTAGAACGTTCGCCACCAGCAGAACCGAGGAATTGCACAGTGTTTGCTACGATCTCAGTCGTGTATTTCTTTTGACCTTGTTGGTCTTCCCATTGGCGAGTTTGCAAACGGCCTTCGACGTAGACTTGACGACCTTTGCTCAAGTGCTTACCGCAGATTTCTGCGAGCTTGCCCCAAACGACAACACGGTGCCACTCAGTGCGCTCTTGTTTTTGGCCATCTTTGCCCATCCAGTTTTCACTTGTAGCGATATTCAAACGGGTCACAGTCGTACCTTGGCCAACGGCTTTTACTTCAGGGTCAGCGCCCAAACGGCCTACGATAATAACTTTATTTACACCAGACATAATCCCTCCCATGAGACTATAAGGTTTTTGTAGTTAGTGAGAGTCTTGTCAATAAAGACTTAAAAAAGCTCCCGGGTTTGCCTGCACAATGAGCAAATCAAGGACCAACCCCGCGGTCAACGGGTTTGGTGGCTGAAAAGATGAGGTAATATAAATCGGACAGGGAGCGCCGTCCAGCGGATTAACGCGCGGCGCCGATCGATGGCGGCATCATGGTATTTGCCGCGGAAACTTTGAATTTGTACTGCGCACCTTCAGCAGTCGCAGTCTTGTACTGATCAACTAAAATGAGGAATGTCGAAGCGCGGTTCAGGAAGTTATTCTTCATGCGAAGGTCGACATTGAATGTGTAACCGCCGATCACCGGATTAATCACGCCGCCTTGGTTTGCCAAAGACAGATCGAGGTTGCCGGTGATGGTGCCGCGCATTTCATCGCTCTCTTTTCCGATTTGGCCATGCTCAATGATGAGTTTGCCGCCGGCCAGACGGCCCTTAATTTCAACGCTGGTAAGCTTTAAATCGGGCATTGTGAGTGGGCCCATCGGAGTGTTCACATTCGACGGCGGGAGCTCAAATTGCGAGATATTGAGATTTACATCAACGTCCGGCTGCTCCGTGAAAGAAAGGTCCACAAGCGCGGTGGATTCAAGATCCAGCTTGCCCTTTATCATCACAGGTAAGCGAGCCACTTCGCGCAAGTCCTGCAGGCTCAGTTTCTTGGCGCTGATTTCAACACGCTGTCTTTCAACGCCATTTTCAGAGCGAGAACCCGATTTCACAGAGATCTGTACGTCGCCTTTAAACAAACCCTTTGCATCGACAGTGCCGTAAGGTTTTTGCGAGATCAGGCCCATCACAGCCGGAGCAAAACGGATTTCCTGAGCGGAAATTCCTGGAACTCCTTGAGCTTCAACAAACACTTGTTCGACCTTCATGCCGGGAGCAGGGAAGAGTGACATCTTCAGTTCTTCAAACTGCAAGAACACTTTGTTGCCGGTCAGACGCGCTACTTGAGAAGAAACAAAATCGCCGAGGTCATTAATCGGGAAAAGAACCAGCAAGAATACCAGCGTCGAGAGGATCATGACGAGGATCTTGAGTTTTGAGCCAAAGATGATGCCGAAGAGCTTACGAATCGCGCCGACCATTAGCGATTTCCTCTCTTAAACGCCGGCTTCTTTGCTTTGCCGCCAGCTTCTTCATCACCAGCATCCGGCATGTCAACGTGAGCTTGAGGCACCGCCAAAGAAACAAGCTTCATTTCCACATCAAAATAACGTGGGTCCTCGGGATTCGCCGTGATGTTAATCGCATTCATTTTAACGCTCGGGCTGATCGCCTGAATGTTGTAGCCGATATCAATGATCTGGCGAAGATTGAGCTTTGCAAGACTCACGCGCAGCCCACTTTCAAGCAAGCCTTTTGGAATCAGGCCCGTATCCGCGGCCATCACTTCAATCCCTTTCATTTGCTCAGGAAGAAGTTTTGCCATATTCAGCTGTCCTTCGATCGTGTTCTTTAGCATGTCGGCGTTCGGCGCGATCGGCAGGTCCGGAACTTCATTCGATTCACGGGTCACTTTCAAAAGCTCACGAATCAAACTGCGCTTGTCTTCGTAAGTCGTTACGTATTCACTGGAGGTAGAGTAGTAAGAAAACGGAATAGAAAAAATCAATAAAGCAGTGAGAGCACCAGCCCCCAAGAGCACGAGCTTCTGATTTGTCGGCGTCAGATTCTCGAAGCGATCGCGCAGCTGGTTGTATGCCGAGCTGTCTTCGATGCGCGACCACGTCTGACCAAGCTGAGATTTTAGATTGTCCTTAATGTCATCAAAGTTCATCAGCTCACCTATTGAATGGTTTTAGTAATGCCGCGATCGACTTTAAAATTAAACGAGAACGCTGTTTTTCCGGCGGCTGCGGGCAACTGGACGCTGCCTTTATTCACTTTGCCGTCCACAGACAAGTTGGTCAGAGCCTGCTGCAGAACTGTGAGTTCATTCGGGCTCTTCACGTAACCTTCAAGCGATACTTCGCTGTCACGGACGTGAACGCCTTTAACGTCCAAAGTGACGGAGTTCTTTGCCGGAGTGGCGTCGTTGATCTTTTTAACGATCTCAAGGGCTGAGTTCATCGTCGCCACATTGGCAAGAGTCTTTAAATCAGCCGCGCGCTTTTTATTATCGCGAATGTATTTCTTGATATTGGCTTCGGTGGCTTTTTTACCACTGAGTTTGGCTACATTCTTGGCTTGGGTTTTTAATGCTTCTTCGGCGCGGTCGGCAAGGCTCATAGAAAAACTTTCGCGCATCATCGAGTAAATGAAGAACACAACCATTGCCGCCGCCGCTGTTTTAAGAGTCGGGCCCCACTTTTCCCACATGTTGCGGGCAAAGTTGTTTTGCTTTGCGAACTCACCACGGAGGAAATTGATGGCAGGGTTGCGTGGCTTTTTAAGGCCTTCAATCGCAATACCGAGAGCCAAACCGAAAGTGGTGTCCGTCTTCGGGCCCTTTTCAAAGAGCACGTTTGGAATCATATCGAGGGGATAAACCTTGTTCACCGGCAATTCAAGCTGCTGAGTCAGGAACGGGCCCAAGTTTTTAATTGCCGACGAGCCGCCTGTAAGGCCGATCTGAGTGATCACGGCGTTGAACTCGCTCTTAAATTCCAAAATAGAAAGTTGCAAGTCGCGCACAAGTTCACGAACCGATTTTGCAATCGTTTCAGAGAATGTAATTTGGTCAAACGTCGCGCCTTGTTTATTCGTCAGGATGAAGGCTTTATTCTGCACTTCTTTCAGAGCGTCCAAGTAAGGGATTTCATATTTCTTTGCAACAGCATCAGAAATATTTTTTGCGCCCCAAAGAATCGTGCGTACGCCGATCAGAGAATTGCCTTCAAACGCACACACCAGAGTGCGCGTGTGACCCATATTCAGAGTCAAATGCATCGGACGCTCGACCTTTTCCTGTTCACCCAGAAGAGTCGTGTCTGTGGCAGGATGAGCCGGCGGAGCTTCATTCCATTTTTCGTAGATATTCGCAAACGCCGTCCCTTCAGTCGAGATCAAAGCCGGCTCGATGTTCGCATCGGCACAGCGCTGAAGCAGAGTGCGAATATGGTGCTTCGGAGCTGCACACGCCAGAACTTCGGCAGTAACGCCGAGGGTGCGAACGATTTTTGCGTCGAAAACAGAGTTGTCGCCCGAGAAAGGAATTTCTTCTTCGAGCTCGAAAGCCAAGCTCTTAGAAATTTTCATTCTATCGCTAAATGGGAAAATTTTATTACGGATACTCACTTGATCCTGACGAAGAGCTAAGCAGTAGCGGGTTTGCGCCGGATCGTACTTCGCCGAAATCTCGCGAAGAAACTCGATGATTTCAATTTCTTGGTCGTGGGCGGGGTTGAGGCCGAGCGGGCGTTCGAAGCATTGAGTGACCTGAAAACCTTTACTGGTTGTCAGCACCTCAACAATTTTTATGCTACTACTGCCAATGTCGATACCAACAGATCTCATTTTTCGCCTTTTTTTTTAAATCTTACGAGTGCTTAGCGCTCGCCCCAGTATACAATCCTTGGAGCTCCTTTGGGAAGTGCAGGGGTCTGACTTTGGGCTGGGTTTTGCGGTTTTGCCGCAGGATTTTGCTGTTGCTGCTGTTGGGGATTCTGTTGCTGTTTTTCTTTATCGACGTAGCCCTTCAATGTGCTTGCGATCGTCTGTAAATCCATCACGACGACGGTGATTTCACGGGACACTCCAGCATACTCGCCCGTGCTCTTGATTCTAAAGTTCACGACCTTGTCAAAAATGAGCGGTGTCTCTTCGGTTTTTTCGCCAAGGCGGGCACCACGGCCGGTAACGAAACCCCAGAAGTCCTCTTTGTTTTTAAACGGGCCGCCCTCGTTAGGGTTGTCGCGGCGCTTGATGATCGCATCAGCGATCTCATCGTTGATTTCGGGGTCCAGCGACTTCAAAACCTCTTTGCTGGCTTGATTTGGATTGATGGCTTTCATTCCGTAAATGGTGATAGCCGGCTCCAGCAACTCGTAAATGTCTTCGTTCATACCGCTTACAAGGCGGAGCTCTTGCAGAGTGCGAAAACCGCGGTTCGGGGGATAGTTTTCAGGGTAGCCGCTGTAGCCGGCCCGCTTATCGCTGCCGCTCACGCCTGTACGGCTTCTCGACTGCCAGTCGGTGATCGCATTCACGAGTTCTTCGAAACGGTAGTTGCCATATTTACGCTGGAACTCTTGATCGTTTTTAAGTTTATTTTGGAAAATATCCAGCAAACGGCGGCGCGTGGACTCTGCTAAAACTTTCGAAGGCGAGGCAAGGTCACTCAAATCCAGTTTGGAGCCTTCGTCTTCGATGGTTACAACGTAAGCCGCATCCATGATGGATTCTTTAAGGGCCGACTTAATCTGATCCTTATCGGTACCATTCAGACCATCGGGCATTGGCACCGGCCAAGCGAACGGGAACTTCCAGATTTGATCAAGCATTTCAGACTGACCGCCAAGCTGCTTACCAAATTGAGCAGAGGCTTGTTGGAAAGTTTTAATACGAAGAAGACTCAAATCCACACCGGCCCGAGCCGCATAGTAAGCTTTTAGACGGTTGAGGGAGTTGACGTTCACGTTATACTCCACCAATGAATCGTAAGAGACTTCCATGGCGATATAAGAAATCAAAAGCACGCAAGTAATGGCCATGATCAATGCCATTCCGCGATTATTTTTTAAGAGCCTAAGGCCCACTGGTCGCGCTGTTTGCATTTTTGCTCTCATCGTTATTAGGGAAATGGATTCTTGCGATAATCTGCATTGAATATTTTTTCTTTTTGTCGCCGGTACCGTGCTCAATTGTCATCGAGATCTCGACAGCTGCGGGGAAGTTCCCTTTCGTGACAGAGTCGCCGCCATTGTCCGTGCGCCAGCTATTGACCCAGTCGTCTTTGCCTTTACCGATGTAACGCAATTTGAACTCGGTGATGTTTTCAAGAAGCACGACTTCATCGCCACCTTTGGTGACATCGTCATCGACCCAGCTTGTGGTTCTGCGCCACAAGCATTGGGAAGAGCCTTTATCGCCCGTCAGGCTTTTGCAGGACTTTAGCGAGTAGCCCACTTCCATGAAATCGGCTTGTTTCATATTGCGCATCATGCGCGCATTGTTCATCGTTACGAAATCCACGGAACTCTCAGTTCCCATGAACTGAGTGACCGGATCGATGCGAGTGGCCTCATCCGGATTCGGCGGAGGTGTCGGCGTTTGAATCGGAATCGGTGTCGGCATGCCCGGCGGCAGGTTTGCGGCCTGCGCAGGTTTATTCACCAGATCTGTGATTTCTTTTTCAACGTCACGATAGTGATAAGCTTGATTAATATCAGCTTCCATCAAGCGAAGGGCATCACGCATGCGTGACACATCGTCGATTTGTTCCTGGATTTTTACTTTCTGACGGATGGCTTGCTGAATACTTTGAGTCGCAAGCACAGTGAGCGTTCCTAGAATCGCCACTGTGATCATCATCTCGATGAGGGTAAAACCTTTTTGCGAAGAAAGGCGAGAAGCCGTCATTACGGACCTGCCCCGCCAGGTGCGGCGCCGGTAGATCCGCCAATAGCCAGCGGCTTATTGTAATCGACAAAATAGGTGACGATGGAATACTCCAGCGGTTTCTTGCCGCCGGTATAGATTACGCTGACCTTCACTTCCTTGATGGTTTTTGAGAGATGCTCTGTCAGTTGTTGAATCATCATCATGAGCATGTCGTTGGCGCCGCCTTCTTGCTGCATCAGAATTGAAGACATGTTCGGCATCTGGAATTCGCGAGAGATCATCTTCCATTTGTACTGAGGGTACTCGGCACCAAAGTCGTCTTCTTTCTCTTCAGGAATGGTATCAAGTGGTTTTCCACGGAACTCAAGATCAATTTCATTCATCTTGCGCTCAAGCAGGGCTGCGACGTCTTGATTCAGCTGAGTTTTTCGAATACGCAAAAAGCTTCCACTCCATGACTGGGTCAGGAGCAAAATACCCATAGAGAGAATCACTACGGCGAGTAGTGTCTCTAGCAACGTGAAGCCTTTTCTGTTTTTGATCACCGACTTATATCCTTTAAGCTGGTTTCTTTTTCAACAATATCAGCTTGACCTGTTAGCGGGTTAAAGACAAGCGTCCAGGTGTTTTTGTTGTCGGTGATTTGAATGGCAGAAGCCTCGAGAAGGCCTTCTGGAAAGAAATGAATATACGCAAGCCCGCTTGTGACGGGTTGAGACATATTGATGGTTTCAACCTGCTTGAAATGCAGATTTGATGGAAGGGTTTTTTCCTTCTTCGACAATCTTTTGTCTATTTGGAAAAGCGGCGGAGGAGCGTCTTTGTCCTTGTCGTCTTTTTTACCTTTGCCTTCGTAGTCTTCTTTTAATTTTTCTGGATCGATCAGAGCCGGGCCGTTGGCTTTTTCAACCCACCAAGATTCTTGTCCTTGCTCCATACGGATGACAATGCGGTAGGTGGAATTAAAAAGCTTGGCTTGATTTCGGACTTCTTTGACGAGAACCGTGAGCTGACGTGCCACGGTTTTGATATTGGTATCTTTTTTGAGAAGGCGGGGGGCTCCAACAGCGATCAGACCGGCAATGATAGCGATCACGATCATGACTTCAATGAGGGTGAAGCCCCTTTTATTCATGAAACTCCAAAGAACTATTGTTCGTAAAGGATGTCGGCGTTAAAGCCAGAGCCGCCTTCGCGGCCGTCTTTACCGAGACATTTCAGAGAGTATTCGCTGCCATTTAATTCATAAACGTAAGGATTGCCCCATGGATCGATTTGGTCTTTTTTCAAGTAAGGCTCTGGGCCCCAGTTGGCGCAGTTAGCATCTTGTTTTACCAAGTTGTCCAAGGACGCTGGGAACTTACCGCAGTCGTTGTAGTACATGCTCAGTGCATTTGCGATCTGACCCATTTGGATTTTTGCTTGGCCGACGTTGGCTTTGTCTTTTTGGCCCAAGAATTTTGGCGCCAAGAGAGCCATCAAACCACCAAGAATCGCAATCACGATCATGATCTCGATCAGAGTCATACCTTTTTGGTTGCGCAAGAAAGACTTGTTTGAAGAGTTCGAAATCATTGTGTTTAGCCTCCGCGTGAGTTCAGAAGATGACTTTAGCCAAAGGCACTAGTCATGTCAAACATAGGTAACATCACGGAGAATACAATCGTGGCAATAACCAGACCCATAATCACAATGACGACAGGACCCATAAGACCCGTTAAAGCGTCGACCTTGTTTTTAACCTGGAAATCATAGGCGTCAGAGACCTGACTTAGCATGGTTTCAAGCTCACCAGTTTTCTCACCAATATTGACCATGTGAATCACGATCGGCGGGAATTGTCCCGATTTTTTGAGGGGTCCCGCAATAGATTCCCCCTCGCTAATATTGCTACGGGCATCATCAATGGCTAAGGCAAGGACGTGATTATCCACAACGTTGCGGACGATGTCGAGAGCTTGCAACATAGGCACGCCCCCTGTGAGCAACGTCGACAGAGTTCGAGTAAAGCGTGAAACCGCGACCATTCTTACAACCGGTCCAGCGATCGGAAGATTCAAAGAGATACCATCCCATTGCTCAGCGCCGCTAGGAGATTTTTTCCAGCTGTTGAAAATCATGTAAACCATGAAGAGGGAGCCGAAAACAAGGTACCAATAGTTCACCATGAAAGTACTGATGTTTACCAAAGCAACTGTGTACCAAGGCAATGTCAAATTCGGCGCGGATTCAAATACCGTCACCATTTTTGGAATTACGAAAATAAACATCAATGACAGCAAACCAAATGTCACCACAAGCATGATGATCGGGTAGGTCATCGCGCTGCTCACTTTTGAGCGCAATTCCGCAGCCGCTTCTGTAAACTCCGCCAGACGCACAAGGATCACGTCCAAGCTGCCTGACATTTCACCGGCTTCCACCATTGAGATATAAATCTTATCAAACAAGTTTGGATATTTGGCGAGTGCTTTGTAGAACGGGCTACCTTCGTTCACCATGTTTTTACAGTCTGCAATGGCTTCCGCAAGAACGGGGTTTTCCACTTGCTCAGAGACCGCCGTGAGGCAATCTACCAGCGGAATATTCGCTTTCACAAGAACGGCCAACTGCCGGGTCATCAGAGAAAGCTCTTGAACTGTCGCTTTGCCGCGGCCACCGCCGCCTCGTTTTTTAGTAGCAGTGCCTTTTTTCTTATCGCGGATTTCAGTAACGAAGATGCCGTCTTTTTTTAGTCGAGTGCGGGCCGCGCGAAGATTCTCGGCGTCGAGAGTTCCCTTAACGTTTCTTCCATCTCTGGCAAGGCCCTTGTACTCGAAAATAGGCATAATTAAATATCCAATTGAGTGTTCGCGTTCAGTTCTTCAATCGACGTAATGCCGGAAAGAACTTTGCTAATGCCATGGTCACGGAATGTTTTCATTCCGCCATTCACAGCTTGGCGTTTTATAGTATTACCATCTTTACGCTGCAAAATTAAAGAGCGGATATCGTCATTGACGACCAGCAGCTCCTGAATGACGCTTCGGCCAACGTAACCTTTCTGATTGCAGTGGTTACAGCCAACCGGTTTACAAACATTTCCTTCTTGAGCTTGTTTGCGTGTAATTCCGAGAGCATTGAGCTCAAAATCTGAGGGCTCGTAAGGCACTTTGCAATGCGGGCAGAGAACGCGCACGAGACGTTGGGCGACAACACCCAAGATCGAAGTGGCGATCAAGAACGGCTCCACGCCGATGTCAAATAAACGGGGGAAAGCACCGGCGGCATCATTGGTATGCAGTGTGGATAAAACCAAGTGACCCGTCATTGAAGACGTGATCGCCAGTTCGGCAGTTTCCAAGTCACGAATCTCACCCACCATGATGATGTCAGGGTCTTGACGAAGGAAAGAGCGCAGACCCGAGGCAAAGGTCAAACCGATCTTGGCATTCACTTGCACCTGACCGATGCCGTGAATACGTTGCTCCACCGGATCTTCAACCGTCAGAATATTTACATCCGGCTGATTGAGTTTGCTGAGGCAGCCGTAAAGAGTCGTCGACTTACCAGAACCTGTAGGGCCTGTGACAAGCAAAATGCCGTAAGTTCTTAACAGCAAGTCGCCATCAAGTTTCTTGAGCGTGTCCGGTGAGAAACCCAGCTGCTCGAGCTCAAGAACGACCGTCGATCTATCTTGCAGACGCATCACCGCTCGTTCGCCAAAAGCAGTCGGCACGGTTGAAAGACGAATATCGATATCTTTTCCGCCGACCTTCAGTGGGATACGACCGTCCTGAGGCAAACGTTTCTCGGCGATATTGAGATTCGCCATAACTTTGATACGGGACGTGATCGCGTTTTGTAATTTTTTAGGCGGCTTAAAAATATCAAAGAGAATACCGTCAATGCGGAAGCGCACGACGATGTCTTTTTCATAAGGCTCTACGTGGATATCGGATGCTTTTTCTTTCACCGCACGGAAGAGGAGGCTATTTACCAGTTTAATCACCGGCGCGTCGTCTTCGCCGGCCTCGAGAAGATCGATCGTGGATTCTTCGAGGTCGTAATCTTCAGCCTCAATCTCATCAAGGCCTGAAAGATTCGCAGTGGACTTTTCATAGACGCGGTTAATAGCGTCTTGGATTTTCGAGTTTGTTGTGACCAGCGGCTTAATCTTTTTGCCAAAAAGGACACGAAGGTCGTCCATGGCTTTCAGGTTCAACGGATTGCTGGTCAGAGCCGTGACCGCTTCGGCCTCATCCTTGTAGGGGAGGACCGAGTTGGTTTTTGCGTAGTTGATGGGGATGTCGCGAACGAGGTCCGCAGAGATATCATTTACTGGAATGTCTTTAATGAAATCAAGACCCATCTCTTTGCAGAGATCTCCGAGAAGTTCATCGGCTGTAGAATATTCTTTGTGCGACAGAGCTTCTCCGACGCTCACGGGGCGCAAGACCGAAGGATTCTTAAGAATCGACTTGATCTGATCGCTCGTGAGAGAAGTACTCTTTTGCAGAATACTTGAAATATCCATTGAAGGCATCGAGGTCTACTCCATTACTCGTTATCGTCAATCACTTGAGACGTCTTTTTACCAAGACGGTCTACAGCTTCGCCATAAGGATCTTTGCCGCCTTGAGATTTAATATACTTCAAGCGCTCAGCCAGTTTACGATCGACAACTGATTTTTGGTCAGCAGGGTTGCGAATGATTTTTGGAGTTAAGAACACCAAAAGATTCACTTTCTCTTTCGTCGATTGGCGGCTCTTGAACAGCCAGCCAATGATTGGCAAGTCGCCCAAGAGAGGCACCTTAGAAACCGTTTCAGAGTCGCGGTCACGAATCAAACCACCCAATACGGCAGTATCTTCGTTTTTGATGACCAGAGTTGTTTTGATATTACGAGTCGCCAAAGGCTGTGAATTGTCAGAAAGATTCTTAGGCAAAGCTGCAACCTGTGTCAACTGCTTGATCTTCTGATCCACTTCCATGCGGATCGTATCAGAAGCGGGGCTGATAAACGGTTTGATAGTGAGTTTAATCGTCGCTTCTTCGAAGTTTGCAGAGTTTGTGATCTGACCAGCGGCATTTGTCGTTGAAGTGATGCTGACAGGAACTTTATCGCCCACTTCAATCTCAGCTGTTTGGTTATCCAAAGCTAAAACTTGTGGAGTTGAAAGGATGTTTGCCTTTGTATTCGACTTGATGAAGTTGATAAACCCGATCAAGCTTGGAATTGTGATCGAGCTCTTATCGATTGGGTTTGTCACTGTCACTGTATCGCCGCTACCGAAGCCCAGAGTCGCTCCAGTGCCGCCTGTTGGCGATAACATATCCGTCAAACTGATATTGCTCGAGAAGCCGACTTTACCGGCACCGTTTTGGTATTTGTAATAACCGATACCCCAGTTGGTTGCGTCACTATTCGCCATCTCCATGATCACGGTCTCAACAAACACTTGATCGCGAGCAATATCGAGCTGTTTTAAGATGTGCAAAACAGTTTCGTAGTCTTGTTTGCTGGCAGTAATAACCAGTGAATTTGTGGCTTCATCGGCTTGGATTTTAACATCGCTGCCGAAGATTTCAGTTTGCTGAGAAACAGGATTGCCACCCAGAGGGCTCAGTAAGCCTCCGCCTGTCGGTTTTGGTGCAGCATCTTTTGCAACACCTTGAAGTGTTTGCGCGATATTTTTAGCAACGCCGTTTTTCACGTAGTAAACGTAAACACCGCCAGAGCCACCAGAAGGCGGGCGGAAGTCCAATTGCGCAATGAGTTTTTTCAAGCGAATAATACCGGCTTTATTTCCCATCGCAATGAGGGAGTTCGTGCGGTCTTCAGGAATTGCCATGAAGAAACTAGTGCCTTGTTGTGCGCTCGTGCCACCCGTTGAACGGGTAAAGCGCGGTACGCCGGCAGAGAAAGAGCCAGGTGCGGAACCTGTGCTTTTTTGGCCTTTATTCACGATTTTATCAACGAGATCCGCAAGGTCTTTCGCTTTTGCGTACTTTACCGGAATCACTTCGATTTGGTCTTCAAAACCCGGAACGTCGAGCTGGCTGATGATTTTCATCACGCGATCGATGTTGGAACCGTAATCTGAAAGAATCAAAGAGTTCGTTGCGGTATAAACCGACATTTCACCGTCTTTAGACGATAAAATACGAAGGTCGCGATTCACTTGTTCCGCTTGAATGTGTTTCAAGTGGATAATACGGGTGATCATTTGATCTGAATTCGGATAATAAGCGCCAGAGTAGGTCTCGATGCTGTCACGTTGCGCGTTTCTCGCAGATTTAATCTTTAAGAAGCTACCGCTGGGAACAACCGTGAAACCATTAATAGCCAATGCTGACAAGAAAGCTTTGTAAGCTTCCGCCACTGTGATTTTAGAAGGTGCAACGATGGTGATTTTACCACGCACGCCCGGATCGATGATAAAGTTCTTACCAGTAAGCTCCGAGATCGCTTTGATGACATCCGTGATTTCAACGTTCGGGAAGTCGAAGGATTCGATCGTTTCCGGGAAATTTTCGTTTGTGATGTCTTCAAGACCGGCTTTTGCAAACTTGCTCTGTTGATTTTTGCTCAGAGCGCCTGGCTTATCAGAACCAGATGGGCCAATCGTCGTTTCGCCGCCGCCTGCAGCCGCTGCTGCTGCCGGTGGAGGTGGTGGAAAGTTATTCATGGATGGCATTGGAGGCGGCGGAGGAAAGCTCTGCGCAAGTGCAATTTGAGTCGTGAGCAGAGAAGCAATTCCAAGCGCTGTCTTCTGTCTTCTTTTTACCTTCATGTCATCCACCTTCCTTTGCGGATCCTAATCACAAAACGAAAAAAAACTACTGAATATTGTACTGAAGAGTTTCAGTGCGACCACCGCGCTCAACAGTCATTTTAATTTCATTCGAGTTTTTAAACATATTAAAGAGCTCCATGGCCTTTTGAGGAGTGTCGACAGTTTCGCCGTTAACACCCTTAATGAGGTCCATGCGCTGAATTCCCAATTGTGAGAAAATGCTGTTTGGTTGGAAATCCACGATGCGGTAGCCGTTCACTTCGCCAGTTACTTTATCGCGGGAAGGAACAGCGCGAGCCTGCATCAAAATGCTGGAAAGATCGTTCAAATATTTTTGCAAGTCGGCACGCTTGATCGTGAACTTGTTGTCACCCATGTTTTTAACATCGCCGCCGCCACCCGTAGCTGGAGCTGTAGGGGCGGTCGCTCCGAAAGCGACTTTCTGGTTACCGAACGGCTTCATCTCGATGTACTCAAGAACATTGCTGTTCAAATTGCGGAAGATGATTTTTTGACGTTCCACCTTCAGCAAGGTCGCCATGTTTTCGATATTTCTCTTTGGCGTGTAAGACAGAGTCTGGTTTTTGCCTTTGATTTCAATGGCTGCAATTGATTTGTCTGGATTGGAGTGAACCAGGGTCCCAACAAGAGTTAGTGGCAATTGCGAAGGCACCGGAGCGGCTTCTTCGATCTTGTTTGGGTCTTGGCCTTTGGCGATCAAAGCATCAGGAATGACGCCGTCCGAAGAAAAAATATTTCGCGAGATCATTGTGTTGTAGGCGCCACGGCCGAGCATGTTGTCGTTCAAGACTTTTTTCGGGCGTGGTGGGGGAGTCTGGTTTGGCAGCATCAAATCGCGGTAACTTAAGATCAACAAATCGGCGACGACAAAACCAATGAACACAAAAAGCAGGTACGAAAGCCACTTTTCAAAAGCGGGGCGCTTTTTCTTCAACTTCTTGTTATCTACCGCCACAGATTTTCCTTTGCCAAATCAGGGATTTGAATCCTTCAAGTCCATCCATAGACTAACAAAAAGGCTGGCCCGTGGGCAGGAAGAAAATTGGACCTAGACCTTGGCCTGTCAGGACTCGGTTCCAGTGGGTCTTACGTGGTACCTTTATGGGTATGAACGTGGTCTATTTCACCCTTGGTGACTCCATAGTCGACATCGAAATTCGCACGCAGCTTTTGCGCGTGCCGGAAGTGTTGTCGGATTTGCGTCAGGCTCAAGATATCGCGCCTGAAATGGATTTAATTTCTATCATGGGTTCGCAGGAACTTTTCATGAAGATGCCACGGGATTTCCAACTGAAACTTGCGCAACTTTTGCAAGAAGCTTTGTTTAAGCGTTGGAAACTTTCGCAAGTGAAGTACGATACGATTGTGGAAAGACGAAAGTTCAGTGATTCCGCGGTTTGGCGTCGTTCTCTTAAAGAGCTGCTTCATCAGGCTCCAGAGTTTCATATGTACGTTTTTGGCCCGGGTTTTGATGATCTCGAGTACGAAATCAGCAAACTCAAATTCAAAGCTCCGCCGCAAATTTTCTTGCACGAAGTGATCTCCGAAGATCCAATGCTAGATTGGTTCTGGCCAACCATCATGCAAGGCGCGAAGCTCTCCGCCTAAAAGGTACCAGGTCGCTTTTCAGAATTGACTTCCGAAGTGCGGATTTTCTGTCTAAAATGATTTTATGGATTACGTTTACGCAGTTTTGAATCACCCTCTTACACATAAAGTGCTTCTTTGGGCTGCGCTCGGACTTGGTGTCGGAGTTGCCGCAAAGCTCATTATTCCTGGCAGTGAAGCCATGGGTTGGATCCGCACGATCCTCCTCGGCCTTGCCGGTTCTTTTTTAGGCAATTACCTGACGCCGATTTTGTTCAGCTGGCCTGCGTACTACGCGTTTAGCTGGCAAGGAATCGGCATCGGCATTGCGGGCGCCACAGTTTTGGTGCTCGTGAATCGCGTGGTTACAAGATCTTAAGTTTTATCCAAATGTAAATGCGAAGGCTTGGACTCCTGGGTCTTCGAACTCGATTTCAAACAACTTTTCCTGATAATTCGGTGCGCTTGGCTGGCGGATGAGTTGGTACAAGCGGTGGTCTTTGACGACTCCGCGGCCATCATCGCCGATGTCCATGCCATGAGCTGGGCCCGGTGGTTGACCATCGATCGTCACTTTAAATCGGACTTCCTTTCCGTCGGTGGCGGAACCTAAAACCAAATGCAGATCACGCGCGCGGAAACGGAAAGAAATTTTACCCGGAGCTTTCATCAAAGTCGCATCTTGGGGATTGATTTGCCAGTTGCCGGTAACGCCCCATTCGTTGAGCTTCAATTTATCAGTGACTTTGTAATCCTGCGCGGTTTTGGGAACAACTTGAGGTGTTACTTTCATGTTTTCGGCACGGCTGTAACCAAGGTATGTTTCGCCGGAGTAAGCTTGTTTCAGTTGCCCAGAAACTTGCGCACCGGTGGCATTCACGCTGACCAAGCTCGTGTCTTTGCCAATCACTTCTTCACCCAAAAGTTCTTGAATGATCTTTTCAGACTCTTCGTATTTTCCTTCGCCAAATTTATGGTGGCGGATACGGCCTGAGCGGTCGACAAAGTAGTGCGCCGGCCAGTACTGGTTTTTGAAGGCCTTCCAGATGGTGTAGTTGTTATCAACGGCAATAGGATAAGTTACTCCCAGATCTTTCGCCGCTTGCGTGACATTCTTCAAGTCTTTCTCGAAGGCAAATTCCGGAGTGTGAACGCCAATAATGACCAATCCTTTGTCTTTGTATTTCTCATTCCACGCCTTCATATAAGGCAGCGTGCGCAGACAGTTAATACAGGAGTAAGTCCAAAAATCGATGAGCACCACTTTGCCTTTGAGTTCGGCATTCGTTAGCGGCGGGGAGTTTAACCACGCAACGGCACCATCGATGCTGGGCATTTCGCCCTCATCTTTAAAGCCGATATTGGCGGGGCCTGCATCGGTCATGTTCAAGAGATGCTGTTCAAGAGTCTCTGTTTGTACACGGGCAACTTGCGTAAGAACCGTGCGATCGAGATTAAAGGCTATGGCGACAACACCTAAGAGTACTAAAACACCCAGGATTTTCTTAACATAGCCTTCGGCCTTCAGATACCCCTTCATCTTCGTAAAAACTTTTCCGCCGGCAAGAAGTGCCAGCGCCAGCGACGATCCCGCCCCCAAGGCATAGGCAAAAAGAAAGCTCGCCGCTTCAGACGGTTTTCCTTGAACCGCGGCGCCGGTTAAAATCAGACCCAAAATCGGCCCCGCGCACGGTGCCCACAAAAAACCTGTGGCGATGCCGATCACGAAAGACTGGCCGGGGCTCGTCGGGCCGCGCTGATGGCCAGTCAACTTCACACCGAGTTTAGTCAGTGGCGCCATTAAAGTTTCAAGATAGATCGGAAAGATCAAAGACAGGCCAAAAACCGCCAGCAGAACCATCGCAATCCAGCGGCCCCAGTTGTTGGCTTCAGCCACCCAGGCGCCGCCAAGCACTGCGAGCAGTGATGCTGTCGTGAATGTCACCGCCATGCCGGCAAGAAGTGGCAACGAAGATCGATAAAAAGGCTGATCCGCCTTCGCAAAGACGAAGGGCAGAACCGGCAGGATGCAAGGACTCAGGATGGTTAAAAAACCACCGATATAAGACAGTATAAGTAACGTCATGGTGGTCTCCCGTTATTTCTTTTTAAAAAGTTTCAGATATTCGCCGTAACCGGCTTTTTCTAAGTCCGCGACGGGAATAAATTTAAGCGACGCTGAATTCATGCAATAGCGCGTGCCCAGTGGTTGAGGACCATCATTGAATAAGTGTCCTAAATGGGAATTGGCGACGGCGCTCCGAACTTCGGTGCGGGTCATGCCAAAGGTACGATCGGTTTTCGTGGTCACAAATTTCGGATCGAGCGGTTTTGTAAAACTCGGCCAGCCGGTACCTGATTCATATTTATCGAGAGAACTAAAAAGCGGTTCTCCGGAAACAACATCAACATAAAGTCCTTCTTTATGATTATCCCAATATTCATTTTTAAATGAGGGCTCTGTGCCGTCTTTTTGGGTGACTTCAAATTGCAACGGAGTGAGCTTTTTTTTGAGCTCCGCTTCGGACGGTTTTTTATAGCCGCTCAAATTGATAGCCAATGCGGGAAGGGCGATTAGGTTTAAAAGCCAAACACTAAGTTTCATCTGACACCTCTTTGTGGGTTCCTATCACACCGGCTTATTCGTTCGGGTCCGGAAAAAGGTTACAGCATCCTAAATATTTTAATACATGCAATGCGTAAGTAGCGGGAAAAAGGACGTTTATGAGGTTAAATAATTTTTTTGTAACCTTTTAGTGAGGTCCTACGAATGAAAGTCGAAGGCGCGGAAAGCCTGAAACAGTCTCAAGATGAAGCAGAGCTTTCTCGGTTGATGAGAAGTTCGCAAAAAGGCGACGCCGGTGATTACCGGCAGTTGCTGTTAAGGATTCGTAGCATGCTGGCAAAATATATCGATAACGCTTTTGCAAGATTCGGATTTGGCACGGGCAGTAGCCAAGAAGATGTTTTGCAAGAAGTATTGCTGGCGATTCATGTGAAAAGACACACGTACGATCCCGAGCAGTTCTTCCTTCCATGGATGTATGCGATCGCGAGATATAAAATCATTGATTATATCCGCAAGAACAAAGCCTTTAGTTCTGCTCTCGATATAGAGGAAGAGCTTGAACACATTGAAAGTATGGCGAGCTTGGATCTTACTGCCGAGGTTGATCTTGAAAAACTCCTAGAGATTTTATCTGATAAGCAAAGAAATGTCCTAAAGCTCGTGAAGCTAGAGGGGCTTTCTGTTGAAGAAGCCGCCGATAAAACCGGATATACGGTGAGTGATGTGAAGGTCACAATTCATCGAGCCATGAAAACTCTGCAGGAAAAAGTGAAGGAGGATGCGCGTGAAAACCGATGATCTGATTTCACAACTGACAAAAAATTTACAGCCCGTGCGGAGTCCTGAAAAACCCCTCACGTTTGCATTGAAATGGGGAGTTGGCAGTCTTGTTCTGATCGTGCTTGTTATTTTAAGCCTTCGTCCGCGAGTGGATCTGATGCAGAGTCTGCAGCACTTCGATACCTGGGCGCAGTTAGGAGCTTTCTCCCTCTTGTTTTTTGCGTCGCTGGGGCTCGTGTCTTGGTCTTCGTCGCCTGGTAAAGAAGGTTTAAAAAAATATCTGAAGGCAGTTTTTGCAGTTTTATCTCTGTTAGCACTGATTCAAGTGGTGCGGATTTTGGGTCTCAGTGAAGAGCTGATGTCCGAAGGCCTTTCGGTCTTAGGCTCAGGGTGTGCGATGGTCGCAATGTCCGTTGGTACTGTGACAGGGGCCTTTTTAACATGGAAAGCCCGTCAAGGCGCTAGCACTCATCCACTGATGAGCGGTTTGGTGCTGGGGCTTGCTGCCGTTGGTGCTGGTGGTGTTGCCATCACTCTTCATTGTTCGAGCCTGAATGGGATGCATATTTTGGTTTGGCATTTTTTGTTGCCGTTGATCGTGATGGCGATCGTGGGCTCGTTTGTGGGACGAAAAATTTTGCATTGGTAGTTCTTTTTTAAAGGAGGACCCTATGTCTTACTTAAAGATCTTGGCGAAAATCGGTTTATTCTCGGCTGTGATGACAGCACTGACGGTGATGGCGGCGGCGCCTGGGGGAAAAACAGCAAAACCGGCGGAGCCTGCAAAATCTCAGACTCAAACCGCCGTCTTGGCGGCAGGTTGTTTCTGGGGAGTGGAAGAGTTCTTTCGCAAGACTCCGGGGGTAGTCAGTACGCAAGTGGGTTACACCGGCGGCGATCAAGCCAATCCCACATATCCTCAAGTCGGCAGCGGCCGAACGGGTCACGCGGAATCGGTCAAGATTGAATACGATCCTGCTAAAATCAGCTATGAAGATCTGTTGAAGCTTTTCTTCCGTATGCATGACCCAACGACGTTGAACCGTCAGGGAAATGACGTCGGTACTCAGTACCGTTCTGAAATCTTCTATACTACTGAGGATCAAAAGAAGACGGCCGAAAAAGTCATGAAACTCGTCGATGACTCAAAGAAATGGAAAGCGCCACTAACGACTAAATTGGAAGCGGCTAAAACGTTTTATCCGGCTGAAGAGTACCATCAGAAATACCTGGTTAAGAATCCAGGCGGGTACGACAATCACTTCCTCAGGCAGTTTAGTTTCTAGCGACAATCGTAACCGCTGGCGGCGCGTTCTCCCCAGCGGACGGCCGGAGAGTAATTCGCATTGGATTCGACAAGGCCTGAACGCATGCGCTGCAAGAGTTCCCACAACGTTGCGCTGTGCTCAGGCCAATAATTAATGCGGCAGCCTTCAAGCTTGGCTTCGGCATCAAAAAGATTTCCTTGGCCAAGACTGTTTTCTTTAAAGTTCCAGGCATAAAGATCATAGAGCTGCCCGAAGTTTTCTTTAATCCGCCAATCACGCATCGTGGTTGAATGATTGTCGAGCTCGCCGCCGCGCAGGCACTTGCCACCGCGATCATGAATTAGCTGCCAGCTATATTTCACGGTAGAAACACGTGCCGTAAAAAGATGACAGAGGCTTTCAACAATCACATCAGTGCGTTCATCGAATGTCGGCGGGCGGTCGCGTAGGATCTTGCGAATCGCTTCGTGCCACTGAAAAATGAGCTTTCGTGTTTTAAATACACCGGCCTTCCAATCCGCAAGCCGAAACTGATCCATGCCATAAGCAGGCAGGCTCGCAGATGGAACTCCATACTGATCTGGATTGCGCCACTTTCTGAATCCGCCCAAATTGGTCAGCGGTGCATGGGTCGGATTCGAGTGACTAAATAGATCGCGCACCATCTTCGGCGATGTTGATGCGATAAACTCGATAAAGCCATTCTCGGCAATGCTTTTCACCATCTCGGCATGATGACCTGGATCCAGGTAGATAATTCCCGGAGTGAAGGACTCCTTCGTGACAGTCACCGGATAGGTGTCGTCATCCAGAGTCCCGGTGTTAGAAAGATCGCCGACATACTTGATAAACTCGCGCAACCGTTCGGACTCGGAAAGGGAGTCCCAGCGGCCCATGGCATTGGTGATAAAACTGCCTGTGGTTGTCGGATCTTTGACTTTAAAAGGCAGTTTGTTTTTCGCCGCAAAGATAATTCGAGCGGCGTACATTGCATCGGCACAGTCGGTGCGAATTCCGGCAAACTCACTCTGTGGGTTTGTGAAAATATCCGTAACGTAACCGTTTTTTACAAATTCCGAGTAGGCTTTCTCGGCACTTGCATCCCACGAATTTTCGGCGGTCCATACAGCGGCTTGAGTTTGCAGACTTAAAAGAAAGATGAGAGTAAAGATTTTCATAGTGCTTGCTGAATATCGATGAAGACGGTCATTTCCGTGTTGGCAGATTCGTGGCTGCGAAGAGTGATAGCACCTTCAGCAAAGCTTGCGCGCAAGCGGCAGAAGCGTGGCACTTGAATGACATTGCCATTCAGATTTTGTTGAATCGAAAGGCCGTTGGAATTCAAGCTTTGTTCGTCCATGTAGTACGAAGAATTCGCTTCTAGAGTATTCTTATCGGGCGCAAGCTCATCAGATTTGCGCGGCTTATTTTGTTTGCCACTCTCGCGCAGATCACACACAAACTCGACCTTGGCTCGCAAGCGCGCGCTGTCACGGTAAAGAGTGTCCCCCTCGAGGCTTGTAGAAGAAACTGTGGCATTCAGAGTGTAAATGCCTTCGGAAAGATCTTTCATTTTCTTATTCACAAGCTGGAGGTTTTCAACAGGGCCGAGGTAACAGAAATCCACATAGTAACGTGAGCCTGTCAGTTCGCTAGCAAGATCAAATTTCAGCGTCGTAATCTTGCGAAGCCAAACATCGGCATCGGCGAAAAGACTTTGATAGTCTGAAGAACTCGCACGGCTTTCAACATTGGTCGCACGAAAGTGAGCCGGGTGAGTATCAGGAACACTCATATCTTCGTACTGAGCATTGACGATGTCTTTGCCAGCAGAGTCTTGAAAGCAAACGCAGTTTGCATCTTTTGTAGGATCACAAGTGCGCGCATCCGTATTGCTCAAACAAACTTGGCCATTCAGGCGGGGATGCAAAACTCCGGCGTTACACGCAAAAAGTCCCTCAGCGACGTTGGGTTTAACCACAACGCTGGCAGCAGCACTGACCGTGAGCAAGCCACTCATCAAAGCGAGAAAGAAGATCTTCATGGATTACTCTCTCCGCAGACGACTTTTGAAAACTCTGAAATTTTCTTCGTGTAAGTTTCAAAAGTCGGGGACTCGCGCTTTACAACGACGTCTTTGAGGTTCAATTCAAACGCACTTTGACGAGGGCCCACTGTGAACTCCGTCGTGAGTTTCAAGAAGTACTTTTTAGAACCAGCCTTCATGCATGTCGCCAAACGGCTATCGCAGACGCGGTCATAGTAAGCCGGCCACTGGCGATCTTGGCCGAGCTTTTGGATCGTACGTAAAACACGGTCAAGCTCGACCGTCATATCCGGCGAACTTAAACCCGGAAGGCTATCAAGCTCTGGCAAGCCAAGTAAACCTGGCAGAGCCGGCAGCGAGTTCAAAGCATCAATCCCGGCAGTGCCTTCCATTTGACGAAGGTCGATCACGAATTGCTCCATACCTTTGAGGAACAAAGTAAAGTCATCGTAAGGATCGACAAATGTGACTGTCATGCTGTAGCGATCGCCGACTTTTAAATCAACATCGTTCAAGTTATGAGTCATGCTTTTCACAGCGCCTTGCCAGCGGGCAGGGATAAAGCCCGCATGCCACCAAGAATCGACAAATTCCTGACGGCCACCACTGATGCGATTGAGCTCCACTTCTCCGACAACGGGAGTTTCAAAATCTCCGGGGCTCGTGCAAACGCCACCACGGCAAGTTTGCGGATTGCGATTATCAGCAAGTAAATTCATTTCAACAACGTAGTTCCCGGTATCGCCGCGGATTTTCATTGAGCCCATATGCAGATCGGTCGTGTAATCCGAAGGAAAGCGTGGCATTTCGTTGCCGAAGTCTTCAGTCAGCTTCAGAAGCTGGCTGCTCGGTTGCAAATAGAGACGAAGCTGGTTTGAACCCAGCGGATTCAAGTCCGTGCTATTCCCAGAGTCGTCACCCGCCGTATAGGCATTCAAGACGGCTTCAACGTCCTGAGGCTGAATATTGTTGGCTTTTAAGAACGCGGGGTCCGTACACTCTTGCTTCACGATCGGATGCAAGGCGAAGCGATTATTAGGACGAATACGGACGAAACAGAAATCACCCTCTGCCAAAACGGTGCCGTGATCGGTCTTGGTCATTTTGCAGCGGGCTTGGTTAGGGTCGTAATCAAGGGGACGGTTGTCGAGGTCATAGAACTCAACATACATACAAGTACGAAGCGCGCGATACTGTGCGGCCATCATATCTTGTTTTTCTTGGAATGTCGGAGCCGTTTTAAACGGCGAATGGCTAATACTGCATTGAGAGTCAGAAATTTGACCCGTGAAAGAGATGTCGGCGCTATCAGAGTACATATCAGGACGGCGCACGCCGAGGGAGAACATTAAAAACTGTCCTGAGTCTTCTTGGCATCTTTCGATGACCGTAGGTAAATCTGGAGATTCGGAACCCTGGCCAAATGTGCCACGAGTTCCGGTCTCTGTAGAAACAAAGTAGTTGGCTTTAGCAGATCGGGACATTTTGCAAGCGGCAAACACATTGTCTCCCATCATTAAAACCAAGGCGAGAACGACAAACAGAAGTTCCAAAGAAACAATTCTAAGATTTTTTTCAATAGCTACGTGACCCATTTGTCATTCTCCTCAAAACTAGTTTTGAACGCCTTCTACGATGTCAGTCCAAGTACACATTTCAGCGCCGTGACGTTGCCATTTGCGCAAGTTCGGAGTTGATTTGTTAGCGTCGTTCTCTACGAATACGTAACGAACTTTGCAGAAGCGTGGAGCGAGCAAAGAGTTGTTAGTGATGTAAAGGTTAGAGATCAAAGCGCCGCCGTCTGCGTTGATTTTTTTCAAATCAGAAGACCAGAAGGAAGAAGATCCTTCTTTGTTAGAAACTGGAAGTTTCAAACCGTTCAATTCACCAGACGCTGCCAAGTTGAAGTCTGCTTCGTTGTCAGTCGTGTTGTAACGACCCGCATTGTTGCGAGCCCATTGGAAGTTGCCTTTACCTTGGAAATCACAACCAACGTAAGAGATCACTTTCAAATCAGCCAAGTCAGTGTATTTCATGCCGTCAACTGTTCCAGGGATTTGGAAGTCGTTGCCGTTAGCGCCTGAACGATCGTCACCAACTGGGATGTTTGTGAAGAAGTCAGTTGCAGTCGTTTGAGCCGTCAAAGAGAAGTTAGAAGCTACGCCGTCTTCTTTGTACTCAATTTGAGGACCACGGTAGCAGATATCAACGAAGTAGGCTGCGCCGTAGAGCTCAGAACCCAAGTTGAAAGACAATTCTTTGATTTGTTTGCCCCAAGAATCTACGTCACTTGGGAAAAGTTGTGCCCAACCGTCAACTTGTGAGTGAGCAGAGAAAGAAGTCGGAGTGCTGTTATAGCTAACAGGAGTTCCGTTGTCTTTCCAAGTACCATAAGTTGCTTTACCGTAGTTCATCAACCAATCACCGCCGTTTGTAGAAGTACAAACGCAACGAGTGTTACAGTTTTGAGCTGTGTCAGTACAAGCTTGAGAGGCATTACAAGTCTCTTTAGTGCCTTCTTTGTAGCACACTTGTTTTGACAAAGCTGGAGCCGCGATCCCCGCATTACATGCGTAGATGTTTGGTCCAGAGCTGAACGTTTTGAACTTGAAACGCAATGAAATCGCGTTTGCAGATGGAGCTGCAGCTAGTAGTACTAGAGCTGCTACAGCAGTCATCAAATTTTTCATGGATTCTCCTTTTGCCTTTTTGAGGCAGTTAATAAAAGCGGGCGCAAGCACCGTTTAGTTCTTTAAATCTAGGGCAGTCGAAGTTTCCACTTCACCTTTAAGCGAAGCGGTTTATCTCCGACCTCAGGGCGATTCAATTCAACCTGATAAGCTTTCGAAGTACCATCAGTGGCCTTACAGATAACAAAGCTCAATTTCGAAGGTTCATATTCTTCATCCAGCGCGACTGCGAGCAAAGCTTCCTCGTCGCCGGCAGGGCAGAGAGCGAGCAAGCTCTTAATCAGATCTCCCGAATTCGCCGGAGTATAGTAGTTGTAGGCACTATTCGCGCCGAGCAAAACGTAGCGCTCGCTGGCAAGATAGTTTGCGAAATCCACGGCCGGGATTTCAATATCTGTGGCCTTGTAGTTTTGTCCAAGCTGAGTGAAGAGCTGACGAAGCAACATCGAAGTTGTCCCCGCACAGTTTAGGCAATATGGCTCCACTCGCTGACAGACTGTATCGCTCTTGCACATTGTTTGGCAGAGCTGTTCTTCACCAGCGGCACATTGAATGGTGACTTCTTTGTAGTAAGCGCCTTGGGGGTTCGTATTGTATCGGCTCGACACCGACAAAGCCCATGCGTTTGCAGAAAGTGTCATGCAAACAAGAATGTTAAAAACTTTTTGTAACATAAGACTTCCTTAGAATTTCTTTCCGCGACATTTTTCAGTGGCACCGCGAATGGGTGTTCTGTCGGTTGCATAAAAACCAGAACCATTACTACGGCATTGAAACGGCATTGTGATTTGTCCAGAGCACAAGTTTGAAGTAATCCACGCGGTCTTTGAAACCGAATTGTCGTCAAATGGGTCCCCACCATGGGCAGGGCTGCCGTTACTGCCAATGACATGGATTTTCGTCACTTTACCACCGGTGCGTTTTTCAAAATAGTCAGCTGCCTTTGCTCCGCACATGTCATCAAAGCAGCGCAGACCCTGGCCGAGCATGTCGACGCAGCTTTTAGGAATTTCGCCATAGCGTTGGTAAGCGTCCGCAACGTAATTCAGGTTCACATCGTAAGAGCGCGGAATATTTACCTGATCTTTTTTTGCAGTGATGAATCTGTGAATGGATCTAAAGAGGTAAATACCGAACTTGATCGGATTAAGGCCAAACGCCGCTGAAGAAGATGCGGCTGTCGCAATCCCCACAAAGTTCATCGAGCACCCACCGCAATAGGAATAGGTCTTCGGTGTTTGCGGAGTGACGTCGTTCGGGCCGGTGGCGTGAACCTCGCCATCGTTTTTAGCATTGCAGTAATTGACGGAAATGCCTTTAAACGCATAGAAGTCGAATTTCTTCGCGCTATTCGGTGCAATGGAAATCGCGCAGGGGGCGCCAACGAGGGGCCCTAAGTCGGCGACCACTGCCATTTGCATTTTGCCTTTATCGATTTGCGGATCGAATTGCAGTTTACCGCCATCGACAAGTTTCTTAAATGAAGTCACTGTGTCGGGAGTAAAGTCATTATCCATGTAGATTGGTAGAAAGTTCCAGCCGAATGCAAACGTACTCGCGAGGTCCGAAGCAAGGCGTTTATTCGCGCGCTTGGTCGCAAACCAAGGGTCATAGATCTTGCAGGCTTTGAGTTCCGAATAAGGATTAAATACATCCGGAGAAGCTGCGTTCGAAGAAATCGGCAAAAAGGCGTCGGCATAAACGGCGACGGAGTATAAATCGACCAGCGATTTCACAGCAATGCGCGAGCAATCAATGCCACTCACGCATACAGGGTCGCCCGAAGACCAAGTCAGCAGAGGACTGCCATAGACCGCAGGTGTATATGTTAAAGGTTTGCCCTCGTCGTCAACGGCTTTGATATTTAAAATCTCTTTAGACCAATCATAGAAGCCAGCTTTATTTACGGTGTAATTTGCGGCATTCCAGATATTGGTTTTTTCGAGCTGATCGCACAAAGGCAAGATACCGACGGCGAGCTTGTCAAAGTAAGTCACAAACTCCGTCATGCTATGACGGGAAGACTCGAAAGCCTTCTCCATCGAATTCAGCCGCGATAAATTATCGATATCTGTTTTCATGAAATCGATGCGCTTATCGCCTGCCAGACGAATTTCAGTGCAGAGGTAGTAAAGCTCATCGCGCTGGATCGAGCTTGGGTTTGGGTTCAGAGCCAAAGGTTTGACGTACTCAACGACTTCTTCAGCCGTCAGGCTTTCCATCAAGATATTCATAAACTGAACAGCGGTCGCCAATCGGGTTTTCATCAATCCACGATTTTGGACGAAGTGTTTGCGGAAGTTCGCGACCCATTCGCTGGCAGAATCGTAGGCTTGAGTTCCCAAAAAGTCATCATTCACAGCTCGGGCACCGTGTTCAATGAGTCCCTGTTCTGGTTTTTGCGGAGAATCGTTACTGTGTTCCGTCGGCTTGTCGCCGGCCTTTGCGATTTCACGAAGGCTGTTTAGCGAAATATGTTCATTGTCACAAGCAGGCTTCGTAATGCTCTTGCAGCCGTTAGGAATGAACATCATCGATTCTTCAAGAGCGATGGATTTAAAGACAATGCCAAAGCGCTGACTCATCTCGGAGGGAATACCGCTATTACGCCACGCCCACGAGAGATATATCTTTACGCTATTCCAGTAATCATAACCGAAAGCTTTCCATTGATCTTGATTCAGCACTTTCAAATCGATTTGCATCGCTGCATTTCGCGAATCGAGCTCCGGATCTTGATCGTAGCAAGTTGTGATGTACTTTTCTTGTTCCATCACGGCGACGGCCATCTCTTGAAGGACGGCCTGATCAAGGCCGGTATTTTGTAAGTGACCTTGCAGGGGAGAGAATCGTTTTAAATAGTAGCAGCCAATTCGGCCAAGAGTTTTTGCCGGAAGGAAGTTCGCTGATGAGAAAGTATCAAGCTTCTTCCATTCAGGACTTTTGCTGATGATTTTTTCATTTTCACTGAGAGACCAAATGCCGCTGAGGTAGCCGTTTAAATCTGCGCAGTAGGGTTTCTTATCGCAGAGACGAACAACGTTTTGATAATTCTTCAGCGGATTGGTTTTAAGATTCATCGGCAGAAGCGGGAGGTTGCCGTTTTCAAGCTTCTGCATGATTTTCAGAGTCAGGTGGCTGACGGCCAGACGGAACTCTTTCATTCCGTCGGCGGACATTGCCACTGGGTCCATGCCGAGCGAGCTTGCCAGCATGTAAGTCATCTTGCCGGAGTTAAAGCCGTCAAGAATTAGAAATGCCGAATCCGCCGGCGTCTCGGAATCAATCGCACATTGGGCGCGATTGGTGACGCGGAGGTTATTTAAGTCAATGGAAGAATATTGAGCCGTACCTGCCGCCATGGCAGACGCACACAACACCACCGTGCACGCGACCACAAGACCGCGCGTGAAGACACTCGCCCTATTCATAGGAACCTCAGATTACATTCTAGAAATTAGTTCCTAGTGATTACTTAGATGAATCTTTGCAAGCTTCAACTTTGTTCAACATCGTCGTGTAGAACAAGATCACAGTTTGGTCTGCAGGAGAGAAGTTTCTCTTTGTAGAGCCATCGCTGTTCACCATGTTGTACATGTACGTGTTCACGAAGCGGTAAACTGCCGGCGTGACCAAGAGGTTTGAGTGACATTTGTAGGTTCTGTAAGTCACGTTCACGCCAGCGTACATATTGCCGCCGTTGTTGTAACCTTTGTCGCTACCGATGTAGATTGAGTTGCCGCCACCGTTGTTGACTTGGTCGCCGTAGCCCACGTTGAAAGACACAGTCCAAGATTCGCCTTGAGAATCAGTGCCGACGATTTTGCAGAGGTTGCCAGAGCAGGCAATTGCCATTTCGTTTTCGATTTTTCTCTGAATTTCTGCCTCAGAGTATTTAGGATTTGGTTTCTCGTCGAACTCAGGGCTTCCGCCGTCGAATTCGCCAGCCGTAGCTGTGAAGTTAAAGCAAAGACACGCCAATAAGACCGCCAAAAAGGTCTTTTGAACTTTCATAGGATGACTCCCAAAATTAAATTGTTAGAACGCAAGGTGGGCGGAGATATAAGGGAAAACTTGTGAAACACAAAGAAGAATTTAGAACGTTGATATGAATTTGAGTTTTCGCTGCAATCGGCAATTGTTTAAAACGTAGATAAGAGGCAAGGAGCCACCTGAATTTTCTGTCGTAACATGAAGTGACAGATGGCTCCCCACCAAGACGGTTTAAACAACCCCTCTGCGGAAAGGGCGCTAGCCTTTTAGACCCTCAAGATGTGAAACAAGTCGTGAGTCCTTAGCCAGCCAAAACCGTCTAAAAATTAAAACCACAATACCAAGCGCTCTTCGGATGATAACCAAAGTAGTCACGTGCTGCGGTTTTTTGGTGGGAGACGAGATCTAGATGAGTATTAGAGTAAAACTGAAATCTCCCCAATGTTTAAACTGTTGAACGCAAGGTGCGGCCTTTATAAACGAAAGAATTTCAATTTAAAAGCGGAGAATGACTCTATGGCAATTTTTCTTGGAAGCAAAACGCCTATGTTCTCAACATTGCATGGGCATTACACGAAAAACGCTTCGAAACTGACAGGGAGGTCGTTCGAAGGTGACAAAAACTCAGGAGCGTTCTGATCCGGCGGCACCATGCAAAACAATCCATGGGGAATCTTGGCCGAAATCCAGGTTCTCGGACGGCGATAAATCACTTCTTCACGGCCATAAGAGTAAACTAAAAAGTCTGTAGAGCGAGCGCGGTCGTAGGCTGTCCACAGGAGCGACTCGAAAACATCCGCATTTTCAGCAAAAAGATGAGTTAAATACTGAAATTGCAAATGCTCTTCGAGCTGTAGACGGTACGAGGGCTTCGTTAGAGGACGGGTCCATCCTAAAATCTTCCCGAACTTCAAAAATTGGCGGAAATTATGGGCTTTCAGCGAGTAATCCAGGGGAACTAGCTCTTGAATTCCATCGGCCTTCCACGGAGCGCAACAGCCGACGATGTTGTTATGGCGGTCAAACGCAATCAAGAAATCCTCAATCTTGAGACCTCTCCAGCGCTGGAGCTGCTTGAAAAAGCTATAAGAATCCCAATAAGTCGCTAAGTTACGAGAATTGTTTTTCTCAGACAGATAATAAATCAAAGCATCGGCATTGACCGAAGAGCCGCTCCGGATCTGCAAATGCGGGAGTGGGTTCTTCGCCCACGGAAAGCGTCCGTGCAAGCTCACGAGATTTAAACGGCGATAGTTAAAGTAGCGCGGCAGAAGACGTTTCAAATTGCGGGGACGTACAAATGCATTCAGCGCCGTCGTTTCCGTCAGATTCAAAGCACTAAAAAAGTGCTGCGCACCGTAGGTGTTGGTAATATCTTGCAGAGTCGGCACGAAGTGATCAGACCACTCTAAAATGGCTCGGCGATTGTTGCTAATGCGAAGATCGCGGCCGAAGGCGACGGTTTTTAGTTCGCCTTGAATCATCACATCTTTAATAATGAATGAGGCCATCCCTTGAATCGCTTCTTGATCGTCACGCAATAAGTACGTGCGAAAGCGATCCGACTCCACAGCGTAGGGTCCAAAGAAATCCCCGCGGCGGTCGACTTTCATATCGAGAACACCTTTGATCGGGAAGCCCTTAAAGAACTCTAAGATCGCTTGATTGTCGGAGGGTTTTGCAACCTCGAGTTTCATACTCATTCAGTTTTTTTCCAAAGCACATCTTCAAAACGAGTTTTTAAGTTCACCCAGCGAGCCGCGACAAACAAGAAATCGCTCAGGCGATTCAAGTACTGCAAGCTCGTTGCATAGCGCTCATCTTTCACCATCACTTCAGCAGAGCGGCGCTCAGAGCGACGGCACAAAGTGCGCGCCACATGTAAGTGCGCCGCAGTTTCGTGACCCGCCGGCAAAACGAAATTGCGAAGTTCGGGCAACTCGGCAGTGAGTTCATCAATTTTCTCTTCAAGCATGCGCACATGGTGATCTTGAATCGAAGGCAGTTTTTTAAACACTTCATCATCAGCGCAAGCCAAGAGGCTGCCGAGGTTAAAAAGCTGATTCTGGATTTTTTCAAAGATCGGATCCAAAGATTGAAGGTCGTTGAGTTTCTGCAGCCCGACACGAACAACACCCAGATAAGAGTTTAATTCGTCAACAGTACCATAGGCTTCGACGCGTGGGTTGAATTTCTCAACGCAGGAGCCATCCACGAGACGGGTGGTGCCTTTGTCGCCGGTTTTTGTATAAATTTTTGCTTTCATCGCTCACTCAATCTATGATTTGAATAAGCTTCAGCATGACACTAAGGAGTTTACAATGCAACTTCCACAGGCTTCACTTTTAGTGACGATCCCGCACTCCGGAGAAAAAGTTCCCCCGCAAGCAAATTGGCTGAACGGTTTGCCTGAAGAAATCCTCATGTGCGACGTGGACCGTTATGTTGATTACCTCTACGAACCGACACTTAAAAAATTGCATCTTCCTTACGCAAAAACCGAATGGCATCGCTACGCCGGCGACCTCAATCGTATCCCTGAAGACATTGATGCGGGCAGTGTGATTGGTAATGCCAATCCGGCCGGCATGAATCGCCGCGGCTTTTTGTGGGCGATCACCACTTACAATCATCAGCTTATGAAGCAGCCGATCCCGGCAAAAACTCATCAAGAATTAGTAGAACTCATTTACGAGCCATTTCATGCTAGTGTGCGTAAACTCTATGAAAACTACGAGGCTGCGGGTCGCACTAAAGTTTTTCATATTGATGCTCATAGTATGCCGTCGGTGGGAACCAAAGAGCATCGCGATCCCGGCGAGCAGCGTGCAGAAATCGTGGTGAGTGACTGTCACGGCAAAAGCTGTGATCCGAAGTTCCGTGATCTTGTGATCGCAGCCTATGTGATTGCCGGATTTAAAGTCGGTTACAACTGGCCATATTTTGGCGGTCGGGTCAGTGAAGTCTATGGCCAGCCGTCAAAAAACCATCATGCAATCCAAGTTGAAATGAACCGCGCGCTCTACATGGATGAAACAACCAAGAAGTTGAAACCGGCGGAGGCAGAAAAGATTCGCGCGAAAATCGACGTGGCCCTGACATATATAAGTCAAAATCTGCCGAGCCTTCAGTAGTCGCCACTGCTGACTTGCAGCGTTGTGGTCGATATGATTAGCCCTTCCGGATAAGCTGGGCTAAATATTTGTCATCATGTCTCAATCTGCCGATGATCGCACGAACCAAGTTCGTCGTTATTTAAAATCTACGATTAAATTTTTAGCTTCTCTTAAGCTTGCGGTGATTGTTATCGCAGCGATCGCCACGGTGATCGCGGTTGGAACATTTGTCGAAGCGAAGTACGATGCCAACGCCGCCAAAAAACTCGTTTACGATACGTTCTGGATGTACACGGTGATGGGAGTCCTCGCGGTGAACTTGATTGCCGTGATGGTGGATCGCTGGCCTTGGAAGCCGCGCCATGCGCCGTTTGTTTTTGCTCACATCGGGATTTTGATTTTGATGTTCGGGGCCATTCTCACGCAGAAGTTCGGCTTGGATGGCAGCATCCGTGTTGGCATCGGCGATAAAAACCAGTACGTGATCGTGCCTGAAACAGACATCTTGGTTTATAGTTCTTTCGATGGTGATCGCTACACGAAGCTTGCTGAGCAAAACGTGGATTTTTTTAAAAATCCACCGACCGACAAAAAGCCACTGACGATTGCGGCGTTTAACGCCGACATCAAGTTTACCGACTACAAGCCCTATGTTCTTCCTTCGCGTAAAGTGGTTGAGCCTAAAGATAAAAATGGCCGCTACGGCGCAGGTCTTCGTTTCCAAGTGCAAAATCCAAATATTAAAGTCAACGCCATCGAGTGGCTTGTACAGCGTCGCCCGAATGATGTGGCAACTCATAACTTCGGCCCAGCGGCTTTGCACTTAGGCCCAGCTCCAGCAACGGGCAATGGTGCCAATGAGATCTTTTTCACGCCGGACGAAAAGGGTGGAGTGAACTACGTTGTTTTTCAAAAAGATTCCGTTGCTCCACTTAAAAAAGGCCATGTGAACGAAGGGGATTCCTTTGCTCCGGGCTGGAAGATGCCGATTGAGGTGCGCGTGCTCAGGTATTTGCCGCAAGCCACAGACGAGTGGGATCTTCAGGATCGCGAAACTCCGACGCCACTGACGACCTCGGCGGTGAAGTTTAACTTTAACGGCCAAGATCATTGGATGCTTTTGAACGACTCTGTGAAGCTTTTCACGAGCGACGCGGTTTATATCGTGAGCTACGGCAATCGTCGTTTGGATTTGGGTTTTCCAATTCAGTTAAAGAAATTCGAAATCGATCGCTACCAGGGCACGCGGAAAGCCATGGAATACAAAAGCGTTGTGGGCGTACCAAACATCGATGCTCATCAGATCTCGATGAATGAGCCGCTGAAGTACAATGGATTTACAATTTACCAGGCAAGTTTTGAAGAAGATCCGAACACGGGTCAGCCGGTGGCTTCCGTATTTTCTGTCAATCAGGATCCGGGCCGTTGGATTAAGTATCTCGGGTCTTTCATTATGTCCCTGGGGATCTTGTTGCTCTTCTATTATAAGAAGAAAGCGAAAAAGGAAAAGCCGTCATGAGACGTTTGCAAGTCATTCTGATTCTTTTGATTTCACTCCTCGTTTACAAAGGCGCTTTCGCAGCCTCGGGTGATGCTCTTTCTTACTTGCCGGTTCAGGATGCCGGTCGTATCAAGCCTTACGATTCTTTCTCTAAAGAAATGCTTGAGATCGTGTATGGTAAATCGACCTTCGAAGGCCGTGGCGCTTCTGAAATCATCTTCACTTGGATGCTGAGCCCAACCGCGTGGCAGGGGAAAAAAATCTTTGAAGTTCGCAATCACGAAGTCTTGAAGGCTCTCGGCTTGCCGGCAGATCAAAGATACTTCTCGGGTGAAGAGCTTTTTGCCAATGAGCGCTTCCCAATGGTTCAGCAAGAGCTTCAAGCCAAGCGCGAATCCAAAGAAAAACTCACTCCATACTTCCAGGCTTTGCAGCGTTTGGAAAACCAGCTGATTGTTTTCCGTGAAATTGCCGGCGGCAACATGCTGCGCCTCATCCCGCCAAAAGAGGGTGAGACCTGGCTTTCTGTTGCGGAGTTTCAAGGAAACCAGCAAGAGGCCTTTGCCAATCTTACAAAATCTTTCATCGATCGTATTGGAGCCGTTGCGCAGAATGCTCCGGCGGATCAGTTAGAGCAAACGGCGAAGGCCTTGGATGAAAGCGTTCTCAAATTTAGAGAAGTGGCAAAAAGCAATAATCCTGAAGCTTATAGCCACGATTCTAAAGTAAACCTCGAAGTTTTCTACAACCACTTCCATCCGTTCCGTTGGGCCTACATCTTATATATGTTGGCATCTGTCATGGTTTTGATGGTGTGGACAATGAATAAGCCAGGCCTCATGAAACTGGGTTGGACCTTTGCGAGCCTGGGTTTTGTTTTGCACACCTTTGGCTTCATCGTGCGCATGTATCTGATGGATCGTGCTCCGGTCACCAACATGTACGAAACCGTGGTGTGGATGTCCTGGGGGGCTGTGGTCTTCGCGGCGATATTGGAAATCATTTACAAGTACCGATTCATTTTCTTCGCCGGAACTTTGGGGGCGATGGTTGCATTGATCATCGCCGATTCCGCGCCGGCGGTTTTGGATCCAACACTTCAGCCGCTTGAGGCCGTTCTTCGTAGTAACTACTGGCTGACTGTGCACGTAATGACAATCACAATCAGTTACGCCGCGTTTTTCTTGGCGTTTGTTCTCGGGGATATCGGTCTTATTTACTATATTAAAGGTGAAGAGAAGAACCACGAGAAGATCAAAGCCATCGCAAATTCCGTCTACAGAGCAATGCAAATCGGTGTCGCGTTCTTGGCTCCCGGAATTATCCTGGGAGGTATTTGGGCGGACTACAGCTGGGGTCGCTTCTGGGGTTGGGATCCAAAGGAAACATGGGCGTTGATTGCTTTGCTTGGCTATCTCGCAGTGCTTCACGGCCGCTTGGGTGGCTGGTTCCGCAACTTCGGCATGATCGCCGCAGGTGTTGTGACTTTCAGTCTTGTCATCATGGCTTGGTACGGAGTCAATTTCGTGCTCGGCGCGGGGCTTCATTCTTACGGCTTCGGCGCCGGCGGTGTTGAGTATGTCGCCGCGTTTGTTGTCGCTCACTTTTTGCTCGTG
Organism: Bdellovibrionales bacterium; assembly: GCA_018266295.1. Taxonomy (NCBI): domain Bacteria; kingdom Pseudomonadati; phylum Bdellovibrionota; class Bdellovibrionia; order Bdellovibrionales; species Bdellovibrionales bacterium. The sequence goes on along the minus strand of JAFEAQ010000011.1, from coordinate 55,745 downwards.
ATTTATGCATCACTTGTGCGGAAGAAATAGTCAGAGCTTTTCTGCTAAGCTTCTGAATTCTCATCAAGTTTGCAAAAAGAGAGTGGACAAGTCATGCATTCCGCTTTTAAATAGGAACCATCGAAAAATTGTTATGATGTGCGCGCGCGTTCTCCGCATGGGCACATCTCTGTAATCATCAGGCAAAGGAAGATTATGCATCGGGTATTTAAAACTTTTGCAGCAGTGGGGCTACTTGCGTTGAGCCTTGCAGGATGTAAATTTCAGCCGGGTTGGGGCTACAACCAAGGATACGCGCCAGAACAGCCGCTTCCTTTCAGCCACGAAATCCACGTCACAAAAAATCAAATTCAGTGTCAATACTGTCATAACCAAGTTGAGAGATCTCGCCACTCAAACATTCCGGCGCTCTCTACATGCATGAACTGCCATCTTCAAGTGAAGACGGACAGCCCACACATTCAAAAATTGCGTGAGGCTTACGATAAGGGCGGTTCTATCGAGTGGGTTCGCGTTCACGCGCTTCCTGACTTCGTGCACTTCAATCACTCTGCGCATATTGCGAAAGGTGTGAACTGCCAAACTTGCCATGGCGAAGTTGAGAAGATGGCAAAAATCACTCAGGTTCAGGATCTCTCGATGGGCTGGTGTATTAACTGCCACCGTCAACCAGAGAATAAAGCTCCTTTGAACTGTACAACTTGTCACCACTAATTGAGTTTGTGGAAGGTACCATGTCTGAAATGAATCACGATCACGAGCATAGCGAAGCGGAATTGGCAGCAAAGAAAGCTGCGCGCCCGCAAATCGAAAGAGACAATACTTACTGGCTGACTCTCGAGCATTACAACAATGATCCTGAGTTTTTGAAAAAAGCTGAGACGGAGTTCCAGTCTTCTCCATTGCGCGAAAGCGACACGGGCGAAGGCGGTTGGGCACGCCGTGAATTCTTGAAGTTGATGGGCGCGTCTCTCGCGATGTCAGCTGCAGGTTGCATCCGCCGTCCAGTGCAAAAAATCGTTCCTTACAACAAACAACCTGAAGAAGTGACTTTGGGTGTATCTAACTTCTACACGTCGACATACTTCGACGGCAGTGGTGGCTTCGGTGTTTTGGTTAAGACACGCGAAGGCCGTCCGGTAAAGATTGAATCAAACCCTCAGTTCCCACTTACTCATGGTGGCTTGAGCGTTCGTTCTCAGGCGGCTCTTTTGAATCTTTACGATCCAGAGAGACTCCAAGGTCCTAAATACAATATCTTCAATGAGAAGAAGACCAACAAGGACACAGTGGGCGTTAAATGGGACGGTTTAGATGACAAAGTCGTTGCTCAGTTGAAAAAGGGCGGCGCTGTTGTTTTGACTGGTAACATTGCTTCTCCGTCAACTCGCGCAGTTGTTTCTGACTTTGCACAAGCTTTCAAAGCGGACCACGTTTCTTGGGAGCCGTTTGCAAGTGAAGAGCTGCGTGAAGGTCAAAAAGCTTCTTACGGTGAAGCTGTTGTTCCTCACTACCGTTTCGACAAAGCTAAAATGATCGTCTCTATTGATGCAGATTTCTTGGGTACTTGGTTGAATCCAACTCAGTTCCAGGCTCAGTTTTCAGCAGGTCGCAGAGATCCTAAGAAAATGTCGAAATTGGTTTCTTTTGACTCTAGCTACTCTCTCACGGGTGCAAATGCGGATATCCGCTTCAAAATTAAACCTTCTCAGCAACTCGATGTTGTGATGGGTTTGATCAACGCGCTTGTTGTGAACAAAGGCGTTTCTTCTTACGCTAACAATGAAAAATTCAAAGAAAGCCTCGTTTCTTACGCAAACACAGCTCAGAAATTGGGTATCGAACCAGCTCTCTTCAACAAGGTGGCGGCTGATCTTTGGGAAAACAAAGGCGAGTCTCTCGTCGTCGCGGGTGGTTTGCAGACTTTGACTTCTCGTTCGCGCGAGTTGCAAATTGCTGTGAACTTCTTGAACAGCTTGCTGGATAACGAAGGCAAAACTGTTGACGGGAAAAACGGCGTTCCAGGCATGAAAGCCTCTTACGCTGATATGGAAAAACTCATCGCGGATATGAACGCGGGCAAAGTGAAAACTTTGATCATCCACCGTGTAAATCCAGCTTATGCTCTTCCACAAGAGTCTGGCTTTGTTGAAGCTCTTCGCAAAGTTGAAATGGTTGTCTACACAGGCGACCGTATCGACGAGACGGGCGAGCACGCGACTTACATCGCTCCGGACAACCATGCTTTGGAAACTTGGGGTGATGCAGAGTTTGCTGAAGGCGTTTTTGCGATTCAACAACCTGCCATCCGTCCTATGTATGACACTCGTTCGTTCCAACTCACTTTGATGACTTGGGCTTACTTGGCAAACGTGGGTCCTAAGCGTTTGACTGCTTACGAAACTTTCTATGACTACTTGAGAAACTACTGGAAAGAAGAAATCCAGCCGAAATTTGCTAAAGGCAAAGGCTTCGAAGACTTCTGGAATGAAGTTCTGCAAACAGGTTCTGTTGGCGAAGTAAAATCTTCTTCAGCACGTTCATTCAAGGCAGATGCCTTTAGCTCTATCAAGCCAGCAACAAATGCTTCTGGCTACGAGTTGGTGTTGTATCCAACAGTTCAAATGGGTGATGGTACTTTGGCAAACGTTCCTTGGTTGCAAGAGTTGCCAGATCCAGTCACTAAAATCGTTTGGGACAACTACGTGAGCGTTTCTATTGCGACGGCAGAAAAACTGTCGTTGAAGGAATCTACGGTTGTTGAATTGAAAGTCGGCGATAAAAAAGTCGAGCTTCCAGTTCACATTCAGCCGGGCTTGCATGACGACGTTTTTGCAGTAGCAGTTGGTTACGGCCGCACCAAAGCAGGTAAAGTAGCCAACGGCATCGGTAAGAACATGTTTGAGTTCGTGACTCTAAAAAATGGCGCGATCTTCGCTGGCCAACCAGCGACTCTGACGAAGACTTCTAAGAAATACAACCTTGCATGCGTAGCTGGTAACAACTCCATGGAAGGTCGTATGATCGTTGCGGAAGCAACGCTCAAAGATTACATGAAAGATGAACACGCCGGCGTTCACAGACACAAGACATGGAACATTTGGTCTGGCCATCAATACAATGGTCACAAATGGGGTATGGCTGTTGACTTGAACACATGCACAGGCTGCTCTGCTTGTATGACGGCTTGCCAATCTGAGAATAACATTCCAGTTGTTGGTAAGACATACGTATTGCAAGGCCGTGAAATGCACTGGTTGCGTGTCGACCGTTACTTCGTTGGTAAGCCAGAAGACGCTTTGGCGGTATTCCAACCGGTTATGTGCCAACACTGTGACAATGCTCCTTGCGAAACTGTGTGCCCGGTTCTTGCGACTGTTCACAGTGACGAAGGTTTGAATGAAATGGTTTACAACCGTTGCGTTGGTACTCGTTACTGCTCGAACAACTGTCCATACAAAGTTCGTCGCTTTAACTGGTTCAATTACGCGAAGAATATCGAAAAACCGACTCACATGGCATTGAATCCAGACGTTGGTGTTCGTACTCGCGGGGTTATGGAAAAATGTACTTTCTGCGTTCACAGAATCAAAGAAGGTAAGAACAAAGCGAAATTGGAAGGCCGCAAGTTGAAGGATGGCGATGTTAAAACTGCCTGCCAAACGGCATGTCCTTCGCAAGCGATCACTTTCGGCGATTTGAATGATCCTGAAAGCCAAGTAGCTAAGATGTTCAAAGATGAACCGCGTTCATACGCTCTTCTCGAAGAGTGGCATGCGGCTCCTTCAGTTCGTTATCTTTCTAAGATCCGCAACAATGATAAAGAGACAGTCGTTGCTGAGAAAGGCGGCCACTAATGTTGACGCGTAATAAGCTCGTCCTTGGTAACAAAACGGTTAAGGACATCACAGAGGACATCTGTGCTCCGATCGAAGCTTATCCTTCTAAAGGTTGGCTCGGTCTTTTCACAACGGCTCTCAGTATTTTGGTTTTCTACGTCATTATCTTGGGAACTGTGATCGGTAAGGGTATCGGTCTTCTCGGGGTGAATCATCCGAATGCTTGGGGTACGATGATCGTGACCTTCGTATTCTGGATCGGTATCGGTCACGCCGGTACGTTGATCTCTGCGATCTTGTTCCTTTTCCGTCAAAAGTGGAGAACATCGGTTGCGCGGACTGCAGAAGCGATGACGGTTTTCGCCGTTATGACTGCGGGTCTCTTCCCATTGCTTCATACGGGTCGTCCTTGGTTGGATTACTGGTTGTTCCCTTATCCAAATCAACGTGGACCACTTTGGGTGAACTTCCGTTCGCCACTTTTGTGGGACGTTTTCGCCGTTTCGACTTACGCGACGGTTTCCATGGTGTTCTGGTATGTGGGCTTGGTGCCTGACTTTGCGACTATTAAAGACCGTGCGAAGAACAAAATCCGCCGGACAGTTTACGGTGCTTTGTCTCTCGGCTGGAGAGGCACTGCGAAGAACTGGTCACACTATGAAATGGTGTACTTGTTGCTCGCGGGTCTTTCGACTCCGCTGGTTCTTTCAGTACATACCATCGTCTCTTTCGACTTCGCCGTTTCTGGTCTTCCGGGCTGGCATACGACGATCTTCCCTCCATACTTCGTTGCCGGTGCGATCTTCTCCGGTTTCGCGATGGTTGTGACGTTGATGACTTTGGTTCGTATCGGTGTTCCTGAGTTCAAGAACTACATTACTTTGGATCACATGGAAGTAATGAATAAGATCATCATGGCGACAGGCTTGATGGTTGGTTACGCTTACGGTTCTGAGTTCTTTATCGCATGGTACTCAGGCAATCCTTACGAGCGTTACGTGTTCTTCGTGAGCCGTGCTTTCGGTCCGTACGCTTGGTCTTACTGGACAATGATCACTTGTAACGTTTTGATCCCTCAAGTGTTCTGGTTCAAGAAAGCACGTCGTTCTATTCCAATCATGTTCGTTGTTTCGATCTTCGTTAACATCGGTATGTGGTTCGAGCGTTTCGTGATCACGATCACGTCTTTGCATCGTGACTTCTTGCCGGCGAACTGGGGTAACTACGCATGGTCGTTCTTTGACGGTGCGATCCTCTTCGGCTCTTTCGGTATGTTCTTAACTCTGTTCTTGCTCTACTTGCGTTTCTTCCCGGCAATCTCTATCGCCGAAGTGAAGCCTGTATTGCCAGTGGGACAAGACAATAAAGGAGGCCACTAATGGCAAAAGTTGGAATTGGCGGAATTGCCGGTATCTGGACTGACGAGCACGCAGTGATTAAGGCTGCTGCTAAAACTCGCGAAAGCGGCTACACAAAGTTCGATGCTATTACTCCTTATCCTGTTCACGGTATGGAAGAAGCTTGCGGTATCAAAAGATCTTGGATCCCTTACGTTACTATGGTGATGGGGGTTGTTGGTTTGACGAGCGGTTTGCTTTTGACTTGGTGGACTTCGGCTGTGAACTGGCCAATCAATGTTGGTGGTAAACCGGCGTTCTCATTGCCTGCGTTCATTCCGATCATGTTCGAGTTGACGATCTTGTTTGCGGCATTGAGCTCCGTAGCAGCTTTGTTCTACGCGACGAAAATGCCAAAAATCGATCCGCCAACGATCGATCCTGATCTGACTTCACATAAATTCGCAATCTTCATCCCACAAAACGACACTGGCTACGACGAAGCTAAGATTGAACGCTTCTTCCGTGAGTTGGGTGCTTCTGACGTGAAAAAAGTGGCGGAGTACTAATGAAAATGACTAAGATTACTTTGGCAGCAGCAGCTCTGGCACTTTCAGCATGCGGAGCTAAGGGTGACAAAACCAACGTTGAAATCATCCAAGACATGATGGAGTCTCCGGCGATCAAAGCTCAGGAGTACGACGAGTCTTCACCAAATCACTCTGGTATGAGAGTTCCTGCAGAGCACACAGTTCCTGTAGGTTTCACTCCGTACAAATACAAGGGTGATATCGAAGGCGGCTCTAAGCAGGCAAATCCATTGGCAGGCAATATGTCTCCAGACGTTTTGAAAGTAGGTCAAAAATACTTCGAAACGAACTGTGCAGTTTGTCACGGCCAAGCCGGAGCTGGAAATCCAGATTCCAATGTTGTTAAAAACATGGCTTTGAAACCACCTTCAATCATGACTGATAAAATCAAAGGCTGGCCAGATGGTCACATTTACCATGTGATCACAGAAGGGCAGGGTGTGATGGGTCCTTATGCTTCTCACATTCCGCAAGCTTACCGTTGGCAAGTTGTTAACTATATTCGTTTCTTACAAAAAGAATCTAAGTAGGTTTTAGATATGGCAGCATCAAATCACCACCACGATCTTCACGTTGGTAAATTCCAGGCTCCAAAAGCTCTGCAAATGACCAGCTACGTTTTCATCGCAATCGGTCTGATTACATTCATCTTCGGTCTTTTGAAAAACCAAGACAGAATGTGGACTTCTTACTTAGTTGCATTCTTCTTCTTTGCCTGTGTTGGCTTGGGCGGCCTTTTCTGGTCGGCAATCCAAAACTTGGCTAAAGCCGGCTGGAGTGTGTCTGTTCGCCGTTACGCTGAGGGTATGACTGCTTATATCCCAGTGATGGTTGTAACAAGCTTGATCCTTCTCTTGGGTTTGAAATACCTCTACCCATGGGCTGACCACGAGAGAGTGGCTGAGAGCGCTCTTTTGCAAACTAAAACAACTTACTTGAACACCACATTCTTGGTGATCCGTTTGTTGGTTTTCGGTTTGGGGATGGTTGCTTTCCGCCAAGTCTTGGTTGGAAATTCACTTAAGCAAGATAAGTCTGGCGATGAGTCTTTGACTCATAAAAACGTTGGTTACTCTATCGGCTTCACCTTATTCTTCGCGATCACGTTCTCTTTGTTCAGCGTTGATATGTTGATGTCGCTCTTGCCAACTTGGTACAGCACGATCTTCGGGATCTACTGCTTTGCAGGTTTGTTCCAGTCATTCTTTGCGATCATCATTCCAATTGCGATCTTCATGAAGCGTTCTGGTTTGGTTAAAGGCTATGTGACTGAAGACCACTACCATGACTTGGCTAAGTTCATGAAGGGTTTCACAGTATTCTGGGCTTATATTGCGTTCTCTCAATTCATGTTGATTTGGTACGCTAACATCCCTGAAGAAACTGAATACTACATCATGCGCGCTCAGAATGGCTGGATGGGTCTTTCTATGGCGTTGTTGATCTTCCGATTCATCGTTCCGTTCTTGGCTCTTCTTCCAAAAGCTGCAAAACGTAACGAGAATCACTTGTTGGTAGTTTCTGGTTTGATCCTTGTGATGCAATACCTTGATATCTACTGGATGGTTTACCCGAACTTCTACGATGGCCAAGTGACTTTCGGTCTCTGGGAAATCGGTATGTTCTTGGGTTTTGCAGGTCTCTTCTTGTTTGTTCTTTTCCGCTTCTTCACGAAGAACAGCATCGTGGCTCTGAAAGATCCTCGTATGCAAGAGGCGATCACTCACCACGTTACTTACTAGTTCCTCGTTTTGAGTGACTTTGAAAACCCGGGCTTCGTACCCGGGTTTTTTTATGCCTTGAACGAGGATTCGGAATCGGAGGAGTCTGCCTCCGGTAAGAAACCTCTAGGGCACGCCCCACAAAAAGTGCCAGGTCCTGTTTCCAGTTGCGTTGCGCAATCTGAGCTTCGGTCTTTTTTAATCAGATGAGAGTTCATCGTGTGCTTGTAGTTATGTTCTACTTAATGCGCAGCGACCAGAAACAGGACCTGGCACCTGGTCTAGACTTGGGGTGGGGGTAGTTAAGTCGATGTTTGGGGTGCCGATAGGCACTCATGGAAACAAAAAACTATTCTCTTTTTAAGACGGTTTTGGCTCTGGGCTTGGGTTTTGCGGTTGTTTCGGGAACTCCGTTTGCGGCCAGTGCGGCGACGGCGGATTACTACAAATGTAATGATCGTGTGGGTGGTGAATATAACTATGGTCGAGCTCCACAAGCCTGTAACGCCAATGCCTTTGGTGATGATAAGTATGTCACCGGCAACTACGGACAGCTCATCTATAGCGACACGGCGGCCTCGACGGAGCGTTCTCGTTATGTTGATGAGATGAATGCCGTCATTAAAGAGGCGGCTGCTTATTACCTTAAGAAACGTAAACCGACAGTATCCTCCACCGAGGTTTCTTGGTGGGTGCTCGGTATTCAAGCGACGGCCAGTCATGAGAGTTACTGGAGTCACTATCGTAAAGCCACAGATGCTCGTCTGAAGATGATGAGAGGCGATTACGGTCATGGTCATGGGATGATGCAAATTGATGACCGTGCGCACTTTCCGGCGGTTACAAACGGCACGGCTTGGAACCTCATCACCAATCTGACTTACGCGATGGATATCTTCTATAAAAACTGGGAGAAAGCTCCGTCGCAAACCTGCGTGAAGTCTGCCACGAACTACGAAGCACGCATTCGTGCTTCGTGGGCGGCCTACAATGGAGGCTCTGGCAAGATCTGCCGCTGGACGGATCCTAATGACAAGTGGGCGCAGAACGATAAAAACTTCTATACTCACTACAGTAAACGTCTTTGGGAAAAATACGGGACAAATCCGAACAAGAAAGCCTCGATTGATGTGGCTTGCTTGATTGAGAAAAAAGAAAACTGCCCAGCGCCTGGATCAGGCACGGAAGCTCCGGCCTTGAAGTCCGGCGTGCTTTATAAAAGTTCTGCAGGTCCTTACTGTGTCATTAGTAATTCAAAGGCCTCTTGTGTGACGGAGGCGCGCGATGCGATTTGCCTCAAACAAATCAGTCCCTACAGTGTTGATGAAGCAACAGCGGTGAAGGACACGGTTCTGGCAAGTTACTCGCCGGCGAATCAGGATCGTCATGCCCTTTGTAAGAGCTATGAAAGCACTCTTTATCCCGTCGGTACCAATATTGAGATTCAAAAAAATACCAATCTGCGCGCAAGCCCGGGCGGCGGTATCGTTAGTATGGTCCCTAAAGATCAAGTCGTGACCGTTCTTGATTTCGAGCTTCGGAGTGCGCCTGATAATGAGCGTTACTACAAAGTGAATTATCAAGGCAAAGAGGGTTATGTTTTCGGTGGCAATAAAACCGACTACCTTACGTGGGCGGTGGTTGCGACAAATAGCAATTTGCCAAGCACGCTTGCGAAGGCCGGCGAGTACGTGAAGGTTGTGAATTCAGCCGGCGTAAATCACAGAACGACTCCTGGTGGCACCTTGATTCGCTTAATTCCTAAGGGCACTCAGCTGCAAGTACAGGAAGTCTTCATCGAAGACAGCAACAACAAAGTCTATTACCGCGTCACTTATCAAGGTCAAACAGGGTACATTTATACGGGACTCTTATTGCCGACGGATACGACCTCCGAGTGGACAGAAGTGCAACGCTAGGAGATGGGTATGAAAAAAGACAGCTCTAAAAGCCTGACGATCGGTGCAATTGCTGTAGTCCTGCTGATGGCGTGGCAGATGCGTACACGTCCTGCGGGGACTGTGAGCTTGCCGGAGGATCTCGAGCCGGTGCAAAAGATGCAGCGTCAGCCATCGTCTCAGCCAAAAACTCCCGAGACACCAAAGCCGAAATCGGTCAGCGACCGCGAGGCTTTGCTTCAAGCAATTCGCGAAACGAAAGAGTGCTATACGACTGAAAAGTGCGACTATCCTCACACGGATCCAAAATCCTATGAAATCTCCGTGGGGCAGACGCTAAAAAGTCTTTTGAATGACTATCGTACAAAATACGGTGTTGATCCGAAGAACTCAGGCGAGATGCAAATCTTGGCCCTTGAGTTTATCAATAGCGATGACGAGTATGTTCAAGAGCAGGCGCTGAATATGTTCTCGGCTCTTCCGCCATCTTCAGAGAATTTGCAGGCCATCGTTCAAGCCATGGGTGACACTACGGATCCTCTTTTGGTCGATCAAGCCATGAATGAGATGAAACGTTATGTGGGAACTTCGGAAGAAGCGACGGTTCATACTTATTTGCGCGATCTTCTCGGTCAGGGGAGTGTGTTTTCATCTGAAGCGGCGGCGAAAAAGATCTTGTCATTTATCAACTCGCAGAGCTATCCGGGGTATGAGGGCTTGGCTCGTAGCATGCCGTCAAACTCAACGACGGCTCAGAGTTTGCGCACAGCTCTTGACGAGTACCGTCGCTTGCAAACCGGCGGCTAAAAGAGTACAAAATTTCAATGAATAAAGTTTTTAGAGCGCTGAAACAATCCTTCGAAGCTTGTCTTGATATAAGGATTTTGATTTTAGTATTCGTGCCTTTTTTACTCGCGCTCGTTATTGCCGCAATCGTTTTTTTCACAGCCGGCACTTGGTGGATTGCCACCGCAAGCGGTGCTTTTCAACATTCATGGGTTTCAGAATACGTTTCTCAGAAATGGCAGATTCTCAGTGAGGGAACTCTGTCGTCCGTCTCTTACATCGTGATGATGCTTGTCGCAATGCTGGTGATTCTGCCATTTTCGTATTTGCTCGCGATTTTGCTTGTGTCGATGGTTTTACTTCCATTTATTTTACGAATCATTGAGAAGAAAGATTTCCCGAATCTTCAAAAACTCCGCGGTGGGAGTAACTTTGTCAGCGTCATGAATTCACTGAAAGTGGGATTCATCTATTTCGCACTTTTGATGGTCTCATTGCCGCTGTGGTTGCTGCCGGGTTTTGCTATTGCTATCCCTGTGATCTTAAGCGCGTATTTAAATAAGAATATTTTTGTTTACGATGTGCTACAGGATTATGCGAGTGCGGATGAACGCAAGCGTCTAGAACGTGAAAATCGTGGCTATCTTTACGTCTTGGGCATCATCTTAGGATTTATGAACTACTTGCCCTTGGCCTTCGTCGTGGTGCCGACATTTGCCAGTCTAGCTTATAGCTATTTTTGCTTGAACGCTCTGAAAGACCTACGCGAAAATAGACCTTGATCTATTAGCGTTAGGAGCCAACGTGATTTTTCAAGGATTGAAACTTCAGTTATCAGCCGCTGTCTTATTGTCTCTCGTCGGATGCGCAAGCACTTCGTCTGTAACAACAAACACCCCACCAGCTATTGCGCCAGTATCCACCGTGGCCGCAGTAGAAACTGCAAAGCCAGAAGCACCGATTGAAATCACGCGCACGCTTCCGAAGAAAGCGTCTGTTGATAATTATCTTATCTGTAAAGCGAGCAAGAAGCGTTTTCACTATGACTGGAGCGCGGGCACGAACGGCCAAGGTTTGATTGATCAAAACAATATCCGTTACGAATTCCGTTCGGCAAGCAAGCCTGCCGGGGATCGCGGTGAAAACTTGAAGGTTGGTGAGTGTGGTTGGGCCGGGGAAGCCCTCGCAGAAAAAACAGCAGCAAAAACGCGAAAATCACAAAAATCACAAGTGGTCTTCAATAGTCTTTCTGATGAAGTTACTCAGACATTTTACAAAATGAAAACGGGCAAAGTCTTTAGAGTGCCGGTTCGCCAAACCAAGAATGGTCTTATCGCTAATCCTGGCGGCGTCAGCGTTATACGCTAGGATCGTGAATCAAGCCATGGAAGTGAAGACGCTCTTCCTTCCATTCGACTTCGTAGATCCCGCAATTTGGAATTGGTAAAAGCTCTGTATAGTCCGGTCGCAAATGATGAGCCAAGCGACGAATCAGAAGGCCGTGGGTGCAAACCGCGGCCTTTTTAAATTCATGATTCAAAAACAAATATTTTAAATTATCGATGATTCTTTGAAGCGATTGTTGGTGAGTTTCGCCACCTGGAAATGCGTAGTTCGCCTTGGGGTCTAAGGAAATCCACCTCTGCCAAGCTTCTGCGCCATGCTTTGCAACGATCTCAGGTTCAGTGCTGCCTTCGATCGAGCCAAGATTCACCTCACGCAGGCCCTCTAGCTTGATAATACTTTTGGAGCTTGTGGCAATCTCCGCCGTTTGAAAAGCACGATCTAAATCACTGCTAAATACTTTTTCAACGGGATTATTGAGGAAAAAACTCTGAATCGAGCGCGCTTGGTTGCGGCCGAGTTCGTTTAAGGGGATGTTTGTGTGCCCCTGCATTTTACGTTGAACATTCCAATCTGTTTGGCCATGGCGAATAAGATAAAGGCTTCGTTTCATTCCTTAAGTATTACTTTAAACCGGCTTTACGTCCACAGCGTTTCCATTCTAATTGGAAATCCTGCTTAAGGCTCACGTCAGCGCTATCAAGACTCAAGATCGCAGTTTCGCGGTCAGCCCCGTTACGACGTTGCTCCTTGAGTGGGTAACGCAAAACCATGTGCGAGCCTAAACGAAGACGAATGTTCGGAGGACCGCACGGAGTAAACGGTCTTTCCTGGGCGGATTGTTCTAAACGAAAAAAATAATCCTGATCGAGAGGACCTTGTAGCGGAGCTTCTCTCAGCATCACAGTTTGCATGCCGTCCGTGCGATAAGAAAAGCGGTGCCTTGCGATGGCGCCCACGGGGAGGTGTGCATAGCCGCGGTAATCCACCGACTTTACCGACAGAGCCCAGCCTGCAGGCGTTTCAATCTCAACCCGGATCTGGCAGTTTTTGTTCACCAAAATATTATTGGGGTCCGGAGTGCCGGCGCCGAGTTCAAGATTAAAATTGGAAAACAAAACGGAAAGATCCATCAAGTCCGGAGAAAGGCTCACGGCAGTCTGAGTCGCCTCGCAGCCAGTTCCGTCGGTTTGGACTGAAAGAATACGGGCGCGTTCTGGCACCTCTGCAGATTGACCTAACGCCATTTCTGTCGCGAGCAGAATCAACAGAAACAGAAAAGCTCCGTTCACAGCGATGAGTAATTCTTTCCAAGCCGGTTTCATTGCAAAAACTCCTTCAAGGTGACTTTTTTAGTCACGCACAGAGGGGGTTATTGCAAATGAAGGGCCTTCTTTTTTGGAGTCAAAATGACATCAACGAGGTTGTGCTTTAGGGATGCTGATAACGAATCGAGTGTTCTGGCTTGAGCGGTCGTAGGTCAGTTTGCCGTGATGCTTGTTCACGATTTCAGCTGCGATACAAAGTCCCAAGCCCATGCCTTTGCCGATTTCTTTTGTCGAGAAAAACGGCAGCATCATCTTGTCAGCGATGTCGTCAGAAATGCCATGACCGGAGTCGGTGACGTGAATTTCGATGTCCTGATCTTTATCAAAAGCTTCGATCAAAATCCATTTGTCAGAAAGACCCATGATGGCGTCGTGGGCATTATTGAAAATACTTAAAAGAGCTTCTTCAATTTGAGTCAGGCGGCATTCAAACTCGAGGTGCTCCGGAATGGCTCCGAGGCGCACGTCAATGCCATGATTGTAGAAACGAACTTTGCAAAAATCGAGGGTCTCTTGAATGAGCTCGTGCACATTGATTTTATCTACGGGATCGCTTTCTTGGCCGTGCGCAAACGCGCGTAGAGATTTGATGATCTTTGCAATCTTGTCGCCGGTTTTACTGATGCTCTCCGCCGCTGATTTAATCTTTGCAGCATCGAGGTTGCCGTTTTCGCACATCTGTTGCAGCTGGAAGGAGCGCGCTTGAATCACCGTGAGAGGATTATTGATTTCGTGGGCGATACCGCTTGAGATCTCGCCGAGGACCGCCATCCGAGAGGCGCTCAAGAGGCGGTTTTTTTGATCTTCGATCAGTTTTTGTCTGAGAACATCTTGCGTGATATCGCGAGCAAGGCCGTAAATTTTAAGTCTGCCATCAGGAAGAAGGCCGTCGACTCCTGCATGCATTTCAATGTAATGAAGGTCTCCGTTTGGCCAGATAAAGCGATAAGTGAATGAGACAGTTCTTCCGACGGTTGCTTTATCAAAGATGTGCGCCACTTTTGCGCTGATATCGGACTGATCTTCGGGGTGGAGGTGTTTGAAGTACCACTCCATCACATCGCCCTTATAATCCGCAGGGACACCATGCATGGCACGAACTTCGTCGTCCCACTTGACGTCAGCTCCCACAAGAGGAGTTTTAGAAAGTGTGGATTCCCAAACGCCCATGCGTGCAGTTTTTAAGCATAGATTCAAATGGTTTAAGGCATTATTTTCCGTCATTGGTATCACATCTTAATGTAAAACTTCATCGAGGAGGGGATTTTACTTTAGAGGCTGCTTGGGGTGACGCTTTATTCGAGATAAGGCGTAAAAAGTGATAACGCAGCCCGAAATAATCCTAATAAAACCCTAACAAGACGAAGGGAAATCACGGTGATACTGTGGCTGCAAATTTACGAGGTGTCTATGAAATTGTTCAGTGGTGCAATATTTAGCGCAATTCTTTTGTTTGCTGGTGTTCACGCCAAAGCTCAGTCTGTGATCAACATTGATGGATCAAGTACTGTATTCCCAATTACTGAAGGGATGGCAGAAGAGTTCCAAGCGGCACAAAAAGGCAAAGTTCGTGTCACTGTGGGTGTTTCAGGCACTGGTGGCGGCTTCAAAAAATTCTGCCGCGGCGAAACAGACATTCAAGATGCTTCGCGCCCCATTCAATCTGCTGAAATGGAAACTTGCAAAAAAGCGGGGATCAAATACATCGAGCTTCCAGTGGCTTTCGATGCGATCGCAATCACTGTAAATCCTAAAAATACTTGGTTGAAAGAAATCACAGTAGAAGAACTCAAAAAAATGTGGGAGCCCGAAGCTCAAGGAAAGATCACGACTTGGAAACAAGTTAATCCAGCTTGGCCAGATCAGCCTTTGAAACTCTTCGGCCCAGGTTCTGACAACGGAACTTTCGATTACTTCACTGAAGCTGTTGTTGGTAAATCTAAAGCAAGCCGCGGTGACTACGCTTCAAGTGCAAACCACAATACGGCAGCAGCCGGTGTTGCGGCTGACAAAAACGGTTTGGCTTACACAGGTCTTGCTTATTATGAAGAATCAAAAGGTAAATTGAAGCTTGTTCCAGTTGTGGGCGGTGACAAATCTCCTATGAAGAACAAGGCCGTAACACCTTCGAAAGAAACTGTGGAAACCGGTGCTTACTTCCCACTGTCTCGTCCTATCTTTATCTATGTGAGCGAAGCTTCTTTGAAGAAGACCGAAGTTCAAGATTTCGTAAAATTTTACTTAAAGAACGCTCCAAGCATCGTTTCTCAGGTGAAATATGTTCCGCTCCCAGCTAAAGTATACGAAATGGCCTTGGGCCACGTAGAAAAGAAAAAATTGGGAACAGTTTTCGGCGGTCACTCAGAGATCGGTTTGAAAATCGAAGAACTTATGAAAAAGGAAGCTGTACAGTAATTACAGTCAACGATGCCAAAAAGTAGTAATTCGCGAAAGCTTTCAGAATTCACTGCCGCCAACCATCCGGTTCGGCGGCTTCGTCGTTTAAAAGAACGATCGATTGAGGCGATTTTATTCGCTGCTGCAGCCTCTAGTGTCCTTGTCACTGTGGGGATCGTCTTTATTTTGGTGTCGGAGGCTTTGCCATTTTTCCAAACGGTTTCGTTGAAGCAGTTCTTCGGTGATACCGAGTGGACTCCGCTTTTTGATAATGCTCACTATGGGATCTGGCCGCTTCTCTGTGGCACCTTCCTGACAACCTTCATTGCACTTTTGGTAGCGATCCCACTTGGAACGATCACGGCGGCTTACTTGAGCGAGTACTCGGCACCTCGCGCCCGTGAAATTTTAAAACCAATTCTTGAGATGCTGGCCGCGGTTCCGACGGTTGTTTATGGCTTCTTCGCTTTGACTTTTGTCACGCCATTGCTTCAGAAGGTTTTCCCAGAAATGGGCGGCTTTAATGTTCTGAGTGCGGGACTTGTGATGGGGATCATGATTGTTCCTTACGTGAGCTCCCTCAGCGAAGACGCGATGAGAAGTGTTGCAAATCATCTTCGTGAGGCCTCTTTTGCCATGGGAGCTTCACGCTTTCAGACGGTGTTTCGTGTGGTGATTCCTTCGGCTTTCTCCGGCGTGACCTCGGCTTACATTCTGGGAATTTCGCGCGCCTTGGGTGAAACCATGGTCGTGGCAATCGCGGCGGGTCTTCAGCCGAATTTGACACTGAATCCTCTGGAACCTTCAGCCACGATCACGGCGTTTATCGTGCAGGTTAGCATGGGTGATTTGCCTTATGGCTCTCTTGGTTATCGCTCTATCTATGTGGCGGGTTTAACTTTGCTGATTGTGACTTTAAGTTTTAATATTTTAGGTATGTGGCTTCGTAAGAAGTACTCCGAGACGGGAGGCTAGGGATGCAATCATTGACTGCGCCTCAGCGCGACCAGGAAGAGCTTTTAGGAAATATCCGAGGACGTAAATTCCGCGACCGTCTTTTTGCGTTTGCGGGCCTAATGTCTTTGCTTTTTGCTTTGATTACTTTGCTGGCTCTTGTCGTTGATCTTGCGATGACGGGTGGGCCGAGACTTTCTTACGAGTTCTTTACGAACTTCCCTTCGCGCTTTGCCGAGCGTGCCGGTATTTTGTCGGCCTGGGTGGGGAGTCTTTGCATTATGCTGACCACCGCATTCTGCGCGATTCCTGTCGGAGTTGCGGCGGGTACGTATTTGGAAGAGTACGCTCCGAAAAACTGGGTCACTCAGTTGATTGAGTTGAATATTTTAAATCTAGCGGGAATTCCATCGATCACTTTTGGTCTGATGGCGCTGGGGATTTTCGTTTACAAGCTTGGCCTTGGTCACAGTATTTTGACGGCGGGCCTCACCTTAGGGCTGTTGGTTTTGCCGATTGTGATCGTGACCACGCGTGAAGCAATCCGGGCGATTCCGAACTCGATCCGCGAGGCGAGTTACGCTGTGGGTGCGAGTAAGTGGCAGACGATTCGGTATCACATCCTGCCGTACTCTTCAGGCGGTATTATGACGGGCGTGATTATCTCTCTGTCGCGCGCGATCGGCGAGACCGCGCCGATTATCACAATTGGGGCATTGACGTTTGTGGCTTTCTTGCCGACGTCGCCAGTGAAGCCGGACTTTCCTTTTGTGAGTTTCCAGTGGTTGAAGGATCCTTTCACGGCTTTGCCGATTCAGATGTTTAACTGGCTCTCGCGTCCGCAAGAGGAGTTCCACGTGAACGCGGCGGCGACGGGGATTGTCCTGCTCTTGATGACTTTGCTGCTTAACGGGATTGCGATTTATATCCGCTACCGTTTCCGCAAGAAGATGAAGTGGTAATTTATGAATACGAAACAGATGCCGGCGTCCTTGCGCGCGGAAGTTAAAAACTTAAATTTCTTCTATGGCCCTAAGCAGGTTTTAAAGAGCGTGTCTTTGCCGATTTATGAAAACCGTATGACGGCATTGATCGGTCCTTCAGGCTGTGGCAAAACCACGCTTTTGCGTTGTTTTAACCGTATGCATGATTTGTATGCGACGGCGAACTACCAGGGCGAGATCGTTCTTCATCCGGGTGCACGCAATATCTTGGGTAAAGAGATTGATCCGATGGAAGTGCGCATGCGTATCGGCATGGTTTTCCAAAAGCCAAATCCATTTCCGAAGACGATCTTTGAAAACGTGGCGTACGGTTTAAAAGTCCGTGGCGTGCGTAAGAAGAGCTTCATCGAAGAGCGCGTAGTAAAATCTTTGCAGCAGGCGGGTCTGTGGAACGAAGTGAAGGACCGTTTGAATTCGCATGCAACGGATATGTCGGGCGGTCAGCAGCAGCGCCTGTGTATCGCACGTGCTTTGGCGACGGAGCCAGAGATTTTGCTTCTCGATGAACCAACAAGCGCCTTGGATCCGATTTCAACAGCACATATCGAAGAATTGATTACAGAATTAAAGCGTGAAATCACGATCGTGATGGTGACCCATAACTTGCATCAAGCAGCGCGGACGGCGGACTATACGGCGTACATGTACTTGGGCGAAGTGATCGAGTTCGGCGATACGGATCAGATCTTTACGACTCCGAACGACACGCGTACGGAGAACTACATCACAGGACGTTTCGGCTAGTTGTTCACTTCATTTCCCATTGGCAACGCGTTTTTTTAGAAAGGCTTCGGCTTTTTTCTCGATTTGCCGAACTTCGGAGTTTTTTTCATATTTGCCGTTGGGGAAGAGGAGATCGGCGGGATGGGTCTTTAGTGCGACGGCGAAAATGACGGCGTAATGCGCAGTCAGATCAAGTCGTCCATTCTCTAGGGCGCTTATATTGGTTCTTGCGATGCCGGTAATTTCTTGAAGATCGTCTTGAGAAATCCCATTTTTAATCCTGAGTGCTCTAAGGGCTTCGCCCGGAGAAAGATCTTCATCTAAAATATCATGGAGTACTTTTCTCATATCTTTCATGGGCACCTCTACTTTCTGTAGTTGTGATCTGCTGTGACTCGATGAACTTCGACAATAACCGTGGTTTCGAAAACTCGGTAAATCACTCTTCCAGATTTACTAAAGGCAGAAGATCTATAACCTCGCCAGGTTCGTTCTAATGCATGGTCATGCCATTCTCTAGAGCTAGCAATATGATCTGGGCCAAATTCTTCCATCTCATCCACCCAGCGCAGGAGAGCCTTAATATCACTTTTTGTGATAGATCCGTTGATTAGAAGCTGATGTAGCTCAGTCTCTGACTTTGGTAGTTATTCTAACTTTCCAGCTAGGCATAAAAACCTAACGTATATAAAAATATACCGTATTTTAATTTATACGTCAATAGGATTTGTATTTGAGATATAAAAGACTTCATAGCGGCCTTGAATAGCAACGAGCGTGCCTGAGAAGGGGCTATTCAAGGCTCTTTGAATGAGGAATTGACCGGATTTCGAAATGTCTATCCGGAATATGAGCTATATCCGATATAGTTCCCATATTTGTGGTGCGGGGCTTCAGGGACGTCATGAAGAGGAGCGTAGTAGCTTCTTTGGTGAAAAGGGCGAAGGTGTCTGATACTGTGACTCTATGGATATCGAAAAAGAATCACAACCCCCAGTCGAAGTTCCTTTGGATGCCTTAAACGAGGATACCATCCGCGCGATCATCGAGAGCTTCATTCTGCGCGAAGGCACAGATTACGGCCGCGAAGAAGTGGGTTTCGAAACGAAAGTCACACAGGTCGAAAAGCAACTCGCAAAGGGCGACGTAAAGATTGTGTTTGATCCGAATACGGAGACTGTCGGCATTGTGACGGCTCACGAGTGGGCAAAGTTGCAGCGCCGTCATCAGTAATAGTCGCGATTGATAGCGACGAAAACATCCCGGGATTCAAATTTCTCTACGAGCTCCGCAATAAATTCGCGCGGAGTTTGATAAGTAAAATATTTTTCAACAAGGGGTCGGTAAAGCTCGGCAATCTCAGGATTGCCTTCGCCACCGTATTCACTGCGATGATACCAGCGAAGGGCCCCCATGACGGGATTCTTTTCTCCGAGCAGGGTGTTGCCATAATTCACAGGCCTTAAGATAGAGTAAAGATAGCGATTCAGCTCTGAGATGGGCGTCGGTTTATAGACGGCAGCCATGAGGTGTTGAATAACGATGTTGTTATCATCGACGTCGTTCTGATTTTTCTTTCGCGGAACCCAATGGTCATCTTTAAAATGCAGTGGCAGGGCTGCGAGGACGGTGCCAACAAGTTCATAAGAATCAAACACGAAGAGCAGCGGATAAAGGGGCGCGGTCCACCAGCCGCCGGCACGAATGAACTGGGCGATATTGAGGTGCATAGGATCGGGCAGTTTCGTATCGGTTTCACCTTCGCCGATGCGAAGAGTGTTTTGCGCAAAGAACCCACGCTGGGCGGTGGCTTTAAAGAGCCGCCAGAGGCGGGGATAATCTTCGTAAGCGGCACAGTAGGCGATCACAGGCAGGAGCTGATCGCGAGAGGTCGTGTCGGGATTTGAATACCATTTCAAGTGATCGGGATGCCGAACATAAATCCCTGGCTGAACTTCAAAATTATCCATCACATCGGTCGAAGCAATCCGCCGAGAAGCAGGCGGCGCGAGATAGATTTTATTGTCGGTGGAATTATATCGAAGCTTTTTACCGAAGGCATACATACCCTCACGCTGGAGGGAATCTCCCCCATCGAAATCCTTCTGGACAATGACGGAGTAAGCATCGATATACATACTCTTATTTTAGATTAGAATAAATACTCTAGGTTGAAAAATCGTGTTTTCAGAGGGGAAATGAGCTGGGTGCGAGGTGGGAGTCTCAGATTGAGACACGCGAGAGGTTAGGCGCCCTCGCGTGTTAATAAAGGATCTAGATTTTAATAATGTAAGTGAGAGAAATGTTGGCTGGACGAGTTTCTGCTCCAGCTCTTGGAGTCCCATTAGAGCCGTCGGAGTTAAGGCCCAATGTATTGCTTCGCATAGTTGTATCAGATGAAGCATTTGTCCCGAAGTTTAAGTAAGGCCCACTTCCTGTATTAGTATTTGAACCATATCCATGTGTATGTCCCTGAAGTTGGTCGTTTTGCTTAGATGCCAAAGTACCAGTGTATGAAATAGAACCGACTGTTTGTGTTCCAGCACCACGAACGAAGATACCTCTTAAGTCTGGCAGGTTGAATGTAGTAGATCCGTCTCCCGCACCATATGTTGTGCCAATAATAGCGAAAAGAGCGGAGTAGGTGGTACGGCTAACTGCTGACCCATCTGCAAGGAGGAAGCCTGTTGGAGCTGTAGAGCCAGCGAATGGAACGATAGCTCCAGAAGGCATTGAGCTCCCAGCTGTTGTACCTAATTGAGTCCAGGCAGTTGAGTCATGTCCATAAAAAGCATTGGCGCCAGAGTCAAATACGATTTCGCCAGGTTGTGGGTTTGATACATAGCTGCGATCATCAATTTGCGGGGCAATAAAGTTCAGAGACATAATGTTGCTCTGAGCGTTTACGTAAAGTGCTGAAGTGACCATCACGAAAATTGCACTAAAAATATATTTCTTCATTCTATCCTCCTTGATAGTGTTTTGTTGTCTGAAGAACATATTTTTCTGTTTATAAACTTACAATGTTTAAAACAAGAGCTAGACCTTTTGGCGACAGCGCGAAAGAAAATTTACAGGTTTGCTGAAGAATTAAGCCGATGTTTCCTTGAGGGCTTCGGTAGTCTTCGCGCAAAGCTCGTCAGCTCTAGCTTGCGTTGGTGCTTCGATATAGCAACGGAACTCAGGGGCATTTCCAGAGGGACGAAGGTGGATAACTACATCCCCTTTAAACCTACAGCGAAGCCCGTCAAGAGTATTCACGTCAAGTAAGGTAAGATTTTGATCTTTCAGCAAGTTAGAGAAAAACTTTACTGTATCCATTTTCGCGGTTTCTAGAATTCCTAAGCTCTTTTCGGTAGGAAAATTTTTAATTAGACCACTAGAAGTATAAATTTTCGGTAGCAGACTTGTAATCTCATTTGTCTTTAACGAATGTTTTTTAGCGAGTGCCAGTAAAGAAATAACTGGAAGTACCGCATCTCTTGTTGGCAGAGATTCTAGTTTTCTGCCCTCCAGAGTCACATCAGACTGTAAAAGGTATCCGCCATTAGCTTCAAAGCCTCCAACGGAGTCGAATTCTTTTTCAAGTTCGTTAAGAGCCTGAACAACAAAAGGTGAACCAATTTTTGTTAAACTGACTTTCTTAAAGTTTTTCATTTCTGCAATGCCTGAATTGCAGCTAATAGGAAGAGCGATTGCTTCACAGCCGAGATACATACTGGCAAGAGTACCGATCTTATCTCCTGGGATGACGGAGCCCCCAGCATCAACAAAGAGAGGTCTGTCGGCATCGCCATCAGTACTAATCAATGCATCTGCCTTGTGTTCTTTTATCCAGCCTCCGAACTTATCCACGGCATCAACGGCTTCGGTATCTACTGGTATGAAAGTCTCTGAGAACCCGACACGAATCACTTCAGCGCCAAGTTGCTCTAAAATTTCAGGATAAAGATCTCGAGCGACTGAAGAGTGCTGATAAAACAACAGTCTTTTTCCGGAAAGTATATTTGGAGGGAAGAAATCCAAGTAGCGCTGAATGTATAGTCCGCGTGCCTCTTTTTCTGCGTTTTCTGGCGTGACGTTCTTTATCGGAGGCAACCCAGGAAAGGCTTTCTTAAGACTCTCATAAATTTCGTAGATAGCTTGATCATCTGCTTTGAGGGTCTCACCGGTTTCCAGGTAGAATTTAATCCCGTTACGATCAGCGGGAATGTGACTTCCTGTAATCATCACTGCCAAACAGCTCTTTTTCTTAGTGTAGTATGCTAGTGCCGGTGTGGGAATTTTACCACAGAGGATGGCTTTACGGCCGAAATCGTGAATAGCACGGATGGCGGCTTTTTGAATTTGTGGGCTGCTTTCTCGAAGGTCGTGAGCTAACGCAACAGCGGAGGTTTGACCTAGAGATTCAGCGTGCTTTAAAAATGACAATGTAAATAGATAAACTTCTGAATCAGTCAGTTCTGTAACTAATCCGCGAACTCCACTAGTGCCGAATTTAAGAGCCATAAATGCAAACCTTTCATTCAAAGGGTTTCTATTGTTGCTTTAAAAAGCTGACAAGGTAAACATATCAGTCTCCAACCTGACATAGTGCGTTTGCTGTAAATCTATTGGCTTTAGCCCCTGATCTATAGCATTTTTTAATCTCCCAGGGGGATAGATGATTCCAGTGATTATTTCAGGTGGTAGTGGCACTCGTTTGTGGCCTGTTTCTCGAAAGGCATGTCCAAAACAATTTTCAAAAATTTTAGATGAGTCGCTTTTTGTGAAAACCTACAAACGACTTCAGCCTCTAGGAAACCCTTGGGTTATTACGACAGAAGCGTTAAAAGTACTAACTGAGAAAAGCCTTAAAGAAATTGGACAAAGTGCTGAGCGCGTAATCTATGAACCTTTTGCGATGAATACTGCACCGGCGATTGCATTGCTCTGTAAAAACTTTGAGATGAGTGGACAGTCTGAAGAGGTCGTGGGTGTCTTTCCTGCCGATCACTACATTCCAGATGCGTCTCTATTTCATCAACATGTTCGTGCGGCTGAAGAGATCGCAAAGAGTGGTCAAATCGTTACCCTAGGCATCAAGCCAACCCTTCCGTCAACTGGATACGGTTATATTGAACTCCAAGGAAAAGGCGTTGGCGGCATTGAGGGGCTTTGTGCAATTGGTTTCCGTGAAAAACCAGCTCTTGAAAAGGCTATTGAATTTTTGGAAAAGGGCAACTTCGTTTGGAACGCCGGCATGTTCATTTTCAAAGTTTCTACTTTGATTGCCGAGTTTAAAAAGCACATGCCTGAGTTGTGGCAAGCGATAGAAGATCTTGAAGTTGATCATAGTAACTTGAAAGAGATCTATTCTAAATGTCCAAGTCAAAGTATCGATTACGGCATTATGGAAAAGTTGGAATCCCACACTTGCGTTCCATGCAGTTTTTCTTGGAGTGATATTGGAAGTTGGGATGCCTTAGTTAATTTGAACGGGGACTTTGAAGGTGAAAAAATTCAAGTAGAAGCGACTAACAATGCCCTAGCTGGAATGAAAGATAAAACGTATGCCTTTATTGGCGTTGATGACTTAGTGGTCATTGATACCGAAGATGCCCTTGTTGTTGCGAAAAAAGGTGAGACTGAAAAAGTAAAGAATGTAGTCGATCAGCTTTCAAAAGCAGGTAGTCAAAAAGTGAAAGATCATAATTTTGAGATTCGTCCGTGGGGACAGTACAGAATTTTGAATGATACCGAGTATTACAAATCTAAGGTGATCACTGTGGATCCAAAAGCCCAGTTGAGTTATCAATCTCACAACAACCGTTCAGAGCATTGGGTTGTTGTGAAGGGTAGGGGCGAAGTTGTTCTAAATGACGAGGTCATTCCAGTGAGCTACGGAAAGCATGTTTTCATTCCGGTAGGAGCGAAGCACCGTATTCGCAATACGAGTGAGACGCCTCTGGAGTTCATCGAAGTTCAAAGTGGTTCTTACTTCGGGGAAGATGATATCGTTCGCTATCAAGACGACTATGCAAGGACTTAAAACTGCTTATACTTGTTCAGCGATGTGGCGACATAGCCACTCAGATAATAGAGGCTTGAAAAAACATTAAGCCTCTCATGTTTTCTAAGAATCTTCCAGCGAACCGCAGCCATTTCGAACTTGTTCGCGGATCGAGAGCTCGGAACAATACGATAGCGAGCTAGATCCTCTTGAAGTCCATAACAGTCAAAGCCTCTTTTTAAGAGACTCAACCAAAGTAAAAAGTCTTCGTGCTTAGTCTCCTCAAATTGCAGAGGACCTGTTTGGGATTGATCAACAAGGACAGTGAGACAGCCGATTACATTGTTTACTAAAAGATCTTTGTAGGTGATTTTCGCGGGGACGTTTAATAAATGTCCCACGGTTTTTTCATCAAAGGACATTCGGCGATAGCGATGGGTCGCAAAGGCTCCATTATTCTTCTTCAGATGCTCAAGTTGCTTTTCGAGCTTTTCTGGTAACCAAACGTCGTCACTATCTAAAAAGGCCACATATTGCCCTCTAGCTTGGGAAAGAGCGTAGTTGCGAGAGAGTGCCAAACCTTTGCCTTGAGGTACTTTTAAAAGGCGAATACGTGGATCTGTTGCGGAGTAGTTTAAAACAATATCAGGAGTTGCATCTTTTGTGCCCTGATCGATAACGACAAGTAATTCCCAAGATTGGTGCGTTTGGCTTAAGACGGATTGAATTGTAGCTTCCATCGTTGCTGCAGAGTTATAAGCAGGAGTGACGATGGAAACGAGATTTGGAGTTAAGTGAGCTGCCGTCATTATTTCTGAGGTGATTGAGCTGCAAAGAAGTATTGCGCCAGCGCTTGCATCGCCGCCTGATGGCAGTCCTCAACAATCGCGTAGTTCGAGTACTCAACGTGAATTTTCACAGTTGCTAGGTCTTTTGCTTTTCCGCCGGCAAAACCTGTCAGCGCAATACTCGGAATGCCCAATTCTTGGGCCATTTTAATGGCATTGACGATGTTAGGGCTGTTGCCGGACGAAGAAATAACGAAAAGGGCATCTGTTGGCTTTGCCATCATTTTGAGGTGGCGAGAAAAGACTTCGTCATAGCCAAAGTCATTGCCGATAGCCGTCATAAGAGCAGCGTTAGCACCTAAAGAAGTCGTTCTTAAAGGGAGGAGATTTTCTCCGTAGGTCCCTTTTGTCCAGTCGCAGCAAAGATGGTCTGCGATGGCAGAGGAGCCGCCATTGCCTGCAACAAAGAAAGTGCCGCCACGTTTTGCGACATCCACCATCACTTTATGGGCTTTTTCCATTTCGGCCTGGGGAATAGTCTCCATAGCTTGGGCTAAAGCCTTTTTATAGTCGGAAAAATAAGTGTTTAAGGAAGTCGAATTAAACCAGATATTTTTAGTGCGTGGATCAGCTTGCATGGACTGACAATAGCAGAGAGTTTTCCTCAAAAGCAATCTTGCTATGTATGCAGATTCAATTTAAATACAATAGGATGAATTTTTCGCCAGTATCTTCTGAAAATCACAGTGCTATTCCTGAAATCGCGGTCATTTTGGCCGGAGGCAAGGGAACTCGTCTTGGCGAAATGGCAAAAAACCTGCCTAAACCAATGATTGATATTGCAGGAAAGCCACTCCTAGAGCGCCAAGTAGAGTGGCTGAAAGAGTTCGGAATTAAGAAAGTCATTTTACTGACCGGCTACATGGCTCAACATATTCGCGATTATTTTGGCGATGGGAGTCGATGGGGATTGTCTGTAGAGATCATCGAAGAGACGGAGCCTTTGGGAACTGCCGGTGCGTTGAAACAGCTCCAGGGAAAAATCCATAAACCTTTTTGGGTGGTCTATGGCGATCTCGTAGCTTCTTTGAGTCTTGATAAAGCTGCGGCCTTTCATGCCAACAGTAAAGCATTTGCGACGTTGGTTGTTCATCCGAATGATCATCCCTATGATTCTGATTTGGTAGATGTTGATGAGGCCAACCGAATTTTAAAATTTATCACAAAGCCCCATGCTCCAGGTTTGATAGCTCGTAATCTTGTGAATGCGGCTGTCTACATATTGCCTCCGGAAGTTTTTGAAATGATCCCAGAGGGCTTCCGTGGTGATTTAGCAAGAGATATCTTTCCGGAAATGGTTCTTAAGAAAAACGTGATGGCCTTCAATTCCCCTGAGTATCTGAAAGATATGGGTACGCCAGATCGTCTTAAGAAGGTTCGTGACGATTGGGAGAGCGGCAAAGTTCAGCGCCTGAGAGTCTCATACCCACGCCCTACAGTATTTTTGGATAGAGATGGAGTGATTCTTCAATACGTTCCAGATATCCACAAAAGCGAAGATGTGAAACTGCGTGAAGGTGCGGCTGATGCGATTCGTAAATTGAATCGTGCAGGCTATCTCGTTGTTGTCGTGACAAATCAACCTATGATTGCCAAAGGCTATCTGTCTGAAAAAGACTTGCACTTCATTCATGCAAAGATGGAGACATTGCTTGGGGAGTCTGGAGCCTGGGTCGAGCGCATTTACTATTGCCCACATCATCCAGAAAAAGGATTTCCCGGCGAGCGTCCAGAGTTGAAAGTCGACTGCGATTGCAGAAAACCTAAAACGGGTATGCTGAAGGCGGCGAGTTCAGAGTTTAATATTGATCGACCTCATTCTTGGATGGTCGGCGACACTTGGCGGGATGTTGAGTGTGGGAAGACATTCCAGCTGAGAACTGTTGGCGTAACTGGCGGCGAGGGATATCCCTACAAAGAGGCTAAAGCTGTTGAACCAGAAAAAATCTGCTCAGGCCTTTTGGAAGCTGTAGAGTATATTTTGGCGGAGGGCATTCTCCCTCGAAAGGATCTGCAACTATGATTATGACAAAAACGCCTTTCCGTATCAGTCTTTTTGGTGGCGGCTCAGATCTTGAGGCCTTTTACTCTCAATCGCCAGGGGCTGTTCTTAGCTTTACGATCGATAAGTACATGTATCTTTCGGTTCATAACTTTTTTGAAAAAGATAAAATTCGCGCGAAGTACTCACGCACTGAGACAGTGAATGACCCGCGTGATATTAATCATCCGATTATTCGCGAAGTTTTTCTGCAGTTTAAAATGAAGGGTGGGGTAGAGTTAAGCTCTATTGCTGATATTCCGGCTGGAACGGGAATGGGGTCTAGCTCTTGTTTTACAGTCGGATTGTTGCAGAACCTCTATGCTCGTCATAATAAATTCGTTCCTAAGCAACGATTGGCTGAAGAGGCGTGCAGTATCGAGATTGAAAAGTTGAAAGAGCCTATTGGCAAGCAAGATCAGTATGCTGCTGCTTTCGGTGGTATTAATATTTTTAAATTCAATACCAACGGCTTTGTTGAGGTTGAGCAAGTTAACTTAAGTCAGAAAGTTTTTCAGCAATTCCAGTCGCACATGCATTTGTTTTATACGGGCCAGACACGTTCAACGTCATCTGTTCTGAATGAGCAGAAGAGCAATATGCAAAGTGATGAGAAGTTCAAAATGATGCAGCAGATGGTTGCATCTGTATTCAAAGCTCGTGATTTACTGTATGCAGGTCAGTGGCAAGAGCTTGGAGAGCTATTGCATCAGAACTGGCTTTACAAAAAGCAGATGGCAAGTAAGATTTCAAATCCGGAAATTGATGAGGCTTACGAACGTGGTATGAAGGCAGGGGCGTGGGGAGGTAAACTTCTTGGTGCTGGTGGTGGAGGGTTTCTACTATTTATTTGCCCTCCGGAAAAAGCGGTAAATTTGCAGGCCGCGCTAGGTTTAGAGAAATTGAATTTTAAAGTCGAGCAAGAAGGCTCAAAAGTCATTTACTTTGATGAAACGAATGTAGATGAGCGAGTTTAAATCGCATAAAGCTCTTATTTTACGGAATATTTTTTGGGCGAATCTCAATACGTTTTTGAGATACGCTCTAGCATTTGCGGCGACCTCCTATCTGGCGCGAAGTTTCTCTCCAGATATTTTTGGTACATATCAGCTAGTGATGAGTTACCTTACAATCTTTGAAGCCTTTGCATTCGTAAACCCCACTCATCTGAGAAATTATCTCGCGTCAAATCCAGACAAGGAGACAACCGTAACTTCCTTGTGGTTTTGGCAAAATATTGTCATTTTTATGATTTTATTTTTAGTTTGCTTGTTCGGCTTCGTCTTCTCTCCGGAAAGAGCATTCTGGCTGTTGCTAGCTATTGCAAGCATCCGCTTTCTATTCCGCTTTAATGACTACGTGGCAGTCATTTGCGATCAAAGGCTTTTAAACCATGTTGCGCAAAAAATAGCGATTGTTCAGAGTATCTCCCTCAATATTGCACGTATTTTAGCAGCAGCTTTGAAAGCCAATATTTTTCTGCTGTGTTTCACATCTCCAGTGCAGGGGATATGCTCAACATATCAACAGTGGGCGATTGGAAGAAAAATAGGCATAAAGACGAGTAAGAGGATTGAGCCTAGTGAGTTTTTGAAAATCTTAAAAGGGGGATTTTTTCTTTCTCTTTTGGCCTTCATAAGTGTGTTTCAGTCACGAGTTATTTCGTTGGTCATCGCCGAATACCTATCTAAAGAGGACTTCGGAAACTTTCAGCTTGTAGTCAAGCTTGTAGAGCCCGCTACCATGCTAGGTGTTATTATACTGGGGGCCAATTATAGTGTTCTCGCAAATACTTTAACACAAAGTTTAAAATTGTTTAATATCCGATTTGCCAAGATTGTAGGCGTAACCTTGATGATTTCGTTTGGCTTGGCATTGATTATTTACTTAAGCCCCGTTAGCCTTCTTGTAAGGTTTTTTGGTGAAAAATATTTGCACGGACTTTCATTGCTTGGAATCGGTTCTCTAATGGTCATTTCAAATACGTTTTTTTGGGTCGACCAAAATTATGACTTTTTGAAGCAGGAATATATTTTTGCATTGATAAAATATGTGGCAATACTTTTGCTATACGTTTGTGCAACATTCTATTTTGCAGCGGCAATTACAATTGAGGCGGGACTCTGGATTTCTATTCTAGTTCCGTTAGTAGTTTCAGGATCTTCTTTAATCTATAGAATCATTAGTTATTTTAGGACAGTATGAACCAAAGTGAAATTTTAGAGTTTATCGACAATCAGTTTCGTCTGCCTTCACTTTCAAGCTATGAGCTCAAGAAGATACCTGGAAAAACGCGCGCTAGGATTCGGGGGCCTCATATTGCCTCTAGCTCGACCATCTATATTGATGTGACGGATACGGACTCGTGCCCCATAGTTACAGGAATTCAAAAGGTTGCGAGAAAAATTGTACAGAGTTTTGTTGAAGACAAAGTGACCTTTGAACTCATTCGTTATGACTTTGATATCAATGGTTTTGTTGTTCTAACGGATATCGAGAAGCGGCAGTTCTTAGAGCGTATGAATCCCACTTCTGGCCCAATGCAAAGAGCTCCTGGAATCCGCACATTTGCAAACGATCTATTGTACAAGGTTCTTCGTTTTGTAAGCCGTTCTTTAAGTTCATCTTTAAATTCTTTAAGTGAAGTGGGGCTCTTTTCTGAACTAAAAGAAGGGCTCGAGGGCGCTAAGCCAGGAATTGTGCGCAAGATTCGCATGCGTAAAAAAAGATGTTTTGATCTAGTTCCGTTAAAGCCAATAGATGGAATGAAAATACTTTTGCCTGAGTTAATATATGAAAAGGGTAGGGCAGACCAATACTTAGCAATGAAGCGTTTTTTCAACGTTCAGTTGAGTGTTATTCTGTACGATCTTATTCCCATTTATCATCCTGAGCTTGTTGAAGTCTCTCGTGAGTTTCTCAACTACATGCGAATCGTTCGAATTTCTGATAAAGTTATTGCAATCAGCGAGTATAGTGCAGATCAGGTAAAGTTCTACTTGGACGGCTGGAAACGTGAAAATGCAGTTGCTATTCCTAAGGTAGAATCCCTGTATCTCCCTTTCGTTCGTCATACTGATATTGAAAGTAGAGACAAGTTTAAAGTTCCGACTTTTGTCTATGTCAGTACTATTGAACCTAGAAAGAATCATTTACGTTTGGCGCTAGCAGCTGAAAAGCTGAAAAATGACGGTTACCAGTTCGAAATTTTGTGTATTGGCAAGGTTGGTTGGGTCGAAGAAGAGTTTTGGAAAAAAATCAGCGGACTGCAGAAGAAGGGTGTTCCAATCCGTTTTATGCACAATGTTGGCGATAAGGAGCTAGAGGATATCCTACTGAGAAGCTGGTGCGCGGTATATCCATCACTGGTAGAGGGGTTTGGCTTGCCTATTATTGAAGCTAATGAGTTTTCTCTACCGGTTATTACTTCGAATAATAGCGCAATGCGAGACGTCTGTAGTAACTTTGTAAAGACATACTATTTGGTGGAGCCGGGTAGTGTAGAGTCGATTTCTCAGGCCATGCAAGATTTCTTGGATTGCACTACTCAGAAGTTTCAGCTGAATCAGCAAATCGGCGAAAATGCAGCATCTTGGAAAGACTATTCTAGGAGTGTTTATAAGAGTGTTTTAACCTAAGTAAATATTGACATTGTTTAGAGTGAAATGCGAAATTTTTAATTCGCATTCTTTCAGGAGAAACAATGAAACGCGCACTGATTACGGGTATTACGGGACAAGATGGATCGTATTTAGCAGAACTTCTTTTGTCGAAGGGTTACAAGGTTTATGGCCTCACCCGAAGATCAAGTACAAACGTCACAAGTCGTATTGATCACATTTTGTCGCAAGTCGAATTGCTTTCTGGTGATCTCCTGGATGGGAACTCATTGACTTCAGCTGTTGAGGAGTCAAAGCCTGATGAAGTTTACAATCTTGCTGCTCAAAGCTTTGTGCAGACATCTTGGAAGCAACCAACACTCACCGCAGACTTTACGGCCGTCGGTGTGACAAGAATGCTAGAGGCAGTACGCCAAGCAGCACCGAAGGCACGCTTCTATCAAGCTTCAAGTTCGGAAATGTTCGGAAAAGTTCAGGCTGTACCACAGACTGAGGCAACGCCTTTCTACCCACGCTCTCCATATGGAGTAGCTAAACTTTACGGGCATTGGATCACAATTAATTATCGTGAATCTTTTAATATGCATGCTACGAGCGGAATTTTGTTTAATCATGAAAGTCCTCGTCGTGGTCTCGAGTTTGTAACTCGAAAAATTTCTTATCACGTAGCTATGATCAAAAATGGCCTTGCAAATGAATTAAGATTGGGGAATTTGGACGCTAAACGTGATTGGGGCTTTGCTGGGGATTATGTTGAAGCAATGTGGTTGATGCTCCAGCAAGATCAACCAAGAGACTACGTGATTGCAACGAATCAGACTCATACAGTCCAAGAGTTTGTTGAGGTGGCGTTTGCTCGCGCAGATTTGGATTGGAAAAAGTACGTCAAGATCGATGAAAAATTTATGCGACCTGCTGAGGTAGATTTACTAATCGGAACTTCTGAAAAAGCTAAAAAAGATCTCGGTTGGGAACCAAAAACGACATTTAAAGAGCTTGTTCACATGATGGTTGACGCCGATCTTAAGCTTGTTAGGGAAAGTCGTGACAATAGATAAGAGGCTGAGCCTGTTTGTTAGTGGACATAAAGGCTTCTTGGGAAGTCATGTTATGAGTCACTTCCAGGGCAGCTTTGCTATTAAGACCTTTGATGGCGATCTTTTTGAGCTGCCATCAAATCTAATAAGTGGTGATGAGAAGGCTTTTTTCCACTTCGCAGGCGTATCAATGCCTGCGGCATGTGAGAAGAGTCCCGACGTCGCGTATAGAAATAATCTTATGTTAACAGAGGCGTTGTTAACGAAACTTTCAAAGACGCTTTCAAAGAGTAAAACGGTATTTGTGTTTTTCAGTACTGCACATGTTTATGAGAATTCCGTAGTACCAATGAAAGAAGAAGCATCAGTCAATCCGAAGTCTGTCTACTCAAGAACAAAATATGCGGCAGAGCTGTTAGTAAGAGACTTGTGCACTTTTTATAATATTCCCTATGTTATAGTACGGCTGTTCAACACGAGTCACAAGTCTCAAGTCGGACCATTTTTTATGCCAACACTGTATAGTCAGTTTGCTGCACACACTGTCAGCAAAGAGCCCTTTATTCCTAAGTTGGATCGTGTAAACGTTGTCCGGGATTTTTTGTCACTTAAAGACTTTTTAGGTGCCATGGAAGCGATCGTTCGTTTTGACTGGAGTCAGCCTCAAGGTTGCGGGATCTATAATATTTGTACCGGGCATGGAAAAGTATTGAAAGATATTGTATATGAATTGGGAAAGCAGTTAGGTGTTCCAGTTGCTTTGTCTGATTCGTATTTGACTATAGAGTCGTCTATAGTCGGTGACTCTACGAAGTTTCAAAATGTGTTTTCGTGGCAGCCTTCTTACTCAAAGTCCGTTGCCGATTTTGTTAAAAGTTATCTAGAATAAGCTATTTTGGATAGCGAGAGTGAGTAACTTTTAGAGAAGAGGACTCAAGTGGAAGAATTTTTAAAGCAATTATCCTCATCAAGCGGCCGCCACTTTTGGGATGGTGAAAGCTCTGAAATTAAATCAGTGAATTTTGATCTTTCATCAACCCTTGATTTCCGGCCACCGGCTGAGATGCAAGGAAGTTTTGATTTTGTTTGGAGTTTGGAAAAGCCTCTTAATGATCTTGGCTGGAAAATTCGTCTTGATGAAATGATCCGTCTTTTGCCAAGCCAAGGAACTTTGACATTTTCTTATGTTCAAAATGAGTTTATTTCGATTCCAGCGGTAAAGAGCTTTTTATACCGAAAGTATGGAGTGAAGTCCGAACTCATATACGAAAAGATTTCCGCACCCGTTATTATTAATACCTATAAAATTGAGAGAACACAGTATCAGCCTCCAAAGAAAATATGGACTTTTGGAATGCTGACTCAGGGTAAAAAACCCGAGCTTGTCGAAGATTTCTGTAAATCTGTTCGCGATTTTGGTGGACCCGAACACGAGATTATTATTTGCGGGCCTTACTCAAGTATTTTAGACAAATATCAGGTGGTCTACAATAGCAAAGCTTATAGTCCGTTGTACGCTGATATTTGTCGCAAAAAAAATGATATTGTGAATATGGCAAAGCATGAAAATATCATGCTTTTACATGATCGTTATATTTTGAATTCAGATTTTTTTACTGGGTTTGAAAAGTACGGCTACGATTTCGATTTCTTAACGATTAGGCAATATCATGCTAGTGGCAAGAATTATCCTGCATATTGCTCTATCGACGATAAGGGAGAGCTGATCTGGGGACAGATTTCAGAATGCACTGACTATAAGAAGTCTTGGCATTCTCATTATCTAAATGGCGGCCTTCTTGTTGGTAAGACAACTTTATTTAAAGAAATTCCATTCAATGATGCTATTTTTCATAACCAAGCTGAGGACGTGGAACTAACAAGAGTCATGTTGGATGCGAAAATTGTCCCTAGATTCAATATGCATTCATCTTCAAGAACCGATGTTCCGGATCATCTGACGAATGCATTTGTTGTTTCTAACCTAAGTGATCTTGAAAAGAATATTGCTGGCGCGAATAGCATATGGAAAATACTTGAAGTACCACCAAGTGATTTCCCCTCTAGAGTTTTGTTGAAAGTTATTAAAGTTTTGGTTAAGTCGTATGCGGTACGCAACATAGGAAGAGTGCCTTGGAAAGAAATTTTTAAGAAGGGTATTAAGAAAACTAACGCCTTTCTTAAAAGTCAGGTAAAAAAAAAGTTTTTTTCAAATAGGGTGATTGCCTCCATTAACTCGAAATATTGGGAGGCTAGATGGAAACTAAAAGTAAAAAAGCAAAGACCACAAATTAGCAGTGGTGTGAACATTATTACCAATTTCGTTGAAGGCGGAGTGTTCAATGCCACTTGCTATATGGCTAGGCAACTCATTCGTGAAGGTGTGCCGGTTGCAATATGCAATATATTTCCCCATGATCATTCAAATATGAAACAAGATTTCCCTGACCTCGAGAAGTATGTTTCCAAAGAGCCTTTATACGGAATCAATATCCTTTCCGATGGATTTCCATTTAATCAGGCAAACTTTTCTCGTTTAAGAAAAATTCTTCAGAGACGCTATAATATTAACTACACCTTTTGGGAGTTGCCAAAAATTCCGAAGCGATTATTCGTTAATTTGCGATATCCAGATGAAATTTGGGCTGGCTCAGATTTTGTGAGAGATGCAATCAAAAGTGTTGATGCAAACTTAAACGTAAGTACATTTGATTTAAACGTGCAGATTGATGCTTCTTATGGACGTAAATATGACCGATCTTATTTTCGGTTGCCTAAGGATAAAGTTTTATTCCTTGCCTCCTATTCATTTTCTTCTGGCGGAGCGAGAAAAAATCAAGATGCGGTGATTAGATGTTTTGGAGAAGCGATTAACAAAGATGATGCCGCATTAGTTCTCTATATTCATCTTCCTAAAATCCAGGAATCGACTATGAATACAGCTTACGAGACCTTTAAAGCAGAGATTAAGTCGAAGTTTAAAAATAACATTATTGTTTTAGAACAGAAACAGACTAGTTATGAAGAGCAGATAGGATTAAAGAGGTCTTGTGACTGCTATATATCTCTTCATAGGTCTGAAGGCTATGGCTTGAATTGTGCCGAAACTGCAGAGGTTGGAAATTTAGTTGTGATGACTGATTGGTCGGGGTCTAACGATATTAAGCGTAAAGAAAGATGGTCGTCTCTTATTTTCCCAGTGAAATTCAATTTGGTTCCAGTGAAAGCAACTGACTTTATTTGGGTTAGTAGTGGCGAAGAGCGGCTGCAGTTCTGGGCTGAGCCAGATACAAGTGATGCTATCAGTAAAATTCAACAAGCCTATGAGTCCGCAAAACGCAGGTCCCGTCCGTCTGAGCTAATAGTATGACTCGAGATGAAGTGAATATAAATAATGTCGAAAGCACTCAAGGTGGTTTATATGATGAGGTTTGGATTGGGCAATATCCTCCAATTCCCAAAATGCCATTTTTTCAATTTAACTACCTTGACTCCTCATTTCGATCGCCTGCAAGCTACCAGGGTAAGTTTTCAAATGTATACTACTTTGAGAAAAATATTGCCGCTTCAAGATTTTGGCCACTCATACTCGATGAGTGTTTTAATTTAATATCACCAAGTGGAGGCACGTTACATTTAAAGTTCTTAGCGACACATTTCCTAACTTCCGCGAGGCTTAAAAATTTTATTTTTACTCGTTTTGGGCAAAATGTTCAGTTGTTAGATGAAAATGTTTTTGAAGACGGTTATACGCAGATTTCCATTAACCTAAAAAGGAACTTATTTCAAATCTCAGATGCCTGGTCGTTTGGGGTTATAAATCATAACAACTCAGTTAAAATTGTTGAGTTTTATGAAAGTGTTGTTGAGGCTAAAAATAGGCCTGAGTTTGAGTTTTTAGTATATGGCGACGAGATAGAGAGCATTTCAGACAAAACTGGAGTGCGTTTTTTGAAAATGCCATCTTACTCAGATGAAAGTGATATTAATTTTTCGCTTGTTAAAAATTTTCTTGTTCAAAATATGAAATTTCAAAATATTTTATTTGCTGATGATCCGATCAGTATTGATAGTGATTTTTTTACGGGGTTTTCGAACTTCGGTTATGGTTTTTCTTTTGTTAGCATTAAAACAGAAACGATGTCAGGCAGCCGTTATTTAGATTGGTTAACAGTCGGACTTACATGGCTAACAAATTCTAAGAGCCTGTTGGCATATGATAACTATGTAGAGGATGCATTTTGTTTAAACGGAATTTTTATTGCTAAAAGAGAGATTCTGATAAAAAATGAATGGAATCACCTAATTTTTAGTTCTAAAGATGGTGATTTTGAGCTTTCAAAGAGATTATACCATGACGGAATTCCGCTAAGATTAAATATATCCTCAAAAGCGACAATTCTATCTGACCATGGCAATTCAACACCTTTACCTGTATTAAAGTTTGACCCTCATACTACAAGATATCCATATTCAGAAAATCTTAAATATATTGGATTTACTGATGTAACGGGTAAGGAATATTCTATTAGAAGAGTAACTATTCTTATGAGAATAAATTACTTGGCTAAAAAGATTTTGTTTAAGGTAATTAAGTTCTTATACCTACTTAATAAAAAATATGTATATCCTCTTATGAAACAATTTTTTAGCCAGCGAGCACCTCTTATTGTTTGGTACCTTAAAAAGGTACACTACTTATTTTTGGCAAAGAGAAAGTGATGTCTAATAAAATACTTTTTGTAGTTTCAAAAGATTTTTTAAATTCTCACATTGGTGTGCGCAGAGTTATCAAATTTTATTTTCAGGAAATTATTAAGCTTGGATTTCAAGCTGATTGGGCGATAGCAGATGACAATAAAATTATTAAGATTTCTTTTAGAGGTAAAACCTTCGAAGAGATTTATGCAGAATCTTTTTGTGAGGAGCGCGAAGATGTCATTATTACTGCCGATAAATTGCATGAAAAGCACGTTTATACTTCTTGGGTGCATCAAGAAACAAAGGACTTCTACGATAAAAAATACGTGATTGATGATTTAGAAACATACTATAGAGTAATTTTAACAGCTCCGTGGGCTGTTTCGGAGAGATTTCCTATTGTTCAAAATTCTATCGGTATCGTATACGATATCATTCCAAACTTAATCTCTTTAGGAAAACTTAAATTCGTCGGAGCAAGTGATCCTCTTATTAAATTTGCGTTTCTTCATAAAGTTGGCTTTGAGTACTATCTTAATAATTGTGTGGCTATTAGCCATATTTCAAGGCATACGATGGCCGACTTCCAGATGATGAGAAAGTACTCTAAATCATCTAGCCGAGACTACGCTGTTATCCCTTTCTCTTTTAGTTTAGTTTCGCGTCCGACAGGGAATTTAAAAGACAATCAAGAAGGGCCTTATGAAATACTTTGTGTAAATTTCTTTGATGCTAGAAAAAATTTTTTGAAGGGCGTAGAAGCGCTTTTAAATCTCAAAAAATCTTTTTCTTTTAGTGTGTCATTTGTAGGCGGGCCAAGGATGGAGCTCTCGGAAATTTTTTATAATTTGAAACGGTTTTCAGCAGCGGGGATTGATTTTAGATGGCATGTCAATAGTACTGACAGGGTTCTTGAGGAGCAGTATAAAAGTGCTGATGTACTTTTTTTTCCGAGCATTTATGAGGGTTTGGGCTTGCCGATTCTAGAAGCTCAATCTTTTGGCAAACCTTGTGTGACATCAAGCGGAGGTGCATGTGGGGAAATTAATTTTTTTCCAGAAATTTCTGGGGACGCAGATAGCATTGTTGAGTTAACAAAAGCTCTGGAGAGATGTTTAATAAACTTATCCAAGTACAAAGATTCGAATTTTTTTGAAGAAAGAGCAAAAAAAATATTTTCAGAATACTCGTCGGTATCTCAGCTTCTTTCTTGAAACTATTATCATTATTTATAGCAGGTAATAGGTAAATTCTTCTTTAAAAACTAATGTTAACCAGTGGTCCTAATAAGATACCAATACAACAAAGAAATATTTGTTTCGATCAGATTTTTAAAGAGATAGCTTGGGTTATTATGAGCTACTTTTTTTCAAATTCCTTAATTTTATCCCAAGAATAAAAAGAGTGGTATTCGCTATTTGGAATTTTTAGCGCTACAACCTTCTGTGCCTTTAAAATCATCTCATTTAAAGTTGGAGCGATAAAATAGAGTCCATTGACCTGCGCATCTTTTGAAATACTAGCTTTAGCTGAGTCTACAAAATATTTACCTTTTTTGAAGTAGTAGAATCCGGCAATGGCGTTTTTAGAGATAGGATTTTTTTCAGCTGCCTCTGTTACTGCGTGGTCGCCTTCAAGTTTTACATAAGACCATTGTGGATGTACAGACTCAAAATAAACAACGCCTGCATCAGCGTTCAGTTTTCTAAAATTAGAAATTAGAGTATTCAAATCAGCATCTATTTTCTGATCTGAATTAGAGATGATAAGTTCCTCTTCACCGTTGATATGCTCTACAGCGAGAAGGCAAGTACATGCGGCGCCTTTTGTATTGCCATTTTGTGATACAATTACTGATTGTTCGCTGGTTAACAGCTTTAAAGTGTTATGAATATGGTATTTTTCGACGTCATCTTTATTAACCACAAAGATAAATTGGTGCGCTTCTCTGACCTTTGAAAGGCATTCAACTGTGTGTTGAATAATCGGCTGGCCTTTGACCTCAATCAGCGGTTTAGGGAATTGAGAACCCTCTTCGCTAAAAAATTTAGATTTCCCAGCCATTGGAATTAAAATTCTAATCATTGCTTACCCTCTGCGAGATTTTTGAGACGGTTGTGGATATTGGCGATATTTACGTCGTTTACAGTTTCAATTTTCAATAAATGACCACCGCTTGCGATCGCTGCTTCAATTCCATGTTGGTTATCCTCAAGAATTAAACACTGTTCTGGCTTGAGGTCGAAATGAGTCATAGCCTTGAGATAGATTTCAGGGTTTGGTTTGCCATTTTTAACATCCTGATTGGAAACAATTAAATCAAGATATGGAGTGAGGTCTGCTTTCTCCATCATCAATTCAATAGTTTTACGAATGGAGTTCGAACAAACTGCTATTTTATAGCCTTCCTGCTTTAGCTTAGAGAGCGCGTACTGATGTTTGAAAACTGGTTTACACTTCTGATGAATAAGCTCAAAAGTATATTGCTGTTTAAGATCGTTCAAGAAGCTATGTAGATCTCTAGGTAAACCACGTTCTTTACTGAGCATTTCTAACTTCTTTTTTGTAGGAAGACCATCATAGGTGACCAAATGATCATATCGAGAGATTTCCATGCCAAAAATTGCTAGCGCGCGATTAAGGGCTTCATAGTGCCAATCTTTAGCGTCGATAAGTACACCATCCATATCGAAAAGAACCGCTTTAACTTTACTCATTTAAAAATCCTCTAAATTCCAAAGGGTAGTCTGTGCAAACTTGCATATTTTGAGCCAGATTTTTAGGAATGTCTCTGTATATTTTCTTTAGTGTGTTCCAAAGAGGTATGTGGTCTCGCTTATGAAGCTCTGAAGACACTATACATATTTTCTTATTCGAGCTCAAAATAGTGCGTATATACGCTTCGGTAAACCAAAGGCCATGGAATTGGTCGAGCCAAAAGCCACTAGTTTTTTCATCTACGGCGGAAAATCCTTCGTATTCGCTTAGCCTAGAGTAGCTATTTAATTCTTTTGCTACGGCGACAAGCAGGTCAGGAATGCTGGCATCAAAAAGAAAGTAGTTGGTAATATTATAACGAGATAGGGATTCTTTAAGTAAAGTTTGCAGGCCGTCGGCCTTGATGTTTAAAGCCAGTGGAACCATAGATATTTTAGGTAGAGAAAAAAAATCTTCCGCCAGCATGATGTTTTTGTCGTTCACATCATGGGCGACAAATAAACGTCCTTCTCGATCTCTAAAGTCCGTTTCAATCCCAAAATCATTATCAAGTGCTCTTTTAAAAGCGACAAGTGTGTTCTTTTCTGAAGGATCTATCCAGTAGCCTCTGTGAGCAAGTATGTCGACCATGTGATTTTAGTAATTCTCTCTTCTAAGTTTCAGTAATAATCTAAATGATTGAAAATAAACTTTCATTCTTTTCCCAGACCAGCTTGAAACACCTTCTCGGCGAGCGTGAAACATTACTGGAAGTTCATAGACAGCTGTGTTTTGCTGTTTTGCAGTTAACATCATTTGGGCATCAAAAACGAAAGTATTGATCTTTGTGCCATGGATTTTAAAGTAAAGACTTTTGTTGAAAATTTTTGGAAGCGCATTCAAGTCTTTAGTGTGAATTTTTAGAATGAGATTTGCTAGAAAAGTGTAGACGAAGCTAACAAACTGAATACTAATGCCATCATAGCGTTTAGCTCGAAAGCCTTTTACTAAAAATTCTTTTTGCCCATTTTTTATCATATTTAGGCAAGTTTCCCAGAGAACGACAACGTCACTAGGTGCGACTTGTAAGTCTCCAGGAATAAAACCAACAAAATTGTTTTTACTCTTTTCGATACCGACTTGGATGCCACCACCATAATTTAGATTTCTATCGAGATGTACGTTATGAATCCAAGGTCTTGTTTTGGCAGCTTGATCTATTAGATAACCAGTTTGATCTTGAGAACCATTATTCACCAATATGAGCTCGAAGTTCTCACTGAGTGAGAGCCCGCTGTTTTGAATGCTCTCGATGAGAGACGGAATGTTTTTTTCTTCATTCCAAAGGGGAATAACGAGACTCAGGGATTCAGTCATCGAGATATTCTTTCAATCGCCTTTTGAGAGATATTTGAAGCTAAGAATTTATTCAGATCGTCTGGAATACCAAGCCCGTACATACCGTCAAACTCAGACCCGATATTGTAGATAGAGATTTTTTGGCCTTTTTCAACGAGCTCGTTGTAGACAGGGGCAACATAGAATTCATTGTTCACGCGAAGGTTTTTATCGATCATCTGCTCAGCATACTGTACGAAATCTGAACCATGTTTAAAGTTATAGATACCAACAGTTGCTTCATTTGAAATTACTTTTTTCTCTGCAACTTCAGTGACAAGAGGTCCACTCATTTTTACAAATGACCATTTAGGGTCATCCGCGAACATAGTCATGATCAAACCATCGAGTTTCTCGCTCGACATTTTTTTCAAATAGTCATTAATGTCAAAATCGATCCATTGGTCGCTATTAGCAATCATGAGTTGGTCTTGGTTATTAATATATTCTTTTGCTAGGAGGACGGTGCAAGCGGCGCCTTCAGTAACTGCCGTTACTGGAACAATAATAGATTGCTTTCCAGCCCAATCTTTGAGTTTTTCATTCAGGCCATATTGATCAATGTGCTCTTTAAGGGCTAGGAAGATAAATCTGTGATCTTCGCTTGGGGTCAGGTTTTGAATTACCAAGCGAATCATAGGGATGTCGTGAACGCCGATAAGAGGTTTTGGAAGAGTATAGCCTTTTTGTGCGAAACGACTACCACGGCCAGCCATTGGAATTACGATATTGATCATGATTAGTTCTCCACCAGGTATTTGTCATTTTGAGAGCTTGGGACTTTTACAACAACAGTAATAGTGTCTTCTAGAGCCTCAAAGTCAGTTGCTTCATTTGGTTGAATTTCGATAATGGCGCCGGCCGCGTAAGTGATACTATTCATTTTCACTCTACCGCTTGCTATCATCGTATATTCTGTCGAAATTTTATGAAGATGCTTTCCTTCTTTATCGCCAGCTTTGTAGTATTTTACTGCGACTTCAAAATCTTTAGAGTGAAAAACATTGGGCTGGAAATCGCCAATGAACCATCCTTTTGTCATCTTACTGATATCGTATGTATTCATTTTAATCCTTATCTAAATACCTGATAGCTTTTATACTCAATATTTCATAGTCATCGGGCTGGACTTTTAAAGCTAAGTTTTTATTACACTGGTTGTCGGGCGGTAGCACCCTTAAATCCAATGTAAGGAGCTTCTCTTCAGCAGCTAGCTCAAAGCTAAAATTAATCTCTTTCTCAAGCGATATTGATATCTGAGAATTTGTATTATGTCTAATAGGGGATAGTTTAATCTCCAATAATTGATAGCGGCTCCAAGGGCAGGAGTTAGGTGAATTTGGAAGCTGTGCGTTTACTAGATTCTGCTGTTTTTCTATTTGGAGTTGTACCGCTTCATCAGCCATTTCTGAGCTATATTTGCTGGTCGAAAATGCATATTTTTTAGATAAATCATTTAAATAATCTTCAGAACAGTTGTGATTGATGTCATTTATGAGCTGTTTGCTCTTGTTGATATCAAATTTAATGTCTGCATTGTTTCCAGCTGCTGCAATATCAAACCAAGAAGGCTCGTATCCTAACCAATAATTACCTGGGTTTGCCCCTCTCATAGGGGCAAAAATATTAGCAGATGCGTAATAAAAATAGGCAGGTGGCCAGGGGAGCTCGCTAACGCATTTTGCAGCGGCCCATTGAGAGGAGTTTGCCAGATTAATGTCGGCGAGATGATTCACACGCGTTGAGAAATGGAGTGAATAGTACATAAAGACGACCAATATACCAACAAGGGTTTTTTTAAAGGTTTTTTTGAGTTTTTCACTCGTGACTCTTGATAGTGCCAGAGCTAAAAAAAACAACACTCCGGCCCAAGCCGAAATTCGGTACCAGTCGTTTTGAATCGCATACGATGTATATCCATGCATTCCCGTATGAGAGATGGAACCCATTCCTCTTTTTACAAAAACGACGGCGAAGCTCAAAAAGGCAAAATTGTATGCATAAATGAGATACTTGTTCTTGAAGGCAAAACCTACAAGGTAAACGAGAGCACAAAGAGCGACTCCCGATCCAAGAAGAAACCAAAAACGGTTGAAATCTTGCTCGATGTTAAAGCCTCCTCTAAGCAGAAGACTGTCGATAACAGAAAGGAAAGGCCAAACGAATGGGCGGAAAAAGTTTTGCTCATAGCCGTGTTCAAGTCCGTTTTTAATCCAGAGCAAATTCGTAGTGAATTTTGGCGTATATACCTTATATGAGATAATGCGAGTGATGGTGAAAATACCCAGGCTTGCGGTCGACGCGACGAAAACATTTAAATTTCTTTTAAAATTAAAATCTTTGTCGAAAAATGTCTTAAAAATAAAATTAAATA
The DNA here is from genome assembly GCA_018266295.1 of Bdellovibrionales bacterium. Lineage (NCBI taxonomy): Bacteria > Pseudomonadati > Bdellovibrionota > Bdellovibrionia > Bdellovibrionales > Bdellovibrionales bacterium. The sequence goes on along the minus strand of JAFEAQ010000011.1, from coordinate 13,116 downwards.
CTGCGATTGAGGCTACAAATATGGGGTAGACGAGGCCAGTGGTCCAAGAGAAAAAACTCAGGCACGAGAGGAAGAATATGTATGCTAGGTGTTTCCGTTGAGGTTCTTTGTCTTCTAAAAATCTTTGACTGAAATAAAGCGTGAAAATGCCAAAAATAGAACTAAGAGCGATGGCATTTGTACTGATCCAAAATAGAATACTGCGATAGCCAGGATATGAGATCAGCAACAGAGTGAAGAGCAATGCATAACCTGTTTTTAATTTTGAAAGCGAAAAGTAAAGAGCCGTCGCAGAAAGTGCCATAATAGTGGCACCGATAAATGGTAAAGTGGCTATACCAAAATAAGTGCCAAAAGCCTTGAGGTTCAGAAACTGAACTAAACGCCAAATGGGAGAAACGTGGTCAACAAATGGAATGAAAAGACCATCGAAAAAATGACCTCGGATAATTGCTAAGTAATGATAATAATCGTCTTGGAATAGGTAAGGCTGAATGAGCCGTTCGGCATAAAAAAGACTAGTTAGGCCCAGTGCTAGGCTAAAAACTCTGAGGAGTGGGCCCTTATTGCGACGACTTAAATATAAAAACAAAGCAAAGGAGCCATAGCATACACATCGTTGTGCAAAGCTGAGGACTGAGATCTGAGGCCTCGGCAGCTGGAGCAAAAATTTATATAAATTTACTTCATTAAAAATGATGAAGACTATGAATAAAGCGTATAGAAGAGAGGTCGAATTTCTAATGCAAAAATTCGTAATTTTTTGAAAACTCATAGGAATTCAACAAATCTAGTCAAAGAATTTGCTGAACGCAATGCCTATTAAATATCTCGCGTGATGATTATTGGATCGTATTTTTTAAGTATAGATCAATAGCTTCTTGAGTAGGGCCTAAAAACTGTATTTCGCCTTTATTCACGACAATGGCTTTATTGCAGAGATTTTTGATCATGTTTAAATCATGAGAAACTAAGACAATAATTTTGGCTTTATCTAAGATTGCGTTCAGCCTTTTTTGTGCCTTTTGAATAAATACGGCATCTCCAGCACTGAGCATTTCGTCGAAAACAAGAACTTCCGGCTCGATCATTGTTGCGATTGTAAAGGCAAGACGTACCGACATTCCGGAGGAATAGTATTTTATGGGGGTGTCAATAAAGTGGCCCAGCTCAGTAAAATCAATAATTTCTTGTTCTTTTGCTTGGATTTGCTTCTTTGTAAATCCGAGCATATAGCCGTTTAAATAGATATTCTCTCGTCCTGTGAATTCTGGGTCGAATCCGGCACCTATCTCAATCAGTGGCTGAACATGGCCATGAACAATGATCTCACCTGAGGTTGGCTTTAAAATTCCAGAAATGACTTTAAGAAGAGTGCTTTTCCCAGCTCCGTTAAGTCCAATAATTCCGAGTCTGTCGCCCTCATTAATCTCCAAATTGATATGATTTAAGGCATGCAATACATCTTTGCGCTTATCGACGTAAGAGCGTCGAGAAAGCAAATTGACTATGTATTCTTTGAGATTGTTAGTTCGATCGTGATGAAGATCATATACGAGAGAAACATCATTTAGTTTTATGGAAACCGGAGTGTGATTTTGCATAATCTAGAGCTTAAATACGATTCGATTATCGAATTTTTTAACGGTTAAAAGGCCAACGATAAGACACACAGCTGAAAAGCTGAAGCCGAAAATATAGTAATTTATTGGTGCCGCCGCCTGTTCTAAAAGAGGCATTCGAAACATTTTTAAGAAGTAATAGACTGGGTTGTAGTAGATGAGCCAATGGTAAGACTGAGGAATCATTGTTTCGTCATAAACAATAGGTGTTGCAAAGAAAGCGGCCTGCACAACAACAGGGATGATATGAATGAAATCACGGAAATATACGCTTGCGACACTAATAATGCACGTAAGTCCCAAAAGCGCCATAGCTGCAAGGATCACCGGTACGAAAGAGAGAAAAACATAAAAAGATGGAGTAAACTTACCAATTATAAGACCAAGAACAATAAGTGACGTGCCCGACAGGAAGAAGTTAACGACTTCTATACTCACGACATTCATTACAAATGTTAACTTAGGAACATAGATCTTTTTAATGAAGTGTTCATTGGCAATAAAGATCGTTGGTGCTTTGTTCAAAACTCCGGCAATAATCGCAAAAAAAAGTGCCCCTGAAAAATAATATACGAAATAGTCGGGTCTTCTTTGAGACATTAACAACGTAAAAACACACCCAATAAGAATGTAGTGGAGCATAGGTGCTAAGACGGTCCAAATGAATCCAAGAGAGGACCTGCGATAGCGCAGCTTCAAATTGGTTGATACAAAAGCTAATGTAACGTAACGGAAACGGTAGGCTTCACTAATCTCAGTCTTAATTTGATTATATATTGATGTATTTAAACCCGATTTGACCATTGGGTTGGAACTCTCAGTTTGATTTTTCTCGGAGGCAACTTCGAGCTGATAATAGTGTTACCTGGTACGGAGTATCAATAAAATAATAAGGGCTGCCGCATTTTTAACAAATTAAAGCTTTTCTCCCACATACTGGCCGGGCAGAAGAGACAATTTTGCGAGTGGTTGAAAAAGCCAATGGTTGTTTGCAACGACACTTGCTGCAAAATAATACATGATCCTAAGAAAATACTTAAAACCAGCGGTTCCCTTTAAAGGATTATAGCGGTCTGATTTAAGCTCGAGTGCAATTCTCACAAGTGGCCTTAAAAACTGAACAGATGGAAATGTGTCCACCTTTTGAAAACCTGCTCCTTTGAGCATTCGAGAATACTCCCAATTGAAATAGGCGTGCTCATTTCCGCCGTAGTGTCCCATTTCCTCGGGATGAGTTTCCAGGCGTCGATACCACGCGCTTTTATTGACCCAAGGCTTTAGCTGAATTTCTGAGCTTAAGAAGACTTTTCCATTTGGTTTAAGCATCAAATATGCTTGATGCAAAGCAATGTCAGGATTGTCGCAATGATGGAGGCTAGAGTTGAAAATCACTAAGTCAAAATTGGATTCATTGAGCTGACCCATTTCTTCAGCAACACTGCAGACTGGGGTGATATTGAGTGAGAATTTATTTTTTATTTGAGCTATGAGCCTGCAAAAGTCTTTACTTGGTTCAATCGAGAAAACTTGATGTCCAAGCGATGCTAGATACACCGAAGACTCGCCGCGTCCAACTCCAATATCTAATATTTTAAGTTTTTTACCTGGATATTGTTTTAAGAACTCAGGGTATTCAATATATGCGTTGGAGACCCCATCTTCATAATATTCCATCGGTGACTTGCAGTTTTCTACAAAGAAAGAATGGTCTTTTGCAAATGAGGCGTTTGCTTCATTTTCTCTCGCGACGCCGGCACTAAATCGCTGAGATAGATACTTAATTTGATGATCGATTTCAGAGTTAACCATAAATCCTCTTGTAAGCAAAAAGTAGTTTTATGATGGGAGCTTAAGCTGGTGTCGTCAATCAAGAAAGAATGTTGCGCCAGCGCAACTCTATGCATACATTTAGTTTTTTAATTTACTAAGCGCGGGTATAAAATGTCCTCAATTTTAAGAGTTATCGGAACAACAAAAAAATACGGCGGGGACCTTTATGAGGATGAGCTTGAGGCAGCTCTGCAGCAACAGCATACGGTATCTACTTTTAATCCCGTAGACCCTAGTTTAGGAAAAATCGCAGGCCTGCCAAAATATATCTATAATCTTAAGAAAATCCAACGTCTAGGGATGGAATTTGATTATGTTTTGCGGCCAATGAATCATACATTCTTTATTGGACCAGAACCGAAGCAAGTTGTTATAGCCTACCATTTTGATACAGCTTATTCGCATCCGTTGGTGAAGTTGCATCATTCTTGGGGCCTTCAATCGATGATCTCGAGCCGAAATAATATTCACAAGATAATTGTAATTGCTAAATATTGGCAGGAATTTTATTCCGGACTCGGTTTTAAAAATATTGAGCTGCTTTATTGTAGTTTTGATCTGTCACAGTTTGAAATTTCTGACAATGAAGTTGATGCCTTTAAAGAGCGCTATCAGCTGCATGGTAAAAAAGTGGTCTATATTGGAAATGCACAGAAGAAAAAAGGTGCTGACTTGGTTTACGAAGCGCTTAAAGATACAGACTATTTCTTAATCACCTCAGGAAATAGTGACATCGACCTTCCAGTTCTGAATTTAAAACTGAAACATCGTGATTATTTGTGCCTGATGAAGGCTGCGGGTCTTGTTGTTACATACTCGCAATTTAAGGAAGGCTGGAACCGCGTGGCACATGAAGCGATGCTGTTAAAAACTCCAGTCATTGGTTCTGGATCCGGCGGCATGGGGGAACTCCTTGCCGGAGGAGGGCAGGGAATTTGTTCAAATCCTGCGGATCTTAAGAAAACTGTTGATTTGCTGTATGGAAATAGAGATCTAGGAATTCAGGGATATGAATTTGCTCGGCAGTTTACTATTGAAAAGTTCAATGCCCAGGCGCTAGAAATATTTAAGTCCTGAAATGTCTAATCTAACAGGCACGAGTATGTATTGGAAAAAAGTTGTTACCTTATGTTTGTGTGTCCTCACTCCTTATCTATTTCTGGGATTTTTTAACTTTCCTAGTGCAGATGATTTTACTTATGCGGTCCCAATGCTCCAAAAAGGCTTTTGGCAAGCGCAAGTTGATTGGTACACCCAATGGTCTGGCAGGTTTGTTTCAACAGCGGTCCTAAGCGTAAGCCCGATAACTTTTAAGTCCTATGTAGGCTACAAGCTCATTGGCATAACCACATTTTCTTTTTTGTTCGGTGTCTGCATATGGTTTTTAAACTCTTTGACGATAAATCTTTTAGATAGAAAAACAAGTTTGGGATTTTCGATTTTAGTTACGACAGTTTTTTTGTCGGAGATGCCGAGTATTTCTGAAGCATTTCATTGGTATGCCGGAGTTGTGAACTACACTTATGCATTTATTGTATTCCTTCTGGGAATAGGTCTTTATCTGAGAGTGAGAAAAATTTCGATTGTTAATGGCCTCGCTCAAGTTCACTTAGAAGAAAAAAAATGGATTCTTGCGTTTATGCTTTCAGTTATTTCCTTCTTATTGGCGGGATTTAACGAAACTCTGGTGTTGGTTTGGCTTTATTTTATTTTTGCTATCGAAATATTTTTTGCAAAAAAAATGAAACGTATTGATGCCGCTTTGTTGTTTCCTTTTTTTGTGGGTCTTCTCAGTTTTTATTTTGTCTATAAAGCTCCAGGGAATGCTGTTCGTTCGTCTCAATTTCAAGGAAATCATGACGTTCTCTTTACTCTTTTTAGACCGTTGGGGCTTTTTTTTGAGATTTTCATCAGGTATCTGAAAATACCGTTGTTACTTTTCCTTTGGTTGCTGATTCCGGAGATCGAAAAGGTGAAGGGGAAAGTGCCTACAGGTTTTTACACTAAGCAAACTCGTTGGCTGACTTTATTTTTCTTCTTAAGTTTGGTTTTTTTATTTTTGGCCCCTGCTCATTGGGCTATTGGAGGGGCGCCGCCAAGAAGGGCGATGAATATTCTTTGCTTTATATACGTTCTGTTCACTCTTTGCATGTATTGCCAGTGGATTTGGGCAAAGAACGGTCAGTTCTTATCTTTTTATCAACGTTTGCCAAATTGGTTAGGAAGAAATACTCAAGTAGTGCTTTTGTTATTAAGCTTTTTTGTGGTCAGCAATCATGGGGTTGCTTGGGCAGATCTTTTATTTAGAGCTAGGGACTATGCTTTGCAACAACAAGAGAGAATCGATGTTCTAGAGAGTGCGAATCCTAATTCTGAGATAGTATTTGAGCCACTTCGGCAAAGACCGGAGACTTTGTTTTTTTCAGAGCTTGAGAAAGATCCTACCGATTGGATTAACCAATCGGTAGCAGGTTTTTACAGAGTGCGTTGGGTAAGAATTAGATGAAAAATATAAAGACGCCTGTAAGGCGTCTTTATATTTAAAACCTATCTACTACTGATAGTATTCCTCAACAATGATGACGCCGTCTGCTCCGGCTCCTCCTGTGAATCCACTTGTGCCGGAGCTACCAACAGAGCCGCCGGCACCTACAGCATAAGTATAAGATGAAGCTGGGGTAGAAATAGTGGCTTCAATGTATCCACCTGCTCCACCTCCGGCAGCTCCATTTGTCGCATTCAGAGCTCCAGCACCTCCGCCTCCTGATCCTGTGTTGGCCTGAGCGCTGACGCCTTGGCTAGAGGCTGCAGCACCACCTCCGGCGCCTCCGAGTGGAGAGGCTGCTCCGCCGCCACCAGCAGCTGACACATTAGAAATATTTGATTGAATCGCAGCACTTCCATAGCCGCCAATTCTGCCGAATCCATTGATCCCTCCAGGGACAGAGACGCTGCCACCAGAGCCTCCTGGGCCGCCATTATGAGTGCCTCCATGTCCGCCGTTAGCTGTGAACAAAGATGGTGTTGCTATTGGGCCGAACGAAGTTGCTTGCCCATTTCCACCGTCTCCACCGGTTGTTCCTGTGCCAACGCCAGCGCCTCCGCCGCCTCCACCTACCATGCGAATTTTTAGATAGAGCGGTTGTCCTGTTGTATTGAAGGTAGAGCTTGAGGTTGAGGTGAGGACCGTAACTTTAGGCGGAGTAAATGTCGCAGTACTTGCACTAAAAGGTTGCCAAGCAGATCCATCATAGCCTTTGAATGCCCCATCGCCTGTATCATAGATAATGTCTCCGGGCTGAGCATTTGAAACATTACCCTCGCCATTAATATTCGGAGCAGAAAAGCCCGAACCAATCATCGGTCGATAAGGGCCTGCGTTCGCAGAGAGTGCTATTAGACCCATAGCAATCATAAGAGTCGTTTTACCAAAAACATTTTTCATACAGTCATCCTTCCTTAGATGTTTTGTTGAATTGGTAAAATATTAATTTATTTATAAACTAACAATTATTTTAAAGGCGCGCGCGATGTGTCCGGACCTTTTGGCGGAGGGGCATCATGCTGAGGTTTTGTGCAAATTTAGGGAAGTGCTTTTTTCTGTTTGGTTTCTTGCCAGAGCCAAAGGCCGATCGCCCACATGAACATAATCGCGAAGCGAACTTTGGAGTGTTCAAAGTTTGATTCAGTCAGGCTCCCAACTGCAAAACAGATCTGCCCGCCGAGAGCGCCAAGAGCTAAACCTTTATAAAATAAATTCTCTTTTGGGATTTTTAAAAAAGCGACTAGGGTCATCACTGCCATAGTTCCTAAGAGTCCTAAGTAGCATAGCAGTCCGAGAACCCCAGTTCCCGCTAGCAAGTGTAGATATTGATTGTGGGCATGCCCGATGAATTGATCTTTTGGAAGCCCTTGCTTTTCATAGTACTCGTGAAGATGAAATTTATTTTGACCATAGCCGGTACCAAACCAAGGGTGATCTTTGAAAATCATCAGATTGGTTTTCCAAAGAACCACGCGTTCAGAGTCATAAGTTTGCTTTGCCGTGCTGGCATCGGCAATTTTTGCTGTAAAGTCCACGCGGTTTTTGACTGAAGGAACCGCAAAATACAAAACCGCAGCGCCTAGGCTGCAAGCGATGATAGCGATGAACCCGTTTCTAACACGCCATAAAAAGCTAATTGCAATCACGGACACAAAAGCAGCAATCCAAACTCCACGCGTGTAAGTCAGGAGTACCGATAAGCCAAGCACGATGAGTGTGCATAGATAAAACAATCTCTTTTTGGGTGGCAAAGTTTTGCTAATTTCAAAGAATAGTCCCAAAAGAGCACAAAAGAAAATTCCGTAAGAGTGGGCATATGTCATCGAGAACTGAAATAGCCCTCCTAAACGAACATCATCCGTCGGCGTCGCATTTTGTACCTGAAGAAAATAATCTACAATCGCGTAGGCAGAGCAGAGGAGAACGGCCCCATTGAACCACTTCATAGAATCTTCTTTAAATTTCGCGAGATGAAGTCCGCCCACCATAAAGTACAAGATGAAGATCCACTTAAACTCAACAAGCCGAGCCATCCAAAAATTTTCAGGAGTTTCAGGAGGAGGAGGTCGATTGAGCGCAAAGCCAATTGCACATACCACAAACCACGCAAGCCAGAGCCAATCGAAACCCATTTTTTGAACAGCCTGAAAGTCACGGTTTTGCTTTTTAGCCATAAGCCACTGAAAAGCTAGATAAAGGCATAAAAGCGTGGAAAACAAATCCATCAAGCTTTGGGAAACCAGGGTTGAAATCGCAAACAGAAGCAAAAGAATGCCGGTGACGTGAGATATTTTTGCTGAATTCGTAGACATTTTTAAATCCTAAGCCGTGAAGTCTTGTGAAGCTGATTTTGGTCTAGGCAATTGCGAAGTTCAACTGCTAAGATCAACAAGTCATCGCCTTAATAACATCGATAGAGAGCCTTATGATTGTTCTTGTTGTGCCATGTTATAACGAAGAGAAACGCTTGGATCTTGAAGCCTTTGAAGAAGGTGCTCAGGGGGAAATGCAGATTGTTTTTGTCGACGACGGGTCTAAAGACAATACCGTTCAGATGATTCAAAAATTCATCCAGGGGAAGTCAAACCTTCACGTCCACCGTTGTCCTAAGAACGGTGGTAAAGCGGCCGCAGTTCGTGAAGGCATGCTGCATGTTGCAAAACATCCGACTTTGTCAAAAGCCGATTGGGTAGGGTTCTGGGACGCTGACTTGGCGACGCCTCTTTGGGAAGTTCCTAATATGGTGCTCTATTCGAAAATGTACTCAGAAAAAGTCGATTCTATCTGGGGAAGCCGCGTGTATCGCCTTGGTAGTAAAATTATACGTTCAACAAAACGTCACTATCTGGGGCGTGGGTTTGCGACGGTTATAGGGATTCTCCTTAAGGTGGAGTCTTATGACTCCCAATGTGGGGCAAAGCTCTTCCGTATGGAGCATGTTGAAACTGCATTCGGTGAAAGCTTCCTCAGTAACTGGATTTTTGACGTCGAGATTATGCTGCGTCTTAAAGGCAAACTTCTGGTGGAATACCCTCTCCGTAAATGGGAAGACGTACCAGGCTCTAAGGTGAAGGTTTATAAAGAAATTCTGCGTGTTTTCCGTGATATTTTGAAGATCCGTAAGAAGTATTTGGGCTAACAGAGCTTGCATTGTTCGCCGCATCCCATTAAATTCGGTCTATGCTAAAGATTAGGCCCTCGCTGACTCCAAAATCTAAATCCCTCATCATGCTTTGGGATGCCTTTGTCTTTTTGGCTATCAGTGCATTGGTTTATTATTTGCGTATTGGAGCCATCGACTCTGCCGTTCTCGAAACGCGTGGGCTTTGGTTTGTTACTTTTCTGACGCTTTCGGGTCTTTATATCTTTGGCTGCTATGATTTGGACCGTGATCTCAAGCCCTGGACCATTTTATTTCGCCAAGCGATCGCAGTAGTCATCAGTTTTATATCAGTTATCTTGATCAACTATTTGCTGAGTAAAGATCGTACGGGCCTCTTTGGGCGTGGTGTCCTATTAGGTAGTCTTTCAGGTTTCTATATAGTTTCGGCCGTTTACCGTTTGGCTCTGATGAAGTCTTACCAACAGATTCGGGCAAATGCGGATTGGCTTTTCGTTGTGAATGATAAAATTCACCAACAGCTTCTGCAGGATCTGAAAAAGAACTCTTTTGCAGGCAAAATTACTATTCTTGCCCAATCTCAGTGGAAGGAGTTGCAGATACAACTCGAAAAAGTTTGGCACTCCCTTGTGATTGCAACGACTTCTCAGGAGTTAAATCAGGAGCTTGGACCGACTTTAATGCAAGCACGCTTCTCAGGACAGTTTGTGCAAGATCTTTCGCTCTTTTATGAGAACACTTGGAGAAAAGTTCCGATCTACTATCTTGAGCATGATTGGTTTGTACTTTCTGAGGGCTTCGGCCTTGTTCACAACCCCGTAGGGCTTCGTATTAAGCGTCTGGCTGATGTTTTCCTGTCCTCGCTTTTGTTATTAGTAACTTGGCCATTCATGCTTCTAACCGCCATTGCGGTGAAGCTCGAATCCAAAGGTCCTGCAGTCTATAGCCAGGTTCGTACGGGTGTTGATGGCGAAGATTTCGTGATTTATAAATTCCGCTCAATGCGCACTGATGCTGAGAAGGATGGCGCGAAATGGGCCAGCACAAATGACTCTCGCATTACTCGCGTCGGTAAGTTTATCCGCCTGACACGTTTGGATGAACTCCCTCAGCTTTGGAATGTTTTCCGCGGTGATATGAGCTTCATCGGTCCTCGTCCGGAGCGACCTGAATTTAATAAAGAGCTCGAGAAACAAATTCCATTCTACAATCTTCGCCATCTTGTTCGCCCTGGAATCACAGGATGGGCTCAAGTGCTCTATCCTTATGGGGCCAGCGTTGAAGACTCGAAAGAAAAACTTCAGTACGATCTTTTCTATATTAAAAATTATTCTCTCTTTTTGGATTTCATCATTGTTTTAAAAACCATCAGCGTCGTGGTTTTAGGACGGGGAAGATAGTATGAAAGTGCTTGTCACTGGTGGAGCTGGTTACATTGGCTCCCATACAGTTCAAAAACTGATCGAAGCAGGACATTATCCGGTTGTCTTTGATAACTTGTCGACAGGGTTTCGAGTTGCAGTACCTGAGAGTGTTCCTCTCGTTGTTGGCGATGTCAGAGATATGGCACTCGTCGCTAAAGCTTTGCGTGATCACCAAATTGAAGGCGTTATTCATTTCGCTGCAAAGTTGGTAGCACCGGAGTCTGTGGAAAAGCCTCTAGAGTACTATGAGAACAATGTGCTCGGAACGATTCGTGTGCTTGAGGCTTGTAAGGCTGCCGGTGTTAATAAGTTTATTTTCTCTTCAACAGCAGCAGTTTATGGAAATCCCAAAGAGTTTCTTGTAACTGAGGATGTGCCGACGGCACCGCTGAACCCGTATGGCGCCAGCAAGTTGATGTCAGAACGAGTGATTCAAGACGGAGCGAATGCTCACGATCTTCGCTATGTGATTCTTCGTTACTTCAATGTGGCAGGGGCTTCGTTGAAAGGAAATAACGGACAGCGAACTGCGGGGGCCACAAGCCTGATTAAAGTTGCGGGCGAAGTCGCCGCTGGCAAAAAAGATCATGTTGAAATTTTTGGTACTGATTATCCAACCCCAGACGGCACAGGCATTCGTGACTATATTCATGTCGATGATTTAGCAGATGTACATGTGCTAGCGTTGGAATCTTTGAATCAAGAAAGTGCTTCTCATATTTATAACGTCGGTTACGGCCACGGCTTTTCTGTTCGTGATGTAATCAGAGCGATGCAAAAAGTTTCTGGAAAGCAGTTTGCCGTTAAAGAGGGCGCTCGTCGCGAAGGGGATCCTGTCGGCTTTGTTGCTGATTCTACCAAGGCGCAAAAAGCGTTTGCTTGGAAACCTAAGTGCGACAACATCGATCTCATCTGTAAAACCACCTTCGAGTGGGAAAAAAGTCTTTAAGCTCTTAACTTTCTAAATACTTTTATAAATTTCAGTATGCCTATGTTGTTGAAAATATGGGCATGCTGCGTTTGCGAAAAAACGTCTAGTTTTTCGAACGCTCTAAAATAAACATTGTTAGTTTATAAACACGTTTATATGTTCTCCTGACAAATCTATTTCAAGGAGGATTTATGAAGAAAATTATAATGATGTCTGCAGGTCTTTTGATTTGTAGTGGAATCGTGCTGGCAAATCAGTATGGCGTTAAGAGCTTAAACTTTGGTGCGCCAACTGTGAAAGATGTGGATCAGGTAGCTGATGCTCACGATGGCGATATCGTCTATCAAAAGCCAGATAGTGGTCCAAAAACACCGGGCTTGTGGGCAAGAATTAATGGTGCTTGGATTGAGTTACTGAGCAGTGAAGCTTCAACTCCTGCGGGTGTGATTTCTGCGTTTGGCGGTACGACGGCACCAGCAGGATATTTGCTGTGCAATGGCGCTTCCTACAATGCTGTTGATTATCCTGAGTTGGCTCAAGCTCTCTGGGATCCATCAACGTTAAAGTATGCATATGGGGGTTCAGGGACTTACCCAACCGGCACATTCAACGTTCCAGATTTAAGAGGGCAGTTCTTGCGAGGTGCAACGTCAGACGCAACAAAAGATCCAAACTATAGTTCTCGTTCGGCAATGAATAGTGGTGGAAACATTGGCGCTTCCGTTGGATCTATTCAGGCAGAGGCATACAAGTCGCACTCTCACTATATTACAGAGGGTTCAAATGGTTATACAGGAACTGGCGGATTTAACAATGTTGCACAATTTTTGAATAAGCCTGGTAATGGTGGTGTTGGTGGCTCAGTTTACACCGCGGCTGATGGTGGCAGTGAAACTCGCCCTAGAAACGCCTACGTCAACTTTATCATTAAGTACTAGTATCAATGAAGGGGAGCTGAGGCTCCTCTTCTTTCTCATTCAACCACGTCAGTATTTTCTTCGGGCCAAAGATCAAACCCATATTATCGATCACTGGCACTTGCAGATTCACCCGGCCTAGGAGGCCGCGTAGGCTGCTGAATTCGTAGTCTTCCGCGCGCGAACACATTCCCGCTTCGACGGGGTTTCGGTAGATGTACTTGTAGGCTCGCTTGTAGTACTCGGCGCTCAGGATGGACTCGCAGTATAGCGGCACTTCCAGTGCGTCCCATGTGCAATTGCAGAGCGCACTCAGATGCTGGTGGAATTCCTCTGCTAGTGCGCGCTCCTTCATCGAACGGGTGGAGAATAAAATATGAAAGTGCGTGTCCATTAGCACGAAGGCGTGGGCGGCGAGGTCGCTGCGGAATTGGATGTTGTTCAGAGCTTGGCAGAAGATTTTCCAGCGCTCGTGGGGCTTTGTTGTCCGCCATGTCCGGGGGCTCAGTCCGGAATTTAGATGGAAAAATCGTTGATCGCTCTGAAATCGACGGGGCTTTAACATCCTCTCACTCAAAGCAAACCCAATACCATCTCGGGTTCTCCTCAAGGCAAGGTCGGGCTTCTGAAGTGTTCTGGCACGACCTTACCACATCGACCGCAATAAACTGTTCGATAGTTAGTCCTAGGCCCTGTCAAAGACCTGTAAAGATCCGGTAAATATTC